>CAWIVD010000022.1:0-98821 GCA_963839435.1 uncultured Alphaproteobacteria bacterium
CGCCCCCCGCGCCAATTCGAACGCTAGCGCGCGCCCGCGTTTTTCTCTATGTAGACGAGAAAGATCCGGCGTTCCCTGGAGAGCATCCATGACCGACATGCGCGAGGCGAGGCACATCACCATTCCGGTGAAAGTTGGCGGCGTGACCGTCGGCGGGGGCGCGCCCATCGTTGTGCAGTCGATGACGAACACCGACACCGCGGATGTGGACTCCACCGTGAAGCAGGTCGCCGCGCTCGCGCAGGCGGGTTCGGAGCTGGTGCGCGTCACGGTGGACCGCGAGGAGGCCGCGGCGGCCGTTCCGCATATCCGCGACAGGCTTCTCGCGATGGGCATCGACGTGCCGCTCGTCGGCGATTTCCACTATATCGGCCACAAGCTGCTTGCGGCTTATCCGGCCTGCGCCGAGGCGCTCGCGAAATACCGCATCAACCCCGGCAATGTCGGCTTCCGCGACAAGCGCGACAAGCAGTTCTCCGACATCATCGAGATCGCGCTGAAGCACGACAAGCCCGTGCGCATCGGCGTGAACTGGGGCAGCCTCGATCAGGAGCTGCTCGCCCGCATGATGGACGACAACCAGAAGATCGCGAAGCCGAGAGAGGCGCGCGAGGTGCTGCACGAGGCCATCGTGCATTCGGCGACGGCCAGCGCCGAGCTTGCGCAGAGCCTCGGCATGGGCGCGGACAAGATCATCCTGTCGGCCAAGGCCAGCGCCGTGCAGGACCTCATCAGCATTTATGCCATGCTGGCCTCGCGCTGCAACTACGCGCTGCATCTCGGGCTGACCGAAGCGGGCATGGGCTCGAAGGGCATTGTGGCGTCGTCGGCGGCGATGGGCATTCTCTTGCAGAAGGGCATCGGCGATACGATCCGCGTTTCGCTCACGCCGGCGCCGGGCGGCGCGCGCACCAAGGAAGTCGAGGTCGCGCAGCAGCTCCTGCAGACCATGGGCTTCCGCACCTTCGTGCCGATTGTCGCGGCGTGTCCCGGCTGCGGGCGCACCACGTCCACGCTCTTCCAGGAGATGGCGCAGGACATCCAGAAGCATCTCGTGACGAACATGGCGGAGTGGCGCAAAACCTATCCCGGCGTCGAGACGCTGCATGTCGCCGTGATGGGCTGCATCGTGAATGGGCCGGGCGAGTCGAAGCAGGCCGATATCGGCATTTCGCTGCCGGGCACGGGCGAGTCGCCCGCCGCGCCGGTGTTCATCGATGGGCAGAAAGTCGCCACGCTGCGCGGCCCGACGCTGGCGCAGGACTTCATGGCCATGGTGCAGGACTATATCGAGAAGCGCTTCGGCCAGGGCAGCGGGCGCACGCCGCTTCGCGCCGCCGAGTAGAACCCTCCTGACCCCAACCCTCTCCCGGTCGAACTCGCCTTGGCGAGTTCGCAACTTAAGATGACCGCATCCGCAAGCGGATGCGGTTGGGAGACGGAGCATCTCGTGCCTCGCAACACCGTGCCTTCTCCCCTTTTGGGAGAAGGACAGGATGAGGGGTGTTGCAGTTTCAATCTTTCGCAAATCGTATCGGGCTGGCTGGCCGCGACAAACCGCAAAGACTTTTTGGAAACTATGCGGCAAACGCCGCTCCTGCCGTCCACGAAAAAGCCCGGAGACTGAATGCCGGTTGAACGGAGGCTTCCGCCGCCGTTCAGCCTGCGCCGCTTATTCTGCTCCCACAGTTTCAGACAACTCCTATGGGAGATCATCATGAAGACCCGCATCGCCCTCTTCGCTTTGGCGCTCGCAGCCTTGCCGTTCGCGGCTCAGCCGGCCTCGGCGCAAGGCTATTACGACCGCGCGGACCGCGACGAAGCCCGCGTCGCCAGCGATAACCACCGTATCTGGCATGAGAGGGCCGACATCGCCCACGACTGGCACGCGCTGTCGAGGGAACGGCGCGAGCGCGATTACGCCGCCCTCCGTGAGCGCGAGGCTCTTTGGCACGGCAATTATGGCGCCGCGCGCTACTTCAATTGGCGCAGGCGGCACGAGCAGGCCGAGATCAACGCCGATCGATGGGACATCGAGCGCGACCGCCGCCATCTTGCTTACGACAGGTTCCACCGTGACGCCGACGTTGTGCATCGCAATTACGACGAAGGCCGCTATCGGTAGGCGGGGACCAGGGGAGGGCTTTCCTCCCCTTTGGCAGACGCTAAAGCAGACTTCGCGAATCTGACCAACGGATTATCGTCCGCAAGCCGCTCGCTCCACGCTCGTCAGCCCGGAAAGGCGAAGACTTGTCCGGGATTGCAACAGATCGAAGTGCTTGCTCATTTGCGGTCCCGGCTCGTGCTTCTCTTGGCCGGGACGACGGAGCACGGCCTGCGTTGGCGCGGTTACGAAATCCGGCTTAGGGCTTGCACTGGATCGTGACGCGCTCGGCATATTGGTAGCCCAGGTTGCTCGATGGATCGATGTTCTCTCCAAGCTGGGAGAGCGTTGTTTCTTTCACTTTGGCTTTAGCCTTCGCCGCATCCCGGTCACCGACACGTGCCGCGCAGGCCACCGGCTTTGCCGATGCAATCCTGACCGGCGTTTTGCCGGTGAACGTGAGCGACACATACATGCCGGGGTCGTAAACGGCGAAGCTGAAATCCTTGATCTTGTTATAGGGAACCGGCTGATCCAGCGGCAGCGTGAAGGTGAGCGTCAAAAGCTTGTCCTTGTATGCCAGACGGTAATCCACCGGCGCTTTCGTCGGAAGTTTCGCCTCCCCCATGAAAGGGAAGGTGAAATATTCGAATTCCTTCAGCGCCTCGATGTTGGTTTGCGCGAGAGGTTTGAGCTCTTCCTCGCTGTAGATGCCGTCTCCGTTGGTATCGAGCCCATCGATGGCGAAGCTCGTGTAGCCTTCATCGAACGTCCATTTGTGCCGGAAGCCGGTGATGTCCTTGTCGGGACCGAGAACGACTTCGGTTTCCATCGTCACCCAGACATGGGGATGCGCAAAGGCGATCCCGGCCGGCAGGACGGTAAAAAGCAGGAAAAGGCCAAGCGTTCGCAACTGGAAATATCTCATCGGACCTGATTAGAGACGGGGTTTGCGCAACGCAAGGGCGCAATTCGGGCATTTTAGAGCCGTAGAGCCCGCTTTTGATGGAATCAAAATCGCTCTAAGTTGTTTTGTCGGAAAACCGCTTCGCACTTTTCCGGACGCACTTGGGCGGCCCTCCGCACACGATCGGACTTCCGGCCATCGACAGCACTTGCGCACAACCGTCTTTTTTCTTTTCCAAAAGCTGCTACAGAAGAAGTTGGCGTAGCTTGTGCGAGTCGGATCAACCTTTGCGTGAGGGAAACGGCTATGACAAGGACGTTCATCAAGGCGGTTATGATCGCCGTTACGGCGAGCGTGATGGCTGCTGCTTCTCCGGCGAGCGCGGGCGAGACCGTGGCGGTCGGGCACCTGGATTGCGGAATCAAGGGCGGCGTCAGCTTTATCTTCGGCTCGACGAGGGATCTGCGCTGCGTGTTCCGCCCCCGTCTAGGGGCCGAAGGTGAGCTCTACGAAGGCCAGATCAAGAAATACGGCCTCGATATCGGCACGACGGGCAATGCGCGCCTCACCTGGGTTGTCTTGGCTCCGACCGACCTCCCGATCAACCAAGGTGCTCTCATGGGCCAGTATGTTGGTCTTGCCGCGGACGCCTCGGTCGGCGTAGGCGGTGGCGCAAACGTGCTGATCGGAGGGTCGAATGACACCGTTTCCCTGCAGCCCCTCAGCGTCCAGGGACAAACGGGCCTCAATGCGGCTCTCGGCGTAGCCGAGGTCGAACTCGTTCCTTTCCACGAAGATCACTGACGATGTACCGAGCAAACCGCACGACGGGAAATCTAAGGGTAGCTGCCTGCGCCATCGCCTCCTGCGCCATCGCCTTGTGCGGTATGGCCGCGCCTGCGGCGGCAGATGCGGACTGCGCGGACAGCCGCTGCGCTGAATTTCGGCTCGTCCCCCCGCCCAAGGTCCGGCACCACAACCCTCGCAAACAAGCCCGCTGCTGCGAAGCGCCCCCCGGATGGGGATGGTACCGCCGCCAGAAATTCTATCACGATAACAGCCAGCCGCTCGTCGTCGTCGACGAGCTTGGGGGCAATGTCTTGATCCACGAAAGCTGGTAAGGCTTCCGTTTACGCCCTGCTCGAAACCTTATTCTGCCGCCCGGGCGAGCGTGGAGGATGGATGGCGGGTGTCGCCGCGTTTGTTCTGCCGCCTTACATAGGTAATAATCGAGTCCGGCTGTTGTGCCTTGGCTTTCAGCGCAGCGATAAGCGCGTCCTCAGCAACAACGGTGATGTGTCCGGTCTTACCCTTAAGCTTCAACCCAACGATATACTGCATGGACGCTCCTTGGTGCTCCCGCGTTAACCATTGTATCAAGCTTCCACCGAATGTCCTAAGCGCAAAAGCTTGGTATCTTGAATACGCAGGTGACGTTGTAGAGTTTCGCAAGTGACGCCCCCCGCACCGGGAGCGTCACGCTTTTCGATCACGCGTAGTCGTCGCCTCCGCCTCCGAAATCGGCGTCGTCTCCAAAGTCGGCGTCTCCGCCAAAATCGGCTTGCTGGGCGCCATCGTCGTCGCGCCCGCTTGGCCGCTCGTCATAGTAATTGTTGACGATTGTCTTCTCGCTGAGGCTGTCTTGCGGGCTGATGCCGGACAGGGCCGAGCCCCCAAAACCTTGGTGGCCTGAGAACAGCGAGTTGATGCCTTGGAACAGCAAGGCTCCGCCGGCGACGCCAGCTGCGGTGCTGGCCGCTCCCCGCAGGAAGTTGCCCGTTTGTGAGGGCTGCATCACCGGGCCCTGCGGCGGCTGACCATAGCCATATCCGGGGCCTGACCCGTAACCGGGGGGCGGGGCGTCAGGTTGCCCCCATGGATTGACGCGCGGCACGCTGCCGGACGACGATGTCGAGGGCTGCGGCGACGGCGATCGGCCGAACAGCCCGCCGAGGAAGCTGCCGGGCCGTTCCTGCGCGGGAGGCGGAGCCGCTTCGCTCAACTGGCGCTGCAACTCTTCAATCTGGGATTGGGCGTTCCTGAGCGCGAAATCCTGCATGATGACCGTCTGGGCCAGCACATAGGGCGTGTCGGGCCGTTCCGTCACGAGCTGGCGGATGAATTGTTCAGCCTCAGGGTCCTTTTGCTGAGGGGGAACATTTTTAACGCGCTGTGCCAGGGCGCCGAGAAGCTGGCGTTCTTCGGGAGTCATGGAAAGTACCTCCAGGTTATGGGCGAAACCAGTCGGATCGGGTCATCGCCAGCGTCTGGCGTTCGCTCTCGCTCCGCATGCCTCTCATTTGGAGAGGCGATCGAATTTGAAAAGAGGAGCTTTGGCGCGACCTGAAATATCTCGAACACGTGATATTTGAAGCGGCTTGAAAGGAGGCGTTTAACGATCGTCCGCTTGGGCAGCCCGTCCGGCTCACCAGGTCGCGAAAACGCTTGAAGCTCAGTTCGTGCCGGACGCCGAAAAAGGCGTCGCGCATGCCTATAAATTAGGCAGCTTTGGACTGCTGCCCACTTGCGAGCCGAAGAAACAGACCTGCAAAATCGGAATGATTCGGGCAAGCGAGGCGGAACCTTATCCGACCGCAAATGTTTCGAGCAGGCCTTCCAACTGTACGGTCCCCGCCGTTACGATTCCGAAAGGAGTGAATGCAACCAGCAGCGATGCAAATTGTTGAGGACATGTCGCGGCAGTACCGAATTGAGGTTGCCTCGGCGTTCTCTGGCCATTATGTTATTCGCATCGATTTGGCCGGACGATTGGGCCGTTTCGCCTTGCCTTTCGCGCTAGGCCGCACGTGTTCCTACCTCTCTCCAAAGATCGACTGACCCTGCTCCGTTTTTTTGCGGCGCAGTTAGACTCACTAGCGAAAGGACTTCCCCATGAATATGGGTGTGGTGAAATGGTACAACAGTCAAAAGGGCTATGGCTTCATTCAACCCGACGACGGCGGCAAGGACGTTTTCGTCCATGTCAGCGCACTTGAGCGCGCAGGCCTTCGCGGTTTGGTTGAGGGCCAAAAGGTCTCCTTCGAAATTCAGACGGATCGCCGTACAGGCAAGACTTCTGCGGGCAATCTTCAGATCGCCTAATCGAACTTTTTTTTCTAGAGCGCGGGAAACCGCGCTCTTTTTTTCTTTTTTCTTCATTTCTTAAATGGGCGCGCTTTAACGACCCTGCAACGGCTCAGTTCGCAAATTTGTGTATTAGACGCGCGCTCTCGCACGTAACGGATTTGCCCATCGGACTTGATCTCTCCAAAAGGTTGTGCTTTTCAAGCGCCTTGTCCATGCTTATCATTCGAGCGTTGGCGGGGATGCGCAGGACTTCGGCATCCCGTTTGCATGGGAACGTTAAGTTCCAGACTGGCGACGGGTTTAGCATTGGATCATTCTTCAAATCAGGCGTTTAATTTACATCCGTGCGCATGGACCCTCTTCCATTGGTCATCCTACGAACGACATAAAACTAAGGCACTCTACCACGTCGTATGGATGAGGGAGTATCTGCTAAGCAGATTAGCCGGTTATGAGGCGTCCTGGCCTACCGCGGGCGGAGACTTAGCGATGACGCCGCCCACACAGACGCCAGGATTTGGTTTCAACGACGATCAGCGGGGTCGCGATGTCTGACTTGTTTGACACCTATGCGCGCACATTCGAGGCACGGCGCGAGACGGTGATGACGGTGGCGGAGTACCTGAAAGGGTGCAAAACCGACCCACTCATGTATGCCTCGCCCCATGAAAGGCTGCTTGCCGCGATCGGCGAGCCGCAGATGGTGGATACGGCGAAAGACGCTCGCCTTGGGCGCATCTTCATGAACCGCACCATCCGCATGTATCCGGCGTTTGCAGAATTCTACGGCATGGAGGAGACGATCGAGCGCATCGTCGCCTTCTTCCGGCAGGGCGCGCAGGGCTTGGAGGAACGCAAGCAAATTCTGTATCTTCTCGGCCCGGTAGGCGGCGGCAAATCCTCCCTTGCCGAGCGCATCAAGGCGCTGATGGAATTGAAGCCGATCTATGTCTTGAAGGCGGGCAATGACCTGAGCCCGATTTTCGAGAGCCCATTGTGCCTGTTCGACCCGGAAATTCAGGGGGACAGGCTCGAGAGCGAGTATGGCATCCCCCGCCGCCGCCTCACGGGGCTGATGAGCCCGTGGTGCCTTAAGCGGCTCGACGAGTACGGCGGGGACATCACCAAATTCCGCGTCGCGAAAATCCTGCCTTCGCGCCTGCGCCAGATCGGCATCTCCAAAACCGAGCCGGGCGACGAGAACAATCAGGACGTGTCCTCCCTCGTCGGAAAGGTGGACATTCGCCGCCTCGAACTTCTCGCGCAGAACGATCCGGACGCCTATTCGTACTCAGGCGGTTTGAACCGTGCGAACCAGGGCGTTCTCGAATTTGTCGAAATGTTCAAAGCGCCGATCAAGATGCTGCATCCCCTGCTGACTGCCACGCAGGATGGGAATTACGTCGGCTCCGAGAACATCGGATCGATCCCGTTCAATGGCATCATCATGGCCCACTCCAACGAAGCCGAGTGGCGGAGCTTCAAGAACAACAAAACGAACGAGGCGTTCATCGACCGCATCTACGTGATCAAAGTGCCGTATTGCCTGCGCGTTCACGAAGAAGAGAAGATCTATCAGAAGCTCATTCGCACCTCCGAACTCTCCACGGCCCCATGCGCACCCGGTACGCTGGAAATGCTTGCGCGCTTTTCGGTTCTCTCCCGCCTCCGCGCGCATGAGAATTCCAGCCTCTATGCGAAGATGCGGGTCTACGACGGCGAAAGCCTGAAGGAAGTCGATCCCAAGGCGCGCACCATGCAGGAATACCGCGATCATGCCGGCGTCGACGAGGGCATGGACGGCATTTCGACGCGCTTCGCGTTCAAGACCCTGTCTGCGACATACAATCACGACACGCAGGAGATCGGCGCCGATCCGGTGCATCTCATGTATGTGCTCGAACAGGCGATCCGCCGCGAGCAGTTCCCCGATGACGTGGAAAATACCTACATCGAGTTCATAAAAGCCGATCTCGGGCCGCGCTACGCGGAATTCATCGGAAACGAGATTCAGAAAGCGTATCTCGAGTCCTACCACGATTACGGGCAGAACCTGTTTGACCGTTATGTCGCCTATGCGGACGCCTGGATCGAGGATCAGGATTTCAAGGATTCCGATACCGGTCAGCTCATGAACAGAGAATTACTTAATCAGGAGCTTTCGAAAATCGAGAAGCCCGCGGGAATCGCGAACCCAAAAGACTTCCGAAACGAGGTTGTAAAGTTTACACTGAGGGCTCGGGCTCAGCGCGGCGGCAAAAATCCGTCATGGACAAGCTACGAGAAGATCAGGGAGGTCATCGAGCGCCGCATGTTCAGTCAGGTGGAAGACCTCCTGCCGGTGATCAGCTTCGGCTCGAAAAAGGACAGCGAGACTGAGAAGAAGCATAGCGAGTTTGTCGAGCGGATGGTGACCCGCGGCTATACTGAGAGGCAGGTTCGCAGACTGGTGGAATGGTACATGCGGGTAAGGCAGGCTGGCTAACGAGTGCACATTATCGATCGGCGTCGCGACGCGAGCGGCAAGAGCTTAGGCAATCGGCAGCGGTTCATCCGGAGGGCCCGGGCGCTTGTCCGGCACGCGGTTCGGGAGGCGTCGAAGGGCCGCAAGATAACCGACGCCGGCCGGGGAGGGGAAATCACCGTCCCGGCTGACGGTGTGCATGAGCCGACGCTGCGCAGAAGCCACAAAGGCGGCATTCGCGAATATCTTCTGCCCGGCAACAAAAATTATACCGAAGGTGACACCATCGAGCGTCCCCCTTCCGGTGGCGGTAAGGGCGGCGCGGCCGCGGACGGCAGCGGCGAGGACGAGTTCCGCTTCGCCTTGTCCGACGACGAGTTCATCGACTTGTTCCTGGAAGATTTGGAGCTGCCCGATCTTGCAAAGCGTCAGGTGATGGGCGAGGAAAAGACGCAGCCACGGCGCGCGGGCTACCGTTCGTCCGGGCCGCCGGCCATGATCTCGGTTCCGCGCACAATGCGCCACAGCCTTGCCCGCCGCATTGCCTTGAAACGGCCCAAGCCCCAAGAACTCAAAGACCTTGAGGCCCGGCTGAAAGACCTTGAAGAGCGCGCGGATCCGGCGGAACTCGATGAGATTCAGACGATCAAGGCGCAGATTGCACGCCTCGCCAAGCGTTCCCGCGATATCCCGTTCATCGATCCGGTCGACGTACGCTACCGGCGCTTCGAGCAGGACCCGAAGCCCGTCGCGCAAGCCGTCATGTTCTGCCTGATGGACGTTTCGGGCTCGATGGACGAGCACCTCAAAGATTTGGCAAAACGCTTTTACAGTTTGCTCTATTTGTTCCTGAGCCGCCGCTATCGCTATGTGGAGGTCGTCTTTATTCGCCATACGCACGAGGCGAAGGAGGTCGACGAGGATACGTTCTTCAACAGCCGCGAGACAGGGGGCACAGTCGTCTCGACCGCGCTTGAAGAAATGGCGCGCGTTGTCGCGGATCGTTTCCCGCCGGCAAACTGGAACATTTACGCGGCCCAGGCATCGGACGGCGACAACCTTCCCATCGACAACGAAAAGACCGTCGCCCTGCTCAAGAGCTCCATTCTGCCCTTGTGCCAATATTACGCTTATATCGAGGTCGGCAGGGAGCCGGAAGAGCGCCGCCGTGGGATAGAGCCGCCCAGCACGCTCTGGCGCGCCTACGACCTGATCCTGTCTCCGCAACTTCCAATGGCGATGCGGAAGGTCCGCGACCGGCGCGATATCTATCCAGTCTTTCGGGAGCTCTTCGAAAAGAAAAGTAATGCAGCATCAGTGGGGGATTGATGACGACAACCGCAGCCGAGGATCGGCTTCTGTTCAAGGGCGCGGACTGGGACTTCGACACACTTGCGCGCATCTATGACGGCGTAGCCGAAATCGGTCTCGGAGAACTGGGGCTCAGCGTCTACCGGCCCAGGATAGAGGTGATAACGACCGAGCAGATGCTCGATGCTTACGCTTCTACAGGGATGCCGCTTTTCTACCGGCACTGGTCTTTCGGCAAGCAGTTCGTGCGCAACGAGACGCTCTACCGGAAAGGCTGGCAGGGCCTCGCCTACGAAATCGTCATCAATTCGAACCCCTGCGTCGTCTACTTGCTGGAAGAGAACACTGCGACGATGCAGACGCTGGTGCTGGCGCATGCCGCCTTCGGCCACAACCACTTCTTCAGAAACAACTATGTCTTCAAGCAGTGGACCGACGCCGACGGGATCCTCGATTATCTCGCCTTCGCGAAGAATTTCATTACGGCATGCGAGGACAAATACGGAGCCGCCGAAGTCGAGCGCGTGCTCGACGCGGCTCACGCATTGCAGAACCAGGGCATCCACCGCTATCCCGGCAAGCGCCAGATGGATCTCCGCTCCGAAGAGAAACGCGAACGCGAGCGCCGCGAACACGGGGAGCGCCTGTTCAACGATCTGTGGCGCACGGTCCCGGAGCAGGCCAAGAAAGCGAAGCGGCGTTCCGACCGCGACCGCCGGCGCGCCCTTCTCGGCTTGCCCGAAGAGAACGTCCTCTATTTCCTTGAAAAGACCTCGCCGCGCCTCAAGCCCTGGCAGCGCGAAATTCTCCGGATCGTCCGGCTGATCGCCCAATATTTCTATCCCCAGCGCCAGACGAAGATGATGAACGAGGGCTGCGCCACCTACGTCCACTACCAGATCATGCAGCGCCTCCTCGATGAGGGACGCATCACCGAGGGCTCGTTTTTAGAGTTCCTGCATTCCCACACGAGCGTGGTCATGCAACCCGATTTCGACGACCGGCGCTACGGTGGACTGAACCCCTACGCGCTCGGCTTCGCCATGATGAAGGATATCGAGCGCATTTGCGTGGACCCGACGGATGAAGACCGCCACTGGTTCCCGGAGATGGCAGGTAACGGCGATCCGATGGGGACGCTGAAGGACATCTGGGCGAACTACCGCGACGAGAGTTTTGTCTCCCAATTCCTGAGCCCGCACGTGATCCGCAAGATGGGCCTGTTCCTCGTTGTCGATGACCACCGTGAAAAGGACCTCAACGTCGGCGCCATCCATAATGAGCGAGGATACAGCCGTGTGCGGCGCGCGCTGGCCCGCCATTACGATGTCTCCCGGCATGACCCGGACATCCAGATCGTCGATGTCGATCTGGAGGGCGACCGCCGCCTGGAATTGCGCCATCACGTCGTCGATGGGGTCACCCTGGAGGAGGATGACGCCGAGCGCGTGCTTCAGCACCTCGCCAACCTTTGGGGTTACGAAGTCCACCTCGTTGAGACGAATGATCAGGGCGACCTAGCAACCAAGCATCACGCCGAGCCCATTCATCCCTTCGTTTAACGCAAAGTTTGCTGAACGCCCTCCGCCGTCATCCCGAAAACGCGGCAGGCGTTATACGGGATTGTATCAAACCGCAGCGCTTGTAACGATCCGGGATAGGCGCAAGCGGCTTCCGGAACGACTATGCTCGGCCGAATCGGCCAACAGCTATGACTAAGGTTTATAGCGAGCCGGTTTCGCTTGACAGGTTCTACAACCGCGGATATCGCTCTGAGCGGGACACCTCCCCCCAACGGGAGGCAACTATCTGAAAGGGTAGACCGCTATGACGGCTTCAAAGCCTGCTGTGCGCCCCCAAGTGGCGCATTTTTCTTCCGGCCCCTGCGCAAAGCGCCCCGGCTATTCCCTCGAAAATCTTAAAAGCGCCGATCTAGGCCGGTCTCACCGATCCAAGCCCGGAAAAGCCAAACTCAAACTTGCCATCGATGAAACGCGCGCCGTCCTCGGCGTTCCGGACGATTACCTTATCGGCATCGTCGCAGCTTCGGACACCGGCGCATTCGAGATGGCCATGTGGTCCATGCTTGGCGCACGCGGCGTGGATGTCCTCGTATGGGAGGCCTTCAGCAAGGACTGGGCGACGGACGTTACCAAGCAGCTCAAGATCCCTGGCGCACGAATATTGGAAGCTCCCTACGGCGCGCTGCCTGATCTCTCCAAGGTTGATTTCAAAAACGATGTCATCTTCGCGTGGAATGGCACGACATCCGGCGTTCGCGTTCCCAACGCCGACTGGATTCCCGCCGATCGCGAGGGGCTGACGCTCTGCGACGCAACCTCGGCTGCCTTTGCGCAAGACCTCGATTGGCGCAAGCTCGACGTCGTCACGTTCTCCTGGCAGAAGGTGCTCGGGGGCGAGGCGCAGCATGGAATTCTCATCCTTTCGCCGCGCGCGGTGGCTCGGCTTGAAAGCCACACGCCCTCCTGGCCCATGCCCAAGATCTTCCGGATGACGAAGGGCGGCAAGCTGAACCGCGAAATCTTCGAAGGATCGACGATCAACACGCCGTCCATGCTCTGCGTGGAGGATTATGTCGACGCGCTTGCCTGGGCGAAAAGCCTCGGCGGATGGAAGGCGTTGAAGGCCCGCTCGGACGCGAATTTCAGGGTCATCGCGGACTGGGTTGCGCGGACGCCCTGGGTGGATTTCCTCGCGACCGATCCGAAGACGCGGTCCAACACGTCTGTCTGCCTGAAGATCGTTGACCCCGATATCCCGTCGGCGGAAGCGCAAGCGGCGGTCGCCAAGCAGATCGCCTCCATCCTCGACAAAGAGGGGGTTGCGCTGGACATCGGCGCCTATCGCGACGCACCCGCTGGTCTACGCATCTGGGCCGGGGGAACCGTTGAGCACTCCGATCTTGAAGCGCTGATGCCTTGGCTCGACTGGGCCTTCGCCAGCGCCAAGGCGGGTCTCGCCAAGGCCGCTTAAATTCCTTCTTTCGTCATGGCCGGACTTGATCCGGCCATCCAGAGCTGGAACTTCCAGAGCCTGCTGCCTGGATTGCCGGGTCGAGCCCTGCAATGACATTAAACATTCGTCTCTGGACCCTCAGGAGACAGGCCTTATGACAGCCCCTCGCGTTCTTATCGCAGATAAACTATCGCCCGCAGCCGCTGCCATCTTCAAGAATCGCGGCATCGAGACCGACACGAAGATCGGCCTCGACAAGGATCAGCTTGCGGACATCATCAGCCAGTATGACGGCCTCGCCGTCCGGTCAGCCGCCAAGGTGACAGAGAAGGTGCTCGCCAAGGCGGCGGCGCTCAAGGTCATCGGCCGCGCGGGCATCGGCGTTGACAATATCGACGTTCCGGTCGCGACAAGCCGCGGCATCATCGTGATGAACACGCCCTTCGGCAATTCCATCACGACCGCGGAGCACACCATCTCGATGATGATGGCGCTCGCCCGGCAAATCCCAGAGGCGGACCGTTCCACGCAAGCCGGCAAGTGGGAGAAGTCGCGCTTCATGGGCGTCGAGGTGACATCCAAGACGCTCGGCGTCATCGGCTGCGGCAATATCGGCTCCATCGTCGCCGACCGCGCGCATGGCCTGAAAATGAAGGTCATCGCCTATGACCCGTTCCTCACCGACGAACGCGCTTTAGACCTTGGGGTGGAGCGGGTCAGCCTCGAGGAACTCTTCCGCCGCTCGGACTTCATCACGCTGCACACGCCGATGACCGACAAGACCAAGCACATCGTCAATGCGCAGGCGATTGCGACCATGAAGAAGGGCGTGCGCATCATCAACTGCGCGCGCGGCGGGCTGATCGTGGAAGAAGCGCTCGCCGAAGCCATCAAGGTTGGACACGTGGCCGGCGCCGCAATTGACGTGTTCGAGGTCGAGCCCGCGAAGGAAAACCCGCTTTTCGGCCTGCCGAATGTGATCTGCACGCCGCACCTCGGAGCAAGCACGAGCGAGGCTCAAGAGAACGTCGCCCTGCAGATCGCGGAACAGATGGCCGATTTTCTTCTTCAAGGCGCCATCTCGAACGCCGTGAACTTCCCATCGATCACGGCTGAAGAAGCGCCAAGGCTGCGCCCCTTCGTGAAACTCGCCGAGCAACTCGGCTCCTTCGCCGGCCAGCTTACGCAGAACGCTCCAAGCCTGATCCGCCTCGAATATGCCGGTGATGTCGCGGAGATGAACACCCGCGCGCTCAGCTCGGCCGCAATTTCCGGGGTGCTGCGTCCATTCCTGCACGTCAACATGGTTTCCGGCCCGATTGTCGCCAAGGAACGGGGCATCAAGGTTGAGGAGGTTCGCCGCGGCCAGGAAGGGGCTTACGAGAGCTACATGCGCGTTTCGGTGAAGACCGAGAGGCAGGAGCGCGCTGTTGCGGGTACCGTATTTTCCGACGGGAAGCCGCGCATCATCCAGATCAACAAGATGCCGGTCGATGCCGAGTTCGCGCCGAACCTGCTCTACACGGAAAATGACGACATACCCGGCTATATCGGCGCGCTTGGCACGCTGCTCGGCAATGAAGGCGTAAATATCGCCACCTTCAACCTTGGGCGCGATGAACCGGGCGGCAAGGCCATCGCGCTGGTCAGCGTCGATGAGCCGGTTCGGGACACGACGCTTGCGAAGGCACTTGCGCTGCCGCATGTCGTTGTTGCAGCACGGCTGAGCTTTTAGAGCCTCCATCATCCCGGAAACGCGCTTGCGCCGTATCCGGGATCGTTAAGATAACGCCCGTGGCGTTCGGGATGACGATTTTACGGACATGAGCGCAAATCCGGTTCTCATCGAGGTGACGCGAGGCGCGGCCATAGAGAGCCGGCACCGCGGCGCGTTTGCGGTCGTCGATGCATCCGGAAAAATCGTGCACAGCGCGGGTAACCCCGGCATGCCGATCTACCCCCGCTCCGCCGTGAAGCCGCTTCAAGCCATCCCGTTGATCGAAACCGGGGCTGCTGACCGTTTCGCCCTCACCGACAAGGAGTTGGCGCTTGCCTGTGCATCCCACAAAGGCGAGCCCGCTCATGTCAAAGCGGTCGAGAACTGGCTTTCCCGCATCGGCCTCAGTCCCGCAGCGCTCGAATGCGGCATCCAGGCGCCGCGCACGCCCGACGCGGCAAAAAGGGCGATCCTCGCGGGCGCTCCTCTCAACGCCGCCACCCATAATTGCTCCGGCAAGCACACAGGATTTCTTACCGCTTGCGTGGCCTGTGGCGACAACCCGTCCGGCTACATCGAGCCTGATCACCCCGCGCAAAGGCGCGTAAGGCAAGCGCTCGAGGAGATGACCGACTGCGATCTAAGCGCCGTTGCGTTGGGTCGCGACGGATGCGGCATCCCCACCTATCAGATGCCCCTGCGTTGCCTCGCAACAGGAATGGCGCGGCTCGCGGACCCTTCGAAACTGCCTGAAGCGAGAGCACAAGCTGCGAAGAGGCTTCTGAATGCCATGGGTGCGGAACCCTTCTATGTCAACGGTACCGGCGGGTTCACCACGGAGGTCATGACAGCTGTTCCCTCGCTTCGCGTGAAAGGGGGCGCCGAGGGAGTCTATGCCGCTGCCTTGCCGGAGCTCGGTCTCGGCATGGCGCTGAAAATTGACGATGGCGCCGCCCGCGCCGCGGAATGCGCCGCCGCCCACGTCCTTCGCGCACTTCAAAGCTTCGGGGCGGCTGAAGAGCGGTTGCAGACCTTTCTCAATCCGGTCATTAAAACGGATGCGGGCCGCGATACGGGCACGATCCGCCCCGCCGCTGCGCTTGCCTTCCCGAGTCTAGCGCCGGAAGAAAACGCAAGCCTCCTCTCAATCTCTACGAGATTGCACACTGTGCCTGTCACAGAAGTGACACCCTACGAACGCCAAGAATCCTAGCTTCGCGATCGTAAATGGCGAGAGCCGTCGGAGGGCGTCATGACGGATGTGGGCTCATACAAGACGAAGGATGGCCATCCTTGCTTAAGCCGAGGAAAAATATAAATGCGAAAGGCGGTGCTGATGGCGCCGCCTTTTTTTTGCGAGATGGCTTAGTCGAGTATCAAAGGCCGGCCTTCTGATCGGCGACGTACCGCTCCAGATAGGTGTGGGTCACGTCCGACAAGTGGCCATCGATCCAGCTCGCCATGGCTTCCTCTTCGCGCAGCGTCTCTTGCAAGGGCTGCTCGGCTTCGTGATGACCGGTTTCTCCGGCAAGCTGAATGAGCGACTTATAAGACGCGATCTCAAAATTTTCGAAGGCGAAGTTGGCGATCGAGTTCTTCACGATTTCGTCCTGCGTGAACGCATGCGCGATCGCGGCCATATTCCCGGTCAGCGATAACGCGTTGTCCTTGAGGACGGACCGGCTTTCGCCGAGCGACTCGAGAATCCGTTCCAGCCGCTGGAGCTGATTATGCGTCTCCTGAATATGCTGCTCGAGCTTTGCTTTGATGTCGGGATAATTCTCGATCCGCTCCACCTGTCTGTTCATCAACTCAAGCGCCTGATTCTCAAGAGCATGGGCGTTCTTGAGGCCGGTTACGAACACGGAATTTGCGCGCTCTGAAGTATCTGCCATGGGGTACTCTCTCCTTGTTGTTCCATGACAATGCAAGGCATCTGTCCGTGTTCCGAATGGCGGGAGCGTCTTACGCGGCCTTCCGGCAGACGACGATCTTGGACAGAAATGCAGGAAAGCTATCCTCCGGCTTCAAGCCCGAACTCGAAAACAGCCCATCCGGCCCGGCCAGCGTGTCGCCAAGGTATTCGGTGTAGTAAGGCTCGTGGAAACGCTGCGGGAAGGCTTCGAGCAAGCCGTCATAGCCTTCGACGTCGCCCCATTGGAGAGAGTTCGACGAAAACGAACAGGCCGCCGGGCTTCAGCGCGCGCGCAACTTCGGAGGTGACCCGGCGGCGCACCTCGTGTGGCAACTCATGAAAAAGATAGACGCAGGTCACAATGTCGAAGCTGCCGTCCGTGAAAGGAAGCGTTTCCGCGTTCGCCTGCTGAAACGTTATGTTGCGCCGGCCGTGAAGAAAGCGAGCGGCCTCGTCGAGATAGGCTTGGCTCAAGTCGCCGCCGGTCATCGGCATGGCGGGAAAGGCCTGAGCAAGCTGTCCCAGAAAGCGTCCGCTGCCGCATGCGACATCCAACAGGCGAAGCTGGCGCTGGTCACGGCCGCGGATGAACTCAGCAATCGGGGGTATGGCCTGGCGGCGCATCGCGCCCGCCGCCCCGAAGAAAAGCGTTTCCACCTGAACGTCGTATATGCTGGCCGACTTTTCGGTTAGCCATCCGCCCGACTGGTAATGGAAGTTCTGGGTGTAATAGTCCGGCATGCCGGCGGCTTCCGGCAGCTCGGCGGCCTCCGTGGCTCTCTTTTCCGCGCGCCGCTCCGTCGATTGGGGCAGGTCGTCGATCATGCGCCGGACCGCTTCGATGCGGCTCGCAAAGGAGCTGCTATCTTCGACGGGAATAGGATAAAGGCCATCGCGAACATTTCTGGCGTCTTTGGCCTGAAGCTTCAGGACATCTTGCAGGAGAGTGAACAGGCCAGGGACATGCTTGGTGATTTCGACGCGAGGCGCTTCCGTTCCAAGGCGAGCGGCACGCCTGTTCATGTAACGTGAAAGGCCAGCATAGCCGACCGTGCGCAGGGTTTGCCCGGCGAGGTGCGCGACGCCTTCGATTCGGTTTGACATGATCTTACTCTCTCCGGACACTAAGAAGACAATGACAAAGCGGGAATCAATTCCGGATCGTCTGTCTGTATGAGGTAATTCGGCTGTCTCCCGCAATTCAAGTGGAGGATGCGCTTACCGATGACTCGCTACAATCACATTGTTGTTTTGACGGGGGCCGGACTTTCCGCGGAATCCGGTCTTCATACGTTCCGCGACAAGGATGGGATCTGGGCGCGCTACGATTATAGGGAAGTCGCAACGCCCGAAGGCTATCACCGCAATCCCGTGCTCGTCCTGAATTTTTACAACGAGCGCCGAAGGCAGAACGCGGATGTGAAGCCCAACGCGGCGCACGACGCGCTGGCTCGCCTCGAAGCCGATTATCCGGGACAGGTTCTCGTTGTGACGCAGAATATCGACCCTCTGCATGAGTTGGCAGGGTCGAAAAACCTCGTTCACATGCACGGCGAGATCCAGAAGGCGATTTGCGGCGCTTGCGGGGGGCGCCAAGCAATCGGGCACAACGACCTTACGTTGGAGACGGTCTGTCCGGTCTGCGCCGAAGCGGGCTATATGCGGCCCGACGTGGTGTGGTTCGGGGAAATGCCTTACCACATGGAGAGGATTTACGAGGCCTTGGGCGGCTGCGATCTTTTCATCTCCATCGGCACCAGCGGCACAGTCTATCCGGCTGCGGGTTTCGTGCTTGAGGCCCGCAGAGCAGGCGCGCACACGGTCGAACTCAATCTCGAACCATCGCTTGGCGCGAGTGGCTTCCACGAGGCGATCCACGGCCGCGCAACCGAGGTCGTCCCCGCCTACGTTGAGCAGCTCCTCAGCGTCGCGCGCGGCTAGCTACTGTGGGACACCAGCCGGGAGCGGTGGTGTTTTGACCCGCCCAAGGCTGTCGGCTGTGAGCGAGCCGAAATACAGATAGCCGTTCGGGTGTTCGCGTACGGACGTGATCGGGAAGTAGGCGTCTTTTCCATCGTATTGCAGGTTGGCGGCAAGCTTGCCGTCCGGGGTGAAGGCCAGCGCGTAAGCCTGCGGTTTCACGGGCGGTGGCAGGAAACGCAGCGCGCGCATCACAATCTTGCGCGCGGCGGGGTAGGGCGCGAGGTGATCGGCGATCGGCGTGCGGGGCGCGTAGATCGCGACCCAGAATCGGTCCTTGCCGTTGAAAGTGATGTTGTCGGGGAAGCCCGGCAGGTTGTCCGCGAAAATGTCCGACGTCCCGGCTTTTTCGCCCTTCAGCCAATAGCGTAAGGTTCGGTAGCTACCCGTCTCGTTCACGAGCACGAAAGCTTCGTCGGGGCCAAGCGCCACGCCGTTTGCAAACTGCAAGCCCTTGAGCAGGACGGCGGTCTTCCCAGTATTGAAATCGTAGACCAGGAAGCGGCCGTGGCCGCCATGTTCGATGATGTCATCGGTCGATTGGCCAAAGCCGAATTTCGACGAGGCGTCGGTAAAGTAGATTTTGGAACCGTCCTTCGTGACCGCGAGATCGTTCGTGAAATGAAGCGGCACTCCGTCCGCCTCAGTCGCGAGCGCGGTGATTTTGCCGTCCTCCCCGATTTTCAACAGTCCCCGGTCTGCATCGCAAACGATGACGCTGCCGTCGGGGTGGATGAAGACTCCAAGTGGCCTGCCGCCTGTGTTGGCGACAAGCGTGGTCCCGCTGCCATCCGGCTCAAACCTGGCTACGCGCCCATCCACGAAGCCGGTGTAGACGCGCCCCTGGGCGTCGAAAGCAATCGCCTCCGGCCCCTTGCCAGCGCCAACCGCGATGCGCTCGATGCCTTTCAAAAGATCATTTCGCGCGTAAGGCCCGGTTTCGCTCGAGGGCGGCGGCTGCGGCTGCCATGCTGCGGGTTCGATGCCGACGGGCGCAAAGGAGAGATAAGCCAGGATGACAGCAAAAATGACGAGCAGAATGTGCAGAGCGCGGCGCATGTGATACCTTTGTGTTTGCGCAGGCGTTGATGCCCGCTCGTTAAAAATCACCTATGCTGACTACTGACAGCCGATCCATCTGCTGTTTTCTTGCGCATAGGCAACCATCGCCGCCCGCCATCGCTTGCCAAGTTCGAAAGCGTGTTGCAAAACCTCGTCCGAGCGCTCGATAACGGCGATAAAGGCATAGCAAAAAGACCACATACAAAGGCATCCCATGGCAGGGCATTCCCAGTTCAAGAACATCATGTACCGCAAGGGCGCGCAGGATAAAAAGCGCTCGAAAATGTTTTCCAAGCTTGCGCGCGAGATCACAGCGGCGGCAAAGCTCGGTTTGCCCGACATCGCCATGAATCCGCGCCTTCGCTCGGCCGTGCTGGCGGCGCGGGCGCAGAACATGCCAAAGGATAACATCGAGCGGGCCATCAAAAAGAGCCAGGAGGCGGGCGGCGCGGATTACGTCGAGGTGCGGTACGAGGGTTTTGCGCCAGGCGGCGTCGGCGTGATCGTGGAGGCACTGACCGATAACCGCAATCGAACCGCGAGCGACGTGCGCTCCATTTTTTCGAAGTACGGCGGCAATCTTGGCGAGACGGGCGCGGTGTCCTTCAGCTTCAGCCGGGTGGGGGAGATCGAATATCCGCTAACGGTTGCGAGCGCGGAAGACATGCTCGAAGCGGCGATCGAGGCCGGCGCCGACGATTGCGAGACCGACAAGGACGCGCATTGGCTGACCACCAGCGTAGAGGCCTATCACGAAGCCACCGCCGCGCTGGAAAAGAAGTTTGGCCCGGCGAAATCCGCCTCTATCGTCTGGCGTCCGCAGAACACCGTCGAAGTGGATGAGGAGAAGGGTGAGAAGCTTTTGAAGCTGATCGACGGGCTTGAAGATTCCGACGACGTGCAGGCGGTCTACGCCAATTTCGAGATGAGCGACAAGGTACTGGAGAAGCTGAGCGCGTGATTCTCGCCCTGCCTCGGCCCCTTTCAGGACGCCGCAAAAATAAAGCTGTCGACCTTTTTGCAATCCTCCGGCGCCAGGACAACGATGGTCGGGATATCGATGCGCTTGAAGACGGCTTCGATCTTTGAGGCCCCCCAGCCATTGTTGTTCGTGGTCACGTCGAAGACAGGCTTCAGGTCCTTCACGATGCAGGTGCCTCTTATATAGGTGCCGGTCAGCCCCATGGCTCGCCGCGCCGATCCTTTCAACCCGGGAATCGTTCCCTCAAGCCAGCCGCTTGTGGATAACGCATAGGTTTTCGGAATAGTCTCGGTCGCGAAGAAGCTCTCGACTTCGAATTCACAGGAAAATGCCCGGCAGTAGATGCCAGACTTTATGTCCTCGATTTTCGCCTTGAACGCGTCTTTGACGAACGGTTTGATGTCCCTTGGGCCTTGCGCAAAAGCAGGGCCAGCGAGACTGGGACAGAGGGCCGCCAAGAGGGCAAAACAAAGGAGTTTAGTCATCGAAAATCGGCGCTTGCTAATCAAATGCAACATCTTGGACATCTGCTTCATCGAGGATATCGCCTTCCTGTGCAAGCGTTATCTTTGCCAGGAAAGTAGCAAAAGGATGGAAAAGCGCGCATGAGTGCGCTACCACACTCGAAACGGCCAAAGGACCGATCCCATGCGCGTTGACTGCATCTCCTCCGGGACAAATCCACCTTTCGACGTCAATGTCATTGTCGAGGTGCCGATCGGCGGGGAACCCATAAAATACGAGTTGGACAAGCCCTCCGGGACCATGTTCGTCGACCGCATGCTTTATACGTCGATGCATTATCCGGGCAATTACGGCTTCATTCCGCACACGCTCTCGAACGACGGCGATCCGATCGACGTCCTGATCGCGAACTCGCGGCCCATCATGTCCGGTGCTGTTTGCAATTGCAGGCCGGTCGGGGTGCTCTACATGCAGGATGAAGCTGGCGGCGACGAGAAGATCATCGCCGTGCCGTCCGACAAGGTGTCGCCCATCTACCGGAAGATCACGAACTATTCCGATCTGCCCGAGATGCTTCTGCAGCGCATCGCGCACTTTTACAACCACTACAAGGATCTCGAGGCCGCCAAATGGGTCAAGATCGATCGGTGGGGCGATGCCGCGGAAGCGCGCTCGATGATTGAGGCGGCCATAAAAGCGGCACAGAAAGCATAAAGAGAAGCCGCTTCGCCGTTCGGACGTACAGAATCGGACGGAAATGAGGACGGAGGGGCTTGCGAGGCGCCAGGACCCGTGAGAATTGTTTTCACTGCGCGGTGCCTCTGCTAGCGTCTGCGGCGGTCTTCCGGTTTCCGGCAGCCGCCGGATTGAGGTAAATTTTCTTCTTTAGATGAGAAGGTGGAAGGGACGATCATGACTTATACAGATCGCATACCGCGTCGCAATACGCACCCCGAAGAATGGTTCAGCATTCTGCTTGCTTTGATAGCGACCGTCGGAGGGGCGATTTTCATCGGCTATTACCCGCAATATAAGCCGGCGACCGAAGCCGGCGGCGGCGTGGCCTGGGCCGTTCCCGTGTGGATCGGGTTTTTCTACCTGATCATCCAGATGACCTTTCTGCTGTTTTCGGCGAGCCAGATCCGGGCGCTGGGCGTCCTCGATTCTGTGCTGGCCATCGCTCCGGTGGTCGCTGGCTTGGTGCTCCTTGTTCAGACGATCATCAGCCCGACCTTTCACTTGTCCTCTTATCAATTCAATTCGCTCGCGGTTCTTATCGTCGCGGGAGCGTCGGAGTTTCTCTTGACGATCTGGATCAGGTTCGTTCTCAACCGCCGCACCATCGGCTTCGGCAGCGATGGCTAAGCAGCTTGAACTTCCGCTCATCTGAGCCCCCGAAACAATTCCGGAGAGGCGAAACGCCTTTTCCGGCAATTTCAGTTCTGGCACGCTAGGGAGCGGTCTTTCTACATGCGAGGTAGGTAATGCGGCTTGCAATCCTGGGAGCAGCCGGCCGGATGGGGCGCGAACTCATTCGCACCATTCATGAATCGCCCCATTGCGGCGTAGCCGGCGCTGTCGAAAGGCCGGACTCTCCCTTTATCGGCAAGGATGCGGGGGAGGTTGCTGGCGTCGGGCCTCTCGGCGTGAAGATCACCAGCGAGGCGCTCCCGCTCTTCACCCACATCGAAGGCGTTCTGGATTTTACGACCCCCGCAACGAGTGTTGCGACCGCTGCGCTTGCCGCCCAGGCCCGCATCGTCCATGTCATTGGCACGACCGGTTTTTCCGCCGACGACGAAGCGAAAATCGAAGCGGCGGCACGCCATGCCACAATCATCAAGTCCGGCAATATGAGCCTCGGCGTGAACCTTCTCTCGGCGCTTGTCGAGGAGGCTGCGCGCGCGCTCGATGAGCGTTTCGACATCGAAATTGTGGAGATGCACCACAAGCACAAGGTCGATGCGCCTTCGGGGACGGCGCTTCTGCTCGGCAAGGCCGCCGCCGCAGGCCGCCGCATCGCGCTCGACGATCACAGCGTCAGGGGCCGGGACGGCCACACCGGGGAGAGGCTCTTAGGCTCCATCGGCTTTGCATCGCTTAGAGGCGGAAGCGTCGTCGGCGATCACACCGTTATTTTAGCGGGGGCTGGCGAGAGACTGGAACTGACTCATCGAGCCGAAGATCGCCAGGTTTTCGCCCGCGGTGCTTTAGCTGCGGCACTTTGGGGCCAAGGACGCGACCCCGGCCTGTTTTCGATGCGAAACGTGCTCGGGATCTGATAAGTCTGAGCCGATTTGCGTGAAGCGAGGATAGCAAAATGGACAACGTGCTCGTGCTTGTTCGCCACGGCGAGAGCGAATGGAACAAGCTGAATCTCTTTACCGGCTGGCGCGACCCGGATCTGACGGAGACCGGCATCGAGGAAGCTCACAGGGCTGGCGTCCTTCTCAAGAAAGAAGGGCTCGTCTTCGATATCGCCTTTACAAGCGCGCTTAAGAGAGCTCAGCACACCCTCGATATCATCCTGGGGGAACTCGGTCAGCAAGGTCTGGAAACCATCAAGGACCAGGCGATCAATGAGCGCCACTATGGCGATCTGTGCGGCTTGAACAAGGATGACGCGCGCAAAAAGTGGGGCGAGGAACAGGTCCACATCTGGCGCCGGTCCTATGACGTGCCGCCTCCAGGCGGAGAGAGCCTCAAGGATACTGCCGCGCGCGTCCTTCCCTATTACGACAGCACGATATTGCCCCAGGTTCTGGCCGGGAAGAATGTGCTCGTCTCGGCGCACGGCAACTCGCTCCGGGCGCTCATCATGCGGCTCGACAAATTGTCGCCCGAAGAGATTTTGAAGCTCAACCTGCCCACCGGGGAGCCTTACGTGTACCGGCTGAACGCCGACGGCTCCGTGGCTTCGAAATCGACGCTAACGGCATAGGATGCTGTGGGGGGGCATGAAGAAGAAACAACCAAGAATCACGCACCCGAAGCCGCAGCAACCCGCTGCGGCGAGTTCTACCGGGCAGCCGCCCGCAGCAAAGAAAGAAGAAAAGAAGGTTGGCGTCGTCAGCGGCACGCCCGCTGATTCGTTCGACGAGGCGGCCGAGCTCAAGCGCGACAAGAAAGTGGCGGTCTACATTTCCGTGCTTGCGGTCTTGCTGGCGATCGCCGCCACCGGCAGCAACGACGCGATGAAAAGCGCGCAGCAGGCGGGTTTCCAGGGCAACGATCACTACGCCTACTATCAATCGAAGTACGTCCGGCAGTCGCAGCTCAAGCTCGCTAATGACCAGCTGCAGCTGAAACTCGATGAGACGCCGAACCTGGAAAGCCTTCCAGAGGCGGCGCGCAAACTCATCCAGACGAAAAAGGCTGAGTACGACAAGGAAATCCAGAAGCTGGAAACGGATGGCCGGCACGGCAAGGCGGAGCTTCTGGCGATGGCGGAGTTTTGCGATAACCAGCGAAAGTTGGCGCTCGCGCAGCATCCATTCTACGACTATTCGATGGCGATGCTGCAAATTGCGATCGTGCTGGCTTCCGCATCCATCATCATGGGAACGCCCTTTCTTCTTTACGGCAGCTTCGGGGTTGGAGCCTTCGCCGTCCTGCTGTTCCTGAACGGGTCCACGCTCGTTTATGGCAGCCCGGAGCTGAAGCACGATAAAGTCGACGCGCTGGACAAACTCGGGGTTCATATCCCTCTGAAATGCATCGAGGAGTGATGCTTTTGACGGGGCCAGTGCCGCTGTCAACGCGGCCGCGACGCTATCCTTCTCGATGTCGGAGAGAAAGGCGCCGAAATCGAGTTTGCGGCCGTGGCTTGCCAGTGGGAAGCTCGTCGGCGGCGCAGTGGCGGCGCGCATGCTCGAACCTCCCCCGGTGAGGATGGAAGCTCCCGCTTTCTGTCTTGCCTGTTGGATGCCGGCGCGTGAGAAACAACTCGGGGTCGGGCAGAATAAATGGTCTCCGACATCCGGGCGGCCCGATAGTTCAGGCGGAAAGCAAGATAGAGAAGACCGGCGGCAGTTAAGCAAAACCCGGCTACGGGCCAAGCGCCTCTGAGCGCAAATGCGACGCTAAGCGCAGAGTTTATCGCTCCGCTCACAAGCATGGGAGCAATAAAGCCCTTGCGCGAGAGAGAACGATGGGGCAGCAAGGTCGCGGAAAACTGAGGAAGCTGCGGCTCGTCTGGCCTCTTGGTCTCGCTGCCGCCTGAAATGCCATCTTGCATCGATAAATTGACAAACCATGGTAAAGCCAGTCGTTGCCGGCGCTGCAAAAAAGGCTAAAGCGAAGGTGCGGCCTGCCTCCGCGAACGCGAAGGGAAAGCAGGGCGGTGCTTCCTTGCTGACGCCTGAGCAGATCCATGAGGTTTTTTCGAGGTTCGCGGCGGCGATGCCGCAGCCCAAGACCGAGCTCGAGCATCTCAACCCCTTTACGCTGCTTGTCGCGGTCGTGCTCTCGGCGCAGGCGACCGATGCTGGCGTGAACAGGGCGACGAAGACCTTATTCAAGCTGGCTGACACGCCGCAAAGAATGCTGGACCTCGGCGAGGAGAATCTGCGCGATGCAATCAAGACCATCGGTCTTTTCAACACCAAGGCCAAAAACGTCATCGCGCTGTCAAAGGCGCTGATCGAGGAGCATGGCGGGAAAGTACCGCAAGAGCGTGAGGCTTTGGAGAAACTTCCAGGCGTCGGCCGCAAGACCGCGAATGTCGTCCTGAACGTGGCCTTCGGTCAGCCGACAATTGCGGTCGATACGCATATTTTCCGCGTCGCCAACCGGACCGGCCTCGCACCAGGCAAGAACCCGCTTCAGGTGGAGCTTGGCCTGGAGCGGATCGCCACGCCTGCGTTCATCCGCAATATCCATCACTGGCTCATCCTGCACGGCCGCTACGTCTGCAAGGCGAAAAAGCCCGAATGCTGGCGATGCATCATCGCGGATTTGTGCAGGTTCGAACCAAAGACTCCGCCACCTGCAGAAAGCGGCAAAAGCCGCGCCAACTGAACGAGAGCCCGCAACCACCATGACCAAAACTCTTCAAGTGCTCGGGATCGGCCATGCGCTGGTCGACATCATCGCTCCTTGCGAGGAATCGCTGCTGGCCGAATTCTCGCTCGTAAAGGGCACCATGCGCCTGACCTCGCCCCAGGAAGCCGCCGCCCTTTATGAGAAAATGGGACCGGCCGTCGAGACATCGGGCGGCTCGGCGGCGAACACCTGCGCCGGCATTGCTTCACTTGGAGGGCAGGCGGGGTTTGCTGGCAAGGTGGGCCGCGATCAGTTCGCAAGCGTCTTCGCTCACGACATCCGCTCCATCGGCGTCTCCTTCCATAACGGGGTAAGCGACAGCGGAAACCCTACAGGACGCTGCCTGATTCTTGTCACGCCGGACGGCGAGCGCACCATGAACACCAACCTTGGCGCTGCTGCTGAATTCGCGGAAGCCGACCTCGACCACGACGCCATTCAGTCCGCGCAAATCGTCTACCTCGAAGGTTATCTCTTCGACCCGCCCGCAGCCCGGAAAGCGTTTTTTACGGCGGCGGATTTCGCGCGCAACAATGGCACCAAGGTCGCCTTCACCCTCTCCGATCCGTTCTGCGTCGACCGCCACCGCGACGCCTTTCGCACTTTCATCCGCGACCGCGTCGATATCGTTTTCGCGAACGAGAAAGAACTTCTGTCTTTATATCCGGGCGCGTCCTTTGATGAGGCCTGCACCGCGATCAGGACCGAATGCGATCTGGCCGCCATCACGCGCAGCGAAAAGGGCTCGGTCGTTGTGCGGGGCGATGCTTCGGTGAAGGTTCCCGCCGTGCCGATCGAGAAGCTCGTGGACGCGACAGGGGCAGGCGATCATTATGCGGCCGGCTTCATGTTCGGCCTTGGGATCGGACGCGATCTCGAAACATGCGCACAACTTGGCAGCCTCGCAGCGTCTGAAGTGATCACCCATGTCGGGCCGCGTCCGCTGCGTCCGCTTTCGGAACTGGCGCGATCGCGCGGGCTTCTTTGAGAAGACACAGCATATCGAGAGCATGGTGCGCTTTATCGGACACGTCGCCCCGGAAAGCGCCTTGACGCATATCTCGATTGCGCTTTCTCGCTTCAAGATGCGCCGGACGGCGGCGCCATCGTTTTGCAGGCAAAGCGTCTCGCCGAGGGCAAAATGTGAAGGATAAGGTGGCCTTGGCGACGTCAAACGCGATCACATCATTGAAACGGGCGGCGGCCGCGGGCGTCATCGCCTGACGCTCGTGCCGCGCCAAAGGCCGGCATGGGGACCTTCACCCTCACCACCGAGGCCAACCCAAAGCAGCGGCGAGCCCTCGATCTGACCGCCGCGATCGCGGCGTAGATACCGCCGCGCCGCCCTTTTCAATCGCAAGTGATTGAAAAGCAAAGGGAAACGTCAGACTCGACCGCAGGACCTTCGGACTAGCCTTCTAGCCCTGCACTCGGCGTTTCGCCCGGCGCGTAGCCGCGCTTGAAGACAATCTGCTTCGAGGTCATCACCTGCACGATCTCCCCGTTCTGGTTCGTCGTTGTCGTCTTGAGCGTGGCAACCGCCCGGCCAGGTTTCGATGACGACGGCGTGATATCGATGATTTCCATCACAACGGAAAGGGCATCGCCGGGCCGGACTGGCCGTGGCCACGAAATCTCGACGCCCAACCCAATCAAACCGCCCCCGAAGGGCATCACGGCGTCGACCAGCATCCTCATGGATACAGCGGCTGTCTGCCAGCCGCTCGCCACATGTCCTCTAAAGAAAGTCGTCGCCGCAGCCTCGGGGTCCGTATGAAAGGATTGCGGGTCGAACTCTCTCGCGAAAGCGATGATCAACTCTTCGGTAAGGGTGATTGGGCCGGCCGCAAAGCGCATGCCCGGCGAGAGGTCGTCGAGATAGAGCAAATCCTTGGACATCGGCGGCACCTTGCGGAAAAGCTTGGGGCGTTGAAAACCGTTCGAAAATAGTGAACGATGACCTTATGGCAAGAGGGATGAAACCGCGTTTCGACGCAGAATGATCAGACCTCGCGCCCTTTTGGTGCGCTTGCCCGGCAAAGACGATCGTTAATGGCTTCGCCGAGACCGGCTTGCGGAATGGGCATCACCGCAATCCCGGAGGGCTCAAGTGCGTCGAGCGCCCGCAGATACGCAAAAAGATTGGCCGCGGCTTCGCGCAAATCTCCGGTTGGACTGAGGTTTGGGGTCGTCTTGGGCGCGAGCGGACCAAATCCCAATAGCGCCTCTCCTGGCAAAGCGGCCATGGCGTTGACGCGGAGTGCCGCCCGCGGCGCATAGTGGCTGAGAAGCTGACCAGGGGATTGCACTTTACCTTGGCGGGCGTCTGCGAGACGGCAATTAAGAACCGCTTCGATATCCTCGCGGGCAATTGCTCCCGGGCGCAGAAGGGTGGGCTGCGGCGCGAGCGTGACAATCGTCAATTCAAGACCGGCGTCCGACGAGCCACCATCGAGGATCATGTCTACTTCACCGCCAAAATCGGCTTCGACGTGCTTCGCTTGCGTTGGGCTCACGCGTCCGGATTTGTTGGCGCTAGGGGCAGCGATTGGGACGGCAATTGCTGCAAGAAGTTCGCGTGCCACGGGGTGGGCCGGAATGCGGATCGCCACGGTTTCGAGGCCTGCAGTCACAAGTTCGCTGATTTGATAGGAAGGGTTCGGCGAGAGCGGCAGAACGAGGGTCAGCGGGCCGGGCCAGAAGCGGCTGGCGAGCGAGAGCGCCTTTTGGCAAAATATCGCAAGGCCAAGCGCCCCTTCGAGATCCGCGGCATGCGCGATCAGCGGATTAAATCGCGGGCGCCCCTTTGCCTCGAAAATGCGCGCGACCGCCTTGCCCTGCGTGGCGTCCGCTCCGAGCCCATAGACCGTCTCGGTCGGGAACGCCACCAAGCCGCCCGCGCGAAGGACCCGCGCGGCTTCTGTAATCGCCGCCTTGTCTGCCTTAACGATCATGTCCGCTCAATGAAGGCTCTCTTATATTTCTGCGCTGCTTATGCATCTAAGCATGGACAGCCAGCCGACAAACCATATTTCTAGCAAACCGAATTGGGATTACTGTAGCGTCTTGCCAGAATCCGGAAAGCAAAGCCTGCAAGACAGGAACCGGTCGAAGCGCATGCCTGGGAGGATCAATGACCTATCGCGCGCCCGTCGCGGACATCGCCTTCACGCTTAATCATATCGCCGGATACCCGCAACTCATCGAGCGTGGCCTGTTCGAGGATCTCGACATGGACACTTCGCTTGCGATCCTGGAAGAGGCCGCGCGGTTTGCGAATGAGGAACTCGCTCCCACGAACCGGGCGAGCGACGAGCAGGGGGCCCAGCTCGCGAACGGCGAAGTCACGATGCCGCACGGCTTCGCGGAAGCCTATCAAAAATGGGTGGCGGGCGGATGGGGAAGTGTGGCCGTGCCGCGCGACCATGGCGGGCAGGGGTTGCCGTTCTCGCTGTCCATGGCGCTGACCGAGATCTGGAACAGCGCGAACATGGCTTACGGGCTCAATCCGCTGCTCACCCAGGCGGGCGTTCATGCCATCATCGCGCATGGCTCGCCGGAACTGCAGCGCAAATATCTGCCGAAGCTCGTGACCGGCGAATGGACGGGCTCCATGCAGCTGACGGAGCCGCAGGCAGGCTCCGACTTGCGTTTTGTGAGGACGCGCGCTGCGCCGGCGGGCGATGGCAGCTACAAAATCTCCGGCACGAAGATCTTTATCACCTATGGCGAGCACCCCATGACGGAGAACATCATCCACATGGTGCTCGCCCGACTTCCGGATGCGCCTCCAGGAACGAAGGGGCTGTCGCTGTTCCTCATCCCGAAATACTTCGTGAATGACAACGGCTCGCTTGGGCAGCGGAACGACGTGACCTGCGCCAAGCTCGAGCACAAGCTCGGCATCCATGGCAGCCCGACGGCGGTCTTGAACTATGGAGACCACGGCGGCGCAACCGGCTGGCTGGTTGGTAAACCGCACGATGGCTTGCGCGCGATGTTCACCATGATGATTGAAGCGCGCCTCGGCGTGGGGGCCCAGGGCGTGGGCATCGCCGAGCGAGCCTTCCAGCAGGCGCTGACTTATGCGCGCGAGCGTAAGCAAGGCACGACGGACAGCGCGGGTGCGAGCAGCTCTGTCGCCATCATCGAGCACCCGGATGTGAAGCGGATGTTGCTGACCATGAAGGCGAAGACGAGCGCCGCGCGGGCGATCTGCTATGCGACATCGGTCGCGATGGATGTCGCCCATCATTCGCCCGATGAAAGCGAGAGGAAGCGCGCTCATGCCGAAGCGGCGCTGCTCACGCCCGTCGCCAAAGCTTATTCAACCGATATCGGGGTCGAGGTCGCCTCCGAGGGCATCCAGGTGCATGGCGGCATGGGTTACATCGAGGAGACGGGCGCGGCTCAACATTATCGCGATGCTCGGATCGCCCCGATCTACGAAGGAACGAACGGCATCCAGGCCATCGATCTTGTCACGCGCAAGCTGCCTTCGAATGGCGGGGAGACGGTTTACGGCTTTATCGCGGGCCTTCGCGAGACGGTGCGCGCCATCAAGGCCGCGAATGAACCAGCCTTGGGCCATATCAGCGAGCGCCTGGAAGCGAGCGTTTCGGCGCTGGAAAATACCGCCGGCTGGCTTCTCGGGCAACTTCCGGAAAACCGGAACGCGGCGCTTGCTGGCGCTACGCCATTCCTGCGGCTGTTCGGGATCGCGTGCGGCGGAACATACCTTGCAAAAGGCGCACTTTCGGCGATGCGAGGGTCCGACGTGCACGGAACGAATCCCGAGGGGAAGGTGTTGGAAGCGCGCCATTTCGCCGAAAGCCTGATGGGCGAGACGGAAGGACTGAAACACGCCGTTTCCTGCGGATACGATACAGTCAGTCAGGCTGAAACTGTTCTTGGATCGCACTAGGATGAGCGAGCACGTTCAAATCAGCCGCGAAGGCGACGTTCAGATCATCAGGCTCAATCGGCCCGAGAAGAAAAATGCGCTGACGGGCGAAATGTACGGCATAATGGCCGAGGCGCTTAACGCCGCGAATACAAACGATGCGATAGCCGTTACGGTCATCTTCGGCCAACCCGGCGTTTTCTGCGCCGGTAACGACATTGTGGACTTCCTGGCGGCGAGCCAGGGCGGGAGCATTCTGCAGGGCTTCGAGTTTCTGAAAGCCCTCGTCGAATGCGATAAGCCGCTCATCGCGGCGGTTGACGGCCCTGCGGTCGGCATTGGAACGACGCTGATGTTTCATTGCGACCTCGTTTTTGCCAGTCCGCGCGCCGTGCTGCAGACGCCCTTCGTCGATCTCGGTCTGGTGCCGGAAGCCGGATCGAGCTTGCTCGGACCTCGCGTTCTCGGCCATGCGCGCGCATTCGAACTTTTGGTGCTGGGCGCGCCCTGGACGGCCGAACAAGCGAAGGAAGCCGGTCTCGTCAACGCCGTCGTTCCGCCGGAGGAGTTGGAAAGCACAGCGCTTCAGGCGGCGGAGGCGCTTGCCAAAAAACCGCGGGAAGGGGTTCGCCTGGCGAGGCGGCTCCTGCGCGGAGATCCTGCGTCGCTCAAGACCCGCATGGAGGAAGAGGGCGCGCTCTTTTTGCGGAGAATTAAGTCGGATGAGGCCGCGGCGGCGTTTGCGGCGTTCTTGAAAAAAAGCGCCCGCCCCGCGTTGTAAGGTGGCATAATGCTAGCTCTTGGCAGATCGTGACGGGGAGAGAGGCGGATCGCGACTGTCATGACAAAAGAAAAAGAAGGCAGTAGGAATGGGAACGCTCCATAAGAAGACGCTCTTCATCACGGGCGGAAGCCGGGGCATCGGCTTGGCTATCGCTTTGCACGCAGCAAGAGACGGCGCGAACATCGTCATTGCCGCGAAAACATCGGATCCCAATCCGAAACTGCCAGGAACGATCTACACCGCAGCCGCGGAAATCGAGCAGGAAGGCGGCAAGGCGCTGCCCATCGTCTGCGACATCCGCTTCGAGGATCAGGTGGGGGCAGCGGTCGAGCAGGCCGCCAAGCGTTTCGGTGGCATCGACATCTGCATCAACAATGCAAGCGCCATCAGCCTGACGCCGACGGTTCAAACGGATATGAAGCGGTACGATCTGATGCATCAGATCAACGGGCGCGGTACCTTCCTGACCTCGAAGACATGCATTCCGTTTCTCAAGAAAGCAGAAAACCCTCACATTCTCATGCTTTCGCCGCCGCTCGATCTCAATCCGCGGTGGTTCGGGCCTCATGTCGCTTACACCATTTCCAAATATAATATGAGCTTGTGCGTGCTGGGGCTTTCGGCTGAGCTGAAACGGGATGGCATCGCGGTCAACGCCCTATGGCCCCGCACAACAATCGCCACCGCGGCGGTTGCGAACCTGCTCGGAGGCGATAAACTCATGCGGGCGAGTCGAAAGGCAGATATTTTGGCAGACGCTGCGCATGTCATTCTCACAAAACCGTCGCGCGAGTTTACGGGCAACTTCTGCATCGACGACACTCTTCTTTGGGAAAACGGCAGGCGCGAGTTCGACCATTATCGTATCGATCCGAGCGAGGATCTGGCGCCGGACTTCTTTGTGCCCGAGGACAGCAAAGCGCCCGTTTCGTTAAAGGCGCTCGTCAGCAAGCAGGCAGGGTGAAGCACGTTCATGACCACGCTGCAAGTCACGCACTCTTCGTTCTTAAATCATGACACAGGAGAGTGGCACCCCGAACGGCCTGACCGGATGAGGGCAATCGAGCAGTCTTTGTCGACGGCGCGGTTCCAGAACCTGATTACCGTCGAAGCGCCGCTCGCAACCGCCGATCAGGTGTCACGGGCGCATCCAAGAGCCTATTTCGATCTGCTTGAAAAGAAGCAGCCGAAAGACGAGCTCATTTCGCTGGATGAGGGCGACACCATTGTCTCGCCGGGAAGCTGGGAGGCGACCTTGCGTGCTGCCGGCGCGGCGGTCTATGCCGTCGATGAGATCATGGAAGGGCGTGCCAACAACGCCTTTTGCCGAGTGCGTCCGCCCGGTCATCACGCCGAGATCGCCAAGGCGATGGGTTTCTGCCTGTTCAACAACGCCGCAGTTGCCGCTTTTCACGCGCAGGCTGTGCACGGCGCCGAGCGTGTCGCCGTCATCGATTTCGATCTGCATCACGGAAACGGGACGCAGGCGATTTTCTGGCACCACCCTTCGATGTTCTATGGATCGACGCACCAGATGCCGCTTTTTCCAGGCACGGGCGGCATAACGGAGCGCGGCGAAAGCGGCAACATCGTCAATGCGCCGTTGCGCGCGGGAGACGGTAGCGCCGAGTTCCGCGAGGCTTTCGAGTCGGTCATTCTTCCTAATTTGCGCAAGCACGCTCCCGATCTTTTGATTATTTCGGCGGGGTTTGACGGGCATCGCTCGGATCCGCTTGGAAACCTTAATCTTCTCGATGAGGACTACGCCTGGGTGACGCAAAAGCTCATCGATGTGGCTCGGGAACGCTGCGGCGGCCGCGTGGTTTCTGTGCTCGAAGGCGGTTACGATCTGGCCGCTCTCGGCCGCTCGGTGGCGGTTCACGTACAGACGCTTTTGGAATCTTTTTGAGGGACCACCATGCAGACGGACATCATCCAGGAGGCGGCATCGCGCCAGCCCCGCGTGGCCTTTGCTGACATCAGGGCAATGAGTTTCGAGACGGCTTTGAAGGAGCTTGAGCAAATCGTGACGCGGCTTGAGCGCGGCGATGTCGAGCTTGAGCAGTCGATCGACATCTATGAGCGCGGCGAGGCTTTGCGCGCGCATTGCGACCAGCTTTTGAAGCGTGCCGAGGCGAAGGTTGAGCGGATTACGCTCAGCGCTCAGGGGGTGCCATCGGGTGCCGTTCCTTTCGACGCCGAGGTGTAATCGAGCACGCCTTTTCTGCGGCAGCCGGCAGCCAAGGCGCTGCTCGCGTTAAAAAATCTTCTTTCCGTCACATTTATGTCATGCATGACGGCGAACGCGCTCCGCAAAAAAGGGAGCGCAATTTTTTTGCTGTGTTGCATTGTGGCAATGCGACGCGTTTGTTGCCCGAATGCGACGAAAAAATGCGTGTCATTACAGAACTATTCGGCTTAGGTTATTGACCAAGTGAATCTGAAGGAAAGTGTTGACGTGACTATCAGCAACCGCACCCCTCTCCTCGACACCATCAAAAACCCTGAAGACCTTCGCAAACTGGATCCCGATCAGCTTGGCCAACTCGCCGATGAGGTTCGGACGGAGATGATCGATGCGGTTTCTGTAACGGGTGGCCATCTGGGGGCGGGTCTCGGCGTCGTCGAGCTTACGGTTGCGCTCCACTATCTTTTCGATACGCCGAACGATCGCTTGATCTGGGATGTTGGGCACCAAGCCTACCCCCACAAAATCCTTACGGGCCGCAAGGACCGCATGCGGACCATTCGTCAGCCGGGAGGGCTGTCCGGCTTCACGAAGCGCTCCGAAAGCGAGTACGATCCTTTCGGCGCGGGCCATTCCTCGACATCGATATCCGCTGGCCTGGGCATGGCGGTTGCGCGCGATCTCTTGAACCCCGACGACAACCGGCATGTGATCGCCGTCATCGGCGACGGATCGATGAGCGCTGGGATGGCCTACGAGGCCATGAACAACGCCGGCGCCATGGACAAGCGCCTCATCATCATTCTGAACGACAACGATATGTCGATCGCGCCTCCGGTTGGCGCCCTGTCGCAATATCTTGCGCGCATCACATCGTCGGAGACCTTCCTCAAGGTCCGCGATATCGCGAAGTACTTCGCGCACAAGCTTCCCAAGGTGTGGGAGCGGCGAGCAGCGCGCGCCGAGGAATTCACCCGGCATCTGTTCACGGGCGGCGTGCTGTTCGAGGAACTGGGGCTTTATTATATCGGCCCGATTGACGGGCATAATTTCGATCATCTCTTGCCGGTTCTGCGCAATGTTCGCGACGCTCACGTGGGGCCCGTTCTGATCCACGTCGTCACCCAGAAGGGCAAAGGCTACGAGCCTGCTGAGAACTCGCCCGACAAGTATCACGGCGTGACCAAGTTCAACGTCATCACTGGCGCCCAGGACAAGGGCAAGGGCGGCCCGCCGAGCTACACGAAGGTGTTCGCGGAAAGCCTTATCGGAGAAGCGCGCAAGGACGATAAGATCGTCGCCGTCACGGCGGCCATGCCCGCAGGAACGGGGCTCGACCTCTTCGAGAAGGAGTTCCCCGACCGCTGTTTCGACGTCGGCATCGCGGAGCAACATGCCGTGACGTTCTGTGCCGGCATGGCAACCGAGGGGCTCAAACCCTTTGCCGCCATCTATTCAACCTTCTTGCAGCGCGGCTACGATCAGCTTGTGCATGACGTGGCCCTGCAGCATTTGCCGGTCCGCTTTGTGCTCGATCGCGGCGGGCTTGTGGGCGCGGACGGCGCCACTCATGCAGGTTCCTTCGACCTCGCCTATCTCTGCTGCCTGCCCGATTTCGTAGTGATGGCGCCTGCCGACGAGGTTGAGTTGAAGAATATGGTCGCCACCGCGGCCGCTATCGACAATGGACCGAGCGCAATTCGTTATCCGCGCGGCGAGGGATTTGGCTACGAAATGCCGGCCGAGGGCAGCGTGCTCCCGATCGGCAAAGGCCGCATCATGCGCGAAGGCTCAACGGTCGCGATCCTCTCGCTTGGCACGCGCCTGGCCGAGAGTGTGAAGGCCGCAGACAAACTCGCCGCAATGGGGCTGTCGACGACGGTTGCGGACGCTCGCTTCGCCAAACCTCTCGATTACGATCTCATTCGCCAGTTGGCACGCCATCATGAGGTGCTGATTACCGTAGAGGAAGGCTCAGGCGGTGGCTTCGGCTCGCATGTGCTTGAATTTATCGCCCGTGATGGGCTCTTGGATCACGGCCTGAAGGTGCGTCCGCTCGTGCTTCCCGATGTGTTCATGGACCACGGCAAGCCCGAAGCCATGTATAAATCCGCCGGGTTGAACGCGAGCGGCATCATAAAGTCCGTGGTCGCGGCGCTTGGCACATCAGGGGCCGTGTCGCGTGACGGACGCGCCTAGAAAACGCCCCACTTGATGCGGCCGCCATCCAGGGAAGTCAGGCGATCAGTCATTCACTGGACGGCCAGCAAGCGGCGAACTCCTTCCAGCTAAGCCGATCGTGCTAAGCAAGTTCGAGCATAATTTCGTTGCGTCGGAGCATTGGCAGCGTCCACGGCGGATTGTAGAAGGCAAGCAGCGGCTCGCCAATGGTGGCGAGCTTGTTCGAAGCTGCGTACTGCCGCAACTCCGCGGTCCTACTCTCGATTGCGTCGTCGCGCGCAAAGCCGGAAAACTTCACAACAAGGAAGCGCCGCGCCGGCAAGGGCTCCAGTTTGACACGCGGGTCCGAGGGGGCAGGCAAAGTCTGCATCGTCCATGATTTCGGCATGATGAACCGCACGGTCCAGGAATTTTCCTGGCCTTGCTGCGTGACTGGCGTGGTCATGGCGATCTTCTGGCTCTTCTGCTGCTCGACCGGCGCGGTCATCGCGATCTTGGCCTGCGGCTCGTTCTTGCCGAAGATATAGCCCGCGATAAGCCCGAAATCCTTCGTTGATTGCGGCCTTGCGCTCGCCCTTCACCACGGCCTCCGCCGCGATCATCGGCCCATAGGAGCGAATTTCGATCGAGCCGTCCTGCTTCTCAACTTTATAGTCGGGCTGCTCAACTCGGCTCATGACGGGTCCTGCTGCGATACCTGCAACGACAGCGGCGGCCGCTCCGCCAGCGATCCAGAAAAGGGCTCGAGGTAGTGTCATGCATGGCCCTCGGTTAACGGGTCTATCATCCCCTGGAGATGTTACTTTTTCCGGCGCCTCACAAGGCCACAAGGCGGCGGGCGGCGCTCTCATGGATCACATCGGCCCTCCCAGGGATCACACCTGCGCGAAGCCTTTGCGTTTGCTTCAACGAGACTTGGCGGATAACATCCGGCTGCCTTCCGCCGCTCTCTGGTGCCCCATGAAAATCTTAAGAACACGGATCGAGTTCGAGACCGTCGAACCGATCCAGATTCTCGACATTACAGGACAGGTCCGCGACTGGCTGAAAACGACAGGGGTCCGCGACGGGCTTCTGACCGTGACATCCTTGCATACGACCGCGCGCGTGAATGTGAACGAGCGCGAACCGCAGTTGCAGAAAGACATGGTGACCTGGCTGAAGCGGTTCGTACCCTGCGACGGGGACTGGCTCCACAATCTGGCCGCCGTGGACGGACGCGACAACGCGCATTCTCACATCCTTGGGCTTTTCATGAATTCATCCGAGAGCATTCCGGTCGCGGGGGGCGAGTTGATCCTCGGCGGTTGGCAGTCGATTTTCTTTATCGAATTGGACGGTCCGCGGGAGCGGCGCGGACTTGAGCTTCAGATCATGGGCGAGGCTTAATTCATGACGCCGGATGACATTGCGGGCTTCTACGCCAAGCGGCAGGATCTCAATCCCGAAGACTACATCGAACTCGACTTCACCTTCGAATGCGCTGGTGACCCGCGCGAGGCTGCCGCGCATCTTTGCAGCGAGCAGTCCACGGCGCAGTGGCGGCGCGTCGGGGTGGACGAAGACTTCCGTCCACGTTTCGGCGCGAAGGTGCTGGAGCTGGAATCCGAGCGGCGTCCTTCCGGATTTAGCATTCCGGTGGAATGTGCGGTCCAGGGGCCGGTGCATGCGGTGCGCGTCACGATCGCCCATCCGCACGGTAATTTCGGGCCGCGTATTCCCAACCTGCTCTCCGCCGTCTGCGGCGAGGGCGTTTTCTTCTCCCCTGGCATTCCGCTGATCCGGCTTCAAGACATCCGCTTTCCGGACACTTATTTGGCCGCATTCCAGGGGCCGAGGTTCGGCGTGGCCGGTTTGCGCGAGCGCCTTCAAGCCTTCGATCGCCCCATCTTCTTCGGCGTTATCAAGCCGAATATCGGGCTGGCAGCCGAGCCGTTCGCCGAGCTTGGCTATGAGAGCTGGCTTGGCGGCCTCGACATCGCCAAGGACGACGAAATGCTGGCGGATGTCGGCTGGTGCCCGCTGCCCGAGCGCGCCACGGCGTTGGGCGAAGCGCGCTGCCGGGCCGAGCGCGAAACCGGCGTGCCCAAGATTTATCTGGCCAATATCACCGACGAAGTTGACCGGTTGGCCTGCCTTCATGACATCGCGGTCGCGAAGGGCGCGAATGCGCTTCTGATCAATGCCATGCCTGTTGGCTTGAGTGGCGTGCGGATGCTGCGGAAGCACGCGACCGTGCCGCTGATCGCGCATTTCCCGTTCATTGCAGCCTTCAGCCGTCTTCCGGGCTATGGCATTCATTCGCGCGTGCTGACCCGGCTTCAGCGGCTCGCCGGATTCGATTCGGTTATCATGCCAGGGTTCGGGAGCCGCATGATGACCCCGGAGCATGAGGTCTTGGATTGCGTGCGAGCGTGCCTGGAGCCGATGGGGTCCATCAAGCCCTGTCTTCCCGTGCCGGGAGGGAGTGACTGGGCGGGCACTTTGGAGGCCGTCTATCGGAAGGTGGGGAGTGTCGATTTCGGGTTCGTTCCGGGCCGTGGCGTATTCGGCCATCCGTTGGGGCCGCGCGGCGGCGCGGCAAGCATCCGGCAGGCCTGGGACGCCATCTCGCAAGGGATACCTCTCGTACACCATGCTGCGACCCATGCCGAGCTTCATGCGGCTTTGGAGGCTTTTGGCGAGCGGCGGTGAAACGGCTCAAGAACACCAGCGGCGTTGCCAGCTGGGCTGCGCAAACACTGTTGTCACAGCCGAGCTTGACGCGGCTATCCAGAACGAGAATGCGCACACGGCGCGCCGGATGGCGGGAACAAGCCCGGCCGTCACAGAGGAGGGGCCAACTCACTCATCTATCGGGGAAGTTCCATCATGATAGGTTCCGCAAACGGGATGGCGTCGGTGAAATAGGTGAGGAGCGGCTCGCCATTCAGGATCGCCTTGATAAGCCGGATCGGGCCCGCGTGGGTGACGGCGAAGACTGGGCTTTCGCTGGATCGGATGCTATCTAGCCACGAGGTGCATCGATCCGCCATCGCGGTCAGTGCTTCGCCGTTGGGCGGAGCCAAGTCCGGTAAACCTTGAGACCACGCGTCGATGGCCTCGCGTCCCAGATCCTGCCAGCGCCGTCCCTCCCAGTCGCCGAAGTTCAACTCCTGAAGGCGATCATCAACAAGAGTTTGTGTGCTCAGCCGGGCGGCAAGATCACGGGCACGCCTTGCGGGGCTTGTAAAGATGAGCGAGGCGGACGCAAGGTTTTCGAACCGCAAGACCGCTTCGGAGAGTGCTTGAGGCTCACATTCAAGATCGAGGCGGCCGTAGCAGACTCCCTTTTCGCACAAAGGCTTGGGATGGCGGACGAGGATCAGACGCATGCCGCCGCCGCCAGCAGGAACGCGATCTCGTAACTTTGCTCGATAGCGCCAAGCACGTCGCCAGTGAAACCGCCAAGCAGACGCTTTGCGCGCCACGCCATGAAAATTGCGGCGCCGAAGCCAACGACACAGGCGGCAAGGCCTGCCAAGGGAGGCAAAAGCAAAACGGGCGGCAGGCCAAAGCAGGCTGCAACGGTGAGATCAAGGAGCGTGATATTTGTCGCGAGCGGCTTGGCTTTCGCGGTTGAGATGTCGCCGGCATAGGGGAGGAAAGCCATGACGCTGATCGCGGCGAAGCGGCCGCCCGCATGAGCCGCGATAAGAGCGGCCGCCGCGACAACGGGCGTTAGCGCGGCGACCGCGAAGACCTTAAGGGCCACGGCAATCCCGAGCGCGAGAACCCCGAATGTCCCGAGGCGGCTGTCTTTCATGATGGCAAGCCTTGCCTCCGGGCTTGCGCCCCCCATCGCATCGAAGAAGTCGGCAAAACCGTCCTCATGAAAAGCGCCGGTGGCTGCGATGGCCGCCGCCACTGCAAGAAGAGCGGGCAATGCGCCGGTCCACAAAGTCGACGCCGCGAGCAGGATCGAGGCGCAGATCGCGCCGACCAGGAGCCCTGCGAGCGGGAAATATTTCACGCCCCGGTCGAGCCACGCGGGCGCAAAGCCCTCCAAATGCGGGACCGGCAGGCGCGTGAGGAACTGCACGGCTCCAAGGAAATAGCCGAGTTCGGCGCGCAGCATCTGCATCAATTTGGGTGGGAGCCCGGCAAATCGGCCATCGTGGTCAGCAGCCCTTCGGCCATGCGGACAAGCGGGATCGCCATCGCCGCACCGGTTCCTTCGCCAAGCCGTAAGCCGAGGTCGAGAAGCGGTTTCGCGCCCAGCCATTCGAGCAGGGCCACATGCCCGCTTTCGGGCGAGAGATGCGCGAAGATGAGGTAATCGCGGATATTGGGGTCGGCGGCGACGGCGGCACAGGCGGCGGCCGTTGCGATGAAGCCGTCGACGATCACGATCTGCCGGGCTTTCGCGGCGCCGAACATCGCGCCCATCAGCATGGCCATTTCGTAGCCGCCAAATTCGCGCATTGCTTCCGTGCCGCCGCGGACAGGGGCGCGGGCATGAGCGCGGGAAAGCACATCGCGCTTATGTGAAAGGCCCCCAGGGGGCGCTCCGGCCCCTGGACCGACAAGCTTTTCGAGCGGCAGGCCGGTTACGCAATGCGCGACAAGCGCGGCTGCGCTCGTATTTCCAATGCCGATCTCGCCCAATGCAAGGATACCGAAGCCTTCGGTTTTGAGACGGGTTGCCACATCATGAGCGGCTTGGAGTGCATCGCGGCACTCGTTGTTCGTCATGGCCGGTTCAAGCAGTGAATTACGCGTCGAGCGTCGCACGCTGTTTCCAATGAGCGCTGCTGTGAGGAGTTGGGGAGGGGTTTCAGGCCCGCGTCGATCAGGAAAACCTCCGCCCCCGCAGCTTTGCCGCGATGCTTGCCCCGGCTTTGCCATCGAGTACCATCTGAGCGATCAGAGTCGAAACTTCGGAAGGGTAGGCCGTCACGCCTTCTTCCACGATGCCGTGATCACCCGCGAAAACCAGAAGAGCCGCTTTTCCGAGATTTGGCTTTAGCGACTTCGTGACAAGTCCGATATGGACAGCGAGCGTTTCGATGCGTCCAAGCGAGCCTTGCGGTTTCGCTTTAGCATCGATGGCCGCGAGAAGTCGCGGCTCCAACTCGCGTTCAAGAGGCGTGACAAACGCGATTGCTTCAGCATTATCCATGGGGACACCGGAGGGAGGGAAGCGATGAGCGGGACAAGATCACAAAGGGCAGGAGCCAGTCAATCCGGGGATTTTCCCGCTGCCGCCAGTCGTGCTTCTGCTATTTCTCGCGTGCGGGATATGGGTTCAAGGCTTTTTCCAGTCGGCGGCGGCCAGCCGGCCACCGAGAGCGTGATCGCAGGCAATGCGCTTATGGTCTTGGCATTTCGTGATCGCGGTTCTTGCTGCCCGCGAAATGGCCCGGGCGCGAACGGCGATCCATCCTGGTAAGGCGGCGTGCCACCCTTGTGCGAACCGGGGTCTTCGCGCGCAGCCGCAATCCCATTTATTTGAGCTTTGTTTTTTTCATAGTGGGCTTCGGATTGGCCATCGCGCAATCCCTGGATGATTCTTCTCGCGCCACTTTTGCTTTTTATGTCCAGGAACGCGTCATAAAGCGCGAAGAGGGCTACCTGACACCGCGCTTCGGGCCGGACTATATCGAATACCGCAACAGGTGCGGCGTTGGTTTTGAGGCTAGACGGCCTCTCTGGGGATGCTCCGCATCATGCGTCGATGTGGAGAGTTCGAGCGGACTACTTGCCCGTTCCTATAAATTGTCAGTGTAAGAATGGTCAGCGCCAACGGGAACCCGAGTCACTCGGGGTTTTTGACGGTGAGGTGGCAGGCTTGCCCTAAATTTGCGCAAGCGTTGCCATTCATCCGTACCGGAACTTTTTCTAACCAGCGTGTCTTACCTCGTGTCTTATCAGGCACGGCGAACATGGGAGTTTTTTAGCATGAAAACGACGCTTACGGCTGTGACGGCTTTAATGATTGCGGTGAGCCCTCTTGCGGCACAAACGCCGGTAATTTCATCCCCGAGCAGAATCCATCGGAGGTTCTTGGAACAGACTTCGTTGGAACGCCGGTCGTGTCCAAGGACAACTGCAGATCGGAAAAATCGCAAATCTCGTCTTCGACCAAACCGGGCACATCGAACTTGCCGTGATCGGCATTGGCGGCTTCCTGGGCATCGGCGAAAAGGAAGTGGCTGTGCCTTTCGACTCCTTGAAGTCGGAAATGGTTAACAACAAGCACGTCTTCTCCGTCGACCTTTCGAAGGACCAGCTCAAAGCCGCTCCTGCTTTCAAGACCCTGAACGATCAGGCCCGCCACGAGCGGATCGCAAAGTGGCGCGCAAAGGCCGAGCAAAGCTGGGCTGATCTCAAATCCAAAGCTGGCAAGACTTACGAAGAGACCAAGGAACGCGTAAACGAGGCACGCGAGAAGGTCGAGCACAAGATCGAGAAGGCCGAGGAGCCAAAGGCTCAGTAACTCTGTAATCTGGATGCAAAAAAAGGGGGCTTCGGCCTCCTTTTTTCATTGCTTTGGCCTGCCCCTGCCCATTTTTCCCAATAGGCTGTTTCAGCTTGAGGTCAGGGAGGGGTTGTTTGAGATGTTGAAGGAATTCCAAGAGTTCATTATTAAGGGAAATGCATTCGATCTTGCCGTAGGCGTGATAATCGGCGCCGCATTCGGCGGGATCGTTACATCGCTTGTTGGCGATATCCTCATGCCGCCAATCGGCATAATGATGGGCAACTTGAACTTTTCCGACTATTTTATGGATCTCACGGCTTGAAGGCGGAGGCTTTGGCGAGGTCGGTTCAAGTGCCTGCTTCGTACGATGCCGCAAAACAAGCAGGTCATGCGATCATCGCCTATGGCAAGTTCTTGACCGCACTGATCAATCTTCTCATCGTAGGCTTCGTGATTTTTATTTTTGTCAAGCAGGTCAATCGCTTGAAGCGGGAGCCCGCGCCCCGCCCAAACCGCTAGAGACGCCCGAAGATGTCCGGCTCTTGAAGGAAATTCGGGACCTCCTTGCAAGTCAACGCGCTCCCGCAGCCTAGAGGCGGAAAAGTTGTTGCGATTAGCTGGAACAGATGTCGTGGCCAGGCCCCAGGATGCAATCCATTCTCCAAAATCGCGAAAAGATGAAATTCGTATCCGCGATGGCCGCCTCGGAGGGCGATCATGACAATAAGGGGATTCCGTAATAATTTCGACATGCCATAAGCGCCGTAACCGGAACAGCGTCAAGGGCGCTATAGCCGGTTCGAAAAAAAAAGCCCGCGAAAATGCTCGCGGGCTTCCTGGTTAGCTGTTCGATAACTTTCCGATTTAAGGCGGTTATCTAGAACCTAGTAGTCCATGCCGCCGCCGGGCATCTGGGGAGCAGCCGAATTCCTTCTTCGGCTTCTCGGCGATCATGGCCTCGGTCGTGATCAGGAGGCCGGCAACTGAAGCGGCGTCCTGGAGAGCGATGCGGACCACTTTGACGGGATCGATGACGCCAGCCGCGACGAGGTCGACATATTCGCCGGTCTGCGCATTGTAACCCCAGTTGTAGTCCTTCTTCTCAAGGATCTTGCCGGCAACGACGGCGCCGTCCTCGCCAGCATTGGCAGCGATGATGCGGGCCGGAGCTTGGATCGCGCGGCGGACGATGTTGACGCCCGCCTTCTGATCCTCGTTTTCGACCTTGACATGCTCAAGCGCATGGATCGCGCGTAAGAGCGGCACGCCGCCGCCCGGAAGGAAACCTTCCTCAACGGCTGCGCGGGTCGCGTTCAGCGCATCGTCAACGCGGTCCTTCTTCTCCTTCACCTCGACCTCGGTCGCGCCGCCGACGCGGATCACCGCGACGCCGCCGGCGAGCTTCGCAAGACGCTCCTGCAGCTTTTCCTTGTCGTAGTCGGACGTGGTGTCTTCGATCTGAGCCTTGATCTGGCTGACGCGGGCTTCGATCTCCTTGTGGTCGCCAGCGCCATCCACGATGGTCGTGTCGTCCTTCGTGATGGTGACCTTCTTCGCGCGGCCGAGCATGGAGACCGTGACGTTCTCAAGCTTGATGCCGAGGTCTTCCGCGATCAACGTGCCGCCGGTCAGGATGGCGATATCCTGCAGCATGGCCTTGCGGCGGTCGCCGAAGCCGGGGGCTTTCACGGCCGCAACCTTCAGGCCGCCGCGCAGCTTGTTGACGACGAGAGTGGCCAGAGCCTCGCCCTCGACATCTTCCGCGATGACGAGCAGCGGACGCGCGGACTGCACGACAGCTTCGAGGACCGGCAAGAGCGCCTGGAGGTTCGAGAGCTTCTTCTCGTAGATCAGGATGAACGGATCCTCGAGGTCGACGCGCATCTTCTCGGCGTCGGTAATGAAGTAGGGCGAGATGTAGCCGCGGTCGAACTGCATGCCCTCAACGGTTTCGAGTTCGAAATCGAGGCTCTTGCTTTCTTCGACGGTGATTACGCCTTCATTGCCGACCTTTTCCATGGCCTCGGCGATCTTCGCGCCAACTTCGGTGTCGCCGTTCGCGGAGATCGTGCCGACCTGGGCGACCTCAGAGGAGGACGTCACCTTCTTGGCCTTGCTTTCGAGGATCCTTCACGACAGCGGCGACGGCGAGGTCGATGCCGCGCTTCAGATCCATCGGGTTCGCGCCAGCGGCAACGGACTTCGCACCTTCGCGAACGATCGCCTGGGCGAGAACCGTCGCGGTGGTCGTGCCGTCGCCAGCGATGTCGTTCGTCTTGGACGCGACTTCGCGCACCATCTGAGCGCCCATGTTCTCGAACTTGTCCTCAAGCTCGATCTCCTTGGCGACGGTGACGCCGTCCTTCGTGATGCGCGGGGCGCCGAAAGACTTGTCGAGCACGACGTTGCGGCCTTTCGGGCCGAGCGTAACCTTCACGGCATCGGCAAGGATATCGACGCCACGCAGCATCCGCTCGCGGGCATCCTGGGCAAAACGTACGTCTTTAGCAGCCATATTCTATGACTCCTCGAATGGGTTTGAATTGTTCAGGGGTGATAAAACTTAAGCGGCTTTTTTCTTGCTCTTGCCGTCGTGATTGTCGAGAACGCCGAGAATGTCGCTCTCCTTCATGATCAGCAGGTCTTCGCCGTCGATCTTGACTTCGGTGCCGGACCATTTGCCGAAGAGAATGCGATCGCCTTCCTTCACATCGAGGGCGACGAGCTGGCCCTGCTCATTGCGAGCGCCGGGGCCGACTGCGATAACTTCGCCTTGCTGAGGCTTTTCCTTGGCCGTATCCGGAATGATGATCCCGCCCTTTGTGCGCTCTTCCTCTTCGAGACGGCGCACCACCACGCGGTCATGCAGCGGCCTGAATTTCATGGCATCCTCCTGAGACGATAAAAATAGATCGGTTGGAACGGGTGCGGCGTTTGCGCTCGCGTGACCCTGAGCAATGAGATATTTAGAACTGTTAGCACTGTCAAGGGGTGAGTGCTAATGTCCCCGTCACTGTTTTCAAATCCTAAAGCGCTTCAGTAAATTTTTTGACCAAAGACGGCCATATTCGCGTCGCGCTGCCGTGGCAGACGGCGCCACAGGAAGCATTTTTGCTGCCGAGCCATACCGGAATTTCATAGGAGAGCATTTCTCATGTCCAATACTCTTGCTTCGGCGCCGTCGCTGGAAGATAGGAAGCAGCCTGCAAAAAGGAAGCGGCGGGGCGTCGCGTGGTGGTGGCTGCTCGTCTTTCTGTGGATGGGAGCCCTTGTTTACGTCCCGATCTGGTACGCGAGTTTGTACGACAAGATGCCCGCTCCGGCCGCCGCCGCGCCCGTTCCCGCGCCAGCCCCGGCCGTCGCTGCCCCGATCCAAGCTCCAGCACCTGTGGTCGAAGCGCCGGTGAAAACGCATGCCGAGAAGCAGAAGGTCGAAAACGCGTTTTTCTTCCGCATCGACGGCAAGGACAGCCAGGGACAGGCCGCCACGTTCGACTTCATTATGCTCACGAACGAATTCACCTGGGTCAAGGGGAGCACGTCACAACTGATCTCCGGCGAAAAAGTCATTCCGGAAGCGGAAGTGGCTCATCGCGTCCTGACCAAGCAAGTCCGCGATTCACTTGAAAGCGCCAGCGATCTGATTGCGGTCGGGCTTGCCTCCCAGGAGGGCGAGCGCAGTCAAGAGGAAGCGCGCGCGCTCGATCGTGCAAAGACGGTCTCGCGCTGGATGGCAAAAGTCAGCAAGCCCGAGATGGCTCTCTGGACCTTGACGCTCGGCCAGTATGACAAGGCTTGCAAAGAGCAAGAGGATTCGGACTCGAGCTTCGAGCGCCCTGTTATTTTTGCGGGCGTTCGCTCCAAGGCCGAATGGCGTGAATTTACAGGAAGCTTTGACAGACGCCATCAGCGGTCACGATAATCTGCCGAGCCGCGGTTGCTATTCCCGCTTTGACTTGGAGAAAATCCGTTAAAAGCTGGTCCTTCGCCTGAACTCGCCACATGGAAGAAGCAAGAGCCGCTCGGGATGCCGGGCGGCTCTTTTTCGTTATGCATTCGTCAGTCTTGCGGGCCCGCAACTTGGAAGCCAGCGAGGATTGCCGCGTTTTTGTTCGTTCGTCTGCTAATAAAATAGGCAGAACTGTCAGCCGAACGGATGCTCAATGCTTCCAGCGTCAAATAGAACTGTCGCAAACTCTGGCAAAACGTGAGCATAATCATGTCTCAGCCGTGGCGAAGGCGCTCAGAAAACACTGTGCTAATGCTATCGCCGTTTTCATAGCGGAGCGTTCATAATGTCCGATTCCCCTGCATCTGATCCTAACAAGAAGCACCCCGACGATGAAAAGAGGCGCATAGAGATACCTGCATGGTGGTCTATTGTCGCACTCATCATGGCCGGTTTGGTTTTTCTGCCTATCCAATACGCAAATCAGCACGCGATAAAGAATGCTCCGACGGAGGCGGAGGCAAAGCCGAACGCCGCCGAGACAGCGTCTCCGGCCAAGGAAGAAGCAAAACCGGTAGAGACGCAGGTAACGCAGGCCGCCGAGCCGGCAGCGGCACAGCCCAAGCCAGAGAGCGCCGAGCCAGCGTCCGCGGCCAAGGAAGAAGCAAAACCGGCAGAGACGCAGGTAACGCAGGCCGCCGAGCCGCAGCCAAAACCGAGCGCCGACGAGCTAGCGTCTCCGACGAAGGAAGAAGCGAAACCGGCAGAGACGCCGGTAACGCGGACCGCCGAGCCGGCAGAGGCGCAGCCCAAGCCGAGCGCCGCCGAGGCAGCGTCTTCGGCGAAGGAAGAAGCAAAACCGACTGAGCGAGCCGCAGAGCAGGCAGAGGCACAGCCAAAGCCGAGCGCGGCCGAAGCGCCGGCAAAACCGCTTGTTGCCGATGCGGGTTCCCCGGCAAAGCAAGACATTGCACAGCCGAAGCCGGATTTGAAACAGCCGGTCGCGCTGCCAAAGAATCTTGCCGAGAAACAGAAGGTTGAAAATGCGGTGGTCTTCCGCATCGACGGAAAAGACAAGGAGGGCCGACCCGCCGCGTTCGATTTTGTCGTTTTATCAAACGACTACGTTTGGGCGCTGGGGAGCACGAGCCAGGTCGTCTCGGGCGGAAAGGTCATCCGGGAAGCAGACGCGGCCAACCGCATTTTTGCTCCCAAGGTGCGTGACGCTCTTGCTGGCGCAAGCGATGTGATCGGGGTTGGGCTTGCCTCGAAAGACGGAATCCGCTCCGAAGAGGAAGCGCGCGCCCTGGCTCGCTCCAAGACTGTCGCAACCTGGATCACAAAGGTCGCCAAGCCCGAAACGGGGCTCTGGGCATTGACGTTGGGACAGTATGACAAGGGCTGCAAGCTGCGGGAAGACAAGGAGTTAAGCTTTGAGCGCCCGGTGCTTTTCGTTAGCGTTCGCTCCAAGGCGGAAGGCGCGAATTTGCAGGAAGCCCTGGCGAACGCGCTCAGCGGTCACGACAATCTGCCGAACCGCGAGTGCTATTCGCGCTTCGACATGGAGAAAATCCGCTAGGAGCGCGTGCGGGAAAGTGCGAAGCGGTTTTCCGATGAGGCGCACGAAAACAAAACTCGGAGCCCGCTTCTGATTCCATCAGAAGCGGATAGGCTCCAATCAGAGTTCCCAAAAGCGGCCTTCCCGGTTTTAGGAAAAAACGCTGCGCGAACAAAAGACTCCAAGCAGACATTCGTTGGCGGGCCAAGGAATGTCTGCTTAACCGAAAGCCGGTAAGGAACGAGCCGCCGGCTGTGGCGGCTCTTTTCAACAGCGCACAAGTCTTGCACCCCTCGTCATCTCCTTGAAATACGGCTATGGCACGGGCGGTCCGTCGTGGATCCGCGCGCCTTTACCGTTCGAGTTGTTCATGGATGTTCTGCCGAGGGTCTTCGCTGGCCTGCCGACCTGGAAGCTGGTTCTGATCGCCGCGATTGCCGGCGCCCTGTCCATCTTCGCGATGGCGCCATTCCTGATATGGCCCATCATGTTTGCTACATTTCCCGTGCTGATCTGGGCGCTCGACGCGGTCAGTCTGCGAGGCGACGCGCTGGCGCCGCTGACTTCGTTTCGCAAGCGCCTTTTTCGGGGCGCGGCGGTCGGATGGGGCTTTGGCTTCGGCTATTTCCTCTCAAGCATCTACTGGATCGGCTATGCCTTCTATGTCGATGCGGACCGCTATGCCGCCTTGATGCCGCTTGCCGTAGCCGGGCTTGCCGCGGCCCTTGGCCTGTTCTACGCGGCGGCAGGCGCGCTTTCCGCGGCCCTTTGGCGACGCGGATATGCACGCATTGCGGGGTTCGTCTTCGCATTCTTTTGCGCGGAGGCTGCCCGCGGTTACCTGTTTACAGGCTTCCCCTGGAATTTGTTCGGGGAAGGTGTGGCCGCCAACGATGCCCATATGCAGCTCGCGGCCTATATCGGCATCTACGGTTTGACGCTTGCGGCTCTTTTCATCTTTTCGGCTCCTGCCGCCGCCGTCTCCGCGCCGCAGGCCCGCTTCGGCAGGTTATGGAGCCCGATCGTCCTTGCCGTCTGCGCCTTGGCGGCGAGCTACGGTTTCGGCAGCTATCGCCTCCTCGAAGAGGCGGGCGAGGTCGAGGGCGTTCGCGTCCGCATCGTGCAGCCCAATATTCCTCAGGCCGAGAAGTGGAAGGCCGAGAACAGAAGCTGGATTTTCGAGCGGACGCTGGAACTAAGCCGCAGGGGCCTGAGCGGCGAGGACATTGCCAATTTCACCCATGTGATCTGGCCGGAATCATCGGTGCCCGTTCTCTTCGGCTTCAATGACGGGATTTTCAGCCAAGACGTGAAAGACCGCCTTGCGGCAATGATCCCGCGAGATGGAAGCCTCATCATTGGAGCCGAGCGCGCCGAAGGCGAGCGCCAGGCTCAGGGCGGCTATCGTTTCGACCGCGTTTTCAACAGCTTGTTCGTCCTGGGGGAGGGCGCGACAATAAGCGCAACCTACGACAAAATCCATCTTGTTCCGTTCGGGGAATATGTGCCTCTCCAGAACGTTTTAACTGCGATTGGTTTTCGAGTTTTCTCCCATCGCCTGGATGGCTTTGAAGCCGGTTCCAACAAGGCCTCGATGATGCACACGCCACGGGCGCCCGCTTTCCTCCCCTTGATCTGTTACGAGATTATATTTCCGGGCCGCGTAGATAACGAAACAAAGCGCCCCCAATGGCTGGTCAATGTTACGAATGATGCTTGGTTTGGAGCATCAACCGGACCTTATCAGCATCTTTACCAGGCACGCATCAGAGCTGTCGAAGAAGGGTTGCCTGTGATGCGGGCCGCCAATACAGGCATCTCGGCAGTCATCGACCCTTTTGGACGGGTTCTCGCGCAATTAAATCTTGGTAAGGCGGGGGCACTCGACCATGGGTTGCCGCGCGCATTATCGGTAACCTTTTATGAAAAAACCCGGCTCTCTGTGTTTATTGTATTATTTCTCTTTCCACTTGAATTGTATATGTTTATGGTTGCAAACGCTAAGGTTGGTTGATTCCATTTTTACGGGTGGTTGAGAGACTTTTCTAAATCCGTAGAAACTGTTTATCGAATGTTTGGAGATTGTTTTGTATTTAACATAAGAAGATGCTTGACGGCTCGTAGATGCGTAACTACAACTTTTAGGTAGTGGTATTTGGTCATACGGCTACGTACGCACAACTTTAAGATGGCGGGGAAGAGATGGGGCGGAACATGGGCATGGTTGAATCGTCGGTGTCTATATTGGCCGATCGCGAAGAACTCTACGAGACGCAGGGAAGAAAGCCAGATCCGGTCGACGTGCATGTTGGCAGCCGCGTTCGCTACCGGCGCATGATCGTCGGAATGAGCCAGGAAAAGCTGGGTGAGAAGATGAATCTCACTTTTCAACAAATTCAGAAATATGAAAAAGGCACCAACCGCATCGGCGCGAGCCGTCTTTTCCAGCTTTCGAAGATTTTGGAAGTTCCGGTCGGCTATTTTTTTGAGGATGCATTTGCTAATGCGGCGCCGGCACAAGCAATGCATGGGCTCCATGAGCCGCAACAGGAAGGATATCTTCTCGACTTCCTGAATTCGCGTGAAGGTTTGGATCTCAACAAGGCATTCGCCAAAATCCAGGACCCCAAGGTGCGGCGCCGCGTCATCGACCTCGTAAGGGCCTTGTCAGACGAAAAGCCTGACGCTAAGGAAGTTCAGCCCGGCATCGCAAACGATCTCGGCTAGCGTGGCTCAGGCCACGTTCCCACCAAAACTTACGAAGATTGGAACGAGCCTGTGTCTCGCAAAAGCTATCTTTTTACCAGCGAGTCCGTATCGGAAGGGCATCCCGATAAGGTCTGCGATCAGATTTCCGACGCCATAGTCGACCTCTACCTCGCTGCCGATCCGCACTCGCGCGTCGCGCTCGAGAATCTCGCCACGACGAACCGCGTTGTTCTGGCCGGAGAGGTTCGCGGACCGGCTCACATTACTGCCGATGATCTGATCCAGACCGCCCGGAACGTCATCCGCGATATCGGCTATGAGCAGGCAGGCTTCGATTGGCGCAAAGCCGAGATCGATTGCTACGTGCATTCCCAGTCTGCGGACATTGCGCAGGGTGTAGACGCGGCCGGCAATAAGGACGAAGGCGCCGGCGACCAGGGCATCATGTTCGGCTATGCCTGCCGCGAGACGGAAGGCTACATGCCTGCGCCAATCTACTATGCGCATCGCATTCTCTTTGAAATGTCGAAGCTGCGCCATTCGGGAGAGCTTCCCGAGCTTGGACCCGACGCGAAAAGCCAGGTCACCCTGTATTATGAGAACGGCAAGCCTGTTCGCACGACCTCTGTAGTCGTCTCGACGCAGCATGGTGAGGACGTCACCCAGGAGCGCGTCCGCGACATTGTCGGCAATATCGTTACGGAGGTGCTGCCGAAAGGCTGGATGTGCCCCAAGGATGAGTTCTACGTGAACCCGACAGGCCGTTTCGTGGTCGGAGGCCCCGATGGCGACACCGGTCTCACCGGCCGCAAGATTATCGTGGATACCTATGGCGGCGCTGCTCCGCATGGTGGCGGCGCTTTTTCGGGAAAAGACCCGACGAAGGTCGACCGCTCGGCCGCCTACGCAGCCCGCTTTGTGGCCAAGAACCTCGTCGCCGCCGGGTTGGCGGACAGATGCTGCCTGCAGCTCTCCTATGCGATCGGCGTGGCGAAACCACTCTCCATCTATGCTGACCTTTATGGCACGGGCCGCGTGGACGAGAGCAAGCTTGAGAGCGTCATAAACGACGTGATCGATCTCAGCCCGCGCGGCATTCGTGAGAGGCTGGGCCTCAGCCGCCCGATCTACCGGCGCACGGCAAGCTACGGCCATTTTGGCCGCGCTCCCGAAAAGGATGGCGGATTCTCGTGGGAACGTCTCGATCTCGTGGAAGCCTTGCAGGAAGCGCTAGGCTGATAGACGAGGCTCAAGCCTTGGCCGCCGAACCGTCTCAGGGCGGTTCGGGCAGCTCCGAACGGTGGCTCCGCTCCTACGGCCGAAGAAAGGGGCGAAAGCTTTCGCAAGCTCAATCGGAACTGCTGTCCTCGGGCCTGGCTCATCACAAGCTTGACATGAACCGCGAGCTTCCTACGGGAAAGCTGGCTGGCGTTTTTTCTGATCCTGTCAGCGAGGTCTGGATCGAAATAGGGTTCGGCGCGGGAGAGCATCTGATCTGGCAGACGGAGCGCAATCCGCATGCTGGCCTCATCGGCGCCGAGCCCTACGTGAATGGAGTCGTTGCCGCGCTCTCGGCGCTTGCGGCACGGGGGCTTGGCGGCCGCATCAAGATTCACCCGGACGATACCATTTCGCTCCTGACCTGGCTTCCGGAGGCGAGCCTTTCCCGCGCCTTCGTGCTTTTTCCCGACCCCTGGCCGAAAAAGCGCCATCGGGAGCGCCGCATCTTTTCGCCTGCGCTGCTTGATAGACTGGGCCGTGTGCTGCGCCCCGGCGCAGAACTCCGCTTCGCGTCAGATATCGCAGATTATGCGGAGGCTGCCATCGAACATGCAACCGCCCATCCCGATTTCGAGGTTGTGGGGATGTTTACCTCTGAATATCGCGCGACGGCATCCGACTGGCCCGTGACGCGCTACGAAGAAAAGGCCAGCAAACAGGGACGCTCATCCACGTTCATCTCGATGCGCCGGCGCGCATAGAGTTTTCCGGCGCGGATAAGCACCCGCTAGCTTGCGTTCACGAGCGCCACGAATCTTGTTCACAAGACGCGCCTTCTCTAACTCAGCGAACGCGCGTGCAATCTGGCGCATGGCCTTCTTCATCGGATCTAAGGTATCCGTTAAATCGTCCCCCGACGCCGTGATGACACGGACGCCAAGCTTGATAAGGCTGGTGGAACTTTCCAATCAAACATTCCTTCGATTGACATGCCGGTCACGACTGAGAGAGCGCAAGGAGCCGGCGTTTGTATTGGAGGAAGTGGCCATGGTTTTTCCGGTCGGAACCGACGAAAGCGAGCATGGCAGCGCGCCGATAACCACTTACGTCCTCATCATCGCGAACGTCGTGATGTTTCTCGTCGAGCAGAGCCAGGGCGAAGCCTTTGTGCGCCACTGGGCGTTCATCCCGCGCCAGTTCTTCGCCGACCCGATCGGCCATCTTCCGACCGTTCTCACCGCAATGTTCCTGCACGGCAGCTGGCTGCATCTTATTGGCAACATGGCCTATCTCTGGACCTTCGGCGACAATGTCGAGGATGATTTCGGCCATTTCCCCTTTCTCGTCTTTTACCTCCTGGCGGGTTTTGCCGCGATGATCGCCCAGGCCGCCTACCTCCCGCATTCCCCGCTGCCGAATCTCGGCGCCTCCGGCGCGATTGCGGGGGTTCTCGGCGCGTACCTCGTCATGTTTCCGCAGGGCACGGTGAAGCTCCTGACCAATCAAGGGATCGTGCGCTTGCCGGCACTGATCGCCATCGGCGGCTGGATTGCCCTGCAATTCCTCAGCGTCGGGGGAGAGCTCGTCAGGTCACATCCAACGAACGCAGGCGGCATCGCCTATGTCGCTCATATCGGAGGCTTCATCGCCGGGATCATTCTGTCATTTTTCTTCCGCGGCCGGCAAACGACCACGGCATGAACGCGCCCATGATGCAGGCGTGGGATCAGGTCAGCATCCGGCGGATATCGTTGTTCCGGCCATCAAGGACGTGATGCTTCAGGACCGCGCCGATATGCGCGAAGATGAGAACGTAGAACAAGGACGGCAGAATGAGGTCATGGGCGGTCGCAAAGATCGCTGCCGCGCTCTTGCCGGGCTCGATGGGAGAGTGCAGCGCCCATCCGAAAAATTGAATGGCTTCGCCGCCGTGAGCGCTCATAAGAAAGCCGCTGAGAGGGAACGCCAGGATAAGGCCGTAGAGACAAAGGTGGACCGCACGGCTGAGGCGGCGTTCCCGCGGCGTCAGGTCCGGCGAAGGCGCAGGCGGCGGGCTGATCAGGAGCCAAAACAAGCGAACGGCCACCACGGCGGACACGGCCAAGCCAAGCGACTGGTGGGCGGCAAGGAATTCAGCCCGGTCGGCGGACTCATCCTTCAGCACCGATACGAACAGGCCCATGGGCACAAGGCACAGGATCAGCGTTGCAGTGATCCAATGCGCATAGCGCGAGACAAGGCCGAATGTAAACGGGGTATTCAGAGCCGGTAAAGATTTGGCTCCGCGCCGCTTGAGCTGGAGCCACGACGCCCAGAACAGGAAGGCGGAAGCCGCCATCGCGACGATGGCCTGGATATTGAGGATCAGGGGCTTGAACGGGTCGAGCGGCGATGATGGAGACGGCATGGCTTTGAACGTTCCGTCAAAATTGGCCATGACGATCGACACGACGAGCATGACAAGGGCGAACGCCGCCAGGAGCGTTCCGGCAGCTCTGACAAACCGGTTTGCCGCATTGAGGCTCAGCGCCAGGGCTATAGCGAGGGCAAGGTAACTGAACGCCATCTTTGATCCGTGTTTCGCGGCAACTCTTGCGCCGCCTGCGCGCCGAAGTGTTCCGCGTATTTCTATCACGCCTTGTCGCCCACAGGGGCACGAACCGCCATAAGTCACGGCAACATTGCAACTCGCAAAAATTACTTATATAACTATGTATGCATCTTTTGCAAAACGAACCCAATTTATAATGAGTTAACGGGCGGTGCGCGCTCACGGATGATGGCCAGATCCGCATCTGGGTCGGTGACGGGCCGCGAATGCTGCCTTATGCTGTGCGTTGAGCAAGAGTTCGCGGCAGCTTGGGTACCGACAGACGTGAGTGGTGACCGTCGATGCAATCATGACAATGCCGGGGTGGAATTCTCGCCTGCCGCCGCGGCTGCTCCTCTCCCGCCGCGCAAAATCATTCATGTCGACATGGACGCCTTCTACGCCTCCATCGAGCAGCGCGACAATGAGGACCTGCGCGGCAAGCCCGTCGCGGTCGGCGGCTCGAGCGCGCGCGGTGTCGTGGCGGCGGCGAGCTACGAAGCGCGCCGCTTCGGGGTGCGCTCGGCTCTGCCATCTGTCACCGCAAAGCGCAGATGCCCCGATCTGATCTTCGTGAAGCCTCGCTTCGAGGTCTACAAGCAGGTTTCACGAGAAATCCGCACCGTCTTCGCCCGGTACACGCCGCTGATCGAACCGCTGTCACTGGATGAGGCCTATCTCGATGTCACCGAGAACCTGAAAGCCATGTCTTCGGCGACCGGGATCGCCAAGGACATCAGGGCTGCGATCCGGGCCGAGACCGGGCTCACGGCGTCGGCCGGCGTCTCCTACAACAAGTTCCTCGCCAAACTGGCATCCGATGAGAACAAGCCCGACGGCTTGTTTGTGATCACGCCCGAGATGGGCCCCGGTTTCATTGAAGCGTTGCCTGTGGCCAAATTCCACGGTGTCGGGCCAGCGACCTCGGCTAAGATGAACCGCCTTGGCATTCACACCGGGCTCGACCTGCGCGCCTGTGAGCTGCCGTTTCTCATCGAGGTCTTCGGAAAGGCGGGACGATTTTATTATTGGATCGCGCGCGGCGTGGACGAGAGGCCGGTCCGCGCGGACCGCATCCGCAAGTCGATCGGGACGGAGACCACCTTCCTCACGGATCTGACCACTTTCGAGGCGATGCGCGATGTGCTGGTTGAACTGGCCGCGAAGGTCTGGCGGCATTGCGAGGCGGTAAAAATGCGGGGCCGGACGGTGACGCTCAAAGTCAAATACTCCGACTTCCGGATTGTTACCCGCAGCCGGACTCCGCCTGCCGCCATCGCCTGCGAGGAAGACATTCGCGAGGCCGGCATCCGCCTTCTCGCGCCGCTCATACCGCCTTCGAAGGGCGTCCGCCTCCTTGGCTTGACCGTGTCGAATTTGGAAGATGAAAGCATGGACGTTCGTCCCCGCCCGCAGATGAGCCTTGCGCTCTGAGACCGCTCATAGACCGGGTCAAACCGGCAGGTCGGCCGTGATGGTTCCCTCGACTGTCCTTGGCATCCTGCTTTCGGCGACGGCGTTCCTGCTTTTCACCTGCTTTGACACTGCGAGTAAATTCCTCTCGCGCGACTATTCCGTCTTTCAGATCATGGGCGTCGAGTTCGTGACTGCAACGGTCCTGCTTGTTCTTTTCGCTGTCCTGAAAAACAGGAACAAGCCGGAGCTGCGAACTTTGGTCATAAACCGGCCTTCGCTGCATCTCTTGCGGGGGATTGTTCAAATCCTCGGACAGTCGCTCCTCTTTCTTGCGATCCCGCATCTTTCGCTGGCCGAGTTCTACGTCATCATCTTCTGCATGCCCATCATCGCGGTCCTGAAGGTGGGCTGGTTCCTGAGAGAGCGCCCTGCAGCCTTCATATGGCCGGTACTCGCCGTGAATTTCGCGGGCGTTCTGATCGCGCTTCGACCCGACCAGGGGATTAATTTCTGGGCGGCTGTTGCGCTGGCCGGCACCGTCCTTCTTGCGGGCTCCCTGGTTGTTCTTCGAAAGATGATGGAAAGCGAAACGCCGGAAATGGTGGCCATTACGGCGAGCGCGGCGCTGGCGATGGGAGCGCTCGCCGTGACACCCTTTGTCTACAGATCCGTTGCCGCGCCGGATTTTGCGTTGATGATGCTTGGCGGGGCGCTTTTCGCGCCGGCGCAGATCATGCTGAGCACGGCTCTGCGGCTTGCCCCTGTGGCGCTGGTAAGCCCGCCGCAATTCCTGCAACTCGTTTATGGGGCGCTGGGCGGATATTTCGTCTTCGGCGACATACCGACTTTGTGGGTTTGTGCTGGCGGCGCGACGGTCATCGGCGCCAATGTTTTCCTGCTTTTCGCTCAAAATGGCCGGGTTCGCGCCGAAGTTCTTGCACATGAGAGCTGACCATGGCGCGCATGCATCCGGCTTGAGACGTTGCTGTGAGGATATGTGAGATAACTGCCGGCGGTGCTTGACCCGAATCAGTTCGTATGGAGTTGTCCAAAAAAAATGCCCTCGGGAGGCAGTCTCAAATATCGACTGAGCAAACTATATATAAAGAGGCTTTTTAGCTTTGTTGGAGGCAAACATGGGTCTTTTGAATAGTGTCAACCCTGAACTGGCCGCTGTAGAGAGCTTGATCCAGAAGCACGGCGGAGTACAGGGTTTGGTCAGGCAGTTCGAAAAGCAAGGTCTCGGCTCCGTCGCCCGGTCGTGGGTAGGCAAGGGTGAAAATCACCCTATTTCAGCCGATCAGCTCTATCGCGCGCTGGGTTACGACACGCTGCAGGAACTTGGCACGAAGCTCGGAAAGACACCGGGCGAAGTGGCTGCAAAGCTATCGGTGCTTCTTCCGCAAGCAGTCGACAAGCTGACGTCGAAGGGGACGGCTGATGGCGGCCGCTATCCGTGGACCGGAAAGAAGAAAAGCCTCTGACGAGGCGACGTCGTAAATTCGGACAACCGCTGCTCGCTCGCTCGGTGCTTATAATCATCCCGGAAAGGTGAAGCCTTTTCCGGGATCGTAAAGCGTGAAGCGCCTACCTTTATGGCGGTCCCGGCTTGCGCGTCGCTTGGCCGGGATGGCGGCGGCGCGGACGTTCCCCGCGCTCGGGTGTTGGATCGGGCAGGCGCTGCCCTGCGGGCGGGAGAAGCGGCCCGCAGAGTTCATTACACTCTTTACAGGCGCCTTTCTCTCTTGGCAGCCCTCATACCGGCCGCTGCGGTTTCTTTCTCGCACATGTACGCGCCGAGCTTTGTGTGGCCATATCTGCGGCTTGAAGCGTAATGATAGACCCTCGAACGTGTATTTGCCCACACGACCGTATCGCCTGGGCAGTGTGATTTCGCGTCGGACTCCGAAGTAAATTGCCCAGTCGCGAGCGAAGCTGTTGGCGCCTGTGGAGCGCGAGTTGCGGTCGCCTCCGATTTTGGCTGCGCCCGTGTTGTGGACTGAGGAACTTCCGCTGATTTTGGCTGGGCCGTCGTTGGGGATTGAGGAACTGTCGCAACGTCCGGCTTCGGCTGCTCGGCAGGCTTTGGCTGGGGCGCTGGAGCGGCGGTCTGGGTCGACCCTGGCTCAGCGCGGCATTCGGTCATGAAGTCGGTCTTCTTCTTGCCGGATGCCTGAATTGCGGCCTTGTTCGCCTTCCAATCGGCTTCACACGCCTTTACGGTCTTCTTGCCCGCCATTGGGGCCGCGCTTGGCGTCATCCCCGCCGACGGCGCCGTCGTGGCTGAGGCGGTTGTTTCTGTCCCGGCACGACACTCGGTGACAAAGTCCTTCCGCGTCTTGCCGCTCGCCTGGAGGGTCTCCTTGTTGGCTGTCCACTCCGCCGCGCACGCCCTTAAGGTTTTTGCGGAGCGAGTGCGAGGAGCAGCAGCGGATGAATTTGGCGTCTCCGCCGGAGTTGCCTGCGCCGCCGGGGATTGGTGGACGCAGTCTCAGCACGGCATTCGGTGATGAAATCCTTCTTCTTTTTGCCGCTGGCTTGGATGGTGGCCTTATTGGCCTTCCACTCCTCGTCGCAGGCTTTCACGGTTTTGGCGGAGGATGGGGAAGAGATGACAAGGCTCGAGGCGATAACGGCCGCGAACCCAAAAATGAGCAGCGCCTGTTTCATACGCAATACTCCTGACCGAGGATGACACGGCAGAATAAAGCTTTTTGATCCGAAGTGCGCGCATTGCGGTGATCAGTAACAGTATGCTGATGATCAACATCCTGTGATCACGAACTGCAGTCGCGTTGATGGCTTGCGGAGGAAAATCTATAATTTATGCGAAACAAAGAAAGAGTTTTAATTGATTTGATCAACTGCAGGAACGATACCTGGGTTTGTGATAACGAATATCGCGCCCAAGTTACCGTGATCTTAGCAGGACGTGCAGGCGTCGCTCAAATTCTTCGAAATACCGTCTTCAAGCGGAGCCCCGTCCATTTGGACGCGGATAAGTTGCTCTCTAGAGTGCGTCCGGAAAAGTGCGAAGCGGTTTTCCGATAAAGACGCACGATAAAACAAACGCTTAGAGCCCGCTTTTGATTCCATCAAAAGCGGATAAGCTCTAGCGCTCTGGAATCGAACAACGTTTCCGCATGCGACCGTTCGGCGGCGACGCCGGCGTTTTTAAGCTCGTCGGCTCCACGCATCGCACCGCAGCTCATGAGGTCATCCCATGCTTACGCGACCGGCTGGATGGCTGTGCTTATCCGTATAATAAGTAACGAGAGCGAAGATGATCCAGGCGCTATTGAAGAAAACCCCGGCTGCCAGGATCGCTTCTCCGGGTATCGGCCCGATAGCGGCCCGGTGCACAAACTCACCGAAACTGGCCACCGGCGCGGGATGGATGATGATCTTGCCGAGATACGCCAAAGCCTGGATTGTCAGGACATAGGCATAAGTTCGCCTCAACCTGCGTCCGATCGCCCGCACCAAGGTGATATGGTACTGGGGTTCGCGGTAATCCTGGGATAGAACCTCTTCCCATCCCGTTCCGCACGGACAGCCCTTTCCGAGGAGCATGGGAGCGTAAAAGTTCGTTTCCATCCAACGGCATCGCGCCCGCCAGACGTTGAAATACCGGTAGCGTCGCGCCTCGAAAAAGAGGAACACAACCATAAGGCCCCCCATCAGGAGGATTGGCAGCGCCGAGGCCTCCGTGCGCGAAAAGGAGATGGACATCGCAAGGCCGAGTCCGGCCACGGCCCAGTTCGTGGTGTTATCGAGGCGCGTGCGCCATACGGTGCTCCGGTAGACTTCACCGCGATAGAGGTGCGCGAGCGCGCCGATCTCTGCGGCGTTGAACTCACGGGAGGCTGCAGGCGTCGTCTCGAACGTATCCATGAACGCTTACTCTCGGATTCTGACGGCGCTTCAGGACAAGCGAGTGCAAGACGGTGCGTCATCGACACCCCCGAAGCCACTAGACCATTACCAAAGGCCGCTGGATCTGTCACAGCAACCTCCGGTGAAGCGCAGTTGCTGCTTGGCAGATGCTCCACGCTGACTGTGCATTCGCCGATCCGCACGTATCAAGCTGATGCCTAGCTATTATGAAGTTGCTGAAGCTCAGATCGAAGCTTCAAATAAATGTGCCTCTGCATCAGCTAGAGTTTGATGTAATTTAAGTTGACATCTCGTTCGCCAGTGGGCGTTCGCTTGCTGTCGGGTTAGGTTTGTGCATTGCAGCGGGGAAGTATATGCTTTCTGCTCGAGCAGAGGAGCGTGAGCGGAGCATTAGCGATACTTACAAGGGAGTGGACTGACATGCGACTGAAAAGATTGCTGATCTCAGCGGTAGCCGTGCTGGGATTGTCTGCACTTGGCTCATCAGTTAATGCCGCTGCGCCCACTGCTTCGGGCGCGGGTCATGATCAAATCGCTGGCAAGGGCAAAAGCACCTTTACCTTGATCTTCCGCGGTGGCGGCGGCGGTTTCCGCGGAGGCGGCGGGTTCCGCGGCGGCGGGTTTAGCGGCTTCCGCGGCGGCGGTTTTGCGGCCCGGCCGGGCTTCTACGGTGGACGCAGCTTTGCATTTGCTGGCCGGCCCGGCATTTATGGCGGAGGCTGGGGCGTCCGGCGCGCCTACTGGGGCGGAGGCTTGGGCCGTCCGGGGTGGGGCGTCCGGCGCGCCTACTGGGGCGGCGGTTGGGGCCGACCGGGGTGGGGCGTCCGGCGTGCCTACTGGGGCGGCGGCTGGGGTCGTCCGGGGTGGGGTTGGCGTCGCGCCGGTTGGTGGGGCGGCGGTTGGGGCTGGCCTGTTGGCGTAGGGCTTGCCGGCTGGGGGTATGGCGGCGGAAGCTGCTACTGGAATTGCCGCGCCGCCGGCTATGGACCCGGCTTCTGCAGCGTAAACTCATACTCCTTCTGCGGCTGGGGCTATTAGATCAACCCCCCTTGAAGGCTAACTCTCGTCAAGAGTTGTAACAAGATGACCCCGGATCCCCTGGCTCCGGGGTCTTTCATTGGCAGCGTCGGTTTGATCGGCGCTGCTACTCGCGCGAGCAAACAGCCACGACGTCTTCACGCGCCTGGCTGAGCACCCAATCGGAGACTTCACTTAAGGCGAGTGTCGCCTCTGTCTTGCCTTCGCTCCCGATAGCGATCTCGGCGAGAACCCTGCCTGACGGAGAAACGATCATGCTCGGGCACTTCTGATCCGGGGCCGCGTTGTTGGCTCCAAGGATATAGCGCTGTGTCTCGGCCGCCCGGCTGATCATGTGAGCGCGCCATACCTGATCACCATCCGTGCTGCCAACGGCATTGTTGACGTAAGCGATGACCTGAGCGCCTTTAGCGGCCAGGACTTTCCACTGCTCGGGGTAGCGTATCTCTCGGCACATCTGAATGCCGAGGTGGAAGGCCTCGCCCTCATGATGGATTTCGAATACGGGGAGCTGGTTTCCAGGATGGAAAGTTCCTCGCTCGCTTAGGGCAAGATTGATCTTATCGCATCGTTCAAGGCGTCCTTCCGGCCCGATATAGAAACTGGAGTTCCTCCACACACCATCGTCGAGGAAGGAGGCACCCGCGACGAGATGAATTTTCTTCCTCGCCACAGTCGAACGGACGCTATCGATTGCATGTGCGATGGTTTCAGGGGCAAGGCTGTCAACGAAGCCCGGCTCGGGCGCGTAGCCAGAAAGGGCACCTTCCGGCGCAACAGCAAGCGTGCCGGCATCCAGTTGAACGATACAGGACGTCAGGCATTCGAGGTTGCGAGCAACATCCGTGCCGACGGCAAATTGGATGACGGCGGTTCGTAAACTGTTCCCAATGGGGCATTCCGCAAGGCTGCGCTTCAGTTTGACTATCTGATACGGGCGATATCTCTAATTTCATCGAGGTGCAATCGCTTGTAATGTCTGTCTTTTGCAATTTTTAATTGAGTTCCTGTACCTTTCTGCCTTCAGCCGAAAAGGGGTGTTTTCTATGAAGTTCAATCAGTACGCAGCTATTGTAGAAAGGCGACGCGAGGTCCACGCGAGCCTTCTTCCAACCTTTGATGAAATCGTGCAATCCTGCGTTAAGATTGCGCAAGCAGCGCGTGGCATCGGCAACGCGTTCAGTTCTCTGCAGAGTTACCTTGATGAAGGGGTCATCGCAGGGGGCGTTTCTTGCCAGCGCCGGAGCGTTCTCTTGGCGGTCCATGACATGATAGAGGATAGAGAAGCGCCGCTGGCGCTTCAACGGAAAGCTCTCGCTCAACTGATCTTGTTGCAGATGCACCCTGTTCCAAAGCTGACGCTTTATCGCGATATCGCCACGGCGATCCTCAGGATGGAAGCGGTCATGCGCCTGTCAGCTGCGCAAGCCCCACAAGAACAGCAGCGCGAGCCGGTCCTAACTCCTGCGAGCCTGCATCACTTGGAAGATCTGCGGCAGTGGGTCCATTCCTCGGCAGAGGCCGTGTCCGCGGGGCTAGCCAGTTTCCGGGCGGTCCTGCCTGTCATTCATGCCCCAGGTTTGTCGTTACTGGCGCTCAGTGTGCGTTATCAACGGCCTTCAGGCCTCAGAGCAGTCATAAGCACATAAGAAAATGACGCGACCCACGCGCGGACTGCACCCGCGAGCCTACTTCTTCTTCGGACGCTCATTCGCAATCGGCGGAACTGACTTGAGATAGGCGGCGATCGCCTCCCGATCCCCTGGCGTCAGTTTCGCCATATTTTCCTGGACCTTCGTCATCGCCCCGCCGATGACATCGCCGTCGGGTGTGAAGCCCGTTTCTAGCGCATAGACAATATCCTTCTGGCTCCAGGACGCGAGCCCTGTGCCATCGGGCGTGATGTTGGGGACGAAGCCTTTGCCTTCCGGGTTCGGCGCGCCCGAGAGCTTCTTGCCTTCGATCGTGCCGCCGAGCCAATTGCGAGGCGTGTGGCACTCGCCGCAATGGCCGGGCCCTTCGACGAGATAAGCGCCGCGATTGATCTCCGCGCTCTTCGATGGGTCAGGCTCAAAGGTACCGCCGCCAAGGTTGAACTTCTTCCATAGGCCCAGGCCCCAGCGGATATTGTACGGAAAGGCAATCTCGTTCTCAGGCGCCTTCGAGGACGTGGCCGGCAGGGTGTTCAGAAATGCTTTCAGATCGAGAAGGTCGTCCCGCGTCATGTGCCGATAGGAAGCGTAGGGGAAGGCGGGATAATAGTGCCTTCCCGTGGGCGACACGCCATCGCTCATCGCCCTGATGAAGTCGTCGTCGCTCCATCCGCCTATGCCGGACCGTTTGTCTTGAGAGATGTTCGGCACATAGAAAGTGCCGAACGCCGATTTCAGGCAGCGGCCGCCCGTGAGGATCAGCGGATCCTTGTAATTCGGATCGTCGCATTTGGCGGAAGCCAGAGCCGCGTGGCAGGATGCGCAGCCACCGGCATAAAACAGATACCGCCCGTCCTCTACGCTCCTCGCCTGCGCGCTGACGATCGGATCGGATGCCCAGGCGAGCAAACAGGACAGGAACAGGAAGGCGCGGGCGGGAAACATTGCAGATCTACTCCTTTTTTTCCTCACGGTACTTCTCGTGACACGCTTTGCAGGCCTTGCCTACGGGGCCGAAAGCCACCTTGAAAGCGTCGAGTCCGCCCGGTGCAGCAGCGGCAGCCTTGGCCGTAGCCGCCTCGAGATCTTTTGCCTTGGCCTCAAAATCGGCTTTGTCCTCCCAGATTTCGGGTTTGGCCGCCGTTTCGCCACCGGTTTCGGACCCTTTCGGAAACAGAGTGACGAAGGTGGCAAGCGACTTGTTGACGTCCGTCAACGCCTTTTGGACGACCGCGCCATCATACGGCGCCTCGCCCTTCAGCATGGCGACGACACCCTTTACAGCTTTGCCATTGCCCTTCATCAGGTCCTTGCGGTCCTTGATCGGATCGTCCGCGGCAAAAGCAATGCTTACGCCTAAAATCGCGGTGATGACGGCGACAAGGCCGGCTGAACGACGCATCATGAGTGACTTTCCTCCTCGAACTGTCCGCTTTGACGGTTGTGAAGCTTGCGGTGCACGGAGAAGATAGTTTGAAATTCATATCCGCGCCAGCAGCGCTTGAGGTGCCAACGATTGCAGGAAGAGGAGCGCTTTGGGGCTATCTCATCCGAAAATCGTTGACGCCGGCCAAAGCCTTACGACTGTAGAAGCAATTTGGATTGCATCGGCATTCGAGCACAGAGGATCTGTGGACGGATCAGTTTCCTTGTTCATGTGTTCATCCAGGACACGCAGACCCTTTTTAACACGAACACAAGGAGGGAATCCGATGGATCCCGTTGCACTTCTTATCACGCTGGTGATCGGCGCGGTTGCCGGATGGCTCGCCGGGGTTGTTTATACTGGCGCAGGATTTGGGCTTGTCGGCAACATTATCGTTGGCATTCTTGGCGCTATCATCGCGGGCGCCTTGTTGCCGGGCTTTCTGCAGTTTTCGGGCATCGCCGGGGAGATCATCAGCGCCGCGATCGGCGCAATCGTCTTGTTGGTCCTTGTCAGCTTCGTTTCGCGAAGAGCGGTTTGAGGCAAGAGCTGCGGCCGATGTCTCCCGGCCGCAGAGCCTTGCCGTCGAGGAACGCGCTTCCATTCCCTTGAAGTTCGCGACGTTTATCTGAAAAGTGCGGTTTTTTCTAAGTGTTCCTTGGGAACATCGCCACGCCCTGATCGTGAGATGGTTCTAGCGGGGTGTGAAGCCGCCCTCAAATGATGGGCACTGTTTCGGAGACAACGCAACCTTGACGCGATGCACCAGGATCGAGGGAGGATTCCAAAGCCTCAACGTCTGCCTCGATGTGTGGAGCAACCGCAGCGTTCCTGAGGAACCGAAAATGGCGGAGACGTGAGGGGCCGATGAAATAAGAATTGACGCCAACACTGCGGCCGCCGTCATCATAAGGGCGTCGCTTTTCATGTCGCTAACAGGGTGAGGGTTTGCCTTGGGACTGCGGGTGTTTTTTGCGGAAATCGCCGCGATCCCTATGACTTCGACCCTAGCACCTCTGCCTATTTCAGGCTGTCCCACGGGGTACAAAGTCCAGTATTTCTTTCCCGGTGTTGATCCGGGAAATTTTCTTTTCGGTTTGCTGAGGGTGGAAGTGGGCCCAACCCGCAATAAGCGGGGGATTTATCGGATTGGGCGTTTTTTACCTTACAACTCGCAAGGCCGCTTTATTCCGCAGCCGCATAGGCCCTAAGCATCTCAAGATCGCACGTTAATTCGACACCATTCCGGCGAACGGCTTCGGCGTCCTCAAGGGCCGCGAGCGCCTTGTTGACTTTCGGTCTCGAGGCCCCGAGGAGCAACGCAAGCTCGCCCTGTGACATGTCGAGACGAAGTCGGACGACGTTGCCATTAGCGCCGGGCGACTGAATCTGGAGGGCGGACAAAAGGAAACGGGCAAGCCGGGCTTCAATGGGATACAGCGCGATCGCCTCGATCTTGGTATCCGTCGTTCTCAGCCTCCCACACAAGAACGTGATCGCAGCGATCGCAATGCGCGGGCGCGTTTCCATCAGCGTCAGCAAGGCGCCGCGAGAAAGCGAAAGAGCCTCGACTTCCGTCAATGCCGTCGCATTTGCTGTCCGAGGCCCCCCGTCAAGGAGAGCGATCTCGCCAAAGACATCGCCCTCCGTTGCGTGCACAAGCGACAGCTCCCGGCCCTCACTCGTCAGGATCGAAAGCCGCACACGGCCTTTGCGAACAAGGAAAAGATCGCGCGCCGGATCGTCCCGGAGGAAAATGACTTGTCCAGCCGAAAAAGCCGCCGGGCGCATGGAAAGAGCGACAGCCTCACGATCCCCGACACAAAGCGGACTAAAAAAACCGGTGTTTGCGAGCAGATCGGCCACAGTCAGTTGAGGACTCATCACTCTCCCTACGCCATGCCTGCTTCGCCGGCCTTGGACTCCGCCAACCATCGAGGCGGCTCGCCAGCGTTTCCTTACTACTCTTTTTGATTTATATCATACTGAGGACGTGTCTTGAAATCCAGTTTTGGCTTCGGGGGTTGAGACCATCGAGGCAAAGATTGCAGGTTCCCCACGGTCGGGGCCAGTGGCACAAAGTTTCGGTGGGCTTTTTTTCTATCGCGAGCATCATGCTTGCCTATGCCGACTTACCGGTCTGCGACTGTAGCGGACAGTTTTGCTCATGCTGCTTGCAGAGGTTCCATGGAAGGTAAAACAGCAAGGAACCGCACTGGCGAGAGAAAAGCCCCCGCGCGATTCCGGGCTGGGGACGTCGCGCAGCACCTTCGCTTGATATCGGGGATCATACTTTTTTCATTCGCGGCGACCCATTTTCTGAACCACGCCACCGGTCTTATCAGTCTCGAACTGATGCATGACGTGCAGCAGTGGCGATGGTCTGTAACGCGCTCCTGGCCCGGCACGATCATCCTGGTTTCGGCGCTTTTCACCCATGTCGTGCTTGGCCTTTACAAACTTGCAAGGCGTGCAACGTTGCGTCTTTCCGCCTGGGAGCTTGCTCAACTCGGACTTGGGGTTGCGATCCCTTTCTTCCTGCTCCCGCATATCGTCAACACGCGCATTGCGCATGTCTATTTTGGCGTCGAGGATACCTATCTCTACGAACTTGCCAGGCTTTGGCCAGCCAATGCGCTGCTGCAAAGCTTGTTTCTCATTATCGTTTGGGCTCATGGCTGCATTGGCCTCCACAAATGGCTGACTTTCAAGAGCTGGTACCGCTATGTGGAGCCTCTCGCGATCGTTCTGGCGATTGCAATTCCGGTGTTGGCTCTTTGCGGCTTCATGATCTCGGGACGCTCGATATCCGAACTCACAAAAAGCCCCGAACAATTCAAGGCTCTGAAAGAGCTGACGCATTGGCCACGCCCGGCCGCCCAGGATGCGCTGGCTCAGTACCGGCTTGGCGTCCGCCTGTTTTTTGGCACCGCCTTGGCGCTGGCGGTCGCAGCTTTTGCCTGGCGGCGTCTGGCATTGGCCACGGCGCCGCGCATCACAATAACCTACACGAGCGGCCCCATGGTAAAAACTCCCGTCGGGCCAACGCTTCTCGAAATGAGCAGGCTCCATCGGGTCCCGCATGCGGCGGCATGCGGGGGGCGCGCGCGGTGCTCAACGTGCCGTGTGCGAATTGAAACCAGCGAAAGGAAACTGCCGCGGCCCGCGTTCGCCGAAGCCTTTACGCTGGCGAGCATCGGGGCGCAGCCTGGTGTCCGCCTCGCGTGCCAGATCCGGCCGCGCAGTTCTATGACGGTAACTCAACTCGTGCGGGAGGCCATTCTTTCGCCGGGCAATATTGCGTCAAGCGACGTGGACGCCGCCGGAAGCGAGAAACCGCTTGCCATCATGATGGTCGATCTTCGCGATTACACGCGAATGGCTCAGGGGCGCCTGCCTTACGACGTTGTCTATGTTCTAAATGAGTTTTTTGCCGCCACTGGAAATGCAATCGTTACCCATCACGGCACAATCGACAAGTTTCTGGGCGACGGTTTCCTTGCCTTTTTCGGCCGTGAACGAGGCGTCCAGGCTGGCTGCCGCGATGCCTTATGCGCTGCCCGTGCAATCGATCTCGCATTGGATCATGTGAACGCCAAACTTGAAGCCGAGCTTGGCAGCCCTCTGAGAATAGCCATTGGGCTCCACGCGGGCGAATGCATCATCGGGCGCATCGGCTTTGGGCCGTCCCGTGAAGTCACAGTGATCGGGAATGCGGTTAATGTCGCGAGCCGCCTCGAAGCGCTCGCCAAAGCGCACGGCTTCCAGATCGTGGTCTCGAAGGACGTTATCGATAATGTTGCCTGGCCCGGCAACGAGGCGCAGACAATTGAAGTTGAGGTGCGCGGCGTCGTTTCGAAGATGCAGGTCCTAGGGATAGCGAGAGGCCGGGATCTTCCAATAAGCATTTTGACGCAATCGCCGGACGCTCACAGCGATGCTTGAGATGGGGTGGCGTCCGTAGGAACCACGAGCCACCCCAAGCGGGACATCGCGATTCCGGATGGCCGCAGGCGGCGACCCGTGACGCACCCGGCAACCTCTGCTTAACGCAGCTCCCTGAGGACGCGGAAGCCGTTTGCTTCGTAGCGGACATCGCTGTCGTAGCGAAAGCGCGCCGAGGACCGGATATAAGTGGACTTGTTGCCGAAAGACCCGCCGCGCAATCCGCGCAGCCCGCAATTGCCCTTCACCCAGGCCGAACCGTCGGCGGGCGCGCCCTGATAGGACTTGTTCCAGCAGTCCTGGACCCACTCCGCCATGTTCCCGGCCGTGTCGTAAAGGCCAAAGGGATTGGGCTGGAAAGACCCGGCCGCCGAAGGCTGTCCCTTCGTTCCGGCCCCGCAATCGCTGCAATTGGCTTTGCCGGAGCCGGCTTGGTCGCCCCACCAGAAGCGTTTGTCGATGCCGGCACGGGCCGCATACTCCCATTCGGCTTCGCTCGGCAGGCGGTAAATCTGGCCGGTCTGTTCCGACATCCATTTCAGATAGGCATTGGCATCGTCCCAGCTCAGATTGCCGATGGCGTCGTTCGGCGAGCCTTGATGCTCCGGCCGGTAGCGGCAGGCGCCGGCCTCGACGCAGCGGTCCCATTCCGCATAGGTGAGTTCGTACTGGCCGATGGCGAAGGGCAACGCGATCCTCACCTTGTGCGCGGGCTTCTCGTGGGGATGCTCGCTCGATCCCATCTGGAACGCGCCGCCCGGCACCACCACGAGCGGCGGGCAGAAGTCGCAATCCTTGAATTTGAACCCTGCCGGCGATGTTGCGGAGGCCTCAGGCAGCGGCGGGGCGACAGCGTCTGCCTTCGCCACCCGGATCGGCGCTTTCTCGGGCTGCTGCGCTGGCGCTGCACCAGGGGCGTCAGGTTGCTTTGCCTGCGCCGTTTCGATTGCAACTCCAAGAGACCGTTCGGCCGGTGGCGCAGCGGGTTCGGCCGGCGACACGTCCGGCGGACGCTTCGCGAGGACTTCGGCGGGGGCTATTTGAGGAGCGTCCCTCTCAGGTCGAATTGCCTCTGGCTTGTGAAGCGCAGCCGTGCGAGGCCGGTCCGTCGAGGGCCGGGCAGGTTCGCGCGCCGGACTTTCCGGTGAACGCCTGGTAGAGGCCGCTTCAGCGGAAGCCTCTGCTTTGGGTTCCTGCGGCTGTGGCTTTGGCTTTTCAATCGCAGCCTCACTCGGAGGTTCGGCTTCGGTTTTCCTTATTGCTGAGCTTGGTTCCGGCACCGGTGCAGTTTGTGGATCCGGCTCTGCCGCAGCTGGTAGGCCACCCCGTTCTGATGGCATGGCCGTTGCCAAGCGTTCCTTAGTGAGCACGGGTTGTTCTTGCGGAGCGGCGCTGCCGGATCCCGCACTTTTAAGGTAAACTGGTTGTTCCGGCTCTTTTCTGAACTGCGACCCAAGAATCGATAAACCGGTTGGAATAAGAAGCGCTAGCAGTACCGCGAGAACCAGAAGTCTTCCAATTCCCAAGCCGCCCCAACTGCTCCCGAAGTCCCGATGTTCGTCAAGGTCATCGTCGTCATCATCATCGTGTGTCTCGCCGTTCGGGCCGGATGCCGAATGCTTGGGAGGCGGATTGTTTACCGGGGAAGGCGGCCCATTCGGCGCTGCCGCAGAAGGTGGAGCATGGTTCTGCTGGCCTTCCGCAAGGTTAGCCGCCATTTGAAGAGCTGGATGTCTGTTTTCAGGCCCTTTCTCTTCTGTGATACCGAGCAACATCTGCCCGAACGCCTTGATGGTCTGGGGACGCCGTTCCGGATCCAGTTCCAAGCCTCTATCGATGGCTGCCAGAAACTCAGGACGAAACTTCTGAAAGGGCACCGCTGCGGCTGGCGGCATTGTTTGACCGAGACCACGGGCGATGACGTTGATGGGGTGCCGGCAGGTTACGAGATAGTAGAGAACGGCGGCCAGTGAAAAAATATCGCAAAGAGGCCCATGCGCCTCCGCGTCGGAAAAATGAAGCTCTGGCGCGGAATACCCTGGCGTCACTGCCAGATTGACTTTGCGCATCCTTGCGGCCAGGAAACTCCTCGCCGCTCCGAAGCGGATCAGGAGCGGTTCCGGTCGCAGGAGAATAGTGTCCGGGGTGATATTGGCGTGAATCAGATCGCGGGAGTGCAAGAGCTCAAGCGCCGATACCAACCGCTTCACGCTCGTATCAAGTTCGTCCTGGAGCGGGGGCTGTTTGGAAGATTTGATGAGGCTGGTGACAGATTGCCCCTCCGCAGCGGCGTGCAAGGCAAAAGCGGTGCCGTGATCGGATAGGATGCCGTCAAAACGAAGAAGGCTGGGGTGGCGCAGGGCCGACAGCGCCCTCACCTCGGCCATGAAGCGATCCCGCCCGAGATTAAAAAGGTCCTGCAATTCCAGGGATCGCAACAGCACTTCGCCGCTTGGTGCTCTCGCGACGAGATCGTCAGGGAAAAATTCCGTTATACCGACCTTTGCGCCCGACGCAGTCGCTTCGGCCGAATACACGACATAAAAAGGGTCCTGAAAGACAAGGTCGAGAATCCTCGTACTTTCTGAAATCAAGCTTCCTGGACAAAGGGCCGGCCCGTTTTGCATAGTGCCATCCTTCGAAGTGTTTTACGTCATCCCTGGCCTTGAAGGCCCGTCGTTAGCCCTAAACTTTGTTTGAGTTCGGATGCTGGGCAGTTGCATGAATCGAAGCGCCGATGCCATGCAGCTAGTGGAGCGAATTTGACATTTGAGTCCCGCTCGCCGCGAGTTCAACTGTCCTTATGATTCTGGTGTCTGCTCTCGATGGAGCTGCAGGCGGATGCAAATGTCGGAATCGGACCATCAGCGCAGCTCCCTGAGGACGCGGAAGCCGTTTGCTTCGTAGCGGACATCGCTGTCGTAGCGAAAGCGGGCCGAGGACCGGATATAAGTGGACTTGTTGCCGAAAGACCCGCCGCGCAATCCGCGCAGCCCGCAATTGCCCTTCACCCAGGCCGAACCGTCGGCGGGCGCGCCCTGATAGGACTCGTTCCAGCAGTCCTGGACCCACTCCGCCATGTTCCCGGCCGTGTCGTAAAGGCCAAAGGGATTGGGCTGGAAAGACCCGGCCGCCGAAGGCTGTCCCTTCGTTCCGGCCCCGCAATCGCTGCAATTGGCTTTGCCGGAGCCGGCTTGGTCGCCCCACCAGAAGCGTTTGTCGATGCCGGCACGGGCCGCATACTCCCATTCGGCTTCGCTCGGCAGGCGGTAAATCTGGCCGGTCTGTTCCGACATCCATTTCAGATAGGCATTGGCATCGTCCCAGCTCAGATTGCCGATGGCGTCGTTCGGCGAGCCTTGATGCTCCGGCCGGTAGCGGCAGGCGCCGGCCTCGACGCAGCGGTCCCATTCCGCATAGGTGAGTTCGTACTGGCCGATGGCGAAGGGCAACGCGATCCTCACCTTGTGCGCGGGCTTCTCGTGGGGATGCTCGCTCGATCCCATCTGGAACGCGCCGCCCGGCACCACCACGAGCGGCGGGCAGAAGTCGCAATCCTTGAATTTGAACCCTGCCGGCGATGTTGCGGAGGCCTCAGGCAGCGGCGGGGCGACAGCGTCTGCCTTCGCCACCCGGATCGGCGCTTTCTCGGGCTGCTGCGCTGGCGCTGCACCAGGGGCGTCAGGTTGCTTTGCCTGCGCCGTTTCGATTGCAACTCCAAGAGGCCGTTCGGCCGGTGGCGCAGCGGGTTCGGCCGGCGACACGTCCGGCGGACGCTTCGCGAGGACTTCGGCGGGGGCTATTTGAATACTTGGTTTGCGGGGTCCAGCTGCAACGATGTCATCAAACGGAGCCGCGAACGCCGATCCGGCGCGCGGTTGTTCGGGGACCCTGGCCAAAGCAGGGCCGTCTCCCTGGCCTGAGCGCGACGGCTCCGGATCAGCGACGCGGGGCGTATCGCGCTGGATCGAATTTCTTGCCGCTGCCATTTCCCTTGGCCACGTCCGGATGAAACCTTCAGCAAATGTCCGATTAAACGCCTGATCAGCGCCTCGGATGATAGCCTGGATTTCATTGGCCCGTGATTTCATGTGCACCGATTGCCGTGACAACCGCCAAGAGTAACAAGTTCAACAAATGGTACAGAATGCAATGCAAAGGCTGACTCCCGCCAATCAGGAAGCCGGCTGTTACGCCATTTGATTTTCGTCAATATAGCCTTGCTAATTTTCTCTGTAAATGACGGAGCCCTCGGACGCCGCTCATTTGTCCGCCGAAGATCAACTGGAAAAATCCCCTGGGCGTTCTCGGGCCCAAGGGTTAGTTAGCGCTCCGGTTCAATGATCGTCCTGGCCGCCCTTATTCAGTGTAGCGATGCGCCTTCACGTGCGTGACGTGTGTGCGATGATAGTATCTGCGGACCAATTTCTTGGGCCGGCAAGTCCCCACAAACACCGAAATCGGCTTGGAGTAGAGCGGCGGATCATGCGGTACGTGGCGCGCATCGGCGAACAGGAGCTGAAGCTTATGAGGTCCGGGCTGTAATGTAACCTCCGCCTCAGTCTGACCGGTGCCAAAGTGCAAGTGATTTTCATCGTTAGGAATGGGCTGATCGAACTTCGGCAGGTCCGAGTCGATCACCAGATGGTGATGTCCCGTGTTCTTTTTTTCAAATCCGGCCGGGGCAACGCCCATGCCTGTCAATCCGAACTTCACGACAAACTTTTGCTGTATGCAGGCCCCGTTGGTCGGATACTCAAAATACACACGCGCACCTTGAGGCGCTGGCTCACGTCCCGCTACAGGGGCCGGCTGACTGCTATCAACCACATTGACCATAATCCGGTCCGACATAATCGGAGGGCTATGAGGAATGTGATCCTTGTCCGCAAAGAGTAGCTGCAGCGTGTGATGGCCGGGGGGCAGGATCACCTCCGCCTCTGTCTGTCCGCCTCCGAAATGGAGGTGGTCCGGATCGTTGGGAATGGGCCGGTTGAGAGGAGGTAAATCTGAGTTGATCAACAAATGGTGGTGTCCCGAGTTGGGCTTGACAACACCGGCGGGCGCTACGCCCATGCCTTTCAAACCGAAGTGCAGGATCGTTTTTGTTTGAAGGGTGTCGCCGTTCTTGATGTCGACAAAATAAACGGCTGCGCCAGCAGGCGAGGGGGTCGGTCCGCTGGATTGCGAGGGCGGTGCTCCGCCGGCCTGAGCGTTGTGATCATGAGGCGCTTGAGCAGCAACTCTATCTCTGCCTTGGATTGCGAGAACGAGCGCGAGCGCCAAGACAATCGCAGTCCATCCTGGTATGTATCTAATCATCTATTTTCTCCAGAAGCAAAACCATGTTCAGATTGCATCGCCCTGCAAAGACATTAACAGTCTTATTAAAAATCCGAACAACCCAATTTTTCGAGAAGTATTGCATTCAGTTGACACGATAGCCGCGACAAAAACCAGTCCCTTTGCGCAAGGTATAGTGATGAGTTTTCGGGCCGCCTCTTTTGCTCCTCTGTGCTACCCGGTAGGATGAGTTCGCCGGAAGCGATAGTCCCTGATCAGCGATTGCGCTCTCAGGAAGCAAACTGCAAGACCGCTCGAGCATCTGGTCCTTCCATTCTTTATCGATACCACACGTCGTCCAAGCTCTGCGCGTGCGACTGCTTGCGTTCACGAGTTGCTCCTTTGACGAACTCAAGCGATGCCACCAGTTCACCGGCCTCGTCGTGAAGGGTATGCTTTCCGGATTTGATACTCCGGATCATCCAGGTTTCGTAGTCCTTGGCAAAAGCCCGCAAAACTTCAGCGAGTTCATAGGCGGCTTCCTGCTCCGGAACCAAAGTGATTTGAATTTGCATGGACTTCCTCTCCTGATCCTTCCTCGATGTCGAAAAACTTCAGGAGGAGCATCTCACGAGCCCTTGGAAGCAGCTGTTCCCGATGGAACAGGATACGAAACGAATGGAGCCTTTTTGACACGTGCGCACCCGCGTGGTCGCGCTCGGAGAAGCAAGCGTTGACTCTGGCATTGTCCGGGCACGGCCTGGAGTCATGACTGCTGGCAATCCTCCCAAGAAGATTTCCTCGCGAGGAGTTCCTCAAGGAACAGCGATGCCCCGAGCCTGGTGAGATGATCCTTGTGAGCTAAGAAAGCCTTGCGGCCAGGATCATCAGGAAGTCAGAAGGTAAACGTCATGTGGGAAAATCAAATCCAAGCCGCAGGCGCGAGGGATTTTCAAGCCACAGTTGCAGCTATCCTTCCGATCGAGCGGGGAGCAATGCACCCGGCGATGGTGTTGCCTGTGGGGATCTCGTCGCGGTCGATTTCAGGACTGGCTTGGCACATCACCGTGACGACTTTTTCTCTCTTGTTTCTCTACATTTTGTTTTTGAGCGCGTTGCCCAAATTCGAGAATGCGCTGGAAGTCAATTTCCTAATCAGCCCCATCATCATCTCGGTCTTCGCCATCGTGCTGGGGGCGGTCGTTTTGCGGAGCGAATTGCCCTCCGCATTTTTTGGCCTTCAGAGGGCGAATTGGAAAAGCGCGACAGAATTTTCGGTTCTCGCTTCGCTTGCCTTCATTGGAGTTGGAGTGGCCCTGAAATGGCTTCTGATCAATACGACAGCAGAATTTGCGCACCTTTCCGTTTTCGGCTTTGCCGATCTACAAGTGCATGACGAGCAAATAGAGATTTCGCCGCTTTATTGGCTGGCGGTCGTGCTTTACCTCGTTCTGACGCCGCTCCAGGAATTTGTAGCGCGGTGTTGTCTGCAAGCGCCATTGCAGGCTTTCCTGCCCGGCAGCAACTTAAATCGCCGGCTCTGGGCGATCCTCATCTCCAACCTTCTTTTCGCGGGAGCTCATTTGCACATCAGCTGCGGGTTTGCGCTTGCCGCCTTCATTGCCGGCATGTTCTGGGGCTGGATTTTCGCGCGAACAAATTCGCTCGTCGCCGCAGCCACGTCCCACTTCCTGATCGGGGGCGCGGGCATCTTTCTTTTCGGGATCGAAGAGTTTGTCGCTACCCTGAAATGAAAAAAGGGGTTTTCCGGCAACTTCAGCACTCGCCCTTGCCTATATAGGAAGAGACCAGCGGCCGCAGATATGAGTGAGCGAGATGCGCGTTATGTCCAAATATCTTAGTTGTTGGGGCTTCATCGCTGCGTAGGCAGCTCGCCTTCGGCTATATGCCTGCAACGATCGCTTTGATGCCCGGAGGGGTCAAGTCGACCACTCTTTGCACGAGAGCGATCTCGCCGATCCTGAACTCCTGGACGTGCCAGGCGGCAACTGCTGTGAGAGCCAGCGCCGAAACGATTGGATAGACCAGTGTAACGATCAAAATCGCGCACAGCACAGCGAGTCTCAAATAGAGTTCGGTGTCCATTTAACTGTCTCCAAAGCTTTGATACGGCGTTAGAAAATGTCAGTAAGCGGCGACTGTACATGAGTGCGCCTTAGGCGATTCTCCTAAACTAAGTCTTAAGGCGGTCACTCAAACCAGCCCCCGCACGAGCGTTCCAACACATAACTGAATATAAACTGTCGGTAAGTGAGCAAGAAGGGTAAGCGGCTTATTCTTCGAGCGCGGCAAAGACGGATGACGCCGCCGCGGTGTTTGGTCCGGCCAACGCCGCTATTTCAGCAACGGGGGGCAGCCGCCGTCTGCTGCTTTTTGCTAACGCGGCTTTAAGTAAGGTGTGGCAACTTCGGGTTGCGTTGCGCGCATTGTCATTCCGTCGCGTCGCACTTTATCAATTGCCTCGGTTCCTGGCGGAAAGAGGCGCGTGTTAAAGCTCTTTTGAGGAAGCCTCCGCGAAAGAGGCTTTCGTGTTTATCGGATGGGGACTTGGCGCAGGTGGAAACACACGAGCTAGACCAAAGCGCGACGGTAATGGTTTACGCGGACGCGGCGGCCAATCGCGTTTCGCGACGGGATACGTCAACGCCCATAAATGCGGAAGTTCCCTTCGCCGTTGAAGAAGTCTTCTTTTCCAGAACCAACGAGAAAGGACACATTCTTTTCGGAAATATTGTTTTCCAAAGAATAAGCCACTATTCTTGGGCTGAACTTTGCCGAAAACCGCATAACATCATCCGGCATCCCGACATGCCTCGGGCTGTCTTCTGGCTTCTGTGGGATACGATTGAAAAGGGAGAGCCGGTTGGCGCCTATGTCAAGAACATGGCGAAAGACGGTCGCTATTACTGGGTTTTTGCGATCGTAACGCCAATCGAGGGGGGCTACCTTTCCGTCCGCATCAAGCCCACCAGCGCGCTCTTGCCTCTAATAGAGCGAGAATACGCAGCGCTTCTCGCAGAGGAAAAAACCCGTCGCCTGAAACCTCTCGAGAGTGCGAAGATATTGCTCTCGCGCATATCAGAGCTTGGCTTTCCAGGCTATGGAGCGTTTATGGCGACAGCGCTCAGCCAAGAAATAAAAGCGCGCGATGAAAAGCTTGGCCGAACCCTGGATAAGGCTACCGTTCATTTCGAGGGGCTTGCGAAAGAGGCCGCGGCGCTGCTCAACTATGCCGAAGTTGCTGTCGCCGGCCACACGGCTCACCGCTATGTGCCCTTCAATCTCAGAGTGCACGCCGCTCAACTCGGAGAAGCAGGCGCAGCGATCGGCGTGATAGCGACGAACTACGACGCCCTTGCTACTGCGCTCGAAACGATGATGTCTGATTTCATCGCATCCGCGCGGAAACTCTTTGGCGCTGTGAACAATGGCCTTTTTCTGGTCGGTACGGCCATAATTCAAAGGGAAGCGAGCGAGCAGTTCAAAACCGAGTTCATTGGCTGGAGGGCCAGCGACCTCGGGCGAGATCGCCCTTCTCGAAGAGCAATGCCGCTCTTTCGAGGCGCGGGCAGCTGATGGCCTCGGCGCTATCGTTTCGGATGCTCAGCTTTTTGAACAGTCGTGCTTGGAGCTGAAAATGGCGGTCTTGGCCTTAGGGACGACGCGAATCATGGGAAAGATGGAAAGCGCGAGGCTTGCAACAACCGACACCGGGCTCGCCGACCTTCTCGGCGATCTTGAGCGCTATCAAACTTCCATGACGGAGGGCATTCAAAAGATGCTTGCCATGAGCCGGTGCATCGAGCACGACGCCGGCCGCTTGTTGTAACGACGCGAAATTTTTGAGCATAGGGCGATCATAAAAGATGTCGCTTTTGTGAGGCCTGCAACCGGGCGGGCTGCGCGACCATGGAGTTCGACGGACACCCCCGCAGCTTCGAAGCCGGAGATTTTTCTTCTCCGGCATGGAACAAATCCACGCTTTCGGTCATTCCACCGGATGAAGCTTTTTCTTCGCTGTGATAGGGCACGGAGGGGGTTATGATGTTTGATAGGAATGATGATCAAGCCTGCGGATCCGATCTTCGGGAGTTAAGCCAGAAGCTGCGTGCCGTTGCGAATGATGTCCGGCATCTTTCCAGGGATCGCACCGACTTCCTGGAGAAAGTGCAGGCTCTTCGTGGAGAGCTGGATTTCATTATCTCCCGCTTGCGCCATAACGTGGTGTGAAGACGAGCTGATCAGACAACCATTCTCGCGCCCATTTTTTTAATGCGCCTATTCTCACCGGACTGAGCTTTTCCGAAAGCTCCTCTGGGGGATGGGTTGGAAGAGAACCGCGACCCCGATAGTCGCTCCTGCATTAGTTGGCCCCTGCGCTCCCGAAGCCATAGTCGCTGTCTTGATTGCCGTTGCAGACGCTATCTTCCGGAGAGCCCGGAACGCGGTTGACGCTCGCCGGCACAGGCAATACAGCTTCACATGATGAACTGAAAAGTGTGGGGTCATGGGGCAGGCAGTGCTTTCATTCTGGACGTGGTTCGAGATCGCGCTCTGCGCGCTCGCGGGCTTCGTTACGCAGCTCGTGCTCGCGCCCATCACCCTGCCATTTGATAGGCGCCGTATCATCATCGGGCGCTGCTTCCGCCTGGCCGGGGTCACCGCGGCCCGCCTGACGCCGTTCTGGCGCTTTGGTGTGTACGGCGATGTTCCTCGCCGTATCGACGGGCGGACGGTGTTCGTATCCAACCACGAGTCGCAAGCAGACCCCTTTCTCATCTCGTTCCTCCCCTGGGAGATGAAATGGCTGGGGAAGGCGTCGCTCTTCCGGATTCCGATTGCCGGCTGGAGCATGGCGCTGGCGGGCGATATCCCGATCCATCGCGGCGAGGGCCGCTCCGCCAGGGACGCCATGGAGCGATGCAAGCAGTGGCTTGAACGCGGCGTGCCGGTGATCTTCTTCCCCGAGGGGACGCGCTCGCCCGATGGCAAAATGGGGCCGTTCAAGGATGGCGCCTTCCGGCTCGCCCTCGACAGCGGCGCCCAGATCATTCCCATCGCGGTTTGCGGCACTCGCAAGGCCCTCCCCAAGCATTCGTGGAAATTCGGCTTCACCCGCGCCCTCGTGGCGGTAGGGACGCCCATTCCCACCACCGGGCGCGATGCGAGCGACCTGGAGGCCATCAAGGCCGAGGCCCGGGCGCAGATCGACGCACTGCGGGCACGGATGCTCCCGCTCACCCGCGCTGGGGGGCCTCGGAATACGGCCGAAGTGGAAAGGTCCGAACCCAAGGTGTCAACCGGCTGACTGTCTGCGAATACGGCTCTTATACCAACCGTCAAGCGTTCGACATATGTCATCATATAAATACTTTTCCTTCGCAACCAAGGGCTGCGATGGGCGAAGGCCTCGTGATTGATAGCGGTTCGTATGAGATGCGATGCGTTCTCGAATTCGCGTCCCCGAAGCATCATGTCCCGCGCGGTTTGGCGCGCGATGTCGGAATGGCCGAGGCGGGATCGTCGGGCCAGGGATGCCGGGGATAGCGGCCTCTCATCTCTGCCTTGACCGCCGCCCATGATCCCTTCCAGAAGCCCGGAAGATCGCGCGTGACCTGTAGAGGCCGGTGCGCCGGTGAGAGCAGATGCAGTGTGAGCGGCAGCTTGCCGTCCGCGATCGAAGGATGGTGGGTTAGCCCAAACAACTCCTGGACGCGAATGTGCAAGGCAGGTGCGCCCGCCGTCTCGTAATCGATGGCGTGACGATTGCCCGTGGGCGCCTCGAAATGCGTCGGAGCCTCTTCATCCAAGCGCCGCTTCAAGTGCCAGGGCAGCAGCACGTCAAGCGCGGAGCCCAGGTCATCGGCGCCGATCTCGGAGAGCTTCGTCTTCCCGACAAAGAAAGGGGCAAGCCACTCCACGGCCGTCTTGGCAAGCGCTTCATCCAAGAGATCCGGCCATTCGTCCTCTCCGGCGACGCGCAGGAACCCGACCCGCTGGCGGAGCTGGATTTGCGCCTTGCTCCAAGGCAGGCGGGAGAGGCCAAGCTTCGCGATGCCCTCCGCCAAGAGACGCGCCGTTTCCTCGCTCGCCATCACGGGGAGGGGCTCGTTTGCGAGCAAAATCGCGTCGAGCCGGCGGACGCGGCGCGACCTCAACGCACCGGTGCTTTGGTCGAATTCGATCTCGTCCGTCTCACGGATGTGTTTGCCTGCGGCGGCAAGGATGTCCGCCTCATCGGCTCCCGCCGCGAGCAAGATGCGTGTCGACGCCGCCGTTCCTGACAGCTCGGCCGCGACGAGATAAGGCGATCGCGCCAAAGGATGCGTCGCATCCAGGTTGGCGCCGCGGCCATTGGCGAGGAGAAACTGGCCTGGTGCGCCACGTGCTTTGCCGATGCGCTCCGGAAAGGCGAGCGCCAGCATGCGCGCGACCGACATTTCTTCGGATGGGGACGTCGGCACAACGGGCACGTCCCGACTCCCTCTCCCGTGGGGAGAGGGTGGGGGTGAGGGGCAAGCCGGGTCCACACTTGCCATCCGGGCCCAGCCAGCCGCCAGCTTTCGCATGTCGCTGGCGCGACGCGAGCGGTCACGGTGGAAATTCTCCAGCTGGTGCGCGAGATCGGGATCGTTGCCGCCAAGTCCGCGCTCCACCATGATCGCAGCGATGTCTGCAGCCTCCTCCGCGTGGCCGAGCCCCGCCGCGGCAATCACCATGCGAGCAAGCCGGGGTGGCAAGGGAAGCGATCTCAGCCTCTTGCCTGAGGCCGTGATGCGGCCGTTCGCGTCGAGAGCTTCGAGTTCCGTCAGCTCCTCGCGGGCGGCGTCGATTGCAGCCGCCGTCGGCGGATCGATCCAGGACAGCTGACGCGGATCGGGTGTTCCCCATTCCGCGCAGTCGAGCAACAAGGGTGCAAGATCAGCGGAGCGAATCTCGGGCTCGGGATAAGCAGGAAGGCTCTGCGTCTGCGGCTCGTCCCACAGGCGAAGACAGACTCCCGGCTCAGTCCGACCCGCACGGCCCCTCCTCTGATCGGCGGTGGCGCGGGATACGCGCACAGTCTCGAGCCGCGTTACGCCAACGTCCGGCTCGAAACGCGGAACCCGTGCAAGACCGCAGTCGATGACCACACGCACGCCCTCGATAGTGATCGACGTCTCGGCGATCGAGGTCGCGAGGACCACCTTGCGCGCACCCTTGGGCGCTGGCTCGAGCGCAAGATCCTGCGCGCGCGCGTCCATCGCGCCGTAAAGCGGAGCAAGCACGACCGCCGTATCGCTGATGCGCTCCTTCAGCCGATCCAGGGCGCGCCGGATCTCGCCTTGGCCTGGCAGGAATGCCAGAATGGAACCGGATTGCGTGGCCAAGGCCCACATCACCGCGTCCGCCATTCGATCCTCGATGCGCGCGTTGTCATCGCGGCCGAGATAACGCGTCTCGACCGGGAACGCGCGGCCAACGCTTTCGATGACGGGAGCATGCCCTAGAAGTTGCGCGACCCGCTCGCCGTCCAGCGTCGCCGACATCGGCAGGATGCGCAGGTCATCGCGCAGGCCGCGCTGGCAGTCGAGCGCAAGCGCAAGCCCCAAATCGGCATCGAGCGAGCGCTCGTGGAACTCGTCGAACAGCACCGCGCCGATGCCGGAAAGCTCGGGATCGTCAAGGATCATGCGGGTGAAGACGCCCTCGGTGACGACCTCGATGCGTGTCTTCGGCCCCGATTTCGAGACCATCCGCGCGCGCAATCCGATCCGCTCCCCGACACTCTCCGACAAGGTCTGCGCCATGCGCTCGGCGGCGGCCCTAGCTGCGATGCGGCGCGGTTCCAGCACAAGGATCTTCCGGCCCCCGAGCCAGCTTTCGTCCAGCAAGGCGAGGGGCACGCGCGTCGTCTTGCCAGCGCCGGGCGGGGCGACGAGGACGGCCGATGTGCCCGCGGCCAAGGCGTCGCGCAAGTCGGGGAGGACGTCGTCAATCGGAAGCGGTGTGGCAAACTTCATCGGGGTTGTATCGAGTGGCCGCGTTCATATCGCAAGCATGATCTGCTGGGATCATAAAGCGCAAGGCATTCATCACCGCGGGGATGTTCTAGGTCGAGGATGTTAGGCCTTTGATATTCTTGGTCTCCATGACGTGTCCGAAATGCGGTTTATAGATTAGTATGTTCTCGAATACTGCAGAATTAACGTTTTCAAACCCATCGACCCTAATTTCTTGATCTTGTGCTGGGTCGATGAAATCGACGATTACCAATAACCAATAGGCGTCGCAGCGCTGATATTTCTTTGATTTAGTCTCCTTCTCCTTGATGATATCCCGTAAGGATTTTAGTGACATAAATGGTACAGAGTGCACCTGCGCTACCCGCCACTTCGCGTCGTGATATTCCTTTGCATTGAAATATACAAATGACAGTTCTGGTATGCCTTTAAACACTTCAAACCCGATCTGCCCTGTTTTACTTCCATCTATGCGTCTTGCCAATTCGAAGATTTTTCTTACCAATTTTTCTTGATCTAGAATCGGATGGCGTTTGTCGAACCCAAATGTAAGTTCCGTTTTCTTGCCTTTGTCGTCCAGATATAGACGATGAGAACCTGCGACGACCTTTTCGCGCGCACGCCTCTGAATCCGTTCGCTTTCTAGATGATTTCCCGCTTCGATGAAGAAGTTCGTTATTTCAATTCCAATTCGCTTCTCACCTTCCAGAATCACGTCAGGTTTATCGCTGTAAACGACTGATGCTCTTTGCAAATCGTAATCCTTGCGGAACATCTCGAAGTAGTAGCGCTCTCTCTTTTGGGTCGACAACTTTGCCATTTTGGCTGCGCTCCTAACGTCACATCGCGGCTAATATCCTTTCACAGCGATCAGGCGAAAGCTCCATTTTGTGTTCTTATCAGGAATTTGCTCGCGAATTGGAAATTTGAAATAGACGGTCGAGAACGGCTTGATCTGCAAATATGACGCTGGATCGGGCGGAAGACCAGCAACGATGCCAGGACCAGTATAGATTTCAAGGAACTGTGTCACTCTATAGTCATTCCATTTTGCTCCATTCTCCGTGATAACTCTGACGATAAGATCGGTGAGGGCATATTGAGACTTGTTTTCCAGATGCATATATAAAGCGTTTGAACTGCTAAATTGATCTCGTTCAATGGTACCGGTCGTTTCAATCTGAATATTGTCGAGAGGTATGTTCGAGGAAATCTTTCCGAGACAGGCTTCCCGCACGAATTTTGCCGCCGCATCGGATGTTACACCAGTCATGTTTTGAAGGGTGCAATCATCAAGAGGGTTAGCGTTGGAAATGGCGCACGGCAGCAGGATGACGACAAAGATTCCAAAGAATTTTTTCATCTCGACACCCGTGTTCTTAAACCGCAGCCCATAAGTGGCCCAACGTTGCGAGAGTGGGACAATTCGTGCTCATCGCTATGCCCTTTTTCCCGAAATGTCCCACCTTTTGATTGTGCTGCACTTCGATTTTGCAGCACAGATGCAGCTAAATTCTCAATGGCCGACAAGCCTGCCAAAAGCTCTTGAGAGCCCTTCGGCCCACCAACTGGCACCGCTGGCCCTCCTACGGAAAATTGATACGTGAGGGCGAGCTGTTCGTTGCCGCTTATCCGCGTACAGCGTTATAGCTCATGTCATTCGCATATTTACCGACTCGCACAGCCGCGCGGACTCAAGCCTGATTTGTTTTGCTTTTGGAGTATAAGTTCATGAAGTCAAAACTCGCCTCGCTGAGCAAGGTTTTCGGCGTTCTCCTTCCAGGTCTTGCGTTTGCTGCGTCGGCGCTCGCGCAGGACGTGCCGATCGACCGGACTGTGCTTCCAATCGGGCAGCCCACTTATCCGCCGGTAACGGAGCTTGACGCTCGCAACGTCACGCCGCCGCCGTTCTTCCAGGTCAAGGCGCCAGCCGCCGCCCCCAACGTTCTCATCGTTCTTCTCGACGACATGGGCTTTGGCCAATCAAGCGCGTTCGGCGGCCCGGTCCACATGCCGACGGTCGAGGGTTTGGCGAACCAGGGTCTTCGCTTCAACGAGTTCCACACAACGGCGCTTTGCTCACCAACGCGGGCGGCCTTGCTGAGCGGCCGCAACCACCACATCAACAACATGGGCTCGATCACCGAGACGGCAACCGCCTTCCAGGGCAACACAGGCGTGCGGCCAAACAGCGTGGCTCCGCTCGCCGAGATGCTTCGGCTGAACGGTTATGCGACGGCTGCGTTCGGCAAGTCGCATGAGACGCCGGTGTGGGAGCTGAGCGCTTCCGGCCCGACAGATCGCTGGCCGACGCGCTCGGGTTTCGACAAGTTCTATGGCTTCATTGGCGGCGAGACGGATCAATGGGCCCCGACCGTTTGGGACGGAATGGACAAGATCCATATCGAGGAAAAGCCGGGCTATCACTTCATGACCGACATGACCGACAAGGCGATCGAGTGGGTCCAGTCGCAGAAGTCGCTGACGCCGGACAAACCATTTTTCATGTATTTCGCGCCGGGCGCAACGCACGCGCCGCATCACGTCCCGAAGGAGTGGATCGCCAAATATAAGGGCCAGTTCGACCAGGGGTGGGACAAGCTGCGAGATCAGACGCTGGAACGCCAGAAGAAGCTCGGCATCGTGCCAGCCGATACCAAACTTGCACCGAAACCCGCGGCGATCAAGGACTGGGAGGCACTGAGCGCTGACGAAAAGCGGCTGTTCGCGCGCCAGATGGAAGTGTTCGCAGCCTTCGGCGAATACGCCGACGCCGAAATCGGCCGCCTGATCGCCACGCTGAAAGACCTCGGCCAGTTCGACAACACCCTGGTCTTGTTCATCATCGGCGATAACGGCGCGAGCGCGGAGGGCGGCATGAACGGTCTTTTCAACGAGATGACCTATTTCAATGGCGTGCCGGAGCCGATCGAGGAGCAGCTCAAGCATATCGACGACCTTGGCGGCCCGCTCGGGCACAATCACTATTCGGCCGGCTGGGCGGTTGCAGGCGACACGCCCTTTACCTGGACCAAGCAGGTGGCCTCGAGCTACGGCGGCACGCGCAACGGCATGGTCGTCTCCTGGCCGAAAGGCTTGCACGCGAAGAATGAGATCCGCTCGCAGTGGCATCATGTGATCGACGTCGCGCCGACAATCCTCGAAGCCGCCGGGCTGCCCGAGCCGCGCGTCGTGAACGGGACGCCGCAGATACCGATCCAAGGCGTCAGCATGCTGTCCCATTTCAACGATGCGAAGGCGCCAGAGAATCACCGGACCCAATATTTTGAAATGTTCGGAAACCGGGGCGTCTATTCCGAGGGGTGGCTGGCCGGCACGGTCCATAGAGCGCCCTGGGAAGCCGCCGTGCGGGCGCCGCTCAGGGACGACAAGTGGGAGCTGTACGATACGAAATCCGACTTCAGCCTGACCAACGATCTCGCCTCGAAGAACCCTGAGAAGCTGCACGAGATGCAGGCGATCTTCCTGCGCGAGGCGATCGCCAACCACGTGCTGCCGATCGATGACCGCCTGTTCGTGCGCGCCAATCCGGAGGTGGCCGGCAGGCCGGACCTCATGGCCGGCCGGAAGTCGCTGACAGTCTACGACGGCATGTTTTCAATCCCGGAGAACGCCTTCATCAACATCAAAAATTCCTCATTCTCGATCACGGCAGACGTTGTCGTCCGCGACCAGCCGGTCAATGGCGTGCTGGTGGCGCAGGGCGGCCGCTTCGGCGGCTGGAGCCTCTACGTCAAGGACGGCAAGCCGACCTTTCACTACAATTTTTTGGGGCTGAAGAGGTTCACTGTGGCATCCGACAAGCCGCTTGCGCCCGGCAAGGCCACCATCGTTTTCGACTTTGCCTATGATGGGGGCGGTCCCGGCAAGGGTGGTACCGGAACGCTGTTTGTGAACGGTGAAAAGGTCGGCGAGGGGCGAGTTGAGGTCACCCAGTGCTGCGGGTTCTCTGCCACAGAGGGTGCAGATGTCGGAATGAACACCGGGACGCCCGTCTCTCTTGATTACACCAACCCCTTCAGATTCAACGGAAAGATCGAGAGGGTGACGATCGACCTCAAGGACGACAAGGCCAAAGCCGCCGACAAGGACACAATCGAGGAAAAGCGCGCAGATGCGAATCTTAAGAGGGCATTGGCGAACTAGGACCCGCTATCGCTAAAGCGTGATTCATGTGCCACCCGGCATTCCCCTCATCTTGTCCTTCTCCCGCGCAAGCTCGCCTTGGCGAACTTGCGCCTTTGGAGCGTCCGCATCCGCTTGCGGTCATCTTAAGTCGAGGACTCGCCAAGGTCGGGTTCGACCGGGAGAAGGATGGGGTGAGGAGGTGCGATGTTTTGCGGATCAATGATTCTAGGTACTAGCGCAAATTCTGAAGTCTGGGAAACAAAGCGGGCGCCACACCGGCGCTCCTGCTGTTCCACCGGTGGGAAAGTCAGAAAAAACAAATACTTGCCAGAATTTTGGCGCCCCCTAGGGGAATAGAATTATCGTTTTATGTCAATAAGTTAGTACGAAAGTGGGACAAAAGCCGGTACTGATTTTGCTCAGCATTTTTTTGCAGTGTCTCACCGTTATCGGCCCTTTCGAGTAGCAACTTCTTCGGTTTTTTACGATTAACGGAAAAGCAAGGAATGCCATCCTTGCCCGTCTCGAGACCAATCGCGGCATTGGGCTCTCATCGGGAGCAAAGAGTGTCATGCCCTCGAAGAGGCCCTCCCCGCCACGGATCAATTGCGGTTCGCCGTCGTTCGCTTGAAACCGTCCTGCGTTTCGGCATATTGTCTAGGTATGAGCACGCTCACCCAAGAAGAGATCACACGCCTCAGCCCGCCCGAACGGCTGGCGTTGATCAGCGCGCTATGGGACAGCCTAAGTGATGCCGAGATCACCCCCACCCCCGCGCAGGAGGCCGAGCTCAAGCGCCGCCTGGAGAGTTTCGAGCGCGATCGGGCGGGAGCAATAAGCTGGGAACGGCTGAAGGCCGAGCTTGCCAGCCGTGCTCCGTGACATGGCCGCTTGTATTCATGCCAGCCGCGCGGCTGGAAGCTATCGAAGCGCAAGACTGGTATGAAAAGGAAGCGCCGGGTTTGGGGGCGCGGTTTCGTGGTGAGCTTGACCGGCAGGTGGAGCGCATACTCGCTAACCCGCTCCAATTCCCGGTGATGCTGGCGGATATTCGCCGTGCGCGCCTGCGGCAATTTCCATATGGGCTGTACTTTCGCCCGCTCGATGATGCGATCTATGTCGTTGCTTGCTTTCATTCGAGCCGCGATCCTGCCATTTGGCAACGCCGGCTTTGAGGTCGCCGCTTGGTTGCCATGGACCACCCCAGGGCTACGTTCGGGTTTCCAACAGCGCCAGGTCAGGAAGTGGCATCAACGTAGACTTCGTGTGTGCTCAGGTCCGCTCATCCTTCCGTAGCCGAAGGGATTGCTGCAGCTGCGAAAAATGGTAGTTAGGGCCACGAGCGGTCCTGCCTTGAACTGACGATCCGCTTATTTTTATCCCGCAGTCCGCCACCAAGCGGACTCCTTGAAAAAGCGCAACCTACCTTTCCCGGATGCTCTCGTGGCTGTATTTCATGAGCGGCGACAGAAGGTAGCTGATGATGCGGCGGCGGCCGGTTTTGACCTCAACGGTGACCGCCATGCCAGGGGAGAGGGTCACGAGCCTCTCGTCGATCTGCATGGCCTTGGCGCCGAGCGAGACGCGTGCTGCAAACGCCATATCCTGCGGCTTCGGGGCGTCCTTGTCTTGCGGATTGGAACTCTTGTCCTTTGGCTGATCGGGCGTGATCGCATCGCCCGAGACATGCAGGATGCGGCCCGAGAGCAGCCCATAGCGGGTGAAGGGGAAGGTGTCGACCTTGATCTGGGCGTCCTGGCCTTCCTGGACGAAGCCGATATCCTTGTTCGAGATCATGGCCTCGATCTCAAGCTCGCTGTCGTGCGGGACCACCACCATAAGCGGCTGCGCGGGCGTCACCACGCCGCCGACGGTGTGGACGGCGAGCTGCTGCACCGTGCCGGTGACCGGAGCGACGAGATGCTGAAGCTTGGTTTTTTCTTCCGCTTTGACGATATCTTCGCGAAGGCCCGCCGCTTTGCGTTCGGCCTCCGAGAGGTCGGCAGAAAGCGTGACGCTCGAATTCGGACGCCGTGTGGTTGCGCGTCTCGGCGATGGCGGCAATGGCGGCCTCGGCCTCTTTCAGATGCGTGCGCTGGACTTCGAGCTCCTCCTGCTGCTCGACGAGCTTCCCTTCGGTTTCGAGATAGGCGAGTTTGGTGACGAGCTGCTGGCCGATCAGCGCCGGTGCACTTCGGCCTTTTGCATAAGCAGCGGGATGGTGGCTTCGAGCTTGGCGATGGTGGCGCTTGTGCGTCGCGGCTTCGGCTTCCTTTTGCGCCTTCTGCCGGTCCGACGGCCGCGATCTTGGCGCGCCGCTCCTCCGTCTGGGTGAGGAGATAATGGCGCTGAGCGGCAAGCAAACCGGGATTGGCGTTCTTCGGCGGCGCATAAGCGCGAGAGCGGGTCGCCCGGCGCGGCGAGTTCGGCCTTGAGCCGCGCAATATCGAGCTCCGCAGTCAAAAGGTCGGCTTTGAAGTGGTTTTGCTCGGCGGCGTTGATGGTCGGGTCGAGGTCGATGAGAGGAGCGCCGGAGCTGTACCTTTTGCCCGTCCTGGACATAAATGGCGCGGACGACCCCTGTCTCGAAAGGCTGGATGGTCTTGGTGCGGCCGGAGGGGATGATCTTGCCCGGCGCGACCGCCACAATATCGACTTTGCCGAGGCAGGCCCAGCGAAGCGCAAGCGTAAAAACAGCAATGACCGACCAGACAATGGCCCGGCCGACAGGAGACGGCGGCGTGTCGGTGATTTCGAGCGCCGCGGGCAGGAAGGCGAGCTCGGCCCTGGTCCGCTTCGCTGGCTGCGGGGGAATGACATTATCGGCCGCGATTTCATAAAGACCCGCCTGGATGCGGTGCAGCGTCGCGTAGCGGCCGCCGGTTTTGATGAGCTGGTCGTGGGTGCCGTCTTCGACGAGCCGTCCCTTGTCGATGGTGAGGATGCGGTTGCGCGCTCCTCACCGTGGAGAGCCGGTGCGCGATGATGATTACGGTGCGGCCCTTGGCGATGCCCGCCATGTTCGCCTGAATGACGCGCTCGCTTTCATAGTCGAGCGCGCTCGTCGCCTCGTCGAAAATCAAGATCCTGGGGTTTGTCATGAGCGCGCGTGCAATGGCGATGCGCTGGCGCTGGCCGCCGGAAAGGGTCGAGCCGCGCTCGCCGATGATGGAATCGTAGCCTTCGGGAAGCTGCAGGATGAAGTCGTGGGCGCCGGCGAGGATCGCGGCGCCGATGACCGCGTTCATGGAGGCCGACGGGTTGGCGAGCGCGATATTGTCGCGCACGGTGCGGTTGAAGAGGATGTTCTCCTGCAGCACGATCGCGGTCTGCCGCCTGAGCCAGGCCGGGTCGGCGAGCGCCAAGATCCACGCCATCGATGAGAACGCGGCCGCTTTCGGGCACGTAGAGCCGCTGGATCAGTTTGGCGAGCGTGCTCTTTCCCGATCCCGAAGGCCCGACGATGCCGACAATCTGGCCCGCCGGAATGGCGAAAGGACACGTCGGCGAGGATTTCGGGGCCGTCGATCCGGTAGCGGAAGGTGACATGCTCGAAGGCGATGTCGCCGCGGAGCGGAGGCAGCGCCGCGCGTCCTGGCGCAAATTGCGGCTCGGCCGGCGTGTTCAGGATGTCGCCAAGCCGCTCGACCGAAAGCCGGGTCTGATGGAAATCCTGCCAGATCTGCGCGAGCCGCGAGCACAGGAGTGTTGACCCGGCTCGCCAGCATGTTGAAGGCGACGAGTTCTCCGACGGTGAGGCTTCCATCCATGACAAGTCGCGCGCCGAAGAACAGGAGCAGCGCGGTAACGGCTCGGTTGATGAACTGAACGGATTCGGTTGCGACATTGCCGAGGCTTAAGACCCGAAAGCTCGCCGCCACATAGCCCGCAAGCTGCTCCTCCCAGCGGCGCTGCATCTGCGGCTCGACCGCCATCGACTTCAAGCGTCTCGACGCCCGTCACGCTCTCGACGAGGAACGCCTGGTTCTCGGCGCCACGCTGGAACTTCTCGTCGAGCCTTTTGCGGAACACGCGGCGTCGCCGTGGCCGAGATCAGAATGTAAAATGGGAAGGCCGCGATCACGATCGCCGTCAGCATGGGCGAATAGATGAACATCACCGCGAGGAACACGACCGTGAAGAGACAGGTCGATGACAAGCGTCAGCGCCGAGCTCGTGATGAAGGTGCGGATGTTCTCGAGCTCACGGACGCGCGCGACCGAGTTGCCGACGCGCCGCGCCTGGAAATAGGCAAGCGGCAGCGCGAGCAAATGCCGGAACAGCCGCGCGCCAAGCTCGACATCGATGCGGTTCGTCGTATGCGCGAAGAGATAGGTGCGAAGCCCGCCCATGATGGCTTCGAACAGCGCGATGCAGACAAGGCCGATGACAAGCACGTCGAGCGTCGTCTCGGTGCGATGCACGAGCACCTTGTCGATCACGACCTGGAAGAACAACGGCGAGACCAGCGCGAAGAGCTGCAGGAAGAACGAGGCGACAAGCACCTCCGATGAGGAGGTGGCGATATTTCCAGACCGCGCCCAGAAACCAGGTGAGATCGAAGCGCCGAGCGAGGCTCAAGAGGCCCGTGCGCGTGGTCACAAGAAGAAGCCGGCCGTCCCATTCCGCTTCAAGCTCCGCGCGCGTCATGAGGCTTGGCCGCGACGCATTGGGCGCCAGCACCAGCGCTTTATCCTGGTCGGCCTTGGCGATCAGCAGGAAGCCGCCCGTCTTCAGCGCCGCGATTCCCGGCAAGGGCGTATGCATGAGCCTCGACCACTTGCGTGCGAAGGATGCGCGCCTTCAGCCCCAGTTCCTTCGCAAGCCGCAGCATGTCATCGAGGCCGATGGCCGCCCCGCCAAAGCGGTGCTTGATCTGGCCTGCATCGGCTGCAATGCCATGAAGGCTGAGAAGGGCCACGAGGGAGGAGACGCCATCAGGCGTTGCGTCGCCGCAGACCTTATCGCCTGTTGGGTCCGATGCGGGTGCAGATGGGGCCTGCCCGGCCGGCTCGCTGCTTGAGGATTGAGACGAACGGTGAAGGAGGAAAGCCGCGGGCAGGCCCATCAGGGCGAGCAAGGCGGCGCCTGCCAGAAGCACGATCGCAACCGCATAGTCCGCAGTGGCAGACTTTGCCAAGCCTGCCGCCTGCAGCAATCGATCGAGCCAATAGCCTGCAACCCAATTGAGATCGTTCAAGGCCCGATGAGGTAGCGCGGGGACGAGGTCCGCCTTCAGGAGGAATTCATAGAGCGCCACCCCAGCGGCGGCCGCGAGGAGGCATCCCCTGAGAACGCTCAACGCTTGAAGATAGATGCTCACGGCCGGGCTTTCACGCTGGGACAGAACGCCGCTCGCCGCCGGGCGTGCGAGGGGATGGCAACGAGCGGGGTTGCTGCAACCTTGGGCGGGCCATGGCCACCCTTGCCGAGCGTAAAGGTGGACGCCAGATAGTTGACGAGAAGAGCGACATTGGCAGTCTGGGCGCCACTCCCGCCGTATAGCCTTCGTTGATTTGCACAGCGGGTTTCCTTTATAGGCATTACGCTTATTAGTCGCGAAAGCGGAGTAATTTGACGATCGTAGCCCATTGGGTTCTCGAACTCTTCAAGTTTGAGAGAGTAAAATCCTGACTATAAAGAGTCCTTCTTTTGCTTTTGCAACGCGCTAAAGCATAGCTTGCAGTTACTGAAGCAGCTTAGTGTCCGATGCCACGGTTTGGAATTCCTAGAGTATTGTCGACGCTGAAGATGGTGCCGGCTGCCTGGGAGGCCGGGTTGGCGGACGTTAGCGAATAATCCTTCGCATTGACGGCAAACTGATTCGCATACTGGTTCAGCAGATGAAGAGTTGTGGTCAAACCATCGCTGCTGTCTTTCAAAGTCACATTCGTCGTGGTGCCTTTTGCGCCGGTTCCGGTGACGCTAGTTATGCTGGTGTTGGCAAATTTGAAGTCCGCCAGGTCGATCGCATCGAAGCTGGTGCTGCTTCTGGTCGCTAGCCCGGCAACGGTCCCGGCAAAACTCTCCGCATGGTCCAGCAAAAGCGTGTCGCCAAGACCTGAAAAAGTTACTGTCTGCCCGCTGGACACAGAGGCACCGAATTCTAGCGTCCCACCCGCGATGACTTGCTCAAGGCCGCTTCCCGAGACCGAGCTGTCAACGATCAAGTCCCCAGCGGCCGAACCCAGCGTCCCAGAGTTGCTGATTGTGTTGCTTCCCGTGTTGATCGTTACGGTGCCGTTGGTCGCGTAGATTGCGCCACCATTGACCAAGCTCGTCTGAGAGTTGCCAATCGAACCTGCTCCATAGATGGTATCGTTGACATTGGTAAGCGTAGCTCCCGGACCAGTGCCTGCAATGCTGCTGTTCTTGTTGGCGAGGAAGACATAGCCGCCGCCATTCAGCGTGACGTTGCCCGAGATTTGCAGGTTGGTTGGATGACTGACCGAGAAGAGGTCTATGGCGTCGCGATTAGTTATGGTGCCTTTGAGTGTTAGCGAGCTGTTGTCGGCGACCATCAAAGCCGCATCATTGGTCAGCGGCGAAACCGTGCCGTCCAGCAGATTGGACTGCGACCCGGCTAGGGTTTCGAAGAGGGCGACAAGTGGGCCGCCGTAAAGTGTGCCGCCTTCGATGACGGCATTGTTCAAGGCAACCTCGGCCGCGGCAACGCCGAACCACCCCCCCGCTGAGGCCGCCTCGATCGAGCCGCCTGAATTTTGGTTGATGGTCACATTTTGAAGCTGAAGAATGCTTTCCGCGCCCGCAACGCTCGCCTCTATCGTCCCCGTGTTGACGACGATGCCGTTTTCGATCGTCCCAAATTGCCCGATAGCGGAGCCTTGCGACTCCAAAGTACCGCTATTGTTAATCGTGCCGGTGACATTCAGCTGGCTCCCGGGGGCGAGCGAAATCGTTCCGGCGTTGACACTTGCCTGCTGGGAACCGAGATTGAGTGTGCTTTTGCTGGTGATGGCGAGGGTTGCCTTCGGGTCAGTGATGTTAAGGCTTCCCACGGAGTTGCTCTGGGAGCTTGTGACGGTGTAGGTCCCGGCAACGCTGATATTCGCCTGGTTTGCCGCCCCGGGCACGGTGGCCGGATTCCAATCCGATGCCGTGTTCCAGCTGCCTTTGACCGCAGACGTCCAGCCGATTGCGCTCGGTGTCGCCACATTCACCGTGCTCGTCACGGCATTGGAGAGGTTTCCGGAGGGATCGCTCGCCTGCCAGCTCACCGTGCGGGCGGCCGTGTTGGTGCTGGTGGTGGAGAACGTCACCGAGTTCGAGCGCCGTCTGGTAATTGGCCAGGCTCGCCGCGCCCGAAAGCGTGAGCACGCCGTTGCTATAGCTGCCGGTGATGCCGTTCTGGTTCGTGAAGTTGAGCTGGTCCCCGGACTGGAAGCCGCCGATCGAAACCGTCGCGCCCGAAAGCGTCGCGCTGCTCGTATCCGAAACCGTCAGGGCCGCGTCCACCGCCTGCGCCGTTCCGCCCAGCGTGTAGCTCACCGTGTTGCCGGCCCCGGCCAGAACCGGCGGCGTCGAGGCGATGTCGACCGTGCTCGTCACCGTGTTCGAACTGTTGAGGCCGTCGCTCGCTTTCCAGCTCACCGTGCGGGCGGCCGAGTTCGTGCTGGTGGTGGAGAACGTCACCGAATCGAGCGCTGTCTGGTAGTTGGCAAGGCTCGCCGAGCCCGAGAGCGTGAGCACGCCGTTGGCGTAGCTGCCAGTGATGCCATTCTGGGTCGTGAAATTCAGCGCGTCGCCGGACTGCAGGCCGCCGCTGATCGAGACCGTCGCGCCCGAAAGCGTGGCGCTGCTCGTATCTGCGACCGTCAGGCCCGCGTCCACCGCCTGCGCGGTCCCGCCCAGCGTGTAGTTCACCGTGTTGCCGGCTCCGGCCAGAACCGGCGGCGTCGAGGCGATGTCGACCGTGCTCGTCACCGTGTTCGAACTGTTGACGCCGTCGCTGGCCTTCCAGGTCACCGTGCGCGCGGCCGCGTTCGTGCTGGTGGTTGAGAACGTCACCGAGTCGAGCGCCGTCTGGTAGTTGGCGAGGCTCGCCGAACCGGTCAGCGTGAGCACGCCGTTGGCGTAGCCGCCGGTGATGCCGTTCTGGGTCGTGAAATTCAGCGCGTCGCCGGACTGCAAGCCGCCGCTGATCGAGACCGTCGCGCCTGCAAGCGTGGGGCTGCTCGTATCTGCGACCGTCAGGCCCGCGTCCACCGCCTGCGCGGTCCCGCCCAGCGTGTAGTTCACCGTGTTGCCGGCTCCGGCCAGAACCGGCGGCGTCGAGGCGATGTCGACCGTGCTCGTCACCGTGTTCGAACTGTTGACGCCGTCGCTGGCCTGCCAGCTCACCGTGCGCGCGGCCGAGTTCGTGCTGGTGGTGGAAAACGTCACCGAGTCGAGCGCCGTCTGGTAAGTGGCGAGGCTCGCCGAGCCCGACAGCGAGAGTACGCCGCTGGCGTAGCTGCCGGTGATGCCGTTCTGGTTCGTGAAATTCAACGCGTCTCCGGACTGCAAGCCGCCGCTGATCGAAACCGTCGCGCCTGCTAGCGTCGTGCTGCTCGTATCTGCGACCGTCAGCGCCGCGTCCACCGTCTGCGCGGTCCCGCCCAGCGTGTAGTTCACCGTGTTGCCGGCTCCGGCCAGAACGGGCGGCGTCGAGGCGATGTCGATGGTGCTTGTCACCGTGTTCGAACTGTTGACGCCGTCGCTGGCCTGCCAGCTCACCGTGCGCGCGGCCTGGTTCGTGCTGGTGGTGGAGAACGTCACCGAGTCGAGCGCCGTCTGGTAGTTGGCCAGGCTCGCCGAACCCGTCAGCGTGAGCACGCCGTTGGCGTAGCTGCCGGTGATGCCGTTCTGGGTCGCGAAGGTGAGCGCGTCTCCGGACTGCAAGCCGCCGCTGATCGAAACCGTCGCGCCTGCAAGCGTCGTGCTGCTCGTATCTGCGACCGTCAGCGCCGCGTCCACCGTCTGCGCGGTCCCGCCCAGCGTGTAGCTCACCGTGTTGCCGGCCCCGGCCAGAACGGGCGGCGTCGAGGCGATGTCGATGGTGCTCGTCACCGTGTTCGAACTGTTGACGCCGTCGCTTGCCTGCCAGCTCACCGTGCGCGCGGCCGCGTTCGTGCTGGTGGTGGAGAACGTCACCGAGTCGAGCGCCGTCTGGTAGTTGGAGAGGCTCGCCGAACCCGTCAGCGTGAGCACGCCGTTGGCGTAGCTGCCGGTGATGCCGTTCTGGGTCGTGAAGGTGAGCGTGTCGCCGGACTGCAAGCCGCCGCTGATCGAAACCGTCGCGCCGGAAAGCGTGGCGCTGCTCGTATCGGCGATCGTCAGGGCCGCGTCCACCGCCTGCGCCGTTCCGCCCAGGGTGTAGCTCACCGTGTTGCCGGCCCCGGCCAGAACGGGCGGCGTCGAGGCGATGTCGATGGTGCTCGTCACCGTGTTCGAACTGTTGACGCCGTCGCTGGCCTTCCAGGTCACCGTGCGCGCGGCCGCGTTCGTGCTGGTGGTTGAGAACGTCACCGAGTTCGAGCGCCGTCTGGTAGTTGGCGAGGCTCGCCGAGCCCGACAGCGAGAGTACGCCGCTGGCGTAGCTGCCGGTGATGCCGTTCTGGTTCGTGAAATTCAACGCGTCGCCGGACTGCAAGACGCCGCTGATGGTCACCGTCGCGCCTGCAAGCGTCGTGCTGCTCGTATCTGCGACCGTCAGCGCCGCGTCCACCGTCTGCGCGGTCCCGCCCAGCGTGTAGTTCACAGTGTTGCCGGCTCCGGCCAGAACGGGCGGCTGATTGGCGGCGGTAAGCGTGACAAGACTGTCACTGCCGGAATGCGTGACTGTGAAAGTATCGCCGACATAGTTGCCGGCAAGCTGATAACTGAGCGTGCCCCCACCGCTCAAGTTGACAGTTAGGGTCGTATTCGAGCCGTTCGCGGTCGGCACTGCGGTGGTTGCGTTCGTATTCGCCAGATCGAGCGTGTCTCCGACCGCGAATCCAGAAATCGTGCCTGTGTAGCTGGACGGCGTATCGAGTTTCAGCGTTGCGTTTACGCCATTGAATATCGTTGTTTCGCTCGTTGCAACGCCCAGTTCGACTTTTGAGCCTGCCCCAATCTCGATCTGACCTCCGCCTGTCAGTGCGGCGGCCACGTCGAGCAAGCCGCCGTTCGTTGCCTCAAGCGTGCCGAGATTGTTGAGACTTATGCCGGTGATAGTCAGCGCCGTCGTTGCATTGTTCGCGTCAATGACGCCGCCGGTTTCGTTCGTCAATGTCCAGGTGGTTGAATTTGCTCCGTTAACTCCGATCGTGCCTGCGCCGGAGATGGTGTTGTTGACATTGTCAAGCACAGCGCCTGCCACATTGGCATCGATATAGCTGTTGCTGTTCGCGAGCGTAACGCTGCCGCCGCCAGTGAACGTAACCGCCGGAGTCGCGGTCCCGCCAAGCGCAAGCACTGTCCCATAATTCGACGAGTTAACGGACAATGCACCCTGATTGACAATGCTGCCCTCGATGACGAGCTTGTAGCCATTTTCAGCGGCGACCGTGCTGCCATGCGAAATGGTGATGGGATGCGCGCCGCTTCCGTCGAGGGTGCTGCCGGCGTTCTGAATAGAGCCGCCGCCGGAACTCTCCAGCGTTCCTCCGAGCAAAGTGGCGTTGGTCAGCGTCACCGTCCCGCCATTGCCGTAAAGCGTGCCGCCGCCCGACTGGTCGAGAATAATGCCGTTGAGAAGCAAGCCGTTTCCGGAGGCAGGAGACGTGGTCGCCTCCATGAGACCATTGTTGATGTCGGTTATATTCTGCTTGCCGTTGCCAGTGTCTCCGTTGAGCTCAAGGGCAGTGGAGGCGCCGGTGGCATCGATGACGCCGCCGGACTCATTTTTTAGCGTCCATAGGAGCGCGGAGCCGCCATTGACGCCGATCGTGCCTGCGCCCGAGATCGTATTATCGACGTTATCGAGGGTCGCTCCCGCGATATTGGCCTCGATGAAACTGATGCTGTTGGCGAGCCTGACGCTGCCGCCGCCAGTAAGGGTTGCCGTAGGGGCGGCAGCCGTGCCTACGGCAATCGCGGTCGAGTAACTTGGCGGATTGATGGCAATGGTTCCATGATTGACGATGCTTCCGTCAAGGATGATCTCGCCGATGGCAGCGTCGACGGTGCTGCCTTGCGTGATGGTGATCGGGAGCGCGCCGCTACCGTCCAGTGTGGCTGTCGCATTGCTGCCGAGCAGGGTTTCGATCAGGCCGCTTCCGGATGTTTCTAGCGTTCCGCCGATCACGGTCGTGTTGCTAAGTCTCACTTCGCCATTGGCGGCGAGCAATGTGCCGCCGCCCGATTGATTGAGTACTACACTATCGATCTGCAAGGCTTGGCTGTAACCGGTGGAGCTGTTGGCTTCCATTAGACCGTTATTGGTCACGGTCATGGATTGAAGGCCGTTTCCGGAGTTGCCATTGATCAGCAAGGCAACTGTCTTGCCTGTACCCGCGATCATGCCGCCTGAATTGTTGAGAATGTCAAGCCTAGTCGAACCGCCATTATAGCCGATGATTTCGGCGCCCGAGATCGTGTTATCGACGTTTTCCAGCGTGGCGGAACCTTGGGTGCCCGCGATGTGGTTATACGATGTCTCGGAGGCTCCAGAGAGCGTGATCTGGCCGCCCCCACTCAGGACGGTCGTCCCGATGATGCCGAGGCCGGACGGATAGTTGGTGGTTGCGATGGAAATCGTGCCGTAATTGACCAAAGTCCCAGAAACCAGGCCTAGAGTGCCGCCGGCGATTGTCACGACATCCGGTGAGCCAGATGCGGCGCCGATCTGCACCGCCTCGCCGTTCGGAACGGTCTGCGCGCTCCAATCCGTCGCGGTTGACCAAAGACCGCTTAAGCTGTTCCAAATGTTGGCAGCCATGACAAACTCCGTAAACTAATGACCATGGCGCCAAGCGCGCCTCCCTGTTGCCGCCCAACCGGTGAGGAAACGGCGAGCAACTTTTTTTTGTCTCTCAGACCTCCGGCCAGCCGCTAGCGCTGGCGGAGGAGCCAAGCCCGAAGAAATTTAGGATAGCGAGCCCACTTAATATTTGTATTTCGAGCGCGTGCGTTTAGGGAACCCCCCCAAAGCAGGGGTTTGAAAAAATAATCAATTTTTTTCTACGCCTTTACCAGGGCTTAACGGGCAACAATGCCAAGCGACACGGCGGTCGCAACGGCTTGGGCGCGTGTTCCTGCCTTGAGCTTTCGCCGAGCATTCTCGAAATATTCCTTCGCCGTGGTGTGCGAGATACCAAGTTTTTCAGCCACCTCACGGTCCGAATGGCCGCAGGATACGAGATCAAGACACTGGACCTCACGCTCGCTCAATCCTGCCGGTGGCGCTGGGAAGCGCAGCTTGGGGGCCAGCGCCCGCACCCTGGTATGGAACCAAACGGACAGTAAAGCGAGCGGGGGCACTTCCTCATGTGTGAAGGGCCCGCGGCGCGCGGCGAGGCTAACAATTCCGTAGCGCGTGCCGCCGCGGGGCAAAGGAACTACGAGCCCTTCGGTCCAGCCCTGCTGTGCAGAAAGTTCCAGCGCCCTGGTGCCCAGTTGCGATACGCGCCGGTCGTTCCGTAAGTCTGTCCATGTGAAAGGTTTGCCTCCGTAGTTGGCTAACGATCCAACGACTGGATCGCGCTCATGCAAGGCCGAACTCAAATAGAACCGGCGCCAACTTTCCGGCCACTCGATTGCAAAAATCGACAAGATCCTTGTCGGCAAGGTCGACCTCTCCAGCGGCCAGCGTGTCGATACCATAGGGCGCCAGCGCTTCGACGAATGCCTTGGTGCATTGAGCCGCTGTCCCGGCCGCTGCGATGGCATGATAAACGGAGGCAAAATCGGATTGAGAAAACATTTGTAGGCCTTTGCAATCAGCATGACCCCGCCGTCTTCCAGCGTGGCATTCTTCGGCAACAACGCATGGTTCAACCGGCTGTGGCATTTGCAAGGATTTGCAACCGCCGGCCACTCATGTTAAGTCAATGTTGACCTTTTAAAGGCGTCCTTTCAGCGGTAGTGTGACAAAACCCCTGCAACTATCTATTAACGAGCAAATTACAATCTGTTTATATCGGGCGACGATGATCAGGTTGCTCCGAAATGAAACAACACTTCGCTCTTGACCTAGCTTGAAATTACATCTCAACGGGCAACAAAAGTGTCATACCTCGCTGCAATGGATGTACAAGCATGGTCGCTTTTCTCTCCAGGATGTGGGGCTGCATACCGGCTAACTGTTGCTCACTTTCGTTTAGGTGGTTCGGCGCCGCTCTTCTGTGCTCTTTTTTCCTTACTTGCAGATCTTAGTTAGCTCGCAGTCAAACGCCCAATCAGAGCCTTGAGTTTGAACTGGCATTCCTCGATGGCGGCCAGCAGCTTC
>CAWIVD010000023.1:0-64146 GCA_963839435.1 uncultured Alphaproteobacteria bacterium
CGGCATCGCGCTGGTGCCATTTCAGCCGCCCTGGCTGCGAACGAACTACGGCATCCTCAGTCTGCGCAATCGCTCGTTGACGCCAGCGGCCATCGCCTTCTGTGAGCGGGTTGAAGCTTGCGAGCGCCTGTACCACGAACGGTAGCCACGGATTCCGGGCACCGCCCGGAAACAAAGGACCGTACAATAAGGTCACCCTGCTTAGTCGGCAGCCACACGTCAGGACCTGGCCCTCTTTCCCCGAAGCTGCCCCTCCTGCGGATCAACCGCTCTGAGATCCGAAAGCCGGCTTGGCCGCTTGGGCGTTTTTTGAGACCCGGGATTTTCCGCTCCCGGCCTCAAGTCGAATTACTCGGCGGGCTGGCAGACCGGCGATGCTGAAGTATTGGGGAAGCCGGAAAAACGTCGTTTAGCCGCTATGCTTCGCCCGTTTCAACGCGCGAAAACCGGCAAATTTGCGCTCAAGCCCCGGCGCGCGTATCAATCGCTTTGAACCTTTCCGGCTGCCGCCCCACTAACAAGATGGGACCTGAGATGTCCGAGCCGCTCTCTGACCTGGAGGTGCTCAAGCAAGTCGCCAATGGCGACAAGCGCGGGCTCGAAACGCTGTACAGCCGGCACAGCGACCGGACGTTCAAGTTTCTCATGAGGCTCACGGCAAACAGATCCGCCGCGGAGGATCTGACACACGATGTCTTCCTGGAGATATGGAAGAACGCGAAACCGTTCGAGGGACGGTCTTCGGTGGCGACGTGGATCTTGTCCATCGCGCGATACAAGGCGCTCGACGCGAGGCGGAAGCGGAGAACGCTCACCGAGCACGATTTGCCCGCGCGCGCCGAGCCAACTCCAGAGATGACGGCGATGCAGGCGAGTTCGAGCGACAGGATGCGGGAGTGTTTGACGGCGCTTTCCGAGGAGCACCGGGAGATCATCGACCTCGTCTATTACCACGAGAAGTCGGTGAAAGAGGTCAGCGAGATCCTCGACATCCCCGAGGCGACGGTGAAGACGCGCATGTTTTACGCCCGCAAAAAACTTAGAGAGATGCTTCTAGCCCTGGGGGACGAGAAAGATGTCTTCAGCTACGGGAAATAAGGGCGGCCCGCAGGACATGAGCGAGGAAGACTTGCTCGCGCCCTGGCATGTCACGGGGAAGCTCGATGAAGCCGAGGCTCGCGAGCTTGAAGCGCTTGCCAAGGAAGACCCCGAGTTTGCCGCGTTGCTCGCGGAAGCCGGACGCGAGCGCCACGCCACAGCCGCCGTGAATGAGGAGCTTGGGAAGCCGTCGCCCGCCGTCTGGGCACGCCTGGAGTGCTCGATCGAGGAGGGAAGCCGCGAAGAAGCCCGGGTGCGGCGGGCGGGTCTCTTCGAGGGCATCAAGACAACGGTATCCGGGTTCTTCTCCGGTCTCACGATGCCGCAATGGCAGGCGATCGCCGCGGCAGCCGTCGCCATTTGCGTGATCCAGGCCGGCGCCATCGCATACTATGGGCAGGAGCGTCAGCCCGCCAGGTACGGCACGGCTTCCGGCCCTGCGAGCAGCGCAGCCGCGAAGCGGGCGTTCATCGTCACTTTCTCGGACACCGCCACGATGGCGGACATCAACGCGCTCCTCGACGACGCTGGCGCAAACATTGTTGATGGGCCGAGCGCCGACGCGCTCTATCACCTCGCCATGCGCAATGATACGCTCGAAGCCAAGGATATCGCTTACAAAAAATTGCGGGCGTCGCCAGCGGTCAAGCTGGTTTTGCCCGAGAAGTAGGGAGAGGAGCTAGTCGTCAATGCGAACACGGGCGGCAGGCTGGGCAGCGGCAATCCTCTTGCTCTTGGCGCTTGGCGCGGACGCTTCCGCTTATCCGCGTGCAAAACCCCACTTCGAGGTTGCCGCATTTCCCAGCGCGGCGGCCTTTCGGCGTGAGCAGGGAGGGGGCCGGTTCTTCGGCCGTTACCACTTCGCTGCGCATCGCACTTCAGAAAGACCGGCCCGTTCTTTCGTGACACACCGGCAGGCGACCTCAAGCGTCAAGGGCGTTCATTCCGGCGAGAGCCCCAAAATCCGCTTCCCATCCTGGCGCAGACCGCCGGGCAACCGCCAGGCCAGCACCTCAACCGCCGGATATCCGCCCCGCATTCCGCCACGGGGTGGAGAGGGAGGAAACCGTCCTCTCCCTCCGCGCGACCCCGGAAACTCAGACATCTGGTGGCCCATCCGGAGACCTCCGCTTCCGCCTGTTGCCGTTGTTTCACCGCCTCCCTCGGCTGCGATCGTGGCGCCTGCAGCTGCCGTTGCCATCGCTGGCTTTGGTGGGTCGCGTCCTCCCATCGCGCCGCGTTTCTCGCGGGGGCAAGGCCAGCAGCCGTCCTCGGCCGCCGCGGCGTTCCTCAATAACAAGCGCCACAGAGCAAAAGAGCTTTTGATCGAAGTTTCCTCCAACAGCACCGATCAACTCAAACAGGCGCTCAGCGCGCAATATGGCGTCGAAGTGCGCGAACTTGGCTCGATCGAACTGATCAATGCCCGCATTTGGCATCTCACGCTCGTCCGAGGGCAAGCTCTTGCGACGGTGCTCGGCCAGTTGCTGCAGGATAATCGCGTCATCAGCGCTCAGCCGAATTACGTCTACACCCCCGTTCAAGGGACTGGCCGAGGTTCGACGGCCGCGTATGGCGAAACGGCCCTGCCGGCATCGCCCGTCGAGGCGCTTTCAACGGGCGGCGGGGTGAAGGTCGCCATTATCGACACCTGCGTCGATCGCGATCACGCCGAGATTCAGGGGTCGGTGCAGTCCTTCTTTGACGCGACGCCATCGGGATCGAAAGCTTGCGCGGCCGAGAACCACGGGACCGCTGTCGCGAGCCTGATCGGAGGGCACGATCAGAATCCGGGGCTCCGCTCCGGGCGCTGAACTCATGGAAGCGCGGGCCTTTACCGAGACCGGCGAGGAGAAAGAGGTCGCCGCAACCAGCCGTGAAATCGCTCTCGCCTTGGATTGGTCCGCGAGGCAAGGCGCGCGCGTCGCCAACCTGAGTTTCGCCGGCCCGAGCGATCCCCTCGTCGAGCGTGCCGTCGCGGCCGCCTATACGAAGGGCATCGTGCTTGTGGGCGCCGCTGGGAACGCGGGGCCTTCCTCCGCGCCGCTTTACCCGGCAGCCTATCCCGAAGTGATCGCGGTCACGGCAACCGACGCCAGGCGCACGCTTTATAGCTCCGCCAGCAGAGGCTCGCATATCGCCGTTTCGGCGCGCGGCGTGGATGTCATCGTCGCGCATGTCAACAACGCCTATGGCACCGACTTCGGCACTTCCTTTGCGGCGGCGACCGTCAGCGGCATCGCGGCGCTTCTCGTGCAAATGCGCCCGCGCGCGACGCCCGATGAAATCCGCGCGGCGTTGCAGGGCACCGCAATCAGCCCGTCCGGCAAGGGGAAGGACGAGTTGTTCGGATACGGGCTTGTGAATGCCAAAGCTGCGACCTCGTTTCTGGAGGCCAGCGTCTCGCGGTAATCGGCAAAGCTATCCCGCTTTCCGAAACTTCGTCAACTCGGGGTTACGGTCCGGCAGACTGCGACTGTGGCCTGGATCAGGTCTTGCGGCAATGATGGCTTGGTCAATACCTTGGCTTCGGGCCATTCCCTCTCCAGCGCCGATGTATCCTGCATTCCCGTGACGAAGACGATGCCCTTGCCCTGTTCCGCGAGTATTCTTGCGATCGGAAACACGTCTCCACCTTTAAGCGTGACATCCAGCACGCCAACATCAAGCTGTTCAGACCTCGCGAGGGACACGGCTCGCTGGACGCTGACGGCTGGCCCTACGATTTCCGCACCGGCATCGCTAAGGAAGTCCGCAATGTCGAGGAGAAGCAATGCGTTGTCCTCGGCGACGAGGATGCGGCAGCCTTCCAGCGGCCTGCGAGACCCTTTGCTCGGATTTTCAGCCAATCGGGCCATGGTTCCCTCTCGAGACCTTGATTTAATTTGTTTGATAAAGCGAAGGCGATGCTAGCGGCTGCCTTGTGAGCGGGCAAGGCTACAATCTCCGCGCGAGTGGTAACCTTTATTTTACCGGCATGGCCCTGTGTTTTGGTTGGATAACCGGCGAGCTCTTGGAGCGGCTGGCGGAGAACGCGCCCACGAAAGCCCCAACTCGCTGGCGCTACAAGGGCGAGAGCTGCCCCGTCGCCCGCATTGACGTTCACATCACTGAGCTTGTATTAGGAACCCGGTCAACCCAGCCTGCCCCTTGCGGAACAGGTCCGTGATTGGAGCAAAGGATTCAAGACGATGCGTCTCACGCAATTGATCTACACGTCACGGCCCTTCGGCTTCGATGACTTGGCGCTCATGAACATTTTGCTCGTCTCGCGGCACAATAACGAGCGCGACGGTATCACCGGCTCCTTGATCTGCCGCGAGGACATTTATCTGCAATTGCTGGAGGGGCCGCGTGCCGCAGTGTCATCCACTTATGCGCGCATTTTGCGCGATGACAGGCACGCCGAGGTGGTTCTCCTTTGGGCAGGAGATGCGAAGGAGCGGCTTTTCCCTGCATGGTTCATGCGGCACGATCCGGTCCAGTCCTGGATGTGGACGCCGCAGCAGGTCCGGGCTGGAGCAGTGACGGAAGCCCCAACGGACGATCTTCGGAACATCTTCGTCCGGCTGGCCGCCACCCCGAACTAGGCAAAGTTCGCCTTGCGCGCCAGCGGATCGTCATTTTTGCGCAACAAACCCAATTGGTAAACCCGCCTTAGCGGAAGTGCTTCGAAAGCTTCAGCGCCTGCGCCTGGTAATGCGAGCCGATTTCGCGCCCGTAAAGCTGCGCGGGCGGCTCGCTCAGGGGCTCATAGATGAGCCTGCCGATCAGCTGCCCGTCCTCCAGGATGAACGGCACCTTATGGCTTCGCACCTCAAGGACGGCGCGGCTGCCATGGCCGCCCGTCTCCGTCATGCCGAAGCCTGGATCGAAGAAGCCCGCATAATGCACGCGAAACTCGCCCATCAGCGCGTTGAACGGCTCCATTTCCGCCGCATGCGTGGGCGGGACGCTGCACCGCTTCCTTCGAGGCGAGGATGTAGAACTCGTCCGGGTCGAGGATCAGCCGTTTCTGCGGCGTCACCATCAAGGGCTCCCAGAATTCGTCGACATCGTAAGCGCCTGCGCGATCCACATCGATGACGCCGGTGTGCCGCTTGGCCCGGTAGCCGATCAGGGGATAAGGGCCGCCGCCGCTCAGATCGACGGAAAGCGCGACTTCACGGGGATGATGAGCTGACGCCGCATCTCCGGCCGAGCGCGCCGCGAAAGCGCATTTGGGAAAGCCGCGACCCGCTCCGCACCAGAATCGGAAAGGTCTGGGGGCAGATTTCGAGGTAGAGGCGGCCGCGATAGCCGGGTTCGGTCTGGTCGAAGCCGGGGCCATGATCGGCGATAACGCGCGTGAAGACATCCAGCCTGCCGGTCGAGCTTTTCGGGTTCGCGAAGCCCGTCACGTCGGGTGCGAAGCGCCAGCGCCTCCTCGATCTCGGCGACATAGACGCAGCCCACTTCCAGAACCGCGCCGGGGCCGAGATCCACAGTGTGGAGCACGAACCGCTCGATCTGGTCCTGCGTTTTGGAGCCGGGGCCGGGCATGAAACTCGCGCGCACGCGAAAAGCGCGCGCTCCAAGCCGAAGGTCGAGACTGGCGGGTTGAATTTGGCCGGTCCCAATAGGGACCGTCGAGGAAATATCGCCTCGCTCGATCAGGGCCGCGATTGCCTGTGACGGAAGAATGCCTGGAGCCAACATGGCTCAGCAATAGGCGATATCGGGGCCGGCAAACAACACTTTTTCAGAAGCAGCGCCAGCGAACCGCCTTCAGGGGCCGGCAGCTTTGGTTTTCGGCCCCGACGAGACGAGCCGCGCACTCATGGCAACGCGTTTCTCGGCCAAGGCAAGCCAATGCCGGCAGCTTGCCAGCCCAAGATTGCAGCGCATCGTGATTTTCGACGAAGCGCCGGATGGCTTTGGAAGTGCTCCCATGGCGACGGCCCCGTCTCCAAGTCCTTCCGCCTCGCGGCTTGCTCTTGCGAGAAGCTGGCTCGCGGTCATGTTTCTGAGGAACGGGTTGGCTACGATGGCGGCCTGACTCAAGAGGCTCGACACCAATGCGTCCGGCTCTGCTTCCAGGACTCTGAGCGCGCCATTGGCCCCGGCGAAAAAGGCAAGCCGGAAATTCGTGGCCGTTGTCTCTTTTCCTTTCGCGGCGAGAGCGCTCGCGTTTTCACGCGTATAGATCAGCGCCACGTCGCGCGAGACCAGGAAATCGGTTCGGAGCGCCAGAATGTCCGCATCGCGTTTTCCCCAATGCGAGGGCTGGGAAATTGCGGCGAACGACGTCCAGGAAGGTGGTCCCCAGAAACTGGAAAGGGCCAAGCGCGGACGACGCGCGGTTCTTCGCATAGAGCCGCCCGCCTGACTCGGCGCGCATCAACCGGTCCAGGAAAAGCGTCTCAGCTTCGGTGGGATTGAGCTGCGCATCGCCATCTTCGGCATGGCACGCGATTGTGGGACTGAGGAGGAAAGCAAGACAAACAAAAACAAGCCGCCCCCGCCCGCGCATCGCCTATCCGCCCGTCGTGCTCATGTGGCGTCCGACTGCGGGTTTCTCTCCGCGCCGGTCGATGACGAAGTCGTGGCCCTTGGGCTTGCGGCTTATGGCCTCGTCGATCGCCGCGTCAAGCAATTCGTCAGAGGCGTTGCCGCGAAGGGACGCGCGCAAATCGGCGGCGTCCTCCTGCCCAAGGCACATATAGAGGGTGCCGGTGCAAGTGACGCGAACGCGATTGCAGCTTTCGCAGAAATTATGGGTCAGCGGCGTGATGAAGCCGACTCGCCCGCCGGTTTCGCGCACGCGGACGTAACGTGCAGGCCCGCCCGTGCGGTAGGGAATGTCCTCCAGCGTCAGCCGGTCCATGAGCCGCGCGCGCACCACCGAAAGCGGCAGGTATTGATCGGTGCGGTCGCCTTCGATATCCCCGAGCGGCATCGTCTCTATCAGTGTCAGGTCCATCCCTTCGCCGTGACACCAGTGTAACATTTTTTCTATTTCATGCTCATTCATAGTCTTCAGCGCGACCATGTTGATCTTGATCTGGAGACCGGCGGCCTGGGCGGCCCGGATCCCGTCCATGACTTGCGCGAGGTCGCCCCAGCGGGTGATGGCCCTGAACTTCTGCGCGTCGAGCGTATCGAGGGAGACGTTGATGCGACGGACCCCCGCGGCGGCGAGATCGGCGGCGAACTTCTTGAGCTGGCTGCCATTGGTCGTGAGCGTAAGCTCGTCCAGGGCCTCGCTTTGGAGATGGCCCGACAAGGCCGAAAAGAGCCACATGATGTTCTTTCGCACCAAGGGCTCGCCGCCCGTGATGCGGATCTTCCGGACGCCTTTCCGGATGAATGCGGTGCACAGGCGCTCAAGCTCTTCGAGCGTGAGAAGGTCGGACCTCGGCAGGAACGTCATGTTTTCCGCCATGCAATAGACGCAGCGGAGATCGCAGCGATCGGTGACCGAAACCCGCAGATAGGTGATGTGCCGCCCGAACGGATCGATCATGGCGCCGCCGGCTGGCTGGAACGGGTTTGCGGTGAAATGCTGAAGCGTCATGAGCGTCGTCCGGACTGGGATTGAAGAGGTAACACCGCGGCAAGACATGAGATGCGTTATTTAGGGAAGCCAGACAAGCTGTCATGATGGGGGTGGTATAAGCATTTGTGGCTTTCACCACGAGCCAGGGAGGAAAAATGCCCAACCTGAATGGAATCCTTGAGACGGCCCTCTACGTTGACGACCTCGGACGCGCGCAGCGCTTTTATGAAGACATTCTGGAGCTCAAGCCGGTCTTCTCAGACGGTCGTTTGACCGCCTATGAGATCGGAGGCCGGAGCATCCTTCTTGTTTTTCAGCGCGGCGCGTCGATCGAGACCGTGACGCTTGCGGGCGGGGTGATTCCAGGCCACGACGGCGCCGGCCCTTTGCATTGCGCCTTCGCCATCAGCCCCGAAGACCTTCCCGCTTGGAAAGAACGCCTCAATGCGCACAGTATTCCGATCGAAGGCGGCATGAACTGGCCGCGTGGCGGGAAAAGCATCTATTTCCGCGACCCCGACGGCCACCTTCTCGAACTCGCAACGCCCGGCCTCTGGCCGATCGATTAGGGGAACAGCCCTCGGGCTCATTCACGGTGAAGGTGCGTATCGCGTGAAGACAAAGTCGCGCGCCTTGACTGGCACGTGGCAGGGAAAGCACGTGCCGAGCAGCGTTTCGCCGGCAGGTTTGCCGTCCTGGAATTGAGCGAATCCCCAACCTCCCGTCGTCGCGTACTTCTTTGAGTCCTTGACCATGAATTGAACATTCGTGGGGGATCCGGCGACGAAGGATTGGGCGCGGCCAAAGACCTTGTTGTTTTCCTCCGACGGGACGTAATCCCAAGCGAGCCGGGCAATCATCGCGCCGTCCGGGAACGGAAGCTTCCCTTCGCGATAGGCTTTTATCGCGACATCGTTGCCCAGAACGGCCCGCAAATCGTTGAGGTCGCCCGCCTCGTGGGCGACGGAGATCAACGTCCAGTCGCGGTATCCGGGGGGAATTTCAATTCCGAAAATCGGAGAGCTTTCGCCGCCCGCGCCTCGGGTTGTGATAGACGTCGAAGCAATGACACACATCATAGTGGCAGCTGCGAACACGGTGATGGAGGTCCGTTTCATGGGGTCTCCCTGCGTCTGCGAAAGGCGGCATGCGAACCTTCGCGTCGCAAATCTTGAATTAAACCGGCCAACAGAAAAATAAAAAAGTTATTAAAACGAAATGATGGTGAATAGCGTGAAAGCCAAATAGGTACAAAACAATGACATTTGATCGTATTTGGCTAGCTGAAAAAACAAGAGATCCTGGCTTCATCCTTCGACAAGCTCAGGATGAGACCTGGAGTTTTCAACGAGTTAAGCTTCATGGTGCGCCTGTCGAACCATGGGCGGCATCACTTTTTCAGCAGCCAGTCAGCTTTCGCCTCCAAGGCTGCGAAAACCTTCACCACACCGTTCCGTCATCGATGGTCTCGAACCGAATGTGATGCAGGCGCGCCTGCCGTTTCAGCTCGGCTTCGGTCCATCTGCCGGTGGCAACGCGTTCGCGCATGGCGAAGTCGTCCCAAACGAAAGGCTTTCCCGCCCAATAACACATGAGCATCACCGAGCAGGAGATGCTGCCTGACATTCTTTTCAAACGCCTGGTCTCGGTTCGGACGGCGTCGACGTTCTCCGCAACGTCTTGCCGGAATTCACGGCTGAATGCGAATTTGTAGGGCTCTCTTTGAGAGGTAAAAGCGAGCGCAGTCAAAAGGACGGCAGCAAAGGCCAACCTGATGCCAGCGGCTCGCGGCGCGCTGGCCGGCCACGCTTGAATTTTACTGAATGCCATCCCGATGGCGATTGCGAGCGCAAAGAGGAACTCGAAATACGCATTGACATCGAGCCCATCCCCTAACGACTGCACGAACCCGCTGATGAAGGTGAGACCAAGCAGGACCGCGATTTTCTGTGCAAGGCGGCTGCGGCGATCGTAGACAAGCCAAGCAATGCAAATTGCCGCCGCTCCCGAAAGCGGCGCCGCGTAAGTGAGCGCGAGATGCACGTTCTTCCATGCCACGGCTCTCGGAAGCATAAGCTGCTCAAAAAACGCGCCGCCATAAAGGACACGGCAGACAAGCAATCCGGCCGCACACGCCGCCGCTCCGAAAGCTGTGGATCGCGCAGCCTCGCGCGGCCTGTCGAAGGCCAGCCAAATAAGGGCGGACGCCGGAATTGCGATAAGGCTGTGCTTGATGAATCCGGCCAAGACCATCAGGAGAACCGCCGGTTCCGTCCGCCGCCCCTTGTTCGCCCTGGCGACGAACCAGGTGAAGCCCGCGCACAGCACAGCCAGGCCCGGAAGGTGAGGGTCGTTCATGCCGACATAGCCGGTGTAGGCTCCCGCGAGCGTGGCCAGAAACCAGATTGCTCCGAGGCCCGCCGCCAATCGCCCTGCTCCCAAGATGACGACTGTGCGATAAACGAGAAACGTCAGAACAAGCGAAGCGAAAATGGAAATAACTCTGCCAGCGTAGATTTCCTCTGCGCCAAGTGAAGAGCAGGCATGGAGCAGATAGAAATAGAGCGGGGGATAATTGTTTACCGTGAGTGCGTCTGCCGCCGGATAAAGATGGGCAAGAGATTTGCTTTGCCATGCATTCCAGGCTTCGTTTGGATCGATCTCCAGCGGCAAGGATGCACGATAGCAACAGAAGACGATTGCCGTAGAGGCTGCCGCCATCAAGGCAGCGATGAGCGCAGCCAGGATGACATTGTCCGGCTTTATCCTGGCAATGACCGGCGCAAAAACGCGTTGTTCGGCGATCGACAAGCATGTCCTCATTCATAGAGTCGGGTCACGAACCGGGACCATACCCTTATGATTGGCGGACTTCCAGGAGTGACTTAATCGGCCTCCTCGTCAAGAAAACCGATCGTGGGCACGGGACCCCATTGGTCCTTCGCGTGTGAGCCAGCTTTTTTCGGCATCATGCCCGGGTCACTGACCGGGGCGGCGTGGTGGTTCGGGCTGCCGGAGCGCCAGAAGGCGGCGCAAAGACCGGCAAATCCGGCGATGGCCGCCACGTTCATCGCCAATTCGAATTTCTCAATGGAGAAGTCTTCGATCATTCCGACCGTGAGGACCACGACATAGGTGATGAGCAGGCCGAAAACTCCAAACGCGACCGGCTCATTCTTCGGGTTCGGGGCATATTTGAACGATGCCCCTTGTGCCTTGTGACAGGCTATCGCGCCCATCTCACTATTTCCTGAAGCATTCCCTATAACGCTGAATGCAGTTTGAGGAGAACAATTAGGAATGTGCTTGGTTCCAACACAAGGCGAATTCGGTGGACCAGGCATACGCGAGGGGGAGACCTGGTCCACCCGACAACGCCCACGACCGGCGGATTGTGGGCGGCGTCAGCGGCCACGTTAACGCTTGACTGTGAAGGGTGGATGAAATCGGCCTGATATTACATCTTGTTGGTCCATCCAGGAAAATCCGAGATTTTGAACTCATTCCTTCCTCCCGGCTTGCTGCAACCTTTGACGCAAAATGCGAATTTGCGTTTCTGGGACGATATCGGAATTTCCGATGACGAGGCCGAACCTTTGCGCCTTCTTGATGCTTCATGAAACATCATGATATGGTGTGATCGGAGGCGCGCCATGAAGGTCCAGGACCGCGAGAAATTCGCTACGCAGGTGAACTCGGAAATTCTTGCCGCTTTGCGCAGCCTTGCAAAAAGCGAGGGGCGGCAACTTCAGGCGCTCGTTGACGAGGCGTTGGCCGATCTTTTAGAAAAGCGCAGGCAAGGCAGGCCGCGCGCTCATGTAATGGCTGTTTATCAAGCCAGTCATGAGAAGTTTGGACCGCTTTATAAAAAGCTGGCTGAATGACGGATTATTTGACCGTCACGGAAGTTCTTGCCATCCACGAAGATCAAATAGTCCGCTACGGCGGCAGTACTGGCATCAGAGACAGAGGATTGCTGGAGGCGGCTCTTTTTCGTCCGCAAACCGGCTACTATGCCGATCTTGTCGAGGAGGCTGCCGCTTTGTGGGAAAGTCTTTCGCAAAATCATCCCTTTGTTGACGGTAACAAACGCACGGCTTTCGCCGTGACCTACACGTTTCTTGTCGTCAATGGCGCACAGCTGTCGGCGGGACTTAAGGAAACGCAAGATTTTATATGCGGTCTTTATGAGGCTGGGTCGTTTGACTTTGGCCATGTGAAGGAGTGGTTGCGTGAATTTGTGGTCAATAGCGCCGAATAACGCGCAAGGCCTGCTTCTGCGATCCAGCGATCAGCTGGCAGCTCATTCCTTCACCCCGGCGGCTAAAACGATTGTGACGCCGGCGAAAACTGGGTCTTCCAAGTCCCGCGATGCCAGTTTTTTGTACCAATTCGTGAAACCGTCACTGCAATTCTTTTCAGAGAGTATCCCGGATGTCTTTTGCAGGTCGAAGACCAGATTGACGTCGCGCAACCCAAAAGTTGCCAGCAGATATCCACTTGTCTTGATATTCGTCAACCCGGCCGACTTCAAAAAGCGAGGCAGTTCACGGCCGATGAGAGGATTTCTGATGCTTTTCGTCCATTCGCGGCAGACCTCCCGCACGGAATCGGCGTCATCGTCATCGACAAAAAAGCTTCCCCAATCAGGCTCGGCGCAAACAACCCTTCCTCCCGCGCGAACGGTTCGCGCCATTCCCTCGATGACGCGTTCGGGGCGCTCCAGGTGCTGCAGCGTTCGATCAACCCGGGCTCCATCAAACTGACCATCCTTGAAGCAGGGAAGAAGGGCATCCGCGAGCACATAATCTGCATTTGTGATGCCACGATCGTGTGTTCTGTCCCGCGCCGCGTTCAGCAATTCATAGCTCGCGTCCAGGCCAATAATCTTCGCTGAGGTTTTCCTTGCAAGTCTTTCAGCGTCGAAGCCGAGACCGCAGCCGACATCGAGGAAAACCTCGCCTTTCCCTGGATTCAAGAGCTGATAGCTCTCTTCTTTGTATGTCCTGAAACTTGGAAGTGAGTCCAGGAAGGCGAGACAGGTTTTGAACTTCTCGACGTCGGACTGCCGATCGACATTGCGGAAGCCCTCCGCCAGATAATTTTGGCGCTGAAGTCGATGATCAGCCCATCCGCGCGCGATAGTCTTCGTAGGTAAATTCGCGGATCGTCTTCAGTTCACCGTTCGTCCATAGCTGGATGGCCGGATGCTGGACGCCGTTGAACATCGTGCACTGCACGAGGTTATACTGGATGGCGTCCTCCATGATGACCTTATCGCCCGGCTTCAGCGGCTCTTTGAACGCATGCCATTGCATGAGTTGATCCCCGAGACGCAGGTGCCCCCAGCCAGGCGATAGACGTGTTCGATGTTTCTTGAGCTGCGCCGCATCGCGAACGATTTCCGCGCCCGTCACGGGCATATCAAGGTCGGGGCTTAAAAGAAAATCCGGCATGTGCGCATTGAACGACATGTCCAGGATCGCGATTTTGAAGTCCACGTCGTCGCGCTCGACGATGTCCAGCACATTCGCGACCAGCACGCCCGCATTTTTCACGATGGCGGCTCCCGGCTCCATGTGTACGGTGACGCCGTGTTTCTTCTGGAAATCGTTGACGAGCGTGATCAGGCCCTCAACATCATAGTCGTCATCGGTGATCTTCTGGCCGCCGCCGAAATTGATCCATTTCATGCGCGACAGGTACGCGCCGAAGTTTCTCTCGACGACTTCGATCGCTTCTTTCAGGTCCTCGAAGACCTTGTCGAAGAAGATGTGGAAGTGCAATCCACTGATGCCGTCAAGCGCATTCGGATTTTGGGCCAGCGCCTTCTTGAACTCGCTGATGCGGATGCCGAGTCGCGATCCTGGAGCGCACGGCGACCATAGTCCGCCATGCTCATCGTGCCCGATGAATTCCGGGTTGATACGCAAGCCGCACTCGATGGTCTTGCCGGTTTTCTGGCGTGAGGCATCCACCTGCGGCTTGAACTGCTGCCATTGCGCGAATGTGTTGAAGATGATCGTGCTGCAATATTTCAGGATCTCGGGAAATTCGCTCTCGCTATATGCCGGCGCAAACATATGCACTTCATGATTGAACGCGTCGTAACCGAGGCGGGCCTCGTTCAATGAGCTCACCTCGGTTCCGTCCAGATAGTCCTTCGTGATATGGAAAAGCGGCCACGTGGACCAGGTTTTCAGCGCCTGGAACATCTTGCAGCCCGTCTTGTCTTTGACGTGCTTCAGGATGCGCAGATTATGGCGCATAATCTCTTCCTCGATCACGAATGAAGCGGCACTCACTTTCTTCGGATCTAGGGAAGACTGAAGCCGCTTTTCTATGCGCTAGTATCCGGAATCATTGGCACGCGAAACGTCAAGCCCCTTCACCCAGCCCTCTCCTGCGAGGGGAGAAGGACAGGATGAGGGGGAATGCTGGGTGGTCATGGCTCAGCCCTCATCAATCTTCGCCGGCAGGGGCTTGTAGTCGATCACCTCAAACGGCAAGCCATTCGCGGATACGCCTTCGAGGAAGGGCTCAGGATCGAGCTGTTCGACATTGTAGACGCCCGCGCCGCTCCACTTTCCTTGCATGACCATCATGGCCGCAACCATGGGCGGCACGCCCGCCGTGTACGAAATCGCTTGCGAGCCGACTTCCTTGAACGTCTCCGCGTGGTCGCAGACATTGTAGATGAACTTCGTGCTCTCCTTGCCGTCCTTCATGCCCGTGACGATGCAGCCGATGACCGTCTTGCCGCTGTAGTTGGTCGCAAGCGAGGCGGGATCGGGCAGCAGCGCTTTCAGAAACTCCATCGGAATGATTTTCTGGCCCTTGAAATCGATCGGCTGGATGTTATCGAGGCCGATATTCCGAATGACGCGCAGGTGTGTGAGGTAGTTTTCCGAAAACGTCATCCAGAAGCGCATGCGCTCCAGCCCCGGAAGGTTCTTGGCGAGCGACTCCATTTCCTCATGAAACAGCAGATAGCTTTCCTTGGGGCCTGCGACCGGATAATCGAAGGTAAAATGCACCGCGTCATGATCGAGAATTGCCGGGGTTTCCACCCACTTTCCATGCTCGAAATGCCGGACGACCTGCGTGACTTCGCGGATGTTGATCTCAGGATTGAAGTTGGTCGCAAAGGCTTTTTCGTGTGAGCCCGCATTCGCATCCACGATATCGACGAAGCGGATCGTGTCGAAATATTTCTTCAGCGCATAGGCGCAGTAGGCGTTGGTGACGCCAGGGTCGAAGCCGGCGCCGAGCACAGCGATAAGGCCCGCCTTTCTATATTGGCTGTCGAACGCCCATTGCTGCTTATATTCGAAATGCGCCTTGTCCTTATGCTCATAATTCGCGGTATCGATGTAGGGAACCCTTGTCGCCAGGCACGCCTCCATGATCGTGAGGTCCTGGTAAGGAAGGGCAAGGTTAATCACCACCTCGGGTGTCACCTTCTCGATGAGACCGATCACTTGTCCCGTCTCGTCGGCATCGACGACATGGGTGGCGATATCGACGCCGGTGCGCTTCTTGACCGACGCCTTGATCGCATTCGGCTTTTCGATGGTGCGGCTCGCCAGGTGGATCTTTTTGAAAACATCCGCGTTCATCGCACATTTGTGCACCGTCACGCTTCCGACGCCGCCCGCGCCGATGATAAGCACCGTTCCTTCGGTCATGAGATTTTATCCCTCGGCTTTTCGCTTTGACGAGCAAGAGCAGTTCGGAACCTCATAACAAAAAATGGCGCTTGCGTCACATCGATCGGCGCTCACGCTTTAGTTTTGGGGCTCAATAGACGCTTTCCGCCAAGCCTCGCATCGCAGCTGCTTTCGGCTTCGCGGGCGCCTTTGCGATCGCCACGGGCGCCGCAATCGCCGGGGCCGCCGCGCTCGCGTGGCCCGCATCGCCGATCCGGAAAAACGCGATGCTCGACTGCAGCGTCTCGGCCTGGCCCGACAGCGCCTCCGAGGTCGCCGACATCTCCTCGGCCGCGCCGGCGTTCTGCTGGATCACCTTGTCGAGCTGCTGGATGGCCTGGTTCACCTGGTTGGCCCCGATATCCTGCTCGCGGCAGGCGGCGCTGATCTCCTCGACAAGCTCGGCCGTCTTCTTGATGTCGGGCACGAGCTTCGACGAGCATGGTGCCGGCCTCGCGCGCCGCCGTCACGGTCTGGCCCGACAGCGTGCTGATCTCGGTGGCCGCCGTCTGGCTCCGCTCGGCGAGCTTCCGCACCTCCGAGGCGACCACCGCAAAGCCCTTGCCGTGCTCGCCCGCCCGCGCCGCCTCGACGGCCGCGTTCAGCGCGAGAAGGTCGGTCTGGCGCGCGATCTCCTGCACGAAGGTGATCTTCTCGGCGATGGTCTGCATGGCGTGGACCGCGCGGTTCACGGCGTCGCCGCTCGCCTGCGCGTCGGCGGAGGACTGGCGCGCGATCTTCTCGGTCTGGGCGGCGTTGTCGGCGTTCTGCTTGATGTTGGCGGCCATCTCCTCCATGGACGAGGAGACTTCCTCGGCGGACGCCGCCTGCTCGTTGGCGCCGGCGGAGAGCTGCTGGCAGGCGGCGAGAGCTCCTCGCTGCCCGACGAGACGTTGCCCGCGGCGGAAAGCGCGTCGCTGACGACGGTGCGAAGCTTCTGGGTCATCGCTGAAGCGCAAGGCCGAGCGTGTCCTTCTCCGACAGGGGCTTCGGGTCGACGGAGAGATCGCCATGGGCGATGGCTTCGGCCATCTCGGCGGTGACGCGCAAGTTTGCGGTCATGCGGTTCAAGGCGTCGATGAGGTCCTTGATTTCGTCGTTGCTGCTGGCTTGAATATTCTGGTTGAGGTCGCCGAGAGCGACCGCGTCGGCAAGCGAGACCGCGCGCCTCAGGCCGCGATTGATGCTAAGCGAGAGGAGGACGCCGGAGATGACGCTGATCAGGAGCGCGGCGCCGGCGACCCCGATGAGAAGCTGCCAGGCACTGTCATATTGTTGCGCGGCTTGTTCTTTTGCCTTGTTCAACTGCCCATTCTCGATGTCGTTGATCCGCTCGAGATGCCGCATGAGGTCGTCTCGTACCGCCTTTGCGTCGCGCGCGGACATGACCCTCGCTTCCGCCTGGCGGCCATGCTCCATGAGTTCCCGCTCTTGATCCTGCAGACCCGTCCATCTCACCCAAATGGGACCAGTCGCCACGAGCATTTCTCGGTCTCGATCGGTCGAGATATTTTGCATCGTCTCGAATTTCTTCAGGAAAACATTACGGCGCCTCACCAGCTCAGCCGCGATCTTGCCGACCTCTTCCGGCGTCGTAGCCATAATCATGTTTTTCTCGGCCGGGGCGATATCCATGATTGCCAGCCGAAGTTCATCGGCATGCTGCAGACGCACGACTGGTCCATTGACGAGACCAACGAGGGTCGTATTGAGGTAGTGCAAGCTCGAAATGCCAAGCCAGGCGACGACGGCTGCCAGCGCGGTAAGGATCGTGAAGTTCACCGCGAGTTTGAGTTTTATGGATGCGCGCATGGTTCCTGTCATCCTTCTTCGGCACGCGGATGGGGCGTGGCCTGGTCCGCACGCTCTCACCATTAGGCATGCGCTATCGATCTTGGGATCCCGTTGAAGCGGGGAGCAAAATTGAAGGCAAAAAAGCAGTTTCAAGGTCAGGCCGCGGCGCGGGGGGCAGTCGCTCATGAGACAGCCTCCCGCGGCGCTTCACTCATTCGTGTAGGGATGTTGTTCGGCTTTCCGGTGAAGATAACAAAACTGTATGTTTGCTAATGGCTAAGGAGTTCATTCATGGGCTCATCGGAATTTTTACAGCCCATTCGCGGCCGGAAGGGCGCCAGCGATCCTGGCCCTCGCAATATCGAGCTCGACCGGCAAAATCCCGATCTTCTCTCACCGCCGGAAACCGATCATGGCTTGCTGCCAAACCTGAAGTTCTCCTTTTCCCAGGCCCATAACCGGCTTGAGGAAGGCGGCTGGGCGCGCGAGGTTACAGTTCGCGAACTCCCCGTAGCCACCTCCATGGCCGGGGTGAACATGCGCCTTGGGCCGGGTGTGGTGAGGGAACTGCATTGGCACAAGGAGGCCGAATGGGGTTATGTCACCGAGGGCCGCGTTCGCGTGACGGTCGTCGATGTGGATCGAAGCGTCTTTGTGGATGACTTGCAGGCCGGAGATGTCTGGCTCTTCCCGGCTGGCATTCCCCACTCGATTCAGGGGCTCGACGGCGGATGCGAGTTTCTTCTTGTCTTCGATGATGGCAACTTCTCCGAAGACCAGACCCTGCTGATTACGGAATGGTTCGCCCACACGCCGCGCGAGGTGCTTGCAAAGAACTTCGGCGTGCCCGAGGCTTGCTTCGCGAACATTCCGAAATCCCAGAAATACATCTTTCCCCTGCCGGTGCCGGGGCCTTTGAACGACATCCTGAATCAGCTTCCGGATAAGAGGCCGTCTAACCCCTTCACATGGCATGCGTCCACGCATCAGCCTGCCTCCTATGACGGCGGATCGACGAAGGTTATCGACGCGCGTCAGTTCCCGCGCACATCGCTCTCGGCTCTCATTATCGAACTCGAACCGGGAGCTATGAGAGAGCTGCATTGGCATCCGCGCGCGGACGAATGGCAGTATTATTTGGAAGGCGAGGCCCGCATGACTGTGTTCGATGCGACCTCCAACGCGCGAACCTTCAACTACCGCGCTGGCGATGTCGGCTTTGTCCCGCGCACGCTCGGCCACTATATCGAGAATACCGGGCCAACCCCAGTCCGCCTCATCAACGTTTTCAATAGTCCAGTTTACGAAGACGTCTCGTTGAACCAGTGGATGGCGCTCACGCCGCCGGAGCTTGTCAGAGGCCACCTCAATCTTGACGACACTGCAATGAACGCTCTGCGGCGGGACTACCGCCCGGTCGTGCGTTGAAGAATTGCGCGAACACCCGTCCCGCGGCCTGAAAAATCCTCAGCCGCGGAACCTTGAAGATCATCCGCAATCGTCGCGCCGTTTTAATCGGTAACGCGCAGAAAAACACCGGTTGCCGTCCGGCCAGCACCCTATACTCAAGACATCGCGAACGCTTCCGCTCACGGTTTTTGTGTACGAATTAACATTTAGCTGTACGCATGTTCACGATTGGGCTACTCGCTTATCTATACAGCTATATGATTCGAATAAGATCTGTTGGGGTTAAAGGGGGAACATGAAATACACACTCGCAGCTGCTGCCATCGTTTTTGCTACAAGCGCCGTCAATGCAACCCCTAACTCCAACCCGGTCATATGGCAGGGCGATGTGTTCATCAAGGCGGCCTCTGCCGGGTGCTCTGCCATTGGGGCCACTGTGGGCGACTTCGCTCAAGCTGTTTTCGCGCCTATGGGTTTGGGAGGCAACAACCCAAAGCAAGACCAGCTTGCTATCTTTTTTCCGCGTGGTTCCGCTATTCAGCTCGTGCCAACCTCGGGAGGCGCGCTCAACTCAGCAAAGACCGTTAACGTCATCAACATCAATTCAGATGCCACTGCGAAGGCCAATACTTCGCAGCCCGTAGGCCCGTTCTCGATTTCGACGGTCAAGGCAAACGAGCCGGTAAGCATCTCCTTCGCAGTTCCCAATTATTACAGCAGTGCTTGCTCCGTAACTGTAGCCGGCATTTTGTTTCCGCGGCCGGGAAATTTGCCGAACTGACCAGCTGAAATTAAGAAAACAATCCAATAATTTTGGTGCCAATCATGAAGAAGACACTTGTCGCGACCGCCATCGCTCTTGCTGCGACCGCCGCCGCCAACGCAACCACGCCGGCCATATGGCAGGGCGATTTGTTCATAACCACGGCCTCCACCAGCGCCGCCACCTTGTGCAACAGCGTCGGGATCAGTACCGGCGACGTCGTTCAAGCTATATTCGCGCCCAAGAATGCGTCGACCTCCTCCGACGAGTTGGCCGTGTTTTTTCCGGGCGGTTCCGCGCACCAGCTTGTCCCACAAGGCAAAGCTACGGCGCTCGCTAACGCAACCAACGTTATCATCACCCACATCCAGCATAACGCCGGCCTGAAAACCGAGAACGTGACCTTGCCTGCCGCGATCAAGATTTCGTCTCCGACTTCTGGGACCCAGTCGCTGACCGTTTCAGTTGCCAATCTGGGAACGACCGGGTGCAACGTAACGTTCAACGGCATTTTGGTTCCGCGGCCGGGAAATTTGCCGAACTGAAGTCGCGAAGTCATCACAACTGATTGCCCAGCTGTGGCCCGAGTGGGACGATCCCGCTCGGGTTGAGTGCGCGGATCGAGTAGTAGCCCTGCTTGATGTGGTCGATGTTCACCGTCTCGCGGATCTCGGGCGTTGCAAGCATGCGGCTCAAATAGGCGGTGAGCGCGGGATAGTCGGCGATGCGCTTGCGATTGCATTTGAACAGGCCGTAATAGGCCACATCGAAGCGTACAAGGGTCACGAACAGACGAATGTCCCCTTCGGTCAGGCGGCCGGCAACAAGAAATTTTCGGCTTTCCAGATGCTGCTCCAACTCGTCGAGCAAGGCGAACACGCCGTGGTATGCCTCTTCGTAGGCGGCCTGGGTGGTCGCAAACCCCGCGCGATAAACGCCATTGTTGAGCGACGGATAGATGCGCGCGTTCCATCTGTCGATCTCAGGCCGCAGCACCTCGGGATAGAGGTCGACGGAGGACTTGGCCAGCACGCCGAAACCGGAATTGAACATCCGCACAATGTCGGCGGACTCGTTGCTGACGATGGCGCCTGTCTTGATGTCCCACAGAACCGGTACCGTAGCGCGTCCGGTGAAGTGCGGATTGGCGCGTGAATAGAGTTCGTGGAGGTAAGTTGCGCCATTGAGAGTGTCGCGGCCGGCGCCCGGATAGTCGTCCCCGAAGCGCCAGCCTTGGCCGGTAATCCGCGGCTCCACAATCGTTACACTCACTGCGTCTTCGAGCCGCTTCAGCTTTCGAGCGATGAGCGTGCGCGAGGCCCACGGGCAGATAAGCGCGGCATAAAGATGGTAACGGCCCGCCTCGGCCTCGAAGCCGCCGCGGCCCGCCGGCCCGGGCGCGCCGTCGGGCGTCACCCAATTACGAAAACTGGAGACTTGCCGGACGAAGCCGCCCTTGGTGTCAGTTGCCTGCACGGGATGCCAGTCGGCCGTCCATTTGCCGTCGATAAGCATGCGGCTAACTCTTTGCTTCGCGCAGAAGCGCACGAAGATCGAGAAACCCGGTTGTCATCGCGATTGTCCCGTCTGGATTGCGCGGCCATTCTTCGTGGGGAAGATCCCGGTAAAGCTCGACCCCGTTGCCGTCCGGATCGCGCAGATAAATCGCCTCGCTGACGCCGTGATCGGCGGCGCCGTCCAGCTCCACATCCGAAGCCAGCAAACGCTTCACCGCATCGGCTAAAGCGGCGCGCGAGGGATAGAGGATCGCAACGTGGTACAGGCCGGTTGTGCCGGGTGGCGGCGCGAAGCCGCCTTTGCTCTCCCAGGTGTTGAGCCCGATGTGGTGATGATAGCCGCCAGCAGCGAGAAAGGCCGCCTCCCTGCCGAACCGCTGCTTCAGCTCGAATCCGAGCACGCCGCAATAGAAAGCCAGCGCGCGCTCGAGGTCGGCCACTTTCAGATGCACGTGGCCGATGCGGACGCCAGGATCGATCGGCCGCTGCGTCAGCTGTGGTTCGATCGGCGGAAGTGCTGTTTCGGTTTGGCTCATGGCGGCCTCCCTTCCTTATTATAATGCGCGCCGGACGCGCTTTGGCGAGGACACTCCGAACGAAGGCCGCCAGGCGAAGGCGCCGTCGCCCAGCAGTGTCTGCACGAGCAGCATCGCAATCCAGAACACCGGGAATTCCCAGCCGCCGCCTGTGCCCGAAAACACCCAGCCATTGGCGATATGTTGCAACGTCGCGCCGATCAGGATGGGAAGCGCCAGGAGCGCAATCACGCGCGTGTATGTCCCGAGAATGAGAAGGATGCCAGCGCCGATTTCGCCAGCGATCACGAGGTAAGCGAAAGTGCCGGGATAGCCGATGCTCTGGAAATAGCCGACCGTTCCCGGAATGGTGAAGGTGAGGACTTTGAGCAGAAGCCCGTGGGCGAGGAAGAGAACGCCAAGGCTGACGCGCAGGAGAAGCGCAGCGTAAGGAGCGGTTCGTGTATCGATCATAGAGGTCTCCGTTGAAAGACTATGCCCCTTAGATGCCATTCAACGATCAGATGGATAATTCCCTTTCTGGTGCTATCATCTCCCACTCACAGTGTGAGGTTGGTCTGAATGCTCGACCGTTTGACCGGAATGCAGGTGTTCGCGAGCGTCGCAGTCCTGGGCAGCCTGTCTGCTGCCGCGCGCGCGCTCGGCATGTCGCAAACCATGGCGACAAAGCACGTAGCGGCGCTCGAAGCTCGCCTCGGCGTCAAGCTCCTGCACCGGACCACGCGGCGGCTCACGCTGACCGAGGCGGGACGCACTTATCTCGATGCCGTCGAACGCATTCTCGGCGAGGTGAACGACGCCGATGCCGAAGCCGCCGCCGGCGCGGTCGAAGTGCGGGGCACGCTTCGTCTCAACGCGCCCGTCTCCTTTGGCGTGCGGGAGATCGCTCCGCTGATCCCTGAGTTTCTGCGAAACCATCCGGGCATGACCATCGATCTCGGCCTCAATGACCGCCGCGTCGATCTCATCGAGGAGGGGTGGGATATCGCCGTCCGCATCGGCACCATGGAAGATTTCAAGCCTCATCGCGCGGAAACTCGCCCCCTGCCGCACCGTTGTGTGCGCTGCGCCTGCCTATCTTGAAGAGAAAGGGACGCCGCAGACCATAGCCGAACTCGCGGTCCACAACTGTCTCGGCTACACGCTTTCGCGGAGCGTTGGCGTGGGACGCTGGCAGTTCGGCGATGAGAAGAAAATCGGCGTGCCGGTGAGCGGAAGCCTAAACGCCAACAATGGCGATGCGCTTGTCGCCGCGGCTGTCGCGGGGCAAGGCATCGTTTACCAGCCGACCTTCCTGGTGGCGCGGGAGATTGCGGCAGGATTGCTCGTCCCGATCAGGCTCGATCACAACCCGGCTCCCTTGGATGGGATTTTTGCGGTTTATCCCCCGGATCGCCGTCCGCCGCCGAAGGTTCGGACCTTCATCGACTTTCTCGTCCAAAGCTTCGGCCCGGTTCCCCGTTGGGACCGCGTTTTCCAAGTGTCGGTGTAGAACGATCAAAAGTAAGCGGCCGAGCGCCACGCGGCGGGTCGTGCGCGACAGCACCCGGACCCCGTGCCGCCGCTCAGGGTGGCTGACGCGCCGTGAAGCAAGAGAAGCATCCCAGCCCACTTCAAATCACTACCGGCAATGACAAACCGGCGAGAAGCAGAACCAGGATGAGCTTTTGATCTCGTTATTGTTCTCACTTGCCTGGCAACGAGGGAACTCCTGCGATCTCCCCTGTCTCCTTTGTCCCCTTGTTGTCCTCGGTCGCCCTTGTCCCCTTTGTCGCCCTGTTGTCCTCGGTCTCCCCTATCGCCTTTTGGCCCTGGGACGCCGTTATCGCCTTTTAGCCCTGGATCGCCCTTATCACCCTTTGGTCCTTGGACGCCCTTCTCGCCATTCAGACCTGGGATGCCCTTATCGCCCTTCGGCCCTGGGTCGCCCTTATCGCCTTTTGGTCCTGGGATGCCCTTCTCGCCATTCAGACCTGGAATGCCCTTATCGCCCTTCGGCCCTGGGTCGCCCTTATCGCCCTTCAGTCCGGGGTCACCCTTATCGCCCTTTGGCCCCGGGACGCCATCATCGCCCTTCGGTCCAGGGTCGCCCTTATCGCCCTTCGGCCCCGGGACGCCGTCATCGCCCTTCGGTCCTGGAACGCCGTTATCGCCCTTTGGTCCTGGATCTCCCTTTACTCCCGGATCCCCTTTGTCGCCTTTCTCCCCCTTCTCGCCCTGCGGGCCGGGCAGTCGCTTAAGCTCAGCAAGTTCCCGTTCGAGCGCCTGTACTTCCTTCGCGAGGCAGCTTGCGCGCATCCCCGGGTTGCCACTCGCGCAAACCCCTTCTTCAGATCGTGCTTCCGAAGAAAACAAACCAGCAACGCAAAGGAATACAAAAGCGCTAACCGCATGCAGGCGCATATTCTTCTCCATACCGATTCGCTATTGCCCAACTGTGCTTCGCCGGCGAATGCGAGGCCACCAAATCCTCTGACCTGATTCTTGGGGAACGACAACGCGCGATGCATCTCTCCTTCGTGCCATCGCGGGCTGAAATTGCAAGAGCGTTTGTTCGTTCAGGTCGCTGGAACGAATCGCGGCCACGTCCCTTCACCTCGCGAGGCGGAGCGAGCGAGGGCTCCCCGCGGCGCCATTAGATGGCGATGGCCAGCTTCCAGGCAATTGCTGTCACTCCCGAAATTCCCTTAGCCGCCTGGCCCCATCGCTTTCATTTCTCGCTCCGGGCCCAGTCCTATCCTTTGGCGCCAACTCAATAAAGCTCGGACACAAAGCGCTGGTCCGACTTCTTGGGCCGCTTATATCCAATGTCATCCTGCCGCGGAGGGACTTCGATTTCGACCGGCGTCATGTCGTTATACGGGATTTGCTTCAGCAAATGGGCGATGCAATTCAGCCTCGCCCTCTTCTTGTCATCGGCATTGACGACCCACCATGGCGTCTTCTCGCGGTCGGTGTGGGCCAACATCACATCTTTGGCTTTGGAATACTCGACCCAGTGTCTGCGCGACTCCAGATCCATCGGGCTGAGCTTCCAGCGCTTCATGGGATTGCGTATCCGCTGCTGGAAGCGCCGCTCCTGCTCTTCGTCGTTGACCGAAAACCAGTATTTAAGGAGGTAAATGCCGGATCGAACCAGCATTTCCTCAAAGAGCGGGCAGGCGCGCAGAAACTCGTGGTACTCCTCCAGCGTGCAGAAGCCCATGACATGCTCGACGCCGGCGCGGTTATACCAACTGCGGTCGAACAGGACGATTTCTCCTGGCGCCGGCAAGTGGGCGATATAACGCTGAAAATACCATTGGCCGCGCTCGCGCTCCGTCGGCGTGCCGAGCGCCACGACGCGGCATATGCGCGGGTTCAAGCTCTGGGTGATGCGCTTGATGACGCCGCCTTTGCCGGCGGCGTCGCGTCCCTCGAAAATGACCACGACGCGCAAGCCCTGCAGGCGAACCCATTCCTGCAGCTTGATCAGTTCGAACTGCAGATGGGCCAGTTCGTCGAGATACTTGTAGTTTTTGGGAGGCTTGCGCGGTTTCGGGCGGTCGGCCAAATGCCTGTATTGCTCGAGTGCGGTCACTTCCTTCGCATCGCGCAGCACCGATTCCTTTGGCTCCGCCGATTTGCGGGTCTTGCCCATGTCCATCTCCGGCGAACAGCCCTGTTGAACGATCATATGATTTCTCAATCCTTTATCTGTGAATGACCTCAACCGCTTTGCTTAAGATCAACGCCTCACCACTAAAGCAAAGATGGCCTTAAAATCGCTTACATTACCTCAGCGAAACGGACGAAAGCCGTTTATAAGCCGCGTCTGCCGTTTCTTCTTGGCTAGGTCAATTTGCGCAATCCGGCTGGCGTTACGATTTGAGCGCTGAAGTTCGGCAAAGTTCCGCGAGGTTTCCGACTGCGGTCGCCACCCAGACGTTGAAGGACCGCTTGAACTCGGCTTTGAATAAGCGCCTAAATAAAAAGAGGCCCATCAGGAGATCTCAGATTCACAGCTTCCGCTTTCTGGGGCTGCTCTCCATAGGCGCGCTCTTTATGCACATGGCCCAGGGCAGGCATCGGGCATTCGGCGGCTCTGGATCGAAGCGGGCTGTTGCAAGTCGATTCCCGAAACGGGCACGAAACCCCAACTTCAGAATAGGGCGTTTCACCAACCATCATGTTCGAGGTCGAACTGCCCCAATTGTTCAATTGCGCATCAATGGCGCGACGAAGCGTCGAGGAGATTTTGAATGGACGAAACAACGCTAGACGGCGCGGCCATGGGGCGCCTGGCCAAAGCTTTGGTTTTTATTTGCGGTGCGGCGCATCCAGCAACGGTTGCCCTCCAGGCGGCTGCCGGGAGCGGTTCCGAGCGGGACATCAAAAAGGCTCGCGCGCAATTTCTGAAATTGAAGCCCGGGGAGCGCAAGGCCGCGCTGACCATGCTCGCCGATTGATGTAAGGCAACTCGTGCTCAAAGATCTCGGCGCTCGACGCCATCATCGCTCTATCCGTTGGGGCCGCCGGATTGCGACGGCGTAGATCAAGGCCAGCAGGCCAGCCTGTGCCACCAGGCGCCAGATGAGCAGGTTCTTGGAAAAAGCGGGGAATAGCTCCGGATTGAGCGCCATATGAATATTGGCCGGCGTCACGAGAATGGTCAGGACAAAGAGCCCGATGCCCGCCGCGCGGCGGTACGCCGGGAGGAGCAAGCCAATCGCGCCAATGATTTCGAAGGCGCCGCTGACGTAAACCGCAGCATGAGGCCATGGCAGATAAGGCGGCATGATCGCGACAAAAAAGCGGGTCAGCAGGAAATGGCTCACCCCGCTTGTCAGAAACAGCGCGGAGACAAACCATAGGCCGACTTGGCTGGCACGTTTCATCGTTCCCCTCCCCGCGTCGTCGACGGCAGCGCCAAAACGCAAGTTACAACGCGCCCCTTCCGGAAGTTAAGTGCAAACCAGGGGCGGCGCCCGCGACTGTCAGGTCGCCGGCTGGCTTGAAGGAGCCGTCCTCCTGCAGGATCGTGAGAAACACCTCTGAAGAGCCCTGATTGTTTCCCGGCCCGAACGACAGCTCGAATCCGCCAAGATCGAAGGCGTTGGCGAAAACCGTGTTCAAGAAGTCCTGCCGTTGCGGCTCGCCCGGCTCCTTCTGAAGCGCCGCGATCACAAGCCGCCCCGCCAGATACCCTTCGAGCGTTACAAACCCAGGCTTTGCGGCCGGATCGTTCGCCCGAAGGGCGGCTCGATACTGCATGGCTACGGGAATGGCGGCATCTTCCGGGAAAGGCACGACTTGGGTGATAACGACGCCCGATCCATCCGCCTTAAGTTCATTCGCAAGAGCGTTGCTCCCCACGAACGAGATGGTGACGAAGATGGGGTTGACGTCAAAACGGCGCGCAAGTTTGATGAACTCGGCACAAGGCCGGTATGGGCCGACGAGGATCACAGCCTCGGGCTTCGATTTTTCGATCGTGAGGAGCGCCACTTTCACGGCGATCGTGTTTCGCTCGAACGATGCCGCGGCGGCGGGCTTCATGCCGCGTTTTTCAAGCGCACGCTGCACCCCTGTCAGGCCAGCGCGGCCGAAGGCGTCATCCTGATAAAAGATTGCAATCCTGGTGATGCCTTTGTCCGCCGTAAGCCGCTCGACCATCGTCTCCGTCTCCTGGAAGTAGGAGGCGCGAAGGTTCACCACGTTCTTCTTCTGGGGGTCTCGCAAAAACTGAGCGCCGGTGAAGGGGGCGATGAAGGGAACGCCTGCCTCCGCCGCGATCGGCTGGGTGGCCGCAGAAGTCGGGGTGCCGACCGCACCTATGAGACCAAAGACCTTTCCTTCGTTGAGGAGCCTTTTTGTTGCAGCTATCGACTTCGCGGGGTCGTAGCTGTCGTCTTCAGAAATCAAGGACAGCTTGCGGCCCTTGACGCCACCAGCCCTGTTGGCTTCCTCGAATGCGGCGAGGATGCCTGCCCGCATGTCCCGGCCGAGAGAGCCCGCCGATCCCTCAAGCGGCGCCACCTGACCAAAGACGATTGCGTCCGAGGTGACGCCAGGCTCCGCATTGGCGGGCAGGATGGTCGCCAAAAGCCCCGCCGTTAAGGTGCAAACAAAAATGGCCTGCTTCATGGAATTCATTCCCAGCTTGAAAGGGAGGCCATCACCAAGGCCGCGATTGGGTTGAGGAGTGGCTTGATTTTTCAGTCCAAGGCTTCACGAGCCGACTTGAAAGCTGCTTGCTTCGCCTTGATCGCTTACGCAGCGCCAAGCGGGAGATACCCCCCCGATTGGAGACGATGGCTATTTGGGTGATCCCTTCTCGGGCCGGATGTGGCGGCCCCGGCCGGTAGCTTGAACGCCGCAACCGCCTGCACCAACGCGCCGGTTTGCTCCTCCATGCTCTTCGCGGCGGCGGTTGCTTCCTCTACGAGCGCTGCATTCTGCTGAGTGATCTGGTCGATCTGAGTAACGGCCTGGTTCACCTGCTGGATGCCGACGCTCTGCTCTTTGCTGGCCGCCGCGATCTCGGTCATGATTGCGGTAACGCGTTTCACTTGCGTCACAATCTCGTCCATGGCCTGCCCCGCGCTCCCGACAAGCCTCGCGCCGTCTTCCACCTTGCCGATGGACGCCGCGATGACTGCCTTGATGTCCTTTGCGGCTTGCGCAGCCCGCTGAGCCAGGCTCCTGACCTCGGACGCGACCACTGCGAAGCCGCGGCCTTGATCGCCAGCGCGCGCGGCTTCGACAGCGGCATTGAGCGCAAGCAGATTGGTCTGGAACGCGATGCCATCGATGAGGGTGGTGATGTCGGCGATCTCGCGGTTGCTCTCCGTGATGTTGTTCATGGTGGAGATCACACGGCTCATCACCTCGCCGCCGTGCTCGGCGGTTTCAGACGCCTGCGCGGCGAGCGCGTTTGCTTGTATGGCATTCTCGGCATTCTGTCTGACCGTGTTCGCCAACTCCTCGACGCTGCTCGACGTTTCTTCGAGGCTCGAGGCCTGTTCCTCGGTCCGCTGCGACAGGTCGTTATTGCCCATCGCGATCTCGCGCGCCGCCGTATTGATGGACTCAGATGCATCGCGAATTTGCAGGATGATGTCCTGTAAGCGCTCGATGGTGGAATTGCTGTCGGCCTTGAGTTCCGCGAAGATGCCCTTGAAATCGATTTCAATCTTGCGGGTCAGGTCGCCTTGCGCCAGCGCGCTCAGGATCCGGGCAATTTCGTGAAGGGCATTCTCGCTTGTGCCGAGGATCGCATTGAGGCCCTGAGCGATTTGAAGGAAGAACCCGGTCTTTCCCTTCTCGGCAATGCGCTTCGAAAAATCGCCGGCGGCGGCAGCTTCGACGAGGGCGGCAATGTCCTTTTCGGCTTTCACTTCGCTGGTGCGGTCCAGCCATTCGATCACCGTGCCAAGCCGCGCGCCGTTCTCGTCGGCGATAGGATTGGCGACAAGCCGCATGTGCAGGCCGCCGATCTCGATGAGCGTGCGATACTCGCCGTTGAGGGTCGCAAGGAGGCTGCGGTGCCTCGCCGGATTCCTGTGAAAGCGATCGAAGTTCGCGCTATGCACGCCGTCGGCCGAAAACCCCGGCAAATAGGCCCGAAAGTTGCTCTCGGAGCGCTGCATCAAGGCTTTGCAGGCCTTGTTTTGGTACCGGATGACACCCGCGTTGTCCGCCATCATCAGGCTCGAGGAGGCGTTGTCGAGTGCGATCTTGATCTTTAGCGTTTCCTTGGCTGCGTCCTGGGCTTCCATCAACACATCGCGCAGGCGATCCGCCGTGTCGGAGATCATTTTGCGTTCGCCGGGCAGCGGAAGCATGTGGCTCTCGAAACGGCCATTGGCATACGCGACCATCAGGCCGACGAACTGCGTTTGCACAGCGATATGGGCTTTCACCATCTCATTGAGATTGCGCGCCATGTCGCCATAGGCGCCCTCGAATTCGCCAGCCCGGATTTCATGGCTTGTGCGGCCGTCCCGACTGTGGGCGCTGGCCATCTCAAGCTGAGCCTGCGTGAACTTCTGCAGCGTATTCGCCACGGTGTTGACCGCGCCGCCAACCCGCCGAAGCTCGTCGCGGGAGAAACTGTCGACGGACTCGGAGACGTCGCCGTGAGCCAGACGGTCGGCGCCTGCCTCGATCGCCTTTAAGGATCGCAGGACCGAAAGCAACATTCCGCCGAAAAGATACAGCACCAGGATCAACACGGCCCCGGTGCCGGCCAGGATCAGATACAGACGGCTTTCCAAGGCATTGATGCGGGCGGCAAGAAGGCCGTCAAGCTCATGGATGGAAAGGTCAAACAGGGAGTACGCCAGTTGACTGCTCGCAGCATTATGAGCGTCATCCGCGGCAGCATTCTTTTTCAAGCTTTGCAGCAGGTCTTGAAACTCGGTTTTATAGCTTTCCGGCTCTAACAGGAGGTTGGATTTTCCCGATATCTTGGAGATGCACTCAAATATCTTCTCGAGAAGGGTGGTGTGTTTTGCAAAGCTCTCTTGCGGGCTCTGGCCGCTAGACTTTTTGATTGCATCCCATGCTTGCGCGATCTCGGCCAAGTCGCCCTCTTCGGCCAGCGATACCGAGGACGTGGAGGCGAGCTTCCGCAATGCTTCGATTTTGTCGTCTGCAGTCGCGGCGAGACCGGCAAGTTTGCCTTCAGCCCTGGCATCGCCTGTCAGCGACAACTGGCTTTCCCTTCGATGCGCCTGCACTGCCTCAAGAAGCTGGCGCGCGGGCTCGATTTGCTCAAGGCCCATCCGCTCGGTTTTGGCGACACCGGCCTCCGAAGCGATCTTCTCATCGAGAAAGTAGACGACCGCAAATAGCGGCACCATGAACAGCGCCCCGATGAGTCCGAGTTTCAGCGCAAACCGCAGCCGGCTCATCAGAAACATCGCGGGCTGGAAGACTTTAGAAAGCATGCTCGTTCCTGCAAGGCGATAACCATTATCTCGATGTATGCCTTAGGAAAGTTGGAGAGCCGTTGAGCTGAAGCCTAAAAATTGAGGGTTGCAGGTGAAAGGCAGCTCCGGGCTAAAAACCTCAAGACACCGCTTGGCCGAGCCCGCTCAAAACCGCAAAATGAAGGAGCACACGCCCAAACTTGCTTGGCGCGAGCGAATTCTCTTCTCTTCGCCATTTTTCGATCTTAGATCGCGGGTAGACGCAACACTCGCGGTAAGAGTGGATCGCTTTGGCTTCCCCTCAAGAGCAGCCTGCGTCCATTCGGACGCGACAAGCTGCTCAGGCACTTTAGAATCGGTCAACTTTTCCGCCTTTAATCGATTGCGACTAAAGGCGGGTTGATCTAGCAGGCTGCACGGATGACCGTTTCGTACCAGGACTTTGCAGAGGACATTTCCGAGCATCTTGCCGAAAACGGCGAGAATGCGGTTGAAATCCGCGTCGCGCGCAGTGTCGACCTTCAGAAAGACCTGTCAGCGTTCGTTACGCCTGCGCAGGCTGCCTGGCTGGAAGCCACAGGCTGGAAAGCCAAACCCGGCAACCATGCGCTCCTTCCCGGCGAAAACGGCTTGGCAGGGGTCATCCTGGCTTTGAGCGACGATGAGCCGTCTCCCGCCACAGCTCTTCAGCTTGGCGCGCTCGCGGCGGCTCTCCCCGAAGGAACGTACGCGCTCAATGATTGTCCCGGCGACGCCGACGACGTCGTCCTGGCGTGGCTGATGGGCGCCTACGCGTTCCACCGCTATATGACGTCCGAGCCGAAGAAAGTTCGCAAGCTTGTTCTGCCGAAGGGCGCCGACCGGAGCGCGGCCATCGCAAAAGCGCAGGCGATCTGGTTCGCGCGGGAACTCATCAATCTGCCTGCCAACGATCTCGGGCCGTCCGACCTTGCCGCCGCGCTTTCGAGCCTTGGCCGCGCGCACAAAGGCGAGGTCACCATCATCAAGGGCGACGCGCTTCTCGATAAGAACTTCCCTCTTTTGCATACTGTAGGGCGGGCCAGCACGCGGGAGCCTTGCCTTGCGAGCCTCGTCTGGGGCGACAAGAAGCATCCCAAGGTGACACTCGTCGGCAAGGGTATTTGCTTCGATTCCGGCGGGCTCGACATCAAGCCGTCGCAGTCCATGGTGCTCATGAAAAAGGACATGGCCGGCGCCGCCACCGCGATGGCGCTCGGGGCCATGATCATGGCGGCGAAGCTGCCCGTGCGCTTGCGTATCGTCGTGGCGGCGGCGGACAATGCGATCTCGGGAAGCGCTTTCCGGCCGGGGGATATCATCAAGAGCCGCGCAGGCCCGACCGTCGAGATCGGGAATACGGATGCGGAAGGCCGTCTTGTCCTCGCCGATGCGCTCGCGTTCGCCGATGAGGAATCTCCCGACCTTCTGATCGACATCGCCACGTTGACGGGCGCTGCCAGGGTCGCGCTCGGGCCAGACCTTGTCCCGTTCTACACCGATGACGACGCGCTGGCGGCGAGCCTGTCCGCGGCAGGCTCGCATGTCGGCGACCCCGTTTGGCGGATGCCCTTATGGAAGCCTTATGACAAGGACCTCAAGAGCAAGGTCGCGGACGTCAATCATATAGCCAACAACCCGGCGGGCTCGATCACGGCGGCTCTGTTCCTGAAAAAATTCGTCAAGAACGCCAGCCGCTACGCCCATCTCGATATTTTCGGCTGGGTTAACTGCGCTGCTCCCGCAAAGCCCCTGGGAGGGGAACCGCAAGGAGCGCGGGCCTTGTTCGAGATTATTCGCAATGAATTTGGAGGGCAGGCCGCATGACGGAGCTTGATCCGCGCATCTTTGCCTATCGTGAGGACCTCGCCGCCGCCTCGCTTAAGGAGCGAGTGCGGGCGCCAAGATATTCCGAGGGGGAAATCCGGCAGGTTGCCGCCTCGTCCGCCCTGATCCGCGTTGCGCCGAAGTTCGATGCCCCGTATGCGACGGAGGCGCTGTCCGGCGAACTGGTGACCGTTTACGATATTCGCGACGGATGGGCATGGGTGCAGCTTCGCGAGGATGGGTATGTCGGCTACACGACGCTCGACTGCCTCTCGGGCGTGGTCGAGGAGAATACGCACCGCGTGAGCGCCCGGCTGACTTATCTCTATCCCGCGCCCGATATCAAGCGGCCGCCCATCACGAAGCTCAGTTTTTCCTGCACCGTCGCGCCGATCAGGAAGCCGGATGGCCGCTTTTTCGAGCTTTCGCGCGGCGGCTTCATTTTCGCTGACCATCTCGTCGGCATCCGGGAGCGCGCCCGAGACTTCGTGCGCGTGGCGGAGCGCATGGTCGGCGTTCCCTACCTTTGGGGCGGAAAGACCACGCTTGGCATCGACTGCTCCGGTCTTGTTCAAATCTCGCTCCAGGCGGCGGGCGTCCCTTTTCCTCGCGACACCGATATGCAGTTGGGCAGTGCCGGAGAGCCCATCGATCCCTCGAATCTCGATGCCATCCAAAGGGGCGATCTCTTGTTCTGGCAGGGTCATGTCGCCATCGCGCAGTCTCCCGACTGGATGATCCACGCCAGCGGCCATCATATGGAGGTCGTGGTCGAGCAAATCCGGCGTGCGGTGGAACGCACGGCGGAAAGCCATGGGCCGCTGCTTGCCATCCTCAGGCCGCAGCTGGAGCCGAAGGCAGCGCCCGCGCAGGCGACCGCTGCTCAGCAAAGCCCCCCGCCTGACAAGGCTGTCTCATTGAAGCTGGTGCACGCGATCCATGCCGCGAAGGAGGCGCGCGCGGAGCCTCAGGCTCCCGCGGCTGCGCCTGTCAAACCCGACGCCCCTGTCGCCAAACAGGAAAGCCAGGCGCCGGCGGGAGCAAAGCTGGCGGTTGTGCCGAAGCCCGCGAATAAGGACGCAGCGGCCGCCCCTTCAGCACCGGCGCCTCAGGACACGCAGGGCAGATAAAGTCGCCTCCCGACGATCTTTTCGTGTCGCCGTGGAGGAGCGTTTACCTTCCTTCAATCTATGGGCGCTACAGCTATCCGTTTTCGCCGATATGCTTTTCATTTATCGATTGTTTGTCCTATTTTAAAAACAGCCCGCAGCGATCCAGCCGCGCTTGTAGTTTCGGCCCCGTCGCGGCATGATGCCGCCTCCTCACCAAGATTAAGGACACCGCCTACAATGGAGCAGACCCCTCAGGCCTTGATCCGTCAGCAATGCCTGATCAATGGCCAATGGCAGGGCGAGCCCTCAACACCCGTCACCAATCCGGCAACGGGAGCCACCATTGCCCGCGTTCCGAGCCTCGGCGCGGCGGAGACTCGCGTCGCCATCGAAGCCGCCTCCCGTGCATTCCCGGCCTGGAGCGGCCTCCTCGCCAAGGAACGGGCAGGCATCCTGCGGCGCTGGTATGAGCTGCAACTTGCCCATGCCGACGACATTGCGCTCATCATGACGGCGGAGCAGGGAAAGCCGATCGCGGAGTTGCGCGGCGAGGTCTCCTACGGCGCGTCCTTCGTCGAGTTCTTCGCCGAGGAGGCGAAGCGCATCTATGGCGAAACGATCCCGACCCACAGAAAGGGTGGCCGCATCATCGTCCACAAGCAGCCGGTTGGCGTCGTGGGCGCGATCACGCCGTGGAATTTCCCTTTCGCGATGATCACGCGCAAAGTCGCTCCGGCGCTGGCGGTCGGCTGCACCGTGGTCGTGAAGCCTGCGCCTGATACGCCGCTGACGGCGCTGGCCTTGGGCGAGCTTGCCCTTCGCGCAGGCTTTCCCGCTGGTGTGCTGAACATTGTCACCGGCGATGCAGAAGCGATCGGGAAAGAGCTGACATCGAACCCGCTCGTGCGCGCCATCACCTTCACCGGCTCGACGCGTGTCGGAAAGCTCTTGATGCAGCAGTCCGCGGCAACGGTGAAGAAGGTTTCGCTGGAGCTTGGCGGCAACGCGCCCTTCATCGTCTTTGACGATGCCGATCTCGACATGGCTATCGAAGGCGCAATCGCATCCAAGTTCCGCAACATGGGCCAGACCTGCGTTTGCGCCAACCGCATCCTGGTTCAGGACGGCGTTTACGAGGCTTTCGCGCGGAAGCTGGCCGATCGCGTTTCCAAGATGAAAGTCGGACCGGGCTCGGACGAAGGCGTGGCGCAGGGGCCGCTCATCAACGAAGCCGGGCTGGCGAAGGTTGAGGCGCATGTCGCCGATGCGCTGTCGAAAGGTGCGAAGATATTGGTGGGCGGGAAGCGCCATGCGCTCGGCCGCACCTTCTTCGAGCCGACGGTTCTGATCGACGTGAATGCGGATATGCGGCTTGCGACGGAGGAGACTTTCGGGCCGGTGGCGCCGCTCTTCCGCTTCCGCCACGAAGACGAAGCCATCCGCTTTGCGAACGCGACCCCGTACGGTCTCGCCGCCTATTTCTATTCGCGCGATGTGGCGCGCGTGTTCCGCGTGACTGAGATGCTCGAATTTGGCATTGTCGGCGTGAATGACGGTATTATCTCGACCGAGGTCGCGCCTTTCGGCGGCGTGAAGGAATCCGGCCTGGGCCGCGAAGGCTCAAGGCACGGGGTCGAGGAGTTTCTCGAAATGAAATACATGTTCCTAGGGGGGCTTTCGGATTGACCCAAGAAACGCAGGCTTATAAGCGCCAGGCTGCAGCGCAGGCACTTCAACTCGTTGAAGCGGACATGGTGCTGGGCCTTGGCTCCGGCTCGACCGCGCTTGCATTCGTTGACCTTTTGGCCGAGCGCATCAAGGAGGAGAACCTCCACATCACCTGCATCGCGACTTCGGAGCAGACGCGCGCATTCGCGGAGCAGCGCGGGATCAAGATCGCAGATTTCAGCACGATCTCGGATCTGGACCTCACGGTGGATGGCGCGGACGAAATCGATCATCAGCTGAACTTGCTCAAAGGCGGCGGCGGCGCTCTCCTGCGAGAGAAAATTGTCGCCATGGCGTCCGACCATGTCTGCATCATTGCGGACAACTCGAAGCTGGTCCGGCAGCTTGGCGCATTTCCGTTGCCGGTCGAGATCGCGGATTTTGGCCTCGCGGCCACGATCGCCATGATCGAAACGGCGGCCGAGGACGCCGGGTGCAAAGGCGAGATCAAGCTTCGGCGCACCGGCTCCGGGGATCTATACCGCACCGATGGCGGGCATCTGATCGCCGATTGCGCGTTTGGCGCGATAGCGGATGTGGAAACCTTGGCGGATTTGCTCGATATCGTTCCGGGAGTCATGGAACATGGGCTCTTCCTCGGCATAGCCGATGACGTGTTCCTCGCCGGTCCCGAGGGCGTGAAGCATCTCCAGGCTGAGCGCGACGACGAAGACGATGAAGACTAGATGAGGGTCGCTGCCGGGTGAATGCGACCGCCAATACGGGAGCAACGGCATGCGGTTCAAAATCGTCATCTCGAGTCTGCTGGTTGCCCTTGCCGTCGGTGCGGCGGGGGCAGGTCTGGCCCAGGACAAGCCCCCCCAGGAGCAAGCTGCCGTCGATCCTCAGGCGAAGCGGGTCGCGCAAGGTCTGATCGAAGAGGCCCTTGGGCTCAGCCACGCCGCCGAGATCTTCGATGGTTTGAGGCGCACCCTTCGCGATGTCTATATTCCGGTCATGCGCGGGCTCGTGCAGGGGGATTACCCCGGAGCGCCCGAGGCCGATGTCGCGACCGCATCGGCGCTGGCGAAGATGCTCACCTTCATGGACTATCTGCGAAAGGCGGGCGACGAGCTTGACGCGGCTCTTTCCGAATACCGCGGCGCCATGCTTTCGGATTTCTCGGAGCAGATGGCAAAGGCCGCAAATGCATCCGAGCTTTCGGATGCACGCCGCCTCTTCGATTTGCCGGCTACGCGCAAGACGCTGGATGCGGCCTTCGTGATGTCAAAGCTCGTGACCGGCTTCTCCTACGACGACAGCCGGACGTTTTCGGAATTCTCCGCCTGGGCCAGGGGCCTGAACCTCGATATCACCCAGGTCATACCGGGCAATCAGGACCGGACAAAGCCGGTTCCCTCCGGCCGGAAAGTCCTTAAAGCGCAGGCCTTCATGAACGATCTCATGCGGATTTCCCATCTGGATGAAATTGTTGCCGACGCGGAGGGCTTCGCGCGCGATGTCTACGCCGAAACCGTCCCGGCGTCCCCGGAGGAGCGGGAGAAGCTGCACCGCGACATCGAGCAGTACGCGTTCATGTACAACTTGCAGAAGGCGGTCGTGATAGGCATTGCGCCTTCGGTCGTCGCTGCATCCCTGACCGACGAACAGCTTGAAACGCTGACCGGATATTTGCACTCGCCTGCCTTCGCGAAGGCGTTCGACCTGTTTCGCGACGCGGTCAAGTCGGCGACGGCTTACACAAAAGAGGACATTCTCGAAGCGCAGAAGTCGATCACGGATCTCGACGAGAAATCCAAGCTCCGAAACCCGGAGGAGCGTGAAAAGGCCAAGGCGGAATGGTCGGCCCTGATCGACAAATGGACCGAAAAGCTTAAAGAGAAAATGTCTCCCGAAACGCGCCAGGGTCTTGAGCAATCGATGGACGAATTGCAGCTTCGCGACGTCCCGATGTGAGCCGCGCGGCGCGCGCCACTCTTATCAAAGACACCGTTGTGCGGACCATGCGGTTGCATATCCGATGAGAATCAGTGCGCCGTTCTCAACATCACGACGCAACAAACTTCGCGGCGGCATGACAATCAGCTCGAACCGTAGGGCTTCAGCACCCAAAGTGGCGGTTGCCCTCATTTGGGCCGCCCTCCTGGGGCCTTGTTCTGCTTACGCAGACGAAGCGAAGACGGATTCCAAAGAGGTGCTCGACGTTGAGCATATCTTCGGCTTCACGGAGGGCGCTTATATCGGGGAGAGCGGCGAAAAAGAGATCGAGAACACCGCTGTCGAGAGCTTCGGCAGAGCAAAGGGCTATAGCTTTTTCGAGAATGAAACGGCGTTCCGCTATGTCGTGCCGGACGGCGGCCTTCGCTTCTCCGCCGGCGCCCTTCTGGATGGATATGCCATTCAAGACGGGCCGGGATTTCCGCAGCACACCGGGGCCGGTTTCGAGGGACTGACGACGGAGGTCCGCTGGCAGCCGCTGGTGCGGAGCGAAAACCTGCCGCTTGATCTGACCCTTTCATTGTCGCCGCAGTGGCGCCGCATCGATGATCTCACGGGCGCGGGGGCGAATGCCTATTCGGCCCAGGCGGCGATATTGGCCGACGCGGCTATCGTGCCGGACACGTTCTTCCTGGGGTTCAATTTCATTTGCGAGCCAGCCGTGACCGGCACCTCCGATGGCTGGCAGAACAACAGCTCCCTTGAGGTCTCGTTTGCCGCATCCTACGCGATCGCGCCGGAAGTTTTTCTCGGCGGGGAAGTGCGCCACCTCAACGGCAGCGAGCAGGGCCTGTTTTCATCTCATGCTCTCTACTTCGGTCCGAGCTTTTACGCGAGGCTGTCCGAAACGCTCGCTTTCAAGGTTACATGGTCGGAGCAGGCGCCGGATGGCCCAAATGGACGTCTCGACCTCGAAAATTTCGCGCGCCATCAGGCGCTTTTGCTTCTGGTAAAGACCTTCTGATTGGAATGGCCCGAGTTCGCGCGCTACCCGGCGTTCGGCTCGGATCATCAATAGAAGCTTTCCGAGACGACGCCCGCCCCTGTGAGGTATTAACGGTTATTAATTGGGTTCGTTTTGTAAAAATGACGCAAGTAAGTAATTGAGTAGTTCGTCGGCCAGGGCACAGGCGTCGGGACTTATGGGGGTTCATATCAGTTCCATCGCATCCTTATTGCGGATATATGATGCCGTTGCCGGAGCGATCCCGGTGCAATCCGGCCGGTGAGTGATCTCTGATCGCTTGGTAACAAGCTGTCCTTAAAAGGAAACCATGCCGAAATTCGATTACGACCTTTTTGTCATTGGCGGAGGCTCAGGCGGCGTCCGTTCCGCGCGGCTTGCCGCGGGGCTCGGCGTACGCACGGCGATCGCCGAGGAATATCGTTTCGGCGGCACCTGCGTGGTTCGCGGCTGCGTGCCGAAGAAGCTGTTCGTCTATGCGAGCGAGTTCGGCCATGCCATCGACGATGCGCGGGCCTATGGATGGGCGGTGGGGGAAAAGCGGTTCGACTGGAAAACGCTGATCGCCAACAAGGACGCGGAAATCGCGCGCATCAGCAAGGTCTATAGCAATGGCGTCGAGGCTGCGGGCGGGACCGTCATTCAGAGCCGCGCCGAGGTGGTGGACCCGCACACGATCAAAATCGTCGGCGAAGGCCGGACCGTCACCGCGGAGCGCATTCTGATCGCGACAGGCGGGCATCCGTTCATCCCCGAGTTCCCTGGCAAAGACCTCGCCATCACGTCCAACGAAGCGTTCCATCTGGAGAAACTGCCGAAGAAGATCGTGATTGTCGGCGCGGGCTATATCGCGATCGAGTTTGCAGGCATTTTTCACGGGCTTGGCGTCGAAGTCGAAGTTCTCTATCGCGGGGGCGAAATTCTTCGCGGTTTCGATCACGATCTGCGCGAGCGGCTGACGGACATCATGCGGGCGCGGGGCATCGCGATCACCTGCAACACGGAGCCGGCCGCCATTGAGAAGACGCGCGGCGGTCTGATGGTGATCACAAACCGCGACGGACGCATCGCCTGCGATGCCGTCATGTTCGCGACTGGCCGCCGCCCGAACACGGTCGGTCTCGGTCTGCAAAATCTTGGCGTCAAATGCGGCTGGAACGGCCGCATCATGGTGAACGACATTTATCAAAGCTCGGTGCCGAGCATTTACGCCGTCGGCGACGTCACCGACCGCGTGAACCTGACGCCGGTTGCCATCCGCGACGGAATTGCGTTCATCGAGGGTGTTTACAAGAACAATCCGAACCCCGTCGATCTCGCCTATCTGCCGACCGCGGTGTTTTCGCAGCCCGAAATCGGCACCGTCGGCTACACCGAGGAAAGCGCGCGCGAGATGTTCCGGACCGTCGACATCTACAAAACGAGCTTCCGCCCGCTGAAAAACACGCTGACCGGGCGCCCCGAGCGCGTGCTGATGAAGCTTGTCGTAGACGCGGAGACGGACAAGGTCATCGGCGCGCATATTTTAGGCCCGGATGCGGCCGAGATCATCCAGGCGCTGGCGATCGCGGTGAAAATGGGCGTGCGCAAAGCCGATTTCGACTCGACCATCGCACTGCACCCCACCCTCGCCGAGGAGCTTGTCACCATGCGGGAGAAGTGGTCCCCGCCCGCGGTTTAGCTCCTGGCGCAGGCCTCGCGCTTTCCGATAAGACGCACGACAAAACAAAAACTTAGAGCCCGCTTTTGAGTCCATCAAAAGCGGACAGGCTCCGGTCACGGACGCAACTCGATGACGTTATCGGCGTGTCTCCGTCGGCTTGGCGCCGGATTGCTGCCATCAAGGATCTCCTCAAGCGCCTCATATTCCCTTCGAAGGCAGGCGCAGATGCTCAAGTGGCGATTGACGTCATAGAGCCACGACCCTGTCTGACCTCGTGATATTTCGGACCGCCTGGCCGCCTTGAGTTTTGTGATGATCGACAAGCGTCCCTTGATGCTCGTATCGCCTGCCTCCAGATCACCAATCCCGAGAAGGTGAACCAACCCTTTGCAGCGCTTCTCGGCCGCTACTGCCCAAGTTTCGTCGCTAATGCCCACAAGTGCCTCCTGCACCCAAAATCAACTCATTGGCTGATAGGAGAATGCGCTTTAACTTTTAGTAAATTTGACTTGGTCAATATCGAAGGCGCGGCAAGCCTCCTTGGCCAGATAAATACGCAAAGCAAATTTTGCCTTGAACCGCGGTTTAATTTCGCGAGAATCCAGGGAAGCGCGGGGTATGTATGTTCGAAGGTATTCGGGACGCCCTGATCTGGATCATGAGCTGGATCGTGGACCGCCGTCTCCACACCGAAGAAGCTTATCGTCTCCTGTTCCTGATCGCATTCAGCGCGCTGGCAACAGGGCTGGCCATTTATTGGAAGAACCTTGCCTACCGCTCATCCGCGATCCGGCGCAGGCTGATGCCGGGGGAGCGCTATGCGGGACGCTACCTCCAGGCGCTTTGGCAAAATGGCGAGCTACGCTACTCCTTCGTCAATATCTTCTACAATGCGAAGCGGCGCCGGTATGAGGTTGCCGGGCGGACCTACAGTCCCGAAGGGAAGGAGCTGACCGACTTCAAATCGACCTATGTCCTTTTCCCGTCCGAAAAGGACGCGAAGATCGAATTCATCTGGCGAGCAAGCAAGTCATCGCAAGGCTATACACGGATGGCGCTTGAGGATTTAGATGAGGACTATATCCAAGGCGATGGTCTCGTCATCACATTCGACGCGTGGCCCAGAGCTTATCCGGTCCGCTTCAAGCATCTGCACGATCATTACGTCCGCAAGGCGCTTGGCGTGCGTTCACCAACGGAGTTGAGTGAGGAGCCGGACTTTGTGAAGAGGTTTCATGCGGCCTTTGGCGCACATGTCATGGAAGGCTTCGGCGGCGCCGCCAAAGCTGAAGCCAAGGCGGAAGCGCGACCTCTGACGGCAAACGCGCTCGTGAGGCAAAGCTAAGCTGGTGTAACGGGCCTGGGCTAAGGCCAAAGCTCGCGGACCGGAAGAATGAGCGCGCGACGTCTGCGTTGCAGAGAAATCTGCGCTTTATACATTGCTCCATTCGCACTGTCGTTGCTTGCGCCGCCCCTTATGCTGACGCCGGTCAGCCACGCGCGCGCCCCGTCACAACCTCCGTGCGCGCGCGATAGTACAAGGTGTAATTGTGCAACAGGAAATCGTTAGATTTCAGTTCAAGTTCGTTATTGGCGCTGGATCGGCAGCGAATCACGTTAGCCCTCTTACAAGAGACTAGAGAAGAGTCGATCGTATGTGTTGCGTCTGCGTTTCTGGGCAATTTAGGGAATGCACTCTATGAAAAAGACACTCGCAGCCGCGACGGTCGCGGCCCTCGTCGGCGTAGCTGGTGCAGCTAGCGCCGCTGACCTCTATCACGGCGGTTCGATGAAGGACGCGCCTGTTTACGTACCTCCTGCAACCTGGACCGGTTTCTATATCGGTGCGCATGTTGGCGGTATCTGGGCGAATATCAACAATAGCGACGTGAATGACTACCTGGGCACCACAGCTTGGGGAAATAACACGAATGACGGCGTCTTCGGCGGCGGCACGGTTGGCTATAACTACCAGACCGGCGGACTCGTGTTCGGTGTCGAAGCCGATTTCGGCGGCGCTGGCTTGACCGGCAACTGGAATAACGGTGCCATTGCACCGGTTGGAACTCCCGGTTCATTCTGGGCAAAGAACGACGCGAACTTCTATGCTGACGTAACCGGCCGTCTTGGTTATGCAGCTGGCCCCGCTCTCTTCTACGTCAAAGGCGGTTGGGCTTACCTCGACACAAACCTCCAAGTCGGCGGCGTGGATGCTTTCGGCACCACGTGGTCCGTCAGCTCCGGCTCGCTTGACGGCTGGGTCGTCGGCGGCGGCGTCGAATATCTGTTCGCCCCATCATGGAGCGTCAAAGCTGAATATCTGTATTTCGATTTCAGCAAGAACAACACGAGCTGGTACGATGCAAACAATGGAATTACGTACGGCTTTGATCGCGACCTCACCGTCAATTCGTTCAAGGTCGGCATCAACTACCACCTCAACAACGTGTACACCCCTCTGAAGTAGGCGTGTACCCTATCTTGACTAGCGAAGTGGCTTGCGAAAGTGAGTCGCTTTGCTGTCTTGGATAGCAGGAGTTGGGGTTTTCGTTGTGATTTGCCCCTGGTAGAATAGTTCACATTAAAGTTGTAATGCTCGATTTCACACAATCAAAGTTGTTTTTGAAGTATACCGGCAACACTCGCTCCGCCGATTAGGTGGGTTGTGGGTGTTTTTGTGTTGCAGCATCCCAAATCACGTTAGGCCTGGACAGGCGAGTGGGACCCTATGATGGGGTCGGCTCGTCAATCGGTTAGTTTGTCGTCCGCGTAATCTGGGCAATTTCGGGGAATGAAAATGAAAAAAACTCTCGCAGCCGCCACGGTCGCGGTATTGGGTATGGCAGGCGCAGCGAACGCCGCAGATATCTACTCTCCCGCAGCAAGCTTGAAGGATGTTCCTTACGTCGCTGTTCCGTCGTGGACCGGCTTCTATATCGGCGCGCACGTCGGTGGCGCTTTTTCCGACCTCAAGACGGACAGTGGCTCGCCGTACTGGGGCGCCGGCCAGTGGAGCAATGACGCCGATGGCGTCGTCGGCGGCGGCCAGCTTGGCTACAATTATCAAATCGGCGGCAGTTTCGTGGTGGGCTTGGAAGCCGACTTCGGCGGCATTGGGCTGTCCAACAGCCAGGCGGCCTTTGGAACGGGCGGAGCTCTCGTCGAAAACCGATAGCGGTTTCTATACAGACGTTACGGGCCGCCTCGGTTATGCGGTCGGTCCGGCTCTGTTCTACGCGAAAGGCGGCTGGGTCTATTATGACGGCGCCCTTGGCGTCACTGACACGACCCTCCCGGCCAGCGTCAACAAACAAGGCATTGACGGCTGGACTGTCGGCGGCGGCATCGAATACAAATTCGCTCCGACCTGGAGCGTGAAGGGCGAGTACCGCTACTTCGACTTCGGAGACCAGACCGTTTGGACCACGCCGGGAGAGTCCTACAAGCAGGAGCTCAAGGCGAATACGGTCACTGTTGGCCTGAACTACTTTGTCGGCGGCCTGCCTTACTCTCCGCTCAAGTAGACGCAAAACCAGTCTCGGTTGAGGAAGCGGCTCGCGAAAGCGGGCCGCTTTTTTTGCGACGGTCAACTTTCGCCCGCAAGTAAAGTCAGTTGATCGTAAGCAGCAAAAGCGTAGCCGTAGCATTTTAGACACATCTTTAGACTTGATTCGCGTTCCTTTAGCGCCGACGGCCTGCATAATCGCGAATCAAGCTAGGTATAAAAGGCCAGAGTTCTCATCCGTATCAGCTCGTCCTGGCGATCGGTAAACGTTGGTACTTTTGGGAATTGAAACATGAACAAGACACTTACCGCCACGGCGATCGTTGCGTTGCTGGGCGCGGCTGGCGCGGCCAACGCCGCCGACTTTTACGCTCCCGGCTACAAGGATGGCCCCGTCGTCGCCTATCCGAGCTGGACAGGTTACTATATCGGCGCTCACGTCGGCGGAGTTTGGGATGCCGCTGATTTTAAGGATGTAAATTTCACCCCGGCCGTGCCGTTCAACAACGAGGGGAGCGGCGTCTTTGGAGGCGGCCAGGTCGGATATGCCTACCAGCTTGGCAATATTGTCATCGGCCCTGAAATCGATATCGGCGGCATGGGCCTTAGTGGTTCCGTAACCGAGGTCGGCGGGACAGCGGTCGGCAGCGTCAGCTCCGGCTTCTACTTCGATATTACCGGCCGTCTTGGCTACGCATGGGGCCCGGCGCTCATTTACATCAAGGGCGGTTATGCCTACTACGGCGGCAGCCTTTCGGTGAGCGAAGTCGGCTTCGACTCGGTCAGCCACAGCGATCTGAGCGGCTGGACGGGCGGCGGCGGCATCGAATACAAGATCAACCCCGCCTGGAGCGTCAAAGGCGAGTATCAATTTTTCGAATTCAATACCTTCGGGCTTACAACGCCGGAGGGCTACGCCTTCAATGACCGCTTCACCGCGCAAACCTTCAAGGTCGGCGCGAACTATCACTTCTGCGCGCCGTACCAGCCTCTGAAATAAACGCGCCTTCCCGATCGGCCAGCGTGACGGTCCGCGAAAGCGGGCCGTTTTGCTAATTATTTAAGTGCGGCGTCAGATTTGGTTTGCACCCCAGGCTTGGCGGCATTACCTCATAGAGACTTATAATCTTTAGGGGAGTTGGAAGTGCTCAACCGCCAATCCATCCGTGTTATGCCCTTTGCCGCGCTCTTCGCAGCGATGCTCATAGTGTCTGGATGCGGGGTTAATACCATCCCGACCTACGAGCAGACAGCGAAGGCGAAGTGGTCCGAGATTCAGAACCAATATAAACGCCGAGCCGATCTCATTCCGAACCTCGTCGAGTCCGTTAAAGGGTTCGCGGACCAGGAGAAGTCGGTGCTGACGGGCGTCACCGAGGCTCGGGCGAAAGCCACGCAGGCACAGATCAACCTGCCGCCCGATATTCTCACCAACCCGGACGCGATGAAGAAATACGCCGAAGCCCAGAACCAGCTCACAGGCGCGTTGGGGCGGCTGCTCGCCGTATCCGAGCGTTATCCCGACATCAAGTCCGGGCAGAACTTCCTGGCCTTGCAGAACCAGCTCGAAGGTACGGAGAACCGCATCGCCATTGCGCGGCGCGATTATATCGGGGCGGTCCAACAATATAATACCGAGTTGAACACCTTCCCCGGCCGGATCTGGAAGTCCATCCTTTACTCCAACGCAAAGGATATGGCGCCGTTCGAAGTCCCGGCGACGGACCTTGAGACGCCTAAGGTCGATTTCGGCCCGCGCAAGTCGTAGCGGCTTCCCATGTCTCCGGATCCGCTCATCCTGTCCTTCTCCCCACGGGAGAAGGACCGCTGTCGCAAGCTCGGCGCACTCCCTCTCCCTCGGGGAGAGGGGTGGGGTGAGGGGCTTCGTTGCTGGATTTCAGGTCTCAGAGCCGCCCTTATATTGCTTCTCGCTGTCGTTGTCTTTGGGCAAGCCGCCAGCGCGGAGCCGAAATTTCCACCTCTCACGGGGCGCATCGTCGACGATGCGCACCTCCTGACCCCGGCAGACAGAGCCTCGATCGAAAGCGACCTCAAGGCGCTGGAGGACAAATCGAGCGATCAGCTCGTGGTCTACACGACCAACTCGTTGCAAGGCTATCCCATCGAGGACTACGGCTATCAACTCGGCCGAGCCTGGGGCATCGGGCAAAAGGGCACGAACAACGGCGTGATCTTGATCGTCGCGCCGCAAGACCGAAAGGTGCGCATCGAGGTTGGCCGCGGGCTTGAGCCGCAGATGACGGATCTGCTCTCGAAGCTCATCATTCAGAATTCGATCCTGCCGCGCTTCAAGCGGGGAGACTTTTCGGCCGGCATAAAGGCGGGCGTTACGGACATCCGCGACGTGCTGCTGGGCGACGCCGAAGCCGTCAAGGAAAGGGCCGCGGCGCGGCCTGCGCCGCGAAATGCTCCCGACAATGAGCAACTGATCACGCTCATCTTCGTTGTCGCAGTTTTCCTTTTCGTGCTTTGGGTGCAGTCTCAGCAGGGAGGACCACCCCTTTCAGGCGGCGGGTACACCCGCCGAGGCAGCTATGGCGGCGGCCCGATCTTCATCCCCGGTGACTGGAGCGGAGGCAGGGGCGGCGGAGGAGGCGGCGGCGGCTGGTCGGGCGGCGGCGGCGATTTCGGCGGCGGCGGCGCATCGGGCGATTGGTAGGGAGCGGCATCGTGATTTCAGAAGCGGATAAGCTGGACGTCGAGAACGCCATCACGAAGGCGGAAAACAAAACGTCGGCGGAGATCGTCGCGGTGATCGCGCGCGCCAGTGCCGGATATTATTACGTGCCCTTTATGTGGGGCGCCCTTATTGCGCTCGCCGTGCCGTGGCCACTCATTCACTGGACCTGGATGCCGGTGCAATCGGTCTACGTTATCCAGCTTGCGGTTTTCGCCGGGCTTACACTCATCCTTCATTACCCCGACTTGAGATATGCACTCGTGCCGCGCGGCGTCATGCGGAACCGCGCGCATCAACGAGCCATGCAGCAATTCTTTGCGCAGGACATCTACACAACGACGGGCCACACGGGAGTTCTTCTTTTCGTCTCGGTCGCGGAGCGCTATGCGGAAATCGTGGTCGATTCCGATGTCCACCAGAAGGTGCCGAACGAGGAGTGGAAAACGATCATCGATCAACTCACATCCGATATCGGCTACGGCCGCCCGGTAAAAGGGCTGATTGACGCCATCGGGCGGATCGGGGAGCACCTTGCAACGCATTTTCCGCCCTCTGCGGCGAAAGAGAACCTTTTACCGAACCACCTCGTTATGCTAGACGCAGAATAAATTCCCTGTTAACCGGCTTTCTGGAAATCGCAAAGCGTCCTGTGCGCGCGCTGCCTCGCGAACCTTCTCGCCTTTCGGCGTAGGACCCGCGATCCTTTCCCGTCACCGCCAAGCGGTCTGGCGTGATCGGCCAAGCCCGAAATCGAGGATTGAAACATGGATGCTGCTACCCTGGGCTTCGGCGCGACGTTCTCATCCCTCGCCACGCGCGAGGGGCTGGTCGCGCTCGACAAACGTTTCCTTGCTCAGGTCGCGGCAGAGGATCCGGCCCTGCACGAAAGCCTCCTCGCCGCGCGCGCCGCGCCGGATGCGCTGGACGCCAAGGCCGAGAGCCATCTTTTCACTTCCCTCGGCCCGATCCTTGACGCTTTCGTCGCCGAGCTGTTCGCAATCCAGGACGCACTCGACGAGGTGGTGGCGCAAACAAAGCACCTCGATCCCATCCATTCCTGCAAGCGGCTGTTCGTGCAGAGGCAGGCCGTAAAGAAATACGCCGATCCTTCCGGTTTCAACGGCGCCGCGCTGCGTACCGAACTCGAGCAGATGATGATGGGCGAGACGCTGACGGAGGCTTCATTCGCCGCCCATGTCGAGGCCTGGGAGCGCAACGACCGCAAGGAATGGCTGGACACGGCTCTCAGGTATGCCGCGTGGGCGACGCTTACGCCGGAGGGCCGCGCCTTCCACGAGGGCGGCACGTTGTTCCGGGTGCCTCAAAAGATCGACTTCCAGAAGCTCGTTCCGATCACCACCATCGAGCGCAATGGCGTGACAATGGCCTGCCTGCCCGAGCATGAGTGGCGCGCGCGTGATGGCTTCGCACTCACCGACCACGGCATGACAACCCAGCAGGCGCTCGACCAGATCAACTACTGCATCTGGTGCCACAACCAGGGCAAGGACTCCTGCAGCAAGGGCCTGAAAGACCGCAAAACAGGCGCATTCCAGAAGTCCCCTTTCGGCGTGACGCTCGCAGGCTGCCCGCTGGAAGAAAAAATCAGCGAGATGCATATGTTGCGCGCGCAAGGCCACGTACTCGGAGCCTTCGCCACAATCGCTGTCGATAATCCGATGCTGGCGGCCACCGGCCAACGCATCTGCAACGACTGCATGAAGGCCTGCATCTACCAGAAGCAGGAGCCGGTGGACATTCCGCAGGCGGAAACCGCAATCCTGAAGGATGTGCTTGGCCTGCCCTGGGGCTTCGAGATCTATTCGCTCTTGACGCGCTGGAACCCGCTCGACATTCGCCGCCCGCTGCCGCTGCCGGATTCGGGGCGGAAGGTTCTGATCGTCGGGCTGGGGCCGGCCGGCTTCACGCTCGCGCATCACCTCATGAACGATGGCCACACGGTGGTCGCCATCGACGGCTTGAAGCTTGAGCCGCTGGACATCGATCCCCGCGAGCCGGTCCGCGATGTCGAGACGCTCTACGAAAACCTGGACGACCGCGTGATGGCGGGCTTCGGCGGCGTCGCCGAATACGGCATCACCGTCCGGTGGAACAAGAACTATCTCAAGCTGATCCGCATCCTCCTGGAGCGCCGCGAGGAGTTTGCCGCGTTTGGCGGCGTGCGTTTCGGCGGCGGCGCAACGCTCACCATGGATGACGCATGGGCCATGGGCTTCGACCACGTCGCCCTTTGCATGGGCGCGGGCCGTCCGACCGTGATCGACATGCCCAACAACCTGGCGCGCGGCGTCCGCGAAGCAAGCGACTTCCTCATGGGCCTGCAGCTCACCGGCGCGGCGAAGATGTCGTCCATCGCTAACCTGCAGATCCGCCTGCCCATCGTGGTCATCGGCGGCGGCCTGACCGCAATCGATACCGGTACTGAAACCCTCTCCTATTATGTCCGGCAGGTCGAGAAATTCGCGAACCGCTATCACGTTCTCGCCGCCGAGCGCGGCGAGGATGCCGTCCGCGCGTCCTGGACCGAGGAAGAGACGGAGATCGCCGAGCAGTTTCTGGCGCACGCAAAAGCGCTGGGCGCCGAGCGAAAAAAGGCTGCCGCCGAGGGCCGCGCTCCGTATTTCGCTCAGCTTCTCGACTCCTGGGGCGGCGCGACGATCGCCTATCGCCGCAAGCTGACGGAAAGCCCGTCCTATACGCTGAACCACGAGGAAGTGAATAAGGCGATGGAGGAAGGCGTCCGCTTCGCCGAAGGCCTATCGCCGGCCGCCGTCGAGGTGGACCGTTTCGGACATGCGGCGGGTCTTCGCTGCAAGACATCCGACGGGACCGAAGTCGTTCTTCCGGCGCGCGCCGTTCTGATTGCCGCGGGCACCCAGCCCAATACCGTGTTCGCGCGCGAGGATCACCGCATCAAGCTCGACGGCAAATATTTCCAGGCCGTGGACGAGGCTGGCAATCCCGTGACCCCGGCGCGCTCGCTGTGCAAGCCAGACGTTAATCACGTCCTCATGCATCGCGGCGACGACGGCCGCTTCATCAGCTTCTTTGGCGACCTGCATCCAAGCTTTTTCGGCAATGTCGTGAAAGCCATGGGGAGCGCCAAGCGCGGATACCCGCTCGTCAGCCGCGTGCTGGCGCAAAGGAGGCCGCCACTTCAGCGTCAGGCGCCGACATCATCGCCCGCTGCCGCAACGACCTGCAGGCACGCGTCTACGCCGTGAACCGGCTGACGCCAACCATTGTGGAAGTCGTTTTGAGGGCCCCGGCCGCCTCGCGCGCCTTCCGCCCCGGCCAGTTCTACCGTTTGCAGAACTATGAAATGTCGTCGCAGCGGCTTGACGAGCCGGGGTTCCCGTCAACCCTCCTGACGATGGAGGGCCTCGCGATGACCGGCGCCTGGACCGACAAGGAGCGCGGCCTGATTTCCATTATCGCGCTGGAGATGGGCGGCAGCTCAAGCCTGTGCGCGACACTCAAGCCCGCGCAGAACGTCGTTTTGATGGGCCCGACCGGCGCACCGACCGAGATCCATGCCAACAGCACGGTGGCCCTGGTGGGCGGCGGTCTCGGCAACGCGGTCTTGTTTTCAATCGGCGCGGCCATGCGGGCGGCGGGCAGCCGCGTGATCTACTTCGCGGGCTACAAGGCGATCCAGGATCGCTACAAGATCGAGGAGATCGAACGCGCCGCCGATGTGATCGTCTGGTGCTGCGACGAAGCACCGGGCTTCAAGCCCACGCGCCCGCAGGACAAGACCTTCGTCGGCAATATCGTCCAGGCGATGGCGTCATACGGCTCCGGCCGCCTCGGCGAGCAGGCCGTGCCTCTGAACGAGGCCGAGCATATGATCGTCATCGGCTCGGATCGCATGATGCAGGCCGTTGGCATGGCGCGGCATGCGGTTTTGCAGCCCTTCCTGAAGCCCGGTCACACGGCCATCGGCAGCATCAACTCGCCGATGCAGTGCATGATGAAGGAAGTGTGCGCCCAGTGCCTTCAGGCTCATATCGATCCCGAGACGGGCGCGCGCACGGTGATCTTCTCCTGTTTCAACCAGGATCAGCCGCTCGACCGCGTCGATTTCCCGACGCTGAACGAACGCCTTCGGCAGAACAGCCTGCCCGAGAAGCTGACGAGGCTGTGGATCGAGCGCGCGCTCAAGAAACTCAGCGAGCGGCCTGCGTTGGTGGCGGCGGAATAGCGGCGCGGTTCAGCGCCGCCCTCGTCCGACCGAACGTATAAAGCCTGTTCCGAGCAGGCTGCGGCAGGGTTGCCAGCGAATGTGGGCGATATCGCAGGGCCTTGCTCGACCAAGCACAGAGCTGAATTCAGCTGCTCAGGGTCGAAACGGGCCCCTTGACTCGCTTTCAGTGCGCAGCCGCCTGACCCCCAGCTGCGGACCTAACCAGGCTATCACGAGTTGCGGCTTCACGACGAACCTGTTCTTTAATCCACGCTTATTTCTGAGGCTGTTGGCGAAGTAATCCATAATCGCATGAGACCTCATCGATGAGCCAGTACCCATTGACTTTTGCCACGGCGACCATCGCGGTTCTGGCGTTTGTGCCCTGCCAAGACAGCTCGACTGCAACAGCCCCGGGCTGCTCGCCGGTCACGCGCCAGGAGGCAATTTCCGGGAGCAGGTGTAAGGATCAACGTCTCCGTCGCACCCCTCAGTAAGTTCGTGCTGCTGGGCACAACGCTTGAGCTTCTCTTGAAACCGAGGCGTGAAGAAAGGGTCGGTCACGGCGTGCTCTTGGCGATAAGCATCTTCCGGCGTGCGTCTCTCCTCAATGCTCGCCAGATAAACGAAATAGGCCATATAAAAATGGCTAACCACCTCGCGTGGCGAGTTTTCGGGTTTCGCGCCACAGACAGAGGCCGTATTTGTCGCCAGCACGGCACAAAGGACAAGCCACTTCGGACGGTTCTTTGGGTTGCTCATGTCTTCACAGGTTAGAGAGGCTCGCCGCCAACAGCAAGCAACCGCGAGGTAACGATTATCGCTTGCCCCAAGAAGAGACGTGGCGGCCAACAAATCAGTCCCGGCCTCTTGCGTGCGGATACGCGATCTTGGTCGCAGGCCATCGAAGCGAGTTGCCGCATTCAAGGCGCTTTAGTTACTTATAATTTGCAGCAAATAGTCTCTAGAAGGCGTCGCAGGAACTGCTCTGCACGATTGACGAATGAGCAACGCGGGTCAATGCATTGGCTCGAAGATCATTTCTGGGAATGAGGAAACCCGTGAGAATAGGAATTGCAGCGTTGCTGTTGCTCGCCATTGCGGGCGATTCGCAAGCACAGGTGATCGAGATCGAGTGGCCTGGCTACCTCGCGATTGGAGGTCTCGTGCTGACGCCCACGCCCGATATCGAAATCCGCTCGGAAGAGCTGTATGTGTCGGAAAAGGAAATCCGGGTCCGCTACCGGTTTTTCAATACGTCCAAGACCGATATCAAGACGCTTGTGGCTTTTCCCTTGCCTGACCTCTCATACCCCGTTCTTCAGTGGCTCAACTTAATGATTGCGGACCCGGGGCCGACAGCGCACTGGGCAATGCCCAACGGCGATCTCGCCAAATTCCTGGCCTTCGAAACAAGAGTGGAGGGCATACCCGTTACCTACGGCATGGAGCAGCGCGCCATTGTCAACGGAACCGACACCACCGACTTGCTGAAAAGCCTCCATATTCCGATCACGACGGACCTTAACCGAGCCCGGGAATCGCTTGATGCCTTGAGCCAGGAGCAGCGGGAAAGGCTCGTGAGGGCTGGCGTCATTTACGAGGACCGCAGGCTGGACTACAGAACGCCCAAATGGATGCTAACGACAGCGTTTCACTGGGAGCAGATTTTTCCCTCCCAAAAAGACTTGATCGTGGAGCATCGCTATACGCCATATGTCAGCCGAAATGTCGGGCGTTTCACCGAAGCCGGGCGCCACATCGAGCACAGCCTGAATATCATCACAGACTATAAAACACGCTATTGCACCGACGACGATTTTCTGGCTGCCGCGCAACGTCCGAAAAAAGCCGCCGGCGCCGAGAGGTTTCCTGAAGGCCGGCTTGAGTATGTGCTGGCGGCGGGCGCAAACGGGGCCGCTCCAATCAAGGATTTCCGGCTTGTCGTAGATAAGGGCGAACCGGACAGCCTCGTCAGTTTCTGCGCCGAGGGCGTAAAGAAGATCGGGCCTACGCAATTCGAGGTGCACTACAAGGATTATACGCCGGACCAGAATTTGCAGGTGCTTATCCTGCACAGGTAGCGGATCACCTGCGGCAGGATATGCGATCATCCGCTACAGCCGGTCAACCTCCAGCAAGAGACCATGCCGCCGAAGGCGGAAAGGGCAGCTTACGGCCTAATCCTGAGAACGTTTCAGGGGAGGTTTCCGCACTTCGCTCGCGAAGGAAACCGTTTGCAACGGTCCTCTTCATTCATTGGCGAAACTGAAACAGGCTTTGTTTGGGATGAATGCTTCGCAGAAGCGCGAATGAGGCGGCGGCGAGACTTTTGGACCATTTTCCGTCAGGCGCAACCTGACGATGTATACAAACATGGCGCCCGTTGTATGATGGCGGGGCAATTCAGGGCCGATATGGTGAATATTGGGTTACGGCAGGGGGGTAAATTAACTTCCTAGGGTTAATTTCCGGCGCGCCGGGCTTATATCCGGTCCGGAACCGCACCAAAAGATGCGTTTTTGGCGGAAAAACGCGGCGCGAAAAAATCCGTTAAATATGTTTTTGGACCATCCCGTTAACCTTGGCAGCTCCGTTTGCAGCCGCCGCCGCGCTATCGCCTTCAACTTTTTACGTTATATATCAATGACTTGGTTCGATTAACCTCCCGGTAAGGCGCATTTTCCTAAGATCTGCCCGCGAGCCAAATCGATCCAGGAGGTCAAGCGAGGTGCCGCAGCCTAGACACAATGCCGCTTCACTCCACAGGCATCTTCCACCTCCGGCGATCCCGGATCGCCGCAAAGCGGCTTCCGGCCGGTTGGGTGCATCGCCTTTCGACGCCGGTCGATCAACCGGCTCGCAGCGGCGGACCATATTTGCAGCCGCGCGGCGTCCGCCTCAAAGAAAGCGCGGCGTCCGCTCCTTGTAGGCGAGATAAACATCGCCGTAAGCGCGCTGAAGCCACGGCTCTTCCGTATATGGCATGATGACGTAAACCAGGATCGCGAGCCCGCAGAGGATGACGGCGTGGATTTCGCCGTTCGCCAGCGCCGTGCCGGAAAAGCCCAGGATGGACGCCACATATTGCGGGTTGCGGCTGTACCGGTAGAGGCCCTTGGTCACGAGTCCCTCGTCCGCGCCATATGTGTTCTCGATGCCGAGATCGAAATAGCCGTATATCGTGAAGCCGAAGCCGAGGACAACGCACATCATCCCGATCAGGAAGCGCAGGGCCTCACCCTCTTGCGGCCACTGCGCCGTGAGGATCGCATAAGCCAGCGTCAGGCCGAGGCCGCCGCGAAAAAGCGGCCAGAACGTGTAATGCTGCCAGCTCCTGGCCGAGGGCGTCGGCCAGAGCTTGATCGAGCTTGAGAACACCGTGAGAAGGAGAAGCGCGTTCAGGATAGCGAGCGCGGCAAAGGCCACGTCAAAGATGAGGTGCGTTAGAAGCAACATCGATAAGGCCGGTTATAAAATACTGTTAGATCAACCCGCCATTCATCGCAATCGATCAAAGGCGGAAAAGTTGATCAATTCTAAAGTGCCAGAGCAGCTTGCGGGCTGCTCCAGGCCTACGCCTTGCGGCAATTCTATTAGGTCTCACAAGGCGCGAGCCTGGGTCAAGCCCGCACGCTCAGTAAACGTCGTCATCTCTCTCCGACTGATCATCATCCCGGCCAAGGGAAGCGCGAGCCGGGATCGGAAAAAAAATAGGCGTCTCCGTGCGTTACGATCCTGGATAGGGCTGCGCCCTTCCGGGAGGACGGCAGCCGCGATCCGTTGGCGCACCCGGCTAACATTGCGTGTTAGGATACAGCCGCTACGTGCGGGCCGAGGCGTATTTGTCGGTGGCGGTCACAATCTCATGAACGATGCCCGGCTCCGTCATGGCGTGCCCCGAGTCGGGGACAATGCGAACTTCCGCTTTCGGCCAAGCCTTGGCCAGGTCCCAGGCGTTTTTGAGCGGAGTCACGACATCATAGCGGCCGTGAATGATCGTGCCGGGGATATGCGCAATCCGGCCTGCATCCTCGATGAGCTGATTGTCGCTGCGGAAAAAGCCCTTGTTGATGAAGTAATGGCATTCGATCCGCGCGAAGGCGAGCGCATAACGGTCGCTGCCGAACCTCTGCACGCGCTCCTGGTCATGGAAAAGCGAAAGGGTGGTGCCTTCCCAAATGCTCCATGCCCGGGCCGCAGCCAGCTCGGTTTCGCGATTGCCCGACGTCAAGCGGCGGTGGAAGGCTTCGATCATGTTGCCGCGTTCGTCGGAGGGGATCACGGCCGCGTACTGTTCGAAGGCGTCGGGGAAAATCCAGCTGGACCCCTCTTGATAGAACCAATCGAGCTCGGCCTTCCGCAGGAGAAAGATTCCGCGCAAGAGCAGCTCGGTTACGCGGTCCGGATGGGCCTCCGCATAGGCGAGCGATAGCGTCGAGCCCCAGGAGCCTCCGCAAAGCTGCCACGCCGCGATGCCGAGGTGCGTGCGCAGCCGTTCCATATCGGCAACGAGATCCCAGGTCGTATTCTCTTCCAGGCAGGCATGGGGTGTGGAGCGCCCGCAGCCGCGCTGGTCGAAAAGGATAATCCGGTATCGCGAAGCATCGTGATAACGCCGCATGGCGGGATTGCAGCCGCCGCCGGGCCCTCCATGAACAATCAGCACGGGCTTCCCAAGGGGCGAGCCGCATTCCTCGAAGTAAACATCGTGCGTGTTCGAAACTTTAAGCCAACCGGTTCGGTACGGTTCTATTTCCGGGAATAGGTGCCTGCGGTTTGTCATGGAGCCAGCTGAGGCTATGTGAAAGAGATCATGGCGCATACAAGAGGCCTCAAGGCGTTACTCCCCAGAAAACGCTCTCCGGGATATAATAGATGTAACGCCGCGCCAGCGAACAGCCTAGTTATACTTTGCCGAGCGGTTTCGCCCGCGCTGCCAAACGCAGCATGCGCGATTGAAGCGTTTCCCCGGCAGGAACCCGAAGGTCATCAATCGCTTCCAGTACGGACTGCTCCGGGGCCTTGGACAAAAGGCTGACGAGAATTGCGGCAACGAAACTGACGGGAACGCCAATTGCCGCCGCCGTCAGCGCATCGATCCCGAAAAGCGGCGTTCCACCCATGCGCAAATAAAGCGCGGTGACGAGAAAGCCGGAAATCAGCCCGGCTAGAGCACCCCTTGACGTCAATCTCCGCCACCAGACACTCAAGAGAAGAACGGAAAAGAAAGTCCCCGAACTGAGAGAGAAGGCGGCGATAGCCCACCGGAGCGGGTCGGTCGCCACGTTCTGCGCGATGATGAAGACTGCCACAGCGAAAAGGAGCATCGTCAGGCGCGCGACCATAAGGCGCCGCCCTGGGGAAGCCGTCTTGTTCAAAAAAGCATGATAAATGTCGTCGCTGACCGTGTTGGCAACGGCGACGAGATGACCGGAGGCGCATGCGGAAAGGGCTGCGAGCGCCGATGCCGCGGCGAGACCGAAGAACACCCTCGGCAGATTTCCCGCCACCGGCAGGATGAGGGCCAGGCTGTCCCGATGAAACGTCACGCGTTGCGCCGCTGCGTTGAATGAATCGAATTGATTAGCCGGCAGATTGATCAGCCCCAGTTGCTGAAGCGCCCGCGCCCATACGGGCAAGTCGGAGGCAGGGACGCCAACGAGCGCCTCGACGGCCATCGCTTTCGTGAAGAAGGCATAGGCCGGTATTGTGAGGACCACAAATCCTGCGACCACGGTCACCCAGCCCATGAATCGGCGGCTCGCCGGTATTGTGGGTGTCATGCTCAGCCTGGGCAGGAATGCGGGGTGGGCTGCGACCCCTGTCGCCAGGCAAAACACCAGAAGCAGGAAATCCATCGGCCTGAATGCGCTAAACGCCCGCTCGACGGGACGAATAACGGGCTGCGCTCCCGGCTTTGGCAGGACGTCGCTGAGCGGCTGCGGCTGCGTAACCGTCACAAAACCTTTCGTCTGCTCTCGTGCTTTTATCTCTTCAAGCTGGCTTCCATAGGTCAGCTGCGGGAGGGGCAGTTTCGTCCGAATAACCGAGACTGCGATAAGGGGCGCGAGAATGCCGAGAACAACGACGAATTGGACACATTAAGTCCACGTTGCGGAACGCATCCCGCCAAGAGCCACCGTGAGAACGACACTGGCGAGGACGAGGATCAGGAAGAATGCGGGAGGCGAAAGGTTGATACCCAGCGCTTGCGGAAGTGGCAGGAAAAAGCCGACGAGTTTTCCGCCGAGCGCGGCTTCCGCTACGATAATGATGAGGCAGGGCGCAAGCATCAGGGTAGCGGCGGTGAGGCGCAATCCCCGATGCCCGAACCGCAAGTTAAGGAATCCGGGCAGGGTATTGGCTCCCGCCTTCCGCAAGTGCGGGACGAACAAAACGCCGGTCAGCACAAGACCTGCAAAACACCCGACGGGGATCGCAATCGCATCGATACCCAGGAAGAAAAGGCTGCCGATGCTGCCCAGCATAATGCTGCCGCCGAACACCATCGAGGTGAAGGCAAGTGCGTTGTAGAAGGGCGGCACGCGCTGCCCCGCCAACAGGAAATCGTCGGTGCTGGTGGTGCGCGTCATGAAGCCGATGGCGATATAGAACAGCGCGGGCGTAACGATGATCAGCTCATCGATCGTCGGCACCGAAAGGCCGAGCTGCTCCAGAACCATGAGCATCGCCACCAGGCAGGTGTAGGCGCTGGCGAAGATCGCGAAGCTGGAACCGAGCCTTGGATTGATGACCGGCGTGCTGTAGTTAAGCGTCATGTCAGAATTGGATCGTCATGTTGTAGGCGCGGTCGCTTCGCTGCTGGCCGCCGAAGAAGCCGTAAATGAGGATCGCGAGCCCCAAAATCGCAGCGTTGCCAACAAGAAAGTATCCAAGTGGGAAGCGCAGGAACCTGTAAGCGTTCAGCGCCGGCATGAAAATCGGAAGAAGGAGAGTCAGTCCCGCTATCACGAGGATCATGCCAAATGTATGCCACCGAATGCGCCGCCAATAGGCTTGTTTAATGTCGTCTTCAGACATACCTTTGGAATCTCAAGTAAACTCTGATTGAATCTTGGGAATCGGTCCTGCTATCCTACTCCAGTCCCGGGATGAGGCAAGGGCTGCCGTGCCAGCGGCGGCACCCCCTGAGCGGGCGAGGAGAACGCGCATGAAAAGGCTCTCTGTTCCGGTGAGAACGCGATGACCGCCCATCATGTCATCATTGCGGACGACCATCCGCTTTTTCGCGATGCTTTGAAGCAAACGCTGGCCACGTCGCTTCCGGGCATCGGCTTCACGGAGGTCGGGTCAGTCGAGAAGCTGCTCGACGCGCTTTCCACGCACCCCAATGTCGATCTCGTGCTTCTCGACCTGAAAATGCCGGGTGAGAAGGGGGCGGCGTCGCTCTCCGGTTTGACCGGGCTGATGTATCTCAGAAGCCAGCATCCCGAGATCCCGGTTGTCATCGTCTCGGCGAGCGACAATCCGAGCATGATCCGGCGCTGCGCGAACCTCGGTGCGGCCGGGTTCATCTCGAAATCCTTGTCGGTCGATAAGATCCGGCTGGCTGTGAAAACCGTCCTCGACGGCGGCGTCTGGTTCTCCGATGAGATGCAAAGGGAGGGCAGCGACGAACTCGGCGATCTCGCGACAAGGCTTGCGACGCTGACCCCGCAACAGGTCCGGGTTCTGTCCATGCTCGGGCAGGGCTTGCTCAACAAGCAGATTGCTTACGAGTTGAACGTCTCCGAGGCGACCGTGAAGGCGCACGTCTCGGCGATCCTGCAAAAGCTCGGTGTCGACAGCCGGACTCAGGCCGTCATTGCGGTAAACCGCATCGCGGCGGTGGATGACCACGCCGACGAACCGAGGGTGTAGGTCTCGAAACTTTGCAAACGGCCCTTCGCGAGCGGTGAGCGACAACATTAAGCTGCCAAGCGGTTGTTGGGGGGATGGGCGGGAGTAGGACGACGAGCAAACTCCTGCTTTTTGCTTTTCAATAACTTCCCGCTCTTAACGTCTCGGCAAAGCGCTTTCCCCTAGGATCCCTGCGCCATGAAAGCAAGCGCAAGCCAATCCGGAAGCCGACGAGTGTCAGGACAATGTTGACAAAAATGCCTGAATCCTCCATCCGTCAACGTAATCCTGACACTCGAAAGGAGATGCCCCAATGTTGAAAAAGACGCTGCGGTGTTCGTTTTGCGGGAAGACAGATAAGCAGGTGGCGCGGCTTATCGCTGGGCCATCCGCCCACATCTGCGACGGCTGCATCGGCACGTGCAACAAGATCCTGGAGGCGACGCCTTCCTCGTTCGCGGGCTGGAACAAGATGACGAATGAGCAGCTTCTGGATGGGCTGAAGACCTCGGAGGCCACAGTGGAGGCGACGCGCGCCGTGCTTCAGGCCCAGATCGACGAGCTGAAGCGGCGCAATGTAAGCTGGAATTTCATCGGCAAGGCGCTGGGCATATCGAGGCAGGCCGCGTGGGAGCGCTTTACATAGCGGCCAGCGCGCGTTTGTCGGTACAGCGACACTCGCACTCGCACTCGCGCTCCCGCTTTGTACGTAAGCGTACACTCCCCCTCGCTGCGTAGAGAAAAACGTTCAAAAACAATATCCTAATCACTTGGCGTAAGTCTTGCTTTCCACAGGTGTCAGCCGGTTCGGCGTGGCGAGCAACCGGCTTGCCCGTTCACCCTCGATCCTGTTTCCCCAGGCAGCCCCCTGGGCCTGGAACGCCGTTCGAGCGGAGTCAGCCTGCCCGGAACAAAAAGGAGAGCAATTCATGGCTAACGTAACATTCAAGTCCCCGGTCATGGCGAAGGACGTCACGATCTACGCTGTGGCGGGACATCGGGGAACCATCCTGGCCGTCGCCAAGGCGCACAAGATTCCGATTCCGTTTGACTGCCAGGACGGCGAATGCGGATCCTGTCTTGTCGAGGTCAAGCACGTGGCGCCCAAGGCGAGGCATGGCATTTCCTTGACCGAGAAAGAGAAGGAGCTGCTGCGGCAGCTCGGGAAAATCACACGCGAGGAGATCGTGGATGCCGAAGTCAACGACATGCCGCCACGCTACCGCCTCGCCTGCCAGTGCTTCATCCGCGACGAAGACATCGTCGTCTCGTTCGAGGGGGATCGCACCCTTCCGGCGAAGAAAGCGACGCTTCCGCCCATCAAAAGCGTTCAAGACTTCTACGCTTACGCAGCGAAAGTCGAGGAAGACGCGGCGATCCATTACGAAGAACTTGCGGCGGTCATGAAGGACGTCGGCAACAAGGATGTGGCCGACTTCTTCCTGGAGCTTGCAGACTATTCACGCACCCATCTGGGCGAGGTTAAGGCCCACGCCGGCGCCATCGACCCGAAAATTCGCCTGCCTGCGCATTTCACATGGCCACATCACTTCACGCCTCAGCACACGGACGTCTGGGCTGGCGAGTCGACGTTGGCACGGCTCGACGCCTTAAAGGCCGGGCTTCAGGGCGAAAAGCGCGGCTACGAATATTACTTCATCGTCGCCGACTCGTCGGACATCCCTGAAGTTGTCGAGAGGGCTAAGGAGTTCTTGAAAGAGGAAGCCGAGCACATCGCGCTCCTTGAGCGCTGGATCGCGCGGGAGACCGCACGGCAGAACCCAGGCGCGGCATAACCCGCAATCAGGCTTCGCCGGCGACCCAGGTGGCATGGATGCGCATGCTGCCTGGATCGAACGCAACGAGGTCGGCACGGTATCCTGGCGCGAGGCGGCCCAGCGTCGCCTCAAGCCCAAGAAACCTCGCAGGCTCGGTGGACGCAAAGCGCAGAGCGCGGCCAAGCGGCACGCCCAGAAGCTCGACGCAGTTTCGCACGGCCCTCGCCATGTCGAGAGCCGCGCCTGCCAGCGTGCCGTCGGCCCTTGCGCAACGGCCATCGCGAACCGCGATCTCCTCACCGTAGAGCATGAAAGTGGTTTTGCTTCCGCCGACCGGCGGCATCGCATCCGTGACCAGCATGGGATGTGCCACGCCTCTGAGCGCAAGCCGAAGCACGGCCGGATCGACGTGCTCGCCGTCCACGATCATCCCGAAAAACGCATCCGGCGTTTCGAGCGCGGCGGCAACCGGCCCCGGGTCGCGGCTTCCAAGCTGACGCATGGCATTGAACAGGTGCGTGAACCCGGTCAGCCCTTCCATCCGTGCTGCCATGGTCTCGCCATAGGTTGCCATGGAATGCCCGAGCGAAACCCGGATGCCAGCTCTTGCGAGGTTAGCGATGAAGCCGGAAGGCACGCGTTCGGGGGCAAGCGTCACGAGCCTCACCCCGGCTCGCGGCGCCGTCAGCATCGCGACGTCTTCCGGGCCGGGAGCTCGGATTAGCGCGCGATTGTGGATGCCAGGTTTTTCCGGCGAGATGAAAGGTCCTTCGAGGTGGATTCCCAGCACGCCAGGGTTCGATGCGACCTCCTCATTTGCAGCCTGAAGCGCAGTGCGCATCTTTTCCGGAGTATCCGTGATCAGCGTCGGCAGCAGAGCCGTCGTGCCGAACTTCCGATGAGCGCGGGCGATGTCTGCCATAGCGGTGGGGTTTGGATCGTCATTCAAGAGGACATCGCCGCCGCCATTCACCTGGATATCGATGAAGCCCGGGGCGAGCCATGAGCCTTCCGGAAGCACGCGCGCTGGCAGCCCCTCATGCAGGTCTCGCCGGGGCAGCAGACCGGAAATGCGGCTGCCCTCTATCATGACGGCGTAATCGTCATGGCACGCCTCGCCATCGAAGACGGTGCTGGCCACGACAGCAAGCCGGCGCGGTCCTGTCATCGCGTGCTCGTAACTTTCCGCAAGTGCCGAGGGCTGTCTACGTCCGTGCCAAGACGTCGCGCTAAATGGAGGGTCATGAGGTAGAAACTCTGGATCAGGCAAACCGCGTCCGTTTCCGGGTAGTCGGGTGGCAGCACCGGCAAACGGTCAATCCCATCCTCATCCGGGTCCGTCGTGTAAAGAGCTGTGCCTTTTTCGCGTAGATTTACGGCCAATTGCCTCATTCCCTTGGCGGCGGCATCGGTCGGGTTGAACATCAAGATTGGATATTCGGCCGATACAAGCGCCACCGGCCCGTGAAGGATTTCCGCTCCGCTGAAGGCTTCCGCATGGAGATTGCATGTCTCCTTCAGTTTGAGCGCCGCCTCGCGTGCGATGGCGAGAGTCGGGCCCCGCCCGACCGTGATAAGGCTCGCCGCCCCGGCAAGCACATCCAAGGCGCAGTCCCAGTTCAAGCCAGTCGCCGTAGCCAATCTCTCTGGCAGGCGGCCGGTGGCCTCCGCCATTTTCGCATCACCGGTCCACACTGCCGTAAGCCGCAGAAGCGCCGAGAGCGTTGCAATGAAGGTTTTTGTTGCAGCCACGCTCAGTTCCGGCCCGGCGTTCATGGGCAGGACGATGTCGCAGGCCGCTGCAAGCGGGCTGTCGGTGGCGTTCACGATACACACCGTGACGGCGCCCGAGGCTCTTGCGCTGACGGTCATGTCGATCAGGTCAATACTGCTGCCGGATTGGGAAATGGCGAGAAACAATTGATCCTTGAGATGAAGACTCCCGCAGTACACGCTGGCAATGTTCGGGGCCGCCGCCGCAACGGGTATGCCGAGATAGCGCTCGATCAAGTGCTTTCCAAAGGCTGCGGCGTGTGCAGAGCTGCCGCGTGCGCAAGTGACCGCCACAAAGGGTGGCTGGCGCTTCAAGCGGTCAGCCAGCTCGGCGAGCGGCCGCGCCAGCGCCCGCTGCTGCTCTTGCACGGCCTCGGGTGCTTCATGGATCTCTCGCGCCATCATGACGCCGGACTCGCTCATGCGGCGCCTTCCAAGGCCTTTGCGCGCGCGAGTTCGACGGCGCCGGTAAGCGCGCCCGCCGCGGGAGGAACCAGCCACTGCCTTGTCCAGGGGCTGAGCCAGGGCTCGATGCATTTGGCAAGCCCTCCCATCAAAGAGAGCCGCTTGGCGCCAATGTCGAGCAGCCGATCCGCGAGGCATTCCACATGATGCGCCGCTGCTGCGGTCAGCTCTCTTCCCAAAGGATCGTCCCGCAATGCCCAGTCGATGACAAGCGGGGCCAGCGTGGCGAAGTTTCCCGGCCTCGCGTCACTCACCCAGCGGACGATCTCATTCGGATCGAGGTCGAAACGCTCGGCGACACGCGTCAAAAGAGGCGTCCAGGGCGTGCGTCCGTCGAGCGCCCAAAGCGTGCGCCGCGCCACCTCGCAGCCGAGCCATGCGCCGCTCCCCTCATCCGAAACCGGGAAGCCCCAGCCGCCAACGCGATGACGCACGCCACCAATAATGGCTTCGCCAACGCTGCCAGTGCTGATGATAATGACGCCGCCGTCTCCTCCGCGATGCGCTCCGATGCAGGCTGCGTGAGAGTCGGTGGTATAGACCGCAGCCTTAAAGGGATGCTCGTAGCTCTTGAGCTCGGCAAGCATAACGGGTTCGCTTGCGCCCTCCAGCGCAAGGCAGGCAACAACAACGTGCTCTTCGATCGCGAGACCTGCATTTCTAAAGCAGCGCGCCGCGGCGGCGAACACTTCCGCTAAACTCTCCTCCAGCCCAAGGCGAATGTTGGCGGGACCGCCCAACCCTCCGCCCAGCGCCTTGCCTTCAAATGAGCACAGCCGCGCCCTGCAGCGTGTGCCACCGCCATCAACTCCGAGAAGAAGCGACTCTCGTATGCACCTGGAAGCTCTAATGCTTTCACTTATTTAAGGTTGAGTATGTCAAAGAGTCCAGTCAGTCTTTCGGTTGTCATGGAAACTGAACGTGCAAGTCCGCGATACGCCGGGATCGACGTCTGGGAGCCCCTCGACGCTCTCGACGCAATGATCGACGGTCAGCTTGCTGCCGTTGCGGCCGTCCGCGCCGCGCGTCGCCAGATCCTTGAAGCGGCGCTCGCAATGGAGGCGCGTCTGCGGGACGGGGGGCGTATCGTCTATGCCGGTGCTGGGACTTCGGGCCGCCTGGCCGTTCAGGATGGTGCGGAACTGATGCCGACTTTCAACTGGCCTGAGGATCGCTTGCTGCTCTTGTTGGCGGGTGGCGACGAGGCTATGGTTCGCGCCGTCGAAGGGGCGGAAGACGAAATCGAACAGGCAGCCGGGCTGATCCGCAGCTTCACCATCGGCCCGAAGGATGTGTTGATCGCCGTGGCGGCAAGCGGCGCAACGCCGTTCACTTTGTCGTGTTTACGCGAGGCTAAGCGGCGCGGGGCGCTGACGATTGGCGTGGCAAACAACCCAGGCGCTCCGCTGCTGGTAGAGGCCGAGCGTCCAGTTTACCTCGAAACCGGCTCCGAACCCATCGCCGGGTCGACGCGCATGAATGCAGGAACCGCACAACGGATAACGCTTAGCCTTCTCTCTTCGCTTACGATGATCAGGCTCGGCAGAGTTTACGCGGGCCTGATGGTAGAGGTGCAAGCCGTCAATGCAAAGCTTGTCGGCCGGCGCGAGAAGATGCTCGCTCACTTGACAGGAAAAAGCCTCGGCGAAGTACGCGAGGCTCTCCATAAGACCCATGGCGACGTCAAGCTCGCGGTGCTCGTCGCCGGAGGCTCCGGGCTTGAGGAGGCGAGGCGGCTTCTCGCTCAGGCTGATGGCCGGCTAAGAGATGCCATCGCACTGGCCGATAAGAACCGGAGCAAGAGTTGAGAAAGCAATACGAACGGCTATAAATGATGACCCTTTTGTCAATCTCCACCCATTCAGGATCGCTACGAATTACTTGTGTAGTTATTTTTGTTTTGCCAGACAAACCCAATAAAGTTAGCGCCGTGTAAATTTTCACGCTGATGGCAGGCCTGGGTCCCTGAAACTTGCGCGGACTTGATGCCCCTGCCGAAGGTCATGGAATTGGCCCCTGACGGAGAGCGTCATCGGCGCGCCGGTTTCCTGCGTTGCTGCCAGTGTTTGCTCTTCCTGATTGATCCGGATCTTGAGCGAGCGGCCACGCCACTGAACCGCGAAAGCCATCTTCCGCCACGCGGAGGGTAGCTTCGGATCAAGAGAGAGACCGTCGCTTCGCGCCTCCAAGCCCGCGAAGCCGAGCACCGCCCGCCATCCAATTGCCGCCCAGCGCCGCGATGCGAACGCCTCCCCCAATTCCGACGACACTATCGGAAAGATCGATCCCCGCGCTTTGCCGGA
>CAWIVD010000024.1:0-106775 GCA_963839435.1 uncultured Alphaproteobacteria bacterium
CCACTTCACCAGGACATTCTCGCGGCCTCGTCGCCGGCGCATAGTGAGAACCGATGAGTGAAACTGCGACACCGGCCAGCAGCCCCCCGCGCCCAAAGCGCGTAATGGTATTAGGCGCAACCGGCACCATCGGCCGGGCGACCGTTAGCGCGCTGTTGCAGCGCGGTCACGAGGCTGTGTGCTTCGTGCGGCCTCGCGCAGGGGTAGGCGGCGCGCTTACGCCAACCGGCAGCGCCGACCTGCTCAAGGGGGCTACCCTGCGGTTCGGCGACATTACCGACCCCGCTTCCCTTGCGCGTGACGGCTTTCGAGGGGAACGCTTTGACGTTTTGGTTTCCTGCCTCGCCTCTCGAACCGGAGCGCCTAAGGATGCGTGGGCCATTGATTATCAGGCTCATGTCGACGCCTTGGCGGCTGCAAAGGAAGCCGGCGTCTCGCAGATGGTGCAGTTATCGGCAATCTGCGTTCAGAAACCGCTCCTGGCCTTTCAGCATGCCAAGCTGGCGTTCGAGAATGTCCTCATCGAGTTCTGGTCTTACCTATTCCATTGTCAGGCCCACCGCCTTCTTCAAGTCGCTGTCGGGACAGATCGGTCGACTGAAGCGGGGCAAGCCCTTTCTGGTATTTGGCGACGGAGCGCTGACGGCTTGCAAGCCCATCAGCGACAATGATCTGGCCCAATTCCTCGCTGGATGCCTGGATGATGAAAGCCGCACCAATCGCGTGCTGCCCATCGGTGGCCCGGGAGAAGCCATTACACCGAAACAGCAGGGCGAGCATCTGTTTGCCTTGCTAGGGCGCGAACCAAAGTTCAAGCGCGTGCCTGTGGCGCTTCTGGACACAATAATCTGGGTGCTAGGGGGGCTTGGCCGCGTCATTCCCCCGCTTGCTGAAAAAGCTGAGCTTGCTCGCATCGGGCGCTATTACGCCACGGAGTCCATGCTCGTTCTGGACCCGGCGACGGGGCGGTACGATGCCATAAAAACACCCTCGGCCGGCTCTGAGACGCTTTTCGATTTCTATGCGCGCCTGATCAAGGGCGAGGCCTCATCCGAACTTGGAGACCACGCTGTGTTTTGACGCGGCGCAGGTGATCGGTGGTGCGCCCGGGGAGCCGCCTCAAGGCTGGCGGTGAAGCTTGCCATCCGTGCCAAGTTTGGGTAGATGAAACCCATAAGAACCTTGGTTCCGCCTAGCCACGCAAGCGGCGCCTCTAAAGCAAGGACTTATCCTAGCCATCAAATCCTGCCAATCTTCGTCCTTGCAACCTAGACGCAAAGAGAGCGGGAATGGCTCATTTTTAACAAGGAACAGTTTATGCGCTTGCCATCCCGCACGGTTCTCCTCATCGGATCCGCTTTGGCCCTTTTCTCCGCCACTTCCACCTTCGCGCAAACGGAACCGGCGCAAAATCCGTTCGGCAACACGGCGCAAGCAACGACGCCCGCGCCTAACACTCCAGCGCCGAAGAAGAGACGCACGTCAGCCGCGCCCAAGACAGGCCAGTTCACAACCGAAGCTGAGGCGAAATCAAGCTGTCCGAGCGATACTGTTGTTTGGGTCAATACAGGCACCAAGGTTTACCATCATGCCGGCACCTCCGCTTATGGTAAGACGAAGCGAGGCGTTTACATGTGCGAGAAAGAGACTGCCGCCGCGGGATACCGTGCCGCCAAGAACGAGAAGAAATCCTCATAAAATCCCTGCCGCATCCGAGACTCGTACTTGAAGTGCTGGGATGAGTGTGAGCTTGGGTACCCCAAGCTCTGCTTGACCAGTTTTGAGGCGGGTCGGTGTTGGCCTGTTTTCTCTATTGAGGTTAGCCGGGTTTCTTGGCGGTCAAAATTTCAAGCGCGATAAAGGCCTCCAGCATATATTGCTTCGGGCCGTCAACTTTCAGCCCCGTCGCCTCCAAAGCGCGGGCATATTCCTTGCCATTCGTATAGTCCGCAATAATGGCTATGCCCTGAGGCTTGAGAATCCTCGCAATCTCACAGCAAGCTTTCGCTCGCCCGCCAGCATCCTCGATGTTGTGCAGATATTGAAGTGAAAGAACGACGTCGAAGGAATTATCGACGAAAGCGATGTGGCGAGGATCGTCGCTTCTCAGTTCCACGCGGTCATGAACGCGAGCGAGATCAAGATTTCGTTGCGCTGTCTCAAGCCGGCTGGGGGCGCTGCCCGCACCCTGCCAGTCATCAATGCTGACCACTGTTCCCGTGCGAAGGCGCTTCGCCGCCCCAATCGCGAGGAGTCCGCGCCCGGTTCCCAAATCCAGAACGGTTTCGTTGCCGCGCCAGCGCACCATCCCAAGCATACGCTTGCGGATGTTGAACTTACCCCAGAACGAATAAGCAAGCATGGAGGCGCAAACGCCAAGGCTGAGACACCCAAGGGCAAGCAAGGTCGGCCCGACGAGCGTTATGCGAAAATCCCCCGCATAAAACGAAGGCAAGAGCAGCCCCGCGAGTAGCGCGCCGGCTCCCACCGCAAAAAGCCATTTCACCCGCTTGGGTAGGTCGACCCCGTAGTTCGGCTTGGGTCGCGCCCGTAATCGAGAAGGCCGCTTCATTCAAACCTAATTCCATTTCGGGTAAATTCCGCCAACACATAGTGCAGATGAACGCTTTGAAACATCAATTCCTCGTGCATTGGATCTTAAAGTCTGGAAGGCTATGTGCTCTATAGGTTCGAGGTCTGGTCGCCCGATTCCGACACGTGCATCAGCGCAGGACACGCGATGCCAAATGTAATGCACCACGTTAGGATCGATCAGCTTATTCGCCTTTAATCGATTCCGATTAAAGGCGGGTTGAATCCTGCAACTTTTTGAATCGCGTGGAGCTTTGAATTTGACGTGTGAGGGCGAACTCCCGGCAGGCGGAATCAGATACCAATTCACTCCGCTAGGTTGAATCGTCGCTTCGAGGCTTCCTCGGGTTGAGGATTCTGGGCTAGCAGTGACCCTGAAAGATCCAAGACAGGTAGATTGGCCATGATCGCCAACGATCGAGACGAGAAATCCGCCGGAAGACGAGCCCCACAAGAACCCACGGGCCGCAATCGCCTCGTACTGGGCTTCGAGCGCATCGGGCTCATTGCGCTCAGAGCGCCGCTTCTATCCGTGATGATTGTGGCAGCGCTTTGCATATTTGCGGCTTTTGGGGTGACGAGGCTCAAGGTCGACAATTCGCTCAGCTCCCTGTTTCGCTCCGATACGCCCGAGTTCCATCAATTCGAGGACCTGTCGCGGCGCTTTCCATCGCACGAATATGACGTGCTGATGGTTATCGAGGGCGACGGCCTTCTTGATCGAGAGAACATCGATAAACTTCGCGACCTTGTCACCGATGTTCAGTTGATCGACGGTACGCGCGGCATTCTTTCCATGTTTTCGGCGCGGGAGGCCCCCCAGCCGGGTCACCTCCCCGGCCCTCTTTTCCCTGGCGATCTTCCAGAGGGCGACGAATACAAGGCGCTGATAGACCGTGTCCTTTCCAACGATATCATTCGGGGCAAGCTCCTGTCGGATGACGGAAAGCTGGCGCTGGTCATTATAGCGCTCGACCCTGAAGTGGCCGACAGCGAGAAGGTGGGCGACGTCGTTCGCGCAATTCGGAAGACAATCGCAGAGGATTTGCAAGGCTCAGGCCTCAAGGCCGAACTCTCCGGCGTGCCTGTCATGCGGCTGGAGATTCGCAACGCCGTCGAACGCGATCGGCTCCTTTACAACGGCATCGGCTTCGCCGCCGGCTGCCTGATCGCGATCATCTTCTTCAGGCGTCTGTCCTTCATGATTATCGCGGCCGGGCCGCCGTTGATGGCGATCCTTTTGGCGCAGGGGACGCTTGGCTGGCTCGACTTCAAGCTGAACACGTTCTTGAACGTGATGACGCCTCTCATCATGGTCATCAGCTTTTCCGACAGCATGCAGCTCACATTTGCGGCGCGCGACCGGCTCATCTGGGGCGAAAGCAAGCAGGATGCCTTTCGCAACGCAATCCTGGTTGTCGGGCCAGCTTGCGTTCTGACCCACGCTACGGCCGCTTTCTCATTCATCGCGCTCCTGTTCTCCAGCTCCGATATGATCAGGAACTTCGGGGAGGCAGGCATCATATCCACGGTGATTGCGCTCTTCACGGTTATCACGGTTCTGCCTCTTCTCGGGGTGTTGCTCGTCAGAAGGGAGGCGGCGTTCGCGGCCCGGTTGCAGGGTGCGGATTCGGCCATTGACGGCTTGCGCGCCTTTTGCTCCTGGATCGCTTCCCGCGTCGTGGCCCGCCCCGGCATTTACAGCCTTATCAGCCTCACCATCGTGGCGTGTCTTGCCGTCATCTATTCGCATCTTGACGCCCGTTACCGGCTCGCCGATCAGGTTCCGGACAAGCAGCAGGCCGTCGAGGCAAGCCATCGCCTTGACACCAAGCTCACCGGCTCAAACCCGATCGACGTGCTCATAGAGCTGCCGCGCGGCACCACAATTTACGATCCGCAAGCGCTCGCCGTTCTTGGTGAAGTGCATAGCATCCTAGAGAAACAGCCTGGCGTCGGAAATGTCTGGTCCATAGAGACGCTGCGCCGGTGGCTCGCGGAGAAGCTTGGAAAATCCGACATCGCAACGCTGAAGGAATATATCAGCTACCTTCCGGAACACCTTGTCCATCGCTTTCTCGACAAGAACCAGGATGCGGCTGTCGTTTCGGGTCTGATCCCGGATGAGGATGCGAACCGCTTGTTGCCCCTGATCGACAACCTGGACAAGTCGTTGAATACGGTGCGCGTGCAGCATCCGGGTTATCAAATCGCGGTGACCGGTCTCTCGGCTATTGCAGCACGAAACAGTTCTGCCATGATTGAACGGCTGAATAAGGCACTCACGATCGAGATTGTATTCGTGGCTGCTTTCATTGGGTTGGCCTTCCGCTCGGTCATTGTAATGCTGTCCGCGATCTTGCCGGCGATATTCCCGATCCTGGCCTCCGGTGTGTTGCTCTATTTCGTGGGCAGCGGGCTGCAGTTTGCGAGCATTGTCGCCCTGACAGTTTCCTTCGGCCTTGGCCTCAGCGCGACGATCCATTTCCTGAACCGGTTGCGGCTGGAAGACAAACCGGATCAACCCCCCGGCATCGCCGTGGAGCGTGCAACCGTGCTTGTCGGTCCGGCGCTGATCCTGACCACGGTGGTTTTAGCCTGCGGGCTTGCCGTTACGGTCTTCTCCGATTTGCCATCCCTAAGGTTGTTCGGCTGGCTGTCTGCCTTCGCGATGATCGCGGCGCTCTTCGCGGATCTTTTGATCCTGCGTCCGACGATCATGTTTCTTTTGCGTTTGCGGCGAGGACGGCACCAGCCTGCACCTGGCTCCGAGGTGGAACAGGTTCTGTGAGGTCTAAGGTTGCGTTAATGCTTTTATGCACCCATGTGTTTACGACCGAGCAAAGAGGAGGCTTGCCGTGACAGCGTCAAAAGTTCTGCGTACGACCATCTTCGGGGCGGCTTTGGCTTCAGCCCTTACTATGAGTGTAACTGCATTTGCAGATATGAGAGGCGAAGGTGGCAGCATCGCCGGCTCATGGACCGGGGGCGGAATCGTTTCCTACGCCTCTGGGCAGCGCGAGAGAGCACGCTGTCAGGCGAGCTATTCCGGCGGCGGCGGTAGCGTCATGATGAGCGGCAACTGCGCGACGCCGTCCGGCAGCGTTTTTCAGGCGGCGCGCCTGCGTAGGGTCGGCGCTAACAGCTATGCGGGCAGCTTCTTCAATAGCCAGTATAATACATCGGGCAGCATCTATGTAACGGTTCACGGCAGCACCCAAAGCGTGAGCCTTCGGAGCAGCGCCGGCTCCGCAAGCCTGACCTTAAGACATTAAGCGAGCGGACGCGCCAACGGATCGCCGCCGCCGTCATCCCGGACCTCGATGACGCAGTGTCTCCGCCAACTCCGTTGTCATGGCCGCCCTTAGGGGCGGCCATCCAGCAAACACAAGGTATTTCAAGTTATGACTAGATTGGCCGGGTCAACCCTCGGGTTAAGCGAGAGGGTATTGCCATCCAGTCATCAAGTCCGGAAAGGCAAAGCCTTACCCGGGATCGTATCAAAGCGAATCGCCTATCTTTTGGCGATCCCGGCTCGGTTCGCTTGGCCGGGATGAGGATGCATAGCATCGAGCGGGCCGCATCCGTCGGGCAGATAATATTCTAAATGTCGAGCGCGTCGGGTTCTGCGAACGCGGCGCGTTCCTGAATAAACCGGAAGCGCGCCTCGGGCTTGTTGCCCATGAGCTGCTCGACGATGTCAGCCGCGGCGGCTTCGTCGGCTTCAATATCGAGGCCATTGAGATCGCCGGTACGCCCTCTGATCTCAACGCGAAGGAGCGTCCGCTTGCTCGGGTGCATCGTCGTTTCCTTGAGCTGAGCGGGCATCATCTCGCCCAAGCCTTTAAAGCGGCTGACTTCCAGCTTCCCGCGTCCGTTGAACACAGTCGCCTTCAGTTCGGCGAGATGGGCATCGTTGCGCGCATAGGCCGTTTTTCCCCCCTGGCTCAAGCGATAGAGCGGAGGCACGGCGAGGAAGAGGTGGCCGTTGCGGATGAGTTCCGGCATCTGCCGATAAAAGAAGGTGATGAGCAGCGAGGCGATATGCGCACCGTCGACGTCGGCATCGGTCATGATGATGACGCGGTCGTAGCGAAGTTCGGTCTGTTTGTAGTGCTTGCCGGTTCCACAGCCGAGCGCTTGCGTGAGGTCGGCCAGAAGCTGATTTTGCGCGAGCTTGTCGCGTGAGGCGCTCGCGACGTTCAAGATCTTGCCGCGCAAGGGAAGGATCGCCTGCGTGGCGCGGTCGCGCGCCTGTTTCGCAGAGCCGCCAGCCGAGTCACCCTCGACGATGAAGATCTCCGTGTCGTCTTTCGCATTCTTGGAGCAGTCGGCAAGCTTTCCCGGCAATCGAAGCTTGCGGGTCGCGCTCTTTCGTGCCGTCTCCTTCTCGCGCTTGCGGCGAAGGCGCTCCTCTGCGCGATCGATGATATATTCGAGAAGGCCGTTGGCCTGCTGCGGAGAGGCCGCAAGCCAGTGATCGAACGCATCCTTCACCGTGCCCTCGACGACCCGCGCCGCCTCTGCGGATGAGAGCCTGTCTTTGGTCTGGCCCTGAAATTCCGGCTCGCTGATGAACACCGACAGCATGACGCCCGCCGAAACGAAGATGTCGTCCGGCGTGATCTGCGCAGCGCGTTTGTTGTTCGTCAGGTCGCCATAGGCCCGCAGCGATTTAGAAAGCGCCGAGCGCAGCCCTTGCTCGTGCGTGCCGCCTTCCGGCGTCGGCACCGTATTGCAGTAGGACTGGATGAAGCCGTCCTCGTCGGCAAGCCAGGCGATGGCCCATTCGACGCTACCGTGCCCGCCCTCCTTTTGAACGCGACCCCAGAAAACGTCCTTCGTGACCGGCGTCAACTTCTCGATGCGTGAGCTGAGAAAGTCGCGCAGCCCGCCCGGAAAATGGAACACGGCCTTCTCGGGCACATCCGTATCGCCGCGCAGAAGCTCGGGCGCGCATGACCAGCGGATTTCCACGCCGCCAAAAAGATAAGCCTTTGCGCGTGCCATCTTGAAGATGCGCAACGGCTTGAAGTTCGCGCGCTCCTTGAAAATCTCGGGGTCGGGGCGGAAACGCACCGTGGTGCCGCGCCGGTTGCGGACCGTGCCCAAATCCACGAGGCCCGTTTGCGGCGCGCCGCGCGAGAAGGTCTGGCGGTACAGCTTGCCGCCGCGCGCCACCTCCACTTCGAGATGCTCCGACAGCGCGTTCACCACGGAAACACCCACGCCGTGCAGCCCGCCGCTTGTCGAATAGACGTTCGAATTGAATTTGCCGCCGGAATGGAGCGTCGTCATGATGACTTCGAGCGCCGACTTCCCCGGATATTTCGGGTGTGGATCGACAGGAACGCCGCGCCCGTTGTCGGTGACGCAGAGCCTCCCATCCGCTTCAAGAGAAACCTCGATGAAGCTCGCGTGACCCGCGACAGCTTCGTCCATGGCGTTGTCGAGCACCTCGGCGAAAAGGTGGTGCATCGCCTTTTCGTCGGTGCCGCCGATGTACATGCCGGGGCGGCGGCGCACAGGCTCCAGCCCCTCCAGCACCTCGATGTCGGCGGCGGTGTAGCTTTCGCCCGGCTTCTGGGCCGGCAAGCGGGCGACCGTCGCTTTCGGCTTTTCAGCCTCCTCGGCACCGAAAAGGTCGCGTGTCGAAGCCGTACCTTGCTTGCTCATTCGTCACCCTTAACCGCCGCTCGTGTGGCGTCTCGCAATTGCCTACACCCTTTGCGTCAGGCTCTTATAGGCGATTGCGAACATTGAGCCACAAGAGATCCTTGTTCTTGCCAGTGTCCCTTGGTCCCCGAATTGCCGCGCGAGGGTGCTGCAAGTTCGGTGGCAATTTGGAGACGGGACACTAGCGCGCGCCGCGAATCCTCAACCGGACTCGAAGCTCACAAGTTGCAAGCCGCGCGCACTTTGGCAAGTGTCAGTCGCCTCCTACCCACTTCTTCGCGACAAAGCCGCGCCCAAGGCGCGGAAAAATGAGCTTGCAATCAGGTTCGCACATGGCGCATCACTCCCGCCACCCCCTGAAAGCGAGATACGGCGAGGCCCCCCATGAGCGATGTCCTTGTGCTCGGTGAAGTTTTTGTGCGCCTCGCTGCCGCGCTTGTTGCGGGAGCGGCCATCGGCGTCGAACGGCAATGGCATCAGAAAATGGCGGGCTTGCGGACGAATTCGCTCGTCGCGCTGGGCTCCGCCGGCTTCGTGGCCTTTTCCAGCGTGGTCGGACAAGGCGACCCGACGCGCGTCGCGGCGCAAGTGGTTTCCGGCATCGGCTTTCTCGGCGCGGGTGTGATTTTGCGCGAAGGAACCAACGTGCGCGGACTGAATACCGCCGCCACACTTTGGTGCTCCGCGATGGTCGGGACATTCGCGGGCGGCGGCTACTACGTGTTCAGCCTCGGCGCGGCGGTCTTGGTCGTCGTGACAAATATCGCGATGCGCTCGGCGATATTGGGCATCAACAAGCGTCAGCGAACGGCGGCAGATGACGCCGAAACGCAATACACCATCGCGGTGACCTGCCGAAGCACTGAGGAAGCGCACGTCCGTTCGCTCCTCCTTCATGCGCTGTCGCAGGGAGGGCTGGGCCTCAGAAAGATCGAAAGCGAGGATCTCCCCGAAAGCGGCAAGGTTTGTGTAACGGCGGATACGCCTCCGGGCTCGCGGAAAGACGCCGCACTGGAAAATATCGTGGGACGCTTGAGCCTGGAGCCGTTCGTCACCGCCGTCTCCTGGGAAGCCGGGCGCGTTAACGGCGACGTCTGAGCTATATAGGGTTTTCTCAGCAATTTTTGACCTTCATCAAACTGTCATGTGGCTGCGGGATAGCTTGCTCTGTCAGTCCCTTGGGAGTCTCTAACTATGTCCGATATTGCGGCGCCGATGCCGGGGCAGGCATCGCCGAGGCCAAATCTCGATGCGAAGGTTGCGCCGACCACGGCAATCATCTTCATCCTGCTGTTGGCGACCGGCCTGCTCTTTACCGTCTATGGCGTATACTCCGACATTCTGGCGTCGGGCGTTCCGGTCACGACGTATGTTCCGTTCCTGCTCTTGGGTGTGGCGCTGCTGATTGCGCTTGGCTTCGAGTTCGTGAACGGTTTTCACGACACCGCCAACGCTGTTGCGACCGTGATATACACCCATTCGCTGCCCGCCCAATTTGCGGTGGTCTGGTCAGGATTTTTCAACTTCCTGGGTGTGCTGCTCTCCTCTGGCGCGGTTGCTTTCGGCATCATCTCGCTTCTGCCGGTCGAGTTGATCTTGCAGGTCGGCTCTCATAATGGCTTCGCGATGGTCTTCGCTTTGCTGTTCGCCGCCATCATCTGGAACCTCGGCACATGGTGGCTTGGCTTGCCCGCCTCGTCATCGCACACGCTGATCGGATCGATCATCGGCGTCGGTATTACAAATGCGCTTCTGGCCGGCAGGGACGGAACATCGGGCGTGGATTGGTCGAAAGCGACCGAGATCGGTTATGCGCTGCTTCTTTCGCCTCTTGTCGGTTTCTTCGCCGCTGCTCTTCTTCTTCTGTCTCTCAAAGTGCTCGTGCGGAACCCGAGTCTCTACGCGGAGCCGAAGAGCAACCAGCCGCCGCCGTGGTGGATTCGCGGCCTCCTTATCCTGACCTGCACCGGCGTTTCCTTCGCGCATGGCTCCAACGACGGCCAGAAGGGCATGGGTTTGATCATGCTCATCCTCATAGGGACCCTGCCTACGGCTTACGCGCTCAACAAAACGCCGTCTACGACCCAAATGCCGGCATTCCTGCAAAACTCTGCAGCGGTTGAGAAGATCATCAGCAAAAAGACCGGCAACCGCCAGGTTGGCGGTGATCCACGTCCCCTGATCGCAGCCGATATCGCGCAGCACCAGATCGACAACAACACGCTGCCGGCGGTGGGCGATCTTGTTCGCCGCATTTCTCAGCAAGTCGAGGAGTTCGGCTCGATCGCCAAGGTTCCGGCGAACGCCGTCGGGAACGTGCGAAACGATATGTATCTCACATCCGAGGCCTTGCGCTGGCTTCTCAAAGACAACAAGCTCGCTCTGTCCGGCGAGGAAGCGAGCGCGTTCAAAGCCTATAAGGGCTCCCTCGACGAGGCCACGCGCTTCATTCCGCTTTGGGTGAAGGTGGCGACCGCCATCGCGCTCGGCCTTGGCACCATGATCGGCTGGAAGCGGATCGTTGTGACGGTTGGCGAGAAGATCGGCAAGCAGCATCTCACTTACGCCCAAGGCGCGTCGGCCGAGTTGGTCGCTATGGCAACGATTTTCGCCGCCGACGGTTTCGGCCTGCCGGTTTCGACGACGCACGTGTTGTCTTCCGGCGTTGCAGGAACGATGGCGGCGAACGGCTCCGGCCTGCAGATGTCGACCGTTCGAAATCTCCTGATGGCATGGGTGCTGACTTTCCCCATGGCCATGCTGATTTCGGGCAGTCTTTTCTACCTCTTCACCAGAGTTTTCTAGAGCGTGCTGACCTCCGGGGCCGCCAAAAGACGCGGCCCTGGAAAACATCGCCGGCCGCTCGCTGGCTCTGAACCCAGGCGGTGAACCGGCTTTTTGCATGCACGCGGTGTAGGATGTCATCTCTCTTCCGGCTCGCGCTTGGCTTCGCGGACGCCGGGATTGTAGAAAAAAGCGCTTTGCCGAGAGGTTAACGGCGCATCAAGCCATTGATATATATTGGTAAAATTCAGAACGGCGCCTGCGCCGCCGCCGCTGCGAACGGCGCGCACTTGGTTAACAGGCGAAGCCTCAACATATTTAACGGACTTTTGCTGTCCCACTAAATGAAGAAATTCCGGCATTAAATTCTATTTAATGGGACGTCACAGATGAGGAATCGCCGTTCATTTCCAATGGCCTAGCGCAATTATTTCCCGTCACATCGAAGGCGCGGCGCTCCTCTTTCGCGCCGGAATAAACGGCTCTTTAAGCATAATGGTGAGCGGAAATAATTCCAGCGCCCTTCTTTTAACCCTATTCGGTTAAACGCACGACCGGCGCGGACAACGGCAACGATCTGTTAACCCCGATGGTCACGGACTTGCGCTGAACGATTGGGGCGCGGCCGGGAACAGCCGCGCCATCGGCCGAGGACCTTGTGGCGTCTCGCGATTGCCACAACCATTCGCCTCACGCTCAACATTTGGAGCGTCACGTTTCTCAGATCGCCCCGGCAAGCCTCACGGGGAAGCATGCAGAAGGCGGAAATCCTGCCTCCATCCTTCGGCGCCTGGCGGCCAAAGCGATAGTGCCGCTACCGCCTGAGTTCTCAATCCTGGCGATGCCGTCGCCGCGAGGTCAACGAACCGGCTCAAGGCCGGGAGCCTTCCACGCCTTCATGTAACAATCGCCGGGTAAAAACGGCAGTGTGGCCGAAGCCGGATATGACCGGCTACAATATCCACCTCTCATCGGGCTCTCGCGCTAAGCTGCCTGTCACGGCAGGGGCGAAGCGTTTGAAAAGCAAGCTGGCTCGTGACAAAAAGAATTGCGACGGCGGATGGAGAAGAACGGCATGATGCAAGGGAAGCGGGTCCTCGACCAAGCCCTGAAACACGCCATCGAAGAGACTTGGGCAGTCTTTACCCCCGAGACCGGTACTCCCGATGTTGCTCTCCTTGTCGCGCGCCTGAGCGACCTCGTGCGATCCAATGCGTTTCTCTGGATGAAGGCCGGGCTCTCGGTGCAGGAACAGGCTACGCGCCTTGTTCCGACCGGCCAGTCTCTCTCCCGCTCCCTGGTGATGGCCTGTGTCGGGGCAGATATCTTTCTTGGCTATTCCGCGCTCAATGAACGGGCGAAGTGGTTTCCGCTCCTGGTCAAGCCACGAGATTGGGAGCTGCAGCATCAGCGCAGCGCGAACCGGGTGCTGGAGACAGCCGCCTCGCTCGGCGGAGCGCTGATCAAGGGCTGCCAGTTCGGCTCCACGCGCCCTGACATCCTTCCAGCCGCCTATATCCAATCGCTGTCTTCTCTTCAGGATCGGATGCCGCCGCGCCCCTGGGCTGAGATCGAAAAGGCCATCACCGGCGAGTTGCATCGGCGTCCGGAGGACATTTTCGCGGACATCGAGCGGGAGCCGGTCGCTGCCGCGTCAATTGCGCAGGTGCATCGGGCGCGACTGAAAGACGGACGCGCGGTCGCCGTGAAGGTGCAGTACCCCGATGTTGAGACCCTTGTGGCGACGGACCTTGCTGTCTTGGAGCAGATCGTCAAGGTCGTTGCACGGTTTGCGCCGTCGATCGAACTTAGGCCAATTCTCGACTACCTCAGAGAGACGCTGCCGCTGGAACTCGACTTCAGGCGCGAGGCGGAGTCGATGATGAGCTTGCGAGCGGCGCTGGCGCACCGGTCCGATGTGGTCGTGCCGGCCTATGTTTCCGAACTGAGCACCGGACGCCTCCTCGTGATGGAGTACATCGAGGGGATCAAGATTACCGACCGCGAGGCCCTCGAGCGGGCGGGCATTTCCCCGCATGAGGTCGCACTGCTTCTCAACTACGTCTATGCAGACCAGATGCTTCGACTCGGCATCCTGCACGCGGACCCGCATCCCGGCAATCTGCTGGTCCAGCCCGGTCCCCGCCTCGTGCTGCTCGACCACGGGCTAACCATTCCCCTGGCGCCCTCGCTCGTCGCGTCACTCAATAAATTGGTGCAAGCGCTGACACGCGGCGATTTCGCCGGAGTCAATGAAGCGCTGGTTGACGCTGGACTTCGACTCGAAGGGGAGATGGACATCACGACGCTCTTGAACCTGGCCGGCGTATTGCTCGGTCAGGGAGCGGGCGAAACTGGGGAAGGCGATGCTGCCGGCGCCGGAATGCAGTTCGTGAAGAGCATCGGCGGCCTGCCCGCGGATCTGCTGATGGTCGGCAGGGCGTTGTCGCTGCTTGATGGCATTACGAAGCAACTTGATCCGGACATGGATATCGTCGAACTGGCCGCTCACTATACCGGAACTTGATAAGCCGGATGTTTCCGCCAATTCCGTCGTCATGGCCGCCCTTGGATGCAGCTATCCAGAAAACACAAGGTATTTCAGCTTATCACTGGATGGCCGGGTCAAGCCCGGCCATGACGGTGGAGCGAAATTAGCCAATGTTTTCATGGCTTTCTCGGCTAGAGGAGATCCGGGCATGGATATCGTCGAACTGGCCCCTCACTATACCGGAATGCGTAGCTGAGAGGGGCGCTGACGCAGGGCGGTAATGCCGTCATCGTTTTCTACTTTAAGAACTTCTTAGCCAAAAACTCAAGTTTGCCCGTAGCTTACAAACTCCAAGCTTGAGGCGCGACGGTGACTTGTCCTATAAATCCTTATTGTCGCAGAAAGCTTGCCGCTGACCCGAAGTAGTGGTTCCAGCCGCGGACATCAAATCCAGTACAGCGCTGCGCATTTCAACACAACATCCGTCACGTCTCGCGAGGTTTCATGGACATCGGAATCGAAGTCTTGCCTGCGCGCAGACGCGGGCGGCCCACCAGCTATAAATCCTTGTATTGTGATCGCGTTCTCCTCCTCGCCGCTGAAGGCTGCGGCAAGACCGAGATTGCCGTCGGCCTTGGGGTGAGCATCAAGACGCTGAACGCCTGGGCGGCGGCGCACGATGACTTTCGCGAAGCGATGAGCCAGGCGAAAGAGCTGGAATATGCATGGTGGCTCGCGGCGGGACGCAAAGGTCAGTTCATGCGCAACTGGAAGCCAAGCGGCTGGGCGTTGCAAATGCGCAACCGGTTCCGCAAACGCTTCCGCGACCGTGTCCCGGCCAAGGACAAGACACCGGAGGAAAGCGTAAATGCCGAGCAACTCCGCACGGAAATGGAACGCAAACTATCTCGCATCGCTGACGCTGGAACGGAGGATGTCGTTCCTTGCGGAGTTGACGCCGCAGGAATTGAAAAGCCTTCGCTATGACTGGAGCTTCTGGGCACGGCCAGAGCAGCGCGCGCCGGCGGGAAACTGGCACACCTGGCTGATCCTCGCGGGGCGAGGCGCGGGCAAAACGCGAAGCGGCGCGGAATGGGTCCGGGCCTGCGCCTGCGGCTCGACGCCTCTGACGGGCGGCGCCTGCGAGCGGATCGCGCTCGTGGCCGAAACGGCGGCTGATGCGCGCGATGTCATGGTCGAAGGCCCAAGCGGACTTCTCGGAATTCACCCCCCTGCGTTCCGCCCGAAATTCGAGGCATCCAAACGCCGGGTGACATGGCCGAATGGCGCAATCGCGACGCTTTACAACGCGACCGAGCCGGATCAACTGCGCGGCCCGCAGCACGACGCCGCCTGGAGCGACGAACTCGCCAAGTGGCGCTACGCCCGCGAAACCTGGGACATGCTGCAATTCGGGCTCCGGCTCGGAGAAAATCCGCGGCAGGTCATCACCACGACGCCGCGCCCGATCCCGATCGTCCGGGACCTTCTCGCGCGCCAAGGACATGGCGTGTCTCTCACGCGCGGCGCCACCTACGACAACCGCGCCAACCTCGCCCGGAACTTCTTCGAGACCATCGTCAAGCATTATGAAGGCACGCGCCTCGGAAGGCAGGAACTCAATGCAGAACTCGTCGACGACGTCGCAGGCTCCCTTTGGACGCGCGCTGTCCTGGATCAACACCGCGTTGCAGGCGGAAATCCGCTTCCCACGATGCAGCGCGTTGTGGTGGGCATCGACCCCGCAGCCAAAGCCAGCGCCGACGGAGATCGAACCTCCGAAACCGGAATCGTCGTTACCGGACTGGGTGACGATGGGCGGGGATACGTGCTTGATGATCTATCATGCCGTCTGTCGCCCCGAGGATGGGCCGCAAAAGCCATCGCAGCCTTCGACCGCTACGAGGCGGACGCCCTGGTGGTCGAGATAAACCAGGGCGGCGCCATGGTGGAAACGGTTCTCCGCGCAGAACGTGCGGGCCTGCCCTTGCGGCAGGTCCGGGCGAGCCGGGGCAAGACCGTCCGCGCCGAGCCGATCGCCGCGCTTTACGAGCAGGGCCGCGTGAGCCATGCGGGCGCGTTCCCGGCGCTGGAGGATCAGATGGTGCTGTTCACGCCGTTCGGCATCGAGGGCGGCGGCGCTGCGGACCGGGTGGATGCGCTGGTGTGGGCGCTGTCGGATCTGTTTCCGCGCATGGTGAAGCCGCAGATCGATGTGTCCTGGGAGGACGAGAGAAGCGGCGGCGGGAACTGGCTGCTTTAGCAGTTGATGGCGACGATCCGCGGCAGGTCGTCACTACGACGCCGCGTCCGATTCCGATCATCCGCGACCTCATCGGCGCGCGATGGCAAAAGCGTCACAGTCACGCGCGGACCAACCTTTCGAAACAGAGTGAGCCTCGCCCCTAACTTGTTAGAAACCTTAGCGAAACAATATGCGGGCACACGACTCGAAAGGCAGGAACTCAATGCAGAATTCATCCACGATGGTGCTGGCGCTCCTCGGACTTGCCGGATTTACGACTTATGCCGCCTCGCATTCGCAAGGCCGCTTCTACCCACTCAACGGATCGTTGTCGCCATCGATCCGGGCGCCAAAGCCAGCAATGAAAAAGATCGAACTTCAGAAACAGGATCCGTCGTTGCCGGATTGGGTCGCGATGAGCGGGGACATGGGCTTGAAGTTTTATCGTGCCGTCTGTTGCCCCGAGGCTGGACGTGCAAGGCAATAGCGGCCCGTGGCCGATATGAACCGGATGCCCTGGCGGTCGAGATCAACACTATCGGCGCCATGGTCGAAGCAGTTTTGCGTGCGGAGCGCGCTGGCCTGCCCTTGCGGCAGGTGCGCGCGAACCGCGGAAAGACGACGCGCGCCGAGCCCATCGCCGCGCTCCAAGAGCAGAGCCGCGTGAGCCATGCTCCGCATTCCCGGCGCTGGAGGATATGGTGCGCGTCCCCCAATGATGGGTGCCCATCACGATCTTTGGGTCCGCCTAATGCGTGGATGCCGCATCTATCTATTCCAAGTCTGCCGCCAGAAAGGAAAAGGCAGATCAGTCGAACTCCTTGGTCCGTGGCCGCAATAGCCGAACTGTCTTTCCTGGTCTCGATGATCAGTCTGTCACCTACTTTGCGTATGGTGACTTCATCGCTGGCAAATTCGAATTCTAGTGGGATGCAGACAAACTGGTCATCGTTATCCCATTGCAGTTTAACCTGGCATTCCATTGAGCGTGGGTTGCATCAGCGCGCTAAGAGCGCAAATGAAGCTCCCTTGCACAAAATCGACATCGTTTAAGAGGCGCAAGAGCGCCTCGAAGCCGCGTGGGTGAGGGATCGCTATTAGCCTTGCGGCGAAAGGAAAACCCGGCTATTCGCGCACCTTGACGCATCGGCAAGCTAAGGAGTTTTGTGAGGCAAGCTCGCCGGGGAGCACATTTATGAGCGATAGCGCTACGCCGAACGCGGTTCAGCCGCGCAGACCCCGCAATGCGGTGCAAAGAGCGTGGATTTGGCTTATCGCGTATGGCTTGGTCCACGTTTGCTTTTACATCTATTTTGAATGGCACAACGCGGTGTTCAAGTTCGAGGATGAATATCGCTTATTTCGCGGTTTTGCTTTCTTTTTTTTCTTAAGCGCGAGTTTGTATCTATTCATCAAATCGCTCTTCAGGCGCGAAAAAGCGGCTGCGCTCATTTATGCAGCCTTGTTCGCGATTGGACTTGGCTGGCCGAGAATCGGCACGGCGCTAGATCTGAGTGCGAAAGCCTATTTCTTCTCGGCTGTCCCCGAGATGTGTCCAGAAGGCAGCCCAAAACCGGGCTATCGCGTGTTCGTCTGCTACAAGTATTGGTTCATGGAATTGCGTACGGCACTTGTTCTCAATCCCGGAGACGAGCTTGCGGCCCCGTACACATCCTGGCCGCCCGAATTCGACAAAGAGCTATTCGAAAACGTTCCTGTCACAAAATGCCGTAAAAAGAATACGAGGCTCCTCGTCAAGCACGTTTATGCCGTTGAGGATAATTGCTGGGGCGTCGCTGAATAAGGGCCAAAGGAGGGTCTTTGAGGATCAATGCTCCGTTTTACCTGAAAAATACCGCAGATAAACTTGTTCCAGCTCAATTTCTGGTCGGTCCAAATGGGCAATACGTCCCCAATCCCAACAGTTTTTTGAACACTGTTAACCCCCGCAATAATCACTAATTCAACGCAGATGGGTCTGAAATTCGTAACGCCAATCCAGGCAATTATATTGTTGTACCCTATAACTATACGCTCGGCCACGCGATACAATTTGCCAGCGACGTCAGCAATGCGGCTTCGCAGGACGTTTCGCCTAACATAAGCATCGGACCAAACGCTCTGATCTTTTGATCCCCCGAGCAGTCGACCCTAACTGATATACACCTCCTTATCGTTGGCGCCTTGAGCGCATATGAGGTTCCCTTGCCCAAAATTGACATCGTTCAAGAGGCGCAAGAGCGCCTCGAAGCCGCGTGGATGCAGGATCGCGAGAACCGCGAGGACGCCTTCACCGATCTGAAGTTTCTCGCGGGCGACCAGTGGCCGAACGAGATCCGCCTGCAGCGCGAGGCGCAGAACCGGCCATGCCTCACCATTAACCGGCTTCCGCAATTCGTGAACCAGGTGGCGAACACGGTGCGGATGAACCCGCCGGCCATCAAGGCGATCCCGGCGGGCGGCGAGGCGACACAGGAACTGGCCGAGATTTACTCGGGGCTGTTCCGGCAGATCCAATACCGCTCGAACGCCACGCATGTTTTCGCCAACGCGGTCTATTACGCGGTCGCGTGCGGCATCGGGCATTTCCGCCTCGTCACGCAGTATGTGGATGACGACGCCTTCGATCAGGAAATCCTCATCAAGCGCATTCAGCACCCGCTCTCGGTCTTCTGGGCGCCGGGCGCGGTCGAGCCGGACCGGTCGGATGCCGAATACTGCCTCGTCTCCGAGTTGATCGGGCGAAAGGAGTTTCAGAAGCGCTTTCCCGACGCGGCCATGACCGATTTCGCGGCGCCCGAAGACCTCAACGCCGAGAGCGGCCTGTTCTGGGCCAGTCGCGACGCCGTGCGCGTTTGCGAATATTGGGTAAAGCGCCCGCATGAGCGCACCATCGCGCGGCTCGCGACCGGCGAGACCATCGACATCACCGAGGTTGAAGAAGGAGAGCTTCAAAGCCTCAAGATCGTCGCGACCCGCAAGGTGAGGTCGCACAAGGTCGAGCATTACCTCCTGAGCGGCGAAGAGGTGCTGGAAGGGCCGAACCAGTGGCCAGGGCGCTATATCCCGATCTTCCCCGTCATCGGCTCCGAGACGGCGCTTGAAACCAAGGTCATTCGCAACGGCCTGATCCGCTTCGGCCGCGATCCGCAGCAGCTCTATAATTTCTGGCGCTCGGCAGCCGCCGAAGCCATCGCACTCGCGCCGCGCTCGCCGTTCCTGGCCACGCCCGCGATGATCGCGAAATTCAAAGGACAATGGGATACCCAGAATACCGTGTCCCGGCCGTATCTGCTCTATGAGCCCGACCCGGATGCGCCGGGCGGACGGCCGATGCGCGAGCCGCCGCCGGATATTCCGGCGGCGCTCGTGCAGGAAAGCGCAATCGCCTCCGACGAGATGAAGGCCACGACCGGCATCTACGACGCGGCGCTCGGCGCGCGCTCGAACGAGATTTCGGGCGTGGCGATCCGCGCGCGCGAAAGCCAGGGCGGCGTTTCCGCGCTGCATTATCAGGACAACCTGATGGCGACGCTGAACCATCTCGGAAAGGCGCTCATCGATCTGGTCCCGAAGATTTACGACAGCGAACGCACCGTGCGCATCCTTCACGAAGACGAAAGCCATGAGCCGGTGCGCATCAACGTCCCCGTCATGGGCGTGGACGGCAAGCCGATGCTGCTCAACGATCTGGGCCAGGGCACTTACGACGTGTGCGTGAAGATCGGGCCGTCCTACGCCACGCGCCGTTCCGAGGCCGCCGACAGCATGCTGCAGTTCATCCAGGCCGTTCCGCAGGCCGCTGGCGTGGCGGGCGATCTGGTGGCGCGCAACATGGATTGGCCCGGCGCGGACGAGATCGCGGAGCGGCTCCGGCGCATGCTGCCGCCGCAGGTGACGGGCGACGCGCCGCCTCTCGGCGCGCAGATCGCGCAGGCGCAGCAGCAGGCTTATCAGGAGGCGCTGGCCCAGGCCCATCTGAACCGGGTGCAGGGTCTCGCGGCGAAGTCGGAAGCAGACGCCGTGAAAGCGCACGCGGAGGCGCAGGACGCTGCTTCGCATGCAGCTTCGAATGCGGCCGCAATCCTTCTTGGGACGCCGCTTGCGCCTGAAGACCAGCTCAAGACCGCGCTCCAGGAAGCCGACCTGCAAAGCAAGGTCTTCGACAACGCGGTGAAACGGGCTCGCTTCGAGGAGCCTTCACCCTACAAGCTTTAATGAAGGTGTCGTCCCGTGCGCGCTGCGGCGTGAAATGCTGCTGCGCAGACACGGGACCATTCGATCGCTTTTCGCTTATTACGGTCCCGGATAACGCCGTTTCCGGGACAACAGTCTAAACAGCCACAGGATAAAAAATGACAGAGCACGACGAGATTTCGTCCGTGGACGATGACGCTTTAGCATCGGCGGCGCAAACTGAGGCGATAGACGGTGAAGGCGGTGCCGTTGCACCCGCAACGCCGTCGCAACACGATGAGCGAACCAGCCGCGTCCAGCAACTGATCCGGGACAAGCGCATAGCGGAGGCACTCGCCGCGAACAGTGCGGCCCAGGCCGCCGCGCTTCGAAATCGCTCCCAAAGCGCCGGCCGCCCTCAGGATTATCGCGCCCCGGAAGACTACACGCGCGCTGTTGCCGAGCAGGCCGTGCGTGAGGCCGGGGCCGAAATCCTGGCGCGTCAGGCGAGCCAAGCGCAGGAGATCGCGGCACGAGCGGCGCAGGACGCCTGGGCGGAATCGACAGCCGGCTTCCGCGAGAAGGTGCCGGACTTCGATGCCGTCGTCCAAAACCCGAACCTTACCGTGACGCCGGTGATGGCCGACGCAATCCGGGAATCGGGCCGGGGTGCGGAAATCGCCTATTATCTCGGCAAGAACCCCGCCGAGGCCGCCCGCATTGCAAGCCTCTCCGCCGTTTCCCAGGCGACCGCAATTGCTCGCCTTGAAACGCGGGTGGATGGCACGGCACAAGCCTCAGTCAGCCGCGCACCCCAACCCGTCAGCACCCTCTCGGGCCGCTCGGGCGGCGCCGGCAAGCGGCTCGAAGACATGAATTTCGAAGAGTACCGCCGCGCCCGCGGATTTTAGCGCCTAGCCTGTACGCCTCACACCCCTCACCCTGTCCCTCTCCCATGCAAGCTCGCCCCGGCGAGCTTGCCACTCCGCGGTGTCCGCGTCCGCGAGCGGATGCGGTCATCCTAAGTTGCGAACTCGCCAAGGCGAGTTCGCCCGGGAGAGGGCTGGCGTGAGGGGAGATTCCCCATCCACCAAGGAGACTGCACCAAATGGCCTCATCGCTACTCACCCCCAGCATCATCGCCAAGGAAGGCTTGATGCAGCTCGACAACAACCTCGTTGCGGCGAAAATGGCTTACCGTGCCTACGAATCGGAGTTCGGCGAGACGAAGATCGGCGATACGCTCACCATTCGCAGGCCGGTCAAATACGCCATTCGCACCGGTCCGGTCGCCCAGATGCAGGACGCGACGGAAGGCAAGGTCCAAATCCAGATCAACACCCAGCGCGGCGTGGATCTGCGGTTTCCCACCAAAGACCTGACGCTCACCATCGATCGTTTCGCCGAGCGTTACCTGAAGCATCCCATGATTGCGCTCGCAAACCAGGTCGATCTCGACATCCTGTCGATGCACAAATATGTGTGGAACTGGGTCGGCACGCCGGGGCAGACGCTTTCAGGCTACAAGTCCTTCATCAAGGGGCCCCAGCGGCTCGATGAAATGGCCGTGCCTGCACCGCGTACTGCCTGCCTGTCGCCAGCCGATTTCTACGGCATGGCATCCAGTTTCACGGGTCTCTTTGTGCCGGAAGTCGCGAAGACCGCGCTCGAGAAATCGAAGCTGCCCATGGTCGGCAACACCGATTGCTACGCGTCGCAAAACGTCATCAACTATACGGTCGGCTCCTACGCCGGAACGCCGGTCATTTCCGCCACCGCATCCGCGAATGGCGTCACAAATACTGGCGTCACGACCTACCTGGCATCGATGAACACGAACCAGACCGTCATTCTGGTCGATGGCCTGACGACGGGTTCGATACTCAACCCAGGCGACGTTTTCACCATAGCGGGTGTGTACGCCGTCAATCCCGTCACGAAACAGCCTTTGCCTTACTTGCAGCAGTTCGTCGTGGGCGCAGCTGTCACCGCAACCGGCAACGCCGATGCCGTCACGATAGCGCCTGCGATCATTGTCTCAGGCCAGTATCAGTCGGTGAGCACAGCCCCCGCCCAGAACGCGGCGCTAACCTTCATGGGTACAGCCGGAGCCACCTACCCGCAAAACCTTGTGTTTCATGAGAATGCCTTTGCGCTCTGCATGGTGCCCATGGAACTGCCCGAGGGCGCAAGCAAGAAGGCCAGGCAAAGCTACAAGGGTCTCTCGATCCGGGTGATCTGCGACTACGATATCGTGAACGACGTCAACATGTGGCGTCTCGATATTCTCTACGGCGTGAAGCCGATCTACCCCGACCTCGCGACGCGCATCTCCGGCTCCACCAACTAGCGGCGTCGTCGTCCCGGAAATGCCGGAGGCATTATCCGGGACCGTTTAGTTCGCAGGTTTCGATTTTGAATGATCCCGGATAAGCGCGCGCGCTTTCCGGGATGACGCACCATGCCAATTCTGGAGATACCCCATGACCGTAAGACAGATTTCCGACGGCAACCCCGACGGCAACGTACTCGGCCAAAGCGCAAACGACCTCATCGCTTTCTATAACGCAACCCCAGTTACCCAGCGCTCGGGCTCGGCGCAAGCGACCGTACCGACAACTGCACCCACAAATGTGACGCCCTATGGCTACAGCCAGGCCCAGGCAACAGCGATCGTCACGCTTCTGAATGAGATCCGGGCGACGCTCGTCGGGCTTGGCCTCATGAAAGGCCAGTAATGAGCGGCGATACCCGCCTGTGGATGTACCGGAGAGGCGAGGCCCGCCTTTTCGGTCACACCGATGATGTCCCGGAAGGAGAAGACTGGCAGCGCTTCCCCCAGCCAGGGGAAGCCGGCGACGAGCAAAATCCAGAGCTTTCAAGAACGGAGAAGCTGGACTGCATGTCGCGCCAGCAATTGAAGCAGATGGCGTCCGATTGCGGCGTCCGTTGCGAGATCACTTGGACGAAGGCCCAGCTCAAACAGGCCATTATCGAGGTTTTGCATGACAACCGCGCGTGACATCATAGCAGGCGCCTACCGCCGGGTTGGCCTGTTGCCGCTTGGGTCCGACCTCGATCCTGGCCGCGCAGAGGCAGGGCTTGCAGCATACAACGACATGCTGAACGCCTGGGCCGCCGATGGTATTTTTCCAGGCGGTCCGAATCCTCCCAGTCAGGATCTCGACGACTACTTTTTCACGAGCGGCTTCATAGACGGCGTCGTGTCGGACACAGCGGGCGCCTATCCGCCTTACGGCCCGAGCGACACCGCGACACCGCCTGCTCCGGCAGCCCTTTCCTTCAGCCTCAATGACGCGTTTCCGTTTCTTCCTCAATTCGTGGAAGGAGCGAAAGCGATCCTTGCCGTGGAACTGGCGTCCGCGAGCGGGATCGAAGCGCTGGCCTCCACGCAAAAGCGGGCAGAGAAGGCTTACGCGGCGTTGCTGGCCTATTACGTTGTAGCACCGCGCGCGGGCCAGGACATCGGCTTGACCTGGATGCCGAGCCTTCGGCGATACGGGTTTCGTTAACACAGTTGTTGTCATGGCCGCCCTTGATCCCCGGATCAACGACGTGGGCGGCCATCCAGCGCAATCCCGCTCCGATTTCAGTCTGGATGGCCGGGTCAAGCCCGGCCACGACTAACATGGCAGGTCAAATTATGGTCGCAGTCGAATTCGGGCATACATCGAACCCCGACAAGAGCGGGTTCGGATCGAAACAGCGTCTTTTGAATGGCTATGCAGAGGCTTTAGGCCAAGCGGCGAAGTCGCCGCTTCCGATCTATGGCGTGCCGGGAACCTCGCGCTTCGATACCGGGACGACAGGTCTCAATGGCCCATGCCGAGGCATGCTTTATGTTTACGGCAAGGGGCTTTATGTGGTCGCCGGAACGGCCGCTGCGCTGTTCGACGATCAAGGCAACGCCACGCCGGTTTCGGGAACGATCGCCGGCGGTTCCATGGTCATCATGGCGGCCAATCAGCAAACCAACCCACAGATCGGCATTATCGCCGATAATGTTTACTATGTCCTCGACACGGGGGCGAACGCGATTTCCCAACCCAGTATTTCGAGCCTCCCTGCTCCGAATAGTGTGACCTTTCTCGATGGATATCTTGTCTTCTCCATTCCGGATGGCCGCATATTTCAGACAAATCTGAACGATGCTCTAACCGTCAACGCTCTCGCCTATGCAACTGTTTCCAGTCGAGCCGACGGCCTTCGGCGGATTGTGACGCATCGCGGCGCACTCATCGCGCTCGGCGAGTTCGAGCCTTGAAATCTGGGAGGACGCCGGCACCACGCCTTTCGCTTTTGCGCCCATCCGCGCCGACGTCGACATTGGCTGCATTGCGGAGCAAACGGTCGCGACTGTGGCGGACGCGCTCCTTTGGGTCGATCAAAACGGAATGGTGCGGCAGCTTACGGCTTCCGAACCGGTCCGCATTTCAACCCACGCACTCGAACGCGCCATCTCGAACCTGACATGGGACGAGCGAAGAGCGTTGAGCGCCGTCTATACGCATTTCAACGGTCACGACTTTTATGCCGTGACCAGCCCCTACTGGACATGGGAGTTCGACCTCACGACAGGGCTTTGGCACGAGCGTCAGAGCGGCGGCCTGATGAATTGGTTCGCGCAAGGCTTCGTGTCGTTCAACGGCAAGGTCGTGATCGGATCGAGCCAGGATGCGAGCCTTCACGTCCTCGACGACGGCTCCGAGACCGAAAGCGGCAATCCTTATCTATTTCTGGCGCAATCGGCGCCCGTGCACGCCTTCCCGAAAGGCCTGATCATTGACCAGCTCGATGTGGACATCATCCCCGGCGTGGGCGTAACGGGAGGCGCTGCGGACGCCGACAACCCGAAATTGATGCTCGACTGGTCGGACGACGGAGGAAATACCTGGACGGGAGGGCGCATCGCCTTACTCGGACAGGTCGGACAACGATCTGCGGTGGCAAGTTTCCACCAGCTTGGCGCCACGCTCAGAGCAGGACGGACGTTCAGGCTTTCGTCCTCCTCGCCAGTGATGCGAGGCATCCTTAACGCAGACGCGCGCGTGAGGCCTATTCTCGCATGAGCGGACAATCCAATCTCTTCAGCCGCTTCGGGTTTCAGATCGGCCCGGACGGCAAGATCGACAACTACACGCGCGCCTTTTTCTCGAAGTTCAAGGGCCGCGTCGGCCCCGCTATTCCCGATCTGGCGACGGACGCATCCTGGGCGCAAGTCGCGGCAACAGCCAATGGGCTTATCAGCGAATTTGTAGCGCAGGGCTGGATTCAAAAGGGCTTTGATGCAGACGAGACAGCCTTCGCCAATGCGATCCAGGCGGTGACCATGATCCCGGCGGCAACCGAATGGGGTTATGCTCCTTACGAGGTGCTGCGCGATCAGATTACAACGGGCGTCGAGTTTGTCGCGACGGAGAATGCGTACAGCGTTTATGACAGCTCGCAATGGCTCATCCAATACAGCCAGGCCGTGAGCGCAGGCCGAATTGGCGGCGCTGCCTGCGATTGGGCAAACTCGCTCAACAGCCTGCAAAATCAGCTTACGAACTGCAACCTTGTTAACCTCTACGTCGCCTGGTACGGAAACGACCTGCGTGCGGGCTCATGCACGCTGACGCCCGGCGTCACGCGGCCAGACTTTGGCGAAGTGCCCCACGAGTGGGGGTGCAACGGCCTGCAAAGGGACACGGCGCATCTGGTTTCGACCGTGAACGGCGGCGCAGCCTTTGGCGGGACGCCGGACGATCAATCTGTGGCGGCGGCGATCCGGGACCTCAAGGCGAGGGGCCTGCAAGTCTGCCTCACGCCCTTCATCCTGATGGATATTCCCGCAGGGAACACTTTGCCCGACCCATTGAGCGGCGGCACGGGCCAGGCGGTTTATCCGTGGCGCGGGCGCATCACGAAGCAATATGCGACGGCTGACAAATCCCCGGAGGTGGCCACGGAGGTCGCATCTTTCGCGGCGCAATACCGGAATTTTGTTCTGCATTATGCCAATCTCTGCGCGAGCGCAGGCGGCGTGGATGTGTTTCTGCTCGGCACGGAGCTTCGCGGCCTGACCTGGCTGCGGGACGCAGAAGGCAGTTATCCATTCGTATCGGCGCTCGTGCAGCTTGCCGCAGACGTGAAAGCCATTCTGCCCAACGCGCAGTTGAGCTATGCAGCGGACTGGTCCGAGTGGTTTGGCCATCAGCCGCCGGACGGATCGGGCGACGTGTCCTTTCATCTCGATCCGCTCTGGTCCGACTCCAATATTGCCGCGGTCGCCTTCGATAATTACTGGCCGCTTTCCGACTGGCGCGACACGGCCCCGAACATCGACGAAGTCGTGAAGCCGGATGGGACGCTGACCGCGATCACGGACTACGATTATTTGATGGGCAACGTCCAGGGCGGCGAAGGTTACGCCTGGTATTATGCAAGCCAGGCTGACCGGACTTCGCAGACCCGCTCGCCGATTACGGACGGCGCGTATAACAAACCCTGGATTTACCGCTACAAGGACATCTGGAACTGGTGGTCGAACCAGCATTTCGACAGGCTTGGCGGCGCCGAAAGTTCGTCGCCGACAACCTGGGTCCCGCAATCGAAACCCATCTGGTTCACCGAACTCGGATGTCCTTCGGTTAACAAAGGCTCGAACCAGCCTAACGTCTTCTACGATCCGAAATCCTCTGAAAGCGCGGTTCCCTACTTCTCAGATGGCACGTCCGATTATCTCATTCAGCGGCGCTATCTCGACTCCATGCTGCGCTTTTTCAACCCAAGCGATCCCGAATTCACCGAGGACCGCAATCCGCAGAGCACTCTCTATTCCGGGCGCATGGTCGATCTCACCCGCGTGATGATCTACACCTGGGACGCAAGGCCCTACCCCTATTTTCCATTGTACACGTCGGTCTGGAGCGACGGTCCCAACTGGATCTTTGGCCAGTGGATCGGCGGAAAACTTTCCACCTACGCTCTCCCTCAGGAGCTCGATAGCATGGCAGTTGCAACCACTTACTCCCCGTTGAGCCCCTATATTATCGATCCGGCAACGGGCAAGCTCGACAAGCAATATCGCGACTTTTTCGAGGGTATCGAGTTCATTCAGGGCGACCCGATCGCCAGCATTTCCCTCGACCCCACAACGACGGAGGCCGCGAATGCGATCAACGCGCTCCTTGCGGTGCTGCGTTCGCAGAACCGGCTCGCGACATGAGTGCGCTTGTGCGGCGCGCCACGCTCGACGATGTCGTGCGGTTTGTCGAACTTGGCTTGCGCTTTTACGATGAAGAGGGGGGACGCGAAGCCTGTCCGCGCACGCTTGCTGGCTTTGCTATCTCCCATGTTAGCGATGAAAACCGCGTCTACCTTGCCGCGGGTGATCCCATCGCCGCGTGTCTCTGCCGGCATGATCGCCCCGCATTACCTCACCGGCGAGCCGACCGCGTTCAAAACCGCCTGGTACGCGATCCCCGGCGCGAGGGGATACGGCGCCCATCTCCTTCGAGCCTTCGAATCGTGGGCGAAAGAAAAAGGCGCTCGCCGCATCATTGTAGCCGGGCGGCAGGACCGAACGCTAACCCTCCTCGAACGGCTTCATTATCAGCCTCTCGAAACCGTCTATTCAAAGGATCTCCCATGGCAGAAGCAGCCCTTCCCGTCCTCCTAGGCGGCGCAGCGTCCGCGCTTGGCAATTACTTCGGGGCGCAAACAGCAGCCAATGCTGCTCAACAATCGGCGGCCCTGCAGCAGCAGCGTTTCAATCAGGCCGTGGGCTATGAGCAGCCCTTTATGCAAAGCGGGCAGAATGCTTTGAACCTGTATAACAATGCAACAGGGACGAATGGATCAGCGGCGCAGCAAGCGTACTACAACAACTTCCAAAACGACCCAGGATTTCAATCCAGCGTGAATTACGGCTTGCAGCAGCTCCAGGCGCAAAACGCGGCGCAAGGGATGGGTCTGTCCGGCAATACGCTTGCGGCGCTCCAGAGTTATTCTCAAAATGCGCTTTCTCAACAATATCAGACAAGACTTCAGGATCTTTTCCAGGGCGCACAGCTCGGTGCGAACTCCGCCAATGCGTTGACCTCAGCAAGCACGACCAGCGCTTCCAACCAGGGCAACTCCAATAACATCGCCGGCCAGTATCAGGGAGCAAGCCTTTCCAACACCGGAAACGCACTCTCAGGCGCGGCGAACAACTTCGCGAACTACTATTACGGCACTCAACAAAAGGCTTCCTGATATGACGCTTCACTTGGATATTTCGGATATCTCACCCCGTCAGCGGTTCCAGCAGCAGAACGCCCTTGCACCATCGGGTCGGCCTCCCGCGACTCTTCCGCCAGCTGTCCAGGACCAGCTTCTGAGAAGCGCCATCGGCCATGCTGCGGTCCTATCGGACACGCCGGAGAAGTGGGCGGCAATGATCGATCTGCTCAAGCAGCATGGGGTGGATCCCGTTGGCTATGAGGACTTCGAGAAAGGCCGTTCCGCGGCAATTGCCGCATCGGGAGTTACGCCGTTTTCTCAGGCAGCACCGGATGAAACGGAAAACTCTTAAGGGAACTCCGCAATCTCACATATGAGAAATCCACGCGAGATACACGACGAAACCGGCAATTCCCAATCCGGCATGCGCGGCAAGCATGAGTTCCCCATTCTGCCTCCGCGTGGATTGGGCGATAAGCGGAGCGGTGAACCCGGAAAAGATTGCAAGCGCGAATAGCCCTGCGGCTGTTTTGACAAGCGATTCAGTCGCCATCGCCCCGCTTGGAGTTCCATGAATCAGGAGCGCAAGCTGCTCGACTGCCCCCAGGCCCATGAGAATGTGGGCGCCAAGCAGGAGGCGCTTCGGACGCACGCCCCGGAGATAGACAATGCCAAGGTAAATGCCGAGCAAAACAGCTCCTGTCACAAGGAGCAATGACGGGAGCGCCACCATTCATCGACCTGTCGCGTCAGCCCGGGCGGGGCGTCGCGGAAGGCGACGGTAGCTTGGGCGTATCTTCTGTATATTGAACGTGGCAGCAGCAGCCCCGTCAATCGAAATATGCCTCAACGGATTGAGGGGCATCTGCCTGGCGTCTTCGAATTTCGTTTTTTCGGCTTGTCTGGGCGTGACAGGAGCGGGCTAATCGGTCAGGCTGTTGTGCGCGGCGAACAGGATCGCCCGTGATTTCTGCTGCTGACGCGAGCTTAGGATGACAATTGAAAGCAAGACCCAGGATCTTCTCTTTGACGTGAGTGGCGGCGTCGCCCGGATCACCATCAATCGGCCCGAAGCGCGCAATGCCTGCACCTTCGCGATGTACGAGAAGCTCGCGCAGGCTTGCGAGGTTGTGAATGCGGACGATTCCGTCAGGGTCCTGATCGTAACCGGCGCCGGCGCGAAAGCATTCTCGGCGGGCACCGACATTTCGCTTTTCAAGGATTTCAAGACGCCCGGCGACGCGCTCGGCTACGAAGTCTTTATGGACCGCGTTCTTGGTGGCCTTGAAAGCTGCCGGGTTCCGACCATTGCCGCGATAGCAGGCGCATGCACCGGAGGCGGCGGCGCTATCGCGTCCTGCTGCGATTTGCGCATCGGCACCGAGGATACGAAATTCGGCTTTCCTATCGCGCGCACGCTTGGCAATTGCCTGTCGGTCAAAAATCTTGCACGGCTGGCGGCCCTGGTTGGTCCCTCTCGCGTCAAGGACATGATCTTCACCGCCCGTTTGATCGAGGCCAAGGAGGCTCTGCAAATTGGACTTCTCACGGAGGTCGTTAAGGATCGCGCGGCTCTCGACGCGCGGGTCACGGAGTTGGCCAGCCAAATCGCCAGCTTCGCTCCGTTGACGCTTCGGGCTACGAAAGAGGCGTTTCTTCGGATGCAAGCCCAAGAGTCCCAGGAGCAGGACCAGGACCTGATCTTGATGTGCTACATGAGCGACGATTTCCGCGAGGGCATGTCGGCCTTTCTCGAAAAGCGCACGCCTCAATGGAAGGGGCGGTAGCCTTGCAGCCCTAATTGCTGGTGCCGGAGAGCTTTTCAACTATAAGGGAGGCGGATCAACCAAGGACAGTGTGATGGCTGAAACTCAAAAGCCGGCGCGCGACGCGACGTGGGATATTGCGAGAGGCATCGGCATGATGCTCGTGATCTATGGCCATCTGCTTGAGCCGATTTATCCAGCCAATCCCGCGCTCGGGCAACCGTTGATGGAGTTGGCAGCCGTTCAGTGGCAAACGATCTACTCCTTCCACATGATGCTGTTTTTTCTCGTATCGGGGGCGGTGAACCGCAATCTGCCGAAAAAGGCTTGGCCCGATGCCCTTCGCGGGTCGCTGCGGTTGCTTGCCTTGGCCTGGGTGGTGCAAATCATCGGCGCGGTCTTTGCCATGTCGTTCGGCTACGCGCCCGAAGCCACGCGCTCGGTTTGGGACGCCGCGGTCTATGTCGTTGACCCGATCCTTGAAGGTTATTGCTGGTCCGTCGGCGTGCTGTGGTTTCTCACCGCGCTTTGTTTCGTGCAGTTCCTTGCCTACATCCTGCTTCAACGCATCCCCGCACTCGCCATTGCTCTCGGCGCGATGGCTGCAACCGCGGTGGTGGTCTATTTCGATGCCCCGAACTACTTCCTGTTCAGGACATGGATGCCGGGCCTTTCTTTCTTCGCGCTGGGTTATCTCTTTTCACAGTGGCAAGTTCGGTGGCCCGTCTGGCTTTGCATTCCGCTTTTTGCCGCCGTCATTGTGCTGGCGCCGTTAAACAGCGGCTGTTCTTTCTCTTTCAGCGGGCCTTGCCAACTTTATGGAACGGCTCCATTCGGCATACGGATGTTCGGAGGGAGCTACGGTTTTCTGCCGCTCTTCTTCCTCTCCTCGCTCCTTGGCTCGGTTGCCGTCGTGTGCCTGAGCGCGGGGCTTGCCCGCTTCCGCGGCTCGGAACTCTTCGCTTACACGGGAAGAAACAGCCTGAACCTGTTCATCATCAATGGCTTCGTGGCCACGTTTTTGCCGCCCTACATCCAGCAGATACGATGGCCAGAGTTTACGCCCCTGGTTTCTATCGCACTGGCGATAGGGGTCATTGCGGCGCATCTCGCGGCGCTGCAAATGCTAAATCCGGTGCTCGCCTGGATCGACAAGACGGCCGTTTCAATCGCCAATGCACTTTCACGGCTGATTAGCCGAGCAACGCAAGCAGCTACGCCGAAAGCCGCTTGAGGTCCAGTTGGCCTTTATCGCCTATCGGCAGAGTTTGCCAGGCTGGCCATCCTCAAGTAGCGAGATGACGCAACCACGCTCCGCCAGATTGTGTTTCGAATAGATTTGCCCATCGAGAAAAGCCTGCAGGGGCGGAGACAGCCACCAACTCAATGCCACGCTCTTGTATTGGGCCTGCTGCCGAGCCTTTTTGCGAATGTTCTGCGCGCGTTTTTGTTGCGTCGCCGCTTCATCGCTTTCGGTGTACTTCCAGAACTCATTGAGGAGGAAGCTTTCTCTCTGCTGTGGGCAAATATAAATCTGCGCCTCAGAGCGTACGCCATTATTCAAGCCGCTTGCTTGATTTGGAAGCTCCAGGATTGTTTCATAGCTACGCGCAATCCGGGTGGAATTGACCGTTAAAAGGTCCGTTATCGAACCCAGCGGGCGGAAATCGGCTTCGTCAGGAATTTGCGGCCTGTCGCCTGAGTTTCCATTCGAACCGCAGCTTTCTGTGTCCTTGAACCAATCCGGCTCGCTGGAAACCTGAAGGATGAATGGCCTCAATCTCTTGTCCACCGATTTCAAACCGTTGGCGATTTCCATCGCGGTGACGCCTCCGGAGTTGTCGAAAAAGCCGCCATCGACAACGCTGTCGGTAATCTGAGCCCGCCGATCCCGAATATTCGCATGAGGCGACACGAAGGGTGATCGAGAGCTTGTACCGGCAGCTGTGCTCAATCGTATGTCGATCGATGTCGGCTTCTTGTTATCGCACTGAGCGCCCGCAACCGGGCTGAAATGCAATGGAAGAAAACGGGCAATTTCGTCGAGGGTGCTGATTTCGGGATAGGTATTGGTCTTGGGATCGAGGTAAGGCGAGCACAGCAGCTCATGAAGGTCGTAGGCGTCTATGAACAGCGCGTTGCCCGAACCGGTCGGCTCGGTCATTTTTACAGGGGTCACAATCACCCGGCGCCCAGTCTCATTTGAGGTCGCGTTGAGAAAAAGGAGGGGCGTCCAGCCTCCCGGCGCCGGCGCGACAGCCTGCAGTGGTGCAGATAAGGGCGAGGTCTCTCTTGTCGTTCCGTAAACACCGTTGAACGCATCTTCCCATGATGTCTCGAGTACGCCCGCGCGATCGAGCACAAAAGGAATGCGCGATAGCATGAGTACATCCCGAGCGAGGTAGCCGATTGCCACCGGCGATATGAAATCGTTCGACAGCGTAGCTTGCAGCGCATCCTTATAGGTGATGAAGTCGGTGAGGAATTCTCTGGAGACCTGCCCGTCCGTCGTGTTCGCGTTAGACTTATCGGGATTGGCGGTGGCGACGACGGGGAACCAAAGCCTTTGCCGGTAGAGAGCCTTTTTCAAATCTTCCACGTTCACCGCCGGCTGAGCTTTCAGGGCGCTGATGAAGAAGGCTGCTCCGACAGAGCTGCCCGACACACTGGAGATCGCGAAAAGCTGCTGATGGAACGGCCGGGCGGACGGATGTTTCGCTTTGTCGAGGCTTTCGTCCTCAAGAGCGCCAAGCACGCTCGCCAATAGGAATGCGGCGCGGCTGCCGCCTCCCTCTCCGGCGACGATGATCGGGCGCGGGCAATTCGCAAGAGCAGACGCATCCGGCGCGAGCCATTCGCAGCCCTTAGCGTCCCAGCCGCTGGACGCCTTCCAGCTCTTGACGGCGTCAGCAAAGCTAACGGGCCGCAGCGAAGGCTGTTGATCCTTCGATATTGTCATCACGCGAATATCGTGACCATCGCCGATAAACAGCGTGAGACTCACCACCGTTATTGCAAGCACTGCGATGAAGGGAAATTGATAGCGGTTCGAGAGCAGGGCAAGGATTGTGACGAATGGCAGCCACGCGCCAAAAACAACGAAGAGAAACGAGGCGCGCTTGAGAGAGAATGTATCCTCGATGAAATGCAGGAAGAACTGAAGGCTTGGATTGGAAGAGAAATCGGGAAGCGAAAAGAACCGCTGGACCATCTCGGAATAGGACAGAAAATGGATCGCCACGAGGAGGAGTAGGAACCAGGTGAGTCGAACCAAATAGCGCCACATGAACGTCTTGACCCGCTGGGCAGCGACCCACGTATCCATGCTCAGGAAATCGGGCTTCAGCGCTGTCAGGTGAAGATCGAGATCATCCAGGCTCCGGCTCGGCTTCCGCGTAATTCTTTCGACTTGGATGAGAGACTTTTTGAAGCCCTCGGGATCGTTGACCTCAAGTCGCATCATCGACCGGTCGTAGCCGCGAAGGAAAAGATCGCGGAGGATGACAAGGATGAGAACCGCCGCCGTTGCTATCAGAAGCGTAACCAAATGGCCTTCGAGAAGGCTTCGGATCGGGGCCTCGTACCTGTTTCCGCCGTCCTGCAACGGTATGGGGAGATTATCCGCCGCCGCAACCACGCCGACAAGAACAGCGGCAAAGGCGAAGACAACAAAGAGGCTTGGAAACCGGAAAATATAAAATTTGAACCGCTCTTCAGTATCGATGCCGATCACGTCGAAGTTTTGAAGGAGGAGCAGGCGCGCCGAGAAGACGAGCGGCAACGCCCATATGAAAATGCCGATCGCGTAGAAGCCTGTCCAATAGATGGCCTCCTGAATCCAATAGGGGCGGGCATCGAACAGAAGGTCCTGCGCCTGAGGAAGTTCGTAGAATGCATAGAACGCAATACAAATGCTGAGAATGCTGAAAAAGGAGACGCCGAGCGCTCGAATGAGCAGCCGAACTCGTGAGACCCGCGCCGCATTGTGGGCTGCGGGATTATACGCCGCCCGAGTGTCTGAAATGGGCGCCAGAGTTTCTGACATTGAAGCCGTACTCCCTCAATCGGCTGAGAAATGTGGGAGGCTTGGGCCAAGGTCGTGTCCCCATCAAGGCAACAGGGCATTTATTTGGGGCAAATTCGGGGAGCCGGGCCACAATCGCCGCGGCAGGACGTGCCTTCAAGGTTGCGGCCGAATCGGAAGCGCGGCTAGCCCGAACAGCGCCGCGTCCTGCTTTTCGACGAGGGCAACGGGAATGCGCTTCATCCATTCAACCATTGCGCCCTTGTCTTCAAAGGCGCCGCGAAATCGGGCGTGGTCGGCCACGTGAACAAAACCCTTCGCGACACTACCGAAAAGAAACACGCCATCCCATGAAGCAACCGCCAGGGCGAGATTGCCGAGGACATCGCCGGCGATTTGGGTAAAAAAGCTGAGCGTGGATGCGCATTTCGGGTCCGATGACGCGCGGCTGCAAATGTCTGCCGCTTCGAGTTCGGCCTCGTCGTCGCCTCCAAGAGCGCTATGAAGATTTGCAAGCCCACGTCCAGACAGGACATCCTCGACCGACTTGAAACGGGGCCGTAAGCTTGCTTCGTGAGCTTCCGGCAGAGGCAGAGACATATGCCCAGCTTCGCTTGGGGAGGAAAACCAACCGGCAGGCGTCCTGACAAGGATTGCGGCCCCGAATCCTGTTCCGATGTTCGCGGCCAGAAGCCGATGCGAAGTCTCAAGCTTGGGCGCAACGTCACCAATTAAGAGGAACTCACTACTCGCGAGCCCAGGAAGGCAATAGGCAGCAGCCTCAACATCGTTCACAAGCGTGCAGGGCGCGCCGATCTCGTTGGCGACTTCCGCTTCGTGAATGGACCAGGGAATGTTCGTAAGATGAGCGCCCCCCAGCGTGACCGGCCCGGCTGCTCCTATTGCTGCGCCTGAGCAGCCGGATAAGCCCCCATCCCTTTCATCCGCGTAAGCGCGAAGCGCATCCAGGAAACTTTCGAACCGGGAAACGGGATAGGAACAGCGATCGACCACATTGTCGTCTTCAATGACGCGCGCGAACCGGACGTTCGTACCGCCGACATCGGAAATAAGACGCCACCTCACGATACGGCCTCCGGCACGCGGGAACTGAGTACTTTGAGGAAATTCTTGCGCCAGGAAGCAACATCGTGCGTCTTAATGCGGCGCAGAAGCGCCGAATGCCGCTCTTTGCGCTCCTCGATCGGCATGCGAAGCGCAGTCTGCATGGCACTCGCCATATCATCGATATTGTAAGGGTTCACAATGAGCGCCTCTCCGAGTTCTTCCGCCGCTCCCGCGAACTTGGAGAGGATCAGGACGCCGGGATCCTCTTCATTCTGAGCCGCTATATACTCCTTCGCCACCAAATTCATTCCGTCCCGGAGCGGTGTGACGAGCGCGACTTCACTGCCTCTGAAAAGGGCCGCGAGCGTGTCCCGCGGCATGGAGCGGTGGACATACCGGACCGGCGTCCAGTCGAAGTCGCCGAACTCGCCGTTGATGGAGCCGGACAACCCTTCAAGCTCGGTGCGGATGTTGGCGTAAGCCTCCACCTCGATCCGCGTTGGGGGGGCGATCTGCATCAGGGTAACGGTTTTCCCGTGCTCGGGGTGCAACTCCAACAACTTCCGAAACGCTTTGAATCGCTCGGGCAAACCTTTCGTGTAGTCAAGGCGGTCGACGCCGATGATGTGGGAGCGCACGATAGTCCGGCGGTTAAGCCTCTCAATTTGCGATGCTGCTTCGGGCGTGCGCGCCGCTGCCGCGAAATCGTCCACGTCGATGCCGATCGGGAATGAGCGAGCGATGATCGTGCGGCCGTAAGCCGTCATCCGCCCATCGTCAAAAACTTTGCCGCCGACATGTTCGGCAACGAACCGCCGGAAATTTCCGAGGTCAATCGTCGTCTGAAATCCGATGACGTCGAACTGGAAAAGCGCCTCTACAAGCCAGTTATGGGCAGGGACAGCCTGAAGCAGTTCGGGAGGCGGGAACGGTATGTGCAGGAAAAAACCCAGACGCTGCCGTGCTCCCTGGGCGCGAAGCTCCGCCCCAAACGATATCAAATGATAATCGTGGGCCCACACAAGATCGTCAGGCCGCAGAAGGGGCGCAAGTGCAGTCGCAAAGCCCTTGTTGACGCGCCTGTAGCCCTCGAGGTAACCGGGCTCAAACTGAACGAGATCCAGCCGGTAATGACAGACAGGCCATAGAACCTTGTTGGCGAACCCGAGATAATATTCCTCGTAGTCCCTGTCCGTCATGGGGATGGTGGCAACCGTTACATCGTTTTGGACAGTCCTTTTGACCTCGATCGGCGTTCCGTCCTCGACAATGTTGCCGTCCCATCCAAACCAAATGCCGCCAATCGACCGAAGTGCATCTCCGAGGGCGACCGCCAGTCCCCCCGATTGAACCGGATTATCGAGGTCCGCGACGCGGTTCGATACGATGACGAGACGGCTCAAACGAATGCCTCCCATGGTTTTGACAGCCGGTTTGCCCCGTTTATTATACCGACCATCGAGTACGTTTGGGGAAAGTTTCCCCAAGCCGCGCCAGTGACAGGGTCTGTGTCTTCAGACATAAGCCCCAAATGATTGCGAGCGTTCAAGAGAGACTGAAATATTTCTCTGGCCTGCTCCTTTTTGCCAGCGCGAGCCAAAGCGTCCAAGCGCCAGAAAGCGCAAACATTAAAGGCCGTCTCCGGGACGCCAAAGTCGTCGGCGGCCTCGTAACGCATCATGAAAGGCCCTCGCCCCAGGACCTTTTCCATTTGCGTGACTGTAGACAGGAACCGCGGATCCTGCCCGTCGACGAAGCCGAGTTCGCCCATCAAGAGCACGCTGGCGTCGAGGTGCTCACCGCCAAAGCTTTCGACGAAAGCTTTACGTTTATCTGACCAGGAGGATTTCAAGATCTTGTCCTGTATCAGATCAGCCCTTTGGCGCCAGAATGTCACCCGATCCTGCTCTCCGACATAGGATGCGATTTTGGCTAGGCGGTCGCACGCGGCCCAGCACATCACGCTCGACGATGTATGAACCCTTGCCCTCGATCTAAGCTCCCAAATGCCTGCATCGGGTTCATCGTGAAGTTTGAACGCCTGCTCTCCCACGGCCTCCAATTTGCGAAAGTCGTCGATTCCCGCTCGAATCGAAAGTCTTTTGTCAATGAAAGCTTGTGCTGAGCCGAGAATAAGATTGCCATATGTGTCGTGCTGGAAGTGTTCGTGGGCCTGGTTGCCTATCCGTACTGGACGGTTGCTAACCGGGCCGTGGCTTTGAAATCCGGGCAAATAATCCGCGGTGCGTTCCACGAGCGCTTCTTCAAGCGCGATGCCGTATACCGGCTGGATGTGGCCGTTCGTAGCGGCGACGATGTTCATAATCCAGCGATAATAATTCTCGAGGGTGCGGCCGGCTGCGGAACTCGTCAAAGCGCGGATGACGAAATAAGCGTCGCGGACCCAGCAAAACCGGTAATCCCAGTTTCTGCCTGTGCCAGGCGCCTCCGGGATGCTTGTTGTCATCGCAGCGACGATAGCGCCCGTTGGCTCGTAAGAACAGAGCTTGAGCGTGATTGCCGCCCTGATCACGGCATCTTGCCACTCGGGTTGCAGCGCAAGCCGATGGCTCCAATTGACCCAATAAAGGTGCGTCTGTTCTTGAAATTCGCGGGCGATTCCAAGAGGACTGTTGGTTAGCGTCTCGTCCGGCCCGATGACAATGTTAATAGGATCGCTCAGGTTGAAGAAGGTTTCTTTGAGAATGTAGTCGATAGGGGCGTCGGTTGTCAGACGCAGGGTCATGTCCGGTCCGCAGTAGCGGATGTGGTTTGAACCGGAGGTTACAGAAGGAGACACCTCGCCATATTTGAAACGAGGCCTCATCTTGATGCGGATTCGTGGCCTTCCCTCGGTGACCCTGACGCGCCGGATAAGGGTCTGTGGCCGGAAGGGCCGGTTCCGAGTGTAAAAGCGAGGGATGAAGTCTGTGACCTCGATAGACCCGCTTTCGCCGTGAAGAATGGTTTTCAGGATAGCCGTATTGGGAAGGTACGTCTGTTCGGAGCCTTTGAGGCCCACAAGCTCGATTGCAAACGCGCCGTCGCCGGGATCGCGGCTCGCACTTCCGAGAAGCTGATGAAAGACGGGATCGCCATCGAATCTTGGAAGACAACACCAAACCATGCGCGCCTCTTTGTCGACGAGAGCGCTGATGCTGCAATTTCCAATAAGCCCAAGATCGAGATTATTCGCCATGCCTACCTTGGTTCCTTCGAGCATTGAGCCGTCGCCAAAAGCCAGGTGAGAAACTGATCGACGCTGGCTGCACGAGCGCGCGCAGCCGTCTCACCGGGGCCAACCTTGACTGTGATACCGCCGAGAGTATTCACCGTTTTGAACGCGTCTTCATCGGTTACGTCATCGCCGGCAAAAAATGGAAGGCGGTCCCTAAAAGGCTTTTCCTGAAGAAAATCGGCGACAGCCGTACCTTTTGTCGCCGTGTGCAGCCGCATCTCAACCACCATTTTCCCGCGCGTCAAGACCACGTCCGCAAAGCGGCAGGCAAGGTCCTCGGTCAGGGACAGGCAGAAAGTTTCGAGTTCCGGACGCAGACGGTAATGCAAGGCTAGCGCGCCTCGTTTTTTCTCAAGCAGAAGACCTGGATTGTGATCGACGAAGGATGTGAGAACTTTCGCGACCGCGCGTGCCGCACTTTCTTCCGCGGCTGTCGCCGAGACCATGGTCTCCCCGTTCCGGCGCTCGTAACCATGGACGCCGGCCACAGGCAGCTTCAGCGGAGTAAGGAACTTGTCAATGGAATCAATTTCCCTGCCTGTCACGATGGCAACCGCGCCTGAGGCACTTTCAAAAAGAATCTCCAACGCTTCGCGCGCGCGACCTTCGACAACGACCGCGCCGGGGGTTTCGGCGATCTCGGTTAGAGTGCCATCAAAATCAAAAAAGAAGCTGTAGGCGCTTGCATCGCGCAAAATAGGCAAAATAGCCATGGTCAATTTTCGGAAGGCTTAGCGCTCGGACTATCAACTAGGAGGGTGGAAGCGAGGCTGTCAATAGAATGGGTTGGCATTTTTTCACGGGCTCCAGTGCTCACATTCGCTTGGCTTAAACTTTTTCCTATTCGCCTAAAGATTGCGCACCTGAAGGTGCTTTTCTGATCAGCTCGTGCTACTTTGCGTTGGCCATATTTCCGGCGTGGATTTGAATATCCTGACCCGCGAGCGGAAGGATTGGCTTTTGCGAGCCAACGCAATGCGGGGATACGCTTGAGCGCAAAATGGATCTCTTTATGGCTAGAATAGGGTGGGCATTTATTGCGTTTTTTGCATGGCAAATATCCATTGCTTATGCCGGAGACGTCCGGACGGAGTCGCTTCCTTCCAAAGCCCTCGGGCGCGATATGCCCTACACGGTCTATCTGCCCGACGGATATGAGGGGGGGCGGCAGCATTATCCCGTACTCTACCTTCTGCACGGCGCTGGCGATGACGAGCGCTCATGGTCCGAGCGCGGCCATATACGGGAGAAGGCTGACCGGCTGATAGCAAGCGGCGCCATTCCTCCTGCGATTATCGTCATGCCTGGCTGCCCAGGATGCTGGTGGGTTGACGGCGCGAGAGACAGGGCAGAGACAGCGTTCTGGTCCGACCTCGTTCCCGCCGTCGATTTGAGATATCGCACCATCGACACCAGAGGCGGGCGCCTCGTCGCCGGACTTTCAGCGGGCGGCTATGGAGCGGTTCGCTTTGCACTTCGCTATCCAAACCGAATCGCCGCGGCGGCAGCCTTGAGCCCCGCAGTTTACACGGAATCAGTGCCTAAGATTTCTGCAGCACGTAGCCAACCGCCGTTTCTCGCGCAGGATGGCCAGTTCAATCAGGCAGCTTGGGACGCCCACAATTATCCTGCCCTCCTCGACCGCTACTTCGCACAAACGTTCCGGGTGCCACTTTACCTGGTGTCTGGAGATAACGACAAATTCGGCGTTGCTTTCGAGACAGCGCTTCTTTTCAAACGCATGTTTGAACGTCAGCCCGACCAAGCCGAGCTACGCGTTGTCGACGGCGATCACAGTTGGAAAGTCTGGGAGGTAACGATCGACGACGCGATGCGGTACGTCTTTCAATTCGCCGACAAGCCAAAGGCGGCGCCTCGCACGGCGACCGCAACAAAAGGGCTGACCTCTAATCAGCCGGTCTCGGCGCATCCTTAGGCGAAACCGGACTTTCGGGTTCTTCCTTCTTGGATCGGATAAAGAGCCAGCTTTTGCAGACTGTGACGAAGCCGAGCTTGGCGTAGCATCGGTTAGAGGCCGGGTTGCGGAGGTCTGTATAAAGGCAGGCGGCACGGCGGCCTTCGTCGAATATCTCGCGTGAAACGATGGCCGTAATCGCAGCACCGAAGCCTCTATTTCGGTACTCCGGAGGTGTATAAACAGAATTGACGAAAGCGACAGTCCTGGTTCGACGGGTAATCGCGGCCATCGAAACAGGCTTATCCTCGTAAATCCAAAGCCAATGACGGCGCGAGCGCAAGTCATTCATCAAGGTTTCGTCGGAGGGGACTGGATCGGAAGGAACCGCCTCCCTGATGAAGGCGTGGACCCAGGATCGGAACAGCCGGAAATCTTTGGGCGAAAGCTGGCGCGGGAAGCCGGGGACGCTTGGCACCTGGCGGGGCATCAGCAGGGCCTGGATTTGCTGGGGAATCCCCTCAGAGAACTCGACGTCGAGTTGGCGCGCCCTTTCGGCAAACCAAAGCGCAGTATCGCCAGTGCCGACAACGCCAGGAAAGTCCGCTTCGCTCATCGCCTCCGCAAAAGCTTGACACTCCGCCTTCGACAGATCGCCTAGAACGATCGGATAGCCCGGGGTTTGCGCCGCGCAGGCTCCGGGCCTGCCAAGCGTCCAAGTCTTAATCTCGCCTTCGTGCGGCTGAGCTCGTAAACGCCCAATGATGCTCAAGAGAAGGCTATGCCTAATCTCATCGGCTTCGAGCGCCGCTTCATGGAAGGCAGCAAAATCCGAGGTCTGCATACGCAAACAACTTTCTCGCACAAAAAGCGATCGCGCCGGGAATAAAGCGCGCTCGCGAGAGGTCCTATCCCATGAGTGTAACCGGGAAGGACCACATGGCAATCAAGGATGATAACGAACGGCAGCGTAAGGTTCTTTTGGACCGCCGCGAGGCTTTAACGTGCATGACATGGGCCGGAACGGGCCTCCTTTGGGCGTTGAACGGGGGTGTGCCTCTGACAAAGGGGTTGATCGACGTCGCAAACGCGGCGCCCGCTCCCAAAGAATTTACCTTCGTTCAGATCAGCGACAGTCATATCGGATTTAACAAACCCGCCAACCCGGACGCTGTAGGAACGCTGAGAGAGGCTATCGTAAAGGTCAAAGCGCTCCCTGTGACGCCCGCTTTCATGATCCACACAGGGGACATTTCGCATTTGTCCAAGGACGAAGAATTCGACAATGCGGATCAGCTCATTAAGGAGGCTGGCCTCCCGGTATTTTACGTTCCAGGCGAACACGACGTGCTCGACGACGAGCGCGGCCGATCTTACCTCGAGCGGTACGGAAAGAATGCGAAAGGCGCTGGTTGGCAGAGCTTCGATCATAACGGCGTCCACTATATCGGTCTTGTGAACGTCATGGACCTGAAAGCCGGCGGCTTAGGCAATCTCGGCGATGAGCAACTCGCCTGGCTTGAAAAAGATGTTGGGGGCCTTTCCTCCAGCACGCCGATTGTCGTATTCGCGCATATCCCGCTTTGGACGGTCTATCCGGAGTGGGGCTGGGGTACGACTGATGCAGCGAAGGCGTTTTCCACCCTGAAGAGGTTTGGTTCGCTGACTGTCTTGAATGGGCACATCCATCAGATCATGCAGAAAGTCGAAGGCAATGCCGTCTTCCACACTGCCCGCTCGACAGCGTTTCCTCAGCCTGCGCCGGGGACCGCTTTGTCGCCCGGTCCCAAAAAAGTGCCTGCCGGCGAGCTTAGGAACTATCTCGGCATCGCAAACGTGACATTTGTAGCAAACAGCAAGCCGCTTGCAATCATCGATACGGCTCTTTCAGCTGATCCGGCGCTTTGAACCGAACGGAGGAAAAGCTATGAAGCCGAACCAACCTTGGATCCTTTTCTTTGGGTCGCTGACGGTGCTGACGCTCACAGTATGTCTTGGCCCCGTTGCGAAAGCAGAAGCGTTTGTGCCCTCCGTGCATATCGATAACTTCACATTTACGCCGCAGGAGATCACGATCAACCGCGGCACAACCCTCACATGGGTCAACGACGATGATATCCCTCATGCCATTGTTGCGAGCAACAAGGCATTCCGGTCGAAGGCCATGGACACCGAGCAGAAGTTTTCTTTCACGTTCAGCCAGCCGGGAACCTATGAGTACTTCTGTTCGCTTCACCCTCACATGCAAGGAAAAGTCATTGTGAAGGAGTGACTGCGACCCAGAGCTCAATGAGGCGGAGAAACAAAACGTGAGTGATGCCGCAAATGGCAAAAAAGCCCGAAAACGCGTCAGAGTTTGAAGCGGCATTGCTCGCCCGCCGGAAGGCCGTCTTTGAAACAGCAGTACTCACGCACCTGAACAGCGCCTATACACTGGCTCGATATCTCGCACGCCGCGGCGATGTTGCCGACGATCTTGTTCAGGAAGCCCTCCTGCGAGCCTACCGGAGTTTCGATAAATCGCGCAGCAGTAACGTTCGGGCTTGGCTTCTCACCATTGTCCGCAATTGCTTTCTGACCTGGAAAGTGCGTGACCGTGACAAGTCCGCAAAACGCAATTCCGGCGAAACCGACACACCGTTTGAGCAAGATGGGATCGAAGCCCGGGAAGATGAAACGCCTAAGTCAATTTTGATCCGCCGCGAAGTGGATTGCACAATGCGCTCCCTAATCGAAGGCCTTCCGCACCCATTCCGTGAGGTGCTCGTTCTCCGGGATGTCGAGGATATGTCTTATCGGGAAATAGCAGACATCACCGGCGTTCCGATGGGCACCGTCATGTCTCGCCTTGCGCGAGCTCGTAGGATGTTTGCGGCGGACTGCGAGCGCCTGCCGATAAAGGAAATTCTGTGATGAATGCCGTTTCCCACCCTTGCCCTGATCGCGAGCTTCTTCTCCACGGTCTCGCCGATGGCGAGCTTGACGCGGCGAATGTGCTTGCGGTGGAGGAGCATTTGGGCAGCTGCAGTGCATGCGCAGCCACGTATAGTGAAATCATTCGACAAAAGAAGCTGTTCAGAAATGGGAACTTGCGTTTCGATGCATCTCAAGCGCTGCGGGACAGGATACGAACGGCGATTGCCGCCGAGGGTGAAGAGAAAGCGGTGCGAGCTGAGCCTTTTCTTAAATCGGTACGCGGCCGGCAAACGAGACCACGACCATGGTTTCCACAAGCGGGGATCGCCTTCTCGGCCGCGGCTCTGGCGGCAAGCCTTCTGATTTTCGTCTCTAGCCAGAATCCGGCGCCGAACCTCGACGACGAGCTCGTCGCCGGGCATGTGAGGTCTCTGCTGGCTTCACACCTGACCGATGTGGTTTCCTCCGATCAGCACACCGTCAAGCCCTGGTTCCTCGGAAAGCTTGACTTCGCGCCTCCTGTCGTGGACCTGTCGAAGAAAGACTTTCCGCTGATTGGTGGCCGCCTCGACTATATCGGCGGCCGGGTGGTGGCCGCGATTGTTTACAAGCGCCACGGCCATGTCATCAATCTTTTCGTCTGGCCCGCAGGAAAACAGCAAGCCGTCCCGGAAACCGCCGAGGGTTATCACCTCCTGAGCTGGACGCGAGGAGGCTTCTCCTACGCCGCCGTTTCGGACCTCAATCCTGAGGAGTTGAGTGATTTCAAGAAGGCTCTGGAAGAAAGTCTGATTTAGCGCAACCTCTGGCCGGAGAAAGATCGGCAAACGAAGCACCTGCCTTCACCACAGCGGATAAAGACGCCAGCCAAATCCTTCTGCACGAAATGCTTCGTCCGCTGAAACTTGCGCTTCGGCCATTCTGTCCCGAAGGTTGCAACCTCTGGGACAATTCGAGCGCCAGCACTAAAGCGGCTCCCAAAAGCTCTTCGGCAGGGTCCCCCCGACCCGGAGTAAGTCACGTCCAAAGGGTGATGCGACCGGCCCGCTTGGGACCGTCTCTGCGCTCAATGTGCCCGTGAGCGGCAACGCAACGGCTGTACAAGTTGTCATAAGGAGTGACACGCGGCTTTCTAATTCACGCGCTCCTTTCACGGTCTCATCGATTGCAGCTTTGAAAGCCTCAACGACGGTCGGCTTCGCATTCTTGACGAGCGGAATCCCGCCTTTCTTTTGGACGTGGGATCCTCCGGCTAACCCAGTGTTCTGGCATGCTCGGAAACATACCGAGCACCTTCAAACACCAGCGGCTCTCGAACAGGCGCTGCTGAGCAGAAACGATATTTCTGGCTAAGCAGCTATGCTACTCAAAGCAAATGAGGAAATAATGAGTACACGCCTTCGCTACCCAAAAGGCTACCAGTTCTTCAACGGAAACGGCAATCCGCTTGCCCTCGGAAGCTTGTTCTACTACATCGCAGCCACGACCACGCCGCAGAATACCTATTCCGACAGCGCGGGCACCATCCTGAACACGAATCCCATCGTGCTCGACGGCTCTGGCCGGCTGCAAGTGGATGTCTATCTCGGCTCCGCCGCAGATTATAAGGAGGTTTTGACGACCTCCGGCGTGGCCGTCTCGCCGTGGCCAGACGATAATATTGTGCGGGCCACCTCCATCGTCGTTTTCACGGGCGACAGTGGTTCAGGCGGCACCTCGGGCCTTGTCCCTGCGCCAGCTGCGGGGAACTCCCTCTCGAACAAGTTTCTCAAAGCGGACGGAACCTGGGCAGTTACACCGAGTGGCAATGGATCAGGCTCAACGAACCTGTCGGTAACGGAAACAGTTACAACGGTTTCGATCGCTTCATCGACCGGATCAGGCACGACCATTCCGGCCGCGACATCCTCACTTGCAGGCGTTCTGGACAGCGCGCGCGCTGCCAAGATCGACGGACTTGCCACTGTCGCGACATCCGGCTCGTACACGGATCTGTCGAATAAGCCCACGATCCCGGCAGCACAGGTTAACAGCGACTGGAATGCGTCAAGCGGCGTTGCGCAAATCTTGAACAAGCCAACGCTAGCGGCCGTGGCCACATCGGGAAGCTACAACGATTTGTCCAACCAGCCTGCGATCCCGGCTTCGTCGAGCACGACGCCTGCCATGGACGGCACCGCGGCCATCGGTTCCTCCGCCACCTATGCACGCGCCGACCACGTCCACCCGTCCGATACCTCGCAGGCGCCACTCGCCTCGCCAGCTTTCACGGGCAATCCGACTGCACCAACGCAAGCCGCGGGCAACAATTCGACAAACATTGCCACAACCGCTTACGTTGACCGGCAATTGGGAACAAACAACGGCATCGCCACGCTTGACGGCGGCGGAAAGCTCACAATCGCTCAGATCCCGTCCTCGCTTGTTGGCGCCGTGGTTTACCAGGGAACCTGGAACGCCAGCACGAACACGCCCGCATTGGCCGGCGGGGTCGGAACGAAGGGCAACTATTATAAAGTCAGCGTTGCCGGGACGACCGCGATTGACGGGATTTCTCAATGGAGTGTGGGCGACACGATCATCTTCGACGGCACGGCATGGGACAAGATCGACGGCATCGCAAACGAGGTGGTCTCAGTCGCTGGCCTTTACGGTGTAATTTCGAGTTCTGCTCTCAAGGGCGCCCTGGCAATCGGAGCCTCAGACGTATCGGGCTTGGCGTCCGTTGCGGCGTCGGGCGCATACAGCTCCCTGTCCGGCACACCCGCCCTCGGCTCGCTGGCGACGCTTTCGAGCATAAATAACGCCAACTGGTCCGGCACGGCGCTCTCCATCAGCAATGGTGGCACCGGCCAAACGACGGCATCATCTGCATTCAATGCGCTGTCGCCCATGACGGCAAAAGGTGATCTGATCGTCGGCAGCACATCCGGCGCAAATGGCCGCCTTCCGGTCGGGACGGATACCTACGTCCTCACCGCCAATTCCAGCCAAACAAATGGAGTCAGATGGGCTGCGTCGGGTGGCAGTACGGTTTATCCTGGTTCTGGGATAGCAGTTTCAACCGGAAGCGCATGGGGAACATCTTACTCAACTTCTGGTAGCGGGACGGTCCTTGCACTTGCAAATTCGCCCGTTTTCACGACGCCCAATCTTGGCACGCCGTCTGCCGCTACGCTTACGAACGCAACCGGCCTCCCGATCTCGACGGGGCTTTCGGGAGCAGGGACGGGCGTTCTCACTGCGCTAGGTCAGAACACGAACAGCGCATCCGGTGTTCTCGTCAATGGCGGGGCTGCCAATCTCGGCGCAGGCTATACCGCAACTATTTATAACAACGGCACAGTATCGAGCGGCACGGTCACGCCTTCCCCGGCGAACGGGAACGTCCAAGCTTATACCAACACCGGTGCGCATACTCTTGTGCCGCCCGCGATAACGTCGGGGCAAGCAACGCACATGCATCTCGTCGTAACGAACGGATCAACCGCGGGTGCTATCACGACCTCGGGCTTTACCGATGTTTCTGCCTCGGCCTATGTCACAACAAACGGAAAGGTTTTTGACTTCTACATTTATGCCGAAAATGCGTTCTCAACCCTGACGGTGATCGCACGATGACGCTTATATTGCCAATGATTGCGCCGCCAGTTCAATATTCCGTGCAAGCAAGGCAGTTTTTATCGAGACTTGCTAATGATCCGGGCGCAACACGGAAAGCGGCTTACGCGGCTATCATCGACGGTCTTGTGGCGAACGGCGTCTGGGCCAAGCTGGATGTTCTGTACATCTTGGCTGCAGACACGCAGGCCAACGCCATGCTTAACCTTCTCAATTCAAGCTATACCTGCTCAACGGTCGCGGGGACGGGTTTGGTGTTCACGGCAAATGAAGGATTTTACGGACCGGCCGACAACAGCGGCTATGTCTTGAGCCCGTACAACTTTGCTGTAAATGGGGTCACCTTCACGCAAAATAGCGCGCATCTATCCGTCTGGATTTCGTCCGGGGCCAACCAAGATGGACAAAGTAATGTTGCTCTTCTTAATGTCGCAACTTCTGGCACGAATCTATACGCAAGATACTTAGATTTCCATGCATACGCTCGTATAAATGATGCAACTGAAATGGGTGGCTTTAGCGTTGCTTCTTCTGTTGGGTTTACTGCTGGCGTAAGATCTGGCCCAACAGCAAGGCAGGTCTACAAGAATGGTTTATCCATTGGAACAGGGGTGCAAGCAAGTCAATCCCCTACAAATGATCAATTGGCGATGGCGAGATCAAGCAATGAAACGGTATCATTAGTATCTGTTGGTGGCGCTTTATCTCCTACTGATGTTTCTAACTTCTATGCTGTCTTAACCGCTCACGAATGGTGGTAAAATGACCTCGGCACTTGTCCAAAATAATGCAGTCGTTGCCTTCTATGCTGGCGACGTGCCAAATCAAATCCAGCTCTCCAACGGAGACACGGTTGCGGGCGCATCCGGTGCGCTTATTGGGGCAACGCTTGCCGATGGGTCGCAAGTGCTGCCCGCGACCTTTATTGACAGCGGCCCTCCGCAATCCTGGTCCTATTCGACGGGGCAAACCTACATGATATCGAACAGCGCGGTTCAGGTCACGCGGACATGGACAACGCCGAGCGCCGCGCCTGTCAGTCTCACCTTTTTGCAATTCATCGCTCTATTCACACAAGCAGAACAAGCGGCAATCGTGGCCTCAACGGACGCGCAGGTGAAGTTGTTTCTCCTGATGGCAGCCGGCGCTAGCGAAATCATCCTCTCGGACCCAAAGACTGAAGCAGGCGTCAATTACCTTGCTTCGCAGGGTTTGATTGCCCCTCAGAGGGCCGCACAGATCTTAGCCAACTCTACAACCACTTCTTAAGAGGCCAGGATTTGGTCGCAGTTGAGGCAGGCAGCGACCTCGCCTGTGCCCTCTACAGTCAAAATAAAAGCCGAGACTGCCAAGGAAATACACCTTGAATGCGGCAATCACTGCAGCTGGCTGAGTGGACGCCATCGCCTGAGAGTACGCCAGTGAGAGCCGGGTTACGGCTCTTGTAGCGGTGATTGCAAAGTGAGCGGGCCTTTCATCAATCCCAGACTGACTCACTTTTTATCCAGGCCACGACCGTAACTTTCCAACCGAAGGAACTCCAAAATGAGAATCGACTTCTATAGACCACTTCTCGATTTCAGCGGGAGGTGCTGAGGCATTGGGACAAAGCGCTCGCTCTTGGCGTTGTCGCTGTCAATGCACTGACGGTCCTCAATGCCGATGCTTGGAATGAGCGCCCACGACTAAGTGCATATCTTGAGATAGCATTCAGACTGATTGTTTCTCCCATCCATGCAGCTCCAACCATCTGGGCTGCCTATGTTTTCCCTCGCTGTTCAGGATGAGCCTGCGGCCAAGGACGCTCATGCGTTGCCGGCCTTTATCCTCGCATTGGCGAACCCTGTCACCCAAAAATTCTCTGAACATAGGAGAGGAGCCAATGGCTTCCAATAATTTTGAGCGCTGCCTTGCTATTACGCTGAAATGGGAAGGCGGCTATTCCAATAATCCCGACGATCCCGGCGGCCCAACGATGCGAGGGATAATTCAGCGGGAGTACGACGCTTGGCGCAAGAAGCATTGCAAGTGCTCGCGCCCTGTCACTCAAATCGAAGAAAACGAGTTGCAGGCCATCTATCGCCAAGAATACTGGGATGCGATGGGCTGCGAAGAGCTGCCCACCGGTTTCGACCTTTGCGTCTTTGACGCTGCCGTTAATTCGGGGGTAGGCCGAGCGAGGCAGTGGATCGAAGCAAACCCCGGCAATGACATCGATGCCTACTGCGATCTCCGTCTGAAATACCTCCAACGTCTCGGGAGGTTATGGCGCGTATTCGGCGCTGGCTGGCAGCGGCGCGTCGTTTCCATACGCGTCGACGCGCGCGGCATGACAGGGCAGTTGGAGGCACAGCCCCCAGACGATCGCTGTCTGCACGCGGGCATGAGAGGTGCAGCCGTTGTCGCTCTCCAAGAAAAGCTTCGGTCCCTCGGCTATCCCGCCGGTGCGATCGACGGCATTTTTGGTGAGCAGACTTACCGAGCCATAGTTCTCTTCCAACATGACCACGACCTTGGTGGCGAGCCCGGGATTTGGCAGCCTTCTTATGACGGTGCTCTCGCCAAGGCTGGGCCAATGCTACCCCAGCGCCAGGATATGACGCACCGCGATCTTGAACAGGCTGGCGACAAGCAGATCCAGCGGATGAACTTCCTCCAACGTATTTTTGCCTGGCTCTTTGGCGGAGCAGCCGCAGCCGAAACTTTCGGAAGCGACAACGTGCTTGATAGCATCAATGGCGTGCGCGCAATTTTCGAGCCTCTTCAGAACCTTTGGTATTGGGCATCAGCCAATCGGTGGATCCTGCTCTGCGCCGTTTTCATCGCAGTCATCGCCTTAATCCGGGTTTTGCGCGCCGAGCACGTCAAGGCCTATCAAAACTTCGATTATCAGGGCTCTGCGCAAGGGCCGATGTATTCCACAAAGACGGAGACCGTATCATGAGCGTATTCTTGGCTTTCATTGCGTCGCTGGGGGGGCGTTTCGCAGCCGGGGCCGCCAAATTGGGACTCTCAACGGCAGGCTTGGTTCTGCTGGGACCATTGGCCCCTATCATCACCGGAATCATGCAGTTTGTAGGTGCTGCTATCACAGCCGTCGGTGAGATCCTCGCCTCGTTGTCGAAAAGCGCGGAGGGCCGCGTTGCGCTAGCCTTGGCTGTGGCACTACTGAGCTTCCTGTATCTCCGATTCCACTACATCGAGGAAGGGAAAGCTTTTGCAAGGGCGGAAATTGCAGCCACTCAGAAACCCTGCCATGTGAAGACAGAAAGGCGCGGTCGATGACAACGGTCGTGCCAGAGCCAACACCTTTGCTGCCTCACACCGAACCCGATTTGCATGGGCGTCAAGGCATCTCCCTGACTCGCATCTACCTGCCCTTCGTTATGGTCATCACCATTGGTGTGTTCCTGGCCGTGGCGGGCTATAGGGTCGGCGGGATTGTATCGGACATAACCCGCGACAAAACCGAAACAGAGAAGCGACTGAGCGCCATCGAAAAAGAAGTTACCGCAATCAAGACCATTCTTGCTGAGCGCGCTGAACTTCCACAGGGATGCTTTCCCCGCTCTAAATAAGTACGGTATTGCTGCGCGTCAGAAACAGGAGGCCAAACCGGCCTCCTTAAATCGCTTCGCTAAGGTCTTTGGCGGCGCGGAAAGCCACCTTCTTGCTGGCTTTGATCTTGATCGCTTCGCCAGTGGCAGGATTGCGGCCCATGCGAGCAGCCCGCTTACGAACTTCCAGAGTTCCAAGCCCGGCAATGCGAATCCGCGCACCTTTTTTCAAATGTTTGCCAATGCTGGTGATGGCTTCGGCGAGCACTTCATTCGCCTGCTTCTGAGAAATGCCGTGTGTCTCAGCGACTTCCGTCGCTAGATGGCGAAGGGTGACGATATCGGCCTTTTCTGGTTTTTTTGCTGCCGTCTTGGGCGCCGCCGCCGCTTGCGTTTTCGTCATCTCAGTTCCTCTTATCAATGCCTTCTTAAGGAGCAATCCGGCGCTCTTTGCGCGATGGCTGTTGCACAATCCACCCCTGCCGTGATCCAGGCGGGATGTTATACTTTCAATCCGTCGGGTCAAGAGCACCAACTTGGTTTACGCCAATAGAATCAGCCAAAATCCGGCTTACTCAACAGCAAGAACCTTCGAGCCGTGTACCGCCGCGCGTCAATAACCTTTCGCGAGAATAGACGGGTTGGAGCGGGAAACCGGCTGGATTTGTGATGCGGTGTGTTTTTTTTACCCCGAAATCGCGATGCAATGCCGAGCGTTGCGTGGTGATTTTTGCACCCGCCGATCCATATCAGACAGCATGGCTTGACATGAAGCCGTGCCCTTCTTAGAACATAATGCGAACGATCTCCGTGGCTCACGTGTGGAAAACCCGCCTGAGCCGCTTATGAAGGCCGTCGCTTGATGTACAGTCAGGGGCGAGCAACGGTTTAGAAAGGAGCTCTTATGGCGGGCTCAGTGAATAAAGTCATCCTTATCGGCAATCTCGGAGCGGACCCGGAAGTCCGGCATACGCAGGATGGACGGTCAATTTGTAATTTACGGCTTGCGACCACCGATACTTGGCGTGACAAGCAGTCCGGCGAAAGGCGCGAGAAGACTGAGTGGCATAGTGTCGTTATTTTCAACGAGCAGCTAGGTAAGGTCGCGCAGCAATACCTGAAAAAGGGCGCCAAGGTTTATATCGAGGGCCAGCTCCAAACCCGCAAATGGCAGGACAATGCTGGTAACGACCGTTACACAACTGAAGTTGTCCTCCAAAACTACAATGGGCAGCTGACAATGCTCGATAGCCGCGGCGGTGCTTCTGGCTTTAATGATGGCGGGCCTGCCGATTTCGATGGCGGCTCCAGCGACAGTGGCCGCGGCGGTGGATTTAAGAGTTCAAGCGCGGGAAAGAATCGGGAAAACTCAGGGCCTAAGTCCTTTGAAAAAGATCTCGACGACGAAATCCCGTTTTGACGCCCCCACCGAGGATAGGTGCGTGGCTCTCCACTTGTACTTCACAGTTTCCTATTTATAAAGCTCGCTAGGTTCACAGGCTTCAGGATATCTCCCATTCCAGAAAGCCAAGGGTTTGGTTTTGGCAGGCAATTCCGAAGGTAATCAAGGCGATCACGGCGCAGGTGAGATCCGTCCGATTTTGATCACCGATGAAATGAAGCGTTCGTATCTCGATTACGCGATGAGCGTGATCGTGTCGCGAGCGCTCCCCGATGTGCGGGACGGTCTGAAGCCCGTCCATCGCCGTATTCTCTATTCGATGCACGAAAACGGCTACCAGTGGAATAAGCCCTACCGGAAGTCTGCACGCATCGTCGGCGACGTCATCGGTAAATACCATCCCCACGGCGACCAGTCAGTTTACGACGCTCTTGTACGCATGGTGCAGGACTTTTCCATGCGCGTCCCCTTGATTGATGGCCAAGGCAATTTCGGCTCGGTCGATGGCGACCCGCCCGCCGCCATGCGTTACACCGAAGTTCGTCTCGAAAAGATTTCCGACACACTTCTCCAGGATCTGGAAAACGACACTGTCGATTTCCAGGATAACTACGATAATTCGGAGCGTGAGCCGAAAGTCCTTCCCGCTCGCTTCCCAAATCTGTTGGTGAATGGCGCTGGTGGGATTGCCGTCGGCATGGCCACCAATATCCCCCCGCACAATCTGGGCGAGGTCATAAACGCCTGCCTGGCGTATCTTGAGACCCCCAACATCACCGTCGAACAGCTCATGGAGCATGTGCCCGGCCCCGATTTTCCAACGGGCGGCATCATCATGGGACGCGCGGGTATCCGAGCCGCCTACCTCCGAGGCCGTGGCTCGATCGCCGTTCGCGCAAAGATCCACGTCGAGACGATCCGAAAGGATCGAGATGCGTTGATCGTGACGGAAATCCCCTATCAGGTGAACAAAGCGGTGCTCCAAGAGCGCATCGCGGAACTCGTGCGTGAAAAGCGCATCGAGGGCATTGCGGACGTGCGCGACGAATTTGACCGCGACGGCTACCGCGTGGTAATTGAGCTCAAACGCGATGCGATGCCCGATGTCGTGCTGAACCAGCTCTATCGCTTCACGACACTGCAATCCCCTTTCGCGGCCAACATGGTTGCGCTTAACAGCGGCCGGCCTGAGCAGCATACCCTCCTCGATTTCATCCAGGCTTTCACGCAGTTCCGTGAAACCGTTGTCACGCGCCGGACGAAGTTTCTGCTCGCAAAGGCTCGCGACAGGGCGCACGTGCTTGTCGGCTTGGCGACCGCGGTGGCCAATATCGATGAAGTCATCAAGCTGATCCGTACGGCACCCGATCCTGCGACCGCGCGCGAGCGGCTCATGACGCGAGATTGGCCGGCGGAAGATATTGCGCCTCTGCTTGCTCTAATCGACGACCCGCGTTCCAAGATTTTGGATGGCAACGTCTATCGCCTGTCCATCGATCAGGCAAAAGCTATCCTCGACCTGCGCCTGCAACGTCTGACGGCGCTCGGTCGGGACGAAATCGGAGACGAGCTCAAGGGTCTCGCGGACAAAATCCGCGACTATCTCGATATTCTGAGCTCGCGAGCGCGTGTGATCGGCATCGTTCGCGACGAACTGATTGCCATCAAGGAAGAGTTTGCAACGCCGCGCCGCACTGAAATTCTCGATATCGAGGGCGAAGTCGAGGACGAAGACCTTATCCAAAAGGAGGATATGGTCGTGACCGTCAGTCATCGCGGTTATATCAAGCGCGTCCCGTTGTCGACTTATCGCGCGCAGCGGCGGGGTGGCAAGGGCCGCGCCGGCATGGCGACTCGCGACGAAGATTTCGTTACCCGGCTTTTTGTCGCTAACACGCATACACCCGTGCTTTTCCTGTCCTCGCGCGGCATGGCCTATAAGATGAAGGTGTGGCGTCTTCCTCTTTCCGCACCGCAGGCTCGAGGCAAAGCGCTGATTAATCTCCTTCCGCTGCAGCAAGATGAAACCATCACGTCCATTCTGCCGCTGCCCGAGGAAGAGCGCGGCGAAAGCGGCGTATTTATCCTCTTCGCGACCCGTTCAGGAAATGTACGGCGCAACGAACTCGCGGATTTCGCTGAAGTCCGCCAGAATGGCAAAATCGCCATGAAGCTCGATCAGGGCGATGAGATTGCGGGCGCGCAGCTTTGCCGCGAAACAGACGACATCTTGCTAACAACAGCGGACGGTCAGGCGATTCAATTCCCTGTCACGGATGTGCGTATCTTTAAGGGGCGCGAGTCCACCGGCGTCCGCGGGATAAGGCTCGAAGACGAGGATCGGATTATTTCATTGGCGATCCTCCGGCATATGGAAGCGATGCCGGCCGAGCGCGCAGCCTATCTCAAGCAGGCAAACGCTATGCGCCGCGCCGCATCGGGCGAGCGCGCATCCCTTGATGCAAGCGAGACCCCGGACGCTGAGTTAGAAGCCGCCGCAACAGAAACCGGCATTGATGACAGCGAAGCGATCGAGATCGGAGATATCGCCGATCTGACCCCCGCGCGTTACGCGGAAATGGGTGCGGCCGAGCAGCATGTGCTGACGGTCTCAGAGCGCGGCTTCGGAAAGCGAACCTCCTCTTACGAATACCGGACATCGGGCCGCGGCGGCAAAGGCATCATCGCCATGGCGGTTAACGAGCGTAATGGCCGCCTGATAGCGTCGTTTCCCGTGGAGGATACCGATCAAATCATGTTGGTGACTAATGGCGGCAAGCTGATCCGGTGTCCAATCGAGGGAATCTCCATTACAGGCCGCTCAGCTCAAGGTGTGACGATATTTAGGACAGATCAGGACGAGCGCGTTGTGTCCGCCGAACTCATCAACGACGACGGAAACGGCAACGAAAGTTCAAGCGGCGGCGATGCTGGCGATGGCGAGGGCGGCGAGGAGATTTCCGAATAACCTCAGGAGTAGTCGGGCGCATGCGTTGCGGTTTTTATCCAGGAAGCTTCGATCCGCCAACGCTTGGCCATTTCGACATCATTAGCCGTGGCCTCGCGCTGTTCGACCGGCTTGTCGTCGGAATTGGGGTTCACCCTTCGAAAACGCCGATGTTCGCCGCATCCGAACGCGTTGCCATGCTCCAGGAGGAACTCGACAGGCTCGGAGCAGCTGCTCGATGCGAGGTCATCCTTTTTCGGGGACTAACCGTGGATACTGCGCGCGAAAATAGCGCGCGCTTCATCCTGAGGGGCATACGGGATGGAGCAGACTTCGGCTATGAAGCGCAGCTTTTTGGAATGAACAGAACCATGGCACCCGACATCGAAACGGTGTTTCTGGCGGCATCCCCCGGCACCGCTCACATCACGGCGACCCTGGTCCGACAAATTGCAAGCCTCGGTGGAGACGTTTCACCTTTTGTCTCGCCCACCGTTTTGCAGAGAGTTAAGGATAAGCTCTGCCTCCAGTGACACAGCCCAATGCAAAAACAATTAAAAAAGAAAAGGACTCTCATGGTTCGTCCCATTTCTCTCATCGGGCTGCTTGTGACTGCGGGACTATTTCTGGTGGTCTCCGGCGCTAGCGCCGCGGGCCCGGATGATACGCTCTATATGGACCTGAAAGACGGCCGGGTCGTCATCGAGCTACGCCCCGATCTGGCCCCCAAGCATGTCCAGCGCATCAAGAAACTCGTCAAGGAAGGGTTCTATGACGGCCTTACCTTTCACCGCGTGATCGCGGGTTTCATGGCCCAAACCGGCGATCCGAAGGGCGATGGAACAGGCGGCTCCAAATACGCCGATCTGGCCGCCGAATTCACTTCAACGCCTTTCAAACGCGGTACTGTGGGAGCAGCCCGCTCTGGCAGTCCCAACTCCGCCAATAGCCAGTTCTTTATCTGCCTGGAGGATGCTTCCCACCTCAACGCAAACTATACTGTTTGGGGGCAAGTCACCGAGGGCATGCAACTCGTCGACCGGATCAAAAAAGGCAGCGGCGCAAACGGCCAGGTTTTCAATCCGGACAAGATCATCAAAATGCAGCTTGCGTCAGACGCCCGTTGATCACCACATTGAATGTCAGATTAGCATGAAGGCGCCTTATTTTTGGGTTAAAATTACCTGTCTAGACGGCGCTAGGGGAAGAGTAAAACATGGCATCTCCAGATAAAGACAATACATTGGTCCTGGAAACGACCCAAGGCCGCGTTGTGATCGAGCTTCGGCCTGATCTTGCGCCCAACCATGTCGCTCGCATCAAGGAGCTTGCGAACCAAAAGTTTTATGACGGCGTTGTTTTCCATCGCGTGATCGACGGTTTCATGGCCCAGACAGGAGATCCGACTGGCACGGGACGTGGCGGATCTGGCAAGAACCAGAAAGCGGAGTTCAGCAATGAGCCGCACGTGCGTGGGGTTGTATCCATGGCGCGAGCCAATCATCCCGACAGCGCGGACAGCCAGTTTTTCATCTGCTTCGATGATGCTCGGTTCCTCGATGGCAAGTATACGGTCTGGGGCAAGGTGATCGAGGGGATGGAAAACATCGACAAGGTGAAGCGCGGCGAACCCGTCAAAGACCCCGACAAGATCATTACGATGCGGATCGGTGACGCCGCCTAGAGACTTCGAAACGCTGTTGCTAATCTGGGCGCCTAATTGACTGTGCTTTTGAAAGACTTCGATTTCGAGCTGCCCAAATCGTCGATAGCGCTCAGACCCGCTTCGCCGAGGGATTCGGCGAGGCTCCTTTGTATTGATCCCGCCTCGGATCCGTCCTTGTCCGAGGGTCGGGTGCGGGACCTGCCCTCTCTCTTGCGAGCCGGCGATGTTGTAGTGTTCAACGACACCAAGGTGCTTCCCACCGAGCTTCGCGGCTATCGTCCAGCCCGTGAACCCCTTGCTCTCAACGTCGAGATTTCGCTTACTCTGATCGAAAGGCTCGCCGACGGCGTTTGGAAGGCCTTCGCACGTCCCGCCCGGCGGCTTCGCGAAGGGGACACCATCGTCTTCTCGCGGAATGGAGAACGAGCGCACCTTAGGGTCGCCACGAAGGACGAAGAGGGAGCGGTTGTGGTCACGGCCTGCTGCGGCGCAACCGTTGAATCCATCATGAGGCGCCACGGCACCATGCCGATTCCGCCTTACATATCGAGCAGCCGTCCTGCCGACGAGCGCGACCGCACCGACTATCAGACGGTTTACGCCAAACAAGAAGGCGCCGTCGCCGCGCCAACCGCAGGTCTCCACTTTACGCCCAAGCTTGTTGAAGACCTCGCTGCCAAAGGCGTTCGCAGCGCATTCGTCACGCTGCATGTGGGCGCGGGTACATTCCTCCCCATCAAAGCCGAAAACATTTCGGACCATACGCTGCACGCTGAATGGTATGAGATTTCCGAAGACGCCGCGCGCAACATTAACGCGTGCCGCGCCAGTGGGAGGCGGCTCATCGCAGTTGGCACGACGTCGCTTCGTGTTCTTGAAACGGCCACACGCGAGGATGGCTTGATAGAGGCCCAGCAAGGCTTTACGAAGATCTTCATCAAACCGGGCCACCAATTTCGTAGCGCCGACTTGCTCATGACGAATTTCCACCTGCCGAAATCCACGCTCTTTATGCTGGTTTGCGCCTTCTCCGGCGTGGCTCTCATGAAAAGGGCGTATGCGCATGCCGTTGCCGAGTGCTTTCGCTTTTATTCCTATGGCGATGCATGCCTGCTCCGCCGCGCCGGTGGGGCTTCACTTTGACCGCGCCCTTCGCTTTCAAGCTTCTCTCCAACGATGGCAACGCGCGCCTTGGAGAAATCACGACTTCTCGCGGCATCATTCGCACTCCCGCCTTCATGCCGGTCGGTACCGCCGCGACGGTCAAAGCCGTGTTTGTCGACAGTGTCAAAGCCACGGGCGCGGATGTCATTCTCGGCAACACCTATCACCTCATGCTGCGCCCTGGAGCCGAGCGGATTGCGCGGCTCGGCGGCCTGCATCCCTTCATGCGGTGGGACGGCCCGATTCTGACCGATTCCGGCGGCTATCAGGTTATGTCGCTGAGCCAGCTTCGCACGGTTTCCGAAGGTGGCGTGACCTTCCGCTCGCATATTGACGGCGCACTTCATGAGTTGACGCCCGAGCGCTCCATTGAGGTGCAAAACCTTCTCGGTGCCGACATCCAGATGCAGTTCGACGAATGCACGCCATATCCTGCGACGTGGGATGAGGCGGAGCGGTCGATGCAGCTTTCGCTTCGCTGGGCTGAGCGGTCTCTCGCGGCTTTCCAAGAGCATGGCCAAACGGGACGCGCCGTGTTCGGCATCGTTCAAGGCGGCGTTCATCCAGAGCTTCGCGCGCAATCAGCCGAAGCCCTGACCTCCATGAGCTTTCATGGCTATTCGGTCGGCGGCCTTGCCGTCGGCGAAGGCCAGAAGCTCATGTTCGAGATGCTCTCCTCGACAACGCCGCTTCTTCCCCCCGATAAACCGCGCTACCTCATGGGCGTCGGTACGCCTGCAGACATCGTCGGTGCCGTCGAGCGCGGCATCGACATGTTCGATTGCGTCATGCCGACTAGGTCCGGCCGGCACGGTCAGGCCTTCACCTGGGCGGGCAAGCTCAACATGCGCAACGCCGCGCATATCGAGGATAGGCTCCCACTCGACGAAACGAGTGCATGCCCCGCGGCCCGCGACTACTCCCGCGCCTACATCCACCATCTGATCCGCGCCGGTGAATATCTCGCCCCGATGATCCTGAGCTGGGCCAATATCGCCTTCTACCAGGAACTTATGGCGGCCATCCGCCAGTCGATCCGTGAAGGCAATTTTGCAACCCTCGCGGTCCGCGTGCGCGAAGCCTATCCTTCCACCACCGTTGCCGCGGAAGCGGGCGCGGAACCGGCATAGCGCTCCCGAAGAAGATATACCCCGGATGAGACGATGATCGCCGCGCCCGCCGAGGTCCACCAGCTTGGGACGAATACGAGAAAACCAACCGCGATCATGTGGATGATGTTGACATAGCCGAAGGGCGCCAATATTGGGGCTGCCGCGCGCTCATGCGCAAGAATGACAAGCCAATGCCCAAATCTCCCCGAACAACCCTGTACTCAGGAGAAGGAACCAAACCCATACGCTCTCTCGCATTTGCCAATTTGCGAGCGCGAAAGGCGCGGCGAAAACTGCGCCCGCCAGCGGCGTGTAAACGAGGGTTGTGTTCGCATTATCGAACCGCGCGAGATAGCGCGTCCAAAGAATGTAAATCGCATAGCTCAGCATCGCGAGAAGAGAAAACAACACGGCCCAATGGACGCCGCCAATCCAGGCCGGCTCACGAACAAAACACCTGTGAACCCGACGCAGATGGCAAGCAGGCGAGGCGCAAGCCTATCCACTCACCAAGCATCAGCCCCGCGAGCGCAGCAACGATGAACGGCGATAGAAAAAAGATGGTTGCCGTCTGATCGAGCCGAAGATACTGAACCGCAAGCAAGTTGAAGGCCGTGGCGCAGATTAAGAAAACGCTTTTAAGAAGCTGGTTCATCAGCTTATTCGACGACAAAGCGCGGATAGCAGCATACGGCCGAGCATCGCGACAATCAATAGTGCGTTGACCACAAACCGAACCCAGATGATTTCCAAAACGGGCACATGCGCAACGGTGTGCAGATACTTCGCGCTTGTGTCGCGGAAAGCAAAGAGAAGCGATGCTGTGCAGGTCGGTGCGATGGCTCCTGCGTAGAGATCCGCTTCGAGGGGCGCGATCAAAGGCTTCGAAACGAGATCAGACCGGGTATCGAAGAAGTTGCACCGGAAAGATGCTAGCAGATTTTGGATACCGGTTGAAACAAGCGCAAACTGGATATTGGATCGCGAATGCGATCACGAAAGAGGCGCCGCAACATAACTGGCCGCGGTGGCTTTCTTCGAAGTCAGGACTCCGATTGGCTGCAAGAGCGCGGACAGAGCCGAGAGCATTTGCTTTGGTTCGACCGGCGATCCGATGCGAGGCGCTTTCTTGACTTCACGTGGTAGTTCAATCGATTCCGCATAGCCTGTCAGAAACACGATGGGGATTCGCCGCGCTCTCAGCGCTTTTGCAGCAGCCCAAACCGTTTTCCCATCACGGCATGGCGCAGCTGCCGCGCGAGCGTCGGCGAGGGCCTAACCAGGCAGCAACCTGCGGCAAGAAGTATATCCGCGATTTGTTCGGCAATAGAATGCTGATCCTCCATAAGGATACTCTTTCCCCTCAACCGCGACTGCGCGCCGGGGGTAGGTCGCCCGAGAAGCCACGGATGTTGGTTATGCGGCCGCCCTTTGCTTTTCGGCAATGGTCTGAACGAATGCCGTCGCACGAACAACATGGTCTGCAAGCGTTAGCGGGCGATAGTCTTGCGCAATTTCCTGAGCCTTTTCTCGCTGCCTTGATCCCGCTTCTACAAAGTCTTTCAGTGTTCTGACCCAGGTCAGACCATCGATCTGATCGATGAATGTGGTCCAACGGCCGCCAACCTCCTTGTGAGCCGGAATGTCCGAGGCGATCACAGGAACACCGAGCGAAAGCGCCTCGGCAACCGGAAGCCCAAAACCCTCCACGCTTGACGGCGCGACTACTGCGGTGGCACCTCGAACGAGGGATGCCAAGCCAGCGTCGCTCAAGCCGGACGCCTCGACCAAAAAAGGCGCAAGCCCCCGCGATCGTTCCAGTACGTCGATGACGTTTTCGTTCTCCCAGCCGCGATGCCCGACGAGCACAAGCCGGGGTGTAGCTGGCCCCAGGGTTTCCATCAGGCGGCGCCATACCGCGAAAAGAAACAGCATGTTTTTTCGTGGCTCGATCGTGCTGACGCTCACAAAATAAGGCACCCTCGCATGGGGCGGGTAGAGTTTGTTCTTATCCAGGAACCAGTCGGTTACGCCCAGCGGTATCACTTCGATCGGCGGTGCCGGAACTTTGTGTGTATCCAAATACGCCGCAACGGATCTCGCAGTGTAATCCGAGTTGACGATGATACCTGACGCGAGGCGCGCTATGGTGTTGAGTTGGCCTTCATGCCGAGCCGGAGATTGCGGGGACACGAATTCCGGAAATTCGATTGGGATCAGATCGTGAATAAAGAAAACGCATTTTATTGATGCGGCCGCTGTCCACTCGAATCGTTCCACTTTCTCGAGTTGAGTATGAGAACTGTTGAGATAGATGCTTGGTTGGCCGGTTCCCCGCCCGATCCAGCGTTTCAATCGCGTCGAGGCGCGTGCAAGCGACCGGACCGGGAAAATGGCTTGATCGCGCGTGCGTTGAAGAAGCGGAAAATCGGCGATCCGGAAGCTTTGCGTTCGATCCAGTTGTACCGGCTTCTCTAGATACTCTTTGAGCTTGAGATAGAGAGCATCTTCCCTGGGCGAGCTGCCGATCTTCCAGGCGAGCGCGACCCGGCCGAGCACCTCCTCAATCAGCGGCTTTCTCAACGCACCGGTGAACAACGGCGTGGTTATGATCCCGACAGAGTCTATGCCGCTGGGTTTGCAGATGATCTCAGTTGCATAAGCATACTCGACCCGGTCGATGCCTGTCGGCGCCGAACCGATCATACGCGTCGCAACACGAGTGACGTCGAGAAACAGCTTCACGAGAGTTTACAGGATTGAATAAACGGAGATTGCATAACCCAGGTCGTCATAAGCACGGCCCCACCCCTCTTTAACCACAAGCACTTTCGTGCAGTTTCTTCATAACCCGCCACGATCATAGCGCAGCGCCTTCCTCAAGCAAGGTCTGTCGGTAGCGCCTAGCGCATTGCTTCATCCCCCTAAAGCGTATGCGCCAACACAAAGCTTTTCGGCAAGCCATTGATCGGTGGAGCACGAATTTGAATCTTGCCGAAGCCACTGGGCAGACAACGCCGAAGAAGCCGAAGAACTTCTATCCTAAATTGTGTTAATAACCACCTCTGGTTGCAGAAATATTGTTGCAGTACTGTTGTCTCCTAACTTCTATGCTCCGGAAAACAGCCCTCATCAGCCCTAATATTCCTGTAAATTCTCGACAGCCTCCCACGAATTGGTCTTTCAAGTCGCGTTGGGCGTATTGAATTTTGTGTGTTGGGCGAACGTTACGAGGGGCAAGTGATTATCCGATTTCGTATTTTCGCCGTTCTGGCAGCGGCGATGCTTTCCGCATGCTCGGCTCTACCTGGGGCAGGCCCTGATCTCTTCACGACGGCCAGCGTCGACGATGGGGTGAGCGGTCCCCGTATTATTGATATTGACCCCCGTGTCATAGCGACACTGAGGTCGGGGAAAAATCCAACCCTAACGAGCTTTTCCGAATATCAGCCTGCATCTGCGCCCGTTATTGGCGTCGGCGACATCGTTCGGGTTAATATTTGGGAAGCCGCTCCAGGCAATCTCTTTAATGCCTCAAATTCAGGATCGGTGTTGGTTGGGTCCGCTGGCGGGACGGTGATCCCCGAGCAGGTCGTACAGCCAGGTGGAACGATTAATGTTCCATTCGCGGGCGACATTAAGGTCGTTGGCAAGCCTCCCCGCCAGGTCGAGGCGGCCATTGTCAGAAACCTCTCCACCAAGGCGGTCGATCCGCAGGCATTGGTGAGTGTCACGAAAAGCGCCGCAAACTCCGTCACGGTCACAGGCGATGCGGTGGCCGGTGGGATGGTGCAGCTCAGTCCAAGCAATGAGCGGATACTCGATGCAATCTCTATGATTGGCGGTATCAGGACCCCTATCAATGACACATATGTTTCCTTGAGCCGGGGCGGAAAAGTCCTCACCGTTCCCTTTCTCGTCTTGACGACAAGCGCCGAGGAAAATATCCGGCTCAGCCCACGCGATGTGCTCAGCGTTTACGGTCACAGGCGCACTTACACCATTCTCGGTGCTGCGCGCGCCCCATCCGATATTCCGTTTGATGCACCGGTTGTGACGCTGGCGCAGGCCCTGGGACATGCCGGGGGGTTGGATGACAACAAGGCAGACTCGGCAAACGTCTTGCTGTTCCGCTACGAGCCCGCCAGTTTGCTTTCAACGATACTTGGTGAACCGGCGGGTGGTTCAGAGCCAGTGCCGGTCATCTACAGGCTGAATTTGCGCAATGCGGGGGGGCTGTTTTACGCTAAGGGTTTCTACATGCATGATGGGGATGTCGTTTTCATAACGAATGCGCCCGGCGCTGAACTCGCCAAATTCCTAAGCATCGTGGGGACGGCCGTGGCTCCTGCGGTTTATGGGGTGGACATCTACAACGTCGCAAAGTGAAAGATCGCTCGCCGTACTGACACATTTGCCATATAAGCGCGCTTCAAGCTCGCTTGAACCACTGAGAGTCATGTTGCGTCGATCTCGATTGTCGCTTAGCGCGATTTTGTTTATTCTCATTGTTGCACTGCCCACAACGGTGAGCGGCATTTACTATTTTCTGCTGGCCTCGGACCGTTACGTTGTGGAAGTGATGTTCACAGTGCGTGGCGTTCAAGGTGCCCAGGGTGGTGGCTTATCATCGCTCTTTCGCTCTTTTGGAATAACCCGCGCAGAAGACGACACATACGCCGTGATCGACTTCATCCTTTCGCGCGATGGGGTTCGCAAACTCAATGAGCGCTGTCCCCTTCAGCCAATTTTTAGCGGCCCCGGTGTGGACATTTTCTCTAGCTACCCGAGAGCTTGGCGCGGCGACAGTTATGAGGCGCTCTACGAATATTACTTGAATTGGGTAGAGGCTTGGTATGAGAGCAAAGGCGGCATGGTGACCTTGCGTGTTTCTGCCTTTCGGGCGGAAGACGCGGAGAAGTTGGCGCGCGAGCTTTTACGTCTGAGTGAAGAACTCGTCAACCAGATGAACGCGCGGGCGCAGGCCGACGCGATCAAGAATGCCGAGGTGGAGCTAGAGCGCGCCGAGAGTCGTGTTGTGGAAGCACAACGGAAGATCACGAGCTTTAGAAATAATGAATTCATGCTGGATCCTCAGGCGGATTCTCTCAAGCTAGTCGAGCTCGTCACGCGATTGAAGAGCGAACTTTCGGATACGGAGCGCGCCCTCGATGAGACGCTGCAGGGGCAACCGTCCAACCCGGCGATCCAAAGCCTTCGGAGCCATATTACCGCATTGCAAGACCAGATTACGACCGAGAGCTCGAAGATCGCTGGCGGAAAAACGCCTTTGGCGTACAAAATCGAGGTTTACGAACGCTTGAGCCTCGATCGCGGCTTTGCGGACCGGGATCTCGGCATCGCCATCAGCGCGCTGCAGACTGCCCGGCAAGAGGCTAGACGCCAGCAGCGTTACATCGAGACCGTCGTAAGCCCGCATAAGCCCGATGAAGCCATTGAGCCCAGGAGCATACGCTATGCGTTGACCGTGCTCATCGTAAGTCTTGCGGCGTATAGCATGCTTTGGCTCGTCATAAGCGGATCAAAAGAGCACATGCATGGATGATACGAAGGTAGTCACCACGAGTGTATTCCTAGTTAGACTGCATGTGCACGTTAGAGTTATTCGTGCCCTGATTCTCCGCGAACTGATGACACGGTTTGGGCGTCATAGTCTCGGGTTTTTCTGGGTCATCGGTGAACCGCTCATCTTGAGCCTCTGCGTTATGGCGGCGTGGACAGCCGCGCAGCACAAACTGGAAGGTGATGTGGGGATAATTCCCTTCGTGCTGAGCGGCTATACGTTGCTGACTTTGTGGCGGCATATGGTTGGCCGGTCGCTACACTGCTTCCGACAAAATTCCGGTCTCATATTCCACCGCAACGTCATCTATATCGATACTCTTATCGCGAGGTCGTTGCTTGAGATCGGGGGAACAGGAATTGCGTTTTGGGTCGCTTATATTCCCTTTTACTTAGTAGGGATAATGGATCCAATTTACGACTACGGCCAGGTTATTGGGGGATGGCTTTTGTTAGGATGGTTTTCGTTCGCCGTGGGAATGCTAATCGCTGGCCTTTCGGAGATGAACGAAATGGTCGAGAAGTTTGTCCAGCCTCTCATGTATGTGACACTCCCTCTGACTGGTATGTTTTCAATGATATCCTGGTTGCCGGATCGAATGGGAAGAATTTTGTTGTATTCTCCGACTGCGAATTGCTTTGAGATGTTTCGCGGAGGGCTTCTAGGGCATGGAGTGGATGCTTATTGGGATGCTGGCTATACAATCAAATGTTGCTTGATGCTGACTGCTCTTGGTCTATTGGTTGTCCAGAAGGCGCGCCATTACGTTCGCGTCGATTAAATGATGTTTGTTTGAGCTTGCGGCTACCTACTGAAAAAGGAAGTTCTTACTCGTGTCAGAGCACGCTTCACAACCTTCTGTCGAGCTGGAGCTGAAGCCGGCGATCATTACCCAGCGCGCCGCTGTCGAAACAGAGTGGACGCAGGAACTCCAAGCTCGTATCAAGAGCTTCGCGCAGTACAATAAGTTGGCTATACTCACAATTATACTGCCTGTCGCTTGTGCAGCTTTTTACTACGCGTTCATTGCCGCGGATATTTACGTTTCTGAAGCTCATTTCATTGTTCGAAGTAGGGCCACGTCATCAATGGCGAACGCCCTTTCCGACACTTCTGTTCTACAGCCATTGGGTTCGATGTCGGGATCCAACGATGATACACAATCCGTAAATGACTATCTTGCATCGCGCGATGTCATGGAGCGGCTCATTCGGGAAGCGAACCTCCTCGATGTCCTGTCGCGGCCTGAGGCTGACTTTCTTGCCCGCTTTCCCAGGCATTTGTCTCGAAGCACGCACGAGGCGCTGTTCGAGAGATTCGATAATTTCGTCTACACCTATTTCGACACGTCAACGGGGATTAGCACACTCTACACCTATGCATTTCGTCCCGAGGATGCGCGCCAGATTGCGCTCGCTGCGCTCGCTTATGGAGAGGAGCTTATAAACCGCCTTAATGATCGGGCCCGAAATGATAGCGTCGCCTTTGCACGGCAATTGGTGGCTGAGGCGGAAAAGAAAGTGGGGGAAAAACAACAGCGTGTCACCGATTTTCGCAAGCGCGAGGGGCTTTTGGACCCTGTCAAGCAAGGCGCCGCCATCATCGAACTGATCGGAAAAATGAATGGCGAGGTCGCCGAATTGAAAGCAGAGCTCGAAGAGGTGAGCGCCAATTCTCCAAGCAGCCCCAAGATCGCCGCCACCAAAGCGCGGATTCGCGCTCTCGAAACTCAAATTGTGGAACAGCGACCCCTTCTCGCGGGAGGTGATAAGTCCTTGGCGCCCAAAGTGGCGGAATACGAAAAACTGACTCTCGAGCTTGAACTTGCAGTCAAATTGTTCTCATCGAGCCTTTTGACGCTTGAAGACGCCATCAAAAGCTCCGAGCAACAACGGCTTTACCTGGAGCGAGTGGTGGAGCCGAACCTCCCCGATTTTCCACTCTATCCAAAACGCGTGCGGTCTATCCTGACCATATTCGCCTTTTCGGTCTGCATCTATTGGATCCTTAAAGCGCTTGGCAACATCGTCATGGAGCACGAGCCATGATGCCGGCGGTCGACATTCGAAAAGATGGCAAGCCCGGTCCAATCGTAATCGACAACATTGTCAAAGAGTATGAGACGACCATCGGGCTACGCCGCATCCTGGACGGAATTTCTTTCACGGTCAGCCCCGGAAAGAAAATCGCCGTCCTCGGACGGAACGGCGCTGGCAAGTCGAACTCTCGTGAAGATCATTGGGGGCGTCGAACTTCCAACCTCGGGGCGTGTTATTCGAGGAATGTCGATGTCCTGGCCGCTTGCCCTTGCCGGCGGTTTCGAGGCATCCATGAGCGGCTTCGACAACATCCGCTTTATAGCCCGCATTTACAATAAGCCCATTGAGGATGTTGTTGCTTTCGTCGATGATTTTGCTGAGCTTGGCCGTCAGCTTTATTTACCCGTCAGGAATTATTCGTCGGGGATGCGGGCGCGGCTTGCTTTTGCTCTCACGCTCGCGGTGGATTTTGATTGTTTTCTCATCGATGAGGTCATTGCGGTTGGAGATGCGCGCTTTCATGCAAAGTGCCATGAGGCTTTGTTTGTAAAACGCCAACACTGCGCGATGATCCTGGTAAGCCATGATATGGCAATCTTAAAAGAATATTGCAATCAGGCTTTAGTTCTCAAGAATGGTCGTGGCAAGGTCTTTGATGACGTGGATTACGCCCTGAGCATCTATTCAACTTTATAAGTGCGTCGCCACACCTGACGCAACGTTCAATTCGAAGCGAATCTTCAGCGAACCTCGATCGAATGCCCATACCAAAAGATACAATCACGGCGCTGAGATTCATATTGAGGGTCTTTGCTCTGGACAATCTGACGGCAGTAAGAAAGCGCCGGAGCAGTGGCGTTGGACGATGCCGCGCTGGAAGGAGCGGTCTCGTTTATCTTGGCAAGCCAAGCCGGTTGATCACGGGCATCGCAATCCCTCGAGTTATTCCCAAGCATACCCACGAGGCCACCCTTCGCGAAGGTATGACCAAAAGCGTTAATGGTTTCTTCGGTGGGACACTCGGCAAAAGCATATGAGGCTGCCGCACAAATAGTGAGGGTAACCAAAATGCGTCTCATGAAGATGCTCCCGCCACAAATCTTGCTCAGCTAATCAATTTGGATTCTTCGGAGAGGTCAAAGCTGAAATCTTGATTTTCCACGAAAGAATATTACCAAGAAAACTTTTAGAGTTCTGGCGGCTACTTGGCATCGGCCCTGGCCGGCAACAATGCCAGCTTCTTCGCTGAAGCGCCGCCTGACGGCGCGAACGAGCGTCTAATATTTCGAGATGCGTAGCTCGCTTTGTCAGTTCTGCGCGATCTGAAAATCTGCCGCGAATTGATCTTCCGTTCCCTTATAAATGTCGGCGTCGAGGGGACCACCATACCCTTCAGACAGTTCAGCCGTTTCGCTAAATTGCCAAAGGTGCCAGCGTGAATGATTGATCGTAGGCGGTGTTTCTGTTGCCCGCGCGGAGCCCGAGTAGTCTGCGATCCAAATCTTGTAATGGCTCAGTTTGTCGAAACTTTCCTCCGGAATTTGCCGCTCGCGCCACCAACTTCTCGCCGTATAGACGACAGGAATGCGGCCCGTCTTCTCTTCCACCCTTTTAAGCCACGCAAGCGTTATATTGATGATCTCGTCCGGGGTATGGGTTTGCCACCGGTCGGTCCGATTGCTTTGAGTAATGTCCCACTCAAGATCAACGACGGGTGGCATGTCGGTGTCCTTCAGTCCGCCGTTCCTCTCCAGGAAACTCAGAAAGGTGTCTGCCTGAGCAGCGCCATCGGCGTTGGAGGAGAGGAAGTGATAGGCGCCGCGAAGCACTCTCTTCTCCGCCGGCAGGTCATTCAAGGCTTGCCAATAAAGTCCGAAGAGATCGTCCTTATAGGCTACCCCTTGTGTCGCTTTCGCGTAGACAAAACGGATATTCTCTTCTTTCAAGGAATCGAAGCTAAAGTTGCGTCCGTTATAGTGGCTGATATCGATGCCGAAGATGGAGTTGGTCCTTGGTTTGCCTTGCTCTTCAATGGCATCTTGGGGAAACTTGAACGGTTTTTTTTGATAAAGGGATCTTCTCGCAGCGCGTGGCGCCGGAGCCTCCTTTTCTGCCGCAGCGATGACAAGCTTGAACAGATCCGCCCGCGAGAGGTCATCCGTGAGGGGTGCCAGTTCCTCGCTGGTGGTCGTGACTTGCCAAGCCCGCTCATCCGCGGCAACAGGACAGAACTGCCCTAGAAAGAGTAAAAAAACAGCAAGACGCATATCGGCCCCTTACCCAAAAGTTTGGGGTACGGTGTGCCGCGAACTGCCAACGATGCAAGCAAAAATTGATCGCTACCCACAACCACCAGAAGTGCTTGTCGAATGCTTTCCCGTTGCGAACGCCACGAACGGCCCCCAACAGATACTCCTCGCGCGGCCCACCGTGATCCGAAATCACGCTTTCAGACTGTTGATGGCAATTAACCACCGGCGTCGAACAGCCATAACACAGACAAACGAGTTTAAATATGATGACCGACACAGAAAGCATTTTATATTATTAACGTATGCATCAGTTATTGTTCGTTTATTACTAGACAGAAGTCAAAAAAAGTTTGTTTTGTTCAGTGCAAATATAAAACGTCTTAACCATGGCGAGCGTAAACGTAGCTGGCCCGCATCACTACTCAACGAGGTCAGCACCCATGGCATTGGCAAAAAGAAACGGTGTAGCTCCGGCGACTTCTTACGCCCCGGTGGCCGTCAAGATCGACAAACAAGAAGAAGTCTCGATAGGCGGCCGCAAGCTGCTGGCCGAGGCTCAGAAACGAAAAGCAAAAACGTACGCCCGCCAGCAGAAGGCCGCCGAAAGAGTGGCAGCTGCTACTAGCCAGCTCGCGAGCGGGATCGCAGAAGCGTCTTCAGCGGCCGAGGAACTGCGCAAAGCCGTCGAGCAGATCGGCGTCGGCGCAGAAGAGTCCTCCGGCGCTTCGCAGCAATCGCTCAAGGCGATCAATCATGGCGCCGGTCTCATCCAGAAAGCCAAGGACAACGCCGAAGCCGCTACCGCCAAAACGCAAGCCCTGCAAACCGGGATTACGGAAGTCAGCGGGCAGATAACAAACTCCATTCTTGCGATCAGCCGGGCTGCGGAGCGCCAGGAAGGCTCCGTCAAAATGGTGGCCGAACTCGATCAGCAAGCCGCCGCCATTGGTGAGATCGTGAAGGCTGTGGCGCGCATCGCCGACCAGACCAACCTCTTGGCGTTGAACGCAGCCATTGAGGCTGCACGCGCCGGGCAGCACGGCAAAGGATTTGCCGTTGTAGCCGACGAGGTGCGTACGCTGGCCGAAACCTCAGAGAAGTCGGCCCGCGATATCCAGAACCTGATCGTGCAGATTCAGACCGATGTTAAAGCGGTTTCTGAGGGGATCAATGAGTCCGCCCAGACGGCGAAGCGCGAGGTCGAGAAAGGCAGGGAAGCGACAGAGGCGCTCACCAAGATCCGCCTGGACATGCAGGAAATTATGAACGGCAGCTCTGAAATCCTTCGCGCCAGCGAAGAATCCGCCAAGGCCGCTGTCGAAGTCCAGAAAGGCTCCGAGATTATCGCGGCCGCTGCGGAAGAGCAAAGCTCAGCATGCCAGGAATCGTTGAAGACTATCGATCAGCAGACTGTTGCTCTGAATCAGTGCGAACAGGCTGCGCAGGAATTGTCGGAACTGGCCGACGAGCTGAAGAACAGCACCAACATCGGCAAGAGCGCCGAGGAGGTGGCATCGGCCGCGGAAGAAATGTCGAGTGCCGTTGAGGAGATCAATCGCGCGTCCGCCGAAATCATGACGGCGCTTGAGCAAATCACCAAAGGCGCGCAACAGCAGGGTACTGCCACCCATCAGTCTGCGGCTGCCATAGCCCAGATTGAACGGGGAGCGCTGTCTTCCCAGAAACTGGCCCAGGCCGCTTTTGAGAAGAGCCAGCTCACTGCCAGCCTCATTGAAACGAATATTGCGGCCGTCGAAGCGTTGGTGGAAGGCGTTCAGGCCTCCGTTGTGGCAGGCAAAAAGAGCGCGGAGCAAATGGGAGCGCTCGAACAGATCAGCCGGCGCATCGACAAAATCGTCGACGCGATTACCACCGTGTCGATCCAAACCAATATGCTGGCCGTGAACGGATCTGTTGAAGCGGCTCGCGCTGGCGAATTCGGCAAAGGCTTCGCCGTCGTTTCTACGGACATCCGCAATCTTGCACGCGACTCCGCCGAGAACGCCGAGCGTATCAAGGATACCGTCAAGGCTATCCAGGATCAAATCGTCAGGGTTCGTGGGGATCTGACCAACATCGCCGACGCTGCGGCTATCGAAGGAGAAAAGAACAAGATCATCGCCGCAAACCTCGTGACCATCGCCAACGACGTGACCATCGTCCTGGAGGGCAACAAGGAGATCGTGAATGGCACGGACGATATCGTTCGCGTCGTGAAGGAGGTCCAGACGGGCGTCGAGCAGGTGTCTGCCGCGGCTCAGGAAGCCACACGCGCATCCGGCGAAGCTTCGGGCGCTGCCCGTGAGCAAGCCAAAGGCGCGGAGCAACTCGCGGCCGCCATCGAGGAAATCGCCTCACTGGCTGACGAACTGCAGGCCGGAAACTAGACCGCCCACATCAAGGAGCGCAGCTATGTCAGTCGAAAGCGAACGAGGAGGTTGCAAATGCAACCTCCGAAGCAGTCGCCACCAACGTAGGCCAACCGAAACAAATGGAGTTGGATGTCGTCTCACGCCAGTTTGTGATTTTCCACGTTGGCAAGGAAGTCTTTGCTGTCCGGCTCTCGGCCGTGCAGGAAATCATCCGCATGCCGACCCTGGTCAAGGTTCCCATGAGCCCGCCTGCACTGGAAGGCCTCGCCAACCTTCGTGGATCGGTCCTGCCGGTCCTGAACTTGCGCGAGATTTTCCACTTTCCGGTTGCGCTTCATGATGACTTTACGCGTGTCGTGGTGCTGGATCATGGAAGGCCCGTGGGACTTGTCGTGGACCGTATGGCCAATGTCGTGACGGTCGATCCGGACCGTATCGAGGCGGCCTCCAATATCGGAGCCGCGATCGACACGGGTCTCCTGACCGGTATGATCAAGAGCGAAAATGGGCAGTCGATGGTGATGATCCTCGACGCCGCAAAAACGGTGGAGCGAGAGTTCCGCGGCGTCATGCAAAGCGCCACCGAACGGCTGGCTCAGGGTGCGCACGAGGTCCGCGCGGAAGGCAAGGGGTCGGAGCAGGCGGTGTTGGATGAAGATCACCTCGTCAGTTTCGAGGTGGCCGATCAGGAATATGCGTTCCCGATCGAACGCGTGGAAGAAATTATCCAACTTCCTAACCAGATTACCCAGCTTCCGAACAGCCACGGGCATGTTTTGGGGGTTATCACCTTGCGAAACAGGCTCCTGCCGTTGGTGAGTCTTCGTAACATGTTCGGTCTGCCGCCGATTGAGATGTCCGAGGCCAACAAGGTCGTGGTCATTTCGCTTGGCGACGGCGTTTCCGTTGGCGTTGTGATGGATGGCGTGAAGGAAGTCTTGCGTGTGGCGCGCAATATTGTCGACCCCATGCCGCCTTTGCTGAGCCAAGGACAGGCCATGAACGACATCGAGGCGATTTGCCGGCTTCAGGATGGCCGGCGTCTCGTTTCGGTTCTTTCGGCGGAACGCATGTTCAGGACGGAAGACTTGCGCAAGGCGGTAAGCGATGCGGACAAGGATAATGAGATGTCAACTACGGAAAAAGGCAATTCCGTCGCTGATAGCGAACAAGAAGAGCAGTTCGTCGTATTCCGGCTTATGGAGGAAGAGTACGGGGTTCCCATAGAGGCCGTGCAAGAAATTGTTCGCGTGCCGGATGAACTGACGCGCATTCCGAAAACGCCCGCTTTCATCGAAGGGGTGGTGAACCTGCGCGGTGTTGTTCTGCCGGTTCTGGATCAACGAAGCCGTTTCGGTCTTCCTGGCGCCGAGCGCAACGATCGCCAGCGCATCATGGTGTTCACCATCAATGGGGTGCGTACTGGTTTTGTTGTCGATTCCGTTTCGGAAGTGATGCGTATCGGTCTGCGTCACGTCGGCCCCGCGCCAGCACTGTCGGCACGGCAGCAGCGTCTTATTAATCGCGTTGCGAACCTCGAAGAGCAGAAGCGGATGATCTTGCTCCTGGAGGTCGAACAGTTGTTGAATTTCAATGAGTTAGACGAACTTAAATTAGTGGCGTAAATTTTTGCGGGAGAGGGAATGCCTCTCCCGTTTGATCCATTTCCAGGTGAGACGAAAGCCAATGATCAAGGTCCTGGTCGTTGATGATTCCGCGCTCATGCGGAAGCATCTGGTCACGCTCTTAGAAAGCGAAGGAGGATTTCAGGTTCGCGTCGCGCGGAACGGCGTGGAAGCCCTTTCTCTCCTTAGCAGTTTCGATCCCGATGTCATCACCCTCGATATCAACATGCCTGAAATGGACGGGATTACGTGCCTGTCCCACATCATGGTGACCAAGCCGAAGCCCGTCGTCATGGTCTCGTCGCTGACGGAAAAAGGAGCAGAGGCCACCCTGCAGGCGCTGAGCTTGGGCGCCGTCGATTATGTTCACAAGCCCGATGGCACCATTTCATTATCAATAGAGCGCGTTCATCGCGAACTGCTTTTAAAAATCAAGGGCGCAGCGAGAGCGCGGGTGCGAGCTGGCATGGGACTGGGCGACGCCCTCCGCCAGACAACTCGGTTTTCGAGCAGAGAAAACCGACAGGAGCGGCCAACCAGCTGTTCCCCAATTGCCAATGCTGGGGACATGGGGCTTGTGCTCGTCGGCGTATCGACGGGAGGACCGGGGACCTTGGAGGAGATCCTTCCGTTGTTGCCGCCCAACTTTCCCTGGGCAGTTCTGGTGGCCCAGCACATGCCAGGCAGCTTTACCAATGTTTTCGCCAAGCGAATGGACAGCATCTGCGCGATGCCTGTTGAGGAAGTTTCTCGTCAATCTCCAATCGAACCTGGAAAAATCTACATTGCGAAGGGTGACGCCGATCTGGTCGTAATGGGCCGCGGCAAGTCCTTGCTTGCAGTGCCGGTTCCTTCAAGCCAGCAGCATCTATGGCACCCGAGCGTGACCCGCCTGGTCACCAGCGCCATGGGATCAGTGGCCGTCAACAGGCTTATCGGAGTTCTCTTGACTGGCATGGGCGATGACGGGGCGGAAGCGATGGCCGAGCTCAGACGCCGTGGCGGCCGCACGATCGCACAAGACGAAGCCACCTCGATCGTGTTTGGCATGCCCTCCGAATTGATCAGGCTCGGCGGCGCTGCAGTTGTCCTTCCATCGCATGCGATCGCGCGCGAGATTACCGCCTGGCTGTCCCCATCCACCCTCATAAACCGGAGCCGCCCCTATGGCGCTCGTTAGAGCCTCGAAGAGATCCGCGAGCGCGCAAGCGCCGTCGGAACAGCTTTCCCCTCCATCTCTGGCGGACCTTGCCGTGCAGTTGAGATCGGACGAGCCTGCGCGACGGCGGCGGGCCGCGCGAGACCTAGCTCTGACGATCGAAGGCATTCCAATCCTGTGCGAGCATCTGGAGCACGAGCCTGCGGTCAGCGTGCGCAGCGTGATCATGACTTCGCTTATTCAAAGCCGCTCGCGCGCCGTCGTCGAGGGCTTGGCCCGTCATCTGCGCAGCGAAAACACCGCCTTGCGGAACGAGGCGATCGAAGCGTTGCAGGATATGCCAGAACAGATCGCCCCTTATATGGAGACGCTTTTAAGCGACCCTGAGAGCGACGTTCGAATTTTCGCGGTCAATATTCTCTCCGTGCTACCGGACGCGCGCGCGCCCGAATGGCTCCGCAAGGTCATCCTCGAAGATGCGCACGTGAACGTCTGCGCCGCCGCCGTCGACTGTCTGGCCGAGATCGGAACGCCGGACTCGATAGCTGCGCTCAAGGAACTGCGGTTACGATTTGGGGATCATCCATTCATGATCTTTGCTATCGACGCCGCGATCAGGCGCATAGGCGGGTCACAATGAACGTCGCAAGCCCACCTGCATTCTCGCAGCAGGAAGCACCCTCTTTGACCCAGCAGGAATTCGCAAAGTTTTGCGAATTCTTCTACCGGAAGACCGGCATCATATTCACTGAGAACAAGAGGTACTTCGTAGAGAGACGTATCCTGGAGAGGATGCAGGCGTCGCAGTGCCCTACCTTCCGTGAATACTTTGCCACGGTCCGTTTTGAGACGGCAGGACAAGAGATGCAGCGCCTCGTCAACGCGATGACCGTTAACGAGACCTATTTTTTTCGAGAAGATTACCAGTTCGATACGCTGGTAAGCGGCATCTTGCCTGAGCTAGCCGTGAACAAGGACCCCGGAGACACGATTCGTATCTGGTCCCTGCCTTGCTCGACGGGCGAAGAGCCTTATTCCATCGCAATTTATATATTGGAAGGATGGGACAGGGCTGATGATTTCAATATCGAAATCATCGCTTCCGATATCGACTCCGAAGTGCTGAGCCAGGCGCATGAAGGAATTTATGGCGAGCGTGCTTTGTCGCGGATACCGCCTGATATTCGACAGAAGTACTTTTCGTCTGTTGGAAGCGGCTCCTATCAGATCCTGGCGGAGCTACGCGAATTTATCGACTTCTCTACAGTCAACGTGGTCGATGCCGCGCAGATGCATAACTACTCAAACATCGACATTATCTTCTGCAGAAATCTCCTGATCTACTTTGACGACTTGGCCCGGCGTCAAGCCATGGAAACGATGTACGAATGCTTGGCCCCCGGTGGTTTCATATGCCTCGGACACTCGGAGAGCATGAGCCGCATGTCGTCACTCTACAAGCCGCGCCGGATCGGCGACTTAATCATCTACCAGAAACCTTAGGAGACTAAGGCGATGCTTATGAATAGTGAAATCCCCACGCAGCAGAAAAAAAGGTGCTCATCGTCGACGATGGGATCACCATGCGGATGTATTACCGCGATGTGCTCGAGAAGGCAGGATTTATTGTCGAGGAAGCCGCCAATGGCGTCGAGGGCCTCGAGAAGATGCTCGCCGGCCGCTTCGACCTGGCCGTCGTCGATATCAACATGCCCAAGATGAACGGATACGAGTTCGTCAGACAGCTGCGTAAGGACCCGGCCTCTCAGTCCATTCCGGTCATGACCGTCAGTACCGAGGATCAGGAACGGGACAAGGTCAAGGCATACGAAGCTGGCGCGAATTTCTATATGGTCAAGCCGATTCGCCCGGACGAACTCGAACAAGTCGCAAGGCTGTTCACAGGGCGAGCGCTATGAATCCGCTGCTTGAGCGCTTTATTCCGGAGGCTCAGGAGCTGATCCAACAATCAGCCGCCGGTATTCTGAGGCTTGAGAAAGATCCGAATAATGAGGTCGCGATCAACGAAGTCTTCCGTGCCGTCCATACGCTGAAGGGGTCTTCAGGGCTTTTCGACGCGCAACCGCTGACGAAACTGGTGCACGCTGGCGAAGATGTGCTTTCGGCCGTGCGCTCGGGTGCGCTTCAGCTGAACCCTGAGATTGCCGATCATATTCTCGATATGCTGGATCAGGCGGCCATCTGGCTCGGCGACATGGAGAAGGATGAGGCGCTGCCTCCAGCTGCAGGAGAAGTAGCCCACAAACTGGCGAACGTTTTGCGAAGCTTCCTGCCTCAGTCAGCGGATGCAGTTGCGGGAACGGAAGCGCAAGCAGTAAACCAGACAGGACGCATCGATTGGCTGGATGCGATGCGGCACCAACCTGAATTCGCGGCTTTTGCGGCAACCGCCGCGGCTTCCTCAGGGACCGTTACCGCTATCGAATATCGTCCGGAGGAGGCATGCTTCTATAGCGGCGAAGACCCTGTCAATTTGATGCGCCAAGTCCCTGAACTCGGCGTCCTCTCGATCTCGCTGCGGACACCCTGGCCGTCGCTCGACGATCTCGACCCTTATCGCTGCAACCTCTTTTTCCGGGCCCTGAGCCTCGCCCCGCGCGATGAGGTGGCTTACCTCTTTCGCTATGTCCTGGATCAGGTATCGATTGCATCGCTTCCCGCCAGCGTTCTTTTCGGAGATGGCAAGGCAGAAAAATCGCCGGTTACTTCAGCCGCTGCCAACAGAAGCCCGGTTCAGGAGATGGCGCTCTGTATTGCGCTCGAGCAGCTAAGTATCCTTGCACTTCCCGGCGACGAAAGCGAGCAGGAAAAGCGTCTCGCTTCGGTTACATCGATATTGCCCAATATCTTAGCCGCGCTCGGCGACGACAAACTCACTCAGAATTTCGCCGCCGCATGCAAAGAGAATACGGCGGCCTCCATGGTCGCATTCATTAACGGCTGGGTGATGGGCTCGAACGCTGAAGATGCTTTGCATCCTCAGAAAAATGGCTGCGTTCCCAAAAGCGTCGCGAATGCGTCAGCGCTCGCCTTTCCCGAGGAGCCAAGCCCGAGATCCAACGGCGCCACTCACAAGACGCAAGTCCTCAAAGTCGATCAGGCCAAACTCGATACGCTGATGAATCTCATCGGGGAACTCGTCGTCTCGAAAAACAGCCTTCCGTTCCTGGCCCGCCGCGCCGAAGAAATTTACGGCTCCCGGGAAATGTCCCGTGAAATTAAGGAGCAGTACGGGGTCATCGACCGCTTGGCGCAGGAGATGCAGACCGCGATTATGACCGTGCGAATGCAGCCGATATCGGAGGCGTTCGATCGGTTCCCCAGGCTGGTGCGCGACCTCGCCCGGAAGTTGTCCAAGAAAATCGACTTGCGGATGGAGGGCGAGGAAACTGCAGCGGATAAAGCGATCATTGCCGCGCTGGGAGAGCCGCTGCTTCATATCGTGCGCAATAGCATCGATCATGGCATCGAAACGCCTGAGGAGCGCATCGCCGTCGGCAAATCCAGTCAAGGGCAAATCCTGCTACGGGCTCATCAGGAGTCCGACCAGATCGTGATCGAGGTGACCGACGACGGGCGCGGCATCGACCCGATCAAAATCAAGGCCGCCGCTTTGTCCAAGGGCGTGATTACGGAAGATCAGGCCGAGAGGCTCTCGGATCAGGAGGCGATCAACCTCGTTTTCCAACCCGGCTTCTCCACAACCTCAGAAGTTTCCGATCTCTCGGGCCGCGGCGTGGGCATGGATGTCGTGCGCACCAATATTGAGAAAATGGGAGGGCAAGTCGCCGTCTCGTCGACGATCGGCGCCGGAGCAACGGTACAGCTGTCACTGCCATTATCCATGGCGGTCACACGCGTCATGATGGTCGAGGTCGGGAGCAGCCTCGTAGGCATCCCGATGGACGTCATCGTCGAAACCGTTCGTCTTTCATCCAACCAGATTTATGCGATCAAGCAATCCGAAACCTTCGTTCTGCGCGACACGATCATCCCTCTTGTGCGGATGGACCGTCTTCTCGGCGTGTCCGGCAGCACTGGAAATCAGAACGAACTCGGCATGGCAGTTCTTGTCGTGCGCGTGAGGGGTGCTTTGGTCGGGCTGTCCGTCGATCAGTTCCGGGAAAGCATCGACGTCATTCTGAAGCCCTTCGGTGGTCTCTTATCCGGTCTGACCGGTTATGCGGGAACGGCGCTCCTGGGCGATGGCCGAGTTTTGCTCGTTTTGAACTTGAAGGAAATACTTTGATGCCAATCCGCTTTGCCGCATCAATAATTTATTGTGAAGGCGAGTGTATGGTTGAGGACGCACTACCTCTGCTTGAATTCCTTCGCACACACGAAGGCGTCAGGATCGACATGGGAGATTGCACCTACGCCCATACGGCGGTCCTGCAGGCTCTGGCGGCGGCAAGGAAAGAACTGAAACTCCCCGCCTCGCACGAAATGGCGCGGTGGGTCGGTGCTGTCATGGGGGCAACCTGCGCGTAGCGCGTCTAGGCGTTGTGCTGTCCCTGATTTGGTGAATATGGGAGCGTTGCGTATGGCCAAGACAATTATGATTGTGGACGACTCCCAGACCATGCTCATGAGTATGGAGGGCATGTTGTCAAAAGCTGGCCTCGGTGTGTCCAAAGCCTGCAATGCCGAAGAGGCCCTTGTCATTCTGAAAGGCGGAAGTAAGCCGGATATGATTATAACAGACCTGAACATGGCAGCGATGAACGGCATCCAGTTGATCCGCGAAGTCCGCAGGCTTCCTGGATACCAGTTCATGCCGATCGTGATGCTGACGACGGAATCCCAGCAGGAAAAGCGCAATGAAGCCAAGTCCGCGGGCGCCACGGGGTGGATGGTTAAGCCGGTTCAGCCTCAGTCCATGTTGCAGATTGTCAAACAACTCGTCCCTGGAGCCTGAGCGATGCGGGTGCGGTCCGATTACGCTGCCATCGTAGCGCTCGCTTCCGCAGCAGCAGTTCTGACCGCACTGAGCGACTATGCTCTCAGCATGGAAAAAAGCCTGGACGTTGTGGGCCTTCGCATGGTGGCGGCTTTCTTCGTCACGGCCCTCGCTCTGGTGGCAGCACGCTGGTTGGGCGCCGCCTCGGCAAGCGTTAGACGCGAGGCGCCCGGCGAGGGTGACCGCAAACCCTTGCTTATATCGGCTCCCATCCATCAACGTCACGCTTCTGTTGATCCGCTGGTCCTGAAACGGCTCGGAGAAGAGATATCAGCCTGTAATCCGATTGTCTTCACGTTGTGCGACCATGTCCAGGACGTTGTAGCGAATACGGAAGATGTCGCTATGACTATTATGGCCCAGCTTAACAAGGTTGATCAAACAATAACGGAGCTGGTAAAATATTTACGAGTCAGTTCGCATGATCGGATTCTTCCGATTATAGAACAGACAGAGCAGCGACTTCGTGAAAACTCCCAAATCTTGACCGACTTTCTAACCAACCGAATGGCCGCGATGGACATGAGCAGCGGCCATCTTTCCAGCATTGCCGACTTAGCTCAACGGCTCGATACAATCGTTCAGAGTATCCGCAAAGTAGCGCGTCAGACGAATATGCTTGCGCTGAACGCCACGATTGAAGCGGCGAGAGCGGGTGAGCCGGGCCGTGGCTTTGCAGTTGTTGCTTCCGAAGTGAAAGCGCTGGCGCGGCAGACGGACCAGGCGGCGAAAGACATTAGCGAAGGCCTTCAAACATTGAAAAGCGCGATCGCCGAAAGCATAGAGACTCTGGTCGTGCGGCAGGCTAAGGACGAACGCGAGGATCTGAGCGACATAGCAGCTGCGACATACGAGCTCGAGCAGAACATGGGAACCCTTATCGGGCAGCACCGCGAAACTCTCGGAAAAATGCATCAGGAAAGCGAAAGCATTGCCCAGCTTGTCATAGAACTCATCGGTTCCATTCAGTTCCAGGATGTAGCCCGCCAAAGACTGAACGGCGTAACCGGAGTGCTCCATCAGATCGTCGATCACGCGGAGAGTTTGGCAACTTTTGTTGGGTCAGACCATTTTGACGAAGAGAACGTGGAAGGTGCTCTTGCTTCCCTACAAATGCAGCGCAGGCAAGCTTCAGAGCATAGCAAAATATCCCACGTTGGGGGCGCCCCCAGCAGCGTCATTGAGCTATTCTAAGAAGCAAACTTTGCTGATCGGGCGAACGGATTGTTCCGGATGCCGCCTTCCTCCGCACTTTGTCGTCCCGGAAAGGCGAAGCGTTATCCGGGATCGTAACAAGTTGAAGCGCTCACCTTTTTGCGATCCCGGCTCGCGCTTCGCTTGGCCGGGATGACGGCAGCGGTGACGTGTTGGCGTGTCCGGCAAATTTTCCGGCACAAGCATCGTGCGGCGTATCATCGACAAGCATGGCGAAGGCCGTGCCGGGCGGGGGCACGACCTCTTCTTTGTCCTTAGCAAGGGGGTTACGACGGGCGCAATCTTGCGCTATCGCCTTTGCTCCTAGCCTGCGCAAGGTACCGCTTACCTTACCTGCCCGGTTTTACCTTCTGGATGGCAGCGGTTACAAGCGTGCCGAGTTCCTGGGCTTGAAGCGTGCAAGCATGCATTTGCAGCTGGGCATGCCTGGCTTGAATTTGGAGCATCTCCGTCAGGTCCTTTGCCTTGGCAAGTTCCTGTGCCAACGAGAAACCGGCATCAAGGTTTTGCCGTGTGAACCTCAAAGCCCGATCCGTGACCTCGCCTAATCCTTCCACCGCCGGATTTGCCGGAATCAGTGTTTTCATCATGTCCTGTGCTTTGGACGTAGCATCCATTAGCTGGTTGCACGCCTCGCGAGCCTGGTCGATATTCTTGGCTACGAACTCGCGCATCTCTTGCGGAACTTCCATTTGCTTGATCTCGGCCATGTTCTTCCTCCCTTTGCTGCTAGATCATGCAGCATTTGCCCTACGATGTACAATTCGGCGTGGCAAAAGCTCAGCGAGCCCTCTGCCCCCGCTCGCCCCAATATGCGTCACCGACGAAGAATCATACTAGCGAAACGCAAGCCCGTTGGGACTATGTTTTTTTGAGCGACGGTCTTTCGAGCCGAATTTTTTACGGCCCATCCATTCACAAATTACCGCTATGATCGAGCTTCCTGTCTGGACTGCTCCGGCTTTCGCTGGCAGGTTAAGTCACTTCGCCGCATCCCGAACCAGCCCCCAAAGAGACGCTCATGAATCGGATAGGACACGCGATCGAGACCATCATCTCGCAAAGCCGCTGGCTCATCGTGCCGTTCCTGATTGGGCTGGTGGCGGGGCTGGCGGCGCTTGCATACTCATTCGTTCTAAAGCTCGCCACCTTTCTAAGCTCGGTTAGGACGGCCACCGAAGATGAAGTGATCGTTGGCGTTCTGAAGCTCGTAGACCTCTCCTTGACCGCCAATCTGCTTCTGATCGTGATTGGCGCGGGTTACATGAATTACGTTTCGCGCGTCGATCCTTCCGAGCACCCCAACTGGCCGCCGGGTCTTATTGGGATCGGCTTTTCAGACCTGAAGCAGAAGTTGCTCGGCTCCATCATTGCGATTGCCGCGGTCAATGTCTTGGAATGGTTCATGGACATCGACCGCACTGTCGACAATACCAAGCTGGGCTGGGTCGTCGGCATCCTGCTTGCCTTCGCTCTCGCCATGCTCATGCTCGCCATTGCAGACCGGGTTGGCAACTCACACAAGCATGATTAGCGGGCTGCTCCAGCACTTTAGAATCGACCAACTTTTCCGCCTTTAATCGATTCCGATTCTAGGCCGGGTGATCCGATGTCCTCGATCACCTCATCACAGCCGGCGCATTGGAAATACGGGAGATGGACGCCCTGGGGCGGGAACTGCCAACGGCGGCTCAAGCGCTCAAGGGACGCAGCTCAATCCCGGCGCGTTCAAGGGCACGGCGAACCGCTGCGGCAACCGCGACGGCTCCCGGTTCGTCGCCGTGGATGCAAAGCGTATCGACTTCGAGGTTGATGTTCGCGCCTGTTCCGGTCACAACCTCGCCCTCCCGGGCCAGAAGAAGCGCCTGCTTTGCCGCAGCCTCGGGATTGTCGATCATAGCCCCTTTTTCGGAGCGCGGCGTCAGTGATCCGTCGTCCCGGTAGAGGCGGTCGCAAAACCCTTCTCGGGCGAAAGCCAAACCCTCCTTATCGGCGGCCTTTTGCATTTCGGAGCCCGGCATGCCCACATAGATGAGCTTAGCGTCGATGGTTTTCGCGGCCCGGGCGATGGCGCGGGCGTAGCCCTCATCCTTGGCGGCCATGTTGTAGAGCGCGCCATGCGGCTTCACATGGCGAAGCGGCTCACCGGAATAGGCGGCTAAAGCCTGCAGCGCGCCGACCTGATACGCGACCATATATTCCAGGTCGCGCGCATTCATATGCACGGGCCGCCGACCGAACCCCCACAGATCGTCGAAGCCCGGATGCGCGCCAAGCCCGACGCCATGCTCCTTCGCCAAAGCCGCGAGCTTGTGCATGATCGTCGCGTCGCCGCCGTGGAAACCGCACGCCACATTGGCCGAGGTTACGATATGGAGCAGCTCCTCATCGCGCCCCATGCGATAAGCGCCATATCCCTCGCCCATATCCGCGTTGAGATCGATCCGCACAGCCCCTCCTATTCCGCGTAAATCATCTTCCGGGTCATCCCGCCGTCGATGATAAACTCAGCGCCTGTCATGAAACCTGCCGCCTCCGAAAGGAGAAAGGCGACGCCGGCGGCGATGTCGGATGGCGTGCCCACGCGCCCGGCAGGATGCTGCGCGTGATCCTCCGCGGAGAGTTTCGCGTTTTCATCGACGTTGATCCATCCCGGCAAGATGCTGTTTACGCGCACATCCGGGCCAAGCGTGATCGCCAGCGAATGGGTGAGTGCGACGAGCCCGCCTTTGCTTGCCGAGTAAGCGAATGTGTTTGGCTCGGACATATGCGCTCGCGTCGATGCGATCAGCACGATGCCGCCCTTGCCACGCCTGAGATACTGCTCCCCGAACTTCGCGAGAAGGAAGGCCGCCGTAAGATTGGTGGCGATAACCTTGTTCCAGTCTTCCAGCGTTGTTTCGGAAAGCGGTTTTCGGTCCATGATACCGGCGTTCGAGATGATGGCATCGATCCGGCCAAAAGCACTTGCAGTCTCGTCGATCAGGTACTTGACGTCCGCTTCTTTCGAGACATCGCAGGCAATGGCGCGTCCCCCTGCCGACGCCGCCGTTTTCTCCGCCGCTGCCGCATCCAAATCAGCGCAAACGCAAGCCCACCCTTTCGTGGAAAGCTCCGCGGCGCATGCCCGGCCGATCCCACGACCTGCGCCGGTGATGATCGCAACCTTGGCATCATTCGCCTTCATGCCAACTTTCCTTTCTGTCCAATCATGTTGTGATGGAGTGGATCGAATTTCAAACCCCGCCTGGAGAGGTTGACGCCATGAGCCAGACTAAGACTGCCCTTCCAAACGAGCTCGACCTTACGGCTTATTGGATGCCGTTCACGGCGAACCGGCAGTTCAAAGCCCATCCTCGCATCTTTGTTGCCGCTGAAGGCATGCATTACACGAATGCAGATGGCCGCAAAATCCTGGATGGCGCGGCCGGCCTTTGGTGCGTAAACGCAGGGCATGGCCGCAAGGAGATCGCCCAAGCCGTGGAGCGGCAACTCGAAACCCTTGATTACGCCACTGCCTTCCAGATGGGTCATCCGGGCGCGTTCGAGCTGGCGGCGCGACTGGCCCGAATCGCGCCGAGGGACTCGACCGGGTGTTCTTCGTAAACTCAGGCTCGGAAGCGGTTGATACGGCGCTAAAGATCGCCCTCGCCTATCATCGCGCGCGTGGCGAAGGCCAGCGCACGCGCTTCATTGGGCGCGAGCGTGCCTATCACGGGGCGGGCTTCGGAGGCATGTCGGTCGGCGGCATCGTGAACAACCGCCGCGCTTTCGGGTCCATGCTGGCGGGCGTCGATCACCTGCCGCATACGCTCGACATCGCCCGCAACGCCTTCAATAAGGGACTGCCCGAGCACGGCTCGGAGCTTGCCGACCACCTGGAGCGCATAATCGGCCTGCATGGCGCCGACACGATCGCCGCCGTCATCGTCGAGCCAATGTCTGGATCGGCGGGCGTGCTATTGCCTCCCAGGGGCTATCTTGAGAAGCTGCGTACGATCTGCGACCGCCACGGCCTCCTCCTCATCTTCGATGAGGTCATCACCGGTTTCGGCCGCCTCGGGACACCGTTCGGCGCGCAGTATTTCGGCGTAACGCCCGACATGATGACCGTCGCCAAGGGCCTGACGAACGGCGCAATCCCGATGGGTGCTGTCGTCGCGAAACGCGGCATCCACGACGCGCTGATGGTTGGCCCCGAGCACATCATCGAGCTGTTCCACGGATACACTTATTCGGGCCATCCCGTGGCCTGCGCAGCCGGACTTGCAACGCTGGACATCTATGAGCGGGAGGGGTTGTTTGACCGCGCCGCTTCCCTCGCACCTCTTTGGGAGGAGGCGGTGCATTCCCTGCGCGGCAGCCCTCATGTCATCGATATTCGTAATCTTGGCCTCGTCGCCGGGATCGAGCTGGAACCGAGGCCGAACGAGCCGGGCAAGCGCGCCTACGAGGTCTTGCTAGACTGCTTCGAGAACGGCGTTCTCGTCCGGCAGGCGGGCGACATCATAGCGCTCTCGCCGCCGCTGACCATCGAGGAAGCGCAGATCCATCAAATCGTCGATGGCATCGCCGCAGCACTCAGCCGCGTGCGCTGATTTGGTGTGTCATTGGAGGCTTCCTGAGCTAAGCTCCCCTCATCCTGTCCCTCTCCCGGCAAGCTCGCTTTGGCGAGCGTGCAACTTAGGAGTGACCGCATCCGCAAGCGAATGCGGTTGGGCGAGGGGACGCTGTTGCAACGGCTGCGGCCTGCTCCCTCTCCCCTTGCGAGAAGGACAGGATGAGGGTGCTGCTGCATTCATGTGAAGCGGAGACATGCAATTCAAACCGGATAAACCGGGAGCGGCTAAAGTCGCGCCCGAAGGAAAGGCGCTACACAGGGACCGGATCGCGCTTGGAATGGCGGCCTCCGCGGCCTCGATCTTCATGCTGAACACCATGAATGTGTTCGCAAAGCTCCTCAGCCCCACTCATTCCGTCATCGAGGTGGCATTCTACCGCAACGCGATTGCGGCGGCTCCTTTTGCGGTCTGGATTTTTCTGCTTGGGCGGCGCGACCTGCTCAAGATCAACAGCCGCCCGGATGCAATCCTGCTGCGCTCGGTGGTCGGCACCATCAGCCTCGTCGCAACCTTCAAAGCCTTCAATTTTCTGCCAATGGCGGACGCGCAGGCTTTGTTCTTCACGTCGTCGCTTTTCCTGCCTGTGATGGGATGGCTCTTTCTCAAGGAACGCGTTGGCGCACACCGATGGAGCGCAGTGCTCATCGGGTTTCTTGGAATGGCTGTGATTGTTCGCCCAACGGGCGACGTCAATGCGATGGGCGTCACCTTTGCGCTATCGGCGGCCCTCATGCACGCATCGCTTGGCGCCCTGCTGCGCGTGCTGGGACGCACCGAACGGCCCGAGACGGTCACCTTCTATTTTCTTGTCATCGGCATGGCAATGACCGGCCTCGCCATGCCGTTTGTAGGAACGATCCCGCATATAAGCGAGATCCCTCTCTTCATAGGAGCGGGCATTTCAGGGGCCTTCGCTCAAATCTTCCTTTCGGTGGCATTCAAATATGCGCCGGTCGCGCTCGTCACGATCTTCAACTACACGGGCATCGTCTGGGCGACGGGATATGGCTGGTTCATTTGGGGCGACTGGCCCGGGGCGCCGGTGTGGATCGGGGCGAGCATCATCGTGGCCTCAAGCCTCTTTATCGTCTGGCGCGAAAACCGGATGGCGAGGCTCGCCGTCCTGCCGGACACCTTACAGAAGTAGCTTAAGCCGGCGACGACCAGGGAGCGCTCGCTGCATCACCAATGGACGCTAGACCCGCGTCCTATTTTCGCAGGATTGCCGAGCCAAAGGTTGCTACCCTCACCTCTGCTTATCGAAAAATAGACTAAAGAGGTTCGCGGTGGCGACGATCAAATTCTTCAGTGGCGGCAATCTCCCGCTGGAAATGCATAAGGTGCGCATCGTTCAGAAGCTCACCTTGCCGCCGGTGGAAGACCGGCTCAAGGCCATGAACGAGGCCGGCAACAACACCTTCCTGTTGCAGAATGCCGACGTGTTCATGGACATGCTCACGGACAGCGGCGTGAACGCCATGAGCGATCAGCAGCTCGCCGCCATGATGGTCGCCGACGACAGCTACGCCGGCAGCGCCACCTATACGCGGCTCGAAGCCAAGATGCGCGAGATCTTTGGCATGCATTGGATCCTGCCGGCGCACCAAGGACGCGCCTGCGAGAACATCCTTTCGCAAACGTTCGTAAAGCCCGGCAAGATCGTGCCGATGAATTACCACTTCACGACGACGAAGGCGCATATCACGCTGAACGGCGGCGTGGTCGAGGAGTTTGTGAAAGACGAAGGTCTCCAGGTCACAAGCGACCTCCCCTTCAAGGGCGACATGGATATCGCCAAGCTCGAAGCCCTGGTGAAGAAAGAGGGCGCGGACAAGATCGCCTTCGTGCGCGTGGAGTCTGGCACGAACCTCATCGGCGGCCAGCCGGTCTCGCTCGCGAACCTCGGCGAAATTCGCAAAGTTTGCGACAAGTACGGTCTCATCCTCGTGTTGGATGCGAGCCTTCTCGCGGACAATCTCTACTTCAACAAGACCCGCGAAGAGAGCTGCAAGACCCTCAGCATCCGCGAGATCACGCGACGCACCGCCGATCTCTGCGACATCATCTATTTCTCCGCCCGCAAGCTCGGCTGCGTGCGCGGCGGCGCGATATGCATGCGCAGCGAAGAGATCTACAAGCGCATGCGCGGCCTCGTCCCGCTCTATGAAGGCTTCCTCACCTATGGCGGCATGTCCGTGCGCGAGATCGAAGCCCTGACCGTCGGTCTCGAAGAGACCATGGACGAGGACATGATCAACCAGGGTCCGCAATTCATCGCCTACATGGTGAATGAGCTCGTCAAGCGCGGCATCCCCGTGATCACGCCCGCGGGTGGACTTGGCTGTCATATCGACGCGAAACGCTTCCTCGATCATGTCCCGCCATCGCAATACATCGCGGGCGCGCTGGCGTCGGCCATGTACATCGCGGGCGGCGTCCGCGGCATGGAGCGCGGTACGCTTTCGGAACAGCGCAATCCGGACGGCAGCGAAGTGTTCTCAGCCATGGAACTGTTGCGTCTTGCGATGCCGCGCCGCGTCTTCACGCTCTCGCAGGTCAATTACGCCATCGACCGCATCGACTGGCTGTACCAGAACCGCAGGCTGGTCGGCGGTCTCGTCTTTGTGGAGGAGCCGGAGATCCTGCGCTTCTTCTACGGGCGTCTCAAGCCCGTATCCGACTGGCAGGAGAAACTCGTCGCAAAGTTCCGCGCGGACTTTGGCGACAGCCTGTAGGCCGAAACATGGGGGAGCAGGCGCTCTCCCACTCCTCGCACCGTGAGAAATCGTGCCCCCGTTTGCAGCGGGCGCTTTCTGGATTTTCCGCCGGAAGGCGCACGAGCAGCTCTTTTCCTAGAAAGAAACTCGCTATCTGAGGAGGTGGGTATAAACGTCCGCGACCCGTTTCATTCCCAGCGGGTCGGCCGCAAGGCCGGTGTCGAACTAAGCAGGCTGTTTGGGTTTCGCCAACGAATTGAAGGATTGCCAACGGCTCCTTTGGCGAGCTACGGGCGGTAACCTGCCCTGAAATGTGGAACGAATCTCCGGGTGAGGCCGATAGCCGAGTTTTTCCCGCAATAACAACGTCTCCTACCGAAGGTCGTGTGGACGTGAAGTCATGCGCCTTAGAGCTTATCCGCTTTTGATGGACTCAAGAGCGGGCCCAGTTTTTGTTTTTTCATGCGTCTTATCGGAAAACCGCTTCGCACTTTTCCGGACGCACCCTAGGCCGGTCTCGAACCGGCACAGGCCTTACCGCGCGCGCCCCTTCTGCCGGGAGCCAACAGGAGAAGTCGGACGCGCTTTTGATAAATATAAAATATATCATAATTTTTGCTCGGCAATTTTTTTATTTTATCGAACAAATAAAACCGTTTCCTATTGTAATCACATTAATTATATATCACATGCTATATTACGCAAAATCACGCATCAACACTAAGAATTAAAGCCGCTCGAAAATATATTCTTATCAAAGAGTAGCGTGGCTGGCGGCACCACAAAGGAAACCCGATGACTTATAATACGCAAACCGCGATTTCGCAGGCGATGCGGGAAATCGTTGCGAAGAACGTTGATCAAGCGCGAGCCGGATACAACCAGATTATGGACTCGGCGCAAAAGGCGCAAGAGATGATGACTGCGATGATCCCGTCGAACCCGGTGTTGCAGGGCCTGATCCAAGCTCAGGAGCGAGCCATGAAGTTCGCCCGGCAGAATGTCGAGGCCGGTTTCTTGCTGGCCGATGAGTTGAGCAACGCGACGACCTTCCCGGAAATGCTGCAAATTCAGAGCAAGCACGCACAGTTGCAGATGCAGGCATATGCCCTTCAGGCCAAGGAGTTTACCGCTGAGGTGAGCGGCGCCAACCGGAACGCAAGGCAATAACCCTGCCCCACCGGGCGCGGATAACGCTGGCCATTTTTAGACGGCCAGTTTTGGCGTGCCCTTCCGGCCCCAGCTAGAGTGCGTCGGAAAAGTACGAAGCGGTTTTCCGATAAGACGCGCGACAAAACAAAAACTTAGAGCCCGCTTTTGAGTCCATCAAAAGCGGATAAGCTTTAAGTGGCCCTTCAAGCGTCGATATCGTGCTGATCCTTCGTCTCATCCAGGCTGCACGTTGCAAGCGGCCCTGACCGCTATGTGGCATCACGCAACATTCTGCATCGGCCACTGCGCTGGACCAAGACAGCAAAGGTTCACGCGCTGGGAGGGCCGGGAGTATAGCTTACGGAGGCAAGTTCGCTTGAGCGCCTGAGGCGAACGGCGCACCTTGCCTCTGGCTGTCCGAGGGAGGAGTGAGCCTGCGCCGCCAAAATCACGTTAACCCTTCACTAACCTCATTAACTCCAAATTCTCTAACAAATTCTTGTAATTTTATTTCAAGCAGGAACAAGGAACGAAATTTTCGCAAAACCAACGCGACGGCGGTGCCGTAAATCAGGGCCTTTCGGAGAGATAATCATCTTCCTACTTAAGGCCCTTTTGCGAAACGAACCCAATTTTTTACAGCATTTTAACCGATAATCCCCGCGGGGGCGCCCTGAGCGAGGGAGTCATCGTTTCACTCGCGCGTGGAACGAAACTCGGCCTTTACTGTTATAGCCGATTATCAGAGTTCGTCATTCCCCCGTCGGACTGCAGTTTCATGCTCCCCCAAATTCATAGCGACGCCGACAACTGCGTCGAAGCGGTGCTGTCGCAGGTCGGGCGCAACATCGTGCTCGCCATGCCCATCGCGATTGGCAAGCCGAACCATTTCGTCAATGCGCTCTACCGGCGGGCTGTTCAGGACACATCCATATCGCTCAAGATCTTCACGGCGCTCAGCTTCGTTAAGCCCACGCTCAAAAGCGATCTCGAACGCCGCTTCGCCGGCCCGCTGATCGAGCGCCTTTTCGGGCAATTTCCTGACCTCGAATACGCGACGGCCCTGCAGCGGGGGCAACTCCCGCCCAACATCGAGGTCCACGACTTCTTCTTCCAGGCTGGCGCATTTCTGAACAGTCCACTGGCCCAGCAGGGCTACACGAGCCTCAACTACACATACGCCTCCAGGCACGTCTTGACGCTTGGCGTGAATGTCTTCGGGCAACTCATCGCAAAGCGCGGAGTAGGCGATAAAGCGACCTACAGCCTGGCCTCGAACACCGACTTAAGCCTGGAGGTCTATCCGGCCATGCTTGAGCGCCGCAGAGACGGCCCCCCGTTTGCGATCGTCGGACAAGTGAACGGCGCGATGCCCTACATGGAGGGCGAAGCGGAAATGCGGGGCTCCGCGTTCGATCACATTCTCGAAGGGCCCGCATTCGAGTTCCCGCTGTTCGCTCCGCCGAAGGAGGCCGTTTCTCTTCAGGATTACGCCGCAGCAATCCACACCGCGGCGCTCGTCAAGGATGGCGGCACCATCCAGCTCGGTATTGGCGCCTTTTCCGACGCGCTGGCGCATGCGCTTATCCTCAGGCAGACCAGGACCGAGACATTCCGCCAGCTCGCAGACGCCCTCGGCGCCGGAAGACTGCACCCGCGCCTGCCGGTCGAAGCCGCCCCTTTCGAGAAAGGCCTGTACGGCGCCACCGAGCTTTTCGTCGAAGGCTATCTTGAGCTTCATGGCGCCGGCATTCTCAAGCGGCGTGCATTTGACGACGTCGAAACGCAGCGGCGTGCCGATGCCGGCGAACTATCGCCTGAGCAATACTTGGAGGGAGCGCTGATCCACGCCGGCTTCCTGTTCGGCTGCAACCGCTTCTATGAAAGGCTGCGCCGTCTCGCGCCCGAAGAGCGTCGCGCCTTCCGCATGACCAGCATCGGTTTCACCAACCACCTTTACGGCAACGAGGAGCTGAAACGCGCTCAGCGTCCTCATGCCCGGTTCATCAACAGCGCCATGATCGCGACGCTTCTTGGCGCGGCGGCCTCTGATGCGCTGGAAGACGGCCGCGTCGTGAGCGGCGTTGGCGGCCAGTATAACTTTGTCGCTCAAGCCCACGAGCTCGATGGTGGCCGTTCGATTTTGGAGGTTCACGCTTCGAGGATAGACAAAGGGCGGCCTTCCTCAAACATTCGTTGGAGCTACGGCCACACAACCATTTCCCGGCACCTGCGCGATATCTTCGTGACGGAATACGGCGCTGCCGATGTGCGGGGCCTTTCGGATCGGGATACGATTGCGGCCATGCTCAATATCACGGACAGCCGGTTCCAGAAGGAACTCCTCCAGCAAGCCAAGGCGCCGGGGAAGATCGAGAAGAGTTATGAAATCCCGCGTGCGTTCCGGAACAACTCGCCGGAGTATATTGAGAAAACCTTGGGACCCGCGCGCGCGGATGGCACCCTGCCCGCCTACCCCTTCGGCACAGACCTGACGGCGGAAGAGACTGCGCTTATTCCCGCAATGACCTTGCTGAAGAACGCACAGTCTTCGCTTCTCGAGCTTGCGCGGCTCGCGGCCCGCGGCACGCCCTGGTCCTCGCCATCAGCAGAGGAGCGCGACCTGCTTGGCCGCCTCGAACTGGAAGCTCCGAAATCGGCAAAGGAACGCTTTACGACCGCCTTGGTTCTCGGAGCACTCCGCTCCATACCAGCGGCGGAAAAGCTTTAGGGAGGACGAGATGCGGCTTGCGAACAAGGTGGCGCTCGTGACGGGCGCCGCATCTGGCTTCGGCGCGGAGATTGCCAGGGTCTTTGCACGGGAGGGCGCAAAGGTGGCCGTGCTCGACATCAACGGCGAGGGCGCGACAGCTGTTGCGCGCGAGATCGGCCCGGCCGCAATTGCCGTCACCGCCGACGTTACCAAGCGCGCCGACATCGAAAACGCCGTGCGCAAAAGCTTGGATGCTTTCGGCTGCATCGACATCGTGGTGAACAACGCGGGCTGGAGCCACAAGAACCGGCCCATGCTCGAAGTGAGCGAGGATGAGTTCGACCGCGTCTACGCCATCAATGTAAAGTCAATCTACCACATGGCACACGCCGTCGTGCCACAACTGGCGAAGCAGGGCGGCGGCGTCATCATCAATATCGGTTCGACAGCAGGCATCCGCCCGAGACCCGGCTTGACCTGGTATAATGGCTCGAAGGCCGCGGTGAACCTGCTGTCGCGCTCGATGGCCGTCGAACTCGCGCCGCAGAAGATCCGCGTGAATTGCGTCGCCCCCGTGATGGGCGCGACCGGCCTCTTGGAGCAGTTCATGGGGCTGCCGGACACGCCGGAGAACCGCGCGAAGTTTATCGCAACCGTGCCTCTGGGGCGGCTCTCCGAGCCGCGCGACATCGCGAATGCGTGCCTTTACCTCGCCTCGGACGAGGCCGAGTTCGTGACCGGCGTCATGCTCGAAGTGGATGGCGGCCGCACGGTTTAAGTTCAGACTTCCTCCATCGGCCTTACATTTCGATTCATCCGGAACAGGTTTTGCGGATGGTAACGTCGCTTTACTTCGGCAAGCTTGTAGTTTCCGCCATAAGCGGATTCGATGCGATCTAACACATACTGTCCATGAGGTTGCTGCCCTCAAGCGGAAAGTGAGGTCGGCTGCATCGCAACAGACATCTTGGGTGGACAGGCAAGTGTTGAAATATCCGGCGTTCGAGACACGAGGGGGGGTTCAGAAATCGCAGGAACGTGTTTTTTGTGTTCTATGGGAGGCTCGCGCGAGAAGGAGCGTGGGGGGATCGCAAGGCTCGAAGGCCACCGGGAGTTCATCCTGCGCCACGCACGCTCAGGACCACTCCCACCATCAACCGGAATAACCACCGGAGGTGCGCGCCCGAAATTACACGGACCTCCGCGGACACCAACAATCGCTGCGGAGAGCGGTCCTATTTGCCCAAATATCCACAATTGAATTCGTTTACGGTGACAACCTCTGGGCGACCCCATCAAGTGATTGCTTCTCCCCAGCTTGTTGAGTATCCAAGTTCGACGCGGGGTATCAGGGCAACCATTTCCGATTTTACGAGGAAAACGTGGAGAAATCAAATAACTAACGGTTGGAGCTAGAGTGCGTCCGGAAAAGTGCGAAGCGGTTTTCCGATAAGACGCACGGACAAACAAAAACTTAGAGCCCGCTTTTGATTCCATCAAAAGCGGATAGGCTCCAGTCGATCTGCCTAGGATTTGAGATGCCGGAGACAACCTCACGTACATTGAGAATGATCATCTTTCCTTTAGTATGAAGCGGGTTACCTCTAGGTCGCTTGGTGGCGCGGTGTCTGGGGGACACGCGAATAAGGCTTTTTAGCAAGTTGTGATTGCTATCTCAGGTGGTTTTGGTGTTGCTTTGGAAGGTAAGGGCTCGCGCAAGAAGTATAACTTGGATCGATCATATCGAGGGCTTCACAGCCAATTCTTGACTTGGCGTGACCTCGATAATTTTCCTCTCGTGCGGTGTACCTGATGTTAGCATCTAAAGTCTACGACGAAAGTGATTAGTACTGGAACTGCTATGTTTATTGCCGCAGCTTGCGAAGACTGAATATGAAATGAATTTCTGGATTTAAAAAAGGTGCATCAGTTGCTGGGGGAGCCTTTAGAAGCCGCCCTTTTCATCGCGTAACAACTTTGAATGGAGAGCATATGCCCATGACTCCCGCCCGACAGACCCAAAAAATAACGGAGCACGATCAAAATTACAGCGCTTATTACCGCAAACATCCCACCAAAGTTTATCCGACCGAATGGGTTATTCGCAGCTTCATGGGGTGTTACCCTGGCCTCAAGATCGAAAGTACTGAGCTCACCGGCAAGAAGATCCTCGATCTTGGCTTCGGTGATGGCAGAAACATGCCGTTGCTCGCTGGCTTGGGCATGCAGGTCCACGGCGTCGAAGTCACACAGCAGATTTGCGACCTGATCGTCGGGCGCATGGCCGAACAAGGCATCACCGTCGAGGCTCGGATGGGGCGAAATCAAAGCATTCCCTATGAGGATGGCTATTTCGATCATTTGCTGGCCTGCAGCTCGTGCTACTACATGGATGCCGGCTACAAATATTCCGACAATCTCAAGGAAATCGCCCGCGTGCTGAAGCCGGGGGGACTGTTTGTCCATTGTTTGCCTATGCCGACCACCTTCATCATGGAGGATGCGAAGGATCTTGGCGAGGGCCATATGGAAATCGCCAAAGATCCTTATGGTGTGAGGAGTCGGCGCGATCTTGAAGAAATTCGACAACGAGGACGAAATCCAGCGCTGGCTTGATACCCTATTCACAGATGTTCGTATCGGCACTTGCCGCGACGACTATTGGGGCAGCAAGGTGCATCTCTGGCTGGTGGTTTGCCGCAAGCGCTCATGAACGCGTGGCAATTCCCGGCATAATGGAGATCTTAGGCGATGGCCAAAATACTCTTCTCTTCCTTTTCGAATGTTACATGGACCAAGCAAAAATACCTCGACTTTTTCGTCGAGGGATTTTTGCGATCATTAAAACGAAACGGCAATCACGTCCTTAGTATCCGTACGAACGATTTCGTGACGCACCCGGTAACGTCTAAATGCAGGCAAAACATCAACAAAGCAAAGTTATTAAGCAAGGTTCGTGCCTTTAAGCCCGATCTTATTATTACATTTAACAATTCATTCCCATGCCCGGAGCTCGTTTCAGAAACCGATTGTCCGATCGCACTTTACACGGCTGACGGACCAGACTGCTTTTCCTACAGAGAAACGATCGAAAAATATATGGAACGCTATCGCTTCTTTAAGATGAACGATAACGTCTATTACAGCCTTAAACGATCCTTTCCTTCGATCAAGGACGAGCAGTTCTTTTTCTTCGGCTATGCGACCGATTTCAGGGCGAGGGCCATACCACAAGACATAAATATCTCTTTTCTCGGATCCATACCGAATTATTCGGCAGAGTTGATTCATTATTTTAAAAGGAAAGGATCGAACGATTTAAAAAATGCGTTCTTCAAGCACTTCGACAAATATAAAAAGGACGTCCATTCCAGCATTGATTTCGAACTGCCGGATTTCCACGAATCCAACACGCTTGAAACGCTGGCTGTTTTCTTGATCACGACCAGAGACCGATTTTTCACCCTCTCCGCGCTCACGGACCTGGGGCTTCACATCCAGGGATACGACTCCATCTGCGACGCGGGCGCCTACAATTACGACATTCTAAAAGCCTATAACTTCGACCTGTGCGTAAGCATCGAACAGTCCGAGTTGCTCTTCAACAGAAGCAAAATATCCTTAAATTTACCGAACGCGCGCGCGATCGATGGATTTAGCTGGCGCGTGCCGGATATACTCAGCTCAAACGCGGTTCTGCTGTCGCCGAAGAAGAGCGAGCTTGTCAAGCTCATGCGCGGCTATGCGGAGTTACCCATGTATGAATCGCCAAGCGAGGCGCGAGAACTGGCAGCCAAGCTTTTGAAGGAAGACAACTGGCGGAAAGATATTGTAGCGGCGTCGCAAAAAATGATCGACGAAAAATGCAGGTTCGATAACAAGCTCTCAGAAATGCAGCGGTATTTCAATTTGCCCATCGTCACCGACGGCGTGTCCGGTGAGATCGTGAACCTTGAAGCGCAGGATTGTTTCCACAGCTTTGGAACGAATCTCGCCCTCACCATCGGTGCAAGGCTGGACCATCGGCTGAAACGTGCTCGAAAGAAAACTCGCCCCATACGGCGAATGCTAAGTCGCCTTGCGCACTTGGAAGGCGTTTCTTGAAAGCACTCAATCAAAGAAACGCTGTCGGCTTTTTGTCATTATTTCATTCAAATGCTGAGCAAAAACACCACCCATCAGACAATTGTCTAGATAAAGCCTCTCCATGCAAAAATGCTGAAACCTTGCCAGATCACGCCTGCGTTCAGCATTCCCAATCAATTCTACGGCTTGAGCAACGTAATCGGCTTCGGTCAAAGCGTAGGGAAGAAAAGCCAATGCCGAGGCTTGCCGTTTGATGTCCGCGCACGTGGCTTCGGCCTCGGAAAACCCCTTGAATTCGTCCTGTTCCAAAATAGGGCGGACATCTCTTCCGACATAAGAATATGCGTTCCCCATCGATAGCACGGGGGTCGAATATTGCATCGCCTTCAGCGCCGTGATGCCCGTCGCGATAGGAAAAGAATCCAAAACCAAGTCCGCTATTTGAACGTACCGGTCCACGTCAACCCAGCCGACGAATTTTACGCGATCGGCCAAATTGCGTTCGTTGAAAAAATCCACCAGGGCCGGATCGTCTTTGTAACCCGAATAGAGGTAGATCGACCGCTCGGTGGCCGCCAGCACCTTTGCCACGCAATGAAGGAATCCAGGTTGCCGAATTTTTTCCATGCGCCCGAAGGTTGCCATAATAAGGGTATCCGCGTCCGCATAGCGGCAGCGACAATCCTGGAGATCGGCGAATTCCGTTTTGTCGATCTCGAGGGCGGATGGCATCAATCGCCATCGATCGTTCAGATAGACTCCCGTCTTATCGGCCACGGTTCCGTAGGTTATCAGGCCGTCGATATCGAGATGAGCGATATCGGGATGGAGATATTGTGAGATAAAAATCTGGGTTCGGGCAACCCGCATACCGAATAAAAAGAACATCAACGTCGGCAGGTGAACCCAGGCGACGATGTCGATTTTTTCGCCGGCAAGAGCCGATCTCATCGCCTTGCAGCATTTGGTGACGAATGATTCGTGAAAAACTCTACGATTACCGGCGTGCCTATGCGACGGAAACGCTCCTCAATGTGATCGAGGACTCCGCCATAACTGAAAAGGAAGAGATAGGTATCGCATATTCGTCTTTCATTCAGATACTTACAGATGAAATAAATGTGCTCGTACGCGGAGGGATCGTCTCCCAATCCGATAAAGCCAAGGCGCGGGGTCTGATTGTCGTGAAGAATGAGGTCCAATTCGCGCTGTTCGCGCCCGGCATTGAACGCGATATCGGCAAATTCTTGAATCCAAGCATTATAGTATTCCTCATCCGGTTCTTTCTGTCCCTTAACGAAGAAAGACACAAAGAAAATCTCATTGATAATGTCGTATTCTTTCTTTACGGCAAGCACAGGCACCAGTTTAGTGATTCTGCGATGCAGCTCGTCTATAGCGGTTTTTTCCGCATCGATTTTGTAGCCCGCCATACATTCTTCGTATTCGCTTACAAAATTGAGCATGCAAGCATCCCCGTAGCGCAAATGAGCGCGGCTGTTGAGCAAGAATAATAGTGTGTTGACGTCACTAGTAATACAGCTGTCACGAGTAAAAAAATGTTGAAATTGAGACCGGACGCTTAAAGGCGCACGGAAGCGATTTTTCACACTTTCGCATTGACAGCTTAGCGCTTCAATCTGCTATGCGTAAAGATAGGAAATTTCTATGCCCTACCGAACCGACGTGTGGCACACATGAGATGGGTAAAAAAAGGGCTGATTTGTTCGCACGAAACGTTTCACCTGCCGTGGTACATGAAAAATACCATGGTGCCAGTGCCTTACCTGATCGAAGCTGGCCGACTTCGCGTCTTTATCACTATGTGCGATGAGAAGAATATTGGCCGCATCGGCTATGTCGATGTGAACCCGAAAAATCCGTCGGAAATCCTCGGCTACAGCAAAACACCAGTGGTGGATATCGGCGACGACGGCTGTTTCGATGATAATGGCGTCGTCACCGCGTCGCTGATGAAGGAAGGCGACCGACTTTACCTCTACTATTCGGGTTATCAGTCTTGCGTGAAGGTACCATATCTGATCTTTGCCGGTGTCGCCGTCAGCAAAGACAACGGCCATACTTTCACCAAGCTGTCGTCGCGCGTCCCACTGCTGGACAGAGTTGATGGCGAAGTGGCCACGCGATGCGCGCCTTTTGTCATGAAGGACGGTGATGTTTACAAGATATGGTATACGTCCGACACGGGAAGCGGATGGGTGTCTGGAGAAAAGAAGAAACTTCCGCTCTACGACCTGAAATATGCAACCTCAGATTCGCCGACCGAATGGCCTCGCCACAAGGGGAATACCGTCGTTCCGTTGAAGGACAGGGACGAACACGGCATTGCCAAATGCACGCTGTGGAAGGAGGATGGTCTTTATAAGATCATCTACTCGAATTCGAAGCCTGTCGAAAGGTTATCGGCTTGGCTACGCGGAATCGACCGATGGCATCCACTTCCACCGGCTCGACGATCGGGTAGGCATTGATGTGTCATCGTCGGGCTGGGATTCGGAAATGATCGCGTTCGCAGAACGATTGCGGGTCGGCGACAAGGTCTATTTATTTTATTGCGGCAATCACTATGGCATGGCCGGCATGGGATACGCTGAATTGCTCAGGAAATAGCGCGCTATGCGGAAGAAAATCGTCATCACAGGAGCGGGCAGCGCCCAGGCGAACGGCGTGATCAACAGCCTGCTGCTGGCTGGCGGCGATGAAGAGATTTTGGGACTCGGTAGCGACGCCTGCGACCTGATGTTGAGCCGGGCGCACAAGAAATTCCTCATGCCGCACTCGCGCGACACCCTTTACAAAACCGCCCTTATGACGGTGATCCAGCGCGAAAAACCGGACATGATTTATTTCCAGCACGACGCGGAACTTGCTGTCGCGTTGCTCTTCCGCGACGCTATCGAACGGGCCGGCGTGCGGATGCTGGTGCCGGATTACACCACCATCGACACCTGTGTGCATAAGCATAAATCCTGGCTCGCCTTCAAGCGGGCCGGCATCACGGTGCCGGAAAACATCGTGTTGCACACACGTGAAGATCTGGCGCGGGCCTTGCGCGAGCTTGGCGGCAAGACGAGGCCCATCTGGCTACGGTCGATGTCCATCGGCGGCGGCGGCAAGGGCGCTCTACCATGCAGCGATTTCGAGGAAGGGGTGGAATGGATCGACCGCCAAGACGGCTGGGGCGAGTTTCTGGCTGCGGAACTGCTGACGACACGCACGGTCACCTGGCTTTCGATTTGGCAGGATGGCGAGTTGGTCGTGGCGCAGGCGAGGCACCGCAAGGGTTGGGCGCACAGTTCGCTAAGCCCGTCGGGTGTCACCGGCGTCACGAAGATCGGCGAAACCTGTTCCGATCCGATCGTCGATGACGTCGCGACTCGCGCTGTCCATTCGGTCAGCACCACGCCGCCCAATGGCATTTACGGTGTTGACATGACGTACGACGCGAACGGCATCCCCAATCCAACGGAAATTAACATATCGCGCTTTTTTACCACGGTTCAGTTCTTCGCCGAAGCGGGTTTGAACATGCCTGAAATCCTCAAAGATATTGTGCTTTACAATCGGCGCCCCGTTCTGGCTAAAAAGCTTAATCCCCTGCCGGATGGGCTGTTATGGCTGCGGGCGATGGATTGCCCTCCGCTGCTGACCACGCAGGAGCAGATCGAGCGAACCTTGATTAGGGTGATCGCATGAACGTCGCCGAGTACATTGCGAACTTTCTTGTCCGGCAAGGCATTCGCCATGTTTTCGGCTTCCAGGGCGGTGCGATACTCAAGCTGGTCGACGAAATCGTTGCGACGGGGCATATCGACTATGTTCAGAACTACCATGAACAAGCCTCAGCGTTCTGCGCGGACGCCTACGCGCGGGTCACTGGTAATCCCGGGGTTGCACTCGCGACGTCGGGCCCTGGGGCGACAAACCTGATCACCGGCATCGCCAACGCCCAATTGGATTCCATCCCTACCCTGTTCATCACCGGACAGGATTATACAGCGAATGTCACGAGACAGAATGGTGCGCGGCAAAACGGATTCCAGGACCTCGATATCGTCAGCGTCGTCAAGCCGATCACGAAATATGCGACGCTCGTGACAAACGAAAGCCGGATCCGCTATGAACTCGAAAAGGCCTACTGGTTGGCCAGATCGGGCGCCCCGGAGCTGTGCTGCTGGATATTCCCATCGATATTCAGTTCAAGATGATCGATCCGGACTCTGCTCGAAGCCTTCGATCCGCCAGTTGAAGCCGACGCAGAGCCCAAGACCACGGAGATCATCGAACGGATCAAGTTGGCGGAACGCCCCGTTATCCTGATCGGCGGGGGTGTAAGGAGCAGTCGGGCGGAGGATGAACTGCGGGCGTTAGCCGTGCGCACGAACATTCCAGTCGTCGCCACCCTCAACGGTCTTGATGTCTTCGAGGGAACCTACGGGTTCGCCGGATTGCACGGCAACACATTCGCCAATCTGGCCGTCCAGAACGCCGATTTGCTCCTGGCCTTCGGTGTCAGGTTCGGGCAGCGTCAGGTCGGCAAGACGCCGCAAAATTACACCAGCGCCTTTGTGGTGCATGTTGATATCGACGAGCACGAACTCGCGCGGGTGTTTCCCAACGAGTTGGCCGTGAAATCCGACTTGCGGCTATTCCTGTCAACGCTGATTTAGGAAATCCGCGATGAGCCTCTTCCCGATTTTAGCGGTTGGCACGAAAAAATTCGCACTTGGAAGTCAAAATACCGGGCTAATGCGTATCTAAACAAAGAAGGCGTCGATCCCGTCAAGGCCGTCGAAAAAATATCGACCTTCCTTTTGCCTGATGCGATCCTGACGAATGATGTGGGGCAGAACCAGATGTGGGTCGCCCAGGGGTTCAGCGTCAAAGCAGGACAAAGGCTGCTGAATTCTTGCGGCCACGGCAGCATGGGTTACTCTTTGCCCGCTTCGATCGGTGCGAAAACCGCCTTTCCCGAACGGCAGGTCGTTGCGTTCACCGGGGATGGCGGTCTGCAGATGAACGTGCAGGAGTTTATGTTTATCGGCTCGCGTCAGGTCGGCATCAAATGCGTGGTGCTCAACAACAACACCCTTGGTATGATGCGCGAAGTTCAAAAGCGTTATTACAAGAGCCACTATTACGGAGCGAACATCAGGGATTTCGTCTGCGTCAATCTGGAAAGACTGGCGAGTGCCTACAACATTGGCTACCGGCGGGTGGAAAAGCTGGACGACATTGATGGGTTGCAAGATATTCTCGCCAATGACAAGCCTTACATTATTGACCTTGTGATTGCGTTTGATTCTCTGTCTTTCCAACCGCTACGATGAGGCTGCGGATTTTGACGCGGAGCGAGTGCATGGCTAGCAGGTTGCTGAAATAGTTTTTCGGGTTGCGCCGACGCCCTCTAGGACCGAGCTGGATATCAATTGAGACTACCTGCTTCACCGCAGCTCGACCTCAGGGCCTTATTTTGCGAGGTTATGGTGAGGGGGACCCGAGTTTTTCAGTAGCCTGCAGGCGGAATTTTTGGGACTCTGACGGTACCCTGATCAACCCTCGCCAGTGTGTACGGTTTTGCGAACTGTCACCGGAAACACACTGTCTTTTGAGGAATATTACGCATTAGGCATCGTCGCCATCAAATAACGCCAGATGTTGTAAGTTTATCTTGGGCACGGCGGAGCACAGGCGGCGTACTTTGTAGGACCTCACATATCAAATTCTCTTGGCTTAAACGAAAAACCGGTTGACGTCGTAGAGATGCCTCTGGAGGGCTTTTGAGATGGAATTTGGGAACGAAAATAGCTAATCGGGTTGTTGCACTTGAGATATTTTTTGTCAATTTGACCCTAAGCCACCCACGTTCATTCGCGATTACAACAATACTCACGCTAATTAAAGTGGCACAGTTCATTGCCTGCGGTCTCAGGTACCAAAATTGCTTCTCCGGAACGGCACGCTATCGCCTTTATAGTTATAGTGGACGGTAAACTGCAGATGAACCTACAAGAACTTATGCTTATGAGTTTGCTGTAGATCGACTGAAAATGCGCTGTGTTCCGAAACGTTGCGCTCGGCCTTATATGCGAATTTCAGGACCGCCATAACGAGGGGCGGCTTCGCGGAAACGGTTCTAACGAGTTTGGTTGTGTGGATCAGGAACGTTTGGCGCACGCCTATCGTGCAGAGCTATTGGCGTGTGGAGATTTCGGGCGAGTTTTCTCAGCTCCAATCCATTGTCTTCGGCAACAAACCATACACCATCGAAGTCCCCGAGGCTTTCTACAATGGCCTATTGAACAGGTTTGAAGTTGCCGAAGTCTTCGAAAGAGAACGGATATATGACTAGGAAAGTACTGTTTGATCTTGATGGCACCTTAATTGATCCGCGCCGCCGCCTTTACGCGCTGTTTCAGGAACTTGCGCCGGAAAATTCGTTATCCTTCGAGGAGTATTGGTTCATTAAGCGAAGGCGTGTTAATCAGCGCGATATGCTGCGACGGTATCTGCATTATTCAGATGACCGTATCGACGAGTTCCAGAGCCAATGGATGGAGAAAATTGAAGAAACTTCGCGCCTAGCCATGGACCTACCGTACGAGCACGTTAACGACTTTCTTAAGAAAACAGCTATTTCTACGTACGTTTACCTTGTTACTGCGCGACAATGCAAAGATCGCGTTGTTTCGCAGATCGACAAGCTTGGCTGGAGCACTCATTTCATAGATATTCTTGTAACAGAACACCGCACAACCAAAGCAGAACTTATTCGCGATAAAATTCAAATAGGTCCGCTCGATATATTTATTGGTGATACGGGAGAGGACATTCATACAGGAAGAGATCTTCGGATCGGTACCGTTGCGGTCACATCTGGCGTTCTGTGCAAAAGTGTGCTGAAAAAATATCGTCCTGACCTTATTCTGGATTCGGTTGTCGAGTTAGACGTCGTTGGCTTCCGAAGTGGAGGTTGATTAGGTTCAGGACTCATTAACGCAGATAGAAGATGAAGCTGGCGGCGATGCAAATGCTTGAGAGGTAGGTGGGGCGCGCAGCGGTCATAACGCGTTGCGATTCTTCGCCAATCTTTGAGCCATCCGAAGCTGTTTTCGATCTTGTGACGCTTTTTGTAGAGCGCCTGATCGTAATCACGCTGGATTTTGCGGTTCCTTTTCGGAGGGATGCAGGGCTCGATGCCTTTTTCGATGAGGGCCTTGCGGAACCAGTCGCTGTCATAACCACGATCGCCGGTCAAAGACTTGGCCTGCTGCGGCAAGGCGTCGACCATGAGCCTTGCCCCTTTATGATCGCTCATTTGCCCTTCGGTCAAAAGCAAGATCAAAGGGTTACCGTTGCCATCTGTCACAGCATGAAGCTTTGAGTTCAGGCCGCCTTTCGTGTGCCCGATACGGCGGGGAACAGCCCTTTTTTAAACAGGCTTGCCGCCGTGCGATGGGCTTTGAGATGAGTGGCGTCGATAATAAGCCGGTCTGGCTGTCCCGGTCGGCCTGCGAGGTTCTCAAAAATGCAGTTGAAGACACCCATCCGGCTCCAGCGGAGTCCCAATGACTCGGGCACTAGTGTTCTTCCTGTTTCCGGACGACATCCTGAAGCTGCCTGCGAGCGGCCTTGAACGCATCGCGAATTGTCACATAGACGTCCTGATGGGCGCCGTCTGCCGCGGGCTCGCGGCTCACCACAATATCGGGCGCGTCGGGAACAACGAGATGAACCCTGATGTGAAAGATGTCTCCCTTGTGGTGGCGGTGCTGGGGCCGGGCAACGACGACGCGCGCGCTGAGGATGCGGCCGGAAAATTGCTCGAGCTTTTCCACTTCCTCTTTAATGCGTGCTTCGACGGCGTCGGAATGTTGAACGCCATCGAATGCGATTTGTAAGGGAACTTGCATGGTGAAACCTTCAACAAAGGAATGTGCGAGCGAAGGGTCTGTTCAAGCCGTTCGTAATACCCGACGCGTCCAGCCGCGCCAATCTCAAATTGGCCTTGAAGCCCTATAATTTACGCGCATCCGGCGTTGTCTTCCGCGTGCCGTTTTATCGGGAATATCAAAAACGCCGCGATCGTAGTAGATAGGAAGAAGACTGGTTCTGCTGCCATAGACCCGCGGTCAAGCGGAACCAATGCACTGATGTCATTGCAGGTATATTTCTAGCGAATGGCACTTGCCGGTGCAAGAGGCATTGCTTCTCCAAGGAAAATCCAGCTCGTTTCTTCATTGTCATGTGCGTGTGCTAGTATTGCTCCTTGTAGCGTCAGCCAATCTCTCTTGACATGAATCAGAGGGACTGGCCGATCGGGAGGAAGGTAGATCCGGGGCGATGCATGATTTTGTGCGCGTGAAGCCTGAAAGCGTGCTCTTCGCCGGCGGAAACCAGCCCGCTCGCCGAGACCTCGGCATATCCAGCGTTGCCGTTGAAGATAGCATTGTTCCCGTTCGAACATTCGACATGATCAGGACACCGTTCTACACCGTTGTGGAACTCACACGAGCGGACGCCGAGCCGCAATCGAATGTGCTGCTCGTGGCTCCCTTATCCGGCCACTTCCCTGTCCTTTTGCGCGACCTGATCATCGGATTGCTTCCCTCTTGCCGCGTCTACCTGACGGACTGGATCAATATCCGCCATGTTCCAGCCGATCACGGCTCATTCGGCCTCGACACGAACATTTCGTGTCTCTTAGACACGATTAAATTGCTGCCGCCAGCGTTGAACGTGATTGCGCTTTGCCAAAGCGGCGTGCCAGCCCTTGCCGCCACCGCTCTTCTCTCAGCAGACGACGATCCGCGAACGCCAACGTCCCTCGTCCTGATCGGTTCTCCAATCGATCCTCTCGCGAACATGACGGGCATCGCGATGTTGCTGCGCTCGCGCCCGTTGTCCTGGTTCGGACAAAGCCTGATCAAACCGGTCGCTGAGACATACGCGGGCGCTGGCCGCGGCGTCTATCCGGCTCATCTCCACCTTATCCCGCTTTGGATCTACCTTACGAGACGCGTCAGCGAAGGCGGAGAACTTCGGGCCAAGGTTTTTTTTGACGACGGCGCCGATCCGGGCTGGTTTCCTTTCCTCGATCTCTTCACCTCGATCATGGATCTGGATGGCCGGTTTCTTCTCGAGAATACCACGGCCGTGTTCCAAGAATCCTGGTTTCGCGAAGGCGCGTTCCGCTTCCAGGGCACGCGCGTCGATCCGGCTGCCATCAAGCGAACAGCGCTTCTCACCATCGAGGGCGAGTTGGACGACATCGCCGCCCCCGGCCAGACGAGCGCCGCGCATCGCTTATGCCGCTCGCTTCCCGATCGTTTCCATGATCGCGTCGTTGTCCCCGGGGCGGGCCATTTCTCGCTCTTTCATGGGAATATGTGCCGGCGCGATGTTATTCCCGCCATTCGGGAGTTTCTCGATAATCATCCTCAGGGTTGATGCCGGCTCGCTTATTTGAGCTGTGCACTCGGGTAATCACGCCCCAGTTTGACCAAAATCAAAAGGCACGAGCGAACTGAGCTTGAGAAAGGAGCTCCGCACGCGCTTACGGCGACAAATGGGGCCAACGGGGAGACGAGCGATGTTGAACATTCAGGCAATCAAGGAGGCGAATGCGGCGCACCAGCCCTTCTCCTTTTTCCAGGCGCAGGTGCTGGCCGAAGACGATCTCAATCAAATCCGCGCCGATTTTCCCGCCATCGAGAAGCCGGGCGTTTTCCCGGTCGATGCTCTGCAATATGGTCCGGGCTTCGCTTCACTTTTAAGCGACATCCAGTCGCCGGAGCTTGCCGAAGCCGTCGGCGAAAAGCTCGGCGTCGATCTGGAGGGCCTGCCGGTGATGATCACCGCGCGGGGTCAGGCGCAGTCGAAGGACGGCCGCATCCACACCGACACGAAGGACAAGATCGCCACCTGCCTGCTCTATCTCAATGGCCCATGGGACGAGGGCGGAGGCCGGCTCAGGCTGCTCCGCAACGGCAGCGATCTTGAAGATTACATCACGGAAATTCCCCCGAACGGCGGCGCCTTTGTCGCGTTCAAGGTTTCGCCCAATTCCTGGCATGGGCATAAACCCTTCGTCGGCGAGCGCCGCTCCGTCATGGTGAACTGGCTGCGCTCGGAAGGAGCGCATGCGCGGCAGCTCGGACGGCACAAGCTGTCGGCGAAGGTGAAGCGGCTGATCCCCTTCTTTTACAAAGGCAAATAAGATGAGCGCGTTCGCACACGCGGCACGGGTCGAAGACAATTCCGTCGCGGATGTTTTCCTCGACAGCCTTGCCCGGGCCAAGCATGGGGCATCTCCCTACGATCACTGGCTGCTGGACAGGACGCTGCCGGAAGAAGACGTGGCCGCCATTGAAGCATTGCCGTTCCTGCCGCCGGATGAAGCGATCTTCAACGGGAAGCGCGAGGCCAACAACTCCGTTCGCGTCTACTTCAATCCCGAGAACCAGGCGCGGTTCGCGGTATGCCGCCGTATCGCCGCCGGCTTCCTTGACCCTCGCGTGCTGCGCGCCATCGAAGAGAAGACCGGCGCCGATTTAGCCAACTCGCGCCTTCGCATCGAATATTGCCAGGACACCGAAGGCTTCTGGCTCGCGCCTCATACCGATATCTCAGTCAAGACGTTCACAATGCTCATCTATCTCTCGGATGATCCCCGGCTCACGAACGCGGGGACCGACATTCACGAAGGCCCGCCCGACTTCAAACATATCGCCTCCGCCCCTTACGGCCGGAACCTCGGCTTCATCTTCGTCCCCGGCAAAAATACGTGGCACGCCGTCGGCAAGCGGGCGCTCAACGGCGCGGTGCGAAAATCGCTGATCGTGAATTATGTCACCCCGGCATGGCGGGAGACGTCCGAGCTGTCGTAGCGGACGCGATGGACTCCTGGCCAACTGGCTTTTTGGTTTGCTCGTTGCGAAAGGCGGCATTCGCTTCATCCCCGGACCGGCTTGCGTCGGCATCCGCATTGCCTGGGATCCTAGGGAAAAGCGTCTTGCCGGAATGTTAACGTCACTAAGTCATTGATATAAAAAGAAAAATATGAAAAGCGCTCGCACTGCCGAGGCTGCGAAAGGCGCGGACGTGGTTAACGGGCGCGGCCGAAACATATTTAACGGACATTTGCGCGTCCACTAAATGAGAAAATTCCGGCATTAAATTCTATTTAATGTCGGCTCATAGGTGAATTAAAGTTATTTCTTTTCAACGACATGGCGCGATTATTTCCCGTCACATCGAGGCCGCGGCGCTTGTCTCTTGCTTGAGAATAAACGCATCTTTAAGCATGATGATGACTGGAAATAATTCCAGCGCGCTCCTGTTAACCCTATTCCGTTAAACGCCCGGCGGGCGCGGAAAACGGCAACGATCCGTCAACTGTTGGGGCCGGGTTTTGCGCCGTGCGCTGAATCGCGTTCAAGAGGCCGAAAGCTGCCCCTGACTTGTGGGCCGCCACGCCTCTTCATTGGGGTCAAGCGGGAATTGCAGGCTCGCGGTTAAGCTGGGCGGGCGTCATCACATCTCGATGGTGCGCTTTGCCGTTGTGCCATCCTGTCGAGCCTTTGACGTGCTCCTCGGGCTGCGATCGGCGCCCTTTGCTCCCACACTCCTCGGGCGTCTTGAAAATG
>CAWIVD010000025.1:0-8816 GCA_963839435.1 uncultured Alphaproteobacteria bacterium
GACCATCCGCAACCTCAATCTCCTGTTTCAGCCTCGCAGCGTCGCTCTTGTGGGAGCGAGCGAGCGGCCCGGTTCCATCGGGCTGCATGTCGCCGAAAACCTTCTGCGCGGCGGATTTGCGGGCGAAATCGGTTTCGTCAATCCCGGCCACGACGTCATTCTGGGCAGGCCGTGCCACCCAAGCATTAACACCCTCCCCTTCGTGCCGGGCCTCGCCGTCATTGCCACGCCTCCGGACACGGTCCCCGGCATCATTGACGAACTTGGCCGCAAGGGCTGCAAAGCGGCTGTCGTCATCACGGCCGGCATCACGCGCGATCTGGCCCGGCGCATGCAGGCTGCGGCGAAGCCTTATCTTTTGCGCATCATCGGCCCGAACTGCATGGGGATCCAGATCCCGAGCCTGAAGCTCGACGCGAGCTTCGCGCATACGCTGGCAAAGCCCGGGGACATCGCGCTCGTGTCGCAATCGGGCGCCATCACGCTGGCGATGCTCGATTGGGCCGCCGTCGAAGGGGTCGGCTTCAGCCATGTGGTCTCGATCGGAGATTCCGCCGACGTCGACCTGGGCGACATGCTCGACTATCTCGCAGGCGATATCACAAACAGGGCCGTGTTTCTTTATCTCGAGTCCGTCAAGGACGCGGCCAAGTTCATGTCCGCGGCACGGCGATGCTCGCGCGCGAAGCCCGTGATCGCGATCAAGGCCGGCCGGCACCCGGAAGGGGCGAAGGCCGCAGCCTCGCATACGGGAGCGCTTGCGGGCTCCGATAACGTCTACACCGCCGCGCTCCGCCGGGCCGGCATTTTGCGCGTTGTCGATCTGGACGAGATGTTCGATGCGGCCGAGGTGCTTGCGCGTGTCCGGTGCGTTCCGGGAAGCCGCATTGCCATCGTGACGAATGGAGGCGGCGCGGGCGTCGTTGCCGCCGACACGCTCGCCGATCTGAGAGGCACACTCGCCGATCTCGAGCCTGAGACGATCGACGCCCTGAACAAGGCGCTTCCCCTAACATGGTCGCATGGCAACCCGGTCGACATTATCGGCGATGCCGGGCCGGACCGTTACGCGGCGGCCATGGACGCCGTCATGCAGGATCCGAATACGGACGTGGTTCTCGTCATAAACTGCCCGACGGCGCTTGCCTCGTCGGTCGATGCCGCGAAGGCAACCGTCGACGCGGTCGAGAAGCAGCGCAGCCTTGGCCGTAAAAAGCCGGTGGTGGCGACATGGCTCGCGAAAAGCGCGGTCGAGGAAGTGCGGCCGCTTTTCGCCAAGGCCAACATCCCCGACTTCGAAACCCCGACGGAAGCGATCGAGGGCATTATGCAACTCGCTCGCTACGCGCGGGCCCAAACGGAGCTGATGCGGACGCCGCCCGTCACCCCGGTGAACCACGTCGATCCGGCCGCCGTCGACGCCGCCATCGCCCGCACCCTTGGCCAGGGGCGCAGCATGATGACGGAACCGGAGGCCAAGGCGGTGCTGAGCGCCTATGGCATTCCGACTGTCCCGACGAGGGTGGCCGCCACCCCGGAAGAGGCGGCCCGGGTCGCGGCAGGCCTCTTGCGCAGCTACGCCTCGGTCGTCGTGAAAATCCTCTCGCCGAACCTGACCCATAAGTCCGATGTCGGAGGCGTGCGCCTGGACATCACATCGCCGGAGGAGGTGGAGAAAGCCACCCGGCGGATGCTGAGCGAGATCAAGGCGGCTCGTCCGGAAGCCGTCATCGAAGGCGTCACCGTCCAGCCGATGATCCACCGCAAGGACGCTTATGAGCTGATCCTTGGAATTTCGACCGACGCCACTTTCGGGCCGGTCATCCTTTTCGGAGCGGGCGGAACGGGCGTGGAGGCGATTGGCGATAGCGCCATGTCGCTCACGCCTCTCGATCTCAAGCTCGCAACCGATCTGATCCAATCGACCCGGATTTACGAACTGCTGAAAGGATTCCGGGACCAGCCGCCTGTCGACCTGCACGGGCTCGCGCTTTGCCTTGTGAGGCTGAGCTCGCTGGCCGTGCAGCACCGCGCGATACGCGAACTCGATATCAATCCTCTTCTCATCGACGAGAACGGCATGATCGCCCTCGATGCGCGGATCAAGGTCGAAGATCCGGCCCTCCATCCGCCCGTTCCCTGCGCCATCAGGCCCTATCCGACCCAGTGGGAGAGGACGTACAAGCTCGCGGATGGAAGCGAGGCCTTCGTACGCCCGATCCGGCCCGAGGATGAGCGGTTCTATGCGAAGTCCATGGACCGCATGGACCCCGAGGATATCCGTATGCGCATGTTCATGCCCGTTCGGGAGTTTTCGCACGAGTTCCTGGCGCGCATGACGCAGATCGACTACGCGCGGGAGATGGCTTTCATCGCGCTTCGCCCGGATGGAGCCGGAGACCAGGAATCGCTTGGCGTCGTCCGCTTCTTTGCCGATCCCGATTATGAAAAGGGCGAATACGCCATTCTGATCCGGTCCGATCTGAAAGGGCTGGGGCTTGGATGGATCCTTATGCAGCAGCTCATCAGCTATGCCAAGAGCGAGGGGCTAAAGACCCTTTACGGAAGCGTCCTTTGCGAAAACGTCAACATGCTGCAGATGTGCCGCGAACTGGGCTTCAACGTCAGCCGCGATCTGGACGATGGGACAGTCTATCTCGTCACCCTCGATCTCAGTTCGCCTGCTGCCGTCAAGCTGATGCAATAGCCACCCAGGCAAACATGTGGATGCCCCGCTGCTGCTTTGGGGTGCAGTCATAAAAAGGGGGCTCGGGTCGGGAGCCGATGTATGCCGTCTGACTGTCATGCGAGCCGCGGGAATTGAATGCGCCGCAGAAGCTGGCCGAGTACCACCCCAGGTGGCGGTTTAGCAACTCTTTGCTTTATATTGCGCTGGCGGATAAACCTCTATTGCGAGCAAAGGTTAATATTTGCTATCTAAAGTTGTACAAATTTCGCGCACGCAGAAGCGTTCGTCCCGCGTATGCTTCGCCAGACGGGGACATCCACTCATGAGCGCTTTCGCGAGGATTGCCGCTACATTACTCGCTACGCTATTCCCGCCGGTAAAGGCCCCGGCCGCAGATCTGGAGAACGCAACCGGCAAACCGGCTGTCGGCCAGCCCGAGGGCGCCTCGCAATGGACTGTCTCAGTCGAGGATATCGTTTTGGAACGCGCAGGCGGTGTAAACCGGGCTTGTGAAGGCGCAAGCGACGAAGCCGAATTCGCGCCCCTTTTTTATGGACGGACAAGACCTCCTTTTAGGGCCTCGCAAAACTCCGGCCTTATGCGGCAAGAGCACAAACTAAAATCAAGCCCGATCAATGACTTGTTCGTCAATTGCGGGCATGTCAGAGAGACGCACACTCCCAACGCTTTCCGCCTGATCGATTCGCCCGATCGTACTGCTTCGATGCTGCGCAAGATGTTGCCCATTGTGATGTGCACGCTCTCGCTTGCGGCATGCTCAGGACCAAATTGCGCAGATGAAATCGATGCAGCCGACAATGTGGTCTGCAACGCTGCCGGGCTATCGTCACCGACACCGGACTATGTGCGTTGCAGGCAGAGGCTGGCCCAAATTCGAATCGAAGGGGTGATGACTGAGTTATCGGGGCCGCCTTATGGCGGGCGCTACCCGATTATTTGCCCGGGCATCCCCCTCGACCAGTTCCTGCCGCCCCGCTAGCCATAGGGCTTACCGCCCGCCAAAAAGAAACACGAGCATGTGTGTGTCGTATCGGCGATCCCAGGCAACTCCGCTCAGCTTTTGACGACCGCCGCAGTCTGGCCGAAGAGGATTTTTTTCGCATCTTCGGACATCGTCGGCTCCGTATTGATCTCCTTCGCGCGGTTATAGGCGCGGAGGGTAGCGGGACGCGCCCTGATCTCCTCGAACCAGCGCTTCAGATGCGGGAAGTCGTCGAGGTTCTGCCCTTGCCGCTCATGGGGCACAATCCAGGGATAGGCGGCCATGTCCGCGATGGAGTAATCGCCGGCTACAAACGGCCTGTCCGCCAGCCGCTTGTTGAGAACGCCATACAGGCGATTCGTCTCTTTCACATAGCGCTCGATCGCATACGGGATTTTCTCGGGCGCGTACTGGCTGAAATGATGGTTCTGACCGGCCATCGGCCCAAGCCCGCCCATCTGCCAGAAGAGCCATTGCAACACCTCGGCGCGCCCGCGCAAATCGCCCCCGATGAAGCGCCCGGTTTTTTCCCCGAGATAAAGCAGGATCGCGCCGGATTCAAAGACCGGGATCGGCGCGCCGCCGCCTTGAGGGTCGCGGTCGATGATGGCCGGGATGCGATTGTTCGGCGATATGGCCAGGAACTCAGGCTTGAACTGCTCGCCCGCGCCGATCCTGACCGGCACGATCGTGTAGGGAAGCCCCGTTTCTTCCAGGAACATCGTGATCTTATGCCCGTTGGGCGTCGTCCAGTAATACAGCTCGATCATGAGTGGCCTCTCGCAAACTTATAAGCACGGAAAACAGCTGCACCGAATATAGGTCCTCTTCACTCATCCCGACCCGGCGCAGAGCCTGAATTTTTTTTCTATCTGCAACTTGTGAAACACCCAGCATCACAAATATCAGTCGCTCGCAAATGGCCCGTCGCTTGACCGGGCTAGAGCGCTTTCAGGAAAAGTGTATGCGGTTTTCCGCCCGGAAAGCGCGACAAAATAAAAGGGTTGGAGCGTATTTGGCGACTTGAAGATCGCCGGATGCGCTCTAAGCAGGGTTCGCTGATCTGACCAACGGATTACCATCCTGGGGAGCCGCTCGCTCCACGCTCGTCATCCCGGAAAGGCGAAGCCTTATCCGGGATCGTAACGGATTGAAGCGCCGATCTTTTTTGCGATCCCGGCTCGCGCTTCGCTTGGCCGGGATGACCGCGGCGGCGATCCGTTGGCGCGCCTGCGAAATCCTGCTTAGGTTTTACGCGTTCAAAACTGGAGGCTCCGCATGTTGCAGTTCTATTTCAATGGCTCGCCGAACCCGACAAAGGTCGCGCTCTTTCTCGAAGAGGCGGGGCTCCCCTATGAGCCGATCCCGGTCGACACGCGGCGCGGCCAACAGTTCAACCCGGATTTCCTTGCGCTCAACCCGAATGGCAAAGTGCCGGTCATCGTCGATGAGGGCGTGCCGATCTTCGACAGTAATGCCATTCTGCTCTATCTCGCTGAGAAGACAGGCAAGTTCCTGCCGCAAGACACGCTGGCGGCACGCGGCGAGCTTCTGTCCTGGCTCATGTTCGTAGCGACCGGCGTCGGGCCGTTTTCCGGGCAGGCCGTTCACTTCGTCCATTTCGCGCCCGAAAAAATCCCGTACGCGCAAAAGCGCTATCTTTACGAAACCGAGCGCCATTTCGGGATTCTCGACGCGCGGCTCAAGAACCGCCGCCACCTCGTCAGCTACAGCTATACGATCGCCGATATGAGCCTTTGGGGCTGGTCCCGCATGGTTCCTTTCATCCTCGGAGAGAACGCCTGGGTGAAGTTTCCCCATCTGAAGCGGCACCACGACGACATCAGCAACCGGCCCGCGGCGGCTCGGGCGTTGGCGCTCAAGGATACCTATCCGTTTACGGCCGACATGGACGAGGAAGCGCGCCGCCACATGTTCAAGCACCCCGCATCGTAAAGTCGTCCTTGCGGCGGCGGATACCGGCCCGAGCGGGATCTTGGCCGATCCCCGCAGAGCAGCCGGCGTCTGTTTGGACGCGGATAAGCTGCCCTGGTTGCACTTTTCTTCAAATCCCCGGATTCATCGTAAATACAACCTTAGGATGCGCAATATCCTGGTTATGGCATGAATAAAGCCCTACAACGAATAAAGAGATTGAAGGATATGCTTTCACTTATCCTGGGAGAACTCGGGCTCACACTTCTTTTCGGTGGTGTGGTTTGGGGCTTGGCTATCTTGTACTTCACGAGATCGACGCGCCTTTAATCGGGTTCGATTAAAGTTTGCAGGGTGTCGCAATCCTATCTCAGCTTCGATAGAGCAACCGGCTCGCGGCAAAAACAGAGAGCGTCTCCGTCCGGGGCACGATGGGGCAAAGCCGGAAGGAGACGCCTGTCTCGCTGTTGGCGCCTTCTTGTTCGGGGAGGAGAACTTGAAGGGCCACAACCAGAGCGTGCCACAGGGGCGTTAACATTCCGTGTGCGCAACCGCCGCTCGCATTCCTAAAACGGCGTAGCATCACGGAACTGTTGCTTCCGCGCGGGGATTGGCGCCGCTTGCCGGAGCGGTGACGGCGGCAGAACCGGGCGAGGTTCCCGCCATCTCCTCTCCTGCTCCGAGGGGAAGACGCAAAAACGAAACGACGGAGATTGCACTGATCGCGGACACGATCCAAAACGCGAGAGCGAAGTCGGATTGCGTGAATGCCGTTTCGCCGCTAAGCCCGCGCGCGCCCTGCAGGATCAAAGCGCCCAGCGCGACCCCCAGCGAAAGCGAAACCTGCTGCGAAACGCTCGCGAAGCTCGTGGCCCGGCTCATATCGTGCTGCTGGATGTCCGCGTAGGCCAGCGCATTGATGGACGTGAATTCGAGGGAGCGGAAAAAACCGCCCGCGAGAAGCGTGGCGATGATGACGGCATGGGCGGTTCCGGCCGTGAAAAAGCCCGTGGCGGCGAGAAAAGCGGAACTGATGAGCGCGTTGACGATCAGCACATTGCGGAACCCGAACCGCCTGATGATCGGCGCCGCGGTTGCTTTCATCAGCATCGATCCCGCCGAGGCGGCAAACGTGATCGAGCCGGATTGAAAAGGCGACAGGCCGAAGCTCAACTGAAGCATCAGCGGCAGCAGGAACGGCACGGCCCCGACGCCGATGCGGAAGAAGGAGGCTCCGATCACGCCCGCCCGGAAGGTTGGGATACGAAGCAGGGCCAAGTCGATGACAGGGTTTTCGATGCGCCGTGCGTGCCAGACATAGAGCGCCAGGATCGCGGCCCCGGCTGCCGTCAAAAGAAAACCGAGCCTGAGCGAGCCTGCGTTCTCGCCCAGCATCGCCAGCCCGAACACAAAAGCCGAAAGGCCAAGGCCTGAGAGCGCAAAGCCTGTCTTGTCGAGCGGCGGCGTGTCCGGCTCCATGACATTCGTGATGAAGTTCCAGGTGAGGACAAGGCCGAGCGCGCCGATGGGCACGTTCACGTAGAAAATCCAGCGCCAATTGAAGTACGTGGTGATGAAGCCGCCAAGCGGCGGCCCGATCACGGGGCCGAGCAGCGCCGGGATGGTGAGCCAGGCGAGCGCGGAGATCAGCTCCGATTTCGGCACGCTTCGAAGGATTACGAGGCGGCCAACCGGCACCATCATCGCGCCGCCGAGGCCCTGCACGACGCGGTAGAGGACAAATTCGGGCAAGCTGTTCGACTGCCCGCACAATATCGAACCGGCGGTGAAAACCACCATCGCCGCCATGAAGACGGTGCGCGCGCCGTATTTGTCGGCAACCCAGCCGCTGATCGGGATGAACACCGCAAGGCTCAGGAGGTAGCTGGTGAGCGCCAGCTTGAGCGAAATCGGGTCCTCATGAAGGCTCGCCGCGATGGCCGGCAGCGAAGTGGAGAGCACCGTGGAATCCAGGTTCTCCATGAACAGGCCGCAAGCGACGATCAGCGGAATGAGCTTCCGGGCGGGTATCAAGTCAGGTCTCTCTCAGGGTTTGCGGAAAGGGCATCCGCCGAGGAGCGCATCCTCACCCTCAAAGGACACAAAACCAGGGCAGCCGTTTCATATTACATGGAAACTGCCCGTCGCACCTTGGCTGTTACGGTCGCCGCGCCGCTTCACTTTGCGGCGAAATACGGTCTCCTAAAGGTCATCGCTCTTCAGTGGCACCCGTGACCCATGCCGGATGTGAAGGACGATCAGCTCGTCGTCTTTCGCTGTATAGAATATCAAATAGGGGTAGCGCCCCAGCGGCATGACCCGCACTTTCGGCCTTTGCGCCAATTCCCGCCCCATTCCAGGAAACTCGGCGAGACGATCCACGACTTCACGAATGCGTTGCTCGACCGCCCACGCCCCTTGTGGGCTGCGTTCGATAAGGTACCCGGCAATCGAGACGATGTCGGCAACGGCGCGAGGACTGTAAGCGATTTTCATTTGTGGAAGCGCGCAAACGCAGCTTCCACCTCGCTCTCGCTGGCGCGCTCACCATGTGCGATCTGGCCGAGCGCCTCATCGACCGCGGCAAGCTCTTCCGCCGTCGCTTCGTAGCTCTCCTGCTCGATGGAGCGAAGGATGACCGCGGCTTTCGACGCTTTCAGAACGGCGGTTGCGTGCTCGCGCGTCACAGCCGGGAAATCCTCGAGGAACTCATCCAGCGGCTCTCCGTCCGCCAAATAATCGAACAGATTTTGCACTGGAACGCGCGTGCCCGTAAAAATTGGGGCGCCGGAGAAATCGGAGGAAATCGTGATAAGAGGATCAGGCAGCGGCATAGGCGAACTCCTCACGCAAATCTAGGCTTCAAAGTGCAGCCGGGCAAGCAGCATCAATTTGGTAAAAACGTAGATGGCGATGAAAAACCCTGTCACCCCTGGCGAGATTATCCGCGAAGATGTGCTTGCGCCGCTTGGCATTTACGTGACCCAGTCGGCAAAGGTGCTGGGTGTCACCCGGCAGGCGCTATCGCAGACCTCCTGCAGAAATGGCCTTGCGCGTTGAGAAGGCGTTCGGGCCGAAGATGGAGCATCTGATGCGGATGCAGCTAAATCACGATTTGGCGCAAGCCCGAGCAGCCGCCGATAGCATCAAGGTGGACGCATTTCGTCCGGCATCTTGAGCCTTGCGAGG
>CAWIVD010000026.1:0-126562 GCA_963839435.1 uncultured Alphaproteobacteria bacterium
TGTTTCTGCACACCTCGTTCAGTTACGTATTGCTCTTAAGGTTGGAGGCTCTCAATGCCTAAAGGACCAAAAGGCGAGAAGCGCCCCGCCGATGTGATTGGCGCTGCGGTTAAGATCGCCAAGATCGCCACAGGCGAGATCGAAGAGAACCTCCCCCGCCAGAGAAGGAAGGCAAAGACCCTGCCGCCGTCTCGATGGGCAAACGGGGCGGAAAAGCGCGCGCTCAAGCCATGACGCCTGAGCGGCGCGCGGAGATCGCAAAAAGGCCGCCGAAAAGCGCTGGGAGAAATAAGAAAGCATGACGATAATTTGTAGATCATGCTTGCTTGAAAGCAGCGGTCTGGTGTATCTCCTTTATGCTTGCAGGAGGTAACAAAGTGACAAACTCAATTCAAAGCAAAGGCGGGAACGCCCGTGCAAAAAAGCTTTCACGGAAGAGCGGCGAGAAATAGCCAGCGCAGCTGCGAGAGCACGCTGGGATGAGTTGTCCGACCTTCCGTCTGTCGATTTTTCAGGGACGCTAAAACTCGGGAATGTGAGTATCCCATGTGCTGTCCTCACAGATGGAACCCGTGTTCTGTCTGAGAATGGGATCACAAACGCCATACTTGGCGTTCGAAGCGGAGCTTCAAAAAGAAAGAAAAAAGCGGCAGAAGAAGCAGGGGCCCATCTGCCCCTTTTTTTGTGGCTCCAAGGCAGCTAGAAGCCTTTATCTCCAATGACTTATACGATGGGCCCCTCAAGCCAATTCGGTACATCGATGGCCGTACCATCGTAACAGGCTACGATGCGCGGATTCTCGTTGCGGTTTGTGAGATCTGGCTAAAGGCTCGCGCGGACAGAAAGTTACAACCTCAGCAGTTTGACAAGGCGCAGCGCGCGGAAGAACTAATGCGCGCGCTCGCCGATATCGGGATCGTTGCGCTCGTTGATGAGGCTACAGGCTATCAACAATTTCGGGCGCGAGATAAACTACAGAAATTCTAGCTGCCTACGTGTCTCCTGAGCTTATGCCTTGGTCGCAACGCTTTCCCCGAAACCTTCTACTCAGAACTGCATCGTGTGCGTGGATGGAAATATGCGCCCAAATCGAACAAGAGGAATCACTACGTCGGAAAGCTAACCAACGAATTGATTTATAAGCAGTTGCCTAATGGCGTGCTTGACGAACTTCGCACAAAAAACCCACGCGATCCTGATAAAGGGGAAGACCGCAGCGCATCATCGCTAGTCTAACTGAGGATATCGGAAATCCTCATCTAGAGAATCAAATCATTGCCGTAACAACCTTGCTGTCAGTTTCGGACGATTGGACGGATTTCGCTAGGCTGTTTTGCAAAAAGTTCCTGCCGGGCCCAAACAACCTTTTCTCGCTTCCTCCGCCGGAAGATGAAAAGAATGCTTGACGCTAAGCATAAAAGTTCATATAAACAGGGCATGAACAAGCTGCCCAACGAGAAACGCGTCCAAATCCTCTCCATGCTGGTGGAAGGCTCATCCATGCGGTCGATTTCCCGCGTGGTTGGCGTCTCGATCAACACCGTGACGAAGCTTCTCGCAGAAGCGGGTGAAGCCTGCCTCGACTATCACGATGAGAACGTAAGGGCCTAAACTGCAAGCGCGTCCAGTGCGATGAGATTTGGACCTTCGTTTACGCGAAGGAGAAGAACGCGGCGGCAGCCAAGAACGCGCCGACATTCGCAGGCGACGTTTGGACGTGGACCTCGATCTGTGCGGACAGCAAGCTGATCTGCAATTGGTTCGTTGGCGGTCGCGATGCCGAATATGCAAGCTGTTCATGGACGATCTGGCCGCTCGCCTTCGAGCCGCGTACAAATGACGACGGATGGCCACAAGGCTTACCTGCACGCGATCGAAGGCGCTTTCGGTGACGAAATCGATTATGCCAGCTCGTGAAGCTTTACGGCGCGGCTCCTGAGAGCGCCAAGGGCCGCTACAGCCCCGCCGAATGCACCGGGATCAAGAAGACGCCGAAGATCGGAAGCCCGAAGAATAAGCACATCAGCACGTCATATGTCGAGCGCCAGAACCTCACCATGCGGATGAGCATGCGCCGCTTCACCCGCCTGACGAATGCCTTCTCAAAGAAAGTACGAAAGCCATTGCATGGCTCGCGCTCTATTTCGTCTATAACTTCGTCCGCATCCACAAGAGCCTGAAGGTCTCTCCGGCGATGGCGGCAGGCGTGACCGACCAGCTTTGGGGGTGGGGAAGAGGTCATCGCCCTAATCGATGCGAACCAGGAAGCACCGAAGAAGCGCGGGCCGTACAAGAAAAGGATCGCCGCTTGAGCGGAAAGATCCACTTCCGTAAAAGTTAAAAATTCAGTAGGTTTTAAGCAAGTTCCAGTCAGTTGCGTGAGTGCAAAACGGGCCGGGTGTTAGCGCACCCAGCCCGCCTCGAAGAAGTGTGCCCACGTAGCTCAGCTGAACAGAGCAAGGCGGCTCGTACCCCTAGGTCGCAGGTTTAAGTCCTGCCGTGGGCACCACTTCAAATCCTACACTGCTCCAATTCTTGCTGTCAAATTTAGGCAGATCGCGCACTCTTCAACGCAAAAGGCGTCTCCTTTCGGAAGACGCCTTTCTCAATCAAATCGGCTTAGGCCGCATCGATGGGTCGCCACTAAAACAAACACGCAAATCTGCCGTAAGAATGGCATCCGGTCCACTCCAGGGGGTTAACCTCTTTGAAACCTTCCTAAATTCGGCGCATTTTTTTGTTTTCTTGTTGGCGGGTCGCCTCGATGGGTCGCGAACCAGAGGTCGCCCAAGTTACATTCTTACAAAATCTAGCTCGCTTTCCGCGAGTGGAAAGGAACAAATGGTGGCGCTTACTCCGCCCACTGTTACAGAGATTGTTGCGCTCTTTATTGCGCTTATCCATCTCTATGTAACTTGGCATTATCGACATTAAACTAACAAGGCGGGCCGGGGCGGTTAGCCCGTTCATTTCGGAAATTTCAAACTGAGACACTGCCAGATCCGCTTTTAGGGTGGTTCCCTGGTCGCATGGTCGTTCAGCACAATTTGCACAGCGAAAAACAGGAAATTGTGCAGTGCGAACGCCTGATTTTATGTTTGACTTTCACATCGCAAAAAACGCGATTGGTGGACGGCTGAGAAATATAAATCCTTGATTTTACTGGCTTTTCCAGAAACAGAGCGCGCCGTAGACGCCTCGCGTAGCCGTTTCGAAGCGGCCTCAAAAACCTAAAGGTTCCTTTATTTTTCAATGCTTTAACACTCTTCTCTCTCTGTCTCTTCAAAAAAAGTGAAAAAGTTTTTAGAGAATTAATGTTGTGGAAAAAACTTTTGCGTTGTCGCAGGAGACAGCTCCACGGCGCTTCTCTTCTGGAAAGGTGGCGCGGCGTTCTTGGCAGATGAAGCGATCTCCATCACCTGTTACGTAACTGCTGCGAAGGAGAGCGCGAAAAGCCTTATTTATCAGGGGTTTATATACACTGTAACACTGTAACACTTAAAAATATTATTAGTAGTATATAATATGCTCATATTTGAGCTATAGTAGAAGAACGAGTGAGCAGATTATGGTGTTACGCCGTTACGTTTTCGCCTTGGAGTTTGTCTCATGGAAGGCGTCGCAGCGAGCGCATATATAGTGTCGCCGTCAGGCGTCGGCAGTCTCTTCATGGCTAATGTGATTACGTCCTACATGGCGCTGTTAATTTCGATTGTAAGTCCGGCTAGCAGCCTCTACACGGGCGAAAAGAAAAATCCGCTCCATGGCGCTAGGCAAAAGAAACGGGCATAGAAACGCTTCTACGCCCGCTCTATGACGATAATGCTATTCGCTCACGCGCACCAGCATGAAGCTTGCACCATCTTCGCTTTCAAGAAAACGCCAGCGCCCATCGATCACAAGGCTATGACGTTCGCCTTCAAACATGCAGCTCGACAGATACTTGAGCAGCGGCGCGTTTTCGCTACCAAGGAGTTCGTCAAGGTCGCGTTGCGTAATCCGGGCGTTCTCGACATCAGGAGCGATCGCGTCACAGAACTTGCCTAGCTCTCTGCCGTAAAACGATCCAGGTGCGACGTAACCTCGATGCCAGCCGACATTGCGGTGCTTGTCAACATCGATTGCGAACACGGCGCGACCGCTCGCAACAGGTTCGTCGTCGTCATAAGGTAGCACCAGCGCCTCGTGCTTTGATCCAGGATCAACGAAGCGGATGTTGTGCGGCGTCGTGAGACCCACGAAGCGCCCGGCGACACGCGGCACAGGATAGTGATCGAGCACCTTGTCTCTGTTATCACGACACCCTCGCTCAGTTCGCGGCGCTGCGATCTTGAAAGCGTCGGCGGCATAAGGCGTCGATTTTCTGTAGGGCTGTTAACGTCGCCTCGCATGCCTTTGCGTGTGTGCAGGTCAACGCCCATCGCTTCCAGTTCTGCACGGCGCATGTCTCGAAATGAACTCCGGATACTCCGTACATCCGACAGGCACAACGCGCCGCAGACAATGATCGCTCTGCACGAAGCGCTTGGAGAAGCTTAGCCGCTTTCCAGTGTCCTCAGCAAAGTCATAGCATGGCACACCATGACATTTGGCACGGCGTCTTCGGCGTATAGAGCTTTTTGCCCTCGCGCCTTGCGACCTCGCGTGGATCGTCACTCACGAGCACCTTCACGCGTTCAGCTTGGGCTAGCGTGTGCGCAGCACCATCGTCGTGATCGAGACTGATCGGCCCAAGCGCCCCGTCGATCGCATCGGTGCTGACGCCGTGTTCAAGCGCCGCCTCGACCGCTTCGAGCAACGCACGAATCGCCGTACACTCTTTATCTCTGCATCGCTCATGATCTCGCCTCACGTTCAGCGATGCGAGCGGCAATCCAGGCGTCAATCTCAGATTCGACCCAGAGCGACTATCCGCTAATCTTGACCGGCCGGGGGAAATCTCCGGTCTTGACGCGCTCATATATGTTTGTGCTTCTTATGCCGACGCGAGACATAACCTCACGCAGGCGCAGTAACGCCTTCTTGTTAGCGACCATAAGCCACTTCTCCATTTCAGATGTTTATGAAACCCGGCGTGGCTTTTTCGATTAACTCGAAGTCATTCTTCGGCTTGGCCGGAGCGTGGGGACTTTTTCCACCCCTGGCGGAGAGAACGATCAACGCAAAGCGGTTTTTTGCGTAGCGCCCTGATAATATAAGGACGCCTCCGGCGTCTTCGGCTTCACGCTTATGCGCTTCGCGCAGCGCTCGCGAAACGCCCGCAGCGTCTCATAATGTCGCAGCGTCAATATGGCCTAGCGTCAAAAATCAGGGATATAAATCGGGATACAGCGATCACGCAAAACCGCATAACACATTGAAAAAACTGAGAAAAATCAAGTCCGTATGATGCGTCTCGACCGCACCATCTCTTTGTTCGGAGCCGTCAGGCAAAGCCTGTAAGCCTCTATGGGGCGCCGCCGAGAGCGCACGTCAGGACGATAGGCACACCGCACCAATGTCTCACTTCGAAGGAGTGCCGCGCGGTAGATCGCCGTGGCTTCTTTTTCTTCAAAGAAGAAAGGGCTGCAACGCAGCCCCCAAAATCATCCGTCCTTCTCGCAATTGATCATCCACGGAATGCCGAACCGGTCGGTCACCATCCCGAAGCGAGCCGCCCAGAACGTTTGCTGCAAGGGCATCCCCACTTTGCCGCCATCGGCCAAGGCGTTGAAGATGCGTTCCGCCTCGGCCACCTTGGTGGGAACTGCAGCGAGACGGCAAACCCTTTCGGCTCCGAATAATGCTTCGGCGACGCATCCGACCCCATGAGAGGTTCGCCTCCCACTTCGAGGGTGGTATGCATGATCTTCTTCTGCCACTCCGGCGGGGTGTGCTCAGCCGCGGGTGAACCCTCGTAGGTCATCATGGCCTTGATCTTGCCCCCGAGGACCTTCTCGTAGAACTTGAAGGCTTCCTCGCAGCGGCCATCGAATGTCAGATAAGGATTGAGTTGCATGAGGCGCTCTCCCTGATGGTTGGCCTATACTAACGGCTACAACAGTTTCCCACGCTTGTTCCAATCACAGTCTCTTGCTAAGACCTTGATGCCATTTGAGTGCAGGGGGATGGTGTGAGGATTGCCGTCGCAGCTCTTTGTGTCATCGTTGCCTTCCGAGGGGGTTCGGCTGCGGAGCAAGCCGAGTTGCCCGGCGTTTGGAGCACCAATCTGTCGATAGCAAGCGGCACGGGCGCACAGGGGTGGGTGCAGTTCTCCGAGGATGGCACATACAATCGACTGGTCCTTCTTCCAAAGCCGGCTGAAGACGGCCCTGCCGCGTGCCAGATTGCGACCGGGCGATGGAGTGCGGCTCCATCCGGGCAATCGCTGATCGTCACTTATACGATCGAGGATTACCAGCCGAAGCAATGCCTTCAGACGCCAGGCACGCCCTTCGTCGGGTGCGAACCGCCTCCGCGCGATTACCAGAAGACCACGCAAGTCCGCATGGTGTTCGCGGGACCGGCCGCGCTGACGCAATACTCGCATGACGGGAGCGTTTTCGCCTTCACGAGAACCGACGCGCTGCCCACAATCCCGCGCGAATGTTACGATACCGAGTAAAGTCCTCTAGATAGTGCGTCCGGAAAGTGCGAAGCGGTTTTCCGGTAAAGACGCGCGGCAACAAAAGCCTAGAGCCCGCTTTTGAGTCCATCAAAAGCGGGGCTGTAGCGCGGCGTGCGTAAAACCGGATTGCGACGCAATTCTTCTTGACGGCTCCGGAACGCGCCGAGGCGACGCCCGTGTCCGATTGAACGACAGGCATGCTTTGGGGATGCTTCGCCAATCCTGGCCGTTGCCATCCTGGACGGCGCCCGCCGCACCCCTCATGGTAAACCCTTCGTTCGCCGCGCCGAGCGTTAATGGAATGTGGTTAACAGGAGCGCGCCGGAATTTTTTCCGGTCACCATTATGCTTAAGGAGCCGTAAACTCCGGCGCAGAAGAAGCGCGCCGCGCCCTTGATGTGACGGGAAAAAATTACGATATGTCATTGAAATAAAATGAGTTTTTCTCGCATATGACCTCCCATTAAATAGAATTTAATGCTGGAATTTCTTCATTAAGTGGGACAGCAAAAGTCCGTTAATTATGTTTCAGCTTGGCAAATTAACGCTTGCGCGCAGCCCGAGCTGCTGCGGCGCAGCCGTCCGCGATGGCGCCCGTTCGCTATTTTACCCCGATTATCAAGGGCTGGCGCGGCCTGGAGCTTTCGTTAACCTGCCGTCAAGGCGAATTCGCCGAACATCTTTCAGAAGAAGGAATGCCGACGCAAGCGTAAGGACAACCAAATGCCGCCAATCGCAATTTGCCGTTCTCCCAGGCTAAAAGAACATCGCCCTGGCCGCGCTCGACGAAGCTGACGGTGGCGCCGCGCGCGCCCGTATCGAGCACGGGCACCTGCTTGTAGAGCTTCCCTACGAACTCCTTCGCCTTATCCTTGGAGCCGTATTTCTTGAACGCGTATCCCCATGCCGCCGATGATTCCACCGCGCGCCGCCGGACGTCTTTGGCTTCTGCGTGATGATCTGGGTGCCGGGCTTCACAATATCGCCCCAGTCCTTGATGCCTTTCGGATTGCCTTTTCGGACGAGAAAGACAATCGTCGAGGTGTAGGGGGTAGCATTTTCCGGAAATTTCTTCTGCCAGTCCTTGGCGAGGAGCCCTGTATCCGCGATGGCGTCGATGTCATAGGCGAGCGCAGCGTCACCACATCTGCTTCGAGCCCGTCAATGACGGCTCGCGCCTGCTTGCCCGAACCGCCGTGGCTTACCCTGATCTTGAGTGTCGCGTCTTTTTCCGCTTTCCATTTGTTGGAAAAGGCCTTGTTGACCTCGACGTATAGTTCGCGGGTCGGATCGTAGGACACATTCAGCAATGAATCGCCGGCGGCGCGGAAAGGCATGGCGAGGACAGCAGCCGATATTGCTATCAAGACAATCCGTCTCAGCATGAAAATCTCCAGATTCTGAAATAAGCGATCCGACGCCCCCTTAAACAGCCAGCGCCGATCAATGAGGCCTTCGACAGTGCGACCGGCGCAGGGCGAGTGCCTTATTCATCGCCTGCCTTTCCCTTTTCCGGGATGTTCAGCCGGGAACGGAAAGCCTGCAGTGGGCCACCTGCAGCGGGCTGGTAACGAAGTGTGAACTCGTGAAGGACATTGGCGAAAGCGTCTGCGTCGGCAGCCTTCTTCACCTCGAAGGCGTCGAACCCGGCGCGGACCATGAACAGAAACTGATCGCGAAGCACGTCGCCCGTGGCCCTGATCTCACCTTTGAAGCCATGCCGCTCGCGAAGGAGGCGGGCTTGTGTGAAGGCGCGTCCGTCGCGGAAGACCGGGAATTCAAGTGCAATCAGCGACAGGTATGGAAGGAATGGCGCAAGCTCGCTTTCGGGTCTGTCGTTGGGCCAATTCACACCCAAAGGCGCGCTCCGATCCTGAAACTGCTGATTGGTGGCGGAGAGAAGCCAGTCCGCCGACACGATCGCTGGTACATCCGATGGAACTTGCTCATCCCCCTCGACGTACACGAAGGTGTCGGCTGCAACGACGCCGTTCTTAATGTACCGCATGGAGCGCTTCCTTGAACGGGGCTATGCCCAGACGTTTCACGGTGTCGATGAAAAGCTCGCTCTCGTTCAGCCGCAAATCGAGATACCGGTTCACCACTCGCTCGATGGTATCGGTAACCTCCTCGTAAGGGATTGCGGGGCCTAAGAGCTGACCCAGCCTTGCGTCCTCGTCGGCTTTGCCGCCCAGCGTGATTTGATAGAATTCCTTGTCGTTTTTCTCGACGCCGAGGAGGCCGATATGGCCGACGTGGTGATGGCCGCAAGCATTGATGCAGCCCGAGATGTTGATGTGCAGCCTTCCGACTGATTGCGCCTTCTCGATCTGTTCGAAGCGCCTCGAGATCTCCATGGCGATGGGGATGGCGCGCGCATTCGCAAGGCTGCAATAATCGAGGCCAGGGCAGGAGATGATGTCCGTGACGAGGTTGACGTTCGGCGTCGCCACGCCGAGCGCATCGAGCTTGTGCCATAGCTCGGGTAGGTCCTCCTGGCGGACATGCGGCAGCGCCAGGTTCTGCTCATGGCCGACGCGGATTTCGCCGTGGCTGTACTCGTCGGCGAGATCCGCGATGGCTTCCATCTGGCCTGACGTTGCGTCGCCTGGCGGCTTGCCTGGCGGCTTGAGCGACAGCGTCACGATCGAGTAGCCGGGCGCCTTATGCCGTGAAACCGAGTTCTGATGCCACAGCGCGAATTTCGCATCCGTTGCAAGCGCGCGTCTCAGCGCGCTCGGGTCGTCATCAAGGTCTTCATATTGAGGATAGGTGAAGCGCGAGCGGATATCGGCGACGAAAGCCGGGTCAAGTTTCAGATAGCCATCCTTGATCCGCGACCATTCCTCGTCGACTTCCGCCGCAAAGCGTTGGGCGCCAAGGTCGTGCACCAGGATCTTGATCCGGGCCTTGTAGATGTTGTCCCGGCGGCCATGCGAATTGTAGACCCGCAATATCGCTTCCAGGTAGCTCAGCAAATCCTGCTTCGGCAGGTAATTGCGGATCACCTTCGCGATGAACGGCGCCCGGCCCAGGCCGCCGCCGACGGAGACTTCAAAGCCTGTCTCGCCGCCTGCGTTCCTGATCATGCGCAACCCGACGTCGTGAATTTTTATCGCGGCGCGATCGTGCGGCGCGCCCGTAATCGCGATCTTGAACTTGCGGGGCAGAAATGAAAATTCCGGGTGCAGCGTGGACCATTGGCGAACGATCTCGGCCCAAAAACGCGGGTCCTCGATTTCGTCCGGCGCGACGCCGCCCCACTGGTCCGTTGTGGTGTTGCGGATGCAGTTGCCCGACGTTTGAATGGCATGGACGCCAGCCTCCGCAAGCTCCTCAAGCACCTTCGGCATATCCGAGAGCTTGATCCAGTTCAGCTGCAAATTCTGCCGTGTCGTGAAATGACCGTACCCTCGGTCATATAGCCGCGCAACGTGGGCAAGTTTGCGAAGCTGGTTCGAAGACAGCGTTCCATAGGGGATTGCGATCCGCAGCATGTAAGCGTGCAGCTGCAAATACACGCCATTCATGAGTCGCAGCGGCTTGAACTCTTCCTCCGTCAACTCCCCGGAGAGCCGCCGCGCCACCTGATCGCGAAACTGCGCTGCCCGCTCCGCGATGAACGTGCGGTCGAATTCGTCGTAAATATACATCGCGGACGGCTCCTGAAGAAAATCTAGGCGGGCGCGGTTAAGCCGCCTCGCCGCGTGAAAGGTAAGCCTCGTCCGCGTCAGAGGGAAGGACGAATGTTGGGCCGTTTATGCGGATGATTTCCCGGATGTTGCCGGGCTGGACCGATGGTTCACTCGCATCTATGGGCGCGACGTAGGGTCCCACCGCCTCCAAAGCGTCGCACTGAGCCGTTTTCAGCGCTTTCTGCGCTTCGTCCGCCGACCGAAGGATCTGCGCATCCCCGAGTTCCTCGCTCCATTTGCCCGCGGCTGTGCGATGAACGACAGCACCGTCAAACAGCCTGTTTGCGGTGATGACTACAGGGCCAGTGACCCTGATTTTCTGCTGAAGGGGGGAAACCATCGATACCTCCGCCACTCTCGGTCATACTCCGGTTTTCCCGGACGTGCCCCAAAACACGAGCAGGAACCGATCCAGCTCGCACTCAGAGTTTGGCGATATTGGGAAAATCCTCAAGGCAAAATGGGACTTGCAGAAAAAATAAGTTCCCGATTCGGACAATGCGGCCGGAATAAGAACAAATCCATTCTCCTGCTGTCGTACAAGAGTACGTTCTTTCTGCGCAATCGGGGTCGCATGAAAAAATCAGTTCGCCAACGGTGTGCTCCCGCGAGATTGCTCACACCTTCGACCATCTCGCGTCGACACCATTCTTCACGAGCGCCTTCTCGAACGCGGGACCGATGATGAAGGTTTGGCCCGCGAGCACGTGCTCCCAGGGCGACAACGCCCTCCGCCGTCGAGGCCAGCCCGCACACGGTGCGCGACGATGGGCCAGTAGCAACCGCCGCGAATGTCATCCTTGCGCCCCCACATCACCTTGATCGGCCCCTGGTGCTTTTGACCATTGATCGTAAGCGTCACAGACATGCTGCTTTTCTCAGGCAAAGTTCACCGCGCGGATGAGCTTGGTTTGAACGCTGAGCTTTCGCGCCGGGAAGCGGGGCGCTCGCTCTTTGCCGAGGGAGCCGCGTACAGTATTTTTTTTAGTTATGTGAATAATTTCGATCTTTTGACGTTATCGCATAAGCGGGGCGCGCTGCTTTCAAGCACCACCGCCATTTTACCTCATGTGGATAAAACCCGCAGGCCTAGGTTGGGCTTGCGCACGTAGATTATTTGCCATCTAATGCGCTCGGTTAGATGGATGAAATTTGACGGGTTCTTCGAGTTTCGAAATGCGGACGAGGCTTGAAACTGGGGCAAACAGTCTTGTCAGATTACAGTTAAGTCCATCAAACTGAAAAAGAATTGTCGATTTGACAGGCAAGGCGTGCAGGAAGCCTTGCGGAGCGACAATGAATTTAAATACACTATCGTCTTCCTTTTGAGGGGTCATTTTGGCAGACGATGGTCCGAGCGGGGTATAAAACTATAATTCCGGGGTCCGCGGAGGTCTGCCTGTCCGCGTTGTTCGTCGATTTCGACAACGTGTACCTTTCCTTGCGCCGTCAAAGCGAAGACGCAGCGGGGCGTTTTGCGCGAAATCCTGCCGAATGGATGAGCCGGATCGCAACCGGCGGGCTTGTCCGGTTCAAGTCGCCTCAGGACTATGTTCGCCGCCGTTTCGCAGTAGCACGGTGCTACGGCAATCCCGGTCGCGTTCTCGTCAGCCGGAACGGCCCGCACGACCCGCATGCCTTCGCAACCGTACGCACGAATTTCATGATCGCCGGCCTTGAGGTTGTCGACTGCCAGCCACTCTCGACGCAGTTCAAGAACGGCACCGACATCAAAATTGCCTGCGATATTCGCGATTTCCTTGAGCACCCGACCCGGTTCGGAGAGTTCATCATCCTCTCGGGCGATGCCGATTTCACGCCGGTGCTTCATCACCTTCGTTCGCATGACCGGCGCACCGTGGTTTACGCCAACGACAGCACGGCGGAAATTTACAAGGCTTTCAGCGATGGCTGGATCGAGGAGCGGGACATGATCTCGTTCCTGCTCGATGAAACCGTTCCCCTCATGCTTCCGCACGAGAGGGCCATGCAGCCTCGCGCCGAACTTGGTTATGATGGGCCTCGCACCTATAGCCAGAGCGTCGCTGCTCAGCCCGCTATTCCAGCTCTTCCGGCCCACTCCGCTCCGGCTTCCGGCGCCCGCGCCGGCTCAGGCCGATTTCGCCCCGAATTATGGCGTTCCGCAGGACGCCGTAAAAAGAAGGCTGCCTGCAGGCCACGTTAATTCCGCGGTTCAATCGCTGATCGAGGATTTTCAGGCGATCGGAGCAGAGATTCTCAATCTTGTCGTCGACGTTGTCCGCTCTTCCGAAAAGCCCGTCCCGATCGCCTATCTGGCAGATCGTGCCCAGAAGATCCTCGGGCACGCGAAGACGCTCGGCACGAATTGGGCGGGCTCGGGTGGCTTCCTGAACTTCCTGAATGCCACGCTGCCGGAGGGGTTACGCTTGACCGATAAGCCGCCTCACTTCGTTTACGATCCCACACGGCATCGGCTTGAAGAACGAGTTGAGGTTCCCCCCGCCCAGGCCATTCCTCAAAAGCTCAATCGCCAGCCTCCTCAGCCGGAAAACAACTCGTCCAAACTGGCTGAATTGCAAAACTCGATCACGAGAATTTACGACGCCTGTAAGGCGCCGCCGCTTCCCCCGAGCGAATACCAGCTTCTGTTCACACTTATTGCAACCGAAGTCCACGAGCGCGGCTTCGCGCCCGTGAAGACAGCCCAGGCCGTCGTGGGGCGGGCCAATCAGGAGGGCCTGCGGATCGCCATGAAGGATGTTTCCTTCGTGCTCGATGCCATCGATGAAATTGATCCCTGGCTGGAGCATACCAGGTCGCCGTCGGCGGTGGCGCGAGCTTATCGCGATTTCGTCCTGGCCAAGTGCCGGCATGCCGGAGTGCAGCTCACGGAAGACGAGTATCAGCTTGTGCAGGTCTGGTTTGGAGCAAGCCAGTGGTCGCCTGCCGGGCAGAACACCGTGAACATGAATGGCACGGCCCCTCACCCAACGAGTGCGCCGCAGCGTCCTCAGCTCAGCCGTGAGGCCAGAAGCTATATGGCAGAGCCGGTCTTGTCCGCGCCAGACCCGCGGAGCGACATTCCGTTGCCCCCTGATTTCGGCTTCGACCGCGACCTTGAGACGGAGCCAACCAAGAGCATCGGCCAGCGCTTCAGTTTCAAGCATTAGAGCATCGCTGCGCTCAATAGGGCGCGGCCATTCAGGCCCTCGTATTGTATGCACCCGGCGGATGTTGGCATGTGCATGTCAAATTACCCCTTACGCTTTCGTCCTCATTCCTGATCCTGAAAGATCTTCGGCGAAAACGTCTTGCCGGCGGGTTAACGAGGGCTCAAGCCCGCTCCAACCCTTGAGAATGCTGGGAAAAAGGACCGAACGGGACGCCATCACGCCGCCTTCGCCGCCGCTGTTCCGGCTCCTCGCAAGGGTTAATTCGCGATGCCGAAATATATTTAACGGACTTTTGCGCGTCCCGTTAATGAGATAATTCCGGCATTAAATTCTATTTAATGGGGTGATTGCTTAACCATGAAACTCCTATATTCATCAAAAGCTTACGTCATCTTACTCCTGTCTGGTCAAGAAGCCGCGATGGTCCATATTTTTCGCCCGATGAGTAACTTTTTAACCAAACACATGGCGGGAAATAAATCCGGCGCTCTCCTGTTAACCGTCTTTGGTTAATCCCTCGGCGCGCGAACGAACCCTTTACCAAAACGCGCGCCGCGAGCGCCGTCCAGGATAGCGAAGCCTGCCAAAGCATCCAGCGTTCAAGCGAACGGGGCCGTCACCGTGATCGTCGAAGGGGATGCTCGATGCATTCCGGCGCGGGGGCCGCGCGTCGCATGACAGCGCGGCAAAGCCTGAGAATATCCCCGATCCCTACCTGTTGGGTTACACGTCCTCTTCCACAGGGCCGCACCAGCCGGGGAGATGGTCAGCTTCTTTCTTTTTTGCGAGTCCGACGGCCGCTTCAAGCGCCGCAGGATAGTCCTTTTCGACCACCTTCTCATCAATACGCCGTCTCAGAAAATCCGCCCAAAGGAATTCGCTGAATGGCGTCGTGTCCTTCGCATACCCACCTTTGACACGTAGAGCGCCCGCGAGACTTCGGAACGGATCGTCAGTCAAGTCTTTGATGTTTTTCGGGATGTCCGAGTAGGCGCGCCGCTTCCCATCCGCATCGAAAGGATGAACCAGGCCTCGGTTATCCATAAAAATCCAGAACTCGTCCTTCTCCAGTCTGTCCAAATTCATAACGACGACCACGGACACCTGATCCGAGCCGGCGAGCAGTAACGCGCGGCAGAGGTGATGATGATCGATGATGTAAAGGCGGCCCTTTGGGCCTTTCACGACAGGAATCACATGCTTGCGGACAAGCTTCTCTTTCGCCAGCTTCTTCAGCCTCGCAGCATGTGTTTCAATCTCACGAAATCCGACCGTCATCTGGGTTGGACGCAAATCGTCGATATCGATTGGATGAGAGACGGGGGCACGGACTGTTTGCATGATCATGGCAATAGATTCCAACGGTTGGAGCTGAGCCTAGGCGTTTAATCTCTTTTTCACGGCAAAACCCTGCGAAACCTGTCCGGCCTCTCACCAGGCTGGTCTTTGACCGCCGCTGATCATCACTTACGGGTCCCGGCGGCGCAAGCGGCTGATAATTGCACCCGAACAAATGCAATTGAACATGGATTGACGCGCGATCCCGAAAATCGGAAAGAGACGCTGGCGCAAATTAAAGTGGGGCATGAAGCATGGCGAAACCGGGGGGGCGAAGGTGGTACAACCCGACGGCCGTCATGCAATCGATTGCGATGCGCCCGAGGTTCTACGGGGCGGTCCTTGTCGGTGCTATCGCGCTCCTCGTCATGCCGCGAAGCTGGCCTCCCATGATTCGCGCCTCGGCCGCCTTTGATCTCGGAGCTCTCACATACCTTTTCTTTGCGTTCCGCCTCGTACTGACGTGCGGCGCGACCCGGATCAAAGCGCGGGCTGCGCGCCGCGATGACAGCCGCCTCGTGATTCTGACCCTCATACTTCTCGCCATTACTGCAAGTTTCGCGGCCATCGCGGGCCTGATTGTCGAGGCGAAGCTTCCAACTACGGAGCCGCCCGAGAAGCTCGTCCTCGCCGGGCTCGCCATCGTCACGCTCATGATATCGTGGACCGTGACGCAGGTGGCTTTTGCGCTCCATTATGCGCACGACTACTATCGCCCCGATCCCGGCAGCGATGCAGGCTACGGCCTGGTTTTTCCGGGATGCGAGGAGCCCGACTATTGGGATTTTCTCTATTTTTCGACATCCATTGGCGCGACCTCCCAGACGTCCGACACCTCGATCAAATCCCGCGCCTTGCGCCGGCTTGTCACGTTGCACTCAGCTGTAGCTTTTTTCTTCAACACAGCAGTTTTGGCGCTGACGGTGAACATTGCAGCAAGCTTGGCGGGGTAGGACGTGATGGATCAGGAAGTCATTGGGGGGCCCGCGAGGGCAAACAGCCAGATCGTTCGTGCCGCATCGGTCTCCGCGATCCTGATTGTGGCGCTCACGCTCAGCTATTACTTCCTGGACCGGCAACTCGCAGCCGTGTTGCATTCCTATACAAGAGGCTTGCCGTTCTTCGTTTGGCTCACCTATGTCGCATCTCCACTCGTTCCTTTGGCATCAATTCTGGCAGCTTTTATAGCCTGCCGAACGCTCGTGCGCGGCCATCTTACCCAGACGGAATCTGCCGTTCTCCGGGCAAGCTGCGCCATTCTGATCGCCGCTGTCTTGACTAATGAGCTGAAGGACGTCTTCGGACGCACTTGGCCCGAAACATGGGTCAACAACAATCCCTCATATTTCGGCAGCGGGACTTATGGCTTCTTCCCATTCCACGGCGGGCAAGGTTGGCGTGCCTTCCCTTCCGGCCATACAAGCGCGATCGCGGCGGCAACAGGAGCCACCTGGTGTCTATGGCCGAAGCGCCGTTGGCTTGGCGTGGCTTTTGCTCTTGCTGTTGCGATTGGGCTTCTCGGAGCGGACTATCACTGGCTAAGCGATATCATGGGTGGCGCCATAGTCGGTGTCACCACTGGCGTGGTTGCCGCCAAAATCGGCCGTGAGAGCATCGTCTGATGCGTGGGTCTCGGGTAATAAAAATAAAGCACGACATACGCGATCGCTAGAAGGGCGAGGCTGACCGCCAAAATCATGAGCACCCGCTTGCCGCCACGGCCTTGACGAACCTCAACTGTGCTCTTTTGAATGGGTGGCGCGTCAGTTGCGCCGTGCGGACGCGAGCGTTCGGTACCGGGGGGCATCGCATTTGCCATCTTCGATCTCCATTTCTGGAGCAACGCCCCGTCATTTGAGCTGTTCCCATCCGGGGGACACCCAACTTGGCTGTTGGAGCATTTGATTGCGCTTATTTTTTTGCGAATGTTGCTGCAGGGGAGACGCCAGCGTTGCCTGGGCTGAAGCATGAAATCAACATTGTTCAAACTTGCGAAAATAAAACAAATTTGAGCTTGACGGGGTAAGCTCTGCCTCCTATTTTGCGCACACTCTGGTGGCAGGTGGTAAGCAGTTTTGTGCGCCCTGGCGTCGCTTTTTCGCTTAAACACTGCCGCGAAGACACCGGAAACATATATTGAGGTGAAAGAGGCCCTGGCCTCAAACGTCTCATTCGTCTTCACTGGACCGGATAACGGATTTGCCGCCGGTCCTTCGCCGTTTGACTTGGAAGCGTTGATGCCAACGATACAGCAACTAATCCGCAAGCCGCGCGTTGCGCCGGTGAAGCGAAATAAAGTGCCGGCAATGACGGAATGCCCGCAGAAGCGCGGCGTGTGCACGCGCGTCTACACGACAACGCCGAAAAAGCCGAATTCGGCTTTGCGGAAGGTTGCCCGCGTGCGCCTCACGAATGGCTTCGAGGTAACGAGCTACATTCCGGGTGAAGGCCACAATTTGCAGGAGCACTCGGTGGTCCTTATTCGCGGCGGCCGCGTAAAGGATCTTCCGGGTGTTCGCTATCACATCATCCGCGGCGTGCTTGATACGCAGGGCGTGGCAAAGCGCAGGCAGCGCCGTTCGAAGTATGGCGCGAAGCGGCCGAAGTAAGACTGAGGATCGAGAAGCATGTCACGGCGACATAGAGCTGATAAGCGCGAAATCATCCCGGACCCGAAATACGGTGACGTGGTTGTGACCAAGTTCATGAACAGTCTTATGGAACAAGGCAAGAAGTCGGTGGCAGAGCATATCGTTTATGGAGCTCTGGGTCGCATCGAGCAGAAAGCCAAGCGCGATGGCATCGAGCTGTTTCACGAGGCGCTGAACAACGTGAAGCCGGCAATCGAGGTGCGTTCTCGGCGCGTTGGCGGTGCAACCTATCAGGTGCCCGTCGAAGTAAGAAATGAACGCCGCCAAGCGCTTGCGATCCGGTGGATCATTACTGCGGCGCGTGGCCGGAACGAGAACACAATGGAAGAGAGGCTTTCCGGTGAGTTGCTGGATGCCGCCAATAACCGCGGAACTGCGGTCAAGAAACGCGAAGATACGCACAAGATGGCGGAAGCCAACCGCGCGTTCTCGCATTACCGCTGGTAAAGTTTAGGATTGCTAGGACTTAGTCATGGCACGTCAGACCCCGATCGAAGACTATCGTAATATCGGCATCATGGCTCACATTGATGCTGGTAAGACGACCACGACCGAGCGCATCCTGTACTACACCGGCAAAAGTCATAAAATCGGTGAGGTGCATGACGGCGCCGCCACCATGGATTGGATGGAGCAAGAGCAGGAGCGCGGGATTACGATTACGTCCGCCGCGACGACCGCTTATTGGAAAGGCAAGCGCGTCAATATTATTGACACGCCGGGTCACGTCGACTTCACGATCGAGGTGGAGCGCAGCCTGCGCGTGCTCGATGGCGCGGTCGCCCTTCTCGATGCGAACCAGGGGGTTGAGCCTCAGACGGAAACCGTATGGCGGCAGGGCGATAAGTACAACGTCCCGCGCATGATTTTCGTCAACAAGATGGATAAGATTGGCGCGGATTTCTATGACTGCGTGCGATCTGTCATCGACCGCCTTGGCGCCAAGCCTCTCGTGGTACAGCTTCCTATCGGCGTCGAGAATTACTTCAAGGGTATTGTTGATCTCGTCCGTATGAAGGGCGTGATCTGGGACGAGGATACGCTCGGCGCGAACTTCCGCGACATCGATATCCCCGACGATCTGATCGACAAGGCCAAGGAATACCACAACAAGCTTGTCGAAACAGTGGTCGAGTTGGATGACGATGTGCTTCATGCCTATCTCGAGGGGCAACACCCCGATGAGGCGACGCTGAAGCGGCTCATCCGCAAGGGCACGATTGCCAGCGCTTTTTATCCGGTGTTCTGCGGTTCTGCTTTTAAGAACAAGGGCGTACAGCCTCTCCTTGATGGGGTGCTCGATTACCTGCCTTCTCCCGTCGATGTTCCGCCCATTAAGGGGATCGACGTGAAGACGGGCGAAGAGACGGTTCGCGGATCATCCGACAGCGAGCCGCTGGCGATGTTGGCCTTCAAGATCATGAACGACCCATTTGTCGGGTCGCTAACCTTCTGCCGGATCTATTCAGGCAAGGTCGAGACGGGCATGCAGCTCATCAACACCGTGAAGGATAGGAAGGAGCGCATCGGACGCATGCTCCTGATGCACGCGAACAGCCGCGAGGACATAAAGGAAGCCTTCGCAGGCGACATCGTTGCCGTTGCTTCGCTCAAAGATGTTGTCACTGGCGATACCCTCAGCGATCCCATCAAGCAGGTGATTCTGGAGCGGATGGAGTTCCCGAACCCGGTTATCGAGGTCGCGGTTGAGCCCAAGACGAAGGCCGACCAAGAAAAGATGGGCATGGCCCTTAACCGGCTTGCTCAGGAAGACCCCTCATTCCGCGTTTCGACCGATCCCGAAAGCGGCCAGACCATCATTAAGGGGATGGGAGAGCTTCATCTCGAAATCATCGTCGACCGCATGAAGCGCGAGTTCAAGGTCGAGGCGAATGTCGGCGCGCCACAGGTTGCCTATCGCGAGACGATCACCAGACGGCAGGAAGTCGACTACACGCATAAGAAACAAACGGGCGGCTCGGGCCAGTTCGCTCGCGTCAAGCTTGTTCTGGAGCCGCAGGAGCAGGGCAAGGGATTCGAGTTTGATTCCAAGGTTATCGGCGGTTCGGTTCCGAAGGAATATATTCCTGGCGTCGAGAAGGGTGTTCGCAGTGTGCTCGATAACGGCGTGCTGGCGGGGTTCCCCATGCTTGACCTCAAGGTTTCGCTGATCGACGGCGCCTATCATGAGGTGGACTCGAGTGCGCTCGCATTCGAAATCGCATCGCGTGCCGCGTTCCGGGAAGCTGCGCAGAAGGCTGGTCCTAAGCTGCTTGAGCCGATCATGAAGGTCGAGGTGGTGTCGCCTGAAGATTACGTCGGCGGCGTCATTGGTGACCTGACAAGCCGCCGTGGCCAGATCCTCGGACAGGAGATGCGCGGTAACGCCACCGTCATTAATTCAATGGTTCCGCTCGCGAATATGTTCGGCTATGTGAACACGCTGCGTTCGATGAGCCAGGGCCGCGCACAGTTTACCATGCAGTTCGACCACTATGCGCAAGTGCCGCAGAACGTGGCGGAAGAGGTTCAAGCGAAATTTGCTTGAACCATCGTTCAACAAATGGAATTCAGGAGCTTTTTTTCCGGGGCTAGGCACTAGACCGGCATGAAAGAGGAAGAACGGAGAGCCACATGGCCAAGGCAAAATTCGCGCGCACCAAGCCCCATTTGAACATCGGGACCATCGGTCACGTTGACCATGGCAAGACCTCCCTAACGGCTGCGATCACGAAGGTGTTGGCTGCTACGGGCGGCGCCACCTTCACGGCCTACGACCAGATCGACAAGGCGCCGGAGGAGAAAGCTCGCGGCATCACGATCTCGACCGCCCATGTGGAGTACGAAACTCCAAACCGCCACTACGCGCATGTGGACTGCCCTGGCCACGCCGACTACGTGAAGAACATGATCACCGGCGCAGCCCAGATGGACGGCGCAATCCTCGTCGTTGCCGCGACAGATGGCCCGATGCCGCAAACCCGCGAGCACATTCTGCTCGCCCGCCAAGTAGGCGTGCCGGCTCTCGTCGTTTACTTGAACAAAGTCGATATCGCCGATCCGGAACTTCTCGAACTCGTCGAAATGGAGCTTCGCGAACTGCTCACGGCTTACGAGTTCCCTGGTGACGATATTCCGATCGTGCATGGCTCCGCAAAGCTGGCGCTGGAAGACGACAAAGGTGATCTCGGCTGGGGATCTATCCACAAGCTTATGGAAGAGGTGGACCGCTACATCCCACTTCCTGAGCGTCCGCGCGATCAGCCCTTCCTGATGCCGATCGAGGACGTGTTCTCGATCTCTGGCCGCGGCACCGTAGTGACCGGCCGTATCGAGCGCGGCGTGATCAAGGTCGGCGAAGAAGTCGAGATCGTCGGCATTAAGCCAACAGTGAAGTCAGTGGTGACTGGCGTTGAAATGTTCCGCAAGCTGCTCGATCAGGGAGAGGCTGGCGACAACGTAGGTTGCCTGCTTCGTGGTATCGATCGTGAAGCGGTGGAGCGCGGTCAGGTTCTCTGTAAGCCCGGTTCCGTGACGCCGCATACAAGATTTAGAGCCGAAGCCTATATCTTGACGAAGGAAGAAGGTGGTCGCCACACGCCTTTCTTTGGAAACTACCGTCCGCAGTTTTATTTTCGCACGACTGACGTGACGGGCGTGGTTCATCTTCCCGAAGGCACCGAGATGGTGATGCCGGGAGATAATATTTCCATGGAAGTCGAGCTCATCGTGCCGATCGCCATGGAAGAGAAGCTTCGTTTCGCGATCCGCGAAGGCGGTCGTACCGTCGGCGCCGGCGTCGTCGCAAGCATTATAAAGTAGCTAACGGGATCGGGGAGCGGGTGTCTCCAAGTGGGACGCCTCTTCTTTCGGGAGTGAGAGATGGCAGGCCAAACGATTCGCATCCGTCTAAAGGCATTCGATCACCGTGTGCTCGACACCTCCACGAAGGAGATTGTCAACACGGCGAAGCGGACTGGGGCGGATGTACGCGGGCCAATCCCGCTTCCGACCCGTATCGAGCGTTACACGGTGAACCGCTCGCCTCATATCGATAAGAAGAGCCGCGAGCAGTTCGAGATGCGCACGCATAAGCGATTGATCGATATCGTCGATCCGACACCGCAGACGGTGGATGCGCTTATGAAGCTCGATTTGGCAGCGGGCGTCGACGTGGAGATCAAACTGTAGCTGCGTCTCGACTAGGCAATTTTGAATGAATGGCGGGCGTCAGCCCGGCTTAAGAACGAGTGGAACTGAGGCAGACCGATGCGATCGGGATTGTTGGCACAAAAAATTGGGATGACGCGGATCTTCACGGACGCGGGCGAGCATGTGCCTGTGACGGTGTTGAAGGTCGATCATTGCCAGGTGGTCGCGCACCGGACGCAGGAGGCGAACGGTTATACGGCGCTTCAACTCGGCTCGGGCTCGCGGAAGGTAAAAAACGTGACGCGCGCTTTGCGCGGCCATTTTGCGAAGGCTCAGGTGGAGCCAAAAGCAAAAGTCGTCGAATTCCGCGTGTCGGCGGAGAATTTCATCGAGGTGGGCGCCGAGCTAACGGCAGATCACTTCGTGACCGGTCAATTTGTGGACGTGACGGGAACCAGCATCGGTAAGGGCTTTACCGGTGCCATGAAACGGTGGAATTTCGGCGGCTTGCGTGCCACCCACGGTGTTTCTATCTCTCATCGAAGCCACGGCTCGACCGGCAATCGTCAGGACCCCGGTAAGACATTCCGAGGCAAAAAGATGGCTGGGCACTACGGCGCGGAGCGTGTTACCACGCAGAATCTGCAGGTGGTTCGCACCGATGCAGACCGGGGCCTTATCCTTTTGCGCGGGGCGGTGCCTGGAGCGAAGGGCGGCTGGGTCACGCTTCGCGATGCGGTCAAGCGTCCCCTGCCCAAAGATGCGCCAAAGCCCGGAGCTTTCCGTAAAACCAATAACGATAGCGCAGGCGCGGAAGCGGGGGCGAAATGAAGGCGGATGTTATCAATCTTGACGCTTCGCCGGTCGGCAGCATCGAACTCAGCGACGACGTGTTTGCCCTTGAGCCCCGCACGGATATCCTGCAGCGAATGGTTCGCTACCAGCTTTCCAAGCGGCAGGCTGGTACGCACAAGGCGAAGGGGCGCAGCGAAGTAAACGGGCCGAACAAGAAGATTTACAAGCAAAAGGGCACTGGTCAGGCCCGCCACGGCAACGACAAGCCGCCCCAATTTCGCGGTGGCGGTCGGGCGTTCGGGCCGGTCCCTCGGAGCCACGCTCATGACCTTCCGAAAAAGGTGCGCGCTTTAGCTTTGAAGCATGCGCTTTCTGCGAAAGCTAAGTCGAACGCTATTTTGGTACTTGACAAGGCTGAGGTCTCGGAGGCGAAGACGGCAAACTTGCGCAGCAAGTTCGATGGTTTAGGGCTGATGAATGCTCTTATCATCGATGGTGCTTCGCTCCAGGACAATTTCGCGCTGGCTGCGCGAAACATCCCAAACGTGGATGTGCTCGCGGTTCAGGGTATCAACGTTTACGACATCTTGCGTCGGCATAAGCTCGTGCTTACGCGGGCAGCGGTTGAGGCGCTTCAGGAGCGGTTCAGATGAGGGAAGAAGAACTTTACGACGTGATCCGCGCTCCGCTCGTAACCGAGAAATCGACGATGGTTTCGGAAAGCAATCAGGTCATGTTCAAGGTTGCGATGACAGCCACTAAGCCGGACATCAAAGAGGCGATCGAGCGGCTTTTCAACGTGAAGGTTTTGGCTGTCAACACTCTGATCCGCAAGGGGAAAGTCAAGCGGTTCCGGGGCGTAAAGGGTCAGCAGAGCGATTTCAAAAAGGCGATCGTAACGCTCGAGGAAGGGCAAACGATCGACATAACGTCAAGGCTGTAAGGCAGACTTTGGTAAGGGCGCATTCGCCATGGCATTGAGAACTTTTAACCCCATAACGCCGGGCCTTCGCCAGCTGGTGCTGGTCGATCGCTCGCAGCTGTGGAAGGGTAAGCCGGTGAAGGCGCTGACCGAAGGTCGCGCCGAGAGCGCCGGGCGTAACGTGCACGGGCACATCACGGCAAGGCGGCGCGGCGGTGGTCATAAGCGTACCTACCGGCTTGTGGATTTTAAGCGGCAGAAATTCGACGTGCCGGCAACCGTCGAGCGGCTTGAATACGATCCGAACCGTACCGCGTTCATAGCGCTCATTAAGTACGAGGACGGTGAGTTAGCCTACATTCTCGCACCTCAGCGCTTGAATGTTGGCGACAAGGTCGTGTCCGGCAAAAAGGTGGACGTGAAGCCAGGTAATGCGATGCCGATGGCAAACATGCCAATCGGCACGATCATTCATAATGTTGAGATGAAGCTCGGTAAGGGGGGCCAAATAGCCCGGTCCGCGGGATGCTACGCTCAGTTGGTGGGCCGTGATCAGGGTATGGCGATCTTGCGGCTCAATTCGGGCGAAATGCGCATGGTTCAGGCCGATTGTATGGCTACTGTGGGCGCCGTCTCGAACCCGGATAATTCAAACCAAAATCTTGGCAAGGCCGGCCGTAACCGCTGGCTTGGCAAGCGTCCGAGCGTTCGGGGCGTCGCCATGAACCCTATCGACCATCCGCACGGCGGCGGCGAGGGCCGCACGTCCGGCGGCCGTCATCCTGTAACCCCGTGGGGCAAGGGCACCAAAGGTACCCGCACCCGCAAAAACGTGCGTACGGATAAATACATTATCCGTTCACGTCACGTAAAGAAGAAATAGAGGCAGCGATGGCACGCTCAGTTTGGAAAGGGCCGTTTGTTGACGGCTATGTGATCGCAAAGGCCGATGCGGCTCGCGAAAAAAAGTCGAACGCGCCTATTAAGATTTGGAGTCGGCGCTCGACGGTTCTGCCGCAGTTCGTGGGGCTGACCTTTGCCGTGCACAACGGTCAGAAGCATGTGCCCGTGTTGGTGTCTGAGGACATGGTGGGCCACAAGTTCGGCGAATTTGCTCCGACCCGTACCTATTATGGCCATTCCGCCGACAAGAAGGCGAAAAGGAAGTAGCCATGTCGAAATCGAAATTCGAGAGGCGGCTGAAGGACAACGAGGCTCAGGCGGTTGCGAAATCGTTGCGTGTAAGTCCGCAAAAGCTCAATCTCGTCGCGCAGCTCATACGTGGCAAGAAAGTTGATAAGGCCCTCGCGGACCTGACTTTCTCCCGGAAGCGTATTGCCGGGGACGTGAGAAAGACTTTGCAGTCTGCTATCGCGAACGCTGAAAATAACCACAGCCTCGACGTGGACCAGTTGATCGTCGCGGAAGCCTATGTGGGCAAGAATCTCGTTATGAAACGCTTTCATACGCGGGCCCGTGGCCGGATGGGCAAAATCCTAAAGCCATTTTCGCAGCTCACCGTGGTTGTCAGAGAAGTTCAGGAGCAGGCCTAATGGGGCAAAAAGTCAACCCGATCGGACTTCGGCTCGGGATCAACCGAACATGGGACAGCCGCTGGTACGCCGATAAGAGCGAATACGGTAAGCTAATCCACGAGGACTTCCGCATCCGTGAGTTCATCCTCAAGCAGCGTCGGCAGGCCGGCATATCGAAAGTAGTAATCGAGCGGCCACACAAAAAGTGTCGGGTCACTGTGCATACCGCTCGACCAGGCATTCTTATCGGAAAGAAGGGCGCCGACATCGAGAAGTTGCGCGCACAGCTCGCAAAATTCACATCGTCGGAAGTGTATCTGAATATTGTCGAAGTGCGGAAGCCGGAACTCGATGCCACCCTTGCCGCTGAAGGCATTGCGCAGCAGCTAGAGCGTCGGGTGGCGTTCCGCCGGGCCATGAAGCGGGCGACCCAAGCCGCTCTGCGTCTTGGAGCACAAGGAGTTCGCATCTACGTTTCGGGCCGTCTTGGCGGCGCCGAAATCGCGCGCATGGAATGGTATTTAGATGGCCGTGTGCCATTGCACACACTTCGCGCCAACATCGATTATGGCACTGCGGTATCGGAGACCGCTTATGGCGTCATCGGCGTTAAGGTGTGGATCTTCAAGGGCGAAATTCTCGAACACGATCCCATGGCTCAAGAGCGGCTCTCCCTCGAGAACCAGGAAGGCGGCGGCCCGGGGGGACGTCCGGATTCGCGTCCGCCTCGGCGAGATCGCGACAGGGATCGTGACCGCGGCGAACGCGGTGGTCACAGGGACCGCGAAAGGGAAAAGGTATAGCGACTTCGCTAGACGAGGTCAGCTAGGCGAACAGGTGTAAGCGATGCTGCAACCGAAGAAGACAAAATTCAGGAAGGCTTTCAAGGGCCGGATGAATGGTAACGCCAAAGGTGGCACGTCGCTTAACTTTGGCAGTTTCGGCCTAAAGGCTCTCGAACCTGAGCGTGTGACCGCGCGTCAGATTGAGGCGGCGCGGCGCGCCATAACGCGTCAGATGAAGCGAGCCGGGCGCGTCTGGATACGGATTTTTCCAGACTTGCCCGTGTCCAAGAAGCCTACTGAAGTTCGAATGGGCAAGGGCAAGGGATCACCGGAATTTTGGGCTGCACGCGTGAAGCCGGGCAAGATCATGTTCGAGATCGATGGTGTAGGAGAGGAGACGGCGCGGGAGGCACTGCGGCTTGGGGCGGCGAAGCTTCCTATTCGCACGCGCGTTGTGACCCGCCTTGGCGAATTAGCGACGGCCAAGGAGTAGCGAGGCAGCCATGAAAATCGGAGATATTCGTAATTTTACGCTCGACCAACTCGAAGACGAGCTCATTAAGCTGAAGCGCGAACAATTCAACTTGCGGTTCCAGAAGGCGACCTCGCAACTTACCAATACAGCACGTGTCCGTGAAGTCCGTCGTACCATCGCGAGGATCAAGACTGTGGAACACGCGAAGCGCGTGGCCGAAGCGCAAAGTTAAGGAAGACGAAAATGCCAAAGCGCGTTTTGCAGGGTGTGGTTGTCTCGGACAAAAACGATAAGACCGTTGTCGTCCAGGTTGAGCGGCGTCTGACACATCCGGTTCTAAAAAAGACTGTACGTCTTACGAAGAAGTACCATGCCCATGACGAATCGAATGCGTTCCACGAGGGTGACGTTGTTCGTATTCAGGAGTGTCCCCCGATTTCAAAGAATAAGCGGTGGGTGGTTTTGGATCAGGTGTCTGCCCGGGCATCGTCCGAGTGAAATAAACGCGGGGTGGGCCTAGGCTCGCCTGAAAGGTGAACTGCAATGATACAGATGCAAACTAATCTGGATGTCGCCGACAACTCGGGCGCCCGCCGGGTCATGTGCATCAAGGTACTTGGAGGCTCCATGCGGCGGACTGCCACAATTGGCGACGTTATCGTCGTCAGTGTGAAGGAGGCTATCCCGAAGGGGCGAGTGAAAAAGGGCCAGGTGATGAAGGCAGTTATTGTCCGCACCTCGTTCCCAGTCCGCCGTCCGGACGGTAGCGTCATACGCTTTGACAGCAACGCCGCTGTTCTCATCAACAATCAGCGTGAACCCATAGGAACACGTATCTTCGGCCCTGTGCCTCGCGAACTCCGCGCCAAGCAGCATATGAAGATCATTTCGCTTGCTCCTGAGGTTCTGTGATGACGCAGCCGAAGCTTAAGATAAAAAAAGGCGATCGCGTTGTGGTGCTCGCGGGCCGGGACAAAGGCAAGCGTGGGGAAGTCTTGCAGGTGGTGCCGTCAGAAAACCGAGTGCTGGTTCAGGGCATAAACGTTGTCCGCCGGCATCAGAAGCAATCAGCGCAGCAGGAAGGCGGGATTGTCTCCAAAGAGGCGCCAATTCATCTCTCGAATATCGCAATCGAAGACCCGGCAGATGGAACTCCCACGCGCGTCGGATATAAATTCATGGCTGATGGGCGCAAGGTACGTTTCGCCAAGCGTTCGGGCGAGGCGATTGATGACTAATACAGCGAATAATTCGAGCGGCTACGTGCCTCGGCTGAAGACTCAGTACCTTGAAGTCGTACGCCCTGCTCTGTTGAACGAATTCAAGTATACGAATCCGATGCGGGTTCCGCACATTGAAAAAGTTGTGCTTAACATGGGTATCGGCGAAGCTACCGCCGACAGAAAAAAAGTGGAGCAGGCAGCGCGCGATATGGCGTTAATTGCCGGGCAGAAGCCCGTAATGACGAAAGCCCGGAAATCTATCGCAGGCTTTAAGCTCCGCGATAACATGGCGATCGGCTGCAAGGTTACGCTTCGGAAAGCGCGCATGTACGAGTTTCTAGATCGCCTCGTCACAATCGCGCTGCCTCGCGTCAAGGATTTCCGCGGCCTAAATCCCAAAAGCTTCGACGGCCGTGGCAACTATTCGCTCGGCATCAAGGAGCACATCATCTTTCCGGAGATTGATTACGATAAGGTCGAGCAAATCTGGGGCATGGACATCATCGTGTGCACTTCGGCCAGAACAGACGATGAGGCTCGTGCGCTTTTGAAACAAATCAACTTTCCCTTCCGGCAATAGGGCGAGGCGGAGGAGAGACTATGGCCAAAACTGGCATGATCGAGCGGAACAACAAGCGGCGGAGACTTACCGCGAGAGACGCTGAGAAACGCGCGGCGCTGAAGGAAATCGCGAATAACAAAGAGTTGCCCATGGAAGAACGCTTTGCTGCTCGCCTGAAGCTGGCGCGGCTGCCTCGGAACGGATCGCCGACGCGCATTCGCAATCGCTGCGAGGTCACAGGGCGCCCGCGTGGTTTTTACCGCAAAGTGAAAATGTCGCGCATTGCGCTTCGCGAGTTAGGCAATCAGGGGCTTATCCCCGGTTTGGTGAAATCGAGCTGGTAGGGATCACAGATAATGACGTTGTCCGATCCACTGGGCGATATGCTGACACGGATCCGAAATGCGCAGATGCGCAATCGGCCGAAGGTTTCGACCCCGGCTTCCAAATTGCGTGCTCGAGTCCTCGATGTTTTGAGAGAAGAGGGGTACATCCGCGGCTATGCCGAAATCGAGTATGGCGGTGGCAAGACCGAGTTCGAAATCGAGCTCAAGTACTATGACGGTGCGCCCGTTATCCGGGAAATCCGGCGCGTTTCCACGCCGGGCCGGCGCGTTTATTCGAGCGTTCAAGAACTGCCGACTATCGCCAATGGGCTTGGCGTTGCCATTCTGTCTACGCCGAAGGGTGTAATGTCGGATACGCGCGCAAGAGCTGAGAATGTCGGCGGCGAAGTTTTGTGCAGCGTGTTCTAGGCGCGCAGGTCAATACGGTGGCCTTGACTGGTTCACCAGAGCAGTGAAGAAGAAGGTTTTGGACGATGTCCCGGATTGGCAAGAAACCGATACCTGTCCCGAAGAACGTGACGGCGACGGTTGACGGACAAAAAGTGACGGTGAAGGGTCCGAAAGGCCAGCTTTCACTGACTCTCGTAGATGACGTCGAGGTGAGGATGGATGAGGGCGCGGTGGTTGTGAGACCGCGTGGCGACGCGAAGCGAGCACGTTCCATGTGGGGCATGTCGCGCTCACTTGTCGAGAACCTGATGAAGGGGACGACGAACGGATTTACGCGGACGCTTGAAATCACGGGTGTGGGTTATCGCGCTGCGATGGATGGTAAGTCGTTGAAGCTGCAGCTTGGCTATAGTCACGACGTTTTCTATCCTGTACCAGAGGGTATATCGATCGTGGTGCCGAAACCGACCGAAATTACGATTTCCGGGATTGAAAAGGACAAGGTCGGACAGGTGGCGGCCGAGATTCGCGGTTTCCGAGGGCCGGAGCCTTATAAGGGCAAGGGCATCCGCTACCAGGGCGAGTACATTCAGCGCAAAGAAGGCAAGAAGAAGTAGGAACGCACCATGGCCTCCACGCTCTCCAGTTTTGATCGCCGCAAGGCACGGGTGCGCCGCAGCTTGAAACGCGCGCAAGGTGATAGACCGCGTCTGTCGGTTTTCCGCTCTTCGAAGCACATCTACGCTCAGATCATCGACGATGACAAGGGTCACACTTTGGCGGCTGCCTCGAGTATAGATGCGGAGTTCAAGGGTAGCCTCAAAAAAGGTACCGATGTCGCGGCGGCGGCGCAGGTCGGCAAGCTCGTGGCGCAACGCGCATTGGAAGCGGGGATCAAGGATGTCGTTTTTGACCGCGGCGGATACATCTATCATGGCCGCATCAAAGCGCTTGCCGATGCCGCGCGTGAAGCAGGTTTGAACTTCTAAGGACGGCTCAGGCTCGGGCTTGAGACAAAGGAAAGGGTACGCTGGTGGCGCGAGAACCACATAGCAGAGGTAGGGAACGGGAGCGCGATGATCGCGATAGCGAGTTCGTAGACAAGCTCGTTCATATCAATCGTGTCGCCAAGGTGGTAAAAGGTGGCCGGCGGTTTGGGTTCGCCGCTCTTGTCGTCGTGGGCGATCAGAAGGGGCGCGTCGGCTTTGGCCATGGGAAGGCACGGGAGGTACCGGACGCGATCAAGAAAGCGACGGATTCGGCGAAGCGGAATTTGATTCGCGTCCCCCTGCGTGAAGGTCGTACCCTTCATCACGATGTCCATGGCCACCACGGTGCGGGCAAAGTGTTCCTGCGTGCGGCGCCTCCCGGCACCGGTATTATCGCAGGTGGTCCAATGCGCGCCGTTTTTGAGACGCTGGGGGTTCAGGATGTTGTGGCCAAATCGATTGGCACTTCCAATCCTTACAATATGGTGAGGGCGACGTTCGACGCGCTTAAGCACGAGGACAGCCCTCGCGGAGTTGCCGCGCGTCGCGGCAAGAAGGTAAGCGAGATCGTGACCCGCAGGCGCGATGGCGCTGAGGGGGCGGCTGCAGCTCAGCCCGCCGAAGCGTAAGGGAACGGGGTGCTATGCCGAATGCATCGACAAAGAAGACGCTCACTATTGAGCAAGTTGGAAGCCCGATCCGCAGGCCTTACGATCAGCGCGAGACGCTGGTCGGCCTTGGCTTGAACAAGATGCACCGCCGCAGGGTCGTAGCCGACAACCCGGCCATCCGCGGGATGATTAATAAGATTCCGCATCTCGTCCGCATCGTCGAAGAAAACGGCGTTCCGGTCGACGCGAAGAAGCGATAGGGGAAGCATTCGGCGCTGCCCGGGGAACAAATCATGAAGCTGAATGAGTTAAGAGATAATCCAGGCGCAACGAAAGACCGTATTCGCGTTGGCCGAGGTATCGGATCGGGCAAGGGCAAGACCGCAGGCCGGGGCGTTAAGGGGCAAAAAGCTCGCTCGGGCGTTGCGATCAAAGGCTTCGAAGGCGGCCAGATGCCCATTCACATGCGGCTCCCCAAGCGCGGGTTCAATAATCCGCTGCGTCTGATCTTTGCCCACATCAATCTGGACAGGGTGCAAGAAGCGATCGACGCTGGAAAGCTCGATGCCAAGTCGGTGATTGACGCCAAAGCGCTGATCGCATCCGGGGCACTTCGGCGCGAGCGGGATGGTGTGAGGCTGCTGGCGCGTGGCGAAGTAAAAACGAAACTTGATTTTAAAGTTGCCAAGGCTTCCGCCGCAGCGGTCAAGGCTGTCGAGGCTGCGGGCGGCTCTATCGAGATCCTGATGCCCAGAGAGGATCGCTTGGCTGGAGACGGAAAACGAGCCGCTCGTCGCCGCGCAGCTCAATCAAAGAGAGAGGGGCGTCAGGCCAAAGCTGATTAAGGGGACGCAGTGGCTGAACCCTGCAACTTTGGGTGCCTATAGTACGATATCATCGAGGCTAAAAACGCCTAGTCGCTGTTGCCGCCCCCCGTGTCGGAATAGCGTCGCAGACCGGAGTCGCAGTCATCATGGTTTCCGCAGCGGAACAGCTTGCCGCTAACCTAAAATTCTCAACGTTTGCGAAGGCCGACGAACTCAAGCAGCGCCTTCTATTCACTTTGGGTGCTCTACTGATTTATCGGCTTGGCACGTTCATTCCGATACCTGGAATTGATACCGCGCAACTTGCGAAGCTTTTCGAAGGCAACCCCAATACCGTCTTCGGAATGCTGAACGTATTTTCCGGTGGTGCGCTTTCGAGGTCAGCTATTTTTCTCCTGAATATCATGCCGTATATCACGGCATCCATTATCATTCAGCTTCTAACCTCCGTTGTGCCTACTCTTGAAAACCTTAAAAAAGAGGGAGAGTCGGGGCGCAAGCAGATAAATCAGTATACTCGCTATCTCACGGTATTGATAGCTACCGTGCAATCGACCTTGACGGCGAAGGGGTTAAATAGCTCCGCTCTGGAGCCTGGCTGGTTCTTTCAGTTGACGACCGTGATCTCACTAGTCGGAGGCACGATGTTCCTCGTATGGTTGGGCGAGCAGATCACCGCGCGAGGGATTGGCAATGGTTCATCGCTAATCATTTTCGCGGGCATCGTCGCGGAAATGCCAACCGCGCTTTACCGCATCCTGGAGCAGGGACGCAGCGGCGTGCTGTCCCCGGCCGTTATTCTTGGCCTCTTCCTGATGATGATCGTGGTGGTGACCGTTGTCGTCTTTTTCGAGCGGGCGCAACGTCGCCTCACAATTCAATATCCGAAGCGGCAAATCGGGAACCGCATGTTCCAGGGCGACAGCTCTCACTTGCCGCTCAAGCTCAATGCCTCTGGCGTTATACCGCCTATCTTTGCTTCGACACTCCTTTATCTGCCCGCGACGGTTGAGCAGTTTGTGGGAAGAGGATCCGACGAGTTGACCCGTGTTCTGGCTCTGTTGGGACCCGGCCAGCCGTTGCATGTCCTTTTTTACATCGGCTTGATCGTTTTCTTCTGCTTCTTCTACACGCCGATTGTGATTAATCCGCAGGATACTGCCGACAATCTCAAGAAATATGGTGGCTTTATTCCTGGCATCAGACCAGGCCCTCGCACCGCTGAATACATCGAATATGTCCTTAACAGGATTACATTGGTCGGCGCAGCCTATGTGTCTGCGGTCTGCATCCTCCCGGAAATCTTGTCGTATCAGATGCAGGCTCCCTTCTATTTTGGCGGCACTTCGCTGCTGATCGTCGTGAGCGTAACGATGGATACGGTCGCTCAAGTGCAGAGCCACCTGCTCGCTCATCAATATGAGGGGCTGATTAAGAAAGCGAAGCTTAGAGGAGCGAAGCGGCGATGAACATCATCTTGCTGGGCCCCCCCGGTGCAGGAAAAGGCACGCAGTCGAAGTATCTGGAAGATCGCTTTCAGTTGAAACAGCTTTCCTCCGGCGATATGCTCCGGCATGCCGTCACGACGGGGACTGAGGTTGGGCTTGTTGCAAAGCCCTATATGGAGAGCGGCAAGCTGGTTCCGGATGACGTCGTCCTTGGAGTCGTCTTCGAAACGATCAATGCATTGCCGGAGAATTTACTCGGTTTCATCCTGGACGGATTTCCTCGCACGGTTCAGCAGGCGTCTGAATTGGATGACCTGTTAGAAAGCCATAAAAAGACCATTGATGCGGTTATCGTAGTCGATGTGAACGACGATCAGCTCATCAAACGCATCGCTGGTCGCTTTACTTGCGCGGACTGTGGCGAGAGTTTCAACGACTTTTTCCGGCTGCCAAAAACGGAAGGTATCTGCGATCGCTGCGGAAATACGGCCTTCAAACGGCGCTCGGATGACAATCCCGAGACGGTACGTGCACGCCTCGATGTTTATCACAATCAAACGAAGCCTTTGATTGACTATTACCGCGGCAAGGGCAAGCTGCATGTCATCGATGGCGAGCTTCCTATAGAAAAGGTCACCGCTCGGATCAACGAGATCGTGGAAGGGGGGCACTGAATTGCGTGTTTCCAGGACAATCCCAAGCTTCGTCTCGGCCTTACCGACATCGTTGCTGGACATCGTTGCGAGACCTGATTATATAGGGCGCCTTAGCTCAGATTTACCACGGTCTGGAGAACTGCGACTCCCGGGCCATGTATGTTTTTCCGGTTCGAGCGTCGCTCGCTCCAACTTATCCTAAACACGACGAGGATCACGTGGCACGTATTGCGGGTGTGAACATCCCTTCAAACAAACGCGTTGAGATCGGCCTTCGCTACATTCACGGGATTGGCCCGCGCTTCGCGAAAGAAATCTGCGAAAAGGTCAATATTCCTACGGCGCGGCGCGTCAACGAGTTGACGGATGCTGAGGTTCTGCAGATCCGCGAAGTTATCGATCGGGACTACGCGGTGGAAGGTGATCTTCGCCGCGAAGTTGCGATGAATATCAAACGGTTGATGGATTTGGGCTGCTATCGCGGTCTGAGGCATCGCCGCGGGCTTCCTGTCCGCGGCCAGCGGACGCACACTAATGCGCGCACGCGGAAGGGCCCAGCCAAACCGATCGCTGGCAAGAAGAAGTAGGACGTCGGGATTAGGATTTAAACGATGGCAAAGGAAAAGGCGCGCGTTAAACGCCGCGAGAAGAAGAACATTGCATCCGGCGTTGCGCATGTGAATGCCAGCTTCAATAATACGATGATCACGATCACGGATGCGCAGGGCAACGCGATCTCCTGGTCTTCGTCGGGTGCGATGGGTTTCAAGGGATCTAGAAAATCAACCCCCTATGCCGCTCAGGTTGCGGCAGAAGATGCAGGTCGCAAAGCCCAGGAGCATGGGATGCGCACAATAGAAATCGAGGTGAGTGGTCCGGGGTCGGGGCGCGAATCGGCCTTGCGTGCGTTACAGGCTTGCGGGTTCCAGGTGACTTCAATCCGCGACGTTACACCTATTCCGCACAATGGCTGCCGCCCGCGCAAGCGGCGCCGGGTCTAGGTAGCCTTGAGGCAAGCCACCCGCGTTAGGAAGGTCGCGGCGAATAGCGTGAGCGCCGCCGTATAAGGAAAGAAACGTGCTAAATAAGAATTGGCAGGATCTCATCAAGCCGGGAAAGATCAATGTTATTTCCGGCGCTAACCCCAAATACGTCGCGTCCATCGTGGCGGAGCCGCTGGAACGCGGATTTGGGTTGACGCTTGGCAATGCGCTTCGCCGCGTCCTGCTGTCCTCTTTGCAGGGCGGATCCGTTACGAGTGTTCATATCGACGGCGTGCTCCATGAGTTTTCCTCCATCCCCGGCGTGCGTGAGGATGTGACGGATATTGTTCTTAATATCAAGGACATCGCGCTGCGGATTCACTCGGAGGGCGTCAAGCGCATGGTTCTTCGCAAGGAAGGACCGGGCGTAGCGCGGGCGCGTGATATTGACGCCGGACCGGATGTTGAAATCCTGAATCCTGACTTGGTGATCTGCACGCTGGATGAGGGCGCGGCCGTCCGCATGGAATTGACCGCGGCTATCGGCAAAGGGTACGTTCCGGCCGAGCGGAACCGCCCGGACGACGCTCCGATCGGGCTAATCCCGGTGGACAGCCTTTACAGCCCGGTGAAGAAAGTTTCTTACAAGATCGCCAATACGCGCGAAGGTCAGATTCTCGACTACGATAAGCTGACGCTTGAGGTCGAGACAAACGGGGCCGTGTCACCGGAGGATGCCGTCGCTCTCGCCGCGCGGATCATTCAGGATCAGCTCTCGATTTTTGTCAACTTCGAAGAGCCGCGCAAGGAAGTATCGGAAGAGCGCATTCCGCAACTTGAGTTCAATGCCGCGCTGCTGAAAAAGGTGGACGAGCTTGAACTCTCGGTGCGCTCAGCGAACTGTTTGAAGAATGACAACATCGTCTACATCGGCGATCTCATTCAGAAAACCGAAGCGGAAATGTTGCGCACTCCGAATTTCGGGCGTAAGTCGCTGAACGAGATTAAAGAGGTGCTTGCCGGTATGGGGTTGCATCTTGGTATGGAAGTCCCGAATTGGCCGCCAGAGAATATCGAAGAGCTGGCGAAGCGGTTCGAGGACCATTACTGATTAGGGATAGATCGCGGCGTTGGAAGCCGCGGGCTTTGAGGGCGAGACAATGCGTCACCGTAGATCCGGCCGTAAATTCAACAGAACGGCCAGCCACCGTCAGGCAATGTTCGCCAATATGGCGGCAGCGCTCGTGAAGCACGAGCAGATTGTCACGACGCTTCCCAAGGCGAAAGACTTGCGTGGGGTGGTCGAGGCGCTCATCACACTCGCCAAAAGGGGAGATCTCCATGCCCGACGGGTCGTGGCATCGCGCCTTCGCGACGATGCCACGGTGGCGAAGCTTTTCGAGACGCTAGGGCCGCGATATCAAAGCCGGTGCGGAGGGTATACCCGCGTTCTGAAGGCGGGCTTCCGCTATGGCGATAACGCCCCGCTCGCCGTCATTGAGCTTGTCGATCGCGATGAAAGCGCAAAGGGCTTGGATTCTGGCCCGGTCGCAGGCGAAGATGACGAGCAAAGCGCCGCAGCGTAAAGATCGAGACCTTAAGGCCGGCTTGACTGGAGTTAAGCAGGCCTTTTTTGCGTCTAAGGGAAGACACGGTAGCGAAATTTCGATCCCGGTGACATATAGGCTAAATGGCACGACCGCGCGCGGCCAAATCATTGGCCCGGAACAAACAGACTTTCAGGCAGACGCAAGACGGCGACGCGGTCGGGTTCGCTGAAGCGCCGCAAGCCGCGTTCGATGGCCAAGCCTACACCTCTGAAAGCACGGCCCATCTCATCCCCGCACTTCGGAATTTGAGACCGACCGGCGCGATGCCGCTGCCGTCGCATCTCCAGGGCAAGCTGCCGCCTATAGGGGACCACCCGCTTCTCACCGGCGACGACATGCCGCTTTTCGTGCCGCATCGCCCACCGAGGCCGGAGAAGAGCGAAGGCGGAAAGCCCTTTGTTATCAAATCGGATTTTGAGCCGAAGGGCGACCAGCCGCGGGCCATCCGTGAACTGGTGGAGGGGGTGCGGCAGCTTGAGCGGGAGCAGGTTCTGCTCGGCGTCACGGGTTCCGGTAAAACTTTCACTATGGCTAAGGTTGTCGAGGAAACTCAGCGACCTGCGCTGGTCCTGGCTCCTAACAAAACGCTGGCGGCGCAGCTATACGGCGAATTCAAGTCGTTCTTCCCGGACAATGCCGTCGAGTATTTCGTCTCCTATTACGACTACTACCAGCCGGAAGCGTATATCCCGCGGAGCGACACCTATATTGAGAAGGACAGTTCGATTAACGAGCAGATCGACCGGATGCGCCATGCCGCCACACGGGCGCTGCTCGAACGCGATGATGTGATCATCGTGGCGTCGGTCTCGTGTATCTACGGTATTGGCTCGGTCGAAACCTACTCGGCGATGACGTTCACCATCCAGGTGGGAGACCGGGTGGCGCAGCGACAATTCCTGGCTGATCTCGTCGCGATCCAGTACAAGCGCAACAATGTGAGCTTCGCACGCGGCGATTTCCGTGTTCGCGGAGACACGATTGAAATCTTCCCGGCTCACCAGGAGGATCGCGCCTGGCGCATCAGCATGTTTGGCGACGAGGTGGAAAGCATCGCCGAGTTCGATCCGCTTACGGGAGAGAAAACGCAAGATCTGGCACTCGTAAAGGTCTACGCGAATTCACACTACGTGACGCCGAAGCCGACGCTTCATCAGGCGATCAAGGGCATGCAGCAGGAGTTGCAGGAGCAGTTGCAGCGTTTCAACGCCTCAGGGCGGCTTCTCGAGGCGCAGAGGCTGGAGCAGCGCACGCAATTCGACATCGAAATGATCGAAGCGACCGGTTCGTGCAATGGCATCGAAAACTATTCGCGCTGGCTGACGGGCCGCCAGCCAGGTGAGCCGCCGCCGACATTGTTCGAATATCTGCCCGATAACGCCCTCGTTTTCGTAGACGAAAGCCACGTCACCGTACCGCAGATCGGCGGCATGTTCCGCGGCGACTTCCGGCGCAAGTCCACGCTCGCGGAATTCGGTTTCCGCCTGCCTTCCTGCATTGACAATCGTCCGCTTCGCTTCGAGGAATGGGACGCAATGCGCCCGCAGACGTCGTTTGTCTCGGCGACGCCCGGCAAGTGGGAGTTGGAGCAAACCGGCGGTATTTTTGTGGAGCAGGTCATTCGCCCCACCGGTCTGATAGATCCGCCCGTCGAGATTCGTCCGGTCAAAACGCAGGTTGACGATCTTATCGACGAATGCCGAAAGGTCATCAAGCAGGGTTACAGAGTGCTCGTGACCACGCTTACCAAGCGGATGGCTGAGGACCTCACCGAATACGCCCATGAGCAGGGACTCAAGGTGCGCTACATGCACTCCGATGTGGACACGCTGGAGCGTATTGAGATCATTCGAGACCTTCGGCTCGGAGCGTTCGACGTGTTGATCGGCATCAACCTCTTGCGCGAAGGGCTCGACATTCCGGAGGTCGCGCTGGTCGCCATCCTGGATGCGGACAAGGAAGGCTTTCTGCGCTCGGAGACGTCGCTGATCCAGACGATAGGACGCGCCGCGCGCAACGTGGACGGGAAGGTCGTCCTTTACGCCGACAGGGTTACGGGCAGCATGGAGCGCGCCATCGCGGAGACGAATCGCCGCCGCGAGAAGCAGGTGGCCTACAACGAGGCGCATGGCATCACGCCCCAATCGGTGAAAAGGAACATCGGCGACATTCTTGCGAGCGTTTACGAGCGCGATCACGTGACCGTGGACGCTGGATTTGCTGAGGACGGGCAGACGCCGCTGGTCGGGCACAATCTGCAAGCCGTCGTCGCCGATCTTGAGAAGCGTATGCGCGAGGCGGCGGCAAACCTGGAATTCGAGGCCGCGGCGCGACTGCGCGACGAGATCAAACGTCTGCGCGACGTCGAGATGACCATCATGGACGACCCGCTCGCCCGGCAATCGGATGTGGAAGATCGCGCCGGACGCTATGAAGGCAACAATCGCACCTCTTATGTGCCGGAGATCGCGGTCGATAGGACGGCAACGACCAGCGGTGGTGCGGGCGTGAAGCGGCGGCGCTCGAGTTCCGCGGGGAAAAACGCTCGCGTGAGGCACTGGCGAAAAGCCCATTGTTCAACGCGGGCGGGAACTCGGACAACCCCGAGGAGTGGGACTTTGCGGGCGAGAAAACGTTGAGGGCTCCGTTTCACGAATCGCGCCTCCGCCTGAAACGAGCAAGGAACGCAAGATCGGCGAATGGAGTGTCCTAGTGCGTAGCTCGCAGGCGTCCCGGCCTCACAAACCCACGCTGGATGAAATGGGGCCGCATGCCGAGCGGCCATTGCCAGGCGGCAAGCCTAAGCCGTCGCGTTCCGCACCTGATCTCAGGACATTCAAGGCTGGCAAGGCCACAGTCGTCGGCGACGACGACAATGAACCCGAACGCCGAGGCAAAAGACGGCGACCGGTTAAAACCGGGCGGCCTGGGACCTGATCCAAGTTCCGTCCTTGTGCCCGCGCTTACAGTTTAAGTTACCTAAGAATATGACAAACCAGTCTGCATCAGAGCGCTTGGTTTTCGAGTTGAAGCGGCTAACCGAATACACTGACAGTGCAATCCTCGATGAATTGCGCCGTGTCACCGCAATTGCGCACCATAGGCCTCTGTTGGCGACGTTATTTCGCTGCACTCTCGCGTGTCGCGTGACCCTGTGGCAAAGCGGTTTGGCTCTTGGAGCAGGGTCCTCGAAGCGGCCGGCTTGAATGACCGCTGCGCGAAAAAAAATGGGCGTACGCGGCGCCACCTCGCGATTGATCGATCAGATGAATTCTCGCGGCGCTTGCGAACTTAGCTCACTCGCTGGGGAAGGCAGAGCTAAGCGTGACCGATGTCGAGGCTCACCTTCCCGTTAGCCCTCACATTCTTAGAAAGCGTTGAGGTTCTTCGAGAGCGGCGTTCGAGGCGGCGGGGCTATCGTTGTCAATTGCCGGACGCTGATATTCGGACGAGGAATGTTTCGACAACATGCTCGCGGTCTGGACGCACTACGGACGCCCGCCGAAGTACTTAGAAATGGGGCATTCTCCGTCAACGGTTGGCGGTAAAGCGTACATGCTAAGATTCCGTACGTGGAACAAAGCATTGGTGGCCTTTGTCAAGCGAGTGAACGCGGACCCGGATGAACAAACGATACCGACGACACTGGCTGATAATCTCGCCGTGCCTGGACCTGTAGGAGCAACGAGGGCTCAGGAAATTGGGAAAGATAAGCGCGAAATCTCGCTTGGTCTGCGCTTTCGCGTTCTACATCGTGACCGATTTAAGTGTGTGTTATGTGGTGACAGTCCAGCCATCAATTTGTCTTGCGTGCTTCACGTCGACCACATTGTGCCATGGTCAAAAGGCGGCCCAACCGCTATAGACAACCTTAGGTCTCTATGCGGCTCCTGCAACCTGGGACGAAGCAACAAGTATGAGGATTACACTAATCCCTCAGTTTTTTGCGAACTCCGACAGGCTGTGCCGTGTCTTTTCGCGCCAAACCACCAGTTGTTCCGCACCCAGTTGAGTTGGACCACACGCCGCGTCCCCTGGAATGGCGTCAAAAATCGCAAGCCCGTCGGAGAGAAACGGGCTTCGTCTGATTCAGTTCAGGGGCGTTACCTGAGAATGCATAAAGAAATTGAAACCGACTTTGACGGTCTGCATCGTTACTCTGTCGTCGAAACCCGCTGTTGAGCTGAAGCAGCAATTGTTGTTGCTCAGGTCGAAGTAGAGGTATTCCGCTTTCACAGACCACCGGGGATTGATCATGTATTCGAGGCCGGCGCCGATGGTCCAACCCGTCAAAGTGCCGCTGGATTGGCTGATTCCATCAGTCAGATCGCCCACATTGACGTCGCCGGTCAAGAAGGCAAAGCCACCCTTCGCATAAAACAGGGCGTCACCGTAAACAAAGCCGCCGCGGGCAGTGATATCGCCGTACCACCCAGCTTTGCTTGAAACCGTTATCGAATGCGCAGGAGCGGCAAGGGCAAAAGTATGACTGCCGCTGTTATCCATCCATCCAATGTCACCTTCGACGCCGTAAAGAAAATTTCCCGTCTCGAAGTTGTATCCGGCCTGAGCGCCTCCGAACAGGCCCGAAACGGACGCGCTTTGATTGGGCTGCACGACCACAGTCGGCATAACAAACACGACATTATTGGCTGCATCGATTGTCGACCAGAGGCCGCCGACATTGCCGCCGGCATAGAAGCCTTGCCAAAATGGCGCGGGCAGGGCTTGGGGCGGTGGCTGATCTTTGTAACCCCCGTAAGAGTAGGGGTCGGCTGCGTGGGCCGCCTTGGCCACAAGAAGGACGCCGAGGACAGCGGCGGCGGTACGAACAGACTTTGCGACTGACATAACATTCCCGCTAACGTTGCATACTCTAAAGCTTTACGCGGAACACGAGAGCAGACATGCCATTGAGCGTGCTTCAACGCAAGCGTGTATTATTCGATAAGGCCTGCAGAGCGTGTAGCATGTTGTTGGGACGGGCTGTCCAAATGCGTTATGACATTGTTATAATTTTGATAATTAGTGGCTGTGGCGCGGACAACACAGCGGCCGATGATTTGATGGGAATGATCTCAGCCAAAGCGTGGCGTTTAGCAAAGGCGCTCAGGTCAAAATCCGCTTGCGAAGGTCCAACCCGATCGCAAGGGACGACGTGAGGCCAGGAGATTCGATCCCGAACAGGTTCCAAAAGCCTTCCATGCCGTGAGCGCCCGGTCCCTGTATCACGAAGTCGGCGGGAGGTTCGCCCGGTCCCGTGATCTTCGGACGAATGCCGCAATAGGATGGCGCGAGAGCATGATTCGGCAGGCTTGGCCAATAGTGGCGGATTGCCTCCTCAAAGAACGGCGCGCGCTTTTCATCGACGGTGTAATCGATGGTCTCGATCCATTCGACGTCCGGCCCGAATCGGACCGCGCCGCCGAGGTCGAGCGTAGCGTGGATGCCAATGCCCGCCGCCTCCGGCATCGGATAGACGAGATGGTTGAACGGACTGCGTCCCTTCAATGCGAAGTAGTTGCCCTTCGCGAGGTAGGGTCTCGGGATGAGGTGCTTCGGCATGCCATCGATGGACCGCGCCAACGCCGGCGCGTGAAGCCCGCAGGCATTGATGACGAGCTTCGCCTTCACCGCTGTTTCTCTCGTCCGGAGCACGATGCCGTCGCTTTGCACGCTTCCGCCTACCGCCGCGCTTTCGAACGCGATGATGCCGCCCGCGTTCTCGAAGTCGCCTTGCAGGGTAAGCATAAAAGCGTGACTGTCCAGGATGCCGGTGCTCGGCGAAAACAGGGCCGCGGTGCACCGCACTTCCGGTTCGAGCGTGCGCGCTTCCTCCGATGAAAGCCAAACCAGATCGCGCACGCCATTCCGCTCGGCATTCTCCTTAATTGCGGCGAGCTTTGGGACCTGCGCTTCGCTTGCCGCTACGAGAAGCTTTCCAATCGGGCGCGCCTCAACTCCGCGTTCCAAGCAATAGGCATAGAGCTGTTGTTTGCCCTCCACGCATAAACGCGCCTTGAGCGAACCGGGCGGATAATAGAGCCCAGCGTGAATGACTTCTGAATTGCGCGATGAGGTTTCGGTCCCGATTGCGCCCGCGGCCTCCAGTACAATGACTTCAAGCCCAGCCAGGGCAAGCTCGCGAGCAACGGCGAGCCCGACAACGCCAGCCCCGATGATGATGCAATCTGCCTTTTCCATGACGCCTCTCAACGCCCCAAGCCAATGCTATGATAAGCTGCAACATAGGCGCTTGCGGGCATCGCTTTGTAAAGGCTACACCTCTCCATCATGCCATCACTTCCCCCTTCCTTCCTAGACCGCCTGCTCGAGGAAGACGTTCCGAATGGCGATCTGACCACGCTTGCCCTCGGCATCGGCGACATGCTGGGCCTTATGGAGTTCCGCGCGCGCGGCGACATGGTCGTGGCGGGACTTGAGATTGCAGCGGATATGATTAGGCGGGTTGGTGCGGACGCCTCGACGCTGATGCCTTCGGGGTCCAAGGCGAAGGCGGGGACGCTCCTTTTGACCGCGAAGGGGTCTGCGGACGCGCTGCACCATTCCTGGAAAGCCGCGCAAACGCTGACGGAGATCCTCTCCGGTATCGCAACCGCAACCCGAGCCCTCGTGGAGGCTGTGGAAGCTGTCGACGCGAATGTCCGTGTCGCGTGCACGCGCAAGACCGTGCCCGCAGCCCGGCAGCTTTCCATCACCGCTATCCGGGCAGGCGGCGCAGTGCCTCACAGGCTAGGCCTTTCCGAAACGATCCTCGTTTTCGCCGAGCATCGCGTTTTTCTCCCCGGTGTCAGTTGGAAGGAAATGGCGGCGCGGTTGCGCCGGGAAGCGCCGGAGAAGAAGCTCGCCATCGAGGTTGCGACCGCAGCCGAAGCGCGTGATGCGATCGACGCAGGGTTTGACATCATCCAGCTTGAGAAGATGACGCCAGACGAAGTGGCATCGGTCAAGAAGAAGGAGGCCAGCGCTGGCGTTCTGCTCGCGGTGGCGGGCGGCATTACGCCGGCGAACGCTGGCGACTATGTGAGGGCGGGCGCCGGGCTGATCGTGTCCTCCTGGCCCTATACTGCGAAACCCACCGACGTCGCCGTGACCATCACAACGGCGGTGTAAGCGGCGTCTTCCGCCCTCCCGGCGTGTTCCTGCTCCGTCTCCGAAAGAGTTCGGTAGTGCGTGGCCGTCTTCTTGGACAACCACGCCGTATAGGCTTTGGCGTCGTTCCAACTCGCGTTAATGACCGGCCGCAATCGGCGAATGTCACCACGTCGTCGCTTGGAACGATGCCGAAGCCTTGAGCTATTGCGCGGGGACGAGTTTCGGCGGCGGAACCGGGTCGAGCTTGGCATCGTCGGGGGTGAGCGCGCCTTCCTCGACCATCTTGGCGAGTTTTCGGCGCGCTTCCTCCGCCTCGCGCTGACGCGCCCACAGCCCCGCATAAAGGCCGCTTTGCTCCAGCAGTTGGGCATGAGTGCCTCGCTCGATAATCTTCCCCTTGTCCATGACGAGGATCATGTCGGCATGGATCACGGTCGAGAGCCGGTGCGCGATGACAAGCGTGGTGCGGTTCCTTGCGACCTGATCGAGCGACGCCTGGATCTCCTTCTCGGTGAAGCTGTCGAGCGCCGAGGTGGCTTCGTCGAGCATCAGGATCGGCGGCGCTTTCAGGATCGTGCGCGCGATGGCGACTCGCTGCTTCTCGCCGCCGGAAAGCTTGAGCCCGCGCTCACCCACCATCGATTTGTAGCCAAGCGGCAACTGCTGGATGAAGCCGTCGATCTGCGCCAGCCGCGCGGCTTCCTTCACCTCTTCGTCGGTCGCTGTCACATGGCCGTAGCGGATGTTGTATAGGATGGTGTCGTTGAAGAGCACCGTATCCTGCGGAACGATGCCGATGGCGGCGCGAAGCGACTCCTGCGTGACGTCGCGGATGTCCTGCCCGTCGATCAGAATGCGGCCCGATTTCACATCGTAGAAGCGATAAAGGAGCCGGGACACCGTGGATTTGCCCGCGCCCGATGGCCCGACGAGCGCAACCATATGACCCGACGGCACCTCGAAATCGACGCCGCGAAGGATGGGCCGCGCATCGTCGTAAGAGAAAAAAACGTTCTCGAACCGGATCGCGCCGTTGGTCACGATCAGAGGCTTCGCCCCCGGCTTGTCCTTCACCTCGGGCTTCTGGCCAAGCAATGTGAACATCGCCTCGATATCGACGAGGGCCTGCTTGATCTCGCGATAGATCATGCCCATGACGTTGAGCGGCTGATAAAGCTGGATGAACACCGCGTTCACCATCACGAAATCGCCGACCGTCATCGTTCCCTGCGCAATGCCGCGCGCCGCGAGGATCATGGCGAGCACCATACCCACCGTGAAAATGAAGGCCTGGCCGGAGTTCAGGATTGCGAGCGAGCTGTAAGTGCGGATGCTCGCGCTCTCGAAACGCTCCATGGAACGGTCGAAGCGGCCCGACTCCCAGCGTTCGTTCCCGAAATATTTGACGGTCTCGTAATTCAGAAGGCTGTCGATGGCTTTGGTGCTCGCATCCATGTCCGCCTCGATGTATTCGCGTCGGATCGCGATGCGCTTCTCGCTGAAGAAGAAACTGAACCAGGCGTAAATCACGATCATGATGACCACGATGGCGACCATCACCCATCCGAAGTAGAAGCCGAACAGCAGGCAGACGAACGAAACCTCCAGGATTGTAGGGAATAGGTTCAAAGCGCCCATGCGGATGATGAGATCGACTGCGAGCTTGCCGCGATCGAGCACGCGCGAAAGGCCTCCCGTCTTGCGCTCAAGATGGAAGCGCAGCGAGAGGTCGTGAACATGCCGGAAGGTCTGGGTCGCCAGCACGCGCGTGGCGTGTTGCCCGATATGCGTGAACAAGACATCGCGCAACTGGACGAAGCCGATCATGGACACGCGTGCCACCCCGTAAGCGACGATGAAGGCGAGGGGGACAGCCGCGATTTGGACCGCCTTGCTCGACGCATCGGATTGGGGAAGCGCGGTGAGCGCGTCGACCGCCGACTTATAGGCCAGCGGCATCGCAATCGTGACCACTTTCGCCGCGATCAGCGCCACCGCCGCCAGCACCAGCCGCACCTTCAGATCCGGCCTTCCTTTCGGCCACACAAAGGGAAGCAAATACTTAAGGATGGCGACGTGTTGCTCTCTCGGTGCTTCAGGAGCGGCTGCGTGACGGGAAACGGCGCGATGACGCAAAAAATGCCTCTTTGATTGATCAAATTCCAGGAAGCGCTTCAGGGGATGGATGGCAAGTAAAAATCCCCTCTCCATATAAGCGAGCTTTCGCCATAAGCGAGTGCGAACTGCTTAAGCGGGACGCAAGCTGAAATCGGTTAAGCTCTTGACCAAGCTCATTTTGAATGTGATGACCGATCAATGAAACAAAAGAAAATGAAACGTCTCTGTGTGTATTGCGGCTCCGGTTCAGGGAAGGATCCGCGCTTTAAGGCCGCAGCGGCGGCTCTGGGCCGGGCGATGGCGGAGGCGCAGATTGGCCTCGTCTACGGGGGCGGCGGGAACGGCATGATGGGGACTGTCGCCCAGACCGTCCGCGATTATGGCGGCCACGTTACCGGGATCATACCGGCCTCGCTGCTCGAGATCGAAAACGCCCTTGAAACCATCAATGAGCGGTACGTAACCAACGGGTTCCATGAGCGCAAAATGCTCATGTTCAACCTGTCAGACGGCTTCGTTGCCTTGCCGGGCGGCGTCGGCACTCTCGAGGAGCTTGTGGAGCAGCTGACCTGGACCCAGCTTGGCCATCACGACAAGCCAGTGTTCATCGTGAATACGGCCGGGTACTGGGACTTGCTCCTGCAGATGTTCGACAGGATGCGCGAGCAACTGTTCATCCGTCCGGAGCTTGAAACGCGCTATATCGTTGTCGACGATGTGGAGCGCGTTGTGCCGGAGTTCCTGAAACGCCGACCCGCGAAGCGAACTACGGTGCCCAGCCTCATCCGCGCCTAGCACTTCGTCGAATGCCACAATCTTGGCTTCAAGGTTTCCTACGAAACCGGCAGACAGGGCATTCGCTAAAAGGGGAGGGGTAATGTCTGTTCGTTATGGTGTCTTGCGGGGCAAGCCGGCTCAGATTCTGCATCACAGGCCGGACGATCCCGCCCCTCATATGGAGGTCTTGATCGATACGCCGGCGGGTCCATGGCGGCTTGCGATTAACGTGCGGTCCGACGAGCAGACGAACCTTCTGCTTCCACGCGGAACAGAACTTCAAACATCCCATCCTGGACAATTTGCCGGCGCTCCCTTCGGGGCTTACCCGGCCGGCAAGGGAAGACCGCCAGCTGCGACTGGACTATGTGCGCGGCAATTTTTTCGATAGCAGCGCGATGCGGACTGCGGACGCAGGCTCCATCGGTGATCCCGACGCGCTCGATACTCTGTTAAGCAACGCTTTGGCGAGCGTCAAGGACACCGAGGGCGCCGAGCTTTTCGCGTTCGGCAACCCGTGGGGACCGGAGCCGGACAAACCGGACAAATATTTCGACTTCCTGCCCGGACGCGGCATTCACGACATCCACATGAACCAGGGCAGCCCACCGCCTCATGATCGCGACGATGGCGTCTGGCAGGATGGCGGCCTCATCCTGCGTTTCCCGAATGGAAATGCGACGGCCTTTTTCTTCGCCTTCCAGAGCCAGACCTGGACAACCGACGACATCACCGGGAAACCTTTGAAGCCTTGAAGGACTTCAAAGCCAATTGACCGGCCTCTTGCTTGAGAACACGTCCGGGCGAGCCATATCTCGTGAAATTACGGGAATGGAGTTCCAATGGCGTATCTGGACGAGGAGCAGCGGCGGCGCGCTCGCCTCCGGAATATTGCCCAGTCTTTCGCGCTTGTCGGCGGGATTGGCATTATCACCGCGCTTTCGGCCTATACGCTGTTTGGGCAGACGGGCGTCGTGTGGGCGCTTGTCGTTATCGGTGTATTTTCGCTGATCGGGCCGCGCGTAGCCCCGGATGCCATCATGCGCATGTTCAAGGCGAGACCCATCGATCCTTCACGCGGCGCGGACATCGTGCGTCTGGTGCAAGCGCTTTCCCAGCGCGCGCGCCTGAGGGCGGCGCCGCGCCTCTATGTGGTTCCGAGCCAGACGATGAATGCGTTCGCGGTTGGCACGCCGTCTCGCTATTCGCTTGGCGTCACGGAAGGCCTTCTGCGCCGCCTTGAGTTCCGAGAGTTGGCGGGCGTTCTCGCGCACGAAATCACCCATGTGCGCAACAACGACATCTGGGTGATGAGTCTCGCCGACATCCTGAGCCGGTTCACCCGCAGCATGTCGTTCTTTGCGGTATTCCTGTTCTTCCTGAGCGTGCCCGCAACGGTGTTCACAGGCTCGCCTGTGCCTTGGCTGGCGATCGCGCTCCTCTATTTCGCGCCGACCCTTTCGAGCCTGTTGCAACTCGCGCTTTCGCGATCGCGCGAATTCGACGCCGATCTCGGTGGCGCGGCGCTCACGGGCGACCCCGAAGGTCTTGCCTTGGCGCTCAGCAAGCTCGAACGCTATCAGGGGCGGCTTTGGGAGGACATCTTCATGCCCGGCCGGCGCATTCCGCTCCCTTCGGTCTTGCGAACCCATCCACAAACGTCCGAACGCATCGCGCGACTCATGGCGCTGAAGAAACCGGATACCGAGTCCCTTTTGTTCCGGAACCCTTGGGGGCATGCGGCGGGGATCGCTCCTTTCCCCTCGCAGCCACGGTATCATTGGACCGGGGTCTGGTTTTGAACCGACCCAAATACATGCCGTCATGAGGTTTGATCGAGCGACTCCTATCGTTCGGCGGAGTTTCGCAATCCTAGTCATCCTGTGACGGTTTACATCCGGTTAAAATTGGGTTTGTTTTGTAAAGACACCATAGGTAACCATATAAATAGTTTTAGCTGCCGCCTAAGGATACCATGGGGCACAGGCGTGGAGACGTGTGGCGGTTCGTCTGCAGTAAGGGAGTCCTGGCTGGGGGCGAGCCAATCGCCTCACCAGCCAGCCTCTCCCCAGAGGCGTTCAAGTCAGGCCAAAAGGGGCTTCGGCGTGTTGACTATAAGTCTCTTGGGGGGAAGGCGCAGGAGCCACATCCTGAGCCCAGACGTGCCGCCACATGGAAGCGCCCGGCGTGAACTCAAGCGAGCACTCATCTCCGGCTAAAAAGGCGAAGTCGAACTATTTGTCTTGGCACGATCCCTGCCGCTTCTGCCTTTTATTACGCAATATTGCCACCGCAATGCTTGCCACCACCGCGCATCCCAGTGGGAGCGCCAGGGTTGCGGCCAGACCGCCAAACACAAGCGCGGCCAAGGCTGCAACCGCACTCAGCGCGATCGAAGCATCAAGGGAAAGCGCATCACGTGAGCCCCAGCTATTATGATCTTTCGTTAAATTATTCATACTATTGGCCTGCAAAAATAAGCGCGATCGTAGCCATATCCGCTCCTGCTATATAGCTCCAACGCGGGGAGCAGAATTGAAGAACTGTGCAGATTTGTGCGTTGGCTTTCGATGCGCAGAGTGGCGCGTCCGACGCCGGAGAAGGCGCCCGTTCTCTCGATCACGCCGGAGCAAGGCCGATCAAGATCGCGTGGCGAAGTCTTAAATGACATCGCAGCCGTGCTTAATTCCAGACCAGGCTATGGCGAGACTGCATGGACACCAAGTTCAAGACCATCATTGAGCCGTTCCGGATCAAAGTCGTCGAGCCTTTGCCGATGCTCACCCGCGATGAGCGCGGCTTCGCCCTTGAGAAAGCCCACTACAATCTGTTTTCCTTGCCGGCGCGAACAGTAACCTTCGATCTACTGACCGACAGCGGAACGAGCGCCATGTCGGCCCGTCAATGGGCGGGGGTGATGGAGGGCGACGAATCCTATGCCGGGTCGATCAGCTTCGAGCATTTCGAGCGGGCGATCCAGGATCTGACGGGAATGGAATTCGTCATTCCCACCCATCAAGGGCGCTCCGCCGAATATCTGCTCATGAAATGTCTCGTCAAAAGCGGGCGGGTTGTCGTTGGCAACACGCATTTCGATACGACGCGCGCGAATATCGAAAATGTGGGGGCCGAAGCGCTCGATTTTCCCTGCGGCGCCAACGAGGATTTTGAGTTTCTCGCCCCGTTCAAAGGGAACATCGACCTCGAAAAACTCGCAGTCTATCTGAAGGCGAATTCCGCGAACGCGGCCCTGGCCATCATGACGATCACCAACAACTCCGTTGGCGGTCAGCCGGTGTCGCTCGACAATATCAAGGCTGCGAGCACTTTGCTCAAATCCTACGCCATTCCGTTCTTCATCGACTGCGCCCGGTTTGCAGAAAACGCCTATCTCATCAAATGCCGCGACCCGCGATACAAGGATTGGCCGGTTAAAAGGATTGCCCAGGAGATTTTCTCGCTCGCGGACGGGGCGCTGATGAGTGCCAAGAAGGACGCTTTCGGCAATATTGGCGGCTTCCTGGCGATCCGGTCCGAGAAACTCGCGCGCGACCTGCGCAGCCTCATGGTTATCACGGAAGGTTTCCCGACTTACGGCGGTCTTGCCGGAAGAGACCTTGAAGCTTTGGCGATCGGCCTCGACGAAGTCGTGAACGAGGACTATCTCGCTTACCGCATTCGCTCCATCGCGTATTTCGGAGAGGGGATCGAGAAGGCTGGCTTCAAGACGGTCAAGCCCTTCGGCGGCCACGCCGTGTACATCGACGCGGGCCTGAGCCTGCCTCAGATCCCGCCGGCGCAATTTCCGGGCTTGTCTCTGAGCGTCGCGCTGTTCCGCGAGATCGGCATCCGAAGCGTCGAGGTCGGCACGCTCATGCTGGGGCGGAAAAATCCGAAGACCGGCGAAGAGATCCCGGCGCCCAAGGAGTTGGTGCGTCTCGCTGTTCCGCGGCGGGTCTATACGCAGAGCCACGTCGATTACATGATCGAGGGCATGGCTCAGCTGGCGCACATCCTCGGCGGTTTGCGCGGATATCGCTTTATTGAAGAAGCGCCGGTGCTGAGGCATTTCACCTCGAAGTTTGCGCCCTTGTGATTTTGCGCAAAACTTGGCACTTCGGCAGATCGCGACAGCGTCCCTCCTGTTCTGCGAAACCTTGGCTTTAAGGCCGCCTTTGCCTCCATGTCGTAATCACCCGGAGCGCCGCTGTTTGCAGGGCGCCCGAAGATGGGCGGACCAGAAAAGCCCAAAGCCCCCGCGCTTAGCTTATTCCCTTTGCTTTCAGGTGAGGGCCATATTTTTTGTCGCTACCCTGAATGTGGGTCAGCAGCCATTTTCTCAGGAAGTTCAGGACCTCCATAGAAAGGGTTGCGGTCGAGCCTTGTTGATATTTCTTTTTCACCTCTAGAACTTGCTTGGTCAGATCGTCATGCTCTTTCTTGTGCTCAGTCGCAGCAGGGTAGCCGGTTTTTGCAAAAAGGGCTTCCTCATGCCTAAAGTGAGAAGCCGTATAGGCGATCAGCCCGTCAAGCACCTTGCCCAGGGCTTCCTGGCTTTGTTTGGCCTGCATGGCGTCATAGAGTTCATTAAGCATCTCCACCAACTTCTTGTGTTGGACGTCGATACTGGCCACACCCACCGACAGTTTTTCATTCCATTCCATCAGCGTCATTGCATTCTCCATCTTTAGGTTCGCTGGTTGAGGAACTCGTTTCAAAAAAGAATTCTTTTAGGTGATTGTTGAGCCGGTTGCTGAAGTCGCCTAGTTGCTGCACTTGATCGTTTGTGCGATCCGACGAGTGGGCAATTTCGTTAATATGAACACTGACGTTCTTCGTGCGCTCGGCTGCTTCTTCGGCGTTCGAGCTGATGTTCGCAGTGACGGCCGTCTGCTGTTCGACGGCGACGGCGATCGCTGTGTCGATCTCGCTGATCTTGCTCATGGAAGCGGCGATGTCCGTGACTGCGGCGGCCGTCTGGCGGCTCGAGTTCGAGGAGGCCCGTCATTTGGACTTTGATCTGCTCGGTCGCGTTCGCGGTCTGACTGGCGAGTTTCTTGACTTCCTGGGCGACCACGGCGAAACCCCTTCCCGCGTCGCCCGCGCGTGCCGCCTCGATTGTCGCGTTGAGAGCAAGCAGGTCGGTGCGTAACGCGACGGATTTTATCACGGCGAGAATTTCAGAGATCCTGTCGACAGCAGCCAGCATGGCCTGGATGACAACCTCTGCGTCGCTGGCCTTGCAGGTGGCTTCGGAAATGACATTTCCGTTGCGGGCGATTTGATTGGCGATTTCGAGAATGGAGGCATGCAGTTCCTTGGTTGCGTCGGCGACGGCCGCGACGCGGACGTTGGCCTGCTCGGCGTCGTTGTCCGCCGACATGGACTTGCAGTTGATCTCCATCTGCGCCAGGCCGATCTCGTTCACGATGTTCAGAAGAGCCTCCATGTCCTCTGTGATCACCGCTTCCCGCGCCACGGCTTGCTCAGGTTCGGCGCCGTCGAGATTGTCGCGATTTCCAGACAAATCGGCCAGTTCGCCTCTAGGCTGCCGGAACGCGCGAAAATGCTGGATGGCAACCGCCGACAGGGAGGCGCCCGCAAGAAGAAAGACAGACAGAAATATCAGCGCCACGACAACCATCTGGTCTGAGCCGGCATGCCACAGCCCAAGTCCGGCGAAAAAGGCAACCGGAAAGATGGTGAAGAGAGCAGCAACGAGGATTTTGATCGAAAGCGCCAAGATGGCCTCGCCGGGCAACTAAAAATCCCAAAAGGTTGCATTGAACCCGGTTAGTAACATCAAAGTAGAAAAATGCCTCTAAGCAAAACCACAGAAAGCAGCGTTTCTTTCCATCACCTCTTTAAGAGATGGTTTTTCGGAGGCATTTTCCCGGCAGGGGGAAGGTGAATAGGCGCAAGGCGCTCAGGCCCATGAGAAGCCCTGACTTCGGCTGTTTGCATCGCAGCCGCCGCTATGGACACGCGCGCGCGCGCGGTCCATGTTAGCCACGATGCAAGCGGCGCCTCTTTCAAACATCGCGGAATTCACGGTCTCCGAGCTGTCATCGGCCATCAAGCGGACGGTCGAGGACGCGTTCGGGCTTGTGCGGCTGCGCGGCGAGATTTCCGGCTATCGCGGGCCGCACAGCTCTGGCCACGCCTATCTCTGCCTGAAGGACGACAGCGCCCGCATCGACGCCGTGATCTGGCGCACCGCATTCGCGAAACTGAAGTTCAAGCCCGAGGAAGGGCTTGAGGTCATCGTCACGGGCCGCATCACCACCTTTCCCGGCAAGTCGAGCTACCAGATCGTCATCGAGCAGCTGGAGCCGGCGGGCGCGGGGGCGCTCATGGCGCTGCTTGAGGAGCGGAAGAAGAAGTTCGCCGCCGAAGGGCTGTTCGATCCGGAAAGGAAGCGGGCGCTGCCGTTCTGGCCGCAGGTGGTCGGCATCGTGACTTCGCCCACGGGCGCGGTGATTTGCGACATGCTGCATGGCTTCACCGAGCGCTGCCCCACCCGCGCGCTGCTCTGGCCGGTGCGCGTGCAGGGAGAGACCTGCTGCGCGGAGGTTGCGGCGGCCATTCGCGGCTTCAATGCGCTGTCGGTTGAGGGACCGCTGCCAAGACCGGATTTGCTGATCGTGGCGCGCGGTGGCGGCAGCCTCGAAGACCTCTGGGGATTCAATGAGGAGGCGGTGGTCCGCGCGGCGGCGGAAAGCACGATTCCGCTGATCTCGGCCGTGGGCCACGAAACGGACTGGACGTTGATCGACCTCGTCGCGGATGCGCGCGCGCCGACGCCGACGAAAGCGGCGGAATGGGCGGTTCCGAAGCATTCGGACCTCGTTCTGCGCCTGTCGGAATGCATCGACCGCGCCCGCCGATGCGTAAGGGGGCACCTCGAAAAGCTTCGCGCGGAGTTCCGCGGCGCCGAACGCGGACTGCCGCGCCCTCAATCGCTTCTGGCCGTGCCGCGCCAGCGTCTCGATACTGCGGGGGCTCGTCTTGGCCAGTCTCTTCGCCATTTCAGCGAGCGTTCGCGCGCCCGTCTCGAATATCAGTCCGTCCGGTTGACGCCACGCCATATCCGGCTCGCACTGGAGCGCGGAGCGGAGCGCCTCAATCGGGCGCGCGATGGCGCGCAAAGGTGCTTCCGTGAAGGCATTGTCAAAAAACGCGAGCGCCTGGCCGATCGTGGTGCGAGGCTTAATCCTCGCCTGCTCGCCGGGCCGGCGATCCGGCAGCGCGAGCGGCTGGAATTGTTGGCGGTCCGGGCGGCGCAAGGCGCGCAGAATACGCTGAAGCGCAAGGTGTTCGAGTTGACGTCGCTCTCCCAGCTCCTGCGGAGCTTGAGCCACAAAAGTGTTCTGGACAGGGGCTTTGCGCTGGTAAGGGGAGCGGGCGGCAAGGTAATACGGCGCGCCGCAGATCTGGAAACCACCGCCGCCCTTGACATTGAATTTGCCGATGGTCACGTTTCGGCTCATTATTTGGGGCCAGAAGCAGAGTCAGGTGAGCCTGTCTCGCGCCGAAGGAACACCGCTCAGGCTCTCCGCCGGACGGTCGCGGTCAAAAAAGACGACGGCAGCCAAGGAAGTCTACTTTAAGGCATAGGCAGCATGAATCGAATCGAGCGTTCCTTCGCATTTGGGCAAGAGGCAAAAATCCGATATCTCGACGGCGAATTTCAGGTGCTGAAGAATGGCGCCTATGTCCGGTGCGCTGTCACAGGCGAGCCTATCCGCGTCGAGGATCTGCGCTATTGGAGCGTGCCCCACCAGGAGCCGTATGCGAACGCGCAAATTTCGCTCCGCCGCCACCTAGAGCGCGAGCGTGCCAAGTAGTCTCTGCGCCCTTCATCGTCATCCCGGAAATGCCCTCGGGCGTTATCCGGGATCTTAAAATGTTGGACATAGATTTGACGATCCCGGATACGGAGCAAGGCCGTTTCGGGATGACGATGGGCCGAGCATCTTCAAAAGCCGTGCCTCGCCGTCTTCCAAGAACTCAACGCTTATCGGCAGCGCAATCGCAGATCCATAAAGCTCCCCGAGGGGCCCCTGTGCGCCCTTAAGTCGGGCATGATCCTTCTCTGTCGTGATAAGCCCGGCATCGAGCGCCTTTGCGTCCGCCAGGAGTGACCGCGCATCGGCCTCGGAATAAGGATGGTGATCGGGGAAGCTTCGGCTCTTCACGACAGCGATGCCCGCCTCCCGCAAAGTGTCGAAGAACTTGCCAGGCCTCCCGATCCCGCAGAAGGCGAGGAAAGGGCGGTCGCGGAGCCCGTCCGTAACGGCAGGGACAATTCTGGCGTTGAAGACCGGCAATGGCGTCGAGCGAAGTTGCTGGCTCTGTTGTTCTATCAGTCCTGCCGCATCTGCTCGGTCGCGCGCGCCAAGAATGACGACGGCGTCCGCCATGCCGAGTTGAAACGCCAGTCGAGCACGGAGAGGGCCAAGCGGAAAGACACGCCCGGAACCCACACCCGCGGCCGCATCCACGACCACAAGCCTGAAATCCTTTTCAAGCGATGGATTCTGAAATCCGTCATCCATGACGATGGCATCCGCGCCAAGCGTCTCAAGCAGCTTCGCGCCCGCGGAACGGTCCCGGCTCACGACCGTCGGAGCGGCTCGCGCCAGGAGGAGAGGCTCATCGCCGACGCGGTCCGCGCCGTCTGTTGCGCCGTCGATAAGATACGGGCCGCGTTCGCTGCCTCCATAGCCCCGCGTGAGAAAGCCGGGCTTGCGGCCTGTCTCGCGCAGCATGGACGCGAGCTTCAGCGCGACCGGCGTCTTGCCCGCCCCGCCCATCGTGAAATTGCCGACGCATAGAACGGGCAGCTTGCTCCGGAAAGGCGAAGCGGCTCTAAAGCGTCTCTCTACGATTTCCCCATACGCCGCCGAGACGGGCCAAAGCGCCCATGCGGCAAGCGGGACGGGGTCGCCATCGTACCACCAGGATGGCGGCTTAAGCCGCATGTTCGGCCATCTGTTTGACCTGCGGCGAAGCGACGGGGTGCAGGTAAGGTTCGAGCGCTTCGAGGGTTTTCTCGAGCGCGCCCCCCAGCGTCCCTATCGCGGCGGCGGCCCGGCGTTTCATCTCGGCGGCTTCGGCCGGATTGTCGAACAGCGCCTTCAGCGCAGCCGCCAGTTCATCCGCTCCCCCCACAAGCCGAAGTCCCTCGTAGCGCTGCAAGACCGTGTAGGTTTCGGTGAAATTGAAGGTGTGCGGTCCGCTCAATATGCCCGAGCCGAGCTTGATCGCCTCGATCGGGTTCTGTCCCCCGTGATGGACGAGCGATCCACCGATGAACGAGAGCGGCGCAAGAGAGTAGAAAAGGCCAAGCTCGCCAATTGTATCTGCTACATAAATCTGGGTGTTTTCGCCGACCGTCTCTTGAGCGGAGCGCCGCGCGACGGGCAGCCGCCGCTCGCCAAGAAGCGTCGCTATCGCTTCGCCGCGATCCGGGTGCCGAGGCGCCATGACGGTCAGGAGCGAAGGCATCGCGCTGTGCAGCATCTCATGCACCCGCGCGACCACCTCGTCCTCGCCGGGATGCGTGCTCGCCGCGAGGAAAATGGGCCGGTCCTTGAGGCTGCGCCGCAGGTCCTGCAACGCGGCCGCGTCCACGGGCGGCGGCGGGGCATCGTATTTCAGATTGCCGGTGATGTCGGTTTTGCGGACGCCGAGCGCGGTGAGGCGCTTTGCGAAGCGCCAGTTTTGCGTCAGGACCAGGTCGAACCGTGAGAAGACCGGCTTCGCAAGGCTCGACAGGCGCGACCAGCGCTTAAAGGAGCGCGGCGACATTCGCGCGTTCAGAAGGACGAGAGGAACCTTGCCGTTGCTCGCCTCAACAATGAGGTTCGGCCAGATCTCGGATTCCGTAAACAGGCCGAGGTCGGGGCGCCAGTGCTCGATGAAACGGCTGCAGAATCGCGGGCTGTCCAGGGGCAAGAATTGATGGATCGCGCCCTCGGGGAGCCGTGTGGCCGCTATTTTCGCCGATGTCGTGGTGATAGTCGTAAGCAACAGGTTGAGCGCTGGATGACGGCGCTTCAACTCGTGGATGAGAGGCAGGATCGAGTTCGTCTCCCCGACGCTCGCCGCATGAAACCAGAAAAGCCGGCCACTCGGGCGGGGCACGCCTGCGATCCCCAAACGCTCTTGCAGGCGCTCCGGAATTTCCTTCCCGCGCGCCGCCCGCTTCTTGAGGATGGTCATGGCCGCGGGGCGCGCCAACGCCGTCGCACCGCGATAGACGGAAAGGAGCATGCCCGAGTTATGCTGTTTCGCGACCTTTGGCGCGGTCTTGCGATAGTCGCTCCCGGCAAGCTCATAAGCGCGCGCCGTCGCCGCGTTCATGGCCGCTTCCACCTGCTGGCGGAACTCCTCCATCGCGCATTCATTCGCATCGCGGGGCACATGGATCGGCTCGCCCGCAACCATCGCAAGGTTGGAGAACGGCAGATTGATGGTGAAGCGGCTCCAGGTCGGCAGCGTGATAAAGCGGTTTGTCGCCATGGCGAGCGGGACGATAGGCCGCCCCGACATCCGAGCCAGCGTCACAATGCCCATGCCTGCAACGCGCGCGGGTCCGGGCGGGACATCCGTCGTCAGGGCGACCGTGACGTTGGATTTGAGCAACTTCAGCGCAGCCCGGAGCGCGCCTGCGCCGCCACGGTCCTTGCCGGACTCACCGGCGCCCGCGCCCCGGATCAGGCCCATGTCGAAATGCAAAAGCGCCCGGCCGATCATTTCGCCATCGGCATGTTTGGCGACCATGTTGTGCACCGGCACGGTCTTGGGCTTGATGAGCGGCAGGAGCAGGAATTGGCCATGCCACATGGCCACGATCATCGGATTGAGCTGTTCGAGATAGGAATCGGTGTCGGCCGGATCGCGGATCGACCTTGGAGGTATCGCGCACCATGCGGATGTGACGAGCCGCCACGCCGCCGATGGCATCGAGAAAAAACTCCGATTGCTGCAGGCGGCGGCCCCAACCGTGTCTCTTGGGTGCAGGTGTGTTCATCGAGCGCCGGATCTTCTCACGTCACAAGATCAACCCGCCTTCAAGGCGGAAAAGTTGATCGTTTCTAAAGTGCCAGAGCAACCTATCCGCGTCCTAACAGACTCGGGTGCTCCAGGAGCAAAGCGAGACCCTGTCGAAGGATCGCGTCAGGTTGTGGTCTTGTGCCCTTGCGCAACAGGTGCGCCGTCCAATGCATCACTCATACGCTCGGCTAAAATGTGATGCAATTTGGGGGCAGCCGCAACATATCCGGGGACTTTTGCCTCTCTTGAGTTGAACGTGAGTGGAAATCCACAGGGATCTGTGACTATTCCCCCCGCCTCGGACACGAGAAGCGCGCCGGCGGCGACGTCCCACTCCCATTTTGGTTTTGTCGCGAAGGTAGCGTCCGCCCTGCCTGAGGCGACGAGGGCCATGCGGTAGATGATTGAATTGGCCACGACTGAGGTTACGGGTGGCCAGGGCCGCCGCCAGCGGCTGGGTTTGAGGAGCGAATCGGTAACGGTGAGCCTTGCGCCGGTCAGCGAGCTCTGCTCGCTGGCATGGATCTGTCGCCCGTCGAGAAACGCACCCGCCCCGGCCCGGGCTTCAAATGTCTCACCGCGCACGGGATTGACGACGGCGGCGAGAACCGGAACGTGATCGTCGATCAAGGCCAGCGCGATCACCCAGTCATTGCGCCCCTGGATGAAGGCTCGGGTGCCATCGATGGGATCGACGATCCAGACGCGGCGGGCTTGAAGACGGTCATGATGCTCGGGGCTTTCCTCGGAAAGCCATCCATAGGCGGGACGGGCCTCCTTAAGCCGCTCCGCCAGCAGCGCGTCCACCGCATAGTCGGCTTCCGTCACCTCCGAGCCATCGGCCTTCCGCTGTTTTTCGATCGGTCGGCCCCAATAGCTCAGAGCGAGCTTTCCAGCTTCTTGAGCCGCATCACGAATAAGATCGAAGTCTCGCGCGTAATCATTTTGCATACCAGCTAAATGTCAGCCGGGCCACGCGAGCGCAACCGGCATGATATCAAGGACCAACGCAAAAAACACAATCGCGCCAAATCCGTGATTGCTGCGAAACCGATCGAGACAGTTCTGGCTGTCGTCGATGTCGAGAGTGACGATCTGCCAGATGAGATGCGCGCCGGCCAAGATCATGCCAATGAAAAAGATCAATCCGGCGCCGACGCTCCATCCCGAGAAGGCCACGCCGCCCCAGGTTATGCCATAAAAAAGGCTGAGCCAGCGCGGCGTGCGATCGCCGAACCTCAGAGCCGTGGATTTCAGTCCGATAACCTCATCGTCTTCCTTGTCTTGGTGCGCATAGATCGTGTCGTATCCGATGGTCCAGGCGACAGCGGCCCCATACAGAATCAGCGGCGCCAGAGCCACGGAAGCGAATATCGCGGCCCAGCCCATGAGAGCGCCCCATGAGAAGGCGAGGCCGAGAAAAGCCTGCGGCCAGAAGGTGACACGCTTCATCAGGGGATATATCAACACGATGCCGACGGAAGCGAAGCCCAGGCAGATCGCAAACAGGTTGAATTGGATGAGCACGGCCAGTCCGACGAGGCAAAGCGCAACGATCAACACCATCGCGGATTTGACCGAGATCTGTCCGCTCGCCAGCGGCCGGGCTTGGGTTCGGGCTACCTTCGCATCGATGTCGCGGTCGAGGATATCGTTGTAAATGCATCCAGCGCTGCGCATCGCGAATGCGCCGATCGCGAAGAGAAGGAGCAAAACGGGGTCGGGAAAGACATCGATCGCCCGCGAGGCGAGAGCCACGGACCACCAGCACGGCCAGAGCAGGAGCCAGACGCCGATCGGCCGGTCCGCCCGCATAAGCCAGAGCCAAGGCCTGAGCCTTTGCGGCGCAAAGCGGTTCACCCAGTTCTTGCGCGGCGCGTCGGGGATAGGGCTGGCGGCAGTGGCCGGGGTGTCAGGATTTCTGTCTGCTTCGGGCAAAATAGCCGGCATATCTCGCTCATTCGTACGTGGCTTTCCCATGCCACGCGAATAACGCAAATACTATGCTAAAAGTTAGGGACTGTCTTATGTCATCACCACAAATCGGCGTCGCATGCAATGGCTGAGCAAAGGCTCTTTGTCGCAAATCGTTTTGACGCGGCCCCGGAGATGGTGCTCAACCAAGCGCAAACCCATTATCTCTTGAATGTGTTGCGACTTTCGGAGGGTTCGCGGCTTCTCGTTTTTGACGGGCAGAACGGAGAATGGCGCGCGGAAATCATACGTGCAAAAAAGAGCGGCTGCTCCATTCGCCTCATGGAAAAGGTTCGGGAGCAGATCACCGCTCAGGATATCCACTATGCGTTTGCTCCGCTGAAACAAGGCAGACTGGACTATATGGTGCAAAAGGCTGTCGAAATGGGCGCTTCCTTGCTTCAGCCAGTCATGACCGCGCACACGGCCGTGTCACGGCTCAACGTCGAACGCATGAAGGCAAATGCAATCGAGGCCGCCGAGCAGTGCGGGATTCTGGCTCTCCCTGAGATCAAGGATCCGGTCAAACTTGAGACCTTGCTCAGAACATGCGAAAAGGATCGAACCCTTGTCTTTTGTGATGAGCGCGCCGAAATCTCGTCGCCGCTGGAAGCATTGGAGAAGCTGAAGGGGCGAAAGGTTATGGCGCTGATCGGTCCCGAGGGCGGCTTTTCGGCCAGTGAACGCGAGGATCTCCTTTCTAAAAAGTTCGTATGCCCCATATCCCTGGGACCGCGCGTCATGCGTGCCGACACCGCGGCGGTGGCGGTCCTGACGCTTCTGAACGCGGTCCTCGGCGATTGGCGCGCATGAAAAGCTTACAATCTTGGTATATATTCCGCGTGGGCGACGCGCGCCCAAACCCAAGCGGTAACAGATGGGATCATGATGCTAGCCAGCGGTAACGAACCTGACGCGCCTCTCATCCAAAGCCGCGATGAGCTTGTGGCGCATATCGAGCAGGGCGCGAAGCCGAAAGCCGAGTGGCGGATCGGCACCGAGCACGAGAAGATCCCCTTCTATCGCGACGGCCTGCGGCCCGTCCCCTACGAGGGGCCCGCGGGCATTTCGGCATTGCTGCACGGCATGGGCGAGCGATTCGGATGGCAACCCGTTTACGACCGCGACAAGATCATCGCGCTGGAGGAACCGTCGAAGACTCTCGGCGGCTCGATCACGCTGGAGCCGGGCGGCCAGTTCGAACTGTCGGGTGCGCCGTTGGAAACGGTCTTCCAGACCTGCGAGGAAGTAAGCCGCCATTTGCGTCAGGTGCGCGAGATTGCGGATCCGCTGGGTATCTCGTTCCTCGCCTTGGGCTTTTCGCCTCTCTGGACGCTGGCGGAAATACCGCGCATGCCAAAGAGCCGCTACGACATCATGACGGCCTACATGCCGAAGGTGGGCAAGCTTGGGCTCGATATGATGTACCGCACCGCGACCGTTCAGGTGAATCTGGACTTCGCCGGTGAAGGGGACATGGTACGGAAGCTGCGCGTTTCGCTTGCGCTTCAGCCGATTGCGACGGCGCTTTTCGCGAACTCGCCTTTCACCGAAGGCAAGCCGAACGGATATTTGAGCTACCGCAGCGCCATCTGGCTCGATACCGATAATGCGCGCGCCGGAATGCTTCCCTTTGCCTTCGAGGATGGCATGGGCTTCGAGCGCTATGTCGACTATGCGCTCGACGTGCCGATGTACTTCGTTCGCCGCAACAAGAAGTATATCGACGCCGCGGGCGCGTCATTCCGTGCTTTCCTGGACGGCAAGCTGCCTCAGTTGCCGGGCGAGAAGCCGACCATTGCGGACTGGGCCGATCATCTGACGACGATCTTCCCGGAGGTGCGGCTGAAGCGATACCTTGAGATGCGTGGCGCGGATAGCGGGCCGTGGCGAAACCTTTGTGCCCTGCCGGCGCTATGGGCGGGGCTTCTGTATGATCAGACGAGCCTCGATGCCGCGTATGACCTCATCAAGGATTGGACGGCAGAAGAGCGCCAGCAGCTTCGCAACGAAGTTCCCCGGCTTGGCCTGCGGACACCGTTCCGCAAGGGGACCGTATTGGATATTGCCAGCCCTGTGCTCGATATTGCGGCAAACGGATTGAAGGCGCGCGGCTACAACAACCTCTTCGATGACGAGACCACTTTCCTGAGGCCTCTCAGAGAATTCGTGGAGCGAGGCCGTTCCGTCGCCGACGATCTGCTCGCACGCTATCACGGCGAGTGGGGCGGCGATGTGACGCCGGTCTTCACCGAGAGCGCTTATTAGAATTTCGCAAAGGACCGCCGTTCGTCGCCCCGCAAAGCCGTTACAAACCAAAGCGTCTTTTGCAATCCCGGATACGGCACAAGCGCCTTTCCCGGACTTGATTACCTGGATGTCTCCGCCAATTCCGTCGTCATGGCCGCCCTTAGAGGCGGCCATCCAGAAAACATACGGTATTTCAAGTTATGACTGGGTGGCCGGATCAAGCCCGGCCATGACAGTGGAGTGCGCTCCAGGTTCACGCAGCGCGGACAGGAAAGGGCATGACGTTCTCGCCCTGTTTGCGGGGCTGAAGCGCGCCTTGCACAACCCGCGACTTGGGCAAAATCACCGAAGCTTCAGTCCCTGCGCCAACTTTGCTGCGCAACTCGAAGCGGCCTCCGTGCAATTCCGCCAGACCGGTAACGATCGGCAGACCGAGGCCGGTGCCGCTATCGCGCATCTTGAGCGCGAGCGACCCTTGCCCGAACGCGCTCAAGACCCGGGGGATCTCCTCATCGGGGATACCGGGGCCGTTGTCGCGAACGGTCAGAATGGCTTCGCCGCCGGGAAGGATGCCGGTGCGCACCGCGACAACGCCGTTCTCAGGCGTGAATTTGATCGCATTCGAAATGAGGTTCAGACAAATCTGCCGCAGCGCGCGCTCGTCGGCGAAAACGCGCGGCATCTCCGGCTTGAAATCGGTGACGAGGCGTAGCTTCTTGGTTTGCGCATCAAGCCGGAGGAAACGGATGCTTTCCTGCGCGATATCGCCGAAATCGAGCGCCTTTTCGGATAGCTCGTATCGGCCGGCTTCGATCCGGGAAAGGTCGAGAATTTCATTGATGAGCTTCAGGAGATGAGTTCCGGACTCATGAATATCCCCGGCATAGGATTTGTAGGTGGCATTCCCGATTGGACCAAGAACCTCGTCCTTGATCATCTCGGAGAAGCCCATGATAGCATTCAGCGGCGTACGCAGTTCATGGCTCATATTAGCCAGAAACTTCGATTTCGCTAAGTTGGCCGCTTCAGCCCGCACCCGCGCCTCATCGGAAGACGTTTTTGCTTGTCCAAGCTCCTCGATCAGCCGGTCCTTCTCGGCGCGGTAATCCAGCATCGAGAGAGTCGTGCGCTGCAAATTCGTGACCAGGAAAATGAAGTAGAAATGGATGCCGATGGCAACAACTGCGATGAGCCAGTAAAAGACGTCCCCCGTCATCAGGAACCGGAGCGCAAGAGCGCCCGTGACAGGGACCGTGCCCGCATGGAGGATCGGCATGACTGAAGCCGCGAACAGCATCCTGATCGCCGTCACCACGGTTAATGCGGCGAAGAGAAAAAAGTATGCAGCTTCGTTGTTATGGTGGAACTCGGTGAAAGCCACGGACGCCCAGCAGACGCCATAAAGGAATTCGGCTGCAGCAAGGTTTCGCTGCCACTGGTAAAGGTCGACGGTTTCACGCGGCTGCTTGCGAAACCTGCGGCACAGCGCCAGCAGAATGCCTTCGGAAATGAAGATCGTCGCAAGCCAGAGCAGAAGCCGGGTCGGGTTATTCGCCCAGTTCAGCATCGTGACGGCGACAACGATCGCGAGGATGGGCACAGTTAGGGCCGCAACCCTCTCGTTACGCACGAACATCAGAAGAAGTTCGTAAGCAAAATCCCGGCTGACCGTAGTCGTAGCGTCGGCGGCACGCTTGGCAACGGTTTCCCGCCTTTTGCTGCCTTGCCGAGCGAACGCACGCCAGTTTACAGAGCCAGCAATACTCATCAACCCGAAATCCACTTCTGGAGGGAGGTAACGCGCTTTGCTGCCCTCAAACGCGCCAATAATGAGATGATTACTCAAAAGTGCTAATTTACGGTTGATGGAACATTGACGTTCTTAAACGTGACCTTAGTTCCGTGTCGCTAACGTGAAATTCTTGTGGCGTGGTTAACGATGAAAATGCTGGATGAAAGGCGGGCGCCAAATCCCCGCCGGGTGCGGGTTTTCCTGGCTGAGAAAGGGATTCGCGTCCCCTTCGAGCAGGTTGATATCATGAGCGGCGCGCACAAGTCCGCGGACTTCGCCGAACTCAATCCCATTCAGCGCGTGCCGGTTCTGATCCTGAATGACGGAACCGCCATTTCGGAGAGCATGGCGATCTGCCGCTATTTTGAAGCCGTTCAGCCCGACCCACCGCTCTTTGGCGAAACGCCGATTGAGATCGGCATGATCGAGATGTGGAACCGGCGCGCCGAGCTCGATTTCTTCCTGCCTGTGGCCCAGTATTTCCGGCACACGCATCCGGCGATGGCTCATCTCGAAGTGCCCCAGGTCCCTGCCTGGGCGGAAGCGAATAAGCCGCGCGTGGACGAGATCATCCGGATTTTCGACGAGAGGCTGAGCACCGCACCCTTTCTTGCAGGGGAAAATTTTTCCGTCGCGGACATTACCGCCATGATCGCGACAGATTTTATGAAGCCTGCTCGCCTTACCATCCCGGATGAAGCCTTGCACTTCAAAAGATGGTATGCGCAGGTGTCGTCGAGGCCCTCCCATAAAGCATGAGGCATCATGAGGTTAACAGTTGTAGGATGCAGCGACGCGTTTGGCTCGGGCGGCCGCTACCACAGCTGCTATCTCCTCGATACCGCCCATGGCCGGCTCATGCTGGACTGCGGCGCGAACTCCCCGCTGGCGCTGAAACGCGCCGGGATAGCGCTGGCGTCGGTCGACGCTATCGTGATCAGCCATTGCCATGGCGACCACTTTGGCGGTGTGCCTTTCCTGTTTCTGGAAAGGATGTTCATGGAGCGCGGACCGAAACCGGTTGAGATTCTTGGACCGCCGGGCATAGCTGAACGCACGACTGATCTTTTTGAAGCGCTCTATCCTACGCTTCCCGGTCTCACTGCGGATTTCGAAATTCACTACCGCGAGCTCGAACCCGGTCACACAAGCTTATGGCGCGGCATTGAGATATCGGCCCACGAAGTCGTTCATTTCTCCGGCTCTCCGTCGCTTGCCCTGAGTGTGAACGATGGCGCAAAACGCTTTGCCTTCTCTGGGGACTCCGCTTGGTGCGACGGCGTGATCGAGGCGGGCCGGGGAGTCGATCTTTATCTGGTCGAGTGCACGACGTTCAGCACAAAAACCACTGTGCATCTCGATTATCTGACACTTGCCGAAAAGTTCGAGAGCATCGGAGCGAAGCGCTATTTGCTCACGCATATGAGTCCCGAAATGCTGGATGCACGCGAAAAAATTGACGCGAGCTGCTGCATCCTGGCCGAGGACGGGTTGTCGATCGCCGTCTAGATTCGCTAACTGGGGTATTTTATTCTATACATCCGCCTAAATTAGCTGTAGCGTAGCCTCACGTTTCGTGGCAAGCACGATCATCGAAAGAATTTTGCGGACACCCCGATGCTCGACACAATGGACATCAAGATACTCACGATCCTTCAGGAAGATAGCACTCTTCCCGTCGCGGAGATCGGAAAAAAGGTCGGACTGTCGACCACGCCCTGCTGGCGCCGTATCCAGAAACTGGAGCAGGATGGCGTGATCCAGCGCCGCGTCGCACTCCTCGACCCCAAAAGCGTCAGCGCAGGCGTGACCGTTTTCGTGGCCATTACGACAAATCAGCACAATGCTGCTTGGCTCGAACGGTTCACAGACGTGGTCACCGGCTTCCCCGAGATCGTCGAGGCTTACCGGATGAGCGGCCAGGTCGACTATCTCCTGCGCGTCGCCGTCCCCGACATTGCAAGCTTCGACCGCTTTTACAAGGCGTTCATCTCGCAGATCGATCTCACCGATGTGAGTTCGAGCTTCGCCATGGAGCAAATCAAGTTCACGACCGCGCTGCCCTTGGCCTTCGCCGCCAATGCAGCCGCCAGGCGCCCGCAGCAGCAGGCTTGACGGCTTCCCCAAATCAGCGTTCCTCAGCGTATCATGACGCTCTCAAGTCCGCACTCCGCTCGGCCGGAATGGCGCAATGCGCGCCGCATCACAGTGAAAATCGGCTCGGCGCTCTTGACCGACCGCTCGACCGGGAGGCTGAAACAGACCTGGTTGAACGCCATCGGCGACGACGTCGCGGCGCTCAGAGCTGAAGGCCGCGACGTCATACTCGTCTCTTCGGGAGCCATTGCCCTTGGGCGGCGAGCCCTTGGCCTGAACCCGGGTCCGCTTCGCCTGGAGGAAGCACAAGCAGCAGCCTCTGTGGGGCAGATCAATCTGGCGCACGCTTATCAAACCGTCTTCCGCGAGCGCGGCCTGACGACGGCGCAAATTCTCCTCACGCTTGGCGACACGGAGGAAAGGCGGCGCTATCTGAACGCGCGCAACACGGTGGAGACGCTCCTGAAGCTTGGCGCAATCCCGGTCGTAAATGAAAATGACACCGTGGCCACGTCTGAGATCCGCTACGGTGACAACGACAGGCTCGCTGCGCGTGTCGCCAGCATGATAACCGCCGATTGCCTCGTTCTGCTTTCTGATATCGACGGGCTCTATTCGGCGCCGCCGGCTCAAGACCCGAACGCGACGCGGCTCGATGTCGTGACGGCGATCACGCCCGAGATCGAGGCCATGGCGGGTGACGCGGGCACGGAGGTGTCGCGGGGCGGGATGGTGACAAAGCTTGCAGCCGCCAAGATCGCCGTTGCGGCGGGCACGCATATGGTCATCGCATCCGGCAAGGACCTGCATCCGCTTGGCGCACTCGGGGCTGGCGCACCCTGCACCTGGTTTCTCGCCGCGGCGAACCCTGTCACCGCGCGGAAGCGCTGGATCGCCGGCACGCTGGAGCCGAAAGGCGTGGTCGTGATCGACGATGGCGCACGCGCGGCGCTTCAGGGGGGTGGAAGCCTGCTGCCTGCCGGCGTGAAAGCCGTCAGCGGCCAGTTCGAGCGCGGCGAAGCTGTCATCATCCGCGACGGATCGGGCCGCGACATCGGGCGCGGCCTCATTGCCTACACCTCTGAGGAAGCCGCGGCTATCGTCGGCCGCAATTCCATGGAAATCGAGGCGACGCTTGGCTATCCTGGCCGCGCTGCTCTTATTCATCGCGACGACATGGCGCTTCATCGCGACCTCGTTTAACAGCTTATCTGACTGGCTGAAATCATGTCCGCATCCATAGCCGATAACACGCTCGACCAGCCGCTGTTGAAAGCGGACCTGCTTGCTGTCGGGCAGAAGGCAAAAACTGCCGCGAGAACTCTGGCGCTCGCGCCAGCGAGCCAAAAGAATGAGGCGCTCCGTGCGGCCGCTTCGAGCTTGCGGGCGCACATCGCAGAGATCCTGAACACGAATGCCGCCGACCGCAAGGCGGCGCGCGACGCAGGCCGGCCGGAATCCTTCATCGACCGCCTGACGCTCACCGAGGCGCGGGTCGAAGCCATGGCGCGCGGCTTGGACGATATCGCCTCCTTACCCGACCCGGTCGGCGAGGTCATCGCGGCCTGGGAACGGCCGAACGGCCTTAAGATTTCCCGCGTGCGCGTGCCGCTCGGCGTCATCGCCATCATTTACGAAAGCCGCCCCAACGTGACGGCGGACGCGGGAGGCCTTTGCCTTAAATCCGGCAATGCCGTGATCCTGCGCGGCGGCTCGGAATGTTTCGAAAGCAACCGCGCCATTCACGCCAGCCTCGTCAAGGGCCTGAAGGTTGCGGGGCTGCCGGAGACAGCCATCCAACTCATCGCAACGACGGATCGCGACGCGGTAGGCTATCTCCTTGAGGGACTTGGCGGCGCCATCGACGTGATCGTGCCGCGCGGCGGAAAAAGCCTCGTCGAACGCGTGCAGAAAGAGGCGCGCGTCCCCGTATTCGCTCATCTGGAGGGCATCTGCCATGTCTATGCGGACAAGGCGGCTGACCTTGAGAAAGCGCGCGCCATCCTGCTCAACGCGAAGCTGCGGCGCACCGGGATTTGCGGCGCGACCGAGACGCTTCTCGTGGATGAGGCTGGAGCAAATCGGCTTTTGCAGCCGCTCGTCACCGCGCTCCTGGACGCAAGCTGCGAAGTACGAGGCGACACCGCGACGCGCGCTGCCGATCCACGCGTCCTTCCCGCCACCGAAGCGGATTGGGCCACCGAATATCTCGACGCGATCATCTCCGTGAAGGTCGTGCCGGGAGTTCATGGCGCAATCGATCACATCTCGAAATACGGTTCCCAGCACACGGACTCGATCGTAACCGAGGACGCTGCAACGGCTGAGACCTTCCTGCGCGAGGTCGACAGCGCCATCGTCCTTCACAACGCGTCCACGCAATTCGCCGACGGCGGCGAGTTCGGCATGGGCGCGGAGATCGGCATCGCAACCGGGCGCTTTCATGCGCGCGGGCCTGTTGGCGTTGAACAACTCACCACCTTCAAATACATCGTGCGGGGCGATGGGCAAACGCGGCCCGCATGATCCCGCATGACGGGATAATCGATGCGGATTTGCGGCCTCCTTTCGCGGCTGACGGAATGCGGATCGGGCTTCTCGGCGGCTCGTTCAATCCCCCGCACCGCGCACACCGGCTCATCAGCTTAACCGCGCTGAAGCGGCTGAATCTGGCGCAGGTTTGGTGGATCGTGACGCCCGGCAATCCGCTCAAGGAGCACAACGAGCTTTCGCCACTTGCAGAGCGGATTCGCCTGTCGAGAGGTGTTGCGCGGCATCCTCGCATCAAAGTTACGGCCTTCGAAGCCCAGCTCGGCACCGCCTATACGGCTCGAACGCTCGCCTGGCTGCAGCGGCGTTTGCCCGAGGTGCGTTTTGTCTGGCTGATGGGAGCCGATAATCTTGCAAGCTTCCATCGCTGGAATGATTGGCGCGCAATTTTCCGGCTCATGCCGATCGCTGTGGAAGACCGGCCCGGATGGCGGTATCGGGCGCTGGCTTCTCCTGCCGCAGCGCACTTCGCCCGGTATCGCATCGCGGAGAGCAACGCGGCGGCGCTCCCTGATCTTGCACCGCCGGCGTGGTGTTATCTGTCGGGGCCTTTGTCGAAGCTCTCCTCGACCGCGCTGCGCGCCGCGCATGGTGCGGCCAGGGTATCTGATTGAACCTGTCGAACGACCTCCGAGCCGGACCGTAAGGAAATGCCGGACCCTGGCTCGCCCGATGGCGCGTCACCGCGAGTGTGAATCCCCGGTGGTTCACATTATCCATGGCAACACCGCTCCGCCTGCATCATAGTGCACAATCGACCAAGCGTTGGGGATGACGAATGAAATTGAATCTCGCGGTTGCTTTTTTGATAAGGGTCTTGGCGGCATCTTTCTTCTTCTTTGCGGTTGGCGCTGCCCAAGCCGCGGACTCCAAACCCAACATCGTCTTCATCATGGCCGACGATCTCGGCAATGCGGACCTTGGCTACCGAGGCGGCGAGATGAAGACGCCGAACATTGACCAACTCGCAAAGGAGGGCGTCCGCCTAGAATCCTTCTACGGAGAACCGGTTTGCACGCCGTCGCGCGCGGCGCTGATGACCGGGCGTTACCCATGCGGTACGGGCTGCAAACGCTCGTGATCTTCCCGAGCCACACCTATGGATTGCCCACCGATGAACGCACGCTGCCGCAGGCTTTGAAGGACGCCGGTTATCGCACGCTCCTCACCGGCAAGTGGCATCTCGGTCACGCCGATAAAAAGTTCTGGCCGCAAAATCGCGGCTTCGATTACTTCTACGGTAACCTCGTGGGCGAGGTCGACTACTTCACCCGCGAGCGCGGCGGCATCATCGACTGGCAGCGCAACGGCACATTTCTGAAGGAGCCGGGGTATTACATGACCCTGATCGGCGACGAGGCCGTCAAGCTCATCGGCGAACAGGATGGCAAAACACCATTCTTTCTCTACTTCGCTTCGCTGGCCCCCCATGCCCCTTATCAAGCGCCTCAAGAGTATAAGGACCTCTATCCGTCCATTCAGGACAAGACGCGGCAAGCCTATGCCGGGATGATCTCGTCGCTCGATCACGAGGTTGGCCGGGTCGTCGAGGCTTTGGAAAAGAAAAACCTGCTGGACAATACGATCATCATCTTTGCCAGTGACAATGGCGGCGCGACCAGCGGGATGTTCGCAACCGGCGCAAGAAGCAAGGAAGAAATGGCAAGCGAGGAAGGCGGCCTTGCGCGGGAAGCCAAGGCTCCAGCGTCGAACGCGCCGTTCAGCGGCGGCAAGGGCAGCCTTCGGGAAGGCGGCGTTCGCGTCCCAGCTTTCGTCTCCTGGCGCGGGCATCTTCAGCCTCGGGTGGTGAACGAGCCGCGTACACATGGTGGACGTCATGCCGACGCTTCTCGCGCTTTCAGGCGGCAAGGGCAGCCCGGACCATCCAATGGATGGCAAAGACCTTTGGCCAACCCTGTCGGAAGGCAAGCCGTCACCGAATGATGACGTCCTGATCAACGTCGAGGCGTTCCGCGGAGCCATTCGCAAGGGCAACTGGAAGCTCGTCAAGATTGCTCTGCTTCCCGGCAAAACAGAACTGTTCGATCTCTCCCAGGACCCCGGTGAAACAACCAACGTTGCCGCGCAAAATCCCGACGTGGCTCGCGATCTTGAGGCTCGCCTGATCGAGTATGCGAAACAACAGAAGCCGAGCGAGTGGATCAAGGCCCAGCCGGCCTTTCTCGGCGCACAGGGAAAAACTGTCCTCGACCCCGACTTCGATATCGACGATGGAGGCATACCGCACGAAAAGACGGCTCTGCCGGGCGGTTAAGCGAACCGTCTGGCCCGGCTCCAAACTCGCCGAGCTTTGACTCTGGCAATGCGCCATAATCTCGCACGCGGTGTACAGATTTTTGTTCTTCTTTCAACAACGGAGACAATTCCATTCTTGCCGGAAATGGAATAACCTCTGGACCTTAGCTCTCGGTCGAGCACCTCTCCCGCTCAGCCGGCTTAACGGTGTCTAGCGTTTGACGATAAAAAAGGCTGAGAGCAAAGCACATACTCAGAGATATTCGGGGTGCTGATTTATCGTTGTTTTGTATCCAAACCGTGGAGGTAGATATGGGCCTGTTTGATGGTATTGTCGGCGGCGCAGTCGGCGCTGGCGTGGCGACAGTTTTGAACGACTTCATCCAGAAGCAGGGCGGCGTGAGGGGCATCGTCGCTCAGTTCGAGAAGCAGGGCCTTGGCCCCACGGTCAAGTCGTGGGTCAGCACGGGTGAAAATCAACCCATTTCAGCCGATCAGGTCCATCGCGCGGTGGGTTACGAGAAGCTGCAGGAGCTCGGGACCAAGCTCGGAATCTCCGTTGACGATGCGGCGGCCAAGCTGTCGGAATTGCTTCCGAAAGCAATCGATAAGGCGACGCCTCGAGGCAACGTATAGTCCCACGCACGAAGTGCTGCATTTCGCGGCGGCGCATAAAATTCCCCGCCGCGAAGGCACAAGCAACAAGAACCACATTCCCGGCTAGTCCCAATCCCTTCGCCTTAGCGTGGCGATAATATTGCCGGTTTTATCCCTTAAGATTAAGGTCTTGGGCGTGGCCTCGGCTGCGCGGGCGTTCTCAAGCATCTTGAACCACGCCTGCTCGGCGTCCATTGTCTCGGCTGCGCAAGCCATCCTGGTTGAGTAAAGCGGACCGATTTCGATTGCACCGCTAGCGAAGGTATAGCGGCCGCCAAAACGATTGCACCCGCCCTGTCCAGCGACGTCGCTTTCCTTGAACTGGATGGTTTGCTCCGGCTTGCCGGCGGTCTCAGGCCCCCATTCGGTCCCTGACAGCGACGTGAGCACGGCGGCAGCAAGTATAAATTCGATATTCGCCATATCCTACCTCATTGAAACTGCCAATACTCGACCCTTCTTAAACTTGGGCACCAGACAGGTTGTAATTCGAATGGGCGATGAGCCCCTTCGTCAGCATTGGATGGCCCGGGAAGACTCCCTTCTTGAACTGTGTTATGGTCAAGGCCGCGCGTCCCGCAGGAGATCTCTTCGATTATCATCAAGTTTACCCGATAGAGACGAAACGTTTTTATCGTCTTTCTGTATCGGCTAGAAACGTCTGCTCCTGCTTCGGGAATTTGTGCATTTCGGTAGGTAGCGTATTCAGTCAGGGGAGTATTACATGAGCATCAACCTCGTTTCCCTCGTCTCCCAGTATTTAACCCCCGAACTGATAGGACGGATCGCGGGTGCGCTTGGGGCAGACCGCACTCTTGTTGGGAAAGCCGCAACTTATCTGGCTCCCGTACTTCTGCGGGTGCTTGCGAGCGTGGCGGCCACGCCGGCTGGGGCGCGGAGGCTCGCTGAGACGATTGAGCACCAAGACCCCAGCATCCTGCAAAACCTGGAATCCGCGATCGGAGGCACGGGTCAGCATTCAATTGTAAAGGAGGGCGTCTCTGCGCTCGAGTCTCTGCTGGGTGGCTCGGGGGTGTCCGCGCTAGGCGGTGCGCTGAGCAAGCTCACAGGACTGGGCGAACAGGCGGCTTCATCATTGATCGGGACCTTGACCCCGGCGGTGCTGGGCACGCTCGGCAAGGTGCAGGCCAGCGAGGGGCTCGATGCATCGGGTCTGTCGCAGCTTCTGCAGTCGCAGAAGGAAAACATATCCGCGGCCCTTCCGGCCGAATTGGGAGACCTCCTCGGCAAAGCGGGGGTACCGGGATTCACGACTGCCGCGCCGGCCACGGCGGCTGAGCGGCCCACTGCCAGGGAGCGACCCGCTGTTGTTAGAGCCTCTCCGCCAGCAGAGGCCCCGAGTTCTTTCAATTGGCGCTTGGTTCTTGCAGCCGTCGCCGCCCTCGCATTGGCGTCCTACCTTTATTTCGGCAATCGGCCGGCTCAAGTCGTGGAGCAAACAAGGCCCGCCGGGCAACTGGCCGAAAACCTGACAGTCGATGGCGTGGATCTGAAATCCTCGGTGCAGACAGCGCTCGCTGGGGTTACAAAGGCATTGCAAGGCGTCCGCGATAGCGCTTCCGCTCAGGAAGCCCTTCCGCAACTCGAGAAAGACTCAACCGAGTTTGACAAGCTTCGGGACCTTGCCGGGAAACTCCCGATCGACGCGAAGACCGCCTTCGCTGCGCTTGTAAACTCACTCCGTCCTTCGATCGAAGACCTCTTCAACAAGGTTCTGGAAATCCCTGGCGTCGCTCCCATCGCGAAGCCGGTGATCGACGGGCTGCGCGCAAAACTCGACGCTCTGTCAAAGGCTGAAAGCAAAGCCTGACGGGCATGACAATCATTGGGAAGCGCGCCGGGGCTAATCCGCCGCGCTCCCTGTTATCTGGCGCTGTGTCTGGCTTGCCGACGCCCAATTATAGCGTAGGGCACCAGCGGGCCGAGCATCACGACAACTGCCAAAGCGACGGCAATCGCGTCCAGGATGCCGCTATCGTAAAAAACTTCCATGGGGCTTCTCCTTCTTGAGGGGTTGAGGGGCAGTGATTTGATGTGCAGCCGCTCGCTTGGTAGATTGCCATAGTTCAAATTTACGTGAAGCTCGGCCTTTTCACCCCGTTTCAAGCTTCACCGCGGGCATATCATCAAAAACTCAAGTCGATTTTTTATTGCCGGTCCGTTTGGAACTGCCTGATCTACCTACGGCCAAGCATCCGTCTTTAAAAATGCAACCACCTCAAAAGTGTCATTGGGAGTTATCCAATTTTTTGCTATGTTCAGGGCGCTGCGAGCGTCATCGCAGCGTTCCGTTAAAATGCAATCATCGTCAGTGCATCGTCCAGGGTCCGTAGCGTAGCGAGTGAGAAGGTATACTCAATATGGCCAACAAATCGAACTTCACGCCCGAAGAGTGGAAGACGCTGCTCGAAGGCGCCATGATGTCGGGGCTTGCTGTCACGGCTGCCGAACCAAGCGGTATTTTGGGAGTGTTGAAGGAAAGTTTCGCCGCGAGCAGGGCTTTGATCGAGGGGAAAAGCGATTCCGATGAACTCGTCAAGGCCATCGAAGCCGAGTTCGAAACGTCGGAAGGGCGCACTTTCGCCAAGGATGGCTTTCGCGAAAAGCTCGGCGGCGCCAAGGCGGCGGAGTTGAAGGCGAAATGCATCGATACTCTGAAGCAGGCTGCGGCCATTGTTGAAGCGAAGGCGCCAGAAGACGCCGGGGCGGTAAAAAAGTGGTTCTACCATATCAGCGAGAAGGTGGCCGAGGCCGATGCCGAAGGCGGATTCCTGGGCTTCGGGGGAACCCAGGTCACAGATGCCGAGAAGGCTGCGCTGTCGGAAATTTCCTCCGCGCTCAAGCTTACGGCGTAGACACGTTTCACCCGGCTGGAAGGAAGGAGCCGCCGGCGCGGCGGCTCCGCAGAAATCTTACAGAGCTTTTGCCAGGGGGCATTGAACGCACCCCACCGCTCCCCATAACGACAATAACTTTGAACTGGATGAAGATCGATGCGCTGGGACGACTTCCGAAAGAGTGAAAATGTTGAAGACCGTCGTGGTCAGATAGCCCGGGCGGGAGGGCTCGGCCTGGGGACGATGGCCGTACTCGGGCTGATCGCCTGGGGGTTGGGAATTAACCCCGCTCTCCTTATCGGCGGCGCGGAAATGGTTTCCCGGCATCTGCCGACGTCCACCGAAGGCAAGCCGGTCGCGGGGAACGACGAGGCCGGACAGTTCGTTTCGGCCGTCCTGGGCGACACCGAAGACCAATGGTCGGCCATCTTCAAATCGACGGGCAAGACATATCAGCCTCCGAAGCTCGTCATGTTCTCCGGTTCAACACGCTCGGCATGCGGCACGGCCCAATCGGCCGTGGGGCCATTCTATTGCCCGAATGACCGCACCGTCTATCTCGACACCTCCTTCTTCAAGCAGATCGAGACGAAGCTGCGCGGCTGCGAAGGCAAGGCCTGCCAGTTCTCGCAGGCCTATGTCATCGCCCATGAGATCGGCCATCACGTCCAGAACCAGCTCGGTATCCTGCCGAAAGTGCAGGCCCTTCAGGCGCGCTCGGGGCAAACGGAAGGCAACCAGATACAGGTCCGGGTAGAGTTGCAGGCCGATTGCCTGGCCGGCGTTTGGGCCAATCACTCGCAGAACAAGGTGAAGTTTCTTGAGCCTGGAGACATCAAGTCCGCGCTCCAAACCGCGTCGGCCATCGGCGACGACACCTTGCAAAAGCGCGGCCAAGGTTACGTGGTGCCCGACGCCTTCACGCACGGGTCAGCAGAGCAACGCAAGCGCTGGTTACTGACCGGGCTTAAAAGCGGCGATGTCACCAGCTGCGACACCTTCGGCAGCGCATCGCTCTAGAAAAGCTCCGGGATCGCGGAAAGCGTTTCGACATGTAACGGCCCCGGATTGCGCAACGCGCTTTCCGGGGGGACGATCTTCGGTTGCCCGCGTGCGATTAAAGGCGCGATGCGCGAGCACGTATTCCTAAAGCTTATCCGCTTTTGATGGAACTCAAAAGCGGGCTCCAAGTTTTTGTTATGTCGTGCGTCTTATCGGAAAACCGCTTCGCTTCCGGACGCACTCTAATGCCCGTCGAAGGCGATCAGCGCGTGCGAGCGGACCTGATGATCGGCCTCGAGTCGCTTCAATCCACCGAGTTCTGGAAGGTCGATAACAAAGGCGGCTCCGACCACCACGCCGCCCACCCGGCGGATCAGCTTCACCGCCGCTTCCACGGTCCCGCCCGTCGCAATCAGGTCGTCGATGATCAGAACGCGCTCCCCCGGCTGGATGGCGTCTTCGTGCATTTCGATGATGTCGCTGCCGTATTCGAGCTTGTAATCCTGCCCGATCGCGCGCCAGGGCAGCTTGCCCTTCTTGCGGATTGGAACGAAGCCGGTGTTGAGCCTGTCCGCCACCGCGCCGCCCACGATAAAGCCGCGCGCCTCAATTCCAGCCACGGCGTCAACCTTCATGTCCTCGTAGGGGGCTGCAAGCCTTTTGATCGCGGCACGGAAGCCGTTCGCGTGGCCGATCAGGGTCGTGATGTCCCGGAACATGATGCCGGCCTTCGGATAGTCCGGAATCGTGCGCACCAGCTCTTTCAGGTCGAGATTGTCATAGGTCATGATCGGTTCTCCGCGCGCAAGGCGCTAATGGCGCGCTCACGCGCAGGGCTGCCAAGCGCTTAGCAATGCATTCCAGGCTTTTCAACAGGTATTCCGGGATTTATTGCCGCGCCTCTGCTTTTGGCCGGAACAGCGGGGGTGCGAGAGCCGTTATAAACTCGTTGTTAATGGAGGTCTGATACCAATGACTCACGAAACGGTTATCGCTACCCTGCTTGCTCTCGCAGCGTACGCGGCATCGGCTCAGAGCTCTCCGGCTAAGGCCAAGGCCAAGGAGGCGAAGAGCGACACACAAAAGCGTTAGCTCCTTCGCACCTATGTTAGCAATTTCGTGAAACCGCTTGCACCAAGAATTCGCACCCACAAATAAATCACTATGACAATAACAATCGTAATTGCAGCTATCATCACGCTGTTCGTTCTCGCCGCCGGTGCGACACTTACGAAGGTCGGGCCGTGGTATCGCTCCCTTCGCAAGCCGTGGTGGAATCCGCCGGAGTGGCTGTTCGGACCGGCGTGGACGGTGATCCTCGGGCTTGCGGCCTGGGCTGGTGTTCTGGCGTGGACGTCATCGCCGCCGGAGGCTCACTCCACCATCGCCATTCTGTTCGCGACCAACATCTTCTTTCACCTGCTCTGGACGCCGCTTTTTTTCAATTTGAGGCGCCCTGACTGGGCTTTGGTTGAGGTCGTATTCTTTTGGTTTTCGGTCGCCGCTCTGATCATCGGCGTGGCTCCCTATTCCTCCCAGGCAAGCTGGCTACTTGTTCCCTACCTTTTTTGGGTTGCTTTTGCAGGGTACCTCAATCTCAAGATCGTCCGGCTGAACGGTCCGTTCTCGCATGTGAGATTGAGCGACGCCTCGCGGACGTGCTGACGGGACTGCCTTAAACCTTCCTCTGCTTGACAATGATCGGGCTCGATCGCTTACCTGACGGTATGTCGATCCGAGCCCAAGGTTTTTCTGCACCAGCAATCATTCTCGTCGAGCCGCAACTCGGCGAAAACATCGGCGCTGCGGCCCGGGCCATGGCGAATTTCGGGCTGCGCGAATTGCGGCTCGTGAAGCCGCGTGACGGCTGGCCGAACGAAGCCGCGAGGGCTTCTGCGGCACTCGCCGTCGAGATCATCGATGGGGCGACCCTGTTTGGTTCAGTTGCGGATGCAATCGCGGACCTGAATTATCTCGCCGCAACCACGGCGCGAAGCCGTTTTCTGGCGAAGCCCGTGCTCGCGCCAGACGGGGCGGCGGCAACCATCTTCGCGCAGCAGGACGCCGGTCTCAAATGCGGCGTGCTTTTCGGCAAGGAACGGACCGGTCTGGAAAATTCCGAGGTTGCGCTTGCCGATGCGATCGTAACGGCTCCTGTCGATCCCGAATTTGCATCGCTGAATCTGGCGCAATCGGTGCTGCTGTTCGCTTACGAATGGCGCAAGCTTGTCAACCCCCAATCGCTCGGTCGCAGCCTGCCTGATGCGCCGCAGGGCGCGGGCCAGCGCTTTAAGGCGAGCCGCCCTGCCGAACGCCAGGAACTCCTCGGCTTCTTCGGGCATCTTGAGCGCGAACTGGACGCTTGCGGTTTTCTGTTCCCGCCTGAGAAACGCGACACGATGGTCAATAATATCAGGACCATGTTCACGCGGATGTCGCCGACCGAGCAGGAGGTGCGGACCTTGAGGGGGATCATCAAGATCCTGCGGCGCGGCCCCTGGAAGGGCACAGGCTCGCCCTGAAACCGATACAACCTAGTCATTCTATTGCCGGGTTTCTCTGATTTTTGATACCTCCCATGGGTTGTGGGCAATAATGCTCCCATCCGACGCTGTCGATCACCCAAGGGGTTGGGCCGGTATGATTATAAGATCCTTTTGCTTGGCTGTTTCGCTCTTGTGTGCGTCGATTGCGGTTGCACAGACGTCAGGGACAACGGGCGACGTGAGCGATAAGACGCTGAAAACACTCAAGGCTCTCGCCTGGCAGTCTCTTCCCTCCAGGATCATCCAAAGCGACAACGCCATTGTTGAGATCGATAAAACCGATCCCTCCAAAATTGTGATTCCCGACGCCGACGCGAGGGAGATCATCCGCGAGGCGCACCTCACGGCGCGCGCCCATCGATGCGATCTCCAAGACCTTGTCATCGCCAACCGCGATGCGCTTCTTCTTCGGGAGAAGAAAACCGGCAGATGGACGGACAGCCAGCTTCAATACATCAACACGCTGCACCTCTTTACAGTGCAGCTTTTGCTGGGCAAGGTGGAAGCTGTCGATGCGAAGCCGAACGCGGCCATGCCTTCTCCGATATCTTGCAACGAGAAGGAAAAACAGGAAATTTCAAGCGCGGTCGAGGCCAACGAGAGGCTTCTCGGGAAATCCTGATGCCCTTGAGGCTTGCGCGATCGCTTGCGGCAACAGCAGCACCGATGCGCAAAGCCAATCAGCTTTAACCGTGACGGAGCAGGGCGGCAGTGCGAGGGGCATGCTTTTTTATCTTATTTTTTTATCCGCAATAGCCGCAATAACCGTCCCGGCAGGCGCCACGGACACCGTCACCTTTGTGATCGAGGCGGACAAGCCTGCCGTCACCTTAAGGCCCTCCGACGCGCTGGGAGGAGGTCTCGATGGACGCCACCAAGGGGAGAGCGATCAAATCTTCAAGCGCCAGACGCTGAAGGAACTCAAAGAGGCCCCCTTTTACAGCCTCGCTTATCGCCTCCGCAGCGAACTCGGTGGCGCGGTCTGGCACTGGAATGAGGACGGGACGTGGAGCGATTCCGGCCACTCTCAGGGCTATTGGACATCCAACGCCATGTCCGAAAAGCCGATCCAGGTTTCAAACGGTTACAAGCTTCCGCGCCGCGGCAATACAAAGGATCAAGCCAACCACGACGGCTACTCCCGCCTTTCAGACGGCGACACGGAAAGCTTCTGGAAAAGCAACCCCTACCTTGACGCGTCCTACACCGGCGAAGACGACGCGCTTTATCCGCAGTGGGTTCTCATCAATTTCCGGAAAGACGTTCCCATCGACGCGCTGCGCATCCTTTGGGCCCAGCCTTACGCGGTCGATTACGACGTCCAGTATTGGGAAGGCGAGCCTGCCGAATACTACAAGGATATGCTGCGCGGCCGCTGGCGCATGTTCCCGGAGGGCCAGATCACCGGGGCAAGGGGAGGCGATGCCCTGCTTCGTCTCGGCGACACCCCGATCAAGACCAACATCATTCGCATCCTCCTGAAGAAGGCATCGGGAACGGCTCCGGCAGGAGCGACAGACGTGCGCGACCGGCTCGGCTTCGCGATCCGCGAGCTTTACGCAGGCGTTCTCGGCGCCGATGGCACTCTTGCGGATGCGATGGTTCATGCCCCCGATGGCAAGAAGCAGACCGAAATCGTCACGTCCTCGACCGATCCCTGGCACCGCGCGACAGACCGCGACGCAGATATCGAGCAGCCCGGCATCGATCGATTGATAACATCCGGCCTTGCGCGTGGAAGGCCGGTCCTGATGCCGGCCGGTCTCCTTTACGACACGCCCGACAATGTGGCGGCGGAGGTGCGTTTCCTGAAAGCCCGAGGGTACGATGTCAGGCAGATGGAGCTTGGCGAGGAGCCCGACGGCCAGAACATCTCTCCAGAGCATTATGGCGCGCTGTTCGTGCAGTTTGCCGATGCCATCCGCAAGGAGAATCCCGGCCTCGTCCTGGGCGGACCAGGATTTCAGTCCGAGGTGGATGGCTGGAACAGCATCCCGGACAACGAGGGCAAAACCTCCTGGATGGGCCGCTTCCTGTCGTACCTGAGAAGCCGCCAGAGGATGGCCGATCTCGGCTTCTTCTCTTTCGAATGGTATCCTTTCGACGATCTGTGCGAGGAAAAGCCGCCGCAACAGCTGGTGCGTCACCCCGCGCTCATCGCCGAAACCCTTCAGCGCCTTGAGCAGGATGGCGTGCCGAAGGACATTCCTTGGATCATCACGGAGTATGGCTACTCTTCTTTTGCCGGGCAAGCCGAGGTCGAGCTGCCAGCCGCGCTTCTCAATGCGGAGATCGTGCTGCGGTGGTTCATGCTTGGCGTTAAGATGGCCTATCTTTATGGCGTAGAGCCGGGTGAGCCTATCCTCGACGGGGCAAAGTGCGAAACCTGGGGCAATCTCATGATGTTTGAAGAGGGGGCGGAAGGGCAGCCCAACTGGAAATTGCCCACCTATTATGGGGCGCAGCTTTTAACGAAAGAGTTTTTCGGGTCCGCTGATGGGGTTCACACGCTTTATCCGGTGCGCAGCGGGATGCCGAAGGATCAGCCGTCAACGCTCGCAGCGTACGCCGTCCGGCGTCCGGATGACCTTTGGGCTCTCCTCGTTCTCAATAAGGACCCCTTGCTGACACAAACAATCTCGGCGGTCTTCGAAAGAGACGGTGCGGCCCAGCAGGAGTGGCGCGGTCCTCACGACATTATCCACTATTCGCCCGATCAATATCGCTGGAAGGCGAACAAGGACGACGGAAACCCTCAGTTTTCAAATCCACCGGCGCAGAGCCGGACGGAAAACGCCAAGCCCCTGTCCATCACGTTGCCGCCGATGTCGATCACCGTCATCCGGGCTCCGCTCAGCAAGGATACCGCTTCGACGGCGCTGAAAACCGAAGGCGCACATTGACGGGATGATTATAGATTAGGCCCGGTGACATATTGAATCGCAGGCGCCCCCTCTCTCGGGCAAAAATTACTTATTTATTTATCTCGGCGTATGCAATCGGAGCCGGCTGCGACGCAAGTCTTTTCAACGGCCCCGCAATGCGAGGCGCATTCCGGGCGGCGATCACGGCAGCGCCGCGTCCGATTGAACGATTGTCATTCTCCGCTTGGACGGCGCTTGCCGCACGCCTTTTGGTAAACGCCTCGTTGCCGCGCCGATGTGTTAACCCGAAGCTGGTTAATTTTCGCGCTCTGGAACGATTTCTGGTCCAGATCGTCTTAACAATTGGTTTACTCGGCGCAAGATGGGGAAGCGCGCGCCGGTTGGCGGCATGCGTTAACCTATTGAAAAAAATGATGATTTTATTAGATCGTACCCCATTAAATGGAATTTAATGCCGGAATTTATTCCTTTATTGGGACGCGCTAAAGTCCGTTAATTATATTCACGCCGCGCCTGTTAACCATGTCCGCGCCTGTCGCAGCGCGGCGGGCATGTCGGCGTTGTCATTCGTTATTCAATTTATCCTATATAAATCAACGACTTATCGCAATTAACCTCCCGGCAAGGAGCTTTATTCTCAGGATCTCGCTCAGCCAGAATGGCAGTCGGTTTTCACTGAGGCCGCACACGTTTTGGTCTAAAGCCACAATTATTTTGGACCATTGTCTGGTCCATGGGGAATGGCCATGCAGATTTCAGGAACCGACGGCTGGCATAAGGCCTGATTTTTGGCTCGATGGCCGGGCATGTCCAGGTGGAGCCGATGGCGTTCGCTCGGTGGGTGGAGCGGGCTGGCGGTCTCGTTAACCTGCCGGCAAGGCGTGAAATCTTACCGGATGACCGCCCTTGCTTTTGCAAGCTTGTCCAAATCCAGAAGCTCGCGCAACAGCGCTTCGAGCGACGAAAGCGGCAGCATGTTCGGCCCATCGGAAGGCGCGCGATCGGGGTCTTGATGCGTCTCGATAAAGACAGCCGCGACCCCGACCGCAACAGCGGCGCGGGCCAGCACCGGCACAAAGCGGCGCTCGCCCCCGCTGGCCGTGCCCTGTCCGCCAGGCTGTTGCACGGAGTGGGTGGCGTCGAAAACAACGGGGCACCCTGTTTCGGCAAGGATCGGCAGAGCGCGCATGTCGGACACGAGCGTGTTGTAGCCGAAACTCACGCCGCGCTCGGTGACCATCACATTGGGGTTGCCAGCCGCAAGCACCTTGGCGACCACATTTTTCATGTCCCAGGGCGCGAGGAACTGGCCTTTCTTGATCTTCACCGCGCGCCCGGTTTCGGCGGCTGCGATTAAAAGGTCGGTCTGCCTGCACAGGAACGCGGGGATTTGCAGCACATCCACGGCCTCCGCCACGGACGCGCATTGCGAGGCTTCGTGAACATCGGTGACCACCGGAAGGCCGAGCTTTTCGCAAATCTCCGCGAAGATGGGGAGCGCCGCCGTGAGGCCGATCCCGCGCGCGCTGTTCGCGCTGGTGCGGTTCGCCTTGTCGAACGATGTCTTAAAGACGAGCCCGATGCCGAGGCGCGCAGCGATCTCTTTGAGCGCGGAGGCCATTTCAAGGGCGTGCGCCCGGCTTTCCAGCTGACACGGACCCGCAAAAAGGGAAAGCGGCAAGGTATTGCCGATGCGAACGCCACCGACCTCCACGATGGAGTTTGGATTGACGGCCATGCTAAACGAGCCTGCTCTGGGTGACAGCGGCGCCGACGAAGGACGAAAAAAGTGGATGAGGTTCGAAGGGCCGGGACTTCAGTTCGGGATGAAACTGCACGCCGATGAACCAGGGATGGCCCGGTATCTCGATAATTTCCGGCAGCTTCTTGTCCGGCGACATGCCTGAGAAACGCAACCCCGCCCTCTCCAGCCGTTCGCGATAGGAGATGTTGACCTCATAGCGGTGGCGATGGCGCTCGCTGATGCGCTCTCGGCCGTAGATGCGCGCGACCTGGCTGCCCTCCGCGAGGACCGCCTCAAAGGCTCCGAGCCGCATGGTGCCGCCCTTGTCGCTCGTGGCGCTGCGCTGCTGCGCCGTGGCGCCGCTTATCCATTCCGTCATCAAGCCGACGACCGGCTCGGCGGCGGGACCAAACTCGGTGGAGCTTGCGCCGTTGATCCCAGCGACATGGCGCGCCATTTCGATGACAGCCATCTGCATGCCGAAGCAAATGCCAAGGTAGGGCACTTTCCTGACACGCGCATAACGCGCGGCCTCGATCTTGCCCTCGGCGCCGCGCTCGCCAAAGCCACCCGGCACGATGATGCCATGGATGTTTTCGAGGTGCGCGCTGGGATCGCCTTTCTCGAACAGTTCGGCGTCCAGCCAATTGATGTTCACGCGGACGCCCTGGCTGATGCCTCCATGCGCCAGGGCCTCCATCAGGGACTTGTAAGCGTCCTTCAGATTCGTGTATTTGCCGACTATGGCGATCGACACCTCGCCGTCCGGATGCGCGATGCGATGGGAGATCTCTCGCCAGATTTGGAGAGAAGGCTCTGGCGCGCCGTCGATGCCGAACGCCGCCAGCACCTCTCGGTCGAGGCCCTCCTCGTGATAGGCAAGCGGAACATCGTAGATGTTGTGAACATCGAGCGCCGGGATCACGGCGCTTTCGCGGACGTTACAGAACAGCGCGATCTTGGCCCTGTCGCTTTTCGGGATTGGATGCTCCGAGCGGCAGAGAAGGATGTCCGGCTGGATGCCGATGGACCGAAGCTCTTTTACGGAATGCTGCGTGGGCTTCGTCTTCAACTCGCCCGCCGCCTGAATGAAAGGCAGAAGCGTCAGGTGAATGAAGATCACTCTTCCGCGCGGGAGATCGTTGCCGAGCTGACGGATGGCCTCGAAGAAGGGAAGCCCTTCGATATCGCCGACGGTGCCGCCGATTTCCACGAGTACGAAGTCGGCTCCCTCGTTGCCCGTCAGGATGAAGTCCTTGATGGCGTTCGTCACGTGGGGCACGACCTGCACCGTGCCGCCGAGATAGTCGCCGCGCCGTTCGGCGGACAGGACGTTCTGATAAATCCGGCCTGTCGTGATGTTGTCGTCGCGGCGCGCGGATACGCCGGTGAATCGCTCGTAATGCCCGAGATCGAGATCGGTTTCCGCGCCGTCGTCGGTGACGAAAACCTCCCCGTGCTGATAGGGGCTCATCGTGCCTGGATCGACATTGAGGTACGGATCGAGCTTGCGAAGCCGTACGGAATAACCCCGGGCCTTCAGCAGCGCGCCAAGCGCCGCCGATGCCAAACCCTTACCTAACGATGAAACCACGCCGCCGGTAATAAAGATGTATCGCGCCATGGACTCGAAAGGTAATGCTTTGCTACCCCAAGAGGAAGGGCAAGCTCGCGGTTTTCAACGGGTGCGTCAGCCGTAGGATGGCGACCGCTCTTGCGCAAGATCAACGCGCCTTTAACCGGGATCGATTAAAGGCGCAAAAGTTGATCGATTCTAAAGTACTGGAGCAGCTTATCCGCGTTCAAACTGACGCGGGCCGCTCTACGGCGCTTACTGCGACTGCGGAAGTTGCGGCATCGCAGGCATTTCCGGCGCCGGCGCTGAAGGGCTAGACGATTGTGCGGGCGCCGTTTCCGGCTTGAGCTTGGGCAGCTTGAGCGCGGGAAGGCTGCTCGGCGCTTGCTCCATCGGCGCCGGTTCCGAGGCGGGTGTGCTCTCTCCGGCGGGCGCCTTCGCCGGGCCGCCGACAACGGCCGACGATGGCGGCGTCCGGTGGCTGAGGACACCAAGCCCAATCGCCCCGAGGAAGAAAATCGTGGCGAGAACCGTAGTAACTCGGGTCAGGAGATTTGCCGCGCCACGGCCACTCACCAAGCCGCCGCCGCCGCCTCCTCCTATGCCCAGCGCACCGCCTTCAGACCTTTGGAGAAGGATGAGCACAATCATCGAGATCGCGGCCGTGATGTAAACGACAAGAAGGATGGTGCCCATAAACTTTCTACCGGTCGAAATTGGGGGAAGATGCCATCATACATGACCGGTTTCGACGGCAAGTCAAGCCGTCAAAACCGAAGTGCCGCTACCGTGAGCCTGCGGAACTGGCTTCGGCTGGCCGCTTCGCCTTCTCGGGCGCCTTGGCCGTTTTGGGTTTTGGGGGCTTTGAAGGAGCGCTTTCGCTGCGATCCTTCGCACCGGAGGCGTCGTCTGCGGGCTTCGCGCCATTATCCTCGTCTTCGTCCTCGAGGTGCTTCAGGCGCACGAGCGAACCCGGTGCGTCGCAGCGAAACTTCATCTGCTCGTCGAGGTCGATATATTGCCTGACGAGAGCCAGATCCCCGGGGGAAAGGTGACCGGCCGCCCAAGCCGGTCCACGTTCCATCAGCTTGTCAACATCGAGCGCCTTCAAGTTCTGAAGATCCTGTGAAAGTTTTGCGCAAGCAGTCTTATCCAAAGGAGCCGCAAGCGCGCTAACCGGGAGAAAAGCAGGAGCGCTTAAAAAAAGCGCCCAGGCCGCGAAACGGGAAAAGCTGAGATAAGTGGGCGCAAAGGATCTCATTCAAGCTTTCCTTTATTTCACGGACGGACGCCGCTCCGAGGCTGCCTTGGCCGCGGCGATAATAGCGAGAAAAGAAGCCGCGCTCAAACTGGCTCCGCCTACGAGAACGCCATCAACCTCGTTGCTCTCAAAGATCGATGCGGCGTTGGCTGCCGTGACGGACCCTCCGTAAAGCACGCGCCAATGCTTCCCCTCGCTGCCGGGAAAGTGCTTCTTGAGCTCGCTCCGGACGACTTCGTGGATGGCTGTAATATCCGGTATCGTGGGGGATAAACCGGTGCCGATCGCCCACACGGGTTCATAGGCGACGATAACGGTGTCCGGGGTGCTCTCCGCCGGCAGGCTCGCCGCGACTTGCCGCGCACACACAGCGGGAGCAAGACCCGCCAGGCGCTCGCCTTTCGTTTCCCCGATGCAAACAATGGCTTTCAGCCCCGCCTTCAACGCCGCAGACGCCTTCGCGTGAACATCGCGGCTTGTCTCGCCATGGCCGCTCCGCCTCTCACTGTGGCCGACGATCACAGCCGTGGCCCCGGCGTCCTTCAGAATAGGCGCTGAGAGGTCACCCGTGTAAGCGCCCTTTGGCTGTGAATGACAATCCTGTGCGCCAATTTCCACCGGCGATCCCTTAGCCAGCGAAGCCGCTTGATGCAAAAGCGTCGCGGGCGGAAAGATCGCGACATCCGGCCCGGCGGCCGTGACCCCAGCCTTGACCGACTCGATTTCCTTGAGGTCGGCCTGCAATCCGTTCATTTTCCAATTGCCTGCGACGTAAAGTTTCGGTCCTGTCATGTCATCTCCCTAACCGGGGGCGGCTTGGCCCACGAATGTGTTGAAGCTGGCTATCTGCGCAAATCTTAATATTGCGCGGACGTTTTTATTCTCTAAATTACCGCAACGCGGACCCTGCAAGAAATGCCCGCCAGAATCAAGGCCCGCTTTATCTTAAGCGTGTAAGGACGCCCACCCCTATGATGCATGTGCTTCGGAAAGCGGCTGCTTTCATCATGTTCGCCATTCTCATTGGCGCGTTTGCGATCAGTATGGGCGGAAACAACTATTTCGACCGCTACAGCCACCAGACTGTCGCGAAAGTCGGCTCCGAGGATATCACCCCCGAGCAATTTCGCCGCGCCTATCAGAGGGTGATCGAGAACCTGAGTCAAAGGGCCGGGCGCCGAATCTCCCCACAGGAAGCGAAAGCCTTCGGTTTACCGAACCGCGTTTTGCAGGGGCTTATCCAGGACGCAACTGTCGATCTCGAGGCCGGCAAGCTCGGGCTCGGATTGTCCGAGGCGGGTCTGCGGGAGGCGATCACCGGCACGGCGATGTTCCAGGACCCTCCCGGTGCATTCAGCCCCAAGAAGTATGAACAGTTTCTGCAGCAGATCGGCTATGCCGCTCCCTTTTTCGAGCAGGAGTATAAGAGCGATCTGATCCGGCGGCAGGTTCAGGGGATTTTTGACAAAAGCGCCGTCACCTCGAAAGCTTTGCTGGAAGCCTACAATAGATACAGCAATGAGCAGCGCACGCTCGCCTATTTTACCCTTCGCGCCGACGCGGCAGGTTCGATCGAGGCGCCATCCGAAGAGGCACTGAAGAGCTATTATGATGAGCGCAAGACCCAGTTCATGGCGCCGGAATTGCGTAAAGTCGCCGTGCTCGCGATCACGCCGCAGTCTGTTGCGAGCAAAATCGTTGTCTCCGAAGACGATCTCAAGGCCGAATACGCAGCCAAGGCCACCGTTTACGCTGTCCCCGAACGCCGGAAGATTGAACTCATTCCATTCAAGACGAAAGCGGCGGCCGATGCCGCTTATCAGGAGCTGAAAGCGGGGAAGGACTTCCTTGACGTGGCCAAGCAGGCAGGCTTCAAGCAGCCTGAGCTCGATATCGGGCTTGTGTCCAAGAAGGAGTTCTCTCAGAAATTTGCGACCAGCCACGCCATTGTAGAGGAAGCCTTCTCGACCGACAAAGGTTGGGTCAGCAGGCCGGCCGATGGCCCGCTCTCCTCCGTGATTATGCGTGTGCTGGAGGTCATTCCCGGGCAGGAGAAGAGCTACAATGAGGTCAAGGAGCAAATCCGCGCGGACATTCTGAAGGCTCGCGCAACGGCTGAAAATGCCCGGCTCATCAAGGCCTTCGAAGAGGACCGCGCGACCGGGGTGGTGCTCGCCGACAGCGCGAAGAAGCTGAATCTTCCCCTGGAAGAGGTCACGTTTGACCGCACGGGCAAAACCGCCGAAGGCAAGCCTGTCGAACTGCCTGGCGTTCCGATCGCGACGTTGGTCGAAGCAGCATTCAAGTCCGACGTCGGTGTCGAAAACGAGGCCCTGCGGCTGCCGGGCGGAGGCTATGCCTGGTACGAAGTGCAGGATATCGTGAAGCCCAGGCAGAAGCCGCTCGATGAGGTGAAGGCCGATGTCGAGGCTGCTTGGCGCAGAGAGCAGATCCAGAGCAAGCTCGCCGAGAAGGCTCGTGATCTTGTGGCGCGCCTCAACCGCGCCGAACCGATCGCTGATGTCGCGAAGAGCGTTGGCGCCGAGGTCAAGACAAGTCAGCCCTTGAAGCGCGAATCAAAGGAAGAGGGTATCCCGCCAGCCGCGATCGCGCAGGCCTTTACGCTTGCAGAGCAAGGCGCGGGGTCAGCTTCGGAAGCCGAGTCCCGCGTCATATTCGAGGTCGAGAAAATTACGCTACCGGCCCCGCTCAACGAGAGCCAGGCCCGCGGACTTGAGCAGCAACTCGGAAAACAAATCGCCGATGATAATTACGCGGAATATCTGGGCGGCATCATGAAGACCGCTGGCGTAACCATCGATCAGAAGAACTTTTCTGCCGTCTCGGGGGGCACCTATGAAGGCGGTGAATAGATTCCGATGGCGGGCCTCTTTGCTTTGATTGAGCCAAGAGAAACGCAACTTTACGAGATCGCAAATCAATGAAGGTCGAGCCTTCGTCTTCCGATTTCTTCGAGCGATACGGCGCCGGTGAAGCCCAACTCATTTCAATGCGCCTTGTCGCGGACCTTGAGACGCCGGTGGCGGCAATGCTCAAGCTGGCGGCAGACCGCCCTTACTCCTTCCTTCTCGAGTCGGTCGAGGGTGGCGCGGTGCGCGGCCGCTATTCCATCATCGGTCTCGATCCGGACATTCTGTGGCGGGCTCATGGAGATTGCGCGGAGATCAACACTGCGCCGCTTGATGACGCTTCGGCGTTTCACCCTTGCCAGGGAGGCACGCTAAGCGCTCTTCGAGCGCTTCTGGAGGCATCCCGCGTCGATATTCCCGAGCACTTGCCACCCATGTCTGCGGGCGTCTTCGGCTATCTGGGCTACGACACCGTGCGTCTTGTCGAGCGGCTGCCTGCGCAAAAGCCGGACCCCATCGGGGTGCCCGATGCGCTCCTCATGCGGCCCACGATCATGGTCATCTTCGACGCCGTGAAGGACGAGATGACGATCGTGACCACCGTCCGGCCGCAGAAGACTATCCCGGCCAAGACAGCCTACTCCCGCGCCATCGACCGGTTGACACAGGTCCAGGACGCTCTCGAAACGAAAAGCGCACACGCCTCCTCCGCCAACGGCCTCGATGCCGCAATCGCCGCGGCAACATCAAACATGGCGCCGGACGACTACATGGCCATGGTCAGCTGCGCAAAGGAATACATCGGCGCGGGCGATATTTTTCAGGTCGTGCTCTCGCAGCGGTTCGCCACGCGGTTCGATCTGCAGCCTTTTGCCCTTTACCGCGCCTTGCGACGGATCAATCCTGCACCGTTTCTCTATTTCCTCAATTTTGGAAACTTTGCCGTAGCGGGTTCGAGCCCAGAAATACTCGTGCGGGTTCGCGAAGGTGAGGTCACGATCAGGCCGATAGCCGGTACGCGGCCTCGAGGCGCAACGCCAGAGGAGGACAAGCGCCTAGCCGCAGAGCTTCTCGCCGACACCAAGGAGCGCGCCGAACATCTGATGCTGCTCGATCTTGGCCGCAACGATGTCGGCCGTGTCGCCGAGACGTCTTCCGTGCGGGTGACCGATAGCTTCTTCCTGGAATACTACAGCCAGGTCATGCACATCGTCTCGAACGTGGCCGGGCGGCTCGATGCAAAGCACGATTCCATCGACGCGCTTATGGCAGGCTTTCCCGCGGGCACGGTATCCGGCGCGCCGAAAGTCCGCGCCATGGAGATCATCGACGAACTCGAACCCGAAAAGCGCGGCGTTTACGCAGGCTGCATCGGATACTTTGCCGCCAACGGGGAAATGGATACCTGCATTGCGCTTCGGACGGCGATCGTTAAAGATGGCATGATGTACGTTCAGGCTGGCGCTGGCATCGTCGCTGATTCCGTTCCCGCGTCCGAGCAAGCGGAGTGCGAGAACAAGGCGCGGGCTTTGTTCCGGGCTGCCGAAGAGGCGGTGCGGTTTGCCGGGCAAGCGAGCCGGGGACGGTAGCGCGGAGGATCAGGTTGTCCAATGAAGACGGTGACGCTCTTTCGCCACGCCAAGTCCGGTGAGAAGGACAATCCGCGCCTTGATGATTTCGATCGCCCCTTGGCGGATCGCGGACTTAAAGCCGCGCCGAAAATGGGCGCGGCCATGCGGGAGCGGCATTTGCGCCCCAATCTGATTTTGTGCTCGCCCTCGGTGCGCACGCGCCAGACGCTGACGCTTGCCTCCGCGGAAGCTTGGGACAATCCGCCGGAAGTCCGCTTCGATAAGAAGCTGTATGAGGCGAGCGCCCAAACTCTGTTAAAGGTCCTGAAGGACGCAGCTGAGGATGTGGACCACGTCATGATCGTCGGCCACAATCCCGGCCTTCAAGACCTCGCGGAGATGCTCGCAGCAGCCGGCCCGGAGCGGCAGCAACTCAAGGATAAGCTTCCGACAGCGGCAGTCGTGACTTTGGAGTTCGATGAAGATCTCTGGAAGGACCTGCAGCCCGCGACCGGCCATCTCGCGCTGAACATGTCGCCGAATACGCTTTCGCCTTCGGGCCAAGGACAAAAACAGTGATTACGATTATCGATAACTACGACAGCTTCACCTACAATCTCGTCCATTATTTCGGCGATCTTGGCGTCGATGTGCGCGTCTACCGTAATGACGAGAAGACGGCGGCTGCCGTGATGGAGGAGAAGCCCGAGGCGATCGTCATGTCGCCGGGGCCGTGCACGCCGAACGAGGCTGGCATCTGCCTTGACCTCGTGAAGGAGAACAAAGGGCGCATTCCACTGCTGGGCGTGTGCCTAGGTCACCAGACCATCGGTCAGGCTTTCGGCGGCCGCGTGATCCGCGCGCCCGTTTTAATGCACGGCAAGCTCTCGAAAATCTATCATGAGGGAACGAGCCTCTTCCGCGGATTGCCGAACGCCTTCGAGGCAACGCGCTACCATTCGCTCATTGTCGAGGCGGATACGCTGCCGGCTTGCCTCGCTTCGACGGCGCGCACATCCGATGGCCTGATCATGGCGCTTGAGCATCGCGACGAGCCGACTTTTGGCGTGCAATTCCACCCCGAAAGCATCGCGAGCGCAAATGGCCACGCGATCCTGGCGAACTTCCTCATCCTTGCAGACGTGCGCTGGTCTCCGCGAAAAGAGGGGCTCGCGCTGCCTGCTCTTGAACCCGCCGCCGGACGCGCGACCGTTGCTTGAGCCAGGCCATGCAAGACACGCTCAAGCCCGACCTTGCCGCCGCGTTTCGTCCTCATTTCGAGAAAGCCGCAGGTGGTGCCTGCCTTTCCGAGGAGGAAGCGCGAGAGGCATTCACCTGCATTATGCAGGGGGCTGTTTCCGAGATTGAAATGGCAGGGTTTCTCGTGGCGTTGAAAGCGCGCGGTGAAACGGTTGACGAAATCGCGGGCGCGGTCGCCGCTATGAGGATGCTCATGGTGCCCGCGACTGCTCCCGAAGGCGCCATCGATATCGTTGGCACGGGGGGCGACGCCAAGGGGACGTTCAACATCTCGACGGCGACCTCATTTGTGCTGGCTGGGGCGGGCGTGCCAGTGGCGAAGCACGGGAACAGGGCCGTATCTTCGAAATCGGGCGCGGCGGATGTGCTCGAAAAGCTCGGCGTCACGATCAGGATGCCGTCCGAGCGCATATCGCATTGCTTTGAGCGTGCCGGACTGGCCTTTCTCTGGGCGCCAACACACCACCCGGCAATGCGCTATGCGGCTCCGGTGCGCCAGGGCCTGAAACTGCGGACCATTTTCAACCTTCTCGGGCCGCTCCTCAATCCCGCTGGCGCCAAACGCTTGCTCATCGGCGCCTATTCGGAACAGTGGCTTTCCCCGATGGCTGAGGTGCTGAAGCGGGGGGGCGCCGAGCATGTCTGGGCCGTTCATGGAGCCGGCGGCATGGACGAGCTTTCGACGACCGGAATTAGCCGCGTGATTGAATTGAAAGACGGCAAGCTTTCCTCCTTTGAGGTTCACCCGAACGATGCGGGATTGCCTGAAGCGCGCCTGTCCGACCTGCAGGGTGGCTCGGCAGAGGATTGCGCGGTCGCGATGCGAGAGCTTTTGCGCGGCAAGAAAGGTCCTTTCCGGGACGTCGTTCTCCTGAATGCCGCCGCCGCATTCATCATCGGGCGAAGAGCCGGCACCTTGAATGAAGGCGCACGCCTCGCCGCCTCCTCGATCGACGATGGCCGCGCAGAGAAAGCGCTCGATGCTCTTATTGCAGCAAGCAGGGATGACACCTTTGCGCAACCAGAATCAGTGGTCGATGCAAAGTAATGTTAAATTGCAATCTTCGAATGCTCGCGGCGGAAAACGCTTGAGCGATTGCGGCGTTCTGCCATCTGATAGTCGCCACAACCCGTACGTAAAATTATGAGAAACAAACGGTGGCGCTATGAGCATTCTCGACAGCATTGTCGCCTATAAAAAGGAAGAAGTCGCGAGAGCCAAGGCGAAGACTCCGCTAGCCGAGCTTGAGGAGCAAGCTGCTGCCGCACCGTGTTTGCGCGATTTCTTTGGTGCACTGTCGAGAAAATGTGCCCGGGTAGAGCCCGGTCTCATTGCGGAAGTCAAGAAGGCGAGCCCATCGCGCGGCCTGATCCGAGCCGATTTTGATCCGGCGGCCATCGCAAAAGCCTATGAGCGTGGGGGCGCGGCTTGCCTTTCCGTTCTGACGGATGGCCCCTCTTTTCAAGGTTCGCCCGAGGCGCTGATCGCGGCTCGCGGTGCCACGCGCCTGCCGGTGCTTCGAAAAGACTTCATGGTCGACCCCTATCAGGTTACCGAAGCCCGTGCCATGGGTGCAGACTGCATCCTCATCATCATGGCGTGCACATCTGATGGGCTTGCCGGCGAGCTTTTCTCCACTGCCCGCGCTATGGATATGTCGGTGCTTGTCGAGGTTCATAATCAGGAAGAGTTGGAGCGCGCGCTTTTGCTGAACGCTTGGCTGATCGGCATCAACAATCGCGATCTCAACACCTTCGAGACGCATCTCGAAACGACAGAAGAGCTGACGCAACTGATTCCGCCGGGCCGCATTATCGTGTCGGAGAGCGGAATTTTCACGCCAGCCGACATTGCGCGGCTTACGCGCACGGGGGCCAGCGCTTTTCTTGTGGGGGAGAGCCTTATGCGGCACCAGGACATTGAAGACGCAACGCGAACGCTGCTCTCGCCCGCCTGTGAACGGGAAAGACAGGTCGCCGACGCATGAGCGAACTGACCCACCTCAATGCCAGAGGCGAGGCGTCCATGGTCGATGTGGCCGGGAAGGCAGTCACGGAGCGGGTTGCGACCGCCGAAGGCTTTGTTGTTATGGAGTTCACCACGCTGCGTCTGATCGAGGAGGGGGATGCGCCGAAAGGGGACGTGCTCGCCGCGGCTCGAATTGCAGGCATCATGGCGGCGAAACGAACGTCTGATCTGATTCCGCTTTGCCATCCCCTTGCCTTGAGCAAAGTGACGGTCGATTTCGAGCTGTTGAGAGAAACGCCGGGCGTCCGCGTCGAGGCGATTGCGAAAGCCCTTGGCCAGACCGGCGTTGAAATGGAAGCGCTGACGGCGGTGTCGGTGAGCTGCTTGACGCTCTACGATATGCTGAAGGCGCGGGACAAAGGTATGCGCATTGAAGGCATTCGCCTCCTGTCCAAGACAGGTGGCAAATCCGGCGACTTTCACGCTTCCACGCCGGGTCGCACGAGGCAGCCATGACTTTGGTTTCGGTGGCCGAAGTGCAGGCCGCCATTGTGAACGGCGTCGCGCCTCTGAACGCCGAAGCGGTCTCGACCTTTGAGGCTGCGGGCCGCATCCTCGCGGAAGACCTCAGGGCGAAGCTGACGCAACCGCCCTTCGCGGCGTCGGCCATGGATGGCTACGCCGTTCGTACCGCCGACATCGCATCCACTCCCGCTTGCCTAAAGGTGATTGGCGGATCGGCCGCTGGTCACGGTTTCAACGGCGAAGTTGGAGCCGGTGAAGCCGTCCGCATTTTCACCGGTGCACCGGTCCCGGCTGGGGCCGACACCATCGTCATCCAGGAGAACACCAGGGCCGCTGGCGACGGGACGGTCGAAATCCTGGAAACTGCATCTCTCGGGGAATACGTCCGCCCGCAGGGCTATGATTTCGCGGAAGGCGAAATCCTGCTCGCCGCTGGGATTGAGCTGCAAAGCCGGCAACTGATGCTGGCCGCCGCCATGAACTACCCGATAGTGCCGGTAAGGCGGAAGCCCATCGTTGCCGTTTTGGCGAATGGCGACGAACTCGTGCAACCGGGACAGTCGCCGGCTGCGGACCAAGTCATTTCATCGATTCCTGCGGGCATGAAGGCTGCCATCGCAGCCTGGGGTGGCGAAACCATTCTTCTCGACCTCGCGCGGGACAGCAAGGAAAGCCTCGAGGCATGCGTTCGCAACGGGCAAAAGGCCGATGTACTTTTGACCATCGGCGGCGCATCCGTCGGCGAGCACGATCTGGTTCGCGGCACGCTCGAAGATATGGGGGCACGGTTCGAAGTGCTTCGTGTGGCGATGCGCCCGGGCAAGCCCGCCATGTTCGGCTTCCTGGGCAGTCAGCGCATCCTGAGCATGCCTGGCAATCCCGCTTCCGCAACAGTCTGCGCGCGCGTTTTTTTAAAGCCGCTGCTCGACCGGTTTCTCGGGTGCTTCCGCCGCGACGAACCGCTTCCCGTTCGGCTCGCCGTTCCTGTTGAGGCGAACGGCGAACGTGAGCATTACATGCGAGCGCAGCTTTCCGGGGATGGGGTCACTCCAATCGGCGATCAGGATAGCTCGCTCATGAACGCTTTCGCAAAGGCCGATTGTCTTCTCGTGCGGCCCGCGCGCGGACCAGCCCTCCCGTCAGGGGCGCTTGTACCTGTAATCCCGCTCGATTTTTGACATCCGCGCTGCAGCGGCGTTTTACCCTTGCGGAACGCAAAGAGAACGCTTATTGATGTTCCCGGTTTGTACAAGCCAAATCCGGCACTCTGTTTGGGGCTGTCATGCTGACGCCAAAGCAAAAGCAACTGCTTCTTTTCATCAATGAGCGTATCGAGGCAACCGGCGTTCCGCCGTCGTTTGACGAGATGAAAGAGGCGTTGGAGCTCAAGTCAAAATCGGGCATTCACCGCCTCATCATGGCGCTTGAGGAGCGCGGATTCATAAGGAGGCTTCCCCATCGCGCCCGTGCGCTGGAAGTCATGAAGATGCCCGAGCGCGGGCGGAATGTATTCGATGCCGATAGGCGCCGCGGCGGTTTCATGCCGACGGTTATCGAGGGAACGCGACGCTCGTCGTTCGAGGAAAGCCCCCCGGCGGCGTTCATCCGTGACCGTGAAGACGGCGGCATTCAGGTTCCGGTCATGGGACGGATTGCAGCAGGCGTTCCTCGTTCCGCGATCGAGGAGCAGAGCCACGTGCTTATCATGCCGCTTGAGTTCCTTTCCCAGGGTGAGCATTTTGCGCTCGAGGTTCGCGGCAATTCGATGATCGAAGCGGGCATTCAGGAGGGGGATACCGTTATCCTGAAACGCACCCCAACAGCGGAAAGCGGGGAGATCGTCGTTGCCCTTATCGACGACGAAGAGGCCACGCTTAAGCGCCTGCGCAAAAAGGGACAATCGATTGCCCTCGAACCAGCCAATCCGGCGTTCGAGACCCGCATCTTCGGACCGGACCGGGTGAAAATCCAAGGCAAGCTCGTGGCTCTTCTTCGCCGCTATTAAAATAGAGCGGGCGGAGCCCTTCATAAAACAACGCCAAAAGTGTTATACTAATACCGGTGCCTGGGTTGCGTCCCGGGCGTGAAGTATTCAATAACTGTACGGGTTGGGAACGAGGAAGCGCCGAATGTCTGATAAGCGCGGAATATCGGAAAAACGCCGGCTGGCTGAAAAACGCGAAAAGCCAGAGAAGGCGGTCAGCCCGGTTGAGAAATCTTTGACCGGTTTGCAGTCGCCGGAGGAATTCGTCACCAATCTGATGCGATCCGTTGAAAAAACCGGCCAGGTCATCGCGAAGATTGTCGAAGACAAGGATAAGCGCCACGGCGCGTTTACGGTTGCGAACGGCATGGCCAACTCCGGGAAGTTGTTCGCCCCCATTCTCCAATATTGGATGAACGATCCGAAAGCCTATAGCGAAGCCCAGGCAAAGCTCAGCGAGGATATGATCGAGCTGTGGGGCCGCACCTATAAGCGCTTTATTGGCGAGAAGGTCGAACCGATGATCGCGCCGTCGGCGCACGATCCCCGGTTCAGGGACAAGGAATGGACGGAAAACGCCTTCTTCGATTTTCTGAAGCAGGCCTATTTGCTGGGGGGCAAATGGGCCGAAGACATGGTTCACAATGCGTCGACTGTCGATGCTCACGTCAAGCACCGCGCCGAGTTTTATCTGAACCAGATTGTGAGCGCGCTCTCGCCCTCGAATTTTCCATTTACAAACCCCGAAGTCATCCGCGCAACGGTATCAACGGGAGCGAAGAATCTCGCCGAAGGCATGACCCATCTTATGGAGGACCTCGACCATTCCGGTGAGCTTCTCCGGGTACGGCAGACGGACATGTCGGCCTTCGAGGTGGGCAAGAATCTCGCGGTGACGCCCGGGAAGGTGGTCTATCAGAACGAGCTCTTACAGCTCATTCAGTACTCGCCGACGACCGAGACCGTCCATGCAGTGCCGATGCTCATCGTGCCGCCGTGGATCAACAAATACTATATCCTGGATCTCACGCCGCCCAAGTCCTTCATAAAGTGGCTGGTAGACCAGGGATTCACGGTCTTTGTGATCTCCTGGGTGAATCCAGATGAGAGGCTCGCTTCAAAAACCTTCGAAGACTACATGCTCGAGGGGGTTATGGCGGGCGTTGACACGGTGCTGCGCATCACCGGCCAGCCGTATACGAACACGCTCGGTTACTGCGTGGGCGGAACGCTGCTCGCATGCACGCTCGCCTATATGGCGGCGTCGGATGACCATCGCATCAACTCAGCGACGCTTTTCACGGCCCAGACCGACTTCACGAAAGCTGGTGATTTGCTCGTCTTCATCGATGACGAGCAGCTGAAGGCGCTCGAGGACTTGATGGCGGAAAAAGGGTTCCTGGATGGTGCGCGGATGGCGGCGGTGTTCAACGCACTGCGCCCGAAAGACCTGATCTGGCCCTACATCGTCAACAATTACCTGCTTGGTAAGCAGCCATTCCCGTTCGACCTTCTTTACTGGAACTCGGATTCGACGCGGATGCCGCCTGCCAATCACAGCTTCTACCTGCGGGAGTTCTACATGAAGAACACGCTCGCGCAGGGACTTCTGAAGCTGGGCGGGGTGACCCTCGACCTCAGCAAGATTACGGCTCCCATCTACGATGTGGCCGCGAAGGAGGATCACATTGCCCCGGCTCAGTCCGTTTTGAACGGCGCCAAGCTTTTTGGTGGCCCGGTCCGTTTCGTTCTTGCGGGCTCGGGGCATATTGCAGGCGTGATCAACCCGCCTGCCAAGCAAAAATACCAGTATTCGATTCTTGAGGAAGGCGACGCCAAGGTTCTGCCCACGATCGATGCATTCGTTGCGAAGGCGAAGGAGCATCCGGGCTCGTGGTGGCTCGACTATAAGGGGTGGCTATCTTCGCTGTCAGGCGCACGAATTCCTCCGCCTGAACATGGCGGCGGCGTTTACAAGCCGCTTGAAGATGCTCCCGGCTCCTATGTTCGCAAGTAAGTATACTTCGATCAACGCGGGTTGATCTAGGCCGCCTAACCCTGCAATTTATGGCCGATGAACTCTTTGATTTTGCGGGCTAGGTCATCGGCTCCCATATCCCTGAAATCCTGGTCCGCTCCGGGAATCACGGCCATTGTTACAGTCTTGAGGCCTGAGAATTCCGGTTCTGCTGCCTTGATCTCGCTCAGGACCGGGTCTGCATCGCCAACGGCAATCAGCACGGGAACCTTGATGCTTTGCAGCAGGTTCGTCGTCTTGAACTTGGCATTTGCGCTGTAGTAATTCGCGAAAGTCCCGGCCGTTACCTGGGGCTTCGAGCAAGTCAGAAAATCCTGGCACGTCGACAAACAGATTACCGCGTTCGCTGGCCGCAAGCTCCTCGGCTTTCGCTAGCTCTTGCCGTAGGGATTGTCCAAAACGCGCGCTATACTCCGCCTCGGCCTTCTCTTCGCTCTGCATTAACGGCGACATGAGCACGGCGCGCTTCACAGTCTTGTCCAAGCGATTGATGGCATAAAGTGCCACCTGATTGGCGCCACGCCCGTGGCCCGCCACTGTGATGGAGGTTGCGCCTTTCTCTTTCAGCCATTGAACCCAGCCTGCGATTTCGTCGACGGCGTCTTCATGGCGGTGATCCTGTTCCATCGCGCAATCAAACATGCCGTGCCGCTTATCCATGCCGAGCCCGAGCGTTATGGCGAGCGAGCTTATGCCCTGATCGCGCAGGCTATCCTGAAGCGCTGCCATCAACTCCATCCGGTCGTGGCCGAGCGTGTCATGCACTAAAAGAACGACTTCGTTTTTAAGTGACTTGCCCGAGGCGATCTCAAGATTGGCCGAGAGTTCAAGACCGAGATAATCCAGGGTTACCTGCTCGGCGGCGCATCTCTCGGTTGCTGTAACAATCGAAAGCGCCAGCACGGCGGAGACAATCAAGGCGCGCATGATTCTTTCCGGTTAAGCTTTCCAATGTTCTGGCTATTCGCGCTTATGGACGAAATCTGGGCCGAAGGCGCTGAGACGGCCTCATTGATGGTGATAAAATGGCGCCAAGGCCTATTTCTTTCGGCTTCTCCTGCGCTGGGTTCTCATTCCTCCTGCCGGATGGGGCGCCGCGCCTTCCTTGGTTGGCCGTGCTCGTAGCGGAGGCGGGCATTGTGGCTCGGCCTCAAGTTCGGTTTCCCCGCTTGCGTAGGATATCGGGCTTCGACGGCTTGCAGAGCCTTTAGCCCGGATATTGATAGTCTCGACGACACCCGCAAAGGCCATCGCGAAATAAATATATCCGCGCGGAATGTGAAGCTCGAAGCCGTCTGCGACGAGCGCGACACCAATCAGGATCAAAAAACACAAGCCGAGCATCTTCGTGGTCGGGTGTCGTTTGATGAAGGCTCCGACTGGTCCGGCCGCCGCGTACATGATGCCGATCGAGATGCAGATTGCGGCAACCATCACTTCTATGTGGCTGGCGAGCCCGACCGCTGTAATGATCGAATCGAGGGAGAAGACGAGGTCCATGATCGCGATCTGGGATATGACGGCGCCGAAGCTGGCTTTGTTCCGAGCAATGCCGGAGGGATCTCCTCTGCCTTCTGTTTCGGCATGAATTTCCTGTGTAGCCTTCACGATCAGGAAGAGGCCGCCACCGATCAGGATGAGGTCGCGCCAGGAAAAATCCTGTCCGCCGGCGCTGAAGATGGGGTAGGTGAGGCGGGTGATCCAGCTGATTGCCGACAGCAAGGCAAGACGCAAAGCAAGGGCCAAGCCAAGTCCCACCGCCGTTGCCCGCTGCGCTTCTTTTTGAGGCAGGGCATGCGTCAGGATTGACAGGACGACAATATTGTCGATCCCGAGCACGACCTCCAAAGCCGTCAAAGTGATGAGGCTGGCCCAGGCGGCCGGATCGAAGAGGAGTTCCATCTAGGCGCTGCCGCTGATGCGGCCTTCTGTTAGAAGAGATTTCTCACTTCACGCGATCGAAACGGTGGCCGCTTCCAACTCCGGCGCTTACGCCGATTGTGATGACATAGATCGCCGTTACGGTGAATATAATTTGTTCGACACGCGTTCCAGGAAAACCGTGAAGGATCGCGCCGGCAGCCGCCACGCCCCAGGCTGAAACAACGGCGAAGGTAACAAGCCGCAGCCGCCTCACCCGCAGCGGGTGAAGCCAATAAAGCGGTATGAACGTGAAGACAGCGCAGATTGCGATTATGGAGGCGGAAACGGCTGGCGAAAAGCCAAGCACGAAGCAATAGAGTACAACGACATTCCAAATGGCGGGGAAACCGACGAAATAACCGTCAGCAGTCTTACTTTCGGTGTCGGAGAAGTGGTAGAGCGATACGAGCATGATAACCGCCGCCAACGGAAACCGCAGGCTTTCCGACACGATCTCGCCACGCGCAACCATGAATGCCGGCACCGTCACATAGGTGATGTAGTCGACAAGGTGGTCGAGCTCTTCTCCCGAGAAACGGGGTAGAACGCGTTTGACATCGACCATGCGGGCAAGCGGGCCGTCAACACCGTCCACGATCAGGGCGGCACCCAACCAAGCGAAGGCGATTGCCCAGTGGCCGTCACAGGCCGACAGAAGCGAGAGAAGACCGAGCACACCGCCCGTCGCGGTCAACAAATGAACCGCCGCAGCGCCAGCCAGCTTGAGATTTTGTCTTGAGCGCAAGCTCATCAAAGGAAACTCGCGCGGGACCGGATATCAAAACTTGTGGGTAAAGATGCCCTTGATCTGCATGTCGTTGTCAGGCGCATGCTGATCAAGCTGAAGTGCCTCGGATCCGCTCTTGGGGCCGTACAACAGCTCAAGCCCGAAATCCAATTTCGGAAGAGTGCCGAGCGTCCCAATCCCTGGAATTGTTACATCCGTTCCCTTTGATGCTCCGGCTACCATGGGATCGTTAAGATCAAACTGGGGCACCTGCCCGGAAATGCCGGGCTGGATGAACTGTGAGGGTGGATTGGCTTGTAGGCTCGCGGACGGAGGTGCTACAGGCTCCGTTGAAAAAGCTCCCGCTGTCGTGATCTGCTGGGCAAGCGACAAGGCGATGCCGCACGCCAGTGCCGCCTCCTTCAACTTTCTTTGCCAGCCCATGACTCTCTCCCGCCTAATGTCCTTAAGATGATTGCGAACCTCTATGAATGCAAGTTTGTTGATTCACGCTTTAAGTGCTTCATAATTTTGATGTTTTCCGGAGGGCGCTGTAAATCCGTGGCGGAAAGGCATCAGTTCGGGGTGAGGTCGCCTTATTTTGGTCTTGAATTCCCTTCGCTTGAGACTGTTTGACAGCGCAGCCATTCAAGATAGGAGGCGGCCACCCGGCGCGGCTCAAACGCGAAAAGAGCGGGAACGCTATAAGGGTGCTTCGCCGCCAGGGCTTGGAAAACTTGTAACTCGAGTTCCTTTCTTGTCTTGACGAGCATTGCCACCTCGCTTCCATTCTCGATGGCGTCTTCCCACCGATAGATGGAAACCATACCGGGAAAGATATTGACGCAGGCAGCGAGTTTTTCGGCTACCAATTCTTCGCCCACTTTGTGAGCATCCTTTTCGGTCGGGAATGTGGTATAGAGAACGATCATCTCGGCTTCCTGGTCCATGGTTTCCCTCGAATGTGCAGCATCTGCTCGCTGTCCGATTTGCCGGACGTCCAAGCTCAGGAGTTATCATGGCCGAGGTGAGCCCGGCTCATACTCAGACGGCCTTCTTTGCTGATAAGGTTCGACTGGGCTTCGTTGCAAGCCCCGCACCGGAAGCGCAGGCGGCATTGAAACGGCTGACAAAGCGCTATGGGGCGGCCGACCCTGCATCGGCCAGCGTGATCATCGCGTTGGGCGGCGACGGGCTCATGCTGCAAACGCTCCATCGCTTCATGGGGATGGAGGTTCCCATTTACGGGATGCACCGCGGTTCCGTCGGCTTCCTGATGAATGAATACAGAGAAGATGACCTCGTCGAGCGCGTGTCCGACGCGAAGCTGAGCCTCATCCATCCCCTGAAGATGCAGGCGGAAAATCTGGCCGGCGACAAGCTGAACGCGCTTGCGATCAACGAGGTGCATCTTTTCCGCCAGACGGCGCAAAGCGCGCGGCTGGCTATTACCGTTGACGGGAAAGAGCGGCTCACCGAACTCATCTGCGACGGCGTTCTTGTCTCGACGCCCGCAGGCAGCACTGCCTATAACCTCTCGGTCGGGGGGCCGATCCTGCCGCTTAAAGCGCGTCTTCTCGCCCTCACGCCGATCAGTCCGTTCCGCCCGAGGCGCTGGCGCGGAGCACTCCTGTCGAACAAGGCGCAGGTCAGGATTTCGGTTCTGGAAGCCGATAAGCGCCCGGTCAGCGCCGTGGCCGATCACGCAGAGTTCCGGGACGTGCTCTCCGTCCTCATTCGCGAGGAACGAAGCATCGGTCTCAAACTTCTGTTCGATCCAGGTCACGCGCTCGAAGAGCGTATCCTCGCAGAGCAGTTTCGCTTTTAGCCTCTTGGTTGACCCGGCTGGCCGGTGCACCTTACTTTACGACCGAAAAGGTCAAGAAAATGCGGATAATCATTGCAGCCATTCTGGTCTCATTCACCTTGTGCAGCTTTGCATTCACGTCCCAGGCGGAGGAAGGCCGCGCCGTTGTCATTTTGGACGCCACCGCGCAAATGGGTGCGAACTTCGCCCAGAAGCGCAAGTTGGACTGGGCAAAAACGGGCATCAGCAGCGCTGCGAGCCGGATGGATCCCAGCGCCGCTTTCGCGCTCTGGGCCTTCGGCTCATCTCCGCAGAAAAAGTGCGAGGACATCAACGAGTTGGTTCCGCTTCAGGCCGCCGGCGGCGCTCTTGGCGCTATGGACAAGGCGTTGAACACGCTTCAGCCGAAAGCGGCGCGGGCGCCGGCCATGGACGCCTTGCAGGCGGCGCTCAAATCTGCGGGCGCGCCGGCTGGAAAGGCAGTCTCAGCCATTCTTGTCGCCGGAACAGGAGACGATTGCATCGGGGATATTTGCGGCGCTGCGGGACGGCTTCATGGTCTTTACCCCAAAGCCAAGCTAACGGTTCTTGGCCTGAACATGGCCGAGCAGACAGCGACTAACTTCACCTGCGCGGCGAAGGCGATGGGCGGCGCATTCATAAGCGTGAGGTCCGGCGCCGATCTCGAACGCAACCTGCGGGAAGTGCTCGGGTCCGGACAGACGGCAGCTGGCCAGCAAAAGGTGGCGGTGGTAACGCCGACGAATGACGCTGACGCTGATGCGCCCGAGGCTCCCGCTGCTGCAGCGTCAAGTCCGCCGCCCCCGGCGGATCAATCGCCCGAGAAGGAGTCGGAAGAGAAATTCGTCCCGCCCTTGCAAACCGAAGCGAACGTCGTTCTTTCGGCTGCTCTTGGACCGGGCATGCCGCCGCTCGAGGCGGGCGTCACTTGGGAGATTTATAAAATCCAGGTTACGCCCACGGGCCAAATTCGGCTCGCCGAAGCGCCGTTGTGGGTCGGCGGCGGGGGACAGGCCAAGGCCAAACTCCCCGAAGGCCGATACAGCGCAAAAGTGGCCTACGGCCTCGCGACGGGCAGCGGAGAGTTCACGCTCGGCACCGAGAAGGCTGAAAAGACGATCGCGCTCGATGCGGGCACCATCGTGGCCGAGGCGCAGCAAGCGCCCAACGGGCCGCCCGTCGGAGATGCATTTTTCGTCGTTTCTCAGAAGACCTCCGTTGGTCGCGAGGAACTCGGCCGATCCAGCGGAGCGCCCGCCCTCTTCCATCTCAATGCGGGAGATTATGTGCTGTCCGCGTTTGCCGGTTCCGCTACGCTTGAGGCGTCTGTCAGGGTCGTCGCAGGGAAGGTTTCAGTGGTTCGGATACCGTTGAACCTGGGTACCCTTGAGATTAAGACCTTCGCTAAAGACGGCTCGCCTGACATCGTGGCGGCGTGGCATCGGCTCTCTCCGGCTGTTCCGGACCCGAAGAACGGCGCAATGCCTGTGCTCAGGATCTCCGGCTCTTCTCCCCGGCTGCAGCTTCCCGCCGGCGGCTATCGGTTGGAAACGATCTACGGCAATGCGCTTGAAGAAAGCGTCGTTACCGTGAGGGCGGGACAGCTGACATCGCAGACTGTGATCCTGAATGCCGGAGAGGCGAAGCTCAGTCTCCCACCGGGCAAATCCGACAAGGTCTGTGCGGTTTACGAAGCCGGGGCGGATCGCAAGTCTGCTCCGATCGGGCGTGCGGCGGGCTCCGACATCCGCTTCATCCTCAAGGCTGGGCGCTACGACGTGGAATGCAGCGGAAAAGGCGAAAATGCGCCGCCCAAGCAGACAGAGATCAGCGTGGTCGCGGGCGAGGTGCAGTCGGCAAAAATTCAGGACTAGAGGAGCGCTTAGGCCCGATCAACCTTTCCACCGTTAATCGATTCCGATTAAAATGGGTTGATCTAAAGGTTCAATCCCGGCATTTGCATCCGCCTGCAGCACGCGCGGAGAGCAAATGCCGCAATAAAAGGACCGCCGGCAATTATTGATTCTCATGGAACTTCCAGTTTGACATTTGAGCGCGAGTTCGCGCAGGCGGAACTCCAATGTCAAATTCGCTCCACTGGAGACTTCGCCTCATTTTAAGCGAAGCCCGTTTCTAGATTGCACGCTCGGCTGGTGGCTTCAACTCGTATCGCCTGGGGGACGTTTGATGCGCGGGGTAAGGTTTGCAGTCCTTGTTCGCGCTGTCTTGTTCGGTGCCGTCGTTGTCGTCTGGGGTGGGGAACATCTCGTGATTGCAGCCCAAGCCGCGCCGAAATCGATCAAGGAGCGAATACCAGCCGACGGCGAAGACATTCCTGTGGATGGCGATGGGGCCGGCATCCCTGTTAAGTCAGATGCTGCAGAGCAAGCTCAGGTAAGGCCTGTTCCGCCAAGCTCGGGTCCGCCGGCTCCAGTCACCTTCACGGCCTATCTGAGCGAAGGCAGCGCGCCGATGACCTCTGGGATTGTGTGGCGCATATTCACGGGGCACGCAGGAAGCGACGGAAACTACAAGCTCCTCACGACGCTGCACGATCCGAGACCGACGATCGAACTGAAGCCTGGTGAGTATCTGGTCAATATCGCTTACGGCCGAGCGAATCTGACGAAAAAAGTCGGCGTCTGGCCGGAAAAACCCGCGAATGAAGACTTCGTCGTGAACGCCGGTGGCCTTCGGCTCACGGCCACACTCGCACGCACGCCCATCACGCAGGAGCACCTTCTAAAATTCGAGATATTCTCGGACACGCAAGATCAGTCCGGGAACCGGCAAAAGATATTCGCGGACCTTCGCCCGGGGATCGTCACCCGCCTGAACAGCGGTGTGTATCACATCGTGAGTACTTACGGCGATGCGAACTCAGCCATCGCGACCGATGTCGTCATCGAGCCGGGCAAGATTACAGAGGCCGGAATCGACCACGATGCCGGGAAAGTGACATTCAAGCTCGTCCAGCGCACGGGGGGAGAAGCCGTCGCAGATACAAGATGGACCATCTATAACGCAAACGGCGACGTGATCAAAGAAAGCGCGGGCGCATTCCCGACCCACATCCTTGCCGCAGGGGATTACCGCGTGGCCGCGCAGCATGGCGAGCGGCAATTCGCCGGTGCTTTCACCGTTGCTTCCGGAGACACCAAGCTCGTCGAAGTTCTGATGCAGTAACTCGCCTATTCGGTCTCGTCCCTGAATTGGCCGATGACGAAAATGCAAAGGCAGATGCTGCAAATAAGATACATCATAATGGTTGCCGACCAAGCCAAGTATCGCTCGGAAACCCCGTTGTCGGAGGCTGGTATGGCGAGGAGAGTCTGCTCAAGATTAAGCGTGGAGGCAATCGCCAGATAATGGCTCGCCGCAAGGCAAAGTCCCAGAAAGAGCGAACCGGCAAGTGTGAGAAGGACGCCCCGGCGCCGGAAAAGAAACCCAAGCACGATGGCCGCCACTTGAACCGAGACCCCGATACTGACAAGGGCTAGAAACCACGATAATGCTAAGCCGCGCCCCGCGATGGCCGCGATGCCTAAATAGTTCGTCACGGCGATCGTTGCTCCGAATACCGCGGTTGCGATGGGAAGACGGGCACGGTTGGAGCTTTTGTTTCCGCCAGCCAGGTGAAGCGCGGCCATAGTGCCCACAAACGCTGCAATGGCGGATGACGCAAGCAATATGGGATTGTGGGCAAAATTCAGAGGCGCTTCCAGAGAAAGCAGCCCCACGAATTGCATCACCCATAGAGATCCGCTAAGCGCCACGGATGCCATGAGGAGCCGCCCGCGCCTTTCCCCCCTGCCTAGCGCGCCGAGACCCGATACCATGACGCACGCGGTGAAGGCTCCCAGAACTGCGATTGTCGTCGAAAGGATCACCAGGCTGGGGTCGTGTGCGATCATGGGGCGCAATTTGGCTCGGAAGGTCTTGCTTCAGGCTGCAAAAAAGAAAGAAAGCCAGGATCACCTTAGCCCTGCGTTGATACGCAATTGTGGCCGATAAGCCTTTTTCCTGTCACAACCGCAGGCTTCGCTGAAAGGATGAGGCGACCTGATTTTACGCTGAAGCAGCCCGCGTCCATTGGGCTGGGGCTGCTTGCACTTTGTAATCGATCAACCTGCCTTTAATCAATTCCGATTCCTCGGGGACAGCAGCTTGCGGAACTGACCTGGGAACTATCGTCACGCTCTTGCGGCCAGGCAATGTCCCCTCGAAGCCACGAAATCCAAAGCCCGACCCATTCTTTCGCGGCCACGTCCAACCTCCGCAATCCATCGGACGGTTTCCGGAAAATCTCCCAGCGATCCCGCGATCCAAAGGTGCGGAAGTCTCCGGGCCGCGGAATGATATGAAATCCTTGCGCCTCGAATAACGCCTTTGCCCTGGGCATGTGAAATGCGGAGGTGACGAGGACCCAGCGCTGATCGCGCCGAGGCTTGACCAGTTCGGCGGTGAAAACAGCATTCTCAAGCGTGTTGCGCGAACGGTCCTCCAGTCTGAGCCGGGGCGGCGCGATCTTGAACCCCTCGAAGAACCGGCGGGCATGTTCCGCTTCGGGTCCCTGACTGCCGATTCGGAAGAACTCGCCGCTTCCTCCGGAAAAGATGACAGGAAGGTTCGGGTATTGCTGAGCAAGGCGTACCGCTTCGATCATGCGATCAGCAGAGTCATTCAGGATTACCCTCCTGTCGCCGGACTCTCGGGCTCCGGGCATGGAACCCCCGAGGACGATAATCCCTGCAGCTCCGTCGATCGGTTCCGCCGAACCAATCTCTGCGCGGTTTTCAAGGGGAATAAGCAGCCAGTTGGCCAGCGGCGAGAACCCCGCGATCAGGTACATCGTGATGCCGCAGAAAAGCACCGGCAACGCCGAGCGTTTTCGGCGAACGGCCAGGAAAAACCCGCCCGCGAGCACGATTGCTATAAGGGTGGATGGTTCTAGGAATGCCCAGACAATCTTCGATAGGTAATACATGGTCGCCGCAGAAGGCTCTTTCTCTCAACGAAGCAAACTGTTCAAGGAATCGACAGGGATGGCCTTGTCGAGATTGTTGAATTGGCCGAACGCCAAAATCTCCTCGGCCTTGTACCGAAGCAACCCGAGCAATGACCGCATAAGCGCGGAGCCCAGGGCTATGCAAGAGGCGCCCGCCTTGGCAAAGGTCTTCACATCCGGCGCCGGCGTAAGACCGATCGTAATGGACAGCGGGCCATCGATCTGCGCCGAAAGACGCTCGACAATCTGGATGTGCTGAGCACCAGGCACTGATATGCAGTCGGCGCCCGCGGCGAAATAGGCTTCCGCGCGTTCGACGGCTGTTTCAAAGGGAGAGTGCGGCGGCGGTTCGAGGAGAAACGCCTCGGTTCTTGCAGTGATAACGGCGGGAACCCTCGTTTCGAGCGCTGCTGCTTTCGCAGTTCTGATCGCTGCCGTCATGTCCTGCATCGATGCCATGCCGTGTGAACCGCCTCGTCCGCCGTCGCCGATGACAACTCCAACGCAGCCCGCTGAGACCACGGCCTCGACGGCTCCGCCGATTTCCTCGACCGAGCGTCCGACGATGCCTTCAAGATCTGCGTTGAGCGGCACGGCGAAATTGTGCGTGATTTTCTCTGCGGCCGCTACGAGCGCCTCGAGCGGTAGCCGCTCATTGGGCATGAGACCCTGCGCCCAGGCTATGGAATCTGGGGATAATCCGATCAAGTCGAATCCAGCGTCAGCCATGACGCGGGCGGACACCACGTCCCAAATCTCGGGAAGTATAAATGCATCGCGCGCTTGCAAACGCTTGCGGAAGCGGCGCACCTTTTCCTTTTGTTCTTTGAGCCTGTTCTCGTCAAAACTAGCCGCCTGATCCGAAACAGCAAACTGGTCTGTGGCCATAATGCACGACAACTCTAACTTAGGTTGATCGGCAGCTTTGACTGGCGCAATCAACCAATCCTGTCTTAACTCTCTCGTTAGAATGCTCCCGCCGCTGCCGCAAGTAAAAAGCGCCGATCATCCAAAGGCGGCTTGCGCGCCGTTGGCAGTTTTCGGAATTAAAGCTACCCCTGGGGAGAGGCCTGAGGGCGCAGGCGGCGGGTGTCGACGAAGCCCACAAGTCCGAGATAACGGACGTGACACCACTCGCCGTTGCAATCGCCAACGGGAACAATTCCGCCGGCATAGAATGGAATTTCACCAACGACGTCCGCGTCGGGGGCCCCATAGCTGAAGACCTTCACATTCAACTCGCCGTCGACGCCGTATTTCGGAGAAGGCGCGTCCCCTGCACGGGCTAGAAACCGGCTTCGAACATATCCCCGCACGCCATCATGCTCGATCAAGCACCATTGGCGCTTGCATGTCTCAAGTCCTGCGATAGCGTTCGCGTCCGGGGAAAGCCCTCCGATCAGAGGAGCTGCGTCGAGTGGCGCCTCTCGAATGGGAAGGCTTTCTTCGGCTCCGAGGCCGATCACCCGATACGAGATGCGCGGGCTCTCTTTCGCCGCGGCCACAGGTCCAGGCGCCGCCGAAGGTCTTTGCAGGGCTGCTTTCGCAAAGGGTGGCGGCGGGGCAGGTGGCACATGCGGGACCGATTTCGCCGATTGTTCGATGAGGAAAACGTCATAAATCCAACCCCGGATGCCCTTATATTCCACAGCGCACCAACCTCTCGCGCAGGGCTGGAAAGAAGTCAGCGCGGCATCTTTGGGAACGGAGGCAATGACGGGCGATTGGCTGGAGGGCGCGCTTCGCAGATGCGCGGCCTGGGACGCCGTCCAGGTCATGGAAGGCGGCACCTTCGGCGTCGCCGCGGAGGCAGTTACAGCCGCCAGCATCAGGCCAGCATGGAGGCTGAACAAAGATAATAAGGACGACGTACGGGGGGATTTCATCACGGCCGGTTTCCCTAAAGGCTACGCTACAAAAAAGCCAGAGGACGGATTGCGACCTGCGCACCGGTCACGCTTTCGCGTGAAAGCTTGGGCTGGTACAGCCGGAGGCAAGTTCGCATCCCATTTGCGGCAAGCGCTCAAGCGAAATTGCCTCCGAAAAGCTGTACCGGAGTCAATAAGTTGCCAGTATGCACCGTTGGAAATCCTGGAAGCGCTTGCTGCAAGCGGGGTAGGATTTCCCGCGGGGCGTACTGGTTGGAAATTGGCATTTCCATTCTAAATTTGCTAAGGGATCTCTGTGGCTGAAAAGTGGAGCAGGGAAACGATGCCATTCCAAGCGTGCGTGCGCTGCGGACTAGTGTTCCTGGTTGTTTCACTGCAGGCGTCGTTGCTGCGGGCGGAGGAGCCCCAGCCGGCGCCATCCGCTTCTCCTTCCAGCATCGCGCCCCCGCCGCAGGCACGGGCAGCGCAACCCGATACAACCGGACTTCGGTCTCAGGCTTTGCTTGCCTCAATCGACAAAATTCTCAAGCGCGCCGCCGCGGAGCGCGAGGAGGCAAGGACCTTGCCTACCCGCGACAAGTTTCTGTTCGACCCCGTTTGGACGGAAACGCGGGAGGAGCGCGAAAAGGACGTCCGCGAACTGCTCGACGGAGCGCTCGCCGTTGTGACGGATGCCCCGATCCTGAAGCTTCAAGACGACATCCGCAAACAGCAGGACAAAATCGCCGCCAATCGGGACCGCATCGCAACGCTCCGCGAGAAACGCCTGGGAGTTCCACAACCCGGGTTGCTTCCGAGCTTTTTCACTGAAACGACAGAGTCCATCGACAAGTCGATCACTGCGGTCGAGGAAGATATCAAGCAGCGCGATGCCGACATTGTTCGCATCAAGCAGGAGATCGGCAAGGCGCTTGCCGCTGCGGGCGTGACGCTTTCGCAAGACCAGCTCGATCTCCTTCTCGACGGCGTGCTCGGGGGCGACCTCTTGAAGCTCATGACGGCCTTCGAAGTCGCGAAAATCGCGGACGAAAGGCTCGGAACGCTTGTGAAGCAATCGAATGAGGATTTGAAATCGGCACGCCGCTATTTCGCCATGCATGCGGCGCTCTTCGCGATGCTGGTGCAGGCCCAGGATATGTTGATCGAGCGAATCGATAAGACTTATCTTGCGAGACTGAGCGACATCGCGAGCAGTATCGACCTGACAGGCACGAAAACGCGAGAGCTCTTGCGCTCTGCCGGCCGCGACGATCAGCGCAGGGCGCTCGAGGCCAATGTGAAGGCGCAGGATGTGTCAAGGCGGGTGTCTGTTTTCTATCGCGACTATTTGCAGGCCCAGAGGCGGCTTTTGGCGCAAGCGCGAGACAAGACGCTTTTCGATTTGCGGGTCGCCGATAATACTTATGAAACTGTAGAGGAAAGTTTCCAATTAAAAGCGCTCATGGATGAAGCGCGGGCATCTTTTGAATCTGTGCAAAAATTGGATCATCCCGGATTCGAGCAAATCTTCCGTAACGAAAATTTAAGACGCGAATTCGAGAATCTGACCCAGAAACTGGGTCCCTCCTCCTGATGGATGATTAGCTGTCGCCTCGAATCAACAGGAGGAAAGGAATTTCGGCGGGTGCCGTTGTTTGGCCTTCGAGGGAGACTAGCTAGGAGTATATAGTGCTGCTTCTCTTCCGAAGATGGGTGTCCACGATGAGGATCGTTCTTGCGCTTTTATTCCTCGGAGCGGTCTCGTGCGAGGCGCTCGGTGAAGAGGCGGACTGCGCCTACGATCCAAAACTGTCCCATCTTTCGAGGATCATTGCGGCCGACTCGATGCATGGCCCTATCTACGGAACGGCTCTCAACGACGTTTCGAACAAGTCCCAGAGCCGGACTTTGAACCTCCGCGATCATGAGGTCGTGCTGACCTTCGACGATGGCCCTCTCGGCGCGAACACGCAAGAGGTGCTCGACACGCTACAAAAGCACTGCGTGAAGGCGATATTCTTCTCGGTCGGACGGATGGCACAGCAAAACCCCAAACTGCTCCGGGAATTGGACCGGCGGGGCCATACCATTGGCTCCCACACGTGGTCCCATCCGCGGGCCATGCACTTGCTGCCGCCGGACGATGCGAAACTGGAGATCGAGAAAGGCTTTGCCGCCGTCAGCCAGGCCCTGGGCAAGCCGATTGCCCCGTTCTTCCGGTTCCCGGGTTTGAGGGATACGCCCGAAACCGCAGCCTATCTCGCCAGCCGCAACATCAGCATCTGGTCTGTGGATGTGATCTCAGGCGATACGGAACCAGGCGCGACGTCGGCGCGCATAACCAGCAACGTGCTGACGCGCGTCAAGCAGATCGGCAAAGGGATCATCCTGTTCCACGACATCAAGAAGCCGACCGCCGATGCGGTGGACGGCATTCTCACCCAGCTTGAAAAAGACGGTTTCAAGTTTGTCCACGTCGTCTCCAATACGGAATATCAGCCCAACCCGGAATTGATCGCGCGCGCCGATGCCTTCCGCACTCCCCCTGAGAAAGCGACGATGACCGGGACCTGGGTCGCCTCGGCGAAGCCTGAGAAGGAGAAGCCCGAGAAGGAGGAGATCAAGGACGGCAGCGTTGACGTCATGCACACCGAATGGATTGACCTGAAGCACATGAGCGAAATGCTGACAGGTCAGGGCAGCGGTGTGGCGAGCGCCCGCGCAGACCAGCAGGGCGACGGCCCCAAGTCGAATAGCTGGACCGCTTCCGGCCAGGTTCGTTGACGCCAAAGGTGAGCGCCGCAAAGCGAAGCTGCATCAGCGCGCGAATTCTGGGGGCGCTTTTCGTGCGAGACTTGTGGGTGGCTTTTTTGTTCACCTATTGTCGCGCCTGAGCAATCGGGGCGGCAAAGCGCATTCATGAAACAAGACGAAGCTCTACAGATCCTGAAAACCGGCGCGAGCGCGTTTCTTACAGGCGAGCCGGGAAGCGGCAAAAGCTACGTGGCCTCTCGCTTCGTCGGCTATTTGCGGCGCGAGAGCGTGTCCGTCGCCGTGACCGCCTCGACCGGTATTGCAGCGGCTCAACTGGGTGGACTGACGGTGCACGCCTGGAGCGGGATCGGGACCCGGTCGCATATCAGCCGCTCAGACATGGACGCGATTGCGAAAAGCCGTCGCGTGACCGACAGGATCAAGAAGACGCGCGTTCTCATCATCGATGAAGTTTCGATGTTGTCGGGGCAGACTTTGTCCGCGGTCAGCCAGGTTTGCCAGTTCGTTCGCAAATCGAATGACCCTTTTGGCGGCTTGCAGACCGTTTTCGTCGGCGATTTTTTTCAGCTTCCGCCGGTCGTTCGCCGCGACGAGCACGCAAGTGCCGAAATGGAAAGCCAGGACGAAGAGGATCGCTCGCCCTTCGCCTATGCATCGCGCGCGTGGCGCGACCTCGACCCTGCGATCTGCTATCTGACGGAACAACACCGCCAGACGGATTCGCAGTTCTCGCTGCTTCTTGGCGCGATCCGCTCCAATCGCTTTGGCCAGCAGCATCGCGATCTCCTCGCGGGCCGCAAGCTCAAGATCGACAGCCTGCCCGGAAGCATCACGCGGCTCTTCACCCACAACATGGACGTTGACCGCATCAATCAGGCGGAACTTGTCAAACTGCCGGGCGAGATCCGAAGCTTCCTCATGACCTCGATGGGAGACAAGCTTCTCGCCGACGGCTTGAAACGGGGCTGTCTTTCGCCGGAACGGCTCGACCTGAAGACCGGCGCGAGCGTGATGTTCACGAAGAACGATCCCGAAGGCCGTTTCGTCAACGGCACGCTTGGGGTCGTGACCGAGTTCGCGCGCGACGACGGCTTTCCCGTCGTGCTCACGAAAGGCGGCTCGAGCGTCGTGGCGAGGCCGGCGGAATGGAAGGTCGCGGAAGACGAGGCCTTCAAGGCCGGGATCGAGCAGGTGCCGCTTCGCCTTGCCTGGGCGATCACCGTGCACAAGAGCCAGGGCATGTCGCTCGACGCGGCCGTGATGGATTTGTCGAACGCCTTCGAGTACGGCCAAGGCTATGTCGCCCTTTCGCGTGTTCGTAGCTTGAGCGGGCTGCATCTTCTCGGGTGGAACGAGCGTGCGCTACGCGTTCACCCCGAGGCGCTGGCCAAGGACGGGGATTTTCGCCACTCTTCCGACGGCGAACAGGAGCGGTTGGCCGCGACCGGAGGCGCCAAGACCGAAGCGATTCACCTTGCTCATCTTCGGGACATCAAGGGGTCGGCGCCAGCGCAGGCAAAACCGGGGGACGCCGTCGCGAATGGCCGGACCGGGAAAGCCTATAGGAAATGGACCGCCGTAGAAGACGCGGACGTTTCGGTGCGCCACAAGCGCGGCGAAACCGTAAAGGCGATGGCGGCAGCGCTCGGCCGCCAGGAAGGCGGCGTCCGCGCCCGCCTTGTGAAGCTCGGCCTTATTTTGAAATAACGCCGGCCCCAATCGTCCAGGAATTTCTCTCAATTAAATCTGATCATCTCCGTTATCGCTCTGACGGGCGTCGCGTATGCGAAGCCCCTGCAGAACGCAACGCTCCGGGAGTAATCAGCAATTAGTCTAATCACGAACTCAACGCTAAAACTCGATACACGGTTTTTAGAGTAAATAAAGGGCAAATCACGTAAGAAGGGATGGAACAGACATCACCACGGACGCGTTTCCCCATTCGAAATTTTCAACCGAGCTGATCGGCAGTTTGGCTGGGTGTGCTGCAGTGGAACGATGATGGATGAGATCATTTTCGCGATCAGATTGAGGGGATGAGTTGTGAGGTTTACTTATGGTTCGATTGCCGCGCTCATGGGCGCCATGTTGATTTTGAGCATTGCCTTTGCGGTGCTGAACATATCGGCAGCCCACACCGGGGCGGCGCCGGGCGCGTTCTGAATTTCAGGCAAAGCCGCTAAGGGGGCACGAAAAGGCCCCCTTTTACGGAAGGAGCCGCTTTCGGAATACGAAGCGGTTTCGTGGAAAAGCCTTTCCGTGTCCGGGCATCCTTCGGCTCATTTGTCTTGCGGGATGACAGGCTTGGTATTTTCTGCTCTTTAGATCGGCATTGCTCCGCGCCATCGCCTGTCTCTTTCAGCACCTGAATGCAGCCCATCATCACCGTTTCAAACGTCACGAAAACTTATGCCTCCGGGCTGCAAGCGCTGAAAAGCGTAAGCCTCGACATTTATCGCGGCGAGATATTCGCGCTGCTTGGGCCAAACGGCGCGGGCAAGACGACGCTGATCGGCATCATCTGCGGCATCGTCAACGCGTCCGGCGGTACGGTCACGGTCGACGGTTACGACATTGTGAGGGACTACCGCGGAGCGCGCGAGAAAATCGGGCTCGTGCCACAGGAGCTGACAACGGACACGTTCGAAACGGTTTTAAGCACCGTTTCTTTCAGCCGCGGCTTGTTCGGGAAGCGGCCGAACCCTGCCTATCTTGAAAAGGTGCTCAAGGCTCTCTCATTGTGGGATCGGCGGAAGAGCAAAATTCTTACCCTGTCCGGCGGCATGAAGCGGCGCGTGATGATTGCAAAAGCACTCGCCCATGAGCCGCAAATCCTGTTCCTCGATGAACCCACGGCAGGCGTTGATGTCGAACTCCGCAAGAGCATGTGGGAACTCATCCGCGAACTGAGCGCTTCCGGCGTCACCGTCATCCTCACCACGCATTATATCGAGGAGGCGGAGGAGATGGCCGACAGGATCGGCGTCATCAACAAGGGCGAGCTGATCCTCGTGGAGGAGAAGGTTGAACTGATCCGCAAGCTTGGCCGGAAGCAGCTCACGCTCGATTTGCAGCACAAGGTCGATGCTCTGCCCCCGGAGCTGGCGGCTCATCATCTGACGCTCATTTCAGACGGCCATCAGCTCGTCTACACTTACGACATTCATGCAGAGCGAACCGGGATCACGGCCCTGCTGAACGACCTCACCAAGGCCGGCATCCGGTTCAAGGACCTGAACACGAGACAAAGCTCTCTCGAAGATATTTTTGTTGGGCTTGTGAGCGGAAAATGAACTGGCGCGGCGTTCTCGCAATCTACACCTTTGAGATGGCGCGCATGCGCCGTACGCTGATGCAAAGCGTCATCTCACCCGTTATCTCGACCGCGCTTTATTTCGTGGTGTTCGGCTCGGCGATCGGCTCGCGCATCACCGACATCCAAGGGGTCAGCTACGGCGCGTTCATTGTGCCGGGGCTCATCATGCTCACGCTCCTGACGAACAGCATCGCGAACGCATCCTTCGGCATCTATTTCCCGCGCTTTATCGGCACGATCTATGAGATCCTGTCCGCACCCATCTCGTCGACCGAGATCGTTATGGGCTATGTCGGCTCGGCGGCGACCAAGTCCATCATCCTTGGCTTGATCATTCTCGCCACCGCGGGCTTCTTCGTCCCGCTCGAGATCGCGCATCCGTTCTGGATGATAACCTTCCTGGTTCTTACGGCTTTCACCTTCAGTCTCTTCGGCTTCCTGATCGGCATCTGGGCCGACAATTTCGAAAAGCTGCAGATCATTCCACTGCTCGTGGTCACGCCTCTCACCTTTCTCGGCGGCACTTTCTATTCCATCCACGTGCTGCCGCCCGCCTGGCAGAAGGTGACGCTGTTCAACCCGGTCGTTTACCTCATCAGCGGCTTCCGCTGGAGCTTCTTCAACATCGCCGATGTGAGTGTGGAACTCAGCCTCGGCATGACGGCGTTCTTCCTCGTCGCCTGCATGTTTGCCGTGTGGCGCATCTTCAGGACGGGCTACCGGCTGAAAACGTGATATCCCTTCTGTAAAGCACCGATAGACTTGTGCCGGCGCCGCCGCGAAAGGAGTTGGACGGTTAAAACCCGCAGCGAAACATATTTAACGGACTTTAGAGCCCGCTTGGCGCCGCCGCTGCCTCAAGGCGAGCCAGCCCCAGGACAGGATGGACAGGCTGAACACAGCAGGCAGAATGAGCATCGCGTCTTGCAAACTTGCCCCGGGATTGTCCGCCCGGTAGCCCCAGTCGGCCAGATGCCCGACAATGACCGGGCTCCAGAAATCGCCGAATAAATGAATGACGAAAATCGAAGCCGCCATGGCGCGCGCCCGCAAGCTCACTGGCACGCTTTCAAGGAGCAGCGTGTTGATGGGGCCGGTCGGCAGGAACGCGAAGAACATCGCCGCGGCGAGGCATGCCATCGAAACGTGCGGCGTGGCGCTCAGGAAAGCAGCCGTGGCTCCAAGAACCGTCATTGCCGCCGACAATGTCAGCAAATAGGCATAGCCGGCCCGGGATTTCCGATGCCAGGCCGTTGCGGCGAAGCCGCCGATGAGCGTGCCGAGCAGGCCAGCAATGACGAGCGTTCCGCCGAAGAATTGATCCGCGAAGGAGAGTTCGAGCCCGTGGACCCGGTTCAGGAATGTCGGACCCCACGCTGCGAACGCGCCAAGCCCGAAGGTGTAGGCCGTCAATCCGAGCAGGACGAGAACGTAATCCTCGATGCGGAGCAGTTCACCGAAACCGCTCAGACCGGATCTGGAAAATCCTCCGCTGGCGAGGTCTCCTTCGCCGGGCTTCCTGCGCGCCGGCTCGGAGAGCATGAGAAGCGCCAGGGCAAGGGCCAGCCCTGGCGCGCCCGCCCAGAAAAAGCCGTACCGCCAGCCGCCATGTGAAAGAGCGAACCCTCCGAGAAGATAGCCGAGCGCCGACCCCACGGGCGTCGCGCTATAAAAGATTGTCAGCGCGTTATTGCGCCTTTCCGCCGTAAACAGATCCGCAAGCCAAGTGGGCGCCAGAACCGCGTAACTGGCCTCTCCGAGCCCGACGAGCACCCGGCACGCAAGCAATGTCCAGTAGTCGTGGGCAAATCCGCTGAGGATCGTGCCTGCGCTCCAGAAGGTGACGCCAAATACGATAAGGCCCTTGCGCGGCCAGCGGTCTCCCAGGTAGCCGAAGACCGGTGATGTGGCGAAATAGCCGATCATGAAGGCGGAGGTCAGCCACCCGATCTCGCCATCGGAGAGCTGAAGGTCTGCCTTGATGGGTGGAACGACCGACGCCAGGACATAGCGGTCAAGATAGTTGAACAGGTTGAGCCCTGTCAGGAGCGCAAGTCCAAGATAAGGGTGGCCTGTTCTTGTCTTCATGTTCGGGCGGTAGCGAAGGGTTTCGGGCTCAATACCCGATTTTTGCCCTCGAGTAACCCGCTGATCCGGTTATTGGCAAAATTGGAGGGCGGCGTCACCCGCCCCTCAACCTTAGCCGTCGTTGTCGCTCCTGGAGCGATGCGCATACCGCCTGGAGTGCATGGATTGTCCGTCATCGACATGGCCGCAATCGCCGAAGCTGCAACCGTCACGGAAACCATGTCTCGCGATGATTTCGTGGGCATGGTGCATGAAGCCGGCCGTCTTACCCCAGCCGCCCTGATCGAAATCACAGGCTGCGCCGTGGTAATGGCGCGAGTTCGCAACGTGGCCGCCATTCGCGGCGCAGCCGATGTGGCGCGGCGTGTAGCCATGGGCGACGAAGTCGGCGATCAGCGCCCTGAACCGGTCCGCAAGGTGGCTGGCCACCATGATCGGTCCAGCTGCGGTGGACACCGTTATCACTCCGCCGCCGCCGCCTCCGCTCGAAAGGGCCGCTTGGGATACGCCTCGATGGTGAACGTGGGCGGCGTACCGATGGGAGGCGCCATGACGTTGGTGGTGGGCGGCCTGGGCCTGGAAGGCGCACAGGGAAAGGAGTGCTGCCGTTATCAGCAGTCGCATACGCAGTACCTCTTCAGTTGTTGGCGCCCTGCCGGAGGTGTTGTTCTCGAGTGCCGCGCGTTGGGGAGCGGCGTTGGCGGGGCTTCCATTTCAGGCGGCAGATTTCCGCATCCGCGATGCGGGCGCGCCCGGCAGGACTGCTGGACGAGAAATACGGCAACGGCAAGGCCCAAGCTGCCGAAGCGGGTTGTACCGGTGAAAGAGCTTCACGCTGGATTGAACATAAGTTCAAGATTGAAAGCGCGCGCCCGGTGCTGCGGAAAGGAACAATGCTTCCTAACTACTCTTTAAAGAAGGAGCCGATCCCGACCCTAAAGGGATCGCATCCGTCGGGGTTCAATATGCTGAAGAATTTCTGGTATGCGGTCGAATTCGCCGATTCCGTCACTGCGAAGCCTATGCGCGTGACCGTTCTGGGGCAGCATCTTGCGCTCTACCGCACGCCTGAGGGCAGGCCAGTGGCCCTGTCGGATTTGTGCGTGCATCGTGGCGCGGCCCTGTCAGGCGGGGAGGTCAAGGGTGACTGCCTCGCTTGTCCGTATCACGGGTGGGAGTACGCGCCGGACGGACAGTGCGTAAAAATTCCCGCGAACAAGCCGGGGCAGCCCATTCCGGGCAAGGCGCGGGTGGATTCCTATCCGGTGCGGGAAAAATACGGGTTCATCTGGGTCTTTCTTGGCGACTTGCCGGAGACGGAGCGGCCTCCGATGCCGGTCTTGCCGGAACTCGACGACCTGATCGAGAATGGCGGCCGGTTCCGCGCGGTGAAGGGTGAAATCCTCCTGCAGGCCAATTATGAGCGCGTTCTGGAGAACGGCTGTGATATCGCGCATGGGCCATTTGTGCATGCAGGCTCCTTTGGCGATCCGGAACGGCCCGAGGTACCCGATTACGAGGTGGAACATCCGGACGAGTGGTCCGCTTTCGCGACCGTAAACCTCGTTCCGCCCCCGCCAAAGGGGCTTTGGGGAACGCTATGGCGCGCGCGGACGGGCCAAAAGGAACGGCCGCCCGTGCCGACGACGGCGGGCTGGATGCTGCCCAACGTTGTGAAGCTGCGTCTGGAGTTGCCGATCGGCGAGATCATCAACTACTCGAGCTACGTTCCCATCAATGAGACCACGACACTCGTCAAGTTCATCCTGCTCCGCTCCTTCCTCACCGGGAAGTGGGCCGACCGGAATGCGCGCATGCGCAATCTCAGAACCTACAGGCAGGATCAGGCCGTGCTCGAGAAGGTGCGCCCGGAGCTGCTTCCGTTCGACCTTTCGGCGGAGTTGAACGTCCGCAGCGACCTTCTCGGGCTGGCTTACCGCCGCCGCCGCCAGGAGCTCGCCGAGAAGGGCTGGCTGCTTTCCGATGCGGACACCATCACGGGCGATGTGCCCAGGCGCACCGCCACCGTCATTCCGTCGCCCGCCCGCCGGGAAAACCCGGAACTCGCCCGCGCCTGGGTGCACAAGGCGCGCGGGCAGCATCCGTCTGTGGCGGCGTCGCAGCCGACGAAGCCCGAGGCGGAGAGGGCGGCGGCGCGCGACACAAAGGCTGCTGAGGCTGAGCAATCAGAAACTGCGCCGCAGTCTCAATGACCCAACCGGCTTTTGTATGGCGGCATCTCCATCGCAATTAAAGGTGCAGGGGACGCCGGGTTTTTTGGCCTAAGCAGGGTTTGCTGATCTGACCAACGGATTACCATCCTGGGGAGCCGCTCGCTCCACGCTGGTCATCCCGGAAAGGCGAAGCCTTATCCGGGATCGCAACGGATTGAAGCGCCGATCTTTTTTGCGATCCCGGCTCGCGCTTCGCTTGGCCGGGATGACGGCGGCGGCGATCCGTTGGCGCGCCTGCGAAATCCTTCTTAGTTCTGGCAGCAGCGGTTCGACGATGCACCACTTATTGGCGCAGTTTTGCTGTTCGAGGTCTACGACTATTGCGAAGGTATCAGTTCAGGCTGAGGCCTCAGTCCTCACTCACGATCTTAACCTAACCACGCAGTAATAATTGATCAACTTTTGATCAAAATCTATCTTGCTCACATTGCTAACACTTGGGATCACCTTCATGCTTTACCGTCTCGTTTCCTTCGCCTCTGTCGGCTTGCTCGTTTCGGCATTTGCTGGATCGGCAGCCGCGCAGCACTGCACCCAACACACTGAGTACAACAGAGCAGGCGCCATCGCCCATGCGCGCGTGCACGTGCAACCTTATGGTGCCGCATGCAGCTTCCATCGCCGCAGCATCGTCCACTCGTGGGGATGCGCCGGAGGCTTGTGTGCGGTGAGCGTCGACCAACAGCCATTCGCCGCCACGGTGCCGGCGGAAGCGCTCAGGTTTCGCCGGTGGCGATTTGCTTATTAAAAAATCAGCACCGCCCAATTTATCGATAGAACGCGTATAACGCGGTCAGGTCTGGATAGCCCGGTATCTCAATCTCGTTGGCTGCAAGGAGCACCAAGGCCGAGGCGATCAGGGCGAAGACCGCTACAATCATTACATCGTTAGGCAGCACTTCGGGGCTTCGAGCGCTGCGGCGCGTCGCGCTTGTCGGGTCCTTCAGCATCATCGGTTCCCTGGTGAGAAGCTCTGGTTGCAGCATCCTCTCATCGGCATCAGGAACCCGCTGTTCCTTATGGAACAGCGGGGATCTCGTCAAAGCGTGTTGCGATTAGCTTGAACCGATGTCATGGGCGGGCTCGACCAGGCTTGACCCGGCCGTCCAGCCTCAAGATCCAAATAGATGAAATTTGCTGGATGGTCGCCTCGGAGGGCCGCCATGACAATCAGGCGGTTCCGAATAATTTCGACACACTTTAGGCTGGCTGGGTGTGGACCTTTGGTTCCAGGCGAGCGCCCATTTCCGCGTGTTGAATGCGATTTCCAAAATTGGGGGTAATGCAGGCGCCCTGATTTCCGAAGGGGATATCGCCTTGAGGGAGCGCCGTATCCTGCGTCAGCAGCCCGGACGACATCAATTTGCAATGACGAAAGTGTCGAGCGTTTGCTGTGCCGCTCGCGAAAATAACCTCTCAGCGAAAAACGAACCTGTTCACTCCCGCGCATTCGGACCTTGGCGGGACGCGTGCCAGCCGCTACGTCTTGCCTCATGTCAGACGATACGATTCTCGCACCCCCGCCGATCGAGCCGATCAAGCTGAAGGACGCGCTTGAAGAGCGCTACCTCGCCTACGCGCTCTCCACCATCATGCACCGCGCGCTGCCCGATGTGCGCGACGGGCTGAAGCCCGTACACCGGCGCCTGCTTTATGCGATGCGCCAGCTCAAGCTCGACCCCACGGGCGGCTTCAAGAAATGCGCGCGCGTCGTCGGCGACGTGATCGGTAAGTATCACCCTCATGGCGATCAGTCTGTTTACGACGCGCTGGTGCGGCTCGCGCAGAATTTCGCGCAGCGCTATCCGCTGGTCGATGGGCAGGGCAATTTCGGCAATATCGACGGCGATAACGCGGCCGCCATGCGCTACACCGAGGCCAAGCTGACGCCGATCGCGGCGGCGCTGCTCGATGGCATCGACGAGGACACGGTCGACTTTCGCGAGACCTATGACGGCGAGGAGGAGGAACCGGTCGTCCTGCCCGCGAGCTTCCCGAACCTGCTCGCGAACGGCTCCAGCGGCATCGCGGTCGGCATGGCGACGAGCATTCCGCCTCATAATCTGGAGGAGGTGTGCGACGCGGCGCTCTATCTCGTCAGGCATCCGAAGCGCGAGCGTCGAGACGCTGCTCTCCTATCTGCCGGGGCCGGATTTCCCGACCGGCGGCATTCTCGTGGACGATCAGGCCGGGCTTGTCGAAGCCTACAAGACGGGGCGCGGCTCGTTCCGCCTGCGCGCGCGCTGGCATGTCGAGGACACGGGGCGCGGCACCTACCAGATCATCGTCACCGAAATGCCGTATGGCGTGCAGAAGTCGCGGCTCATCGAGAAGATGGCCGACCTGTTGCAGGCCAAGAAGCTGCCATTGCTCGGCGATGTCGACGACGAGTCCGCGGAAGACATCCGCATCGTCATCGAGCCGAAGTCGCGCAACGTAGACGCGGCGCTGCTGATGGAGCAGCTTTTCAGGCTGAGCGAGCTTGAGGCGCGCGTGCCGCTCAACATGACGGTGCTGTCGAAGGGACAGATCCCGCAGGTGCTGGGCCTCGGGCAGGTGCTGCAGGAATGGCTCGACCACCGCAAGGTGGTGCTGCGGCGGCGCTCCGAGCACCGGCTGAAACAGATCGAGCACCGGCTCGAAGTGCTCGACGGCTTCCTGATCGCCTATCTCAATCTCGACGAGGTGATCCGAATCATCCGCAACGAGGATGAGCCGAAGCCCGTGATGATGGCGCGGTTCAACCTCACCGATGTGCAGGCCGAGGCGATCCTCAATATGCGGCTTCGGTCTTTGCGCAAGCTCGAAGAGTTCGAGATCAGGACCGAGCACGGGAAGCTGTCGGAGGAGCGCACCGCGCTGATCGATCTGTTGGGCTCGGACGACAAGCAGTGGGACAGGATCTCGGCCGAGATCAGGGACGTCAAGAAGCGCTTCGGCAAGGGGACGCCGCTCGGCAAGCGGAAGACCGAGTTCGCGGCGCTGCCGCAGATCGACGTGTCGGTGGAAGATGCGCTGATCGAGAAGGAGCCGGTCACCATCGTCCTGTCGGAGAAGGGGTGGATCCGCGCGCTGAAGGGGCACGACGCCGATCTTTCCAAGCTCACCTTCAAGACCGACGACACGCTGAAATACGCGATCAAGGCTCAAACGACCGATAAGCTTGTGCTCTTCGCCACCAACGGGAAGTTCTACACGCTCGATGTCAACGCGCTGCCAGGCGGTCGCGGCCAGGGCGAACCGGTGCGGCTCATGATCGATTTCGAGGAGGCCGATGAGATCCTCGAAGGCTTTGTGCACAAGCCCGGGCGAAAGCTGCTGGTGGCTTCGAATGTCGGCAACGGCTTCGTCGTCCCCGAAGAGGAGGTCGTCGCGCAGACGCGGAAAGGCAAGCAGATTTTGAACCTGTCCGAGGGCGAGCGGGCCGCGCTCTGCCGCCCCGCCGAGGGCGATTTGGTTGCGGTTCTCGGCGAGAATCGCCGCTTCCTCATCTTCCCCCTCGCCGAATTGAACGAAATGACGCGCGGCCGAGGCATCCGTCTGCAGAAATACAAGGAAGGCGGCCTTTCCGACGTTCAGGTGTTCGACAGCGCATCAGGTCTGAAAGTGGGCGAGGCTTCGGGACGGGTAAAGATCGTGAGCGAGCTTGCCGATTATCGCGGCGCACGCGCTCAGGCCGGATTGACCGCGCCGAAAAGCCTGCCGAAAAGCAACCGTTTCGGTTGGCTGGGCTTCGAGAAGGAGTAAGTAAACTTCGCTGATTTCGCCAACGGATCGTCATTTGGACGCCGCTCGCTTTGCGCTTCGTCCTCGCGGAGAGGCCAAGCCTTATCCGGGATCGCTACGGATTGAAGCGCCTCCCTTTTTGCGATCCCGGCTCGCGCTTCGCTTGGACGGGATGACGGCGGCGGCGATGCGTTGGCGCTTCGGTCAAAACGTGCTTAGTTCGACACCGGCCTTGCGGCCGACCCACTGGGAATGAAACGGGTTGCGGACGTTTATACCCAGATCCTCAGATAGCGAGTTTCTTTCTAGCCGACCGCGAACCCCTGCAACGCAAATTGGCCACTCTTCTCGGGGAGCTTTGCTTTGGAGGCGAATCGCATTTTTAATCGACTTCGCTGTATGTGAGAGTTCTGGGAAGTAAGGGGCACGAATGTCGGGGAGCAGGCTTGCTGCCGTTTCAGCAGCATTCTGCGCAGTTTTCTGTGCGGTTGAGCCTGTGCGCGCCGTGGACGTGGACTTCTCTCTGAGGAACGATTTGCCCCCCTCGGCCTGGATCGTTGAGCTTGGCGGCTACGGGGTGCTGGAGCCCACTTACCTCGGGTCCAAGCAATACAATTTTGGTTTCAAGCCGCTGCTTGGTTTTCGCCAGGCCGACGACAGGGAATGGCTTTCCTTTCCCAACGACGCCTTCGATTACAACCTCTACGAAACTGCGGATTTCCGCGCGGGGCCGGCCGGCAATCTCACCTTGCAAAGCCGCCTTCACGGCCAGGACATCGACCTGCGCCTTGGCAAGGCCGACGTGGATCTTCAAGGCGGCGCCTTCGCCGAATATTATCCCCTGGCCTTTATCCGCACACGGGCTGAACTCCTCCAGGGCGTCACGGGCAATATGGGATTTGCCGTCAACCTCTCCGCCGACTACATCTGGCGTCCGGCGCCCGATTGGACCCTGACCTTCGGCCCGCGCGCGCAGATTGTTAACGATCAGTACGCTTCGGACTATTTTTCGACCCAGATCGCCTTCAGGAACAACAACACTTATGTGCCGTACCACGCGGAAGGAGGCGTTTTAACGTCCGGGGCGGAGTTCACCGGCCAATATGATTGGACGGCGCAAATCAAGACGAAGTTTTACATTGATTACAATCAGCTCATGGGCGATGCCGCCGATAGTCCGCGCGTGGCGTTGAGGGGAAGCAGCGAGCAGGTCATTCTCGGGGTCGGCGCAACCTATAAATTCGCCGTCCAGCCGTAAATTGTGAGGCGTGCCCCGGTCGCGGCTGTCGCGATCCCGTTGATGGATGCCAAAATGCAACTTTCTTCAAACTTTGCGCTGTAGGATCGAAAATAGCGGAAGCCAAATCGCCGTTGTTCCTTCATCGTCTCGGCGATCAACATTGCAAAAGGCACGTGGCTATGGGTGTATTACGGCAAGCTGCTGCATGTTTTGCGTTCCTGGGGTTATCGGTTGGAGCTGCACAGGCAACAAGTCTGTGGGGTGACAATCCCGTTTCCCTGAAAGATGGGCCGGCAGGCTCATACTGGGTCGTCACCATCGGCGGGTATGGGGCAGCCGAGCCTGCGTTTCCGGGCTCGAAAGACTATGCCGCCTCTGGCCGGATCATTTTTGACGTCTACCGCGCGGGCGACAGGGAGTGGCTCACGCTTCCGAACGATGCCGCCAGCATCACGCTATACGAGGCGGGGAATTTTCGGGCTGGCGCCGCGGCAGACTTAATCAATGGCCGGTACCAGACCGACGGCGGCGCGGCGGTCGGCCTTCACGACGTCGACTACACGGTTGAGGTTGGCGGATTTGCCGAGTTTTATCCGGTTCCTTTCGTCCGCACGCGCGTCGAGCTGCTTCAGGGCGTGACCGGCGCGGACGGCTTCAACGCAAACCTCATGGTGGACTTCATCTACAGACCAGCCCCCCAATGGCTGTTCACGGTGGGGCCACGGCTGAATTTCGTAAACGGCCAGTACAACTCCGCGTTCTTTTCAATCACCCCGATTGACCACGCGCTCACTGGCTTGCCAGTCTATTCGGCGTCCGGCGGCCTCTATTCCGGGGGCATCGATGCTACCGTCCGCTATAACCTCACGGAGCGCATCTCTATCAGGGCCTTCGCCGAGTGGGACAGGCTTACCGGCGACGCGGCGGAAAATCCTCTCGTGCGCCTTCGCGGCTCCGAGGATCAGTTCCAGGTGGGCGTCGGCGCTGCCTACAAGTTCAACTTTGCTTTCTGAGTAGCCTCCTGAACTTTGGGTCTCGCTTCCGGCATGGAGGTGAGGCCCTTTTTTTTGCGGTCGCTCCCGTGGAACGCGGGACGCGCGCCTCCCGATGTGAAACCTGATCGCGCGTTGATCGTTGTCCCCACGAAGGGGAAGAGGCGTATGATACGCGCAGGCATCGGCGGGTGGACGTATGAACCCTGGCGTGGGACCTTTTACCCGCCAAAGCTGCCGTATGCGCAGGAACTGGGCTTCGCGAGCCGCGCCCTCACGACCATCGAAATCAACGGCACCTTCTACCGCACGCAAAAGCCCGACACGTTTCGCAAATGGGCCGAGGACACGCCGGACGGCTTCGTGTTCTCGGTGAAGGCCCCGCGCTATGCGGTGAACAAGCGCGTGCTGGCCGAAGCCGCGCCTTCGATCGAGCGCTTTGCCGAAAGCGGGCTCGAACAGTTGGGCGATAAGCTCGGCCCGGTCCTGTGGCAGTTCGCGCCCACGAAGAAGTTCGACGCGACGGATATCGCCGCCTTCCTCGCGCTACTGCCGCGCGAGGCGAAGGGCGCGCGCCTCCGCAACGTGCTCGAGGTGCGCCACGCGAGCTTCAAAACGCCGGAGTTCATCGAACTGGCCGCCAAGGCCGGGGCTGCGATTGTCGTCGCGGATTCTGAAGATTATCCGTTGATCGAGGAGCAGACCGCGGATTTCTCCTATGCGCGGCTGATGAGGTCCCGGGCAGAGGAAGAGACTGGCTATCCGGCGAATGAGCTGGACGCGTGGCGGAAGCGGGCGCTGGGCTGGAGCAGGGGAGGCCGCGACGTCTTCGTCTATTTCATCAGCGGCGCAAAGGAGCGCGCGCCTGCCGCGGCGGCGGCTTTCCTGGCAGGATTGTAGAGGTGGTCAGCGAATTATATCGAGCGCAGAGCGTTCAATTCATACCCTTAAAGCCCGGGTGCTTCCCATCTGCGTTTACCTCCTGTTAATTGGGTTCGTTTTGCAAAAGAGCTATAAATAAATATATAAGTACTTTTTGATCGCGGCCAGGACTATGCGAAGGGCACAGGAGCAGAAAGCTCTCGTCTTTTCCTTCCGTCTTAAGTTTGTACACAGCCTTTTTTGCAACTGCGTCTCGCAGGTGCGGCAAAATCGCCAAAAGCTTACACCAAGCTTGACGAGCGGCTGCTTTGGGAGAAGACTGAAGTTAACGAAGATTAATTCACGCACTTAAGCTTCTGGCGAGGGCCGATTTGCTGGGAGCTTACAAAGAGCTTACTTCCAAGCGAAGTAAGATGCCCCCGATCGTGTCAGACCGGGGGTTCTTTGTTTTTGATATACGCCTAAAACCGCTTCCCATCACTGGGCGACAGATACCGGATGATGCGTTGGGCGAGCCGTGCGCGCCATGACAAGCGGCTTGAGAGACGGCCCGAAACGCTCCTTGTGTTAGGGTGGCGGAGTTGTAAAGGGGGTGACGCGATCAACCGATCGCTTCAATCCGATCAGCGAAAACCTGGATAAGACGAAATTGCGCATTTAATGCGCAGACATCTCCCAGACGCCGGCTAGAAATTCATCAAGCTCGCGAAACTTCATGTTCCGATTTTCAGGTAAATCAACTCGGCGCGCTCGTGGAAAGAGAAGCCATGCATAACGCAGGTTCTTGCGCTGGCTGAAAGGCAATGAGCAACTGCAGCTGCCTAATTCGGAACAGCCAATCACTCCGCTCCGACAAGCTGGAGCGTATAGACCTTGGCTTCTTTGGCTGCCGCGCGAACGTCGCCGCTTCTGAGCGCCAGCCTCACCGCATCAAGTCTTTGCAAGTCCGAAGGCGAGAGGTAAGGCGACCACTCATGATCATCATAAAGCAGTTCAACCGGAACCTCTGCAACGAAGTCACCTTCTTTAACGAGTTCAACGCTTTGCTTGGTTCTCATGTCTTGCGCCTCCGAAGCGTTTCATCCCATAGGTTTGGGTCAGGGCGATAGCAGGTAATCAACACGGCTGGCTCGTCCGTTCCTTTTCGCAGTCCCCACAGCGCATGGAGGCGTTTGCCGCGCGGATCACGCTTGAGCACGAGACAACATGGCCCTGCATAGTAATCGGAGTAATCCTCTATCACTTCGCCCGATGATACACCTTCAAGCAGGTCTTGCGCCAGCAGGCCGTCCTCGGTCGCCTCTTTAAGCGCATGACGCGAGAAGACATAGTTGTGGGATGAAACCAGGGCGACGATGCGGTAAAACGTCTGGCTTGTCATAGCTACTCCGCGGCTTTAGCCGCAGCGCTCGCCGCGCGCTTCGCCGGGCGGCGCTTCAAGAGATCGCCCAGGAACTTGCCA
>CAWIVD010000027.1:0-182507 GCA_963839435.1 uncultured Alphaproteobacteria bacterium
CTTGAAACCATCCGGGCGCATTTCGCGAGCACGGGCGTGGCGGATGATCCAAGAAAATCGGCGCGCGGCTTCCTTTGGCTCGATCCCGGCATCCGGTTCAACGGGGCGATGCACCGTCAAAGAGGCCCGAATTTCTTAACGGTGACTACACCGTGACGGTTCTGCGAGGGTGACGATTTGGGGTTTACTGGCTAACCCCTTGATTTTAATTGGTCGGAGTGGAGTGATTCGAACACTCGACCCCCTCGTCCCGAACGAGGTGCGCTACCAGGCTGCGCTACACTCCGACGCCGTGAGAGCCCTGTATATACCTGTCACGGCGCCGCGCGCAAGCATGAGAGAACGATTATTCAGAAGCTGAAGCTCCTTTTTCAGCAGAGAAGCGCAGGTCGCATCGATGTGTTGCGCGAAGCGCTCTTTTCGCGGGACGCCATCTTCAACTTTGCCGCGTAGATGGCGAGGCAATCGGAGAATTCCGACGCCTTATCGGAGGTGAGCTGGATGAAAGCGAGCGTCTCGCCGTCGCCGTCTTCGATCTGGATGGTGATCTTTTTGTCTTCTTCCTCCGCCCAGGCGCGAATGATCGCCGGTTCCCGCCTTTTGTTTTTTTTCATAGCCCTGCTCCTCTAACTCAGATCACCAAGGCCGTTCGGCCTGAGCCGTTCGACCCCACCGGGTAAGAATAAGCAATCATTGTGCCGAATTCCACGTCAAAACCATGTAGAACCGTATCGAAAAAGGCGCTCCCCTTCCCCGCGGGAGCGCCCTTTGCTCATTGACTGTGCGTTTGCCTAGATTTTAGCCAAGACAAAGCTAAAGTCAGTTCCCCGTGAACGGGTTGGACGGGAGGGAACTGGCCGCATTCTGTACCGCCGAGCTGGCTGCCTTCGTTCCATCCTTAACCGCTCTCACGGTCAACTCGCGAAGCTCTTCCATCTGGCGGCTGAAATTTTCCATCTGGTTACGCAAGTGGGCGTTCTGAAGCTCGACGATCTCGCTCAAATGTTTTGCGTCCGTGAGTTGCAAAGCGAGGTTGAAATTCAACTCTGCATTCTGGCGGGTGAATGTAGCGATTTTCTCGTTCAGCTGCTTCACACCATCGGCGGCCGGGATCGATGACGTGTCGACGCTCTGCATCATTTTCTCGCTGGAGGCGACGAAGGTGTCGAATGCCTTTCGCGCCTGCTCGATGCTGGACTTCATGATGGTGCGGATGGAATCGGGAAGTTCGGTGAAATTTGGTATGTTCTGCATTGGCGATCTCCCTGGCCTGATCGATGTGAAAACGGCGAGTACCGTGTGGCTATTCTGCGAACGGCTGTACATTAAGTATTGAAGATGAGGGGCGAATTGACAAGCTTAACAATATGCTTATCAAGTCTTGAAAAATCGAACTAAATTGTCAACTCTCCACCTGTCTGCAATCGAAATCTTCGCGTGTGTCGACGTCGTGAAGCACACCCCGATTTACGGTTTCGACCTCCGCGACGCAAAGTGCGTGACGGCGCATGATCGACCGTGCGCCTTCGTCGCCCGATAAGGCTGAAAGCTGAGCGATATAGGATTTGCAGAAGAGGACCGGGTGGCCCCGCGCTCCGTCATGGAGAGGCGCAACGATTGACCCTTGCGTAAAAGTCTGAGCCAGAAGGCGATAAACGTCCGGGCCAATTTCTGGCATGTCCCCCAAAGCGATAAAGGCGCCTTCGGCCTCTGGATACAACGCACGCGCAGCGGCCGCTATGGAGGTCCCGAGGCCTTCGGCGAAGCGGGGATTAAAAACGCACCGGAAGCCGAAAGATGCGGCCAAGGCTCCGGTCTCGGCGGAATCGCGTCCCGTCACGGCAATGCGATCCGCGAACTCTATCTCCTCAGCAATCCTCAGCGCATGGGCGAGCAACGGCTTCCCCCCATAAGGCTGCACGAGCTTGTTCGGGCCACCCATGCGCCTCGATAGGCCTGCCGCCAGCATGACGAGTCCGAACCTGGGGCGCTTCTCTAGCAAACGATCCCCTGTTCCCGGGCGGCCGCGACAATCTGCGTCAGAATTGACAAGGCAACGCAGGGCGCGGTCTTGAGCGCCGCAAGAAGGCCCGCGGGACTGTTGATCCGCGCCACCTCCGCTTCTGAAAAGCCCGCTTCCGTGAGGACGGCCTGCCGGACCGCGTGTGCGTTTCTGCTACCAATGGCTCCGATGAAGAAACACGGGCTAGGAAGCAAACTGGAGAAAAAAGGGAGTTCCTGGTCGTGGTCGTGAAATGCGAGGATCGCGGCCGTCCAACGATCCGCCGTGAAAGATAAACGCGGTCTAAGGGTCTGCACTTTCACCGACACCGGCAGCTTCGGCAAAATTTCCGGATCGGTCGCGTAGAATTCCGCCTGGAAGCCCGCGCAAGCAGCCAGTTCTGCAAGCGCCGCGGCGATCGGGCTGGAGCCAATGATTAGACAGCGCAGCGCGGGCTCGTAAACCCGAAAGAAGCTACTCCCTTCGCGGCGAGATTGAAGCGGGGCATCGGCTCGCGCCTCCAGCTGACATGCGCCTGTCGCAAGATCGATCCGAAGTGCGAAAGGCTGCCGCCGATCCAGTCGCTCGTTCATGTCTTCGATAAGTGCCGCGTCTCGCATGGGCTGGATGAAGACATCGAGGCCGCTCCCGCAGGGCAGGCGGATGTCGAGATAGGGCGATCCTTTCCCGTAACGCAGAAGCCTTGGCTTCCTGGCTTTGATCGCTGCCACTGCCTCGAGCGCTATGGCCGCTTCGAGACAACCTCCCGAAATGTAGCCCGACCATTGTCCGGTTTCAGACACGGCCATCTGCGCTCCCTCGGCTCGCGGCGCATTGCCTTCGACACCGACCAGCGTGACCAGAGCGCAGCGTTCGCCTTTGCTGCTCCATGACGCAAGATCGGGTATAATGTTCTCCCGGTAGGCGGCGGCTGACCCGCTCGCTGCCGCCGGTCGATCAAGCAAATCCGTGGTCATCGGGCTTCATTGTTGCGGCGGCATCGCCGGGCATTCAGGATTATTCTGCCGTAGCGACCGCGCCTTCGGGGACGTCGTGACCGTGGAGAACACCTCCAAACAGCTTTCGGATCACGACATAGAACACGGGCGTGAAAATCAGGCCAAAGAAGGTGACGCCCAGCATTCCGTAGAACACCGCCGTGCCGAGCGCGACCCGCATTTCCGAACCCGCGCCCGTTGCGATGTAAAGGGGCACAACGCCGAGCGTGAAGGCGAAGGAGGTCATGAGGATTGGGCGCAGCCGCATCCGGCATGCCTCGACAGCGGCCTGGAAGCGATCCCGGCCCTGCGCTTCGAGCTGGGCTGCAAACTCCACGATCAGGATCGCATTCTTGGCCGCGAGGCCGACCAGCACCACGAAACCGATCTGGGTCAGGATATTGACATCCGAACCATGCGACCACACGCCCAGGACCGCGGACAAAAGGCACATCGGCACAATGAGGATGATGGCGAGCGGCAGGCTCCAGCTCTCATATTGCGCAGCCAGCGCAAGATACACGAACAGAACCGCTAGGCCGAAGATGACGATGGCGGGCGTTCCCTGGTGCGTCTCCTGATAGGTAAGGTCCGTCCACTCGTAGCTGATGCCGTCCGGGAGAATGCGCGAAGCAAGGTCGCTCATGATCTGGATGCCTTCGCCCGAGCTGACGCCCGGCGCGGTCGTGCCTTGCATTTCGATGGCGGGATAAAGATTATAGCGGGGGATGCGCTGAGGGCCGGCAATCTCGCGGAACGTGGCGAGCGAACCAAGCGGCACCATTGCGCCGTTCGCGCTGCGAACCTTCAACTGCGCAATCTTCGCCTGGTCGATGCGGTAAGGCGCATCGGCCTGCGCCGTCACGCGGTAGGTACGGCCGAAGGCATTGAAGTCGTTCACGTAGGCAGAGCCCAGGTAGATCCGCAGCGTGTCGAACACATTTTGCAATGGCACATCCAGCATTTGCGCCCGCACGCGATCCACGTCGACGAACATCTGCGGCGTGTTCGCCGTGAACGTCGTGAATACCGCTTGAAGCCCTGGCGTCTTGTTCGCGACCGCCATCAACTCGTAGGCTGCGTCGGTCAGGATTTGGAGCCCGCGCCCCCGGCGATCCTGTAGGTACATGGAGAAGCCGCCGCCTGTACCAATGCCTCGGATGGCAGGCGGCGCGATCACGAACACATTCGCTTCCTTGATCTGACCGAGCTTGGCGCGAAGATCCTTCACGAGCTTCTGCGACGTGAGACCTTGGCTGACGCGTTCCTCGAACGGGGCTTCCACGGCGAAGATCGCGCCCACATCTGGCGCATTTGTCCGCGTCGCGCCGGAAAAGCCGGCGAAGGCCGGCGTATGAGCAAGGCCCGGCGTGGCGAGAATTTCCTTCTGAGCCTTCTAAATCACTTCGCTGGTTCGCGAAAGCGACGAGCCGGATGGCAGGTTGAAGGACACGACAAGATAACCTTGATCTTGTTGGGGGATGAACCCTTTCGGCACCGTTACGAAAAGATAAGCGGCTGTCCCGATCAGTCCCGCGTAGATCAGGAGCATCAGAGGCGTCACACGAAGAATGACGGCAACAAATTTGGAGTAGCCGTGCTCCAGGGCGCGGAAAATCCCATTGAAGCCGTTGAAGAACCAGTTGGTTAAGAAGGAAATGTCGAAGCGATGCTTCTTCTCCTTCTCCTCGCGGGACCGAAGCACGAGGGCGCAAAGCGCCGGACTGAGTGTGAGCGAGTTGAAGGCCGAGATCACGGTTGCGACGGCGATCGTCAGCGCGAACTGCCGGTAGAACTGCCCTACGATCCCCTGCAGGAACGCCGTCGGGATGAAGACGGCGCAGAGCACTAGCGCGATCGAGATCAACGCCACGCCGACTTCGTCCATGGTGGCGAAAGCCGCCTCTCGCGGACTGAGCCCCTCCTCGATCTTGCGCTCGACGTTCTCCACAACCACGATCGCGTCGTCGACCACGATACCGACGGCGAGCACCAAGCCGAACAGCGTCAGATTGTTGATGGAGAAGCCTAGCGCTGCCATTACGAAGAAGGTGCCGATCAACGAAACCGGGATAGCGACGACTGGGATAATGGTCGCCCGCCACGTCTGGAGGAATACGAGGACGACGATGACGACGAGCAGGACCGCTTCGTAGATGGTCTTGATCAGTTCGTCGACCGAACGCTGGATGAACTCCGTCGGATTGTAGACGATTCGATACTCGATCCCTTTCGGGAAGCTCTTGGACAGGTCGGCCATGGTCTCCTTGACGGAGTTGGCGACTGACAGCGCGTTGGCGCCCGGCGTTTGCGAAACCAGGAGCACCACGGCAGGCTTCCCGTCGAGGAAGCCGTTCGTCGTATAGTCGAGGCCGCCAAGCTCGACGCGCGCCACATCGCGCAAGCGCGTGAACCGGCCGTCGGCGCCGGTCTTGACCACGATATCCCCAAACTCCTCGGGTTTCACGAGCCGGCCCTTAAGCTGAAGGCTTGTCTGGAACGCCTGATCGTTTGGCATGGGCGGTTGCCCCAGCGCACCGCCTGCAACCTGAATATTCTGCTGCTGGAGCGCGCCCACAACCTCCGTCGCGGTCATACCGAGCGAGGCGATCTTGTCGGGATCGAGCCACGCCCGCATCGAATATTCCCGAACCCCATAGAGCAGCACGCTGCCGACGCCTTTCACGCGCGCAACCACGTCGCGCACCTGAAGCAGGGCGTAATTCGAGATGTAAAGCTGGTCGTAGCTGTTATCTGGCGACAGCATATGCACGACCATGAGGATGTCGGGCGTGTTCTTCTTCACGACGACGCCGGTCTGGCGCACCTCGGCCGGAAGGCGAGGTTCCGCAACAGCCACGCGGTTCTGGACGAGAACCTGCGCCAAATCGAGGTTCGTGCCGAGTTCGAAGGTCACCGTGATCGACACGTTGCCATCGGATGTTGACTGCGAGGACATGTAGATCATGTTCTCGACGCCATTGATCTCCTGCTCGATGGGCGTCGCAACCGTGTCGGCAGCGATCTGGGCATTTGCGCCGGGATAGGAGGCGGTCACCGTGACAGTCGGCGGTGCAACATCGGGAAATTGCGCAACGGGAAGGCGCAGATAGGCCAGACCGCCCACGATGACGATAAAAATCGCGATCACAGCCGCGAAAATCGGGCGCCGGATGAAGATGTGGCTGAACTTCATGGCAGCGACGCCGCTTTTTGCGCCTGTTCGATCACCGTCTTCTCAGCCTTGACCTTGATCCCTTTGCGGGCGCGCTGAACGCCGTTCACGATGACCCAGTCGGCGGGCGTCACGCCGGTCCGAATCACACGCAGCCCCTCGATGATCGGACCAAGCGTTACCGGCTTGGCGCTCACCGTGCCGTCATCGGCAACGACAAAAACAAAGCGGTTGGACTGATCGGTCGCGATGGCCGAGTCGGGAAGCAAAATCGCATTGTACTCCCCACTGCCAATGACGCGTGCGTGCGCAAAAAGTCCGGGCAGCAACATCCCATTCGGGTTCTGAAAGGTCGCCCGCTCTCTAAGGGAACCGGTACCCGAATCGATGCGGTTGTCTACGAAGTTCATTTCCCCCTTGATAGGGAAGCCAGTATCGCCCTGGAGGCCCACCTCGATCGGGTTGGCGGTCTCGCGCGAGCTTGGCCGCATGCCTTGCTCGAAAAGCCGCTTGTATTTCAGGAAATCAGCCTCGCTGATATCGAAATAGAAATAGATCGGATCGGTAGAAACGATGGTCGTGAGAAGCGTGCCGCTGCCGGAGCCTCCTGTGATGAAATTCCCCTCGCTGATGAGCTTACGGCTTATGCGGCCCGTTATCGGCGCACGGATTTGCGTGAACTCCACGTCCAGTTCCGCCGACCTGACGCTTGCCTCCGCGGAGAGAACATTGGCTTCCGCCGTCTTCACGGCCTGGTTGCGCTGATCGAAAACCTGCTGCGATATCGTGCTGTTCGCCATGAGCGGGCGAGCGCGCTCCAGATCCTTCTGCGTAAACTCCACCTGCACTTTTGCACCTTGAAGCGCAGCACGGTCGCGATCGAGAACACGCTGGAATGGGCGCGGATCGATAACAAAGAGGAGGTCGCCTTTTTTGACGACGGCGCCGTCGGTGAATTTGACTTCAGTCAGAACGCCGGAGATTCGCGCTCGAACCTCAACCGTGTCCGTGGGCTCGAAGCGACCTGTGTACTCGTCCCATTCAACGACCTTCTTCTCGACCGGGTTTGCGACAGACACAGACGGCGGCGGGGGCGCGCCCGGGGCTTGTGCCTGCTGTTTCTCGCCACACGAAGCGAGGACCAGAGCTGCCAACCCAACAAGGGAGGCTTTCAAAAATGAAAATCGGGGTTGGTTTGGCATTCCTTGCCTTTGGCCGAGGGACACTGAAGAATAGAGCAAAAGCCTCTCCGTCTCATCCTCGACAAGCGGCCCAGTGGAGCTTCCGAGGAAAGCGAGCTTTGACCAATGATCTTGCCCCAAATACAGCAAGAACAGCGAGCGCGGCAACCCGCGGACGCCTTTTCCTACCTAATCAAGTTGGTTTTTTCCGGCGCCTTCGCGGGATATTTCACAATCGTGCCTGCGGAAACAGAGCAACAAAAACAACAGGCTGAAGCTGTTTCGTCGATGGCGCCTCCACGGCAGGCAGAGCAAGCCTCGTGCCGCCGTTGCTGAGCCGTTCACCGCGTTGTGAAAGGCTGGCCCTTATTCTCGGCCAAGCAGGATTTCCGAAAGGGAACCAAAGCCGCTGCTGGCAGCGCGCTTCGGTTCGCTTCGGTCAAGTTCCGCCATTTTGCTTTTTGGGCTGCCCCGGATCGGGCGCCCATTGAGATTGGGCCGCCTGCTGTCCCTGGCCCGGCACGGGCAGAGCCGCATTTGCGGGCGGTATCTTGAGAGGTGGGTTCTCCTTGAGATCGGGCTCCGGCGCCTTTTTCCCTGCGAATGCGTCTGATATGCCCACATTCGGCAAATTATCGAGCCCGGCCGTTTCGCAGCCTGCCCCAACCACTCCAAACGCGACTACAGCCACTACGCCAGACACATATTTGCGTCTCGTGAACATGGTTGATCGCCCCTTGATTCCTGTCCAACTTTAAGCCGCTAGGCATGGTTTCGGACATTTTTATGGCGGGATTTGAAAGAGTCGTACAGCAGCCCCACGACGCCGGCAACGATCGCAACATCGGCTAAGTTGAAGACATACCAATTGAATCCTGAAACATGAAACGAGAAGAAGTCTGCAACCGCGCCGTAATGCACGCGATCGATCGCGTTGCCAAGCGCGCCTCCGATGATAAGTCCGACGCTTGCCGCCGCCAGCCGCGTTTGAAGCTGGGCAAGCCAGTACGTCAACGCGAGCGCCGCCGCCACAGCGAAGCCGATGAGCACCCACCGGCCCGCATCGCTATTCTGCTTGAAAAGTCCATACGAGATGCCGGGGTTCCAGACGAGCACAAGATCGAAGAAGGGCGTGACCGTGATCTTCGGCCTCTGAGCGTCGCCGAAGATCGTGATCATCCACGCTTTGTGAAGCTGATCGCAAACCACGGTCGCGACAGCCAACGCGGCGCCTGTAAAGCTATAAGGTCCCCAAATCTTCATGAGTGGATCGCATTTGCCAAATTTGTGAGCCCTCTCTGGAGCAGCCCGAGACGCGGATAAGATGCTCGAGCACTTTAGAATCGATCGTTTTTCCGCCCTGAAATTGATTCCGACTGAAGGCAGATTCATTCTAGACTAGGCGAGACCATCGCACAAGGCTCGCGCCTTCCTCAGTCTCGCTGGAGTTTAAGGCGGTTCCGCGTCGCGGGGCGGAAACGACCATGGCTGTGCAATTTTGGGTCCGGCCGCTGTCCTATTATGGAGAATCATTTCATCAGGATCGGAGCCAGAGGACGACGACCCGCGATGAGAAGATGGAAAAGCAGGATGGCCGGTTTGGTCGTGGCCTGCGCTTTATTCGAGACCGGGGCGAATGCCGGGCCTCCCTTTCTGACCGACGACCCCGAGCCGGTCGAGCTTGGACATTATGAGTTTTACACCTTTGCGCTGGGGTCCGGTGCAAAGACCGGCACATTCGCCTTCCTGCCCGCCTTCGAAGGCAACTACGGCGTCATCCCGAATGGCCAGGTGCATATCATTGCGCCATTGGCCATCGACACGACGACTGCTGGTCCCACCAATTACGGTTACGGCGATACGGAACTCGGTTTCAAATACCGGTTCATCGACGAGGAAAAGGATGGGTCGCGGCCCCAGGTTGGCGTCTATCCCTTGCTTGAGCAGCCGACCGGAAATGAAAGCCATGGCCTGGGAGCCGGGCACATCCGCGTTTTCTTGCCGATCTGGATCCAGAAAAGTTTCGGCGATTGGACAACTTATGGCGGCGGCGGATATTGGTTCGATCAGGACAACCAATTAGGCGACAAGGATTATTGGTTCTTCGGCTGGCTGCTTCAGCGCAAGGTCACGGACAAATTGGCAATCGGCGGCGAGATATTCCATCAAACGTCGCCGAATGTCACGGTTCCTGAGACGACCGGCTTCAACATCGGCGCGATCTACGATTTCGATGAGCACAACCATTTGCTTATGTCGGCAGGCCGGGGCATCCAGAACGCGAACGATACCAATCAGTTTTCCTGGTATCTGGGATACCAGCTCACCTGGTAATCAATGCTCGCCAAATTGCCATGATCATCAGGAATCACCGTCACACTTGCAACCGGCGGCTTAAGAAAGTCCGCCAAATTGCCTTTCCGTGAAATCGGCGGAGTTGAGCGAACAATGACGCAGACCGTCATTTGCCTGAAATGGGGAACACGATACGGGCCGGAATACGTCAACCGGCTGTACTCCATGGTGAAGCGCCACACCGAGCGTGACCTGCGCTTCATCTGCATCACGGATGACTCGAGCGGCATCGAGAGCGGCGTTGAAATCATGCCGATGCCCGCCTTCACGCTTCCGGAATTTTTCCGTTATCGCCCATTCCGCCGCATGTTCATCTGGCAGGATGATTTCTGCGGCTTGAGCGGAAACGTGCTGCATTTCGACCTCGATCTCGTGGTGACGGGATCGATCGACGGATTTTTCGATTACGAGCCGGATTGCGCCTTTGTGTCGGCCGAGAATTGGACGCAGTTCGGACAGTCGATCGCGAACATGTCGATCTTCCGTTTCAGGATAGGAAGCAACCCCCATCTCTGGTCGCAATTCGAAGCCGACCCGATGAAGGCGGTGAACCTCTATCGCAACAGCCAGACCTATGTTTCGCGCAACGTCAACGAAATGGTATTTTACCCGCGCGAATGGTGCTTGAGTTTCAAGCATAGTCTCATGCCGTCGTGGCCGCTGAACCTGTTTGTAACGCCGTCATTACCGCAGGAAACCAAAGTGGTGGTTTTCACGGGCAAGCCCGATCCCGACGAAGCGATAAAAGGCCGCTGGCCGCGGGAGCATTGGTATCACCTATTCTATAAACATGTCCGTCCGACGCCCTGGATCGCCGAGCACTGGCGCTGATCGACACGGGCCTGCCTCGAATGGTGGCTTATGGTCAAGCCTTCGTTTGCGCATTGAGGCAAAAGTCATTATTTTGGCGCAGCATGGATTTCTGATCACGGCTCCAGTGCAAAATGATGATCCTTTGAGCTTTTCGGTGCGTTGTCAGGATGACACAAGACGCATACAACGCTATCCGTGTTAACTAAAGTCGACGGTAAACGCCCGGCTGTATGGGAGGCAACGGGATGAATTTTATGCCGCAGCGTTTTTGGGGAGTGGCGCGTGCGCCCCTTGCTGCGCCTTCAGATCATCCCCTGGTCAATTTCGGCCGCATCGGCGTCCTGCTTCTCAATCTCGGCACGCCTGACGGCACGACCTACTGGCCGATGCGCCGCTATTTGAAGGAGTTCCTGACCGACCGCCGCGTCATTGAAATCAATCCGGTCGTCTGGTGGCTGATTCTCAATACGGTCGTTCTTACGAAGCGCCCCTTCACCTCGGGCGAGGCCTATAAATCGGTCTGGAACTCGCACCGCGACGAGTCGCCGCTTCGGACCATAACTCGCAGCCAATGCGAAAAGATCGGTGCTTTTCTGGCAAAGGAGCCCCGGATCGAGGTCGACTGGGCGATGCGATACGGGAACCCCAGCATCAAGTCGCGGCTTGAAGCGCTTCACGAAAAGGGCTGCGACCGCATCCTACTTTTTCCGCTCTACCCTCAATATTCGGCGGCAACAGTGGCGACGGCCTGCGACAAGGCCTTCGATGCGCTCAAGGCTATGCGGTGGCAGCCGTCAGTTCGAGTCGTGCCGCCTTACTTCGAGGATTTGGGATATATTGACGCTCTCTCTATTTCCACCAAAGCCGCTTTGGCAAAACTCGACTTCGAGCCGGAAGTCGTGATTGCGTCCTTCCATGGCCTGCCAAGGGATTACGTCGAAAAGGGCGACCCCTATTATTGCCATTGCGCGAAGACAACCCGCCTTTTGCGGGAATCTCTGGGGTGGCCGGACGAGCGGCTTCTGCTCACGTTCCAGTCACGCTTCGGCTCTGCCGAATGGCTGCAACCCTACACGTCAGACGTGATCGAGGATTTGGCGAGGAAGGGTGTGAAGCGGGTGGCCGTCATCACTCCGGGATTTTCCTCGGATTGCATCGAGACATTGGAAGAAATGGGCATTCAAGGCGCCGAGGTGTTTGAGGAGAATGGCGGCGAGAAGTTTGCGGCCCTTCCTTGTTTGAACGACTCGCCCGAAAGCATCGAAGCTCTGTCCGGCATCGTTAAACGCGAGCTGAGCGGGTGGGCTGAACTCTGAAGACGGCTTCCAAGAAGAGGCCGACGCTGGCAGCACTCAGGTGCTCCGGCTGCTAACATCCTGATTAAAATTGACAATTTTTACGCTTGGCCCGATTTTTGCGGTACCATGGACAGTCGCGTGTGTTCACGCCTTGAAAGGAAGGTGTCCATGGCCGATAAACATTTCATCGCACAACTCAAAGGTTATTGTCTGACCACGGCGGAAATCCTCTACCACATGCCCGATCATCCCGCCCTTCTGCAATCTTTCATCTGGCAGGATTACGATCTGGCTCCCCGTTTCCCGAAACTTCTTAACTTTCTCGAATTCTGGAATATCAACCTTGATGGCAAGGTGAACCGGGTCAGAGTTTGCAACAAGCGGCTCATCGATCCGGCAGAGTTCCGGTTCCTCGACGGCCGGCTTTTGCTTCAATAACGCCTGGCCGCTTAGTTTTTGTGCTTGGAAGAGCGATTGGAAACACGATATAGGGTTTCGGTTTAGCCCTCTAACATCCGCGGTGGGGATGCATATAAACCCAATCGGCTACGTCAAGCGCTTCGCAAAACCGTACTCGAAAGCGGTTTCGGATACATATCGCGGCTTTCGACGCCGCGTCAACGAGCGTGCCCCAGGGTGGATCAAGGGGCGCGCCAACAAGGCGTTGGACTATTTCGATCTGTTCTTCATGGATCATCATGTGTTCCGAGCGATCTATGCGAACAGGCATCAGATTGCGCCCGGTGTCTGGCGATCCGCGCAGCCCAGTCCCGCTCAAATTGCCTATTTGGCGCGCAGTGGTATCAGGACAATCGTGAATTTGAGGGGCGTCCGCGATTGCGGCAGCTATCGCCTTCAGGTCGAAGCGTGCCGCCGCCACGGTATCCATCTCGTCAACTTTCAGCTTCAATCCCGGATGGTGCCTACCGCCTCCGTCATCCACGAGGCGAAAAAGCTCTTTCAGGAGATCGAGTACCCTGCTTTGTTTCACTGCAAATCGGGGGCCGATCGCGCAGGCTTGATGAGCGCCTTTCTGCTCTACATGAAAGAAGGCAAGCCTCTGGAGGAAGCCGTCCGGCAGCTAAGCCTCAAATACGGGCATTTCAAAAAATCCGAAACAGGCGTTCTCGACTACTTTTTCGAACGTTACATGTCCGACAATCAAGCCGATCCCATGACATTCTTCGAGTGGCTCGAGACCCGGTACGATCCGTCCGAGATCAAGCGCGACTTCAGATCGAGCGGGTGGGCGAACATTGTTGTGGACCGCGCCTTGCAGCGCGAATAATTGCGTCGCCCTATACCAGAGGGCCGCAGCTAAACCACCGTCGCAACGCTTGTTACCGCCAAGGGGCCACATCGATGCGGGGACGAGCTATTAATTGTTATACGACCGCCCGGCATTTTCAGTCTTCGATTGCGGCTGTTGTAAGCGCCGCCCTGCCTACCGCCGTCACCGGTTGCTCCGTGCCACTGAGCGGGCGGGAGCCCCTTGGCCGGGTTGGCCGCGCCTCCGTGCGATAGAACTCCGCCACCGCTTGCGCTGCCTGCGCGATTTGGACGGGTTCCTTTCTAACGTCGGATTGGAAGGAAAAAGTCGCCTGGGGTCATTAACAGCCCGCTCAGTGCAACGCCAATAGCAAGTCATTGCTTAGGGGCAGCCACCATGGCCGCCCCTGCACAGTCCAATGCTATCGAAACTGTTGAATGGTCAGTCGATATTACCAGCAAACGCGCCAGCAACGCCACGGATTGCAACGCAAGCGGCAGCCATAGCCCCAGCCGCCATAGACGCCATAACGACGCACACCATAGCCGCGCCATCCGTAACCGCGCCAACCATAGCCGCGGCGCACGTATCCGCCACGCCAACCATAACCACGGCGCCAATACACCTTCGTCAAAGCACTATCTTGCGCAACTTGGCTTTGAACGGCCGCGGTATTTTCACTGAGAGGAGCAGCCTGGACAGACAACCCGAACAAAGCGCTGAATGCGATCACAATCGCAATCATATATTTCTTCATGGACTTGAACCTGAGTTGAACGCTCCTTCCGTCGGCCCGGGAATTATAGAGTCCTGCCCGCGGAAATCCAGCCCTTTCAAGGGTGTACACAAAGTCAGTTACACTTTTTTCAGCAGTCGCATTTTCAGGCGTAACACCGCAAAATGCGCTATGAAAGCGAGCGGAACCAGCCAGGAAAGACGCATCAGATGAACATCTTAAAAGCGCAAGCAGTTTTGCGAGATGCCTCGCGCTCAGCTTCACGATCGCTTTTTTGGCGTTGCAGCTTTCCCGGCCGCTGTGGCGGCAGCGCAACTGAATCCGCCTACGGATCAGCACATGATCGAAGAGTTGCTGGAACCGAGCGACCTTGACATCAAAGGCCCTAAAACTGTCTTCGACCTGAGAGCCACAGCCTACCCACCAGATCCTGATCGGCGTATTTGCTGGTATATCGAGCTGAATAACGACTTCGATGGTCCCATTCGACCAGCTAGCCGACAACTACGTCCAGGAGACACGTTAGCGCGGCGTGCGCCAAATCGAAGCCGGTTGCGACGCCATCAACCGCGCCGGACTGCATCGAGGCATCCCGGGCGATGATCACGGTGACGGCCCGTTCGCTGGCCATGGCCACCCTGGACGGCGCTCGCGGCACACGCTTTTGGTGCACAAATCGTTCGCGCGCCGATGGATTAACCGAAGACGGTTAACAGGAGCATGCCGGAATTATTTCCCGCCACATGTTTGGTTAAAAAGTTACTCATCAGGCGAAAAATCTGGACCATCGCGGGGTCTTAACCCGACAGGGATAAGATGACGTATGGTTTTGAAAAATATATGGCTTTTATGGTTAATCAATCACCCCATTAAATAGAATTTAATGCCGGAATTTCCTCATTAACGGGACGCGCAAAAGTCCGTTAAATATATTTCGGCATCGCGAATTAACGGTTGCGAAGAGCCGGAACAGCACGGTGGAGGCGGCGGCTATGGCGCGCCGTTCGGTCCTTTTTCCCAGCATTCGCAAGGGTTGGAGCGGGCTGCAGCTCTGTTAACCCGCCCGCAAGACGTTTTCGCCGAAGATCTTTCAGGATCAGGAATGCGGACAAAAACGTAAGGGGTAATTTGACATGCAGGGCCCGGCATCCGCCGGATGCATACAAAATGAGGGCCTGAAGGCCCCAAAACAAAAACTTATAGCCTGCTTTGATTCCATCAAAAGCGGATAGGCACTTCTAGTGCAGCTCAACCCGGGTCATTGCGCGCTTCTCGCGAATGCGTGCGATGAGTTTCTCGACTTCGGGGAGGATGTCGCGCACAACCACCGCGACGCCTTCGGGCGTGGGGTGAAGCCCGTCCGCCAGATTCAGGGAGCGGACGGTTGCAACGTCCTTCAGAAAGAAGGGATAGAGTAGCGCGCCATATTTTGCCGCGAGCCGCGGATACATCGCGCGGAAAGCGTCGTTATAATCCTTACCCCAATTGCGAGGCGCTTCCATACCGGCGACAAGCAACTCGATGCGCCTGTCCTTCAGCGTTCTCAGGATCTCATCGAGCGACGGTTCCGTGACCTTGGGCTCGATGCCGCGCAAAGCGTCGTTCGCGCCGAACTCCACAATCGCGCCGTCGACTTTCTCGTTGAGGCTCCAGTCGAGCCGCGCCAGCCCTTCCGCAGCGGTGTCGCCGGAAACGCCTGAATTCACGACGCGCACGGAGTAACCTTTCTCCCTGAGCGCCGCCTCCAACTGCGCCGGGAATGCTTTGTCGATCGGGATCTGGTATCCGGCCATCAAACTATCGCCGAACGAGAGAATCACGATCTCTTGTTTTTCCTGCGTCGCTTCCGCGTTTGCCTGAGCGTTCGCAGCATAGAATGTTACAATCGCGGCCGTCGCAAAAACGAGAAGCCGAGTCCATATCAGGCCGGGCGACGAAATCTTGAAACGGTAACTCATTTGCAGGTTCCCTCAGTTTCTGTAAGCCACGCACCGGGAATCGCAGCCGGACGGGCTTCCCCGGTCATCGACTTAAAGGCCGTGACGCTCACACTCAAGAGCAAGGCTGGGCCTGTCGAGATTTTACGCGGCATCGACCTGACCGTGCCCGAAGGGCAATCGATTGCACTGGTCGGGCCGAGCGGCTCCGGCAAATCCTCGCTCCTCATGGTGATGACAGGGCTCGAAGTCTGCGACCTCGGGGCAGGTGCTCGTCGCGGGCCGGGACTTCACGCGAATGAGCGAAGACCAGCTGGCGGAGGTGAGAGGCCGCTCAATCGGCATCGTGTTTCAGTCCTTCCATCTGATCCCGACCATGACCGCCATCGAAAATGTGGCGCTACCTCTTGAGTTCATCAACCGCCGGGATGCCTTCGAGCGCGCCGAGGCCGCCCTAGCCGAAGTCGGTCTTTCCGCCCGTCATCATCATATTCCGGGCGAACTTTCAGGCGGAGAACAGCAGCGCGTCGCGCTTGCACGCGCGCTCGCCGCCCAACCCAAAATCCTGTTTGCCGACGAGCCGACCGGAAATCTCGACGGCGAAACCGGTGCGCAGATCATGGAGCTTATTTTCACGCTGCATCGCAGGATCGGAACGACTCTCATTCTTATTACACACGACGCCGAACTCGCGCGGCGCTGCGAGCGTGTCGTGGCCATGAAGGACGGGCGCATCGCGCACCAGGTCCATGAGACAGCCTACGCATGACGGCCGCAATTGATACGGCGACCGGAAAGCGGGACACCCGGTTCAAACTGCCGCTAGCGCTTCGCCTTGCGCTGCGGGATTTGCGCGGCGGCTTTGCGGGCTTCACGATTTTTCTGATCTGCATTGCGCTTGGGACGGGAGCCATCGGCGCTATCAACAGCCTTTCGGATGCGATCCAGGATTCGCTTGCCCGCGAGGGAACGGTGCTCCTTGGCGGCAATGTCGAGGCAACTCTTGTGCACCGGCAGGCAACCCCGGAAGAGTTGGCGTATCTCCGGTCGTTCGGGGAGGTGAGCGAGGTCGCCACCATGCGAGCAATGGCGCGCAGGCCAGACGGCAATGCGCAGGCGCTCGTCGATTTGAAGGCTGTCGATGACGCCTATCCGCTTTATGGGTCGGTTACGTTTGAGGAGGGCGGCGGCCTGGCTGCGGTGAGGCAAGGCGGCCTCGCCGTGGACCGAAGCATTCTCGATCAGCTCCAGGTGAGCCTTGGCGACAGCATTTCGATTGGCAATAGCCTGCTTCCGGTCAAGGCCGTAATCGAGCAAGAGCCTGACCGCCTCGCCGCCGGGCCAGCTTTCGGGGCGCGCATCCTGCTCTCGCCCGACACCCTGAAAAAAACCGGCCTTGTCGAGCCGGGAAGTCTCGTCCGCTGGGCCTACCGAGTTAAAACGGGGACTGCCGTCCCACCCGATTTCAGGAAAGACCTTGCCAGCAAGTTTCCCGAAGCCGGGTTTCTCGTGCGCGACAGCTCCGACCCGTCGCCGGGCGTTAGAAGCACGCTCAAGCGGCTGACCGAATTCCTTACGCTGGTTGGCTTGACGGCAATGCTGACTGGCGGGATCGGCGTCGCGAATGCGGTTGCGGCCTTCGTCGAACGGCGACGCCGGACTATAGCCACCTTCAAATCCCTCGGCGCAACGCACCGCATCATTTTTCGCGTCTTCTTTATAGAGATCGGCCTTCTCGCGCTCCTCGGCATCATGATCGGCTTTGTGATTGCGGCGGGTGTGCCGTGGCTGATCGCGAGCCTGATGGCCGGTTTTGTGCCCATCGCAATCGAGCCGGGCCTGCAATGGCAAGCTCTCGCGCTTGCGGCCCTGTTTGGGCTGCTGACTGCGCTCCCCTTCATCCTGTGGCCATTAGGGCGAGCGGAGCAAGTCCGCGCCGCGGAACTTTTCCGAAGCGGTGGCGATGATCGCCGTCTGCCGCCAGCATTCTATTGGGTATCGTCGTTCTTGATTGTGGCGCTGCTGGCGCTGCTAGCCGTGGCCCTCGCCCGGGAACATCGGATCGCCGCATTCACCTGCGCGGGGCTTTTTGCGATCTTCGCCTTGTTCTGGGGCGCTGGCGCCGGCATTCGACGCCTTGCCGCGTCGTTGAAGCGCCCAAGTCGCCCCGAGATGGCGCTGGCGCTCGCAAATATCGGCGGCCCCGCAAGTCTCGCGCGCACAATCGCCCTTTCTCTTGGCGCAGGGCTGACGCTTCTCACAGCTGTGTCGCTTGTCGATGCCTCACTGTCGGATGAACTCAACGCGCGTCTGCCGGAGCGGGCGCCAAGCTACTTCTTCATCGGGATACCGAAACGCGAGCTTTCCTCGTTCGAAAATATCCTGAATGCGAAGGCCCCCGGCGCGCGGATCATAACGGCTCCGATGCTGCGCGGCCGGCTCATAGCCCTTCGCGGCGTGCCTGCCGAGCAGATCAAGGCTCCATCCTCGGCCGAGTGGGTTTTGACTGGCGACCGTGGCATCACATACTCGGAAGCCTTGCCCTCGGGGTCCGAAATTAGTGAGGGTGCTTGGTGGCCGGCCGATTACGACGGTGAACCGCTTATCTCCTTCGAAGCCGATCTTGGCAAAGCTCTCGGCCTCAAGATCGGGGACACCGTAGCCGTCAGCGTGCTGGGCCGAAGACTTAATGCCAAGATCGCGAATTTCCGGAAAGTGAGATGGGGCTCCATCGACATCAATTTCGTGATGATCTTTTCTCCGAACGCGCTGCGGCAAGCGCCTTTCACCTACCTCGCAACACTGACCTGGCCCGAAGGGCAGCAACCGGACACGAAGGCGGAAGCGAGCGTCTTGAAAGCGATTGGGACAGCCTACCCCGTCGTTTCGGCCATCCGTGTCCGCGACGCCCTGAACGCGTTGAACGGCATTTTCGAAAAGGTCATGCGCGCGGTGCGAATCGCTGGCAGTGTGACCTTGGTCATGGGCGTGCTTGTCATCGCGGGTGCCCTGATCACCGCACAGCGCCGGCGCATCTACGAAGCCGTCGTGCTCCGAACCTTGGGCGCTGCCAAGAGCCGCATCATTTTGGCGCACCTGTTTGAGTATCTGATTCTGGCCGTGAGCCTGTCTCTCGTTGCAGCCACGCTTGGGCTTGCTGCCGCATACGTAATTGTCAAGTATGTGATGGATCTAAGCTTCAGCCTCTCTCTCTATGCGCTATTGCAGCCCTCTCTCATTGAGACCATATTCGTGACGATGCTGGGAGCGCTAGGAACTTTAAGAGTTCTGTCAGCGAAGCCGGCGCACTATCTGCGTTCCGAGTGAACGTCTTGATGGCAACCAAAGGGCAGGCCGCCTGACAAAGAGGGCTTTGCTCTAGGTGGTTCAGGGCCTAAACCTGGAAGACCTTTTGCGCAGACCTTGGGTTAATGAAGTCAGGGACCAAATAAACATGGCAGACTACGAAAGCTCTCGAGCGTATAACGTGCGCGCTCGGTCGGGCGCGGGCACCGTCGCGGTAGACGAAGGCCTGCGCGCGTACATGATACGCGTTTACAATTACATGGGCATCGGCCTCGTGCTCACGGGCGTCGTAGCCTATGCGTTCTTCACGATGGCGGTTACGGGCGATCCGTCCTTGGCGGTCGCGAAGTTGCCGAATGGCCTCATGCTGACCGCGATCGGCAAGACAATCTACATCAGCTGGCTGAGGTGGGTTATTGCTTTCGCACCGCTTGCAATTGTCTTTCTCTTTGCGGCGCGGGTGAACCGGATGAGTTCGTCCACGGCGCAAGCAGTGTTCTGGGCGTTCGCCGCATTGATGGGCCTGTCGCTTTCTAGCATCTTCGTCATCTACACTGGTGCTTCGATCGCGCGGATTTTCTTCATCACTGCCGCAACCTTCGGCACCGTCAGCCTATACGGCTACACGACGAAGCGCGATCTCACGCAGATGGGGTCGTTCCTCATGATGGGCGTGATCGGCATTGTGATTGCGAGCATCGTGAACGCCTTCCTCGGCTCGACCGGACTGCAGTTCGCGATTTCGGTTCTTGCCGTGCTGATTTTCACGGGCTTGACCGCCTATGACACGCAGCAACTGAAGGACAACTACTACACCAACGCGAGCGGTGGAGAAGAGACGCTCGGCAGAAGCGCTATCATGGGCGCGCTGAGCCTCTATCTCGACTTTATCAACATCTTTATCGCGCTGCTGCAGCTCTTTGGCGACAGGCGATAAAAGCTGCAAGGCTAAAGCTCACGAAGGCCCCGGCGACGGGGCCTTTTGTTTTGTGCTCGTGCGATCAGGCGCCAACCACGGAAAATTTGCGGTCGAGGACACACAGCACTTTTGCTAGGTCGTGCCCGCGCTTGAGGATGAGACCGGTCATGGCAACGACACTATAGGCGCCTTGCCGCTTCGTAAGCTTCGGATTCTTCTCGATGCGATAGAGGGGCCGCTCCGAGCTGCGGCGGAAAATCGAAAAAACGGCCTTGTCTTTCAAGAAATCGATGGAGTAGTCGCGCCATTCGCCCGCGGCTACCTTGGCGCCGTATAAAGAGAAAATTGCGTTGAGTTCGTGTCTGGAGAAGCTTGTGAAGGGAAGGAGCCCGGCAGGCGTTTGGGGGAGGATTGCAGACCCGCCCGCCGGGCTGAATGCGCTGGGTAAGATATCGGCCATGTGCCCTCCTAAGCCATTGTTCGCAAACTCTCATCATTGCCCTCCCGAAAGGCGCGCGCAAGGAAAAAACCGAAAGCAGCCCACGTTCGTCCGGGATATGGGAAACCGCCGCTCAAGCTTGCTTTCGGGTGCTTGCGAGTTGGGCATTTTTCCAAGGCCACTGCGTCAAAACCGCTCCTTCGCGGCCTTAAATCCGCACCAAACGCAATATCTTGTTCGCTAAGCGCCTTTGAGGCCGCGCCTTGAAACGCAGGCGCTTGCGCGCTCTTATGTGCTCCCCTATATGATCACCAATTCGAGATAAGCATCTTGGCGCGGGACAAGGTCTTTTAGTGAAACGGGGTCGCTGGCGGTACGCAGCTTGGCGTCTCGCAGCCGGATGAGCAGCACGAGGTTCTGAACTATGTCGAAAGTGATTGGCATTGACCTGGGCACGACTAACTCTTGCGTGTCCGTGATGGAGGGAAGCCATCCCAAGGTGATCGAGAACGCGGAAGGCGCACGGACAACGCCCTCGATGGTTGCCTTCACAAACGACGGCGAGCGATTGATTGGGTTGCCCGCAAAGCGCCAATCGGTCACGAATCCGGAAAACACGTTTTTTGCGATCAAGCGTCTCATTGGCCGCCGGTTTGAAGACGAGATGGTCAAGAAGGACATGGGCCTCGTGCCTTACAAGATCGTCCGCGGCGACAACGGCGACGCCTGGGTCGAAAGCAACGGCAAGAAATATTCGCCTTCTCAGATCTCGGCCTTCATCCTGCAGAAGATGAAGGAAACGGCGGAAGCGTATCTCGGCGAGAAAGTCGAGAAGGCGGTTATCACCGTCCCGGCATACTTCAACGACGCTCAGCGGCAAGCCACGAAAGACGCAGGCAGGATCGCGGGTCTGGAAGTTCTCCGCATCATCAACGAGCCGACTGCGGCCGCTCTTTCCTATGGCCTCGACAAGAAAAAAGAGTCAAAGACGATTGCGGTCTATGACTTGGGCGGTGGCACGTTCGATATCTCGGTTCTTGAAATTGGCGACGGCGTTTTCGAGGTGAAGTCGACGAACGGCGATACGTTCCTAGGCGGCGAAGACTTCGATATGCGTCTCGTCGACTATCTGGCGAGCGAGTTCAAGAGAGAAACCGGCATCGACCTGCGGAAAGACAAGCTCGCTCTTCAGCGCCTGAAGGAAGCTTCGGAGAAGGCGAAAATCGAGTTGTCGAGCGCTCAGCAGACCGAGATCAACCTGCCGTTCATCACGGCCGATCAGAGCGGGCCAAAGCATCTCACCATGAAGCTCACGCGGGCCAAGCTCGAGAGCTTGGTCGACGACCTTATTCAGAAGACCATTGGCCCATGCGAGGCAGCACTTCGCGATGCTTCGCTGAAAGCGGGCGAGATCGACGAGGTGGTGCTGGTCGGCGGCATGACACGCATGCCGAAGATTGTGCAAGTCGTGAAGAATTTCTTCGGGAAGGAGCCCCACAAAGGCGTAAACCCGGATGAAGTGGTGGCGATGGGCGCAGCCATTCAGGCTGGCGTGCTGCAAGGCGACGTGAAGGATGTTCTCCTTCTCGACGTCACGCCACTTTCGCTTGGTATCGAGACGCTAGGCGGCGTTTTCACGAGGCTTATCGATCGCAACACCACGATCCCGACAAAGAAGAGCCAAGTGTTCTCGACTGCCGAGGATAATCAGAACGCCGTGACCATCCGTGTCTTCCAGGGCGAGCGTGAGATGGCAGCAGACAACAAGCTGCTTGGGCAGTTCGACCTTGTGGGCATTCCGCCGGCGCCGCGGGGTGTTCCTCAGATCGAGGTGACATTCGACATCGACGCCAACGGCATCGTTAACGTGTCGGCTCTCGATAAGGCCACGAACAAGGCGCAGTCGATTCGAATTCAGGCATCGGGCGGCTTGAGTGACACCGAAATCGATCGGATGGTCAAAGACGCGGAGACACACGCCGCAACCGACAAGCAGCGGCGCGAGTTAGTCGAAGCCAAGAATCAGGCCGAGGCGCTGGTCCACTCGACGGAAAAGACACTTTCGGAGCTTGGCGACAAGGTATCTGAAACGGACCGCAAGGCCGTCGAAGCCGCTCTGGCGGAACTTAAGACGGCTGCGGCTGGGGATGATGCGGCGCAAATCAGCGCAAAAGCAGATGATCTCGCGAAGGTCGCCATGAAGCTCGGAGAGGCGCTGTATCGCCAGGCGGGCAGCGGCGGCGGCGCTGATGCTGGCGGGCAGGCTCCAGGAGGGGCGGCCCAAGGCGGTGGTGCTGCATCGTCCGATGGCGTTGTCGATGCCGAGTTCGAGGAAGTCAAGGACGACGAAGGCAAGAAGAAGTCGGCGTAGCATCACGTTTGAGGGAGAGCACAAGCGCTCTCCCATTTTGCCGCGCGGGCTAGCCTGCGGGCTCAGCGTGCAATATACGTATACTCCGAAAGCTTAAGCTGATCTTTTTAATTGCTATGAAGCTTCGATGATCGAGGATCTCAAGAACAAACCATGAAGCGCGATTATTACGAGGTGCTCGGCCTGAAAAAGGGCGCAGCCGATCACGAAATCAAAAGCGCTTTTCGGAGACTTGCCAAAGAACACCACCCGGATCGTAATCCGGGGAGCAGCACGGCCGAGATCAACTTCAAGGAAGTGAACGAGGCCTATGAGGCGTTAAAGGACCCGCAAAAGCGGGCCGCTTACGATCAGTTCGGACATGCCGCATTCGAAGGTCCCGGTGCAAATGGCGCGGGCTACGGGTTCGGAAATGATTTCTCGGCCTCCATGTCCGAGATTTTCGACGATCTCTTCGGCGAGTTCATGGGCGGCCGCCGCAGCCGCGGGCGGAGTTCCAAAGAGCGCGGCTCCGATCTCAAATACAACATGGAGATCTCGCTCGGGGAGGCTTTCAACGGGAAGACCGCGCAAATTCGCGTGCCGGCTTCGGTCACCTGCGATGCTTGCGGCGGCGCAGGCGCGGAATCGGGATCAAGCCCCATAACCTGTCCGACCTGCCAGGGCTTCGGCAAGGTGCGCGCGAGCCAGGGCTTCTTCACGATCGAGCGCACCTGCATGACCTGCCAGGGCCGTGGCGAGATCATTCAGAAGCCCTGTCAAGTCTGTGCAGGCAGCGGTCGGGTTACTCGCGAGCGAACCTTGTCTGTCAACATCCCGGCGGGAGTCGAGGATTCGACGCGGATCAGGTTGGCTGGCGAAGGCGAGGCCGGCATTCGCGGGGGCCCTGCGGGGGATCTTTACATCTTCCTCTCGATCCTGCCGGACGACATTTTCCAGAGGGACGGCGCAGACCTTTTTTGCCGGGTCCCTATCACGATGGCAACCGCGGCCCTGGGCGGACAGGTCGAGGTTCCCACCATCGACGGCGGTCGCGCACGGGTAAAAATCCCTGAAGGCACGGAAACCGGGAAGCAGTTTCGTTTGCGCGGGAAAGGCATGCCGGTTCTTCGGTCCAAGTTGACGGGCGATCTTTACGTGCAGGTCGAAGTCGAGACGCCACAGAACCTGTCCCGCAAGCAAAAAGAGCTTCTAAAAGAGTTCGAAAAGGCCTCCACCGATGCGACGCATCCCGAAAGCGCGAACTTCTTGAGCAGGATCAAGTTGTTCTGGGACCGAGCCGGGAAAGACTGAGGTTTCGTCGCTATTGGCGCGCTTCGATAGGCCTACGCAGCCTCTTCCAGTTCCAGCTTGGCGAGCTTGTCGTCAACGGTGCGAATTTCCGCCGCTAACCCGTGAAGGCGCACGAGAAGCTTTTCTGCAATGTGTTGCGCCAGCTCCGGGTGCGCTTCCATGACAGTACGAAATGCGTCGCGCTGAAAGGCAAGTGCGCGAAGCCGTTCTTGCGCCGTGACGGTGACATTGTGGACGGTTTCGACCAGCATTCCAAGTTCGCCCACGAGCGTACCAGGCCAAAGATCCTCTATGAGGGCTTCGCCGCCCTCGAGTCGTGAGCACCCGGCCTTACCGGTCATAATAAGATATGCTGCGCTTCCAGCTTCTTCTTCAGCGATAAGATTCTCACCGGCTTCGAAGAAAGTCTTCTGGCCCGCGTCGGCGATTGCGCTCAGCAGATCCTCGGACAGTCCTCTGAACAAAGGGACCTGCTGCAAAAGCTCAATTCTGTGGTCGAGCATCGTGATCACCTTCCCGGTTGTTAGCGCATTCTTAACCCTCACAACAACGGGCATAGATTTGTTTGATTCGAAAGATTTCGCAACGCAGAGTGGGCCACACCTCGTGGCGAAAGCGTCAGGGTATGAGCTTATATCCACCTGCCTCTGTGATCAGGAGTTCGGCGCGCGATGGGTCGCGCTCGATTTTCTGACGGAGACGATAGATGTGAGTTTCGAGCGTATGGGTCGTGACGCCGGCGTTATATCCCCACACTTCATGCAAAAGAACGTCACGCGATATGACCTTTTCGCCCGCCCTATAAAGATATTTAAGGATCGACGTCTCCTTCTCGGTAAGGCGAACCTTGCCACCCTTTTTATCGATCAGGATTTTGGCCGCGGGCCGGAACGAATATTCCCCGATCGTAAAGACGGCTTCCTCGCTATGCTCGTGCTGGCGCAGCTGAGCGCGAATGCGAGCGAGCAAAACCGCGAACCGGAAGGGCTTGGTGATATAGTCGTTTGCGCCTGAACTCCAGACCGAGGATGGTGTCGGAGTCGCTATCCTGGCCGGTCAGCATGATGATGGGGTGCTTGAAACCGTTTTTGCGCAAAAGGCGGCAGGCTTCGCGTCCATCCATGTCGGGAAGTCCGACATCGAGAAGAACGAGATCGGTATGCTTGCCCTTCACGGCGGAAAAGGCTTGAGCGGCGCTGTGGGCCACGTGCGTCTCAAACTCTTCATGAAGAGCGAGTTGCTCCGCCAGCGACAGCGCAAGGTCTTGATCATCGTCGACAACCAGGATATTGCGCGTATTGCTCATAATTGGCTCCGATCAAAGCTCACGCTTCTGATTTAAGGGGCGGGGTTGTGCAACGCAACGGGTCACCTCGTGCGCAATCAGAATCTACCTCAAAAACCGCAAGAAAAAACGCGAAAACGATCAATCGCTCGGCTGCTCACAAAGTCGGACGCGGCCACGACCGGCATTCTGACCTATAAAAACTTACATTTTCCTGCGGCTCTTGGAAAGAGAGGAACACGGACCGGGAAAAAGGAGGGCGACGGAGCAACGCCGATGGGCGCCTGGGCCTGCGCGAAGGTCTTTTACCGTCCCGACAAGCTGAAGCGGCCGCCAACCCCGCTGCACACCGAACCCCTACGCGGCAATTTCGGCTGGTGCGATGCGCCGGGCGACCGGAATTACAACCGCCAAGTCGCGCTGCCTTATGCGGCAAGCGCTGAAAACCTTTGGCGACCCGATCATTTGTACGATGTCATCGTCGTGCTCGACTACAATATGAGACCGCGATCACGAGGGCGCGGAAGCGCGATCTTTCTCCATGTCGCGCGTCCGTCCCTCGCACCAACGGAAGGGTGTATCGCCATGAAGCGCAAACACCTGCTCCAGCTCCTGCGCATGCTCTCGCCCGGCGCAGCCATAGCCGCCGGCAAAACTCTTGCGGTCAATGCGAATTGCGCCGCGGGTTCAAATAAAGGTCGCTCTCTTGCTTTTCGAGGGCGAGTTTTATGGCGCCGCTCGTTACCTCGTGCGTCAGCCGGTTCACATGGCGCTGGGCGGCCGAGTTGAATTTCAACATGCCGCTGACGAGTTGGAGAATTGTTGCAAGATTGGAAGAGCAACCCTCGCTCAGAACCACATCCCAGCGGCCTCCCAGATCGAGAAGGTGGCCTGTCAAATGGCCAACCTTTGCGCCGGTCTGGTCGAACAGGCTGTAACTGCCGCTGATGTCGATCCAATCGTGGCGCAACCTGTAAAGCTTGGCCTCGCCATTCTCCATCAGAAAGAATGAAAACTGCTCCGGCAGTCCCGGCCACTTGCGGGCCGAGCGTTCGAGCTGGATGACTTGATCGAGCCCTTCGATGTGGATGGAGTATGCGGTCACCGGAAATCCGCCTGCCCCCGCCGAAAGCTGGACGCTCCGCCCGACCAGCATGTCCATGCTGGCGCGAAAATTCATGGATGGCGTGAAGCAGCTTGAGCACAAGCCGTTTTTCGCCTGGCTTTTCCGATTTCCAAAGCCCTTGGCGGTACGTGATGAGCCCGGTCCGCTCGCCGCCTTCCAGGATCTCCCCAATGACGTCGGAATCCTGTGTGAATTCGCGGGATTTCGCGCGGTGCCGGGAATGGATGAAGAATCCGATCTCGACATCGTGGAGATCCGTCCACCACATATCGACCGTGAATGAGCGCTCCTTCGCCTTTCCATTCGCCTTCGCCATGTCACCCCCTCTGATCGAATCACTGGAGGCAAGCTTGCGGTATATTGGCGCAAGCCGCGCAAGAGAAAGCTCCGCAATCCACAACTCGTTTCTTTGGGGTGCCTCTGACCCGTCCGAAATGCTGAACGTGGCTCAGCGAAACCGGGTTCGATGTGCTGAAAAGACGAAAAGCCGGAGGCAGCGGCCCAAAAGCAAACCTTACTGTTGAACTCACGGTAAGGCGCGCCATCTTTTCGCCATGAGAGATGATGTGCTTGAGAAGACGTCGCCTCTGAAGCTCGAAGCGGTTCTTTACGCCCTGAGCGATCCGGTGAGGCTGCATATCGTGCACAGCTTGGCGAAACGCGGCGAGCTGGCATGCTTCGCCGCCGTGGCGGGCCTTGATATCGCGAAATCGACCCAATCGCATCACTACCGAATTTTGCGAGAGGCCGGCATCATCGCGCAGCGCAAGGAAGGCGTGTGCTTCATCTCCACGCTTCGCAAATCAGACCTCGACGCGCGGTTTCCCGGGCTTCTAGACGCTGTGCTGCGCAATTTTCAGAGCTGATACCCGACCCAATACAGGGTTTGCGCCCGCTATACGCCAAGCGAGCCTGTTTCTCCGCGTTGAACACATCGGATGACGACCGAGGAAGCTAAGGATTTCTCGGTCCTTGGTCGGCGTGAGCGCCTCCGCAATGCCGGACGACTATAGCCGCCCCTTCGTCTCGTGCGGAGCGTTCGCCGCAAGGCTCCTGGTAAAACGAGTATGCCCAAAGTCTCAGAAAATGGTGCGCAGGACAGATCAATAGAGAAGCGCGGACTATTAGCGCCGCAAAAACTCTCACGGTCGCCGCACAGCTGAGGGATTAAGACATCTGGCAGACACGTTATATATCGGCAGCAAAAGTAAAAAGCGTCAGAGACAAGAGAGCGCTGCTGCCCGGGGAAGGGCGTACAGCGGCATCTTTTACGTGGCGATCTAAAGCCTAAATCTTGTCGCCGTTACTTTCAGTAATCATGGCAAAATTAAATCGCATCTCGTCAACAAAAGCCATATCAATAATTACCTCTTGACAGTGATAAAAAAGTATACAAAATAGCAATAACAAAGAGTAGCCAATATGGTATGTCATATTAAGCGTGTTATCATATAAGTTTATCACAGGCCTCGCCACAGCGAGTCTTGATTAATACGGCATATTTAATTTACACAATCTATATTTTGACGAATACTATACGGAATACGGTAATATATTTGTTATATTGTCTTAATATCGATAACTTCATCATACAATTATTATTTATCACCTAAAATTAGCCATATTATTTTCTAACATACCTTTCATTATTTAGTTCCAGTTTAATTGCAGCAAGAACAAATCAAAAAAACTACGCATCATCAACCCGCTGATCAAGAGCGGGATGCCCTGGCCTTGCGACTTAACTATCAAGGATCGACCCGCGCGATGAAGATTGCTCAGATAGCCCCGCTTTATGAAGCCGTTCCGCCCCGGCTGTACGGTGGAACCGAACGTGTTGTAGCGCACCTTACGGACGCGCTCGTCGAACTCGGACATGACGTAACATTGTTCGCCAGCGCTGAGGCCGAGACCTTAGCCACGCTCGTCCCGGTCCGCGACCAGGCCATTCGGCTGGACCCGGCGCCGCTGAAGTCGGAAATCGCAGCCCATCTTGCGATGCTGGCGGAAGTTCGCCGCCGCGCTGACGAATTCGACGTCATTCACTTCCACACCGATCTCCTCCACTTCCCGATGTTCGATGATATGGCGGAGCGGACCATTACAACACTTCACGGCCGCCTCGACCTCAAAGACCTGCCTGGGGTCTACCGGCGCTGGACAGACTTTCCGTTGGTCTCGATCAGCGACGATCAGCGCAAGCCACTCCCTTTTGCGAACTGGATCGGGACGGTGCACCACGGCATGCCCTCTGATCTTTACACCTTCCACCTGCGCAGCGAAGGTTACCTGGCATTCCTGGGCCGGATCTCTCCGGAGAAACGGCCGGACCGCGCAATCGAAATCGCCCGCCGTTGCGGCAAGCCACTTAAGATGGCGGCCAAGGTCGACGTGGCCGATCGGGCCTACTGGTCGGAGGTGATCGAACCGATGATCCGCGACGAGCCTATGGTGGAGTTCGTCGGGGAAATCGGCGACGCTGAAAAATCCGCTTTCCTCGGGGGCGCGGACGCCCTTCTTTTCCCCATCGATTGGCCCGAACCCTTCGGGTTGGTGATGATTGAGGCCATGGCCTGCGGGACGCCGGTTATCGCTTTCCGGTGCGGTTCGGTTCCAGAAGTCATCGAGTCTGGCCAGACCGGCTTCATCGTAGAGGATATGGACGGAGCCGTTGAGGCGGTGAACTGCTTGGGCAAGCTTCGCCGGACGGAGGTGCGGCGGCGTTTCGACGCGCGGTTCTCCGCATTGGCCATGGCCCGGCGTTACCTTCATCTCTATGCTGCAGTCAGCTGCCCCGAACAATATCAGCGTCAGGCCTTTGCCTGAGCTGCAAGTCTCAACGCCTTTAAACGGACCGGCGGACAGCAGAGCCAGACCACCGGGGACCCGAAAGAACAGCGTCGGCCAACAATACCAAGGTGTTGGCCGAACTCGGGTCAGCCCTTGTCTCGAAGGGTAAAGGAGAGAGTAAAATGGCGGGAGTGACGGCATCCAAAGCTTGAGGCAAGCCATTGAAAGATCAGCTCAAAATTGAGCCGATGTCCTGACCGTATCCCCGAAAATACCCCCGAAGGGAGAACTTCACAAAAGGTGCGGCTGTCGTTGGTCCACGTCGCGGCTGAGAGGTCGGAAATAAGTCTAGATCTTAGCATGTCCAGGTTTCGGTACTTCACCGTTGCAGCCCAATACGGCGCGGTGCGCGCAACAAGCAGCCACTTCGGATGTCGGCAAGTCGCCTGGAAATTCGGTGGAAAAGATGAAAAACGTGTCGAGCGTCTCTTGACTGAGCGGGCGATGATGTAACGCCTTATGCCTGATCCAGGCGGGGTAACGACATGTTTTTTCGCAAACATAATAAGAGGGCACCGGGGCCTACTGGCTCTGGACTTTTCATAGAGAATATAGACTGGATATTTTGGGATGATGATGCGACGCCCGGACTTGTGAGCCGCGACAAGTTTTCAACGATTATGAAATTGGCCCTTTCTGAAAAGGAGTATTCTGATTATGTTATGGCTAATGGATTGGCCAACATGATCTCGGGCGGCAAGATCGATGAGGCCTCTTTAAAGATTAGAAATGATTTATGGGCAAAGGCGGCCGCATTTTTGAAAGCTGCGTGTTCGAAAGAAAGTACCGTTCATCATTATATTGAATGTTCATGGTTTATGGAGAAGATGCCGTTTGGGTTTAATCCCCTTAACGTCCTGAAAGCATATATAAACGTGCTGAAAGATTGGGGTTATGAGGTTGATTGGAGCGATGCCAAGGATGCTCGTGGCGATTGTGACGCTCTAATAGTTAGTCAGAGATGCAAAATACTAGAACGTATGTTTAGGGTGCAATCGAGTATTTACAATCAGAATCGCCCTCAGGGTGAGTACTGGGGAAAACTATGTCGTTCATTCGCAGGAAGTGCTGCACGTCTTGGGACGGCCATATAAATTTAAAATCGAATTGGATGGCGCTACCTGGCATTTCGATACTCATGCGAGTGGCGAGATCCGCATAGAGAAACACGACGATGCGAGCGACACCGATGAGGCTACCAACTAGGCCACTCACCTTGCGTACCTTCAATATGAGCAGATGCATTTATGGCGTCTCCCGCTGAAAGATCCAAAAGCGGGCATATCGATCTAGCAAAGTTATTAAGGTCACCTCATCTGTTATCGGCCCCGAGCCGAAGAAGAGCGGCGTTCATTCGTGGTCAAGCCGCAAATGCCTGCTTAGATGCGCCGAACTAGCTTGAGCTTGAGTATTCGCATAAGATAGCTTATGGAACCTTTTGCTCTCACATCTTTGATTCTGATCGGTTTTTTTGAAAATTAAAGCTCGCCTCAGAATTGAGGGACGGATCGCCTCCATAGATTGGTGACGCCTGCGGCGGCTCTTCTCGGCTATGGGGCTCCGCTTCGCTCGCGCGCCCCGTGCTTCGCCGGAATGTTAACCTCGGACATTGTGCGACACAAGATCATGACGCCGGGCCTCGAAGATGGCAGAGCCGGTCAGGAGCGCCGGGCCAATAAATAAGCGGTGCCTTCAGCTTTGTGCGCTTCGCTGCTTCGCGAACGATAATCTCGAAAGCCGGTCGTGTCGAGAAGCGACCGTTTGAACTATTCAGCCTTTGCCGGACACGACCGGCGCTCACCTTAACCTACCGAAGATTGTTATGATCGCGAAGCTCTATTAGAGATTGAAAACATCGTATACTGATAGGTTGGACGCTGATGCTCAGGTTCTAACGTAGGTGTAAGATGTCAAAGCCTAAAAAATCGAAGAAGCACGAGATCATTGAATACCCTGCCACCCAAGAAGAAGCGCGCCGCGTCGGATCGCCTTTCTTCAGGACGGCAGAGCTGTGTCCTGCGCAGCATTTCGAGGAAGAAAGAGGTATTCCAAGACAGCGATTTACATCGACCGGCGAATGTGTCGCTTGCAGATATGGGACGTATGGCTGCACCGAAACGTATCACCGCAAAAAGGCCGAATATCAGCGCAATCGCCGGGCCTTAGGTTTGGCTAAGCCACGCAAATCATACAGCGGCGGGCTAAGCACCAATCAAGAAAACGTTCGGCTCATGCCGCCTTGGCTGTCAAACAAGATGCGTCGTGAATATGGCGAGAAAAATCGCAAAAAGCTCGGGCTCCGCATCGACCATTATCCTATTCCGCGCAATCGACACGAGCTTATTCACTGGACTCACGACACAAGGAAATGTCGAGCTGCTAGAGCACGTTCGGGGGCCATTCAAGATTTATTACGACCGCGCGCAATGTGAAGGATTCGTGGCACAAGGTCTCGCAATCTGGAAGGAAGACGTAGAGATCACGGAGACGACATACTCGATTAATTGGGCGCGGTATCTTGCCCCTGGAACATTCGGTGGCAAAGTGGCTGGCGCTTTCTGTGATGAGATCTGCAAAATCGATGGCCCCGGCGAAGGCTATCGCGCACCTGCGGGATTTCAAGCAAGCTGACATGCCGGAAGATGCGCCTTCTCTTAAGCACCTAGTGGGCTTCCCAATCGAAGATTGTTGGGTGATTGTTCAAGACATTGAAGGCAGCAGCGTTTATTTTCTTGAGGTGTGCTAATGACATTCAACATCACTCTCATTGTTTCAAACGGTTCTCCTGCCTGCAAATCCTTCGCTCTGGACAAGGGCGGCAATCTCACCAAGACGGCGGCGGCTCAGATTTATTCGGGCCGGGCTCATACCGAGTCGTTCGCCTCGCTCCGGGAATTCGTGGATAGCCGGGCGCTCGCAGACACGCAGACGGCCTATGTTTATGGCGTTCCTGCCAATGGAGAGCGCGCGCAACGCATCAGGACGAAGGCGAAGGAAGGGCTCGGCATATCCCGCAGCAAAACGGATTTTAAATGGCCAGACGGCGCGGGGATTCTCTTTATCGACGTGGACGAAGCCGGACACACCGTTCTTGAGCTTGACCAGATATTGATCACGGCGTTTCCACCATGGGCAGCGGCGCAACGGTGCTGGATTCCGTCATCCACGGCATTTATCAGGACGGCCGGAGGTGAAACGCTCATAGGTGACGGCGGCTGGCGCGCTTATGCAATCATCGATAACGCCGCGAAGATCCCCGATGTCACCCGGCACATTCATTTTCGTCTCTGGCAGATGGGGCACGGTCAAATCAAGGTTTCAAAATCCGGCGCGCGGCTAGACCGTTCTTTGATTGACAGATTTGTGGCGTCTCCTGAGCACCTAGATTTCGTCGCCACTCCGATCCTAGAAGACGGCCTTGAGCGCTTCGCACCTGACCCGCAATTCATAGGTCCAGACGGCGCGACGTTGAGCACAGACCTACTTCCAGCCGTGCCGACTTATAAGGAATGGAGGAAGGCAGACCCTGCGTTTCTGACCGCCTGGAATGGCTGTGACACGGAAGCGAAGGCGGCAAGCGATGCAGAAGCGGTCAGACGCGGATTGCCGGCAGCCGATCTTTGGAAGGTGCATGAGACGTTCATCTTACCGCGCACGTGGCCGGTCACGCTCGACGACGGTTCAAAAACGACGGTCGGTCAGCTCTTAGATTTTGGGCGGCCGGACATGCATTTAGAACGGTGCCTTGATCCCCTAGAACCTGATTACGACGGGTGGCGCACAGTCGGTCAAATATATCTCGACGACGGCATTCCGGGAATCTGGTCATACGCACGTGGCGGCCGGAAATTTCGCTTCTCTGAGCGCCTTGGAGAGATCACGCATCGCGCCGGACATTTAAACGAGACAGTGCAAGCCGCCCTTGCATTGATGCGTCTCGACGACCGGCTATTCCAGGATAAGAGCGGCAACCTGATGCTTGTCCCTACGCCCAGTGGCTTGCAGCGCATGACGTGGCAGCGGCTTAAGACGCACCTCGAAGGCATCATCGGCTGGACCTACTTCGACAAGAAGGGCAACCCATATCAAGCCGGATGCACAGACGAGATCGCAAGGTCCGTCATCGCTGAGGTCGGTTCATGGCGGCTCCCAGAAATCGCAGGCACGATATCAGCACCAACGATGAGGCTAGACGGCACCGTCTTGAATACGTCGGGTTATGATTTGGAGACGAAGCTCTTCCTTGTAGGGAGCGGATTTCCGGCCTGGAAGGGCGATGTCAAAGCGGCAGTCGAGAAAGTCATAGAACCGGCGCGCCTCTTTCCCTTCGCTAAGGAGGTTGACCGGGCCGTCTATGTCGCTGCGATCTTGTGCGGCGTCATGCGCAAGACCTTAAAGACGGCACCGGGATTTGTCGTCAGCGCGCCACAACCATCAGCCGGAAAGACGAAGCTTTGTCAGGTCATTCAAGAGGTATCGAGCGGCAAGCAGACAATCCTCACAGTGAAAAAAGACGGCTCGGAATTCCAAAAAGCGCTTGATGGCGCAATGCTCGCAGGTCTGCCGTGCATCCTCTTTGACAACGTGACCTCAACGTCTAGCGCCCGAATATCCGATAGCTTGGACGGACTGTTGACCTCTACCACCTACGCATTTCGAATCATGGGCGGCCTGGGAATGGCTGAGGTCTCATCGGCGTCGCTGTTCATGATATCGTCGAACAATTACAAACCGTCGTCTGACCTCTACCGTCGATTGCTTCTATGTCGGCTCGATGCCAAGACAGAAAGAGCGGAGAGGCGCGAATTTCCCTTCGTCCCTGAGGTCTTGGCGCGCGCGGAAAGGCAGAACATCGTCGCGGCTGCGCTCTTCATCTTGAAGTCGTTCCACGATGCAGGTAAGCCTCGAAAATTCGACGGTCAGATGGCGTCCTATGAGGGGTTCGACACATGGATTCGTCAGTGCGTCGGCTGGCTAGGAATGCCGGATATCGTCGAAACACAAGCGGCGCTACGTGACAGCGATGAGGCGGCTCAGACCACCGCGCGGGTTTATGCAGCCATCTTTGAGTTGTTCGGCGGCGATGCGTTCAGCGTCGTCGATTTGAAAAACCGCATGTTTGAAATGCTTCACGATGAAGACCTACCCCAAGACGCGCAACGGCTAGGTGTATGGCTCGGCAATCGGAAAGATGCAGTACACGGCGGCCTTATTCTCAGGAAGGATGGTCAGCACCATAAGACACGACGCGCCACATGGAAAATCGAAGCGGCATAGGGCGAAGGTTAGGCGAAGGTTAGGTTCTTTCGGTCTTCGCCTAAAAACCTCAACAAAAACAATACTTTAAGGCCATTCACGAAGGATACGAAGGATACGAAGACTACTTTTGAAATAGAAATAGAATTATTATTTTATTTTTATAGGGGTGTAAGAGGAGGACTTTAATCCGCGGGCCCACGGGCACTTCCATTCAAGACAGCAAGGCGCGCGCGAAGCGCATATCGCCGAAGCCAGAGCCGCGCAGCGTCCACAAATTAATATACCGTCGATGCCCTGAGCGTGCCTGAGATGGCCAACAATGCGAGTTTTTTGGGCCGTATCACGATTTTTGGGCCCGCTATATAAAAAGCTAGAAAAATCAATAAGTTATGATTCCATTAATAGAAAAGCCTTTGCATTAACAATATGCTAGCTGAGGTTCAGCAACAATGTTTCAATTTTAATTAATAGCTGCACAAATGGTGCGCTTTGCATGACCCGTAAGGGGAAATCGCCAGGAGGGACCCGTGAAGCCCTATAGGCTTGCCCGGTGTAACCAATCGCGATCTAGGCCGCAAGCGTTTCGCCGATGCCGGTTATGCGATGGAGGAGCTTGTCGCTGAAATTGGCGCCGCTTTCTTATGCGCCGATCTTGGCATCACGCCAGAGACCCGCGAAGACCACGCCGCCTATATCGCCCGAGGAGATGCAGGAGCCGCCTAAAATTCGAGACAACCGGCGCATGCCTTCGCTCGTGTTCTTTTCGGTGCGACCGCTAAACGGATCGAGCCAGGCGCCAAAGCCACGCAAGAATGCGGAGGACGAGGCAGAGAAAGCCGATCATCATTAAGAGCGCGTTGATCGCCGAAAGTCCCGAGTGCGGCCCGACAATGTACGCGCCAATCATGCCCCAAAGAAAAAGCCACGAGCCGAACCTAACCAGCGGAGCCCCGCGCTCCGTCCAGGTAAGGGGTGCTCCGCGTTCGATCTCAAGCCTTCGGGACTTTTCAAGCTCGAGCCTTCGGGCAGTTCTCTCCTTTCCTCGGGCAGCTCTCTCCTTTTCAAACTCAAGCCTTCGGGCAGCTCTCGTGGCTTCAAGCTCAAACTCTCGGGCAGCCCTCTCCTTTTCAAGCTCAAGCTCTCGCGTAGCTCTCGCCTTTTCAAGCTCAAGCTCTTTTTGGACATCAAGCTGGTAAAGGGCCTCTTCGCGGGCGCTCCGAAATAGCCGACGCGCAATGAAATATCCAAAAGTAATGCCAATAATGCGTTGGAGCATAGTCTTACCCCCAAAAATTAAATGCGCCGATATTCGGCGATATTGGTCTTGTGGTCATTGTCTGGCATCACAGCGTCATCGCGCCAAATTCAGGTCTGCAATCTCAACCTTGCCGCGCCCAGTAAACGCGCTCGACTTTCGGAAACCATCCCCAGTTTTCGGTCGCGGCGTATTCCACAAACGCAAAAGGCGTTGCCTTCCGGCAGACGCCTCCTGCTATCATCTCAAAACCTTTCTACTTCTTTGTTAGAGTGCGGCATTGCACGCATAAAGCCGGTCCACGCTGAACAAAGCCACCGTGTTCTCCTTCGCAGAAGGCAAATCCGCACTTTCCGCAATAACGGGCGGTTAGACGCACTCGCATAAATATCTGTTCGCATATCCTACAGGGCACCCACAGGCCATCCCCAATTTTCTCTTTGTCCTCATATTCAGACTCGCACGGATCAAAGTTAACAATCGGTTCGGTAACGGCATTAGGTTTTGTTATGTCATTAGGTTCTGTCATGGCATTCTTCTCCATAATCAATAAGCCAATAAGTGAAGGGTTGCGGCAAGCAAACCTCCCCTCAGCACAGAAGCCCTCGACCACCCAATTTTTACCCGAAAATTATCCCACACCGAAAAGCAGCCTAAACAGTGTGGCGGTGATGCAACGTCATCCGGCGTCACCAAACAAGCCTCAACTCGTGTATTTGGTAGACCCGACTTTTGGCATCGTCATTGGGACTATCGCGCTGTTGCTGAGGTTATGCCGGGGGACACCGTTATTTTTGCAAATGGCGATCAAACACAGCCTGTAAATGAGTTCGCTTACAACGACAGCGAAAGATTTTAAGATACAATTTGCGTGTGGATATGCCGCTGGCTGGCAGTCTCGCACAACAAACCGAAGCAATTTTGAATTGGCTACGCTCTCTTTCAGCATTTGATTTTATGAGCCATCGATGGCCAGAAGCCCAAAACTTTCGCGGAACCATCTTTCACACTTGGCCCAATATTGGTATCGCGCCGAGCTGATGCGCACATACCTTCATAATCTCATACTTAAAGAAGAAAGCGAGGCTGGCGGACTACACAGAAGTCAACGCACTTGGGAACTTGATACTTATATATCCTATTGGCTGTCAGCTTTGTTCGTGCTTGTTGAGGGGGTAAATAAATCCGGCCTTAAAGACGCTCGTATCCAATCCTTGTTCAATGAACATTTGCCCGCATTAAAGGGCGTCCGTCACAGCACCTATCACTTCGTTGTCAAAAAAGAGCCTTTAGTACGCGACTTGAATTGGGCTGAGGATTTGCACGCTTCCATCGGCGATGTCATCAAAGAACATGTTGCAAGAGGCATGAAGACTGAAAGACGCATCAAAGAGGCCAAATCTCGCTTGCGGAGGCGCAGTGGTTTGAGAAAGTCGTTATTCCAATTGGCTGGCAAGGAAGGCAACTAACTTCCAGAGTTTTATAAGCCCGCAAGCCCCACGGCTGATCCATATCGACAATTCGAAAAACGCTTCTAAAACGCTTCTTCAGTAAAATCAAGAACTTAACCGTACCGGCCAAGCTTCCCAAGCTGAGGGTCGCGAGACCCTCACATCTTCAGCTTGCCTTGCGACCGCATGAAATCGCCAAGCCGGTAGGCCGGGCCGCTCGCAACCTTGCCGTCCAAGAAATCGCTGTACCATTGCATGAGATCTTTTGCGGGCTTCGAGATGAGCGGCGCGATTGTACGCGGCTTTCACCTCGTTCTTCTCGCAGTGGGCAAGCTGCCTCTCGATCACCTCAGGTCCAAAGGCATGCGATTTCTTTTCGCGCTCTTCATTGGCAGATGGTTGAGAAGCAAGCCCGGAAGCCGTGCGAGCGTCATCTTCGAATGATATCCGGCACGATACAGCGCATAAAGCATGGCGTTATTTGAAATCGGCTTGTCGAGATTGGCAGGGACTGGCGAAGATGAAGGCGGAATCGCCTCGAAATTCTTCGAGCATGGCGCGAACCTGACTTGGACAAGCGGGACAATATGCGGGCGCTTCATCTTCATCCTTTAGCCGTGGAATTTCCCAGATGTCACCGTCGATTTCAGCCCACGTCGCGCCGGTCAATTCAGAAGCACGTACCGCGGTATGCGCCAAAATGATGATGCCGAGCCGGATAACGGGGATCTCATCCGACGCCTTGCACCTTGGCCAGAAGCTCCTTGAGGCCGTCGGCCGGAAGCGCCGGCATGGTGGATCGGTCTTATGCGGCGTCAATGCCCCTCGTAAATCGGCGGCCGGATCGCGCTTGGCGTAACCTGAGGCGATGGCGAACCTGAAGATCTGGCTGCGCAAGGGCGCGCATCCTCGCAGCCATCTCGAAGGCACCGCGCTTTTCTATCGTTGCGAAGGGCGCGCAAGATATCAGGCGCTTCGATGGTGGCGATGGGTTTCGAGCCGAGATCAGGCAGAGAGGTTTTGCTCAAGGCGGCGGATGGTGGCGAGTTTATAAGCCGGTTTGAAGCCGCGCGCATGCCGCTCAAGCCATTCGGTGGCGACGGTTCTCGAAGGTCCGGCCTCGCCTTGGTGCCATCGGATCGTCGCCGGTTGCCAGGATGCGCCGGAAATCGTCACGACGTTGCCGGGCAAGCTTGATCGAGACGGCCGGATAAGAGCCGAAGGACGCAAGCCGCTCTTTGCCTTGGAACCGATATTTCAGCCGCCATAGACGAGAACCGTTTGGATTGATGAGCAGATGAAGCCCGCCGCCATCGGAGATTTTAAACGGTCGGTCGCGCGGGAACGGTGGATCGGATTTCGGAATTTGTGAGCGCCATCGGGGGTACCAAAATTTGCTATCCCCAGCATTACCCCCAAGCGTTACGGTACTGCAAATCGTGGGTTGCATCGCCCCGGAACGGTTGAAATTCAATGATTTCAATGCGCTGAATGCAAGCGGTGTCCTCAATTTTGAGGAAATGGCGGGAGTGACGGGACTCGAACCCGCGGCCTCCGGCGTGACAGGCCGGCGCTCTAACCAACTGAGCTACACCCCCACACAGGGTTGGCGCGCGCTAGGCGCATCGCCATCTCCCTCTTCATAACGCGGCCCGGCGCGCTTCTCAAGCGCTAGTTTTGCCTCTCGAAGCAAGGTGTCCACAAAGTGGGCGCGAAAACAGCCGCCTTCGGATTATCCCAATCTCCCCGAGCGCGTATCGCTCTCTCGCAGTCCTCGGAATTCCCCGCGACCGGGGCGCACGGGGGCAGAAGCGTGATCCCTGCCGGAGGGGACGCGGCGAAGTTTGTGGTCCCTAGAGCCTATCCGTTTTTAATGGAATCAAAAGCGGGCTCTAAGCTTTTGTTATGTCGTGCGTCTTATCGGAAAACCGCTTCGCACTTTTCCGGACGCACTCTAGCAACTTATTGATTTTAGGCCTCATCCGAGGCAGTGTGAACTTGCCTCGGGCCGTACGAGCTACCAGGTGAACTGCAGGCCCGCCCTGCCCGCAATCTGATTGCCGCTCGTCGAAAACCCGCCTGTCATGCCGACCTTCTCGCCACCGCCGAAAAAGTTCTGCCCGATGATGCCTACAGCGGCGAGGCCTACAGAATTGTTGCCGGCGTAGTTGCCCCAATTCATGGCGACGCCGAACCGGTCGTTGCCGGTGAGAACCGGGTTCTGCATCGCCATCGCCATGGCGACGCCCTGTTCAACCCGGTTGACGCGTGAGTCCAGAGCCGACAGGCCCGCATCCACATAACCTTTCGAGACCCCGCTTCCAACGGTGGCGTCGACATAAGCCTTGTTTGCTGCGTCGGTGCCGGCGACGGGGGTCGCGACATCGTGCACGACGTTACCGCCCATGCTCACAGTCGAGCCGGGGTTATTGATGACGAAGCTGCCGCCGACGTTCACATTTCCATTCGTTGCGTTCAGCACGGTCTGTCTGTTTGCCGGTGCGGTGGCGTTCACGGTAATCGTTCCGGTCGAAGCGTTGACGAAGGTTTGTGTGCCGCTGCCAACCATGAGGCCACTATTGTTGATGGTGGTACTCCCTCCGGCAACGGTGAGGCTGTCCGTGGCTATAGTGCCACTGTTGGTAATGCCGCTTGCCGTCATCGTACCGGTCACGCCCAAAGTGCCGTTAACGGTTGTGTTTTGCAGGCTTGTGGTGCCGCTCGTGATCGTAAGTCCGGCGTTCCCGGTGATGAGCCCTGCGGAGGTAATGCCGCCCGCACCGGCACTGAGGGTATTGCCCGAGATCGCGCCGTTGGTCGTCGTGATATTGCCATTGGTTGTCGTGTAATTGCCGGTCACGCCAAGTTCGCCGATCACGGTCGTGTTTTGCAGGCTTGTGGCGCCATTCGTGATCGTGAGGCCGTTGTTCCCGGTGATCAGCCCCGCGGAGGTAATGCCGCCCGCACCGGCACTGAGGGTATTGCCCGAGATCGTGCCGTTGGTCGTCGTGATATTGCCGTTGGTTGTCGTGTAATTGCCGGTCACGCCAAGATCACCGTTCACGGTCGTGTTTTGCAGGCTTGTGGCGCCATTCGTGATCGTGAGGCCGTTGTTCCCGGTGATCAGCCCCGCGGATGTAATGCCGCCCGCACCAGCACTGACGGCGTTGCCGGAAATCGTACCGTTGGTCGTCGTGATATTGCCATTGGTTGTTGTGTAATTGCCGGTCACGCCAAGATCGCCGTTCACGGTCGTGTTTTGCAGGCTTGTGGCGCCATTCGTGATCGTGAGGCCGTTGTTCCCGGTGATCAGCCCCGCGGATGTAATGCCGCCCGCGCCGGCACTGACGGCGTTGCCGGAAATCGTACCGTTGGTCGTCGTGATATTGCCATTGGTTGTTGTGTAATTGCCGGTCACGCCAAGATCGCCGTTCACGGTCGTGTTTTGCAGGCTTGTATCGCCATTCGTGATCGTGAAGCCGTTGTTCCCGGTGATCAGCCCCTGGGACGTTACGCCGCCCCCGCCAGCACCGAGGGCGTTGCCGGAGACCGTACCGTTGACGGTCGCGACATTGCCATTGGTTGTCGTGTAATTGCCGGTCACGCCAAGATCGCCGTTGACGGCCGTGTTTTGCAGGCTTGTGGCGCCATTCGTGATCGTGAGGCCGTTGTTCCCGGTGATCAGCCCCTGGGACGTTGCGCCGCCCGCACCAGCACTGACGGCGTTGCCCGAGACCGTGCCGTTGGTCGTGATGTTGCCACTGCTTGAATCGATTGTGACCTGCGTGCCTACTGTTACATTCCCGTCGAACTGGGACGTTCCGGTAACATGCAGCGTGTCCGTCGTCGTACCACCGGTGACATTCGCCCCACCGCTTACTCCCAGCCCGTTTTGAATGACTGCTCCATTGCTGACAGACAGCGCTGCGTTGGAACCGGTGAGAGTGCCTACATCACCGACATTGCCCGCACCCCAACTGATTGACGTCTGACCGCCGCTCTGCGTGAAACCGCCGTTGTTGGTGATGCCGTTCGCTTGGGTCAGGCCAGTAATGTTTGCTCCGTTTTGAACGTTGAGCGCCTGGACTTGCGTGGTTGTCCCGTTCCCGCCAAGAGCAATCAAATTAGCCTGGTTTGCCACCACTCCCGCGCCGATCGCGATGGAGCCACCGGCGGATGCCCTTGCTCCCGCGCCGATCGCGATGGAGCCACCGGCGGATGACGTTGCTCCCCGGCCAATTGCAATTGTGTCAACCCAGGAGGCTGTCGCGTTCGCTCCCAAAGCCGTCGAGCCAGAGCCCAAGGTCGATGAGCCAGCGCCGACAGCGGTTTGCAATTGGAAGAACGTTGTGGTCGCGGTACCGGGAAGGACGCCAGTGCCGTCCGTCGTTGATATCGCCTGTGCGTTTGCGGGCCCTGAGGCGAGAGAAAGAGCCAGTGCGCTGACGGTGGCCAATAATGCGATATAGCTTGCGCTGGGCGCGGTTTTCGATGTTCCGATTGTCATCTTTTCTTTCCAGTTGATTATCTCCGGCAAGGCCGGCGTTTTTATCCGGTAACTGACAAATCGAACCGTTCTCCCAATTGAGAGAAAACCCATGACAAGGTCGTTCCCCCCTCTCGATATTCAGAAGGGATATTTCACATCGGCGAAGTGCTGGCTGGATCGTCTGGAACGAAGCTTACCCAACCGTGCGGAATCTTCTTTTTAGGATGAGCGTGATGCATTGCAGCAACGGACAGCTCAACGTCGCTTATTGTCTTGTTTTTTCAAAAAGTTAATGCTGCTTCGGGCCACGGCCAGGGTAGCGGCAAACTTGCACGAGAGCGGGTTTATTCCTGGCTCGGTCTGCCGACGCTGGCGCTCCCGCGAAACGCCTGCAATCAGATCCCAAGCAAGCGTTGTCGCTCGAGCAATTTTCGTGACCCGCCTCTTCCGCTACCGGCCCTTGAGCGCTACTCCGGTTTAATGGAGTTGCACGCGCCCGGTGATAAGGCGCAAAACCCCGCCATCATTGGTGAACAGTTCGTTGCCCTTCCGGCCGATTAACCGAGGATGGTTAACAGGAGCGCGCCGGAATTATTTCCGCTCACCATTATGCTTAAAGAGCGGTTTATTCCGGCGCGGAAGAGGAGCGCCGCACCCTCGAAGTGACGGGAAATAATTCCGATATACCATTGAAATGAAATGAGTTTTCCTCGCTCATGACCTCCCATTAAATAGAATTTAATGACGGAATTTCTTCATTTAGTGGGACAGCAAAAGTCCGTTAAATATGTTTCCGCGTCGCGAATTAACCTTTGCGTGGAGCCTGGAACAGCTGCGGCGCAGGCGCTGCGATGGCGTTCCGTCCGGTCCTTTTCCCCACAGTTGCAAGGGTTGGAGCGAGCTGGAGCTCTCGTTAACCTGACGTCAAGACGCTTTCGGTGAAGATCTTCCGGATAAGGAAAGAGGACGAAAGCGTCAGGGACAAGTTGACCACCAGATGACACCGTTCCCGGGATGCATACAAAATGCCGCTTGGGCTGGAAGGCGGGCTCTGGGCCGCGAGCTGAGATCCGTTGGCCAGTTTGGAAGGCCGTACTTACGAAGCCCGCGTAAGCGCAGCCGTCCCCGAAGGGGAGGACTGGGCCAAGCCCAGCCGCCTCACGATTTCGGCTGCGATGGAAGGGGGCGCTCCGTCGACGCCAACGACGATAGGGTGTTCGTCGGGGGCCGGTTCCTCGAGAGTTGCGAACTGACTGTCGAGCAAGGCCACAGGCATGAAATGCTCGTGCCTCGCCGCCAGACGAGCGTGGATCAGATCATATGAGCCCTTCAGGTAAACGAGTGAGACATCAGGGCGGGCGCCGATGATGATGTCCCTGTAGCTTCGCTTCAGCGCCGAGCAACTGATCACGCCGCCCTCGCCGTGAGCCCGCCAGCTGTCTATTCTTGCGGCAACGTGATCGAGCCAGATCGCGCGGTCCGCGTCTGTCAGCGGCGTCCCGCCTCGCATCTTCGCGACGTTTTCCGGCGGATGCAGGAGATCGCCTTCCTGGAACTGGTATCCCAGCATCGCCGCCAGCAAGGCCGCGACCGTCGATTTGCCCGATCCGGCGACGCCCATGACCACAATGGCCCGCGGCCTGACCTCGTTCATCACTGCTTCTTTGGAACGATCTCGATCGGCCGCCAGGTGTGGTTGCCCTGGCGCGCGAGAAGACCATCCGCTTCCAGCGGTCCTTCGCTGCCTGACACATAGGTGGTGACATCTCCATCATCATCCGCCCAGGCGTCCAGAACCGGCTGCACGACGCGCCAGGCTTCCTCGACCATGTCCGCCCGCATGAACAGCGTCTGATCGCCCATCATGACGTCATAGATGAGCGTCTCATAGCCGACATTCGGCTCGTTCTGAAACCAGTCGTTGTCGCGAAAGTCCATCCGAACGCCCGCAAGATCCACAACCGGTCCCGGCCGCTTGACCGCAAACTGTAGCGAGATGCCTTCGTCCGGCGCGATGGAAATGATCAGCCAGTTGTCCGGCAGGCAGAAGACGGGCGTATGGCGGAAGGGGGTGTACGGGGCCTGCTTGAATCGGATCGCAACTTCGGTCTTGCGCTGCGAAAGATGCTTGCCCGTGCGGATGTAAAACGGCACGCCCGCCCAGCGCCAGTTGTCGATCTCAAGCTGCATCGCAACGTAGGTCTCGACCTTTGAGTCCCGCGCTACATTGGGCTCATCCCTGTAGGCCTTTACAGGCTTGCCGAGGACGGTACCCGCCGCATACTGCGCGCGAACGACCTGATTGACCCTGACAGGGCGCATGGCAGTGAAGACATCGGCCTTCCTCGATCGGATGGAGGCCGGGTCGAAAGCTGAAGGCGGCTCCATCGCAACCATCGAGACAAGCGCCAGGACATGATTGGGCACCATATCGCGAAGCGCGCCCGTCGCCTCATAGAAGGTCCCGCGGCCCTCCACGCCGACCGTTTCCGACACGGTCACTTGGACATGATCGATGCGGTCGCGGTTCCAGATCGGTTCGAACATGCCGTTGGCGAAGCGCAGCGCCATGATGTTCTGCACGGTCTCCTTGCCGAGAAAGTGGTCGATCCGGAAGATCTGATCTTCGCTGAGTGTCCGCAACACGCGGGCATTCAGCGCGCGAGCCGAGTCCAGGCTGTGGCCGAAGGGTTTCTCGAACACCACGCGCCGCCAAGAGCGGGGCTTTCCGTCTGGGTCAACCGGCTGATCGGTCAACCCCGCCCTGCGGAGCTGCTCGATGGCCGGACAAAAGAATTGTTCGGCGACGGCGAGGTAGAAGATGACATTGCCCTGCGTCCCGCGGTCCTTTTCCGCCTCGGCCAGGGAAGCGCGAAGTTTGTCGTAGAGCTCGGGCTTGCTCAGATCGCCTTGCACATAGGACATCTTGTCGGCGAGGCGGTTCCAAGCCTCTTCATCAACGCGGCCGCCATTGAATTCCGAGGCTTTTCCGGCATAGCTTTTCAGCTTGTCATAAAGATAGTTGCGCCAGCTCTCCGACGTTGCGTCCGACCTGGCCACGCCGATAAGTGCGAAGTTTTCGGGGATCAACCGCGTGCGCGACAGATTATAGAGCGCCGGAACCAACAAGCGCGCGGTCAGGTCCCCGCTTGCGCCGAAGACCACCATCGCACATGGCCCGGGTGGCTCCGGGTCTCTGCGCTGGGGACACTCTATCAACTCGACGATGGAAGGTATCGAAGTCATTTCGGACCTACTTTGACGCGTTGGAGGGGGGGGTTTGCGCAGTTTCGACATTCTGGGTTTCAACGTGGCCGCCGAAGCCGAAGCGCATGGCGGACAGCATCTTCTCGCCGAAGGTGTGCTGCTGCCTCGAACGGAACCGGCTGAAAAGGGCGGACGAGAGCACCTCCGCGGGCACGGCTTCTTCGATCGCGGCTTCTATGGTCCAGCGGCCTTCGCCGGAATCCTGAACAAAGCCCGAGAAGGTATCGAGAGCCGGATCTTTAGCGAGGGCCGCGGCGGCGAGATCGAGCAGCCAGGAGGAAACAACGCTCCCGCGCCGCCAGACCTCGGCGATATCGGGGATATTCAGCTCGAAGCGCTCGTCTTCGGGCAGGTCTTTCGAATGCTTGTTTCGAAGGATGTCGAAGCCCTCGGCATAGGCCTGCATCAGCCCGTATTCGATGCCGTTATGAACCATCTTGACGAAGTGCCCGGCGCCGGACGGCCCAGCGTGGATATATCCGCGCTCGGCGCGGTTGTCGCGCTTCTCGCGGCCCGGCGTCGGAGCGATTTCGCCCGTTCCAGGGGCGAGCGTCGAGAAGATGGGATCGAGATGGTCAACGGCTTCCTTGGGGCCGCCGATCATCAGGCAATAGCCGCGCTCGAGACCCCAGACGCCGCCCGACGTGCCGCAATCGATGTAACGGACTTGCTTCGCGGCCAACTCTTTCGCGCGCCGAATATCGTCCTTGTAGAAGGTGTTGCCGCCATCGATGATGATGCCGCCCGGTTCGAGGAGGCGGCCAAGCTCGGCGACCGTCTCTTCGGTGATTTTCCCTGCGGGCAACATCACCCAGACGGCTCGCGGCTTCTCCTCGAGCTTTTTCGCCAAATCTGCCAAGGAATGAGCGGCTGTAGCGCCTTCTTCTGCAAGGGAAGCGCTGGCGTTGGGATTGGCGTCGTACACCACACACCTGTGCCCCGCCCTCATCAAGCGGCGGGAAATATTGCCGCCCATGCGGCCAAGTCCGATCACGCCGATCTGCATGTGCTTTGCTCCGTTGGCTTAAATGCACGCGGCTCTGAATTCACAGGTCCTGGAATCGCCTTCGGCTCAGACATGTGAAAATCAGATATGGGATGTCGCTAACATTCACCAACAGGGCTCACGCGAAATCGCTCCACGTGTCTCCGAAGACGCAAGAGTGGCTTGCAGGCAGTCGCCAAAGCAGCCCGCATCCGTTTGGACGCGGGCTGCTTTAGCGCTTTAGAAGCGGTCAACTTTTCCGTATTCAATCGATTCCGATTAAAGGCGGTGGATCGAGGCTGGCTGGCTGCTTCTTACTTAATAGGAGCCGGCGGCGGAGCGCACGGGCCATTACCGCAGGGGCCATAATAGGGACCGGGGCCGTAATAGTACGGACCTGGACCGTAATAGGGCCTGTTATAATAATAGGCGCCGGTAGCGGCCACTGCGGCTCCAACGGCTGCAAAGGGTACCCATCCATAGCCCGGACGCCACCCATAGCCGGGACGCCAGCCGCCGCGCCATCCGGGACCTCCGCGCCACCAAACCTTAGTGACAGGGGTTGTCTGTTTCGCGTTCGCAGCAGCGGCCGCCAAGCCTTGGTTCACGACCATCGCACCCGCTTGTTCGGCGCCCATCATCAAGCCCAAGCTCATGGCAAGGGCCAGGAAAGTCATTCTTTTCATATGCTATCTCCGTTTCCGCCTCCCTTCCTCGATGCTGCATATGTGCCAGCTCAAGGTGGCGGAACAAGGGATTTCGCTTGCCATGATTGTAACAGGAATGCCCCAAACGGCTTCGTCATCCGATATTGCGACGCTTCTGAAGAATTGGTTAACGCGCTTCCAGCGGCCGGCGCTGGAACTGGGTGTGATCTCAAACATTTGGCTGAAGTGCTTACATCGATCCCCTGGGATGAGCCGATTGTCTTCCGGGGTCTGCTTCTCGAACGCCAGGAAACGGTCACGGCCTTTGCAAAAAAAGCACTCGGACAATCCCGCCGAACTCACCGTCCGCGGAATGATTATCGGCGCTGTGATCACCGTCGTTTTCATGGCCGCCAACGTCTATCTTGGCCTGAAAACCGGGATGACGTTCTCATCCTCCATCCCTGCCGCAATCATCTCGCTCAGCGTTCTGAGGGCGATGGGCTCGGCTGGCATCCTCGAGAACAACATCGTCCAAACGCAGGCGTCTGCGGCAGGTACACTGTGCAACGTGATTCTCGTGCTGCCCGGCCTCCTCTTGATCGGCTTCTGGCACGACTTCCCGCTTTGGCAGACGATGGCGGTGTGCTTTGTTGGGGGCCTCCTCGGCGTTGCTTATTCGGTTCCGCTTCGCAGGGTCATGGCCGTCGGAAGCAATCTGCCTTTTCCCGAGGGCGTCGCCGCGGCCGAAGTGCTGCGTGCCGGACACCGGGATGACGCTCAGACCGGCGGCGGCGGAGACGAAAGCGGTCTTCAGGAGCTAGGCCTCAGCGCAGCCGCGGCAGCAGCGTTAAATCTCCTGACGAACGGCTTGAAGCTCCTCCCCGATAAACTCTCAGGTTCGCTTTCCTATGGCCACGCCGTATTCCAGATGGGCGGCAGCCTTTCGCTCGCCTTGATCGGCGCCGGATATCTGGTGCGGATCGGCGTCGGCCTCGCCCTCATCCTCGGCCTGTTCATCGCATGGGGCGTCGCCGTTCCTATTTTGATGACGATAGGCCCGCCGCCGCCGGGAGATCTTGTTGCGGCCGCTGACGCAATCTGGTCGGGAAAGGTAAGGCTGATCGGCGCGGGGATCATCGCCAGCGGCGGGGTGTGGACGGTAATCAGCCTGGTGAAGCCTATGATCGACAGCGTTCGCCTCGCCTGTAAGGCGTCCCGCGCCAGCGGCGAAGGCGATGTGCCGCGCCACGACAAGGACATCCCGATCGCCTGGGTTGCGGGCGCCGTCGCGGTTCTAAGCGCTCTGACAGCGGCTTTGTTGGCGTGGTTCGCTTCCTCCGGCAATCTCGGTGTGTCGCTCTTCTGGCTTGTACCCGTCATAACGATTGTGACCGTCTTGCTCGGATTGCTGATGGCATCGGCCTGCGGGTACATGGCGGCGCTGCTCGGCTCATCGTGCAGCCCAATCTCGGGTATCGGCATCCTGAGCACGATCCTGATCGCGGCTGGTTTCGGCTTTGCGGTCCCGCTCGGCGGCGGCGAGGGAAGCCGCTGCGCCGTGGCGCTGACCCTTTTCATAGCCTCTATCGTGGTGACGGTTTCCTCGATCGCGAACGATAATCTCCAGGATCTTAAAACAGGAAGCCTGGTAGGCGCCACGCCGTGGCGTCAGCAGGTCGCGCTCGCGATTGGTGTCGTTGCCGGCGCGGTGACCATCGCTCCCATTCTTCAGCTTCTTTATTCAAACTACGGGTTTCCCGGCTCGTTGCCGCACCCAGGGATGCAGGCGCAAAATGCGATGCCGGCGCCGCAAGCCGCGCTCATGACGCAGATCGCGAACGGCATCATTCACCATGAACTGCCCTGGGGCATGGTTTATATCGGCGCCGCGCTGGGTGTCGTTCTCGTTATCCTCGAAACGCGCCTGCGCCGCCGCGGATATACCTTTCCCGCCCTTACGGTGGGCATCGGCATTTACCTTCCCTATGAAGTGTCGCTCACTATCGCGATCGGAGGCCTGATCAGCTGGTTGTCCGAAAAGGCTGTAGCGAAAAGGTTGGCTGGCAGTAACGCGAACGCGAAGGCGGACGTCACGGCGAAGGTGCGTCGGCGGGGTGTATTGATCGCTTCGGGATTTCTGGCGGGGGAAAGCGTGGCAGGAGTTTTGCTCGCCGCATCGGATGCCTTGGTTGGAGAAAGCGGCTCACTCGCCTTTTCCGGCTACGCTCAGTCCCATTCGTCAATGGCGATTGCCGCTGTGGTGTTCGCTTTCGCGCTCGCCGCCTTCTACCGGTCCGCCGCCCGGCCTTCCTGAACGACGCCGCAAGTTCAAAAGAAGTGCTCCCGTCTCAACTTAAAATAGCAGAATGCAGACTTTCCACCAAAGGATATAAAAAACCAGTAAAAGCACATACTATAAAAGACCAGCTAAGCACAGTCGTTAAAAAGTTATAAATTGCATTAGCGAGTGGATGCCTTCCGGCAACAGGGCATTAAGACTTGCATCTTTTGCACCGATGAAAATTGCATCCGCATAGCTTGCGTTGCCCTGAACTGCTAGGGGGCAGGCTAAGCGGGTAATGCCGTGTACAAATTCGCATTGCCCAATGTTCTTTTATTGGGTGGGGCTCATGAGAAAAGCATGGTTAAGCCAATTCCTCGCGGCGGGAAATCGGGATGGTTGTTGCCGGAGGTTTATTGACCGACGCCGGCGCGCAGAACGCAAGCCAGCAAGCCGCGGTGGCGAAGTCCGCCGCTGGCCGGGGGGTAAATCGTACGTTCTCCGTTCGCTTGAAATTGCCTGGCGAGAACGCCAAGCCTCCGAAGGTCTCGGCCGCCGGCGTTGTGCGTCCGCAGGCTAGTCCAAATCCTGCGTTATTCTACGAGACACCCTCCTCGCTCGCCTGCGTATACGGTCTCGTTGCACAAACGACTGGCTGCAATCCGGTCACCGCGACGGCAGTCGTCGGCAGTGGTGGAAGTCCGCTGTCGATCGCTATCGTGATCGCCTATGACAACCCTAACATTAAGACAGACCTCGCGACCTTCGACACCCAGTTTGGCTTGCCGGCGCCACCGTCATTTACGGTTGTGTATGCTTCTGGAGCACAGCCACCAGCAAATTCGAGTTGGGCGACTAAATCGTCCATCGATGTCGAGTGGTCTCACGCGATGTCTCCTCACGCCAAGCTCTATCTGGTCGAGGCGGCCTCTAACTCAAATGCCGACCTTTTCCAGGCGATCGATGTTGCAAGCAGCCTCATCGCAGCCGATGGGGGCGGTGTTGTTTCCATGAGTTGGGGAGAAGATGAATATTCGGGAGAAAATGCGTATGATAGCCACTTCCAAAAGAATGGCGTCACATACATCGCGTCCAGTGGTGACGCCCCGGGAGTGTCCTATCCAAACAGCTCAGCCTTCGTGATTTCCGCCGGGGGAACAACGATAAGCCGTAATCCGACGACGGGCAATTTCGTCGGCGAGGGCACATGGCAGCAGACAGGCGGCGGATCGAGCGCATACATCCCGCGGCCTTCGTATCAAAACGAGCTGTCATCCGTTGTAGGCGCGGCGCGTGGCGTTCCCGATATAGCAGCTGTTGCCGATCCTCAAACCGGTGTCTGGGTTTACAGCGGATATGGGACAGGGGGTTGGGGAGTATGGGGCGGAACGAGCGTCGCTGCTCCCGTGTCTGCCGGTATCATCAGCTACAAAGGGACGAAATATAGCGGCATTCATGGAGCGCTGACGAGCATCTACGCCGGTACTTTTGGCAATTTCCGAGACATCACATCCGGAAACTGCGGTCCGTATGCTGGTCTGCTTGCCGGGATAAGCTGGGATTTCTGTACCGGACGCGGGAGCCAGCTTGGCGGAAACCGGATGATGGTTATTGCCGGAGGCAGCAATCCTTAAGGCTCGCCCATCCAAGAGCGGCTTGTTGAAAAACAGGAAGGCCGACACCTCTTATAAAGCCCCTTCAGGGGCTTTATTTTTTGGTAGACAGTCAATGCGTTTAGCCCATTTTTCTGATGCGCTGGCAGGATCACCAAAGGTGGTTGTCATGAACAAAGAGTTAGACGAAACGGAAACGCCGGAGGAGGACGATGAAGTCACGCTCTCGATTTCGCCGGAGCAGGTATGCTTCATTATCGTCAAGGCCCGGGAATTCGACGTCAAGGACGGCGTGAGCAAGTCGGATCCAGGGTCGAATCCGTCCGACGATAATGACGTGGCGGTGCTGGAAGACCACGAAGACGACCCCGTCGTCGAAGAACTCACATCCTTCATCGACGCCATGTCGGAGGATGAACAGATCGACCTCGTCGCTCTCGTCTGGCTTGGCCGCGAAAACTCGACCGCCAAGGATTGGGAAGCCGTGCGCGAAGAGGCAGCCCGCGCCCATAATGCGAGGACAGCCGCCTACCTTCTCGGCATGCCGCTCCTCGGCGATTTCCTGGAGGAAGGACTCTCGATGCTCGGCTATTCTTGCGCGGAATTCGAAGGTGGCCGCCTTTGATAGGAGTGCAGGCACGTCAGCCGCTCATCGCGACCCGACTGACGAATGGACGGCAAAGCCGGCCCCCAATGCTCTGGCGGCATGCGTGGCGGCAGCCGAGGAGCGGAGCGCATTATGCAACAGCGTAAACTTGGGAAGTATGGCCCGACCGGATCGGCTCTGGGCCTCGGTGCCATGGGCATGTCCGGAATGTATGGCCCATCCGACCGGAATGAAAGCATAGCCACCCTTCATGGCGCCCTCGATGCAGGCATTACCCTCATCGATACCGGCGACTTCTACGGCATGGGCCATAATGAATTGCTGATTGCCGAGGCTCTGAAGGGCGTACCGCGGGATCGATACGTTCTGAGCGTCAAGTTCGGCGCATTGCGCGACCCGGCTGGCGGCTGGCTCGGCTTTGACGGGCGCCCGGCCGCAGTGAAAACCTTCCTCGCATATTCCTTGCAACGTCTCGGCGTGGAGGCCATCGACATATACAGGCCCGCCCGTCTCGATCCGAATGTGCCTATAGAGGAAACGGTGGGCGCGATTTCAGAGATGGTGCAGGCGGGGTATGTCCGATACATCGGTCTTTCTGAAGTTGGGGCCGAGACCGTTCGCCGTGCCGCAGCCGTCCATCCGATCGCCGATCTCCAGATGGAGTACTCGCTGATTTCGCGCGGCATCGAGGACAAAATTCTGCCAACCCTTCGCGAGCTTGGCGTCGGCGTGACGGCCTATGGCGTGCTTTCGCGGGGCTTGCTGAGCGGCCGTTGGAAGCCGGCCGCCATGACGCCTGGCGACTATCGGGCGATTAGTCCGCGTTTTCGGAGCGGGAACGTCGAAGCAAATCTCACGTTTGCGGATGCGCTTCAACAGGTTGCGGCAAGGAAGGGCATAAGTGCGGCGCAGGCGGCGATCGCCTGGGTTTTGGCTCAAGGCGACGATATCGTGCCTCTCATCGGCGCACGGCGGCGGGATCAGCTCTCGGAATCGCTCGCCGCCGAGAGGGTTGTTCTCAATCGCGAGGATCTCGCTGCCATCGAGCAAGCCGTGCCGAAAGATGCCGCCGCGGGCGCACGCTATCCCGAAGCAGCCATGGCCCATCTCGACAGCGAACGTTAGTCGTCCTATTCCGCCGTTTGGCGGAACTTTGCGCTGTGGACGGCGGTTGCAACGGCAACATCCACGACGGCTTCTTCGCTACCATGGCAGAGTCTGACTTCTCGTGCCCGTACATCACCGGCTACGGCTTCTCGCCTTCCCGATGCGGACCAGGGACGACAAGCCGCCGCCCTGGTCAGTCATGAGAACTCCCGGTTCCTGTACAAGGAGCGACTGCACATGCCAGGGTCTCAGACCGCGCTGGGCCGACGAGGCGCTCGCAATAGCGCACCCGCCCGTCTCACCTTCCGCTAGCCGAGCGGCGTCGGCACCCAGAAAAGGGCCGATTTCGTGGCTCAATGGCTGGCCTATGCATATGCAATGCACTCCCCTGCCGACGCTTCGCCGGGGGCCTCACGGACACCGACGCACGGCTCGGGCCGATCTGGACTTGCACCACTTGTTGTGGCGATGTTGTTCTTTCGTGGGCCATCAACAACACCCCACTTAAGCCGCGCCTTTCCCTCAGGCGCGGCCTTTGTTGTAAAATCAGCCATGCTGGAGCTTCTGGAGAGTTTCCACGATCAGCTTTTGAAGCTCCTGCGTCTGTTCGGCGTAAGCCTTCATTTGCTCTAGAGCAGAACGGGACTGAAGTTCGAAAACATCTTGGACATTCTGTGCCTTGCTGATCTTTTCGACCAAGGCTGATGCCAACTCAGCATTCTTCTTTGCCATGGCTACGGCACGGTCTTGTACGTCCTTGAAGCCGGTCATGATCTTTGAAGGAATCAAGTTTGAGGGAATCAGATTTGTGGGCATCGCGCCCATCGAGATGCCCGTGGCGCCGCGTTCTGACTTCGGGAGAGCTTCTCCCATGAAGCTGAAAAGTTGCTGCGTCTGCGTGACGAAGGCTTGCGTCCGCTCTTGAGCGAATTGCGTCTGAAGCGTTGCAATGTCTTGGGGGGTCGGTGCGTTGCAGATCTTGCCGGCGAACGCAAAAGCTGACTCGGCATTTTCCATCGCGATCTCCATGGCGCGGCCTTGCACATCCTTGAAGCTATCGGTCATGGGATTTGCGGGAATCGCGCCCATCAAGGTGTCCATGGCCTTGGTCACGAAACTGGTGAGCTGCTCATAGGCCGCGTGGGCCTGCTTCAGGTTCTGTTCGGACAGATCGCGCAGAGTCTGCGGGATTTCGAATGGGTTGTTGGCCATAGCGTCCCCTCCCAGGGGCTTGAGGAAAAGTAAGTGTAGTCGTGTCCCGAGATCGAGTCCCGAGATATCGAGAAGATGCCGGGGAGCACAGCATTTCATGTGCGGGGCCGTAGTCGGGCGGGCGTTCGGGTGCGCCGTCAAGGGCCGAGGGCGCTTCGCGCTCGCGTTGCTCTTGCAGCGCGAGCCTTGACTGCATTACGCCCAAGCCGGTGGACGGTTTAGACGTCGGAAATTGGCGGCCGAGAAGGTCATGAATTTTGTGAGTGTTGAACGGGTGGCGGCAAGTAATGGTGTCGCCGGATGGATGGCTCTGCTGCTTCCCGATCGCACGTAAGTCAATCTGCATGTGCAGTTGGCGGCGGGGACGTCTTACCGCGAAGGAGTTTCCTTGCGTCTCATCGTGGAAGCGAGCGACGCAAGGGTGAAGAGTGCGGCGATAACGGATTCGTCGAACATGCTGAAATCCCTTAATTTTGAAATGGCGCTTGATAACGCGGCTGCTGTAAAGCCGAGTGCCAGATATAGGTAATCGAGTTACTCTTTGCATGCAAATATGAAGAAATTGCACTTTTTCGTCTATTGCGGACACTTCTGAGAGAAAAAATGGACGCGGAGTGTGTGTTCTAATTTTGTTCTTATAAGTCGGGAAGAGACAAAAGGGGGGGCGCTTTTAGATTTTATTTAAGAGAATCGGCTTAGGCGCACTGCGAGATGCTGCTAAGATCGTGACACTGCGCTTGGAGACGAAATCGAATGGATACCGAAAAATTCTTGAAGCTCGCGGTCCTGGCCGCGCTCTTGATCATCGCGCTGGTGTACCCTATCGTTTCTGCGCTTGTTCTTACGGGTGTCGCGGCGTGGCACCTCCAGAATTTCAAGATCAGCGACATGGCGCTCGTGCAAAAAGTCGCCCAGCTGACCCCGCCGGGCCTCAAAGTAATGGTGACGATCCGTACCGCCAGCTCCGCACCGGTCAAGCTCGCCTTGCCCGCGCCGGATCCTATACGCGATGTGCTGCCGATGATGGACACGAAAGTACGTGAAACGATTATAAATCGCTAAATTGGCTATTGTTCTGGTTTATACCCATCAATGAGAGCGTGCGCCGCTGCGGTCAAGTGCACACTTCCCAAAAAAGCCAAGGCGGCGACCCGGAGCGGCTGAGGTCGAAGCTCTAATGGGAAGTCAATTGGGAGCCGCGGTTGGAGCGGGTATGATAGCTGGAGCCTTCAGCAAATTTGCTGCGGCCTAATATCGGGTGCGAACTTGCCTCCGGCTGTACTAGCTATTTTGCGAGGCACTCCACCATCGCCAGCAATGTGGGGCTAGGCACGCAGCCTTCCTCTTTTTTGGGACCGGCCTCGGCCATAGGTCTCGGAGCGGAGATGAAAGCTTCGGGCTGCACGGAGGCCTGCTGCAGGGAGCAGCCTGATAAGAGAATCCAAACCAAGAGTACAAAGCGCATTCGAGAAGTCTTTCGCAGCCCGCTTCAGACCACTTAGCAAAGTTCAACGGAGAAAGTTTGTCCGTCGAATGCGCTGAGAATGAGCGATCCACAACAAGAACGGCACTTCTGCCGCGCTTGAACGGGATCTAGTTCTACTTCGGATTGAAAAACGCCTTGACGCTCGGAGGAGCGACTTCAACCAGCCCCTTGACTAGCGGGATCTCGCCGATTTTCTTGTCGCGTATGGTCCAGGCGACGATGCCGGTTAAGGCAAGCGCCGAGAGGATCGGGGACAGAAGCGCCACAATCAAAACCGCGCCCAGGACGATGAGTTTCAGGTATATTTCCTTGTCCATTCGATTTTGCCTCCAGGTGAAGCGCGGTCGAAGCGATCGACTGCATCGGAACATTCATAGAACGATTCAGCAAATAAAACAATTCAAGGCAAACAGAAACATTCTGCGCCGGTGCTTATCCTGTCGACAGGCATGAGCCCCGGCTTTCCACGGCTTTCAGCTCCTGCTAGCTTGCGCCTTCGGTCCGCTGCTGAGAAGGAATCGGAATGAACGACAAGCCTTTGGTCGACGAACGCGGCGAACCAATCAAGGATCCGGTGGATCAATTCATGCGGCAACTTGCCTCCAGCGCCGCAAAGCATAGGCGCACCGTAACCGGTGCCCCGCCGGTTATTGTTGAAAATGCTTTGGCGACGAATTACGAACCCGCGCCGGCGCCCGAGATCTGGAAGACGGAAGAGCGATTGGCGCCCGCGATAGAGAGCGTCTCTGTTGCCGAAGCAGAGGAAGTGCCCGGATGCTGGGTCGTCGACGCCTGCGATAGCGACAACGCCCTCCTTCGGGCGGTTTTCGACGGCCCGGACGCGGAGCAGCGGGCACGCGAATACGCCCGCTGGAAATACGGAGCCGATTGTTAGCGCGATGACGTTCGGAGCACTGTGGCTACCTCGCCAACAAGCCAGGAGGTTCACGCTTGATCAGGCGTCATCCTGTGGGAGTATATCCGCCGTGGGGAAGACAGGGGTCGCGAGCTGAAATCCTGACGCCTGTCAGGCAGGCGTCAGTATCATTCTGCTGATCGAAAAAGAAAGCCTCAGCTTCTACGGATGCTAGCAGTAACCGGGGTTACCCGAGCATGCAGCATTGACAATGTTTACGATGTTTCCGCTCGTAAAGGGAGCGGCTCCCTGCTGCTTGATCGACGTGCTCGTATATCCCCAACTGGTTACGCCGACAACAACGTTCCCGGATGCATATGTACCAAATGATGTCCCATTCAGGGCCGGCGGCTGTCCGAGATTGACGGTCCATGGTCCACCACTGGAGCCGCCAGTCTCAAGCGAGCCGATAATGGTATTCTTTGAGTTGCTTGCCGAGACATAGCCCAGTGAGTTGTTTCGCTCCGCCAATGCTCCACCGTCGAGAGCCACCGGATAGCCGATCTGCGTGATCAGCGCTTGGCCGGAGGTATTGAAGCCCCAGCCATTGTATCCATAACCGAGCCAGCCGGTGATGGTTCCGGGCAAAGTGCCTTGTGCGTTCTTGTTGAGAACGATGACAGCCACATCATCCGGGCAAACGACACCACTAACAGCGCAGTTGTCCGTCCCATTGTAATAACTGGTTAGCACAGTCGCGGCGCGGCCGGTAAAGGTGCCGTATGGTGCGGCTCCATTACGGTAGGCAGGGACAAACACCCAACCGCTATAGAACTGTTTCTGTCCATAATTCGCGACGCAATGCGCAGCTGTGACGATCACGCCTGGCTTGATCAAAGACGCCGAGCAGACGTAAGAGGCCGAACCAACATTGAAGAACAGCTTCCCTGCCGCTCTGAAGGGATAATAATATTGGGTCGGATGTGCGCTGCTGTTATAAGCGTCGACGCGAACGGTCGAGAACGGTTGTCCCGCTGTCCCGAACTGTTGCGGGGATACTGCCTGAGGTGCCAGGCCATTCGTAAGATCTTTGGGGGGAACCAGTTGAACGGGAGCAAACTTGCTAAGACCGATATCTGAAGCATCAGATCCCGGAACCGCGCCGCGTGATGATTGCAGGTTCTTAGCGGTGGCTGTATCGATCTGCGAAGACGGTGCCGTGCTGACCACGCGCCCAGGCACAGGCTTTGCGTTGGCAAAATCGACGCTCCCTACATCCTGTGTACTGTGAACCGGAGAACTTACCACTGTCTGCGCCATAATCTCTGTTGTGGCCGCGCAGCCAACACAGGCCACTATACTTAAAATCAATGCCCTGTTCATTTACCCTCCAATATAAGTTATTATGGGCAAGCACTTACCTGCGCCAAGACGCTGAAGGGACAGGACAATCGTTGAGGTTGCCAGCAACTCGCGAGTGCAGTTTCGGACCGGCACACTCAAGCTTGAAAAATAAAAACTTCGGCTTCGAGGAGTTTTGCTGAAATTTCCATAGCTTAGGGTGGTGCTTTTCGATTATTGCGCCTGTGTCATGCGGGCAACTCAACTGCAAACAAGAAAGTTACACCCAACTTTCCTAATCGCCGTTCATCCCACGGGAACGCCAGCTTCGATGGTGGGAGGGTAGTTGGGCGGCCTCGAACAAGCGCCAAGAATCACCAGGGCCCCATCGCGAGGATGATCCTGAAAAAGCCCGGAAGGCCAGATGCTTGACGAATCCGGGATCACAGCTCCAGGTTTGGCGCATCGTGCCTCAGGCGCTCGCTTTGTACAACGAAGCTGCAACGCTCGACGGCCTGTGGATCTCCCCGCAACACATCGAATTTCGTGTCCTCGCCATCGCGCCAGAAGCTGATATCGAACACATGTTTCCCCACGCGAAGATCGAACACGGTGAGATCGGGCAACCAGCGCGGCAACAACGGATCGACGTAAAGCTTGCCGTGCGGCGCATCCGGCATAAAGCCCAGCATGGCCTGCATCAGGCTGAAGACCGATCCTGCCGCCCATGCCTGAGGGACGTTGGCGCCGAGATACTGCACCGGAAATGTGTGCTCGTCCCTCGGAGGGCCGGTATAGAGTTCAGGGAGCTGGTTCAACAGAAAATGGCTGCCGGCTTCGCTGATGTCGCGGGCGATCCGCGCTGCTTCGGCACCAAAGCCATAGCGCTTGAAGCCAAGTGCTATGATACCGTTGTCGTGCGGCCAGACTGAGCCGGTCTGGTAATTGTAAGGGTTGAACGCCGGATTTAGCGTCGAAAGCGTACGTATGCCCCAACCGCTCCACATGTCGGGCGCCATCAGCCGTTCGACCACCTTACGGGCGCGATTGGGGGGCACGATGCCCGACAGGAGACAGTGACCAGGGTTGGACGCGACCGTCAGCACCTTCCTCTTATCGCCATCGAGGGCAAGGGCGTAAAACCCGAAGTCCTCGTCCCAGAAAACCTCGTTGAATTGCTTGAACATCCGAGCAGCTTTCGCCCTGAGTTCGCGAGCCCTTTCCTGTTTGCCAAGCGTATCGAAGATCTGGGCCATGCGGAGCCACGCGTCAAAGACGTAACCCTGCAACTCGCAAAGCGCTTTGGGACCCTTCACCAGCGATCCGTCCGGATACACAATGGCATCGCCTGAATCCTTCCAGCCCATATTCTCGTAACCGGCCGGAGAGCGCGTCTGGTATTCTTGGAACCCATCGCCGTCGAGGTCACCGTATTGATCGATCCAGGCGAGACAATTCTCAGCGGTCGCAAGATGCTGTTCGAGGAGCCCCACGTCTCCCGTCGCACGCCACGTCGCGTGTAACGTGAGCAGATAAAGCGGCGTGGCATCCGCGGTGCCGTAATAGGGCGTGTGAGGGATCAGCTTGAAATGCGCAAGCTCGCCATAGCGTATCTCATGAAGGATTTTTCCGGGCTCCGCGTCGCGATAATCATCGATCTCCGTGGCCTGCAACGCTCCAAGGATGTCCAGCGCGCCACGCGCAAACTCAGGATAGATCAAGAGGTTCTGAAGCGAGACGATCAGGCTGTCACGGCCGAAGGGCGCGACGAACCACGGCAGGCCTGCTGCGGCCAGAAACACCATATGATCTGTGCCGGTGATGGGCAAACGCAGCGCGGCCATGTCTTCCAGCGCCTGCCGGTAAAGGCGGTAGAATTCCTCGTTGCTGGTGCGGATCTTCAGGACTTTCCCCATCCAATCGGCCAGCGTCCCGGCATGCTTCAGCTCGTCGCTGTCCTGGACACACGGGTGGGGCGCTTCAAAAATGCGATCACCATCTGCCAGCGCGTAGAAAAGGCAAGCATGCCAAGCTTCGCCCGGCCCGAGATACACCTCAAAGCTCAGACGGCCATTGGCGTAGACGGCGCTCGGTTCGCCGCCGTGAGCCCCCACGGTCAGCGAGCGCCTGAAGTCCGCGTTGCGATATTCCGTCCGCAGTTCCTGTTTTGAATCAGACCATTCCGTTGTAATGCGGCCGCGTCGCACGATGCTGCCCGCTTTGACCTCAAAGATATCGGCAAAGTCGGAGCGCATGGCGATCTCAAGCTGGAAGCGCACCACCTTTAGGCTGTTATTGGTGATATCGATGTCCTCGTGCATGCCGTCAGCGATGGACCTGCTCACGACGAGGCCGAGCGTGCGTGGCGGGATCGGGCCATCCTCGGTCAGGATGGTGCGGTTCGTCAGATAGACGGTCGAGGTGTAGTAGGTTGTGGCGCCGCCGTTCAAGAGATCCCACGGCGCGCCATTGGCGTAAATCGCCCAGCTGCTCAGCACACGCGTGTCGAAAAAGTAAAGGCCGCGCTCACTGGGCCAGTGGATTTGGGCATCGGGTTCGGTGACGAGCACCGTCTGTCCATGGTGGATCGTGATCTGGGGCGGCCCGACCTCAACTTTGAACGGCATGACGGGGGATCTCCTCCTTGTTACTGGTCGCCCCCTCTCGGCGTTACGCCCTGCCGAGCAACTCCCTCACAACGTCAACGACGCGATCGGGCTCGAAGCCGAATTTCTTTTGCAGTTCCTTGAGCGGAGCCGACGACCCGAATGTCTTCATGCCGATCACGCGGCCTGCCAAACCCACATAACGCTCCCATCCAAGCGTCGAGGCCTGCTCAATCGCGACGCGCGCCAACACGTCTGGCAAAAGCACGCTGTCGCGGTATTGCTGTGTCTGCTGCTCGAAGAGGTCCCAGGATGGCATGGAGACCACGCGGGACCGTATTCCCTCGGCCAGCAGCTGCTCATGGGCCTCTACGGCGAGACTGACCTCGCTGCCCGTAGCAATGAGGATGACCTCCGGTTTCCCGCCCGGCGCATCTCCCAGCACATAGGCGCCACGCGCCACGCCGGAGGCGGGAGCGTATTTGCTCCGGTCCATTGTCGGCAGAGGCTGGCGCGAGAGCGCCAGCGCCGCAGGCTGGTGCCGGAACTGCATGATCGTGCGATAGGCTTCCACGACCTCGTTTGCGTCGGCAGGCCGGATCAGGGCGAGCCCCGGAATGGCGCGAAGGGAGGCGAGTTGCTCGACGGGCTGGTGGGTCGGGCCGTCTTCGCCATCGCCCATCGCGTCATGCGTGAAAACAAAGATGGTTGGCAGCTCCATGATGGCTGCCAGTCGTATCGCTGGCCGCGCGTAGTCGCTGAAAATCAGAAAGGTCGCGCCGAAGGCCCTGAGCTTTGAGAGTGAAAGTCCGTTGACGGCCGCCATCATGGCGTGCTCACGGATGCCGAAATGCAGATTTCTGCCGCCTGGCGTCTCAGCTTCGATGTCTCCGGCGCCCTCAAATTTCAGGGTGGTCTTGTTTGATGTGCCAAGATCCGCCGATCCGCCAACAAGCCAAGGGATGTTCTGCGCAAGCACGTTGAGGACCTGACCCGAAGCATCCCGTCCTGCGAGACCCTTGGGGCTCGCCGGAAAGACCGGAAGACCGCGATCCCATCCCTTCGGCAGCTCGCGCGGCTGCATCAAATCGATTTCGGCGGCAAGGTCGGGATATTTGCTTTCATAGGCAGCGAAAAGTTGCGTCCACTTCCGCCGGGCCTCTGCGCCTCGGGCGCCAATGCCGTCGGCAAAACGCTGGTACACAGCGTCTGGAACGAGAAACTTCGCGTCCTCGGGCCATCCATAAAAACGCTTGGTGAGGCGAACCTCCTCTTCGCCGAGAGGCTCGCCATGAGCTTCGGCTGTATCGTGCTTGTGAGGCGAACCGTAGCCGATGTGGCTGTCGAGGATGATGAAGGTCGGACGGCCCTTCGTATTGCGAAAGATATCGAGCGCGTTTTCAATGAGGCCGCTATCGTTGGCGTTGCCCACGCGCAAAACATTCCAGCCATAGCCCTGAAACCGGAGAGCGATGTCTTCCGAAAACGCGATGCGCGTGTTGCCTTCGATGGTGATGTGATTGTTGTCGTAGATCCAGCACAGATTATCCAGGCGGAGATGGCCGGCGAGCGACGCCGCTTCCGAGGCGACGCCTTCCATCATGTCGCCATCGCCGCACGTGACGTACATCCTGTAATCGAAGATGTCGAAGCCCGGCCGATTGTATCGGTAAGCCAGCCATTTCTCGGCGATCGCCATGCCCACGCTTGTCGCGACGCCCTGCCCAAGCGGGCCGGTCGTCGCTTCCACGCCCGAGGTCCAATGATACTCCGGGTGACCTGGGGCCTTGCTGTCGAGCTGGCGAAAATGGCGGATGTCGTCGAGGGTGACGGATGGCTGTCCGAGGTTCTCATATTCGGCGTTGACCGCGCGCGTTCCAGTCAGGTGAAGGACGGACCACAAGAGCATCGATGCATGGCCGTTTGAGAGGAGGAAACGGTCACGGTCCGGCCAGATCGGATCCTTGGGATCGAAGCGCAGCACGCGGTTCCATATCGTGTAGACAAGCGGCGCGAGCGCCATCGGCGCGCCGGGATGTCCCGAGTTCGCCTGCTGAACGGCGTCGATCGAGAGCGTACGAATGGTGTTGATGGCCAGCTGATCCAGTTGTTCGGCGGTCATCGAGCTTGGGGGCTGCTTCTGAAATGCTTCGGCGCTCTCGCTCATGGTTGCGCCTCCGGCTTGACCTTTGCCGCTGCTGCTTGGTCCGCGATGATAAGGGCCACATCCTGATGCACGCGACCAGCCGGGATCGATAAATCGCCCTTGATCAGGCGAACCAGCATTCCCGCCTTGTCGCCTCCGGTCACGAGCCACAGAATTCGCCGAGAACGGTTCAGAATCGGATAGGTCAAGGTCATTCGCGGATGCCCTTGATAGGCACCGGTCATGGCAACATCAGCGTCAGTGACCTGGAGGACCGGGTCGCCCGGCACGAGCGAAGCGGTGTGACCGTCCGGCCCGAGCCCGAGATGAACGAGGTCAAGCACCGGCGGAGTGCCGGCCAGCTTTTGCAATAAGAGGTCATACTGGCCGGCCGCCGCCGTGAGATTATCTTCTTCGACCGGCATCGCATAGATGTGATCGGGAGATAGCGGAGCCTGGTCGAGCAGGCTTTCGCGCAAATGCGTGAGATTTCGATCTCGGTCTCCTAAGGGGGCCACTCGCTCGTCCACTTGCACGATATGAACCTTATCCCAAGGCACGTCTTCGTCGGCAAGCGCGCGCAGCATAACCCACGGTGTATGGCCGCCGCTGAACGCAGCGGCGAACTGACCGCGCTCGGCAGCGGCTTTCCGAGCTTCTGACGCAACGATACGAGCCGCCTCGCGAGCGGCTCCGTCGGGGTCAGCAAAGACTTCAATCTTCATGACGGCCTCCCTATCGGGATGGGACTTTCGTGAACTCTCCCCCTCTAACTTCTGAAAATCTTTAAAGGTCCCCGGATTGTCTCCGGATCAAACCGGGTTACGACTGTGAGCCACCTTTGCTTTGCGGTACCGGCCGATGAGATTATTGGTTGAACTGTCATGAGAGAGTTCGGTCCCCGGCTGGGCTTCGAGCTCTGGAATGATGCGCTGCGCGAGCACCTTGCCGAGTTCCACGCCCCACTGATCGAACGAGTCGATGTCCCAGATGACGCCCTGCGTGAACACGTTCTGCTCGTAAAGCGAGATCAGCCTGCCGAGCGCGGCCGGAGTCAGGCGGTCCATGAGAAGGGTGTTCGACGGCCGGTTGCCCTCGAAGGTCCGATGAGGAACGAGCCAGGCCGGCGTGCCTTCCGCTTTCACCTCTTCGCTTGTCTTACCGAAGGCCAGCGCTTCCGCCTGCGCGAAGACATTTGCCACGAGCATGTCGTGATGGCGTCCCAGCGGGTTGAGCGATTGCTCGAAGGTGATGAAATCGCACGGGATAAGCCGCGTCCCCTGATGCATCAACTGGTAGAACGAGTGCTGGCCGTTGGTGCCCGGTTCGCCCCAGTAGATCGGGCCGGTCTGATAATCCACCTCGATCCCGCCGAGCGTCACATGCTTGCCGTTGCTCTCCATCGTGAGCTGCTGGAGATAGGCGGGGAAGCGCTTCAGATACTGCTCATAGGGCAGGACCGCGATGGTCTCGGCCCCGAAGAAGTTCGTGTACCAGACCGTCAGCAGCGCCATCAGCACCGGCAGGTTCCGTTCGAACGGCGCGGAGCGGAAGTGCTCGTCCATCTCGTGGAAGCCGTCCAGCATCGCACGGAAATTTTCCGGGCCGATGGCAATCATGGTCGAAAGGCCGATTGCCGAATCCATGGAGTAGCGGCCGCCGACCCAGTCCCAGAATTCGAACATATTGGCCGTATCGATGCCGAATTCGGCGACTTTTGAAGCGTTTGTCGACACGGCAACGAAATGCTTCGACACCGCCTTGACGTCGCCGCCAAATCCCTTCAGCAGCCAGTCGCGCGCGCTGTGCGCGTTCGTCATCGTTTCCAGCGTCGTGAATGTCTTTGAGGAGACGATGAAGAGCGTCTCCGCCGGATCGAGATCGATGGTCGCTTCAATAAGATCGGTGCTGTCGATGTTGGAGACGAAGCGGAAGGTCAGCGCGCGGTCACTGTAATGTTTCAAGGCCTCGTACGCCATGACGGGTCCGAGATCGGAGCCGCCGATGCCGATATTGACGATGGTCTTGATGCGCTTCCCCGAGTTGCCTTTCCAATGGCCATCGCGGACACGCCTCGAAAAATCGGCCATTTTGTCCAGCACGGCATGCACTTCCGGCACGACGTTCTGGCCGTCTACCGAAAGCGTTTCGCTCTTCGGCGCACGAAGCGCGACATGCAAAACGGCCCGATTTTCCGTCACATTGATTTTCTCGCCCCGAAACATGGCGTCGATCCGCGCGCCGAGGCCGGACTGCTCAGCGAGATCGATCAAGAGCTTGAGCGTTTCATTCGTGATGCGATTTTTCGAGTAGTCCAGGAATATTCCAGCGGCCTCGGCGGTCATCCGTTCTCCCCGTTTCGGATCATCCGCGAAGAGGTCGCGCAGGCTGACATCGCGCATCTTCTTCTGATGCTCTTCAAGGGCCTTCCACGCCGCGCTTTTTCCTGCCGGCTGTTTGGCCGCGCTTTCCTGGATCATTGGCATACCACCCGTTCCGTTCCTACTGAGCTAACCAGCTTTCTCCAGCATCGTGGACTTGGATGCAATAACGCCCATCAGCTCATTCCAGGATTTCACGAAGGCATTCGCCCCTTCGTCCTGAAGCCTCGCCGCCAGTTCGTCGATGTCGACACCCCCCTGAGCAAACTGGGCCAATACGTCCTCGCTGTCGCCACCGTCTGCTGGCATGATCGGGCCCGCTTCACCGTGATCGGCGAAAGCCTTCAAGGTTCCCTCCGGCATGGTGTTCACCGTGAAGGGAGCGGCAAGCGCCTTGATGTAGAGGATGTCGGACGCTTTGGGATCCTTGGTGCCGGTGCTCGCCCATAACAGCCGCTGCGGACGAGCGCCGGCATTGTAAGCGCGCATCCAACGCGGCGCGGTGAGCAACGCGCAATAGGCCTTGTAGATGCGCTTGGCGATCGCGATGCCAAGCTGATCTCTCAGCGCCTCGGGGACTTTGCCCATCACAGCTCCATCCCAGCGGCTGATGAATATTGAGGCAACGGAGCTGATGAAGGGGTCCAGGCCGGCTTCAATCCGGCGTTCTATGCCTCGCATATAGGCTTCTGCCGCCGCCAGATAGTGCTCCCGCGAGAACAGAAGCGTGACGTTGACGGGGATGCCGGCGAAGATCGCCTCTTCGATGGCTGGAAGACCTTCCTTCGTGCCCGGAATCTTTATGAGGACGTTGGGCCGCCCCACCCGAGCATGCAGGTCTTTGGCCATCGCGATCGTGGCTTTGGTGTCATAAGCCAGGAGCGGAGAGACTTCGAGCGAGACCCAGCCATCGACGCCAAGGGTCCGATTGTGGATCGGAGCGAAAATGTCCGCAGCCGCGGTGATGTCTTCGATGGCGAGTTCCAGGAACAAATCCTCGCCCGATCTGCCTTCTTTGAGCTTTGTCTGGATGGCTGCGTCGTAATCGCTGCTGTTCTTGATGGCCTGGTCGAAGATGGTTGGATTGGATGTCAGCCCTGTGACCGAAAGCTCTTTGACATACCGGCGAAGTGTGCCGGTGCTCAGCATGTTACGCGTAATGTTGTCGAGCCAAAGGCTTTGCCCGAAATTGTTAAGTGATTGAGGTGCGTTCATGATTGCCAGATCCTTCAGGGGCATTGCGAAGCAGATATTTTTTGGCCGGCCAACGAATGCCTGATTAGAGTCTTCTGTTTATGCAGAGTTTTTTTCCAACACTGGGCAGGCCACTTTTGAGCACTCCGCTTAGAGCAAGTATCGCTCGACTGCCTTGGCGAAGCCCTCGTCGTCATTCGAGTCCGTGACCGCGCTCGCCTGCCGCTTCACCTCGTCGCTGGCGTTTCCCATGGCGATGCTGAAGCCTGATCGCTTGAACATGAGCACGTCGTTCGGCTGATCGCCGATAGTTGCGATTTCTTCTTCCGCGATGCCAAGCACGCGAGAGAGAGTGCCGGCGACGGAGCCCTTATTGGCGTCGGGATGGGTTACGTCGAGATAGTAGGGTTGTGAGCGGGTCGCGGAGGCATGTCCGCTTAATGCGGCATGAGTATCGGCCTCGCAGGCTTTGACGCTCTCGGGATCTTCGCTCACGCCAACAATCTTCACCGCTTTTTCCAGGGCGCTCCCAAAGTCAGGCACGGCTTTCGGCTGAAACTGAACGGTGAACGCCTCTCGTTCGACATGCGGGGCGTTCACGTCGCGCACCAGCCAATCGCTGCCGGAATAAACCCACACGTCGAGGCCGTGCTTGAGGATGATATCGAGGGCTTTTTTTGCCACATCGGGAGCAAGTTCCCGCTCCTCGATGATGGAGAGGTCGGGATGAACAAACATCCCGCCGTTGAACGCGGCGACGGGAGTATCGATAGCCAGCGGTTCGATAAGCATGGCCATGCCCTTGGGCGGGCGCCCGCTCGTAATCGCAAAACGAATGCCAGCCCTGTGGATCCGGTGAACCGCATCGCGGGCGCGCTCGGTCAAAACTTTCTCACGTGTCACCAAGGTGCCGTCGACGTCGGCGAGCAGGAGCGAGATCTTGCGGGATGTCATCGTGAGTTCAACTCCACGCATTCATAGCTTCACAGCCAGCAGCTTTGCGCTCCACCGGTGGCCGCGCTCCGGTCAATCGTCGGCAGCACGCGAATGTTTCCGTATATGGGCGAGATCTTCGAACTCTCAACATTTTGGTTGAGCCGCTCTTAACCGCGCCTTGCGCAGACGGCGCCGGGTTAAGCTTCCCTCGGATCGTCTTCAGGCACAGGCCGGAACGGCGGTCGTGTTTCGAAGAGCTTCAGAAGCTCGGCGATGCCCCGATCGAGTTGCGGGTCCTTGCCCTGCCGGAATTCGTGCGGCGCGATATCGATGTCGATGTCCGGATCGGTGCCGTAATTCTCGACCTTCCAGCCCACGTCGGCAAACCAGTGCGAGAACTCGGGTTGCGTGGTGATCCCGCCGTCAGCCAGATTGTGCCGGGGCCATATGCCGATCACGCCGCCCCACGTCCTGCGCCCGATCAGCGGACCGGCCTTTTTCATTTTGAACGTGTGGGAGAAGATATCGCCATCCGAGGCGGCGAACTCATTGGTCAAAGCCACCATAGGCCCCGCCGGTGACTCCGTAGGCGTCGGATACACGCCAAACCAGCGCGAAAAGCGAGCGCCGAGTCGCCGCCGGCAGAGTTTTTCGAGGAGCAACTGCGAGATATGCCCGCCGCTATTGTAGCGCACATCCACAATCAGACCGTCGCAATCGTAATCGCGCAGAAAATGCCGGTGAAACTCGGCAAAGCCGCGCGCCATCATGTCCGGGACGTGGATGTAGCCTGCGTGGCCGCCCGTTGCCTCTCGCACATAATCGCGGTTGTGTTCGACCCAATCGCGATAGCGGGCGCTCTGCTCGCTTCGAAGTGTGCGCACCCGAACCTGCCGGGAAGTGTCCGCAGACTTCACAGACAGGTACACCTCTGTTCCGGCCCGATGCATGAGCGCCCGGTGAGGCGTCACCTCTGCGTTTAGCTGCTGGCCGTTCACGGCCGTAATGACATCACCGGCCTCAAGCTGGACACCGGGAGCACGGAGCGGGCATGCCTCACTCAGTGACCATGGATCACCCCGCAAGAAATCGTCGATGCGGTATCCTCCGGCGGCCTCATCCCAGGTGAAATTCGCGCCGAGGAATCCGATGGGGTAGCGGGGCGGCTCGCGGTAATCGCCACGGCCGAGGTCATAGGCGTGCGATGTGCCAAGCTCGCCCTGCATTTCCAGAACGAGGTCAGAAAATTCAGAGCGGCAGTTGACGCGTTCGACGAGCGGCGCATAGCGGAGGAGCACCTCCTTCCAGTCAACCTTCGACATGTCGGCTCGCCAGAAATGGTCGCGCTGCAGCCGCCATGCCTCATGCAGCATCTGCTTCCATTCAGCTTCGGGCTCGATCAGCACTTTGAGCCGCTGGAGGTCGATCCATCCGCCCGCTCGCGTCTTGGCGCCTTCATCTTCAACCTTTTCGCCCGCCTTCAAGACGCGCAGCCTTCTGCCGGCAAACAACAGCGTCTGCTTTCTATCCGCCGAAAGTTTGAAGCCGGAAAGTCCGACGCCGAGTGTTTCGACTTTCAGTTTCTTGAAATCGTAAGCCTCCAGCGTGGCTTCGGCAGCGGGTTCGGGCGGCCAGCTCTGCATCAGGGCGCCCTTGACGGGGAAGGAGAGCCACACCGCTTTCTTTTTCAGTCCTGCGATCGTCCAATACCGCCCTTCTTGGACCGGAAAGGCGAGGATGCGGCTCGAGATCCCGTCGAAGTCGATTTCGACCTTCAGGTCCTTACCCTTGTCTCCTCCGTTGTCATCCTTCTCATCCGTTGCGGCTTCAAAGAATGGCGATGGCGTGTCCTTTCGTAAGGTGACGAGACAGGGAAGCACGGCCTTCGGAAACGACAGCTCGAATTGCACGGCGTCATAGACGGGGTTGAGCATTCGGTCCGACAGGAAATAGAGATAGCGGCCCTCCGGATCGAAACTCGGGGCGAAGTCTTCGAACAACGGCTCAGTCACGGTGTGAATTCCGCCCGTTTCGACGCTGGCGATGGCGATCATGGATTGATCGCGGCCCTCAGTTTTCTGAAAAGCCAGCCAGCGGCCATCGGGCGACCAGGCGAAGGTTCCCATCGCCCCAAACGAATTCGCAGCGAGTTTTCGGGCTGCGCCCGATGTCAGGTCCAAAAGCCATAGCTCATTGCGATGGTTGGCGAACGCAACGTGCTCTCCTTTGGGCGAGGCTTCGAGCCGTGTGAACCGCCCCCAACCCTCGGCTCCGGTTCCGTTCGCAGGTACCGGCACCGGCTTGAGGGTGTAATCCTGGGTATCCCAGATTTCGAGGCATTCGTCGCCATTGTCCCTGTCGACGACGGTGATGACGCGGTGGCCGTCCGCCAGGAACCGGGCCAGCCTGCATCTACTGCCCGGCACGCAGTGCGCGCTGACCGGGCCATCCCAATGCCGCATGTGGTGGATCTGTCCGCGTACACTGTACACGCCGCGTTCGCCCTTCGGATCAAGGTCAGCCGCCTCAAGATACTTCGCCGCCTCGACATAGCGCCGCTGGCGCTGGGTGCGTTGCGAGTGATAGTCGATGGCGAGCTTGCGCGACGTTCGCGTTGCAATGTCGAAGGCAAAAACGTCGCCGCCCGCGTGATAGACGATGGTTTGGCCATCGGTCGCGGGATTGCGGATGTAGAAGTCCTTGTGCTCCGCCTCAAGACGCAAATCGAGGCCCTCTGCCGTGCACGAATAGAGATTGCCAACGTCTTCATGGTCGGAAATGAAATAGACCCGCGCGGCTGCCCAAAGAGGACAAGCCAGGTTGCCGTCAAGGTCGATCAGCGGCTGATATTCGGCGTCGAGTGCCGGGGCGATCCAAAGTTTGCCCGCGCGGCCACCGCGGTAACGCTTCCAGGAGGTTTGCTCGGCCCGGCCTGGACGGGCCAGCACGGCCTCCCCCGTTTCGGATAGGGAAATGCTCGAGGCAGGGCCTAGCAGCAAAGGCTTTGACAAGCCGCCTTTTGCCGCGACAGCACATAAGCCGGTGACATTATGCGCCTCGTAAGCAGTCGAGCGGAAAAGGACGGTTTCCGCGTCGAGCCAGCCGCAGGGAATGGACATCGCGCCGAGATATGTCAGGCGGGAAAGATCGCCGCCCTCCGATGGCATGACGTAGACTTCATTATAGCCTTCCTCCGCAGAGGCGAATGCAAGCTGCTTCCCATCAGGAGAAAATTGAGGGTAAAGGAAAAACCCACGTCCCGCAGTCAAACGGCGGGCAGCGCCCCCCTCAAGCGGCACTTCCCAAAGGTCGTCCTCGCTCGTGAACACGACCTTATTCTTGAAAACTGCGGGAAAACGGAAATACCCACGGGTCATTGGTTCTCCAAGTGCGGATATGATGGATCGGATGGCGCATTTGCCAGGAAGCAAAAAAGCAGGTCAGCAGCGATCGGCACCCGCCGCACAGGCCTGAACGGGGCATTAATTTATCTTATTCTATTCAGTAATACCAGGGTAGCCTCACATGCCGGCGCCGGGTGCGGCCATAGGTGCTTCCGCCTCGGCGCGTCCGTTCAGGGTGCCACGCCAGACGTAAAGGCAAAGAAGCGCCCCAGGAATACCGATGGCCGAGGTGATAACGAAAAAGGCGGGGTAGCCGAAAGTGTCGACCATCAGCCCGGAAAGTCCACCGACGAGCTTGCCCGGCAGCGCATAGAGCGAGCTCAACAAGGCGTATTGCGCAGCCGCAAAGGCCGGCGATGTCAGAGACGACATGAAAGCGATGAGCGCGGTGCCGGCAAAGCCCGAAGCGAAGCTTTCGATGCCGATGGCGACCGTCAGAAGATCCAGCCGGGCGACACCAGCAAGCGCGAGCCAGGCAAAGGCCAGGTGCGAGGCCGACGCCGCGATCCCACCAATCAGGAGGGCGGGCATCAACCCGAGCCGCAGTACGGCCACGCCGCCCACAAAGACGCCGCCGATGCCGATCCAGACGCCGTAGAGTTTGGTTACGGTTGCGATGGCGGTTTTCGAGAAACCGAGATCGATATAGAGCGGGTTCGCCATTACGCCGGAGACGAAATCGGGAACCCGATAGATCGCAACGAGCGCGAGAATCGGAACGATCATCACCCCGTTCCGGCGCAGCAGATCGGCAACCGGTTCGGCATAGAGCTTGAGGAAGGATTCGCGCGATCCCTTTTGCTCCGTCTCAGGCGGATGCGGCGCCAGCATGCTTGCCGTGATGCCGACGGCCATGAGCATGGCCATGCTGATATAGGCCGCCTTCCAGCCACCGAAATCAGCGATATAAAGCGCGCCAGCCCCCGCACACAGAAGGGCGATCCGGTAGCCGAGCTGATAGCTCGCCGACATCATGCCCTGCCGCTCGATGGGAGCGGCGCCGATGCGCCAGCCATCCACCACCACGTCTTGCGTTGCGGACGAAAAGGCGACGAAGAACGCGCAGGCCACGGTCCAGACCAGGGAGTACGAGGGATTGCCGAAGGCGATGCCAATCAGGCCAAGGCTGACGCTTAGCTGAGAGAGCAGCATCCAGGCCCGGCGGCGGCCGAAGCGCGAAAGAATCGGAACATCGCGCCTGTCAATGATGGGCGCCCAGAGAAATTTGAAGCTGTAGGCGAGCGCGATATAGCTCAGAAAGCCGATCTCCGTGCGCGCGATCCCTGCTTCCCGAAGCCAGGCCGAAAGCGTTGAAAAGACAAGCAGAAAGGGCAGACCCGCGCTGAAGCCCAGCGCCAGCATGATCGCCAGGCGGCGATCGGCGGCGATTTCGGTGACGACTTGCCCCCACCGGGAGATGCGGTTGCTTTCTCTTGTCATTCGCTCTTATGGCCCGATACAAGCGACGGAATCTGGGCTTTCTGGCGCATCGGCGTCGACAAGGCAATACCAGGGAAGGATCGCCGCTGCACTTCGGCGTTGCCCGGCCGCGCGGCCGGGCTTACTTTAACGGCTATGGTCGCCAGTTCCCCAGGTCTCGTCGAAGTTACCCAGGGTGATATCACCACCATCGAGGCCGATGCCATCGTCAACGCCGCGAACTGCGCGCTCAAAGCGGGAGGCGGCGTTTGTGGCGCGATCTTCCGCGCGGCGGGTGCGGAGGCGCTGACCCAGGCTTGCGACGCGATCGGGAATTGTCCCACCGGCGAGGCTGTCATGACCCCTGCCTTCGGCATCAAGACCGCCCGCAGTATCATCCACGCCGTCGGCCCGATGTACAGTGCCTACCCGCCTGAAAAGGCCCGGAACCTGTTGCGCTCTGCTTACAGGGCGGCGATCCGCCTTGCCGCGGCGCAAGGCTGCCAGTCGATCGCCTTCCCGGCCATCAGCACCGGCATCTACGGCTATCCGCTTGACGAGGCTTGCCGCGAAGCCGCCGATGTGTGCCGCAGCGAAGGCGCTGCGCACGGTCTCACAATTAAACTTGTGGCATTCGATGCTCGGACCGCTGAAGAGCTACGTAAGCACCTCCAGCCACCAGGACCATAAAAGAGGCGTTCGGATACTTGTACCAACCGTCAGAGCGTTCGGCTCGAGCTTTTCCAGGCGCATCATTTCGTGAGAGTTTTCCATCGGTAAACTTTATTGGGTTTGTTTGGCAAAACGCCCATAAGTAAGTAGGTATTTAAGTGCGAGCCGTTGCGCACGATAGGAGGTTTCGTCGCGTGCAACGTACGCCAGAATCCGCTCTGAAGCAGGCGTAGTTTCCTTTGCGTCTGCGGCGGCCGCGCGATCCTGGTCTTCTCGACAGCTTCGCCGGACGAAAGGACCTGAGTGTAGATACTCATGAAAATCTCTCCGCTCGCGCGGTCGGGGTATCGTTACGATTTAGCCTAAAGAGCGGTGGCGTTGCTCACGATCCCCGCCTTCCAGACAGCTTCGGATACGGTGATCGTTTTCGGCAGGAGGCCAAGCTAGGGCCAAACCCCGCGGTGGCGGGTTTAATATAGTACCCGTTTATTTCTGCAGCTTTTGGAATTTTTCCCTGAAATTGAAAAACCGAGCTTAGTAAGAATGCTAATGCTTCGCTGATTTTCGGCCAAAACTATGGCAACCACTCTCCGGAAGCATGACGCCCTGGCTCTCGGGATCAAAATGCATGCGCGCGCCAATGATGCACGCAGTCAAAACCTTGCTGTGTATCTCGCTGCCGGCGCGGCTTTGGCTGTCCGGGAGGTTCACAAAGGCCCGAGCTATATCGAGGCCAAAGCCTTTGCGCAGAAGGCGTTGAGTGGCTGCGGAAGTAAACCCTTGGCGGGCTGCCGCTATTGCTCGGCTTCTTTGGGAGTGGTCTTGATGTCGCTGCACATGATGCCGGCAAAATAACGCTTCCCTGCCGCACGCCAGGCCGCGACACTAAGTTCGACAGGAAACTTCGAACCATCTTTTCGGTGACCTTCGACCTTCCGGACGACGCGCACAGTCCCGCGTTGCCCGATTTCGCCGTTGGCAGAAGCCTCCTGAAACATGTGATGTGGCTCGGTCATGATGACCGAGACGTTACTGCCTACCGCCTCATCGCGATGGTAGCCAAAAATACGTTCTGCTGCGTGATTGAGGGAATGAATGCGTCCCTCGTCATCGATAATCACGATAGCGTCGATGGCCGTATCGACAATCTTTCTGAAGCGTTCCTCGCTCTCCGCCAAAGCCCTGCCTGCCTCGAACCGCTCGTGAGCGAGAATCAAGCGCCGCTCCGCTTCTGCGTTCCCGCGTTCCGTTTGCACAAGCTGAGTGATGTTATTATGAGCGATGACGATGTCGCTGCCGATGGACGCGCGCGTCGCGGTCATGACGAACCAGCGTTCCCGCTCGCGTGAGTGGCAGGGGTATTTTTGCTCGAAAATCGGAAGCGCTCCGGCAATTACAGACCTGATCCCTTCCGCGGCCTCCCGCGCGAGTCCGTCGCCGCCTGCACTCGCATTGAGGCATGCATCAAGGTAGTTCCGCCCGACATACGCCTCGGGATCGGACGAACCGTTTTCGATCGCGAATTTAACCCACGCCGAGTTGACGTAAACGATCACCCCGGCCGTATCCAATATCACGGTTTCCGGAGAAATTCCCCCCAAGGCCGCTGCCATTCTTTCAGTGGAGATTGAGGAGAAGTTTCCAATCACAAGGAAAACCCGATAATAATAGCCTAAGACGCGTTCAAAGGCGGGGGAAACCTTACCATTGCGTTCGCGGTGCGAGTCAAGAAGAAGCTCGAACGTAGCCTTAGGTTGCCGAACTGCCATTTGTCGCAGGTCGTTTCTGCAGATAGCCAGGAACACCCGAACGGCACCCGGCCTGAATGGCTCTATGTCTGCAGGTCGTGAACGCGGAATTTTGCTTTGAGCCCTCGGTTCAGCTTGCGTTTGACGGCGCGGATTAAAAATCACGGCACGGGCTAGAAAGGACGGTGATGCATCCAACAAGCAGCATGCTCGTCACACCTCTTGCTGTCGCCACCAATGAGGATGAAATTTTTAACTTGATGAAAAGGCTGGGGATGCTAAGAAAAAAACCTGCGCACAGGCGTGGCTGAAGCGGCTGTGCGCAGGTAAAGGCCCGCTAGGAGATCGGGCTTAAAGGTGTGCGCAGGCGATGGCTGAACGACCACGCACAGTTATTATGCCGCCGATGGGAAAACCCCCGGCGTCAATGATATTATCTAACTGCAGGCGCCACGACGGCTGGTGCTGCGGGCGCTGGCTGCGTGACTGTAATCTTCGCTTTTCCGCCTTCCCAGTAGGCGGGGAACCACTTCGTGTGGCCCACTAAGAGTGCATGCACAAGCACCGCTATGAGAGCGACGCTGCCAAGGAGCCAGATCAACCCGGTCTCTGGGGGCACAACCAACCAGATTCCGTGTTCTCCATCAGTATCGGCCATGAGGGATTCTCCTCTCTAAGACGCTTTAGTGAAGCCAGGGTGTGAGAGCGTAAGTGAGGAAGTGCGCAAACACTGCGGCCGCGCCAAAAGTCCGCGTGCCGTTGATAACATAGCTGTGAAGTTCCTCGGCTTCCTCAATCGTAAGGCCGGTCGGATATACTTTCTTTGGGTCTGCCATAATCTTAAGCTCCTCGAAGGATGTCGCAAGTCTTCGTGCTTGACCCGCACGCTAGGCGCTTACTCCTCGACACGCGGCAATAGTAGGCAAGCAATTCCGTAATAGAAACAACACAGAATGTATCAAATACATCCAGAGTTTAGGCCATGTGTCACTCGGGCACAATCAGGAAATACCCTTATACTTGTCAGGATTATTCGCAAAAGAACATCTCAGCTTAAAGCACTAACTAAGTATCTTATTATGCAGTATTTATAACGGCTGCGTTGTAAAGGCTCGTCTACTTATCTCCGCGAAGACTTTGGCACGACCTCAGCCACTCTTCAAGCGAATGCGTTTGTTTATCTGCCAACCGTCGAGTACTCGATGCCAGGAACTCAAGCACGTAAAGCGTAAGACCAAACGTCAGGAGAAACATCGCAACGCGCGCAGGCTCTTTTCCAACCAGCAGCTAAGGCCGAAAACCCGCGCGCAAACAGCACCTGAGAGGCGGCCGCACGCGGGAAGGCTCGGCCCCGGAGGCTATCTCCAAGACGCGAGCTTTAGGTCTGAAATTACGAGTTGCTGCCCGGCAGAACGTGGGTGACCGCAACCTTAGCCTTGCCACCTTCCCAGTACTTGTTGTACCAGGTCGTATGGCCTATCAGAGCCGCGTGCACGGCAATCGCGATCAGGAGGACGGCGCCCAGGAAATGCGGCAGTCCGAGAGAGGGTCTTACATACAGCCAAATGGCGGCTTGTCCATCAGTATCGGCCATAAATCTTTCTCCTTCTTAAGAGTGGTTAGTGAAGCCAGGGGCTGTAGACATAGGAAAGGACGTGAGCGACGACGGCGATCGCGCCGAAAACGCGCGTGCCATTGATCACGTGGGCATGAAGCTCCTCGGCTTCAGCCAAGGTCAAGCCAGTCGGATAAACTTTGTTTGGATCCGCCATAATTTTTCCTCCTAAAGGATTTTCGTGCTGAACCCGCACGAAGGTGAACTAATGTTCGACTGCGCAGAGCCGTATTACTTCGTCCTCGCGCAATCAACGATAGATGCTAGACGTACGGAACGACGTGTTCGATCGCCACTTTGCCCTTGCCGCCTTCCCAATAGGCGGGGTACCACTTCGTGTGCCCGATTAAGAGGGCATGCACAGCTACCGCTATGAGAGCGACGAGGCCAAGAAGCCACATCAACCCGACTTCTGGTTTCACAACGAGCCAGATTTTGGCTTGTCCATCAATATCGGCCATGGGTATTTCTCCTCTTTAATGCAGCCAAGGGGTAAGGACGAAGGAAAGCACATGCGCGATAACCGCGGCGGCGCCGAAAGTCCGCGTGCCGTTAATGACATAGCTGTGCAGTTCTTCGGCTTCCGCCAATGTTAGACCTGTCGGATAGACCTTATTTGGGTCTGCCATAGGTACCTCCTGATAAGATTTCGTGCTGAACCCGCACGTTAGGGTGCGCTAACGGCCCGAAAGCGGAAGCGGCGCCTTTAGCAGTGTCAGCATAGTCATACTATTGTATGTGTCAATTCGTATTGACATAGTATTATCTGTGTCAAGGCGACACAATAGTGGTTTCCCTTGATCGTGTAAGGTATAATCATCCAGTATTTGTAAGGTTATCTGGATTTTATTTGTGGAGAAAATCCCTCTTTATATGTAAGGGAAATGGAGCGTTTGTAGGGGAATACCCTGCAGAGTGTCCGCGGTTGCCGGTGATTGTAATTTCCAAGGGTTGCCGTGCCGCATCCGGTGCTGCCGACGGTCAGACACAAATATCGGGGACCCAAGCAAAAAAAGGCGATAATGTCTTGATACAGCATGACGATTGAACAAGGTGGCGACCATTATTCGACCCCGGCGGCAGGGATACAGTTGGCCGATTGAGGGCGCTCTACTGAGACCAAAAATGCGTTCCAGACATAAGGCACATGCGCGATGAGCAACGCCAGCGGCCATGGCTCGAGCCATGCCGGGAATAAGAAGGCTCCGGCGTTCGGCGCGGACATTACCAACTGCGACCGCGAACCGATCCATATTCCGGGATCCGTGCAGCCGCACGGCGCTTTGCTCGCTGTCGATCCGGAGGATCTTCGAATCGTTCAAGCGGGCGGTAACACCATCGAAATCCTTGGCGTCGAGCCTATCGCGCTGTTGGAGGGGAACATCGCGGACTGGTTCGCGCCTGACCGAGTATCGCGCCTTCGAATGCTTCTCGACAATGAAGGGCCGCTGATGCGGCCAATTCATGCCTTCACCATCATCAGCAAGCTGGATTGGAGAACCGTCGACACCTTCGTATACCGCAGCGGCAGGCTCGTTGTACTGGAGTTGGAGCCCGTGCGGGAGAGCGGTCCCGAGGATACGCTGGCCCTCGTGCAGGCCATGCTGGCGCGTGCCCAACAGGCTGCCACGCCCCAGGCGTTCTGCCAGGGGCTGGCCGACGAGGTGCGCCGTGTCACGGGCTTCGACCGTGTTATGGTCTACCGCTTCCTGCCGGACGGCAGCGGCGTTGTCGATGCCGAGGCGCGAGAAGATGACGTCGAATCCTTTCTTGGCCTGCGCTACCCCGCCTCCGATATTCCGCGGCAAGCGCGTGAGCTTTATCTCAGCAATTGGATCCGGCTTATCCCTAACGCTCGCTACACGCCCGAGCCGATTGTCCCCGCGGACGATCCCCGCAGCGGCGCCCCGCTCGACCTCAGCCACAGCCTGATCCGCAGCGTTTCGCCAATGCATCTGGAATATCTGGCAAATATGGGCGTGGCAGCATCCATGTCGCTGTCGATCATCATGGATGGCCGGTTATGGGGGTTGATTGCCTGCCATCACCGGACGCCGCGATTTTTATCGCACCGCTTGCGCATGGCCTGTGAGTTATTTGCGCAAATGGCGTCTGCGAAGCTCGAAACGAAGGTGGACGCCGAAGATTTCGAGGCTCAGTTGCGAAGCAAACGGATTCACGAGGAACTCCTAACGCGAATGAGCGGCGAGGCAGACTTGGCCGGAGGCCTCACCCGGCATAAGCCGAACCTGCTCGATTACATTTCTGCTAACGGCGTCGGACTTTGGCTGGACAACCGTTACACGGGACTGGGACAAACACCGCGAAGCGAGCAAGTCGCCGCTTTGGTCGCCTGGTTGAACGAGACGGTGGCCGAAGGCGTCTTTCATACGGATAAGTTACCGCTCCTGTATCCGCCCGCCGCCGAATTTGCGGATGTCGCCAGCGGTCTCATAGCGCTTTCAGTCTCAAAGACGCCGCGGGATTATGTGCTGTGGTTCCGGCCGGAAGTGATCCGCACGGTTACCTGGGCTGGTGATCCGAACAAGCCCGTAGAGACCTTCCTGGACGGCGAACGCATTTCGCCGCGCAAGAGTTTTGCCGCCTGGCGCGAGTCCGTGAGTTCGCATTCCCACCCCTGGAGCAGCGCCGAGGTGGAAGCGGTAAAAACGCTGCGCCTGTCTCTGATGGAGGTGATCCTTCGGCGCATGGATCAGGTCGCTCGCGAGCGCGAGGATGCACGTATCAAGCAGGCGGTGCTGACGGCCGAGCTTGATCGGCGGCTTGGACAGTGGCAAGTGACCGCTGCGAAGCTCAAGGACGAGGCCCAACGCCGCGCTCTCGTCGAGACGGAGCTATCGCAGGTGTTGCGATCAACGGTGGAAGACCAAGAGGCCGAACGCCAAAGAATTGCGCGCGAACTGCACGATAGCCTCGGCCAAACGCTAACGCTCCTGCAACTCGGGTTGGATGAACTCGGCCAATCCTTGCCCGCGGGCGAAAAGATGAGGGAGCGGCTTGCCGCTCTCAAGGGGCTCGCCAACGGCGTTGGATCGGAGGTGAACCGGCTGGCTTGGGAAATCCGGCCGACGGCGCTGGATGACCTCGGCCTGGAAACCGCTATTCATCATCTCATCGAAACATGGAGCGATCGGTTGAGCCTTCAGTTCGATCTGCGCCTGGTGCTCAACGACCGTAGGCTGAATCCGGCAATAGAGACCACGCTCTACCGTGTGCTGCAGGAAGCAATCACCAACATCGCGCGGCATGCGAACGCGACGCGAGTTGCCGTATTGCTAGAGGCAAGCGCAAAGGAGGTCAGCATGATTGTGGAGGACAATGGGCGCGGTTTTTGCTCCACTGAACTGGCCGACATTCCTTCGAAGCGCCTGGGCTTGCTCGGTATCCGCGAGCGCTTGTCGCTCGTTTCGGGCACGCTGGAGGTTGAGTCAACTCCAGACCAGGGTTGCACTCTTTATATTCGGGTGCCGCTATGACCGAGCTTGCTGCCGCCCCCTTACGCGTTCTCATAGCCGACGATCACCCCGTGGTCCTCGCTGGCATCCGGTCCTTGCTCAATGGCGATCCGAAAGTGGAAATTGTCGGCGAGGCACCCGACGGGGTGACTGCGCTGCGGATGGCGATCGAACTAAAACCCGATATCATGGTGCTGGACTTGTCCATGCCAGGCCTCAACGGCGTGGACGTCGCCCGGCAACTGCTCGCCCAGCTTCCCGAGTGCAAAGTCGTGGTGCTGACCGTGCATGAAGATCGAGCTTATTTGCGCAAGCTGATCGAGGTTGGGGCGGCTGGTTATGTGCTCAAACGGTCGGTGGTGGAGGACCTGCTTCGCGCGATTCATGCCGTCGCCGCAGGCGGCATCTATCTCGATCCGTCAATCGCCGCACACGCCATCGATAGGACTGCCAACAAGCCATCCGAGGCTGCGGCAGGCGGGGCTGATCTTAGCGAGCGCGAGGTGGAGGTCTTGCGACTTACCGCAGTCGGCCACAGCAACAAGGCGATCGCAAACATATTGCAGATCAGCATCAAGAGCATCGAGACCTACAAGGCGCGCGCGATGGATAAGCTCGGCTTCCACAGCCGCGTCGAGTTGGTGGGCTATGCAGTCGAAAAGGGCTGGCTAGCGGGAAGCTGAGACGCAATGAGAATATTTCGGTCCTGATGGGCATGATCGAGATGGGATATCCTTTCTGAGCAAGGTTTCCAAGAATTGACGTCAGTGCGGAGTTTGCTGACAATAAAGGGGATATCCCTTACTTGTTCGACGTAAGTCCTCGCTCCAAAAGAGAGGTAAAAAGCCGAAGAAATATTACCTGACGCTTATCATAGACACGGGCAGCTCGTGATCGTGTGTAAGACGCTCTGCGGCCAATCACATCGGCGTCAGCGCATCTGACAATGAGACCGGGCCTGCGGTCGATCATGCCGTTCCCGATTTTTCGCGCTTCGTCGTAGAGTTCATTGTTCTCGTCGAATAGGCTTCGTGCCGTTCGCCCGACAGCGGCTCGATTTCTGTAACTCCAATGCCGTTTTTTCTGATTCCAGCGTGGCAAAGCTCAAGTCATTCATATACGCCTCTTCTTGGGCTTGACTGAACACTTCGCTTCGCCGGAAAATAGTATGCCTATGGGTTGTTATTGATAGACTGGGTTTGTAAAGTATCCCGAATATGGGGGAGGCCGTTCCGGGAATAAACGGTGACTTAAACCTTCTTCGCCATCTGGCGGAGGATGAATTTCTGCACCTTGCCCGTCGACGTCTTCGGCAACTCCTCGAAGAAAACGTGGCGCGGGGCTTTGTAATGAGCCACATGCTCGCGGCAATAGGCGATGATCTCTTCCGCCGTTACTGTCTTCCCCGGCTTCAGCTCGATGAAAGCGCAGGGCGTCTCGCCCCACTTCTCGTCCGGCTTCGCCACCACGGAAGCGGCCTGCACGGCGGGGTGCTTGTACAGGACATCCTCCAGTTCGATGGACGAGATGTTTTCCCCGCCCGAAATGATGATGTCCTTGGAGCGGTCCTTGAGCTGGATGTAACCGTCCGGATACATCACGCCAAGGTCGCCGGAATGGAACCAGCCGCCAGCCAGCGCATCCTCGGTTGCATTCTTGTTCTTGAGATAGCCCTTCATGACAATATTGCCGCGGAACATCACTTCGCCCAGCGTCTCACCATCCGGCCGAACCGGCGTCATCGTTGTCGGGTCGATCACATTCAGGTCTTCGAGCGGCACATAGCGCACGCCCTGACGCGCCTTCTTTCGCGCCTGGCCAGCGCCGTCGAGTTCGTTCCACTCCTCCTTCCACTCGTTCACCACGGCGGGACCGTATGTTTCCGTCAGCCCATAGACATGGGTGACATTGAAGCCCGCTTCACGCATCTCCGCGAGCACCGCTTCGGGCGGCGGCGCGGCCGCCGTCAGAAATTCCACCTTCTGAGAGAGCTTCCGCTTTACATCAGCGGGAGCGTTCAGGATCGTCGACATAACGATGGGCGCTCCGCAGAGATGGGTGATCTTCTGATCGGCGAGCGCATTCCAGATCGCATCCGGACGCACGTAACGCAGGCAGACTTGAGTGCCAGCTATAGCCGGGAGGGTCCATCCGAAACACCAGCCATCGCAGTGGAACATGGGCAGCGTCCACAAATAGCGGTCATGCTTGGCCATGGCCGAGGCAACGATATTGCCCATGCACACGAGATAGGCCCCGCGATGATGATAGACGACGCCCTTCGGGTTACCCGTCGTGCCCGAGGTGTAGTTGAGAGTGATGGCATCCCACTCGTCGTCCGGCATCTTCCAGGCAAACTCCGGATCGCCGCCTGCGATGAAGTCCTCGTATTCCGTTTCGGAGAGCCGCGATCCCAGGCCGGGAAAGGCCGGGTCCGTATAGTCGATAATCGTGGGCCGCGCCTTCGCGATCTTAAGAGCTTCTTCGATCACCTTCGAATACTCGGTGTCGGTGATGAGCACTTTCGTCTCGGCATGATCGAGCATGAAGGCGATATTGGCCGCGTCGAGCCGCGTATTGATCGAGTGCAGGACGGCGCCCGTCATCGGCACGCCGAACTTCGCTTCGAGCATCGCGGGCACATTGGGAAGCATGACGGAAACGGTATCGTTCTTGCCCATCCCAAGGCGCGTTAGCGCCGATCCAAGGCGGCGGGACCGCGCATAGAACTCGGCATATGAATATGTGCGGTCCCCATGCACAATGGCGGGATAATCTGGGAAGACACGCGCGGCGCGGCCAAGAAAGCCAAGCGGCGTCAGTTGCTGAAAATTGGCGGGCGTCCTGTCGAGATCTTGAGTATAGGCGCTTGTCATGACACGCGTCGCTGAGTTTGAGATGGGCCGCGCTCAGCTTACAATAGGCTGCGTGCATCTGCCCATACTGCGTTTGTCACAGATCAATTTTCCCCCAGGAAAGCCGGTGTATGCAGTGGCTTAAAATTTGCTATTTTGGAGAATGCAATGGCGTCCAGGAGTCCGGCTGGCTACAGCGGCACACAAATCCTTCTTCATTGGATCATTGCCGCGCTCATCCTCTTCCAGGTCTTTTTCGGCGAAGGCATGGAACATGCCTATCACGCTTGGATTAAGGGCAAAGAACTCAGTCCTGACAATCTGCTGAGCGCCAACATTCACGCCGTTGTAGGCTTTACAATTCTTGCCCTTGCCGTTTTGCGTGTCATTATCCGCCTGGTCCGTGGAGTCCCCGATGCGCCTGCGGGCCAGAGCGGCGTCAAGCTATGGGTTGCGGCGCTTACGCAAGTCTTTCTCTACGCTATCCTTTTCTTGATGCCGATTACCGGCGCGATGGCATGGTTTTTGGGTTACGCTTCGATGGCTGAGGTGCATGCCTACGCGAAGCCACTGATTATCCTCGCCGTGCTTGTGCATTTCGGCGGGGCGTTGATGCAACATTACGTCGCGAAGACCGACGTGCTCGTGAGAATGATGAAGCCCGAGTCGAAACGCGTCGGCTAGCAACTGCGCGAACAATGGCGGGCGCGGGCCGTCACGTTTAAGCGCGTATTCCCACTGAAGGGTTTGAAACCGGGTATATGGGGCGGCCTCTGCAAGACATTGTGTTGATTGGCGCCGGTCATGCGCACGCGATTTCCTTGCTCGCCTTTGGGAAAAACCCGATTCCAGGCTCCCGTCTCACCGTAATCACGCGGCGGGCCTGGACGCCCTACTCCGGCATGCTCCCCGGCGTAGTCGCCGGTTTCTACGCCTTCGACGAAACGAATATCGATGTGAGGCCTCTCTGCAGTTTCGCGGGCGCGCGTCTTGTCCTTGACGAAGCGGTGGGCGTCGACTTCGCCAGGAAACGAGTTGTCCTGGGCGGCGGCCCCTTCGTCCCTTTCGATATTTTGTCCCTCGATATCGGATCGATGCCGAACAGGCGCGGCGTACCGGGCGCAATCGCAAATGCAACCACCGTGAAACCCATGGACGGTTTTTTGGTCCGGTTCGAAACAACCCGACGGCGGATCTTGTCTAAACTCGGCCAGGCCAGCATCTGCGTTGTTGGCGCAGGGGCGGCTGGCATTGAGATGCTGCTCGCTTTCGAACGGCGATTGAGGAAAGACGCCCAGGACGCCGGCTACGACCCCGAAGGGCTCCGCTTCACACTACTCTCTGCGGACGAGGACATCCTCATCACCTATCCCCGCCGGATGCGCAGGCGCTTCCGCGACCTCCTTTCCGATCGCGGGATCACGGTCATGACCGGCAGGGCAGCGATTGGCGTCGAAAGCGGCGTCGTTCATCTGGAGGGCGGCGAAAGCCTGGCCTTTGACGAGGTCTTCTGGGCGACCGAAGCGTCGCCTGCGCACTGGCTCGCCGACACCGGCCTTAAGCTCGACGCTCACGGCTTCATTGAAGTCGACGCCACCCTGGAAAGCACGTCGCACGCGGGCGTTTTTGCGGCAGGCGACATCGCCTCGCTCCGGGGCTTCTCGTTACCGAAGGCGGGCGTCTACGCGGTGCGTCAAGGATTTACGCTGGCGAAGAACCTGCGCAGCGTCTTTACGGGAGGGCCGCTTCAGCCCTATCGGCCGCAAGGTCACATCCTCTCTCTGATTTCAACCGGCGAGCGTTACGCCATCGGCACGCGCAACGGCTTGACGTTCGAAGGCACTTGGGTCTGGCAATGGAAAGACTGGCTCGACCGGCGCTATATGGCCAAGTTCAAGAATTTGTCAGCTAGCGCTTTAGCGCAGTAACGACAGTTTGAGAAAGGCTTGGCTGTACCCCTGCACATGCATTGTGCAATGAATAACGCAGTGATTTGCCCCATCGGATAATTTCATGCAACTCTCGATAGAGGACGGCTACAACCTTCCGAAGCCGTTCACAGACCCGGCCTGGACGGCGCGCGGTGAAAGGCGCGCGGTCGTGCCGCTGAAGCGCCTTGAAACCGTCTGGTTCAACACCGGGACGCTGTGCAACATCGATTGCGCGAATTGCTACATCGAGAGTTCGCCAAAAAACGACCGCCTGTCCTATCTCACGCTCGACGACGTGGTTCCGTTCCTGGATGAGATGGTCAAGCTGCCGCAGCCTGTTTCACTCATCGGGTTCACGGGCGGCGAGCCCTTCATGAACCCCGGTTTCATCGCCATTCTTGAGGAAACGCTTCGGCGCGGCTTTGAAACGCTGACGCTGACCAATGCGCTGAAGCCGATGGACCATCGAAAATTGGACATTGCACGGCTGGCAAAGCGTTATGGCTCTCGCATGCGCATCCGCGTTTCGCTCGACGATTACCGCGCCGAGGTGCACGATGCGGAGCGCGGCAAGGGTGCATTCGCTCACGCCCTCGATGAGCTGATCTGGCTCTCGCACGCTGGCGTGGAACTCGAGGTCGCCGCCCAATTCCTGAGCGGTGACGCGCAAGAGGATTTGCGGGAAGGCTTCACAGCGCTTTTCGCCGCGTGCGGGATCCGCGTTGACTGCGAGGATGACAAGTCGCTCCTGCTCCTCCCCGAAATGAGGCGCGGAACGACCCCGCCTGAAATCACGGAAGCCTGCTGGGGGATTCTCAAGAAGTCCCCCGATGACGTCATGTGCTCCTGCGCGCGCATGGTGGTGAAGAGAAAAGGCGCCCGTTTGCCTGCCGTCGCGGCCTGCACGCTTCTCCCTTACGACAAGCGCTTCGAACTTGGCTCATCGTTGGCCGAAGCCAGCCGGGACGTACCACTTTCACATCCTTACTGCGCCACCTTCTGCGTTCTCGGAGGCGGTTCTTGTGGATCGGCGCGACATGCATGATGAAGCTTTGGAGGCAGAACTGACGGTGCCTCGCTTTTTGAAAGACCGTCGGTTTTGGCTCGCAGTATTTGCGCTCGGCGTCATCCTTGCCATTCATGCATCAGGGCTTCCCGGGACCCTTTCGCTTGAGACGCTCCGGGCGAACCGGCAGGACATCGTCAACTTCGTCAGCGAGAACTACGTTCTCTCGGCTTTGGGCTACATCGCCATCTATGTGCTCGTGGTCGCGCTGTCGTTGCCCTCCGCGGTCCTTCTTTCGCTCTCGGGCGGCTTTCTCTTCGGCGCGGTTGCGGGGACGATTTTTACCCTGATCGGCGCGACCGTCGGCGCAACGCTGCTTTTTATATTCGCCCGGACGATGATGGGCGACAACGCCTTGTCGCACTTCGGAAAGACAGGGACGAAGCTTGCCTGCGCCGTCAAGGCGAATGCGTGGTCTTATCTGCTCGTGCTTCGCCTGCTGCCGCTGTTTCCCTTCTTCCTCGTCAATGTCATCCCGGCTCTTGCCGGCGTCAGGCTCAGCACTTTTGTGATCACGACCTTCTTCGGCATTATCCCCGCCACGATCGTTTTCTCTCTTTCGGGGGCGGGGCTCGGAGAGGTGCTGGATCAGGGGAACAGCATAACGATCGATTCAATCCTCACGCCGGAAATCATGGCCGCGCTCGGCGGTCTCGCTCTTCTGGCGCTCGCAGCAATTCCTTTGAAACGGAAATTTCAAAGCGACACTCGTGGCGCGGCGCAGCCGGCTGAATACATAGGGGAAGCCGACTGACACTGGAGAAGTGACGCTGGTAGTTAGCGCCGGTTGGGGGACTTAACTTGCGTAGAACCGGCGATGACCATTGACGCGGGCGCGCCTTTGCCTCACATCTAGCGCAAATTCCCGCATCGCAACATGACTTTCAGAAAGGCGCGGCTCGACATGCCTCTGCGCAATATAGCTATCATTGCTCACGTCGATCATGGCAAGACGACGCTCATCGACGTGCTGCTCAAGCAATCCGGCTCGTTCCGCGACAACCAGCGCGTGGCCGAGCGTGCCATGGATTCGAATGACCTGGAACGCGAGCGCGGCATCACGATCCTCGCGAAGGTTACCTCCATCCAGTGGAAGGACACGCGCATCAACATCGTCGATACGCCGGGGCACGCGGATTTCGGCGGCGAGGTGGAGCGCATCCTGAACATGGTCGATGGCGCCATTGTGCTCGTCGATGCGTCGGAAGGGCCGATGCCGCAGACGAAATTCGTGGTGTCGAAGGCGCTCAAGATCGGCCTCCGCCCGATCGTTGCCATCAATAAAATCGACAAGCCGGACGAGCGTCACGTCGAGGTTCTGAACGAGATTTTCGACCTCTTCGCCAATCTCGACGCCACCGAAGAGCAACTCGATTTCCCAATCCTCTACGGCTCAGCCAAGCAGGGTTGGATGGCCGTCGACCCGAATGGCCCAAAAGAAGACATGGCCCCCTTGTTCGATCTTGTGCTGAAGCACGTCGCGCCGCCGCGCGTGGGCGGCGGCCCATTCCGCATGCTGGCGACCACCATTGAGGCCGACCCGTTCCTGGGCCGCATCCTTACGGGGCGCGTGACGAACGGCGTGGTGAAGCCGAACATGACCGTGAAGGCGATCTCCCGCGATGGAAAATTGATCGATCATGGCCGCGTGTCGAAGGTGCTCGGCTTCCGGGGCCTTGAGCGCTTGCCCATCGACGAAGGAAGGGCGGGCGACATCATCGCCATTTCCGGGCTGACGAAGGCGACTGTCGCCGACACAATTTGTGATCCGCAAGAGTCCCATGCGCTGCCGGCGCAGCCTATCGATCCGCCGACGCTGACCATGACCTTCCGCATCAACGACGGCCCGTTCGCTGGCCAGGAGGGCGACAAGGTTCAAAGCCGCGTCATCCGCGACCGCCTTCTCCGCGAGGCCGAAGGCAATGTGGCGCTGCGGATCGCCGAGACGAAAGATACCGACGCCTTGGAGGTATCCGGCCGCGGCGAGTTGCAGCTCGGCATCCTGATCGAAACCATGCGCCGGGAAGGCTTCGAGCTGACCGTGTCGCGTCCGCGTGTGGTGTTCGATACCGAACCGGAAACCGGCCAGCGGCTTGAGCCCATCGAGGAGGTCATCATCGATGTGGACGAGGAGCATGCCGGCGCGGTGGTTTCCAAGCTGTCGGAGCGCAGGGGCGACCTCATCGAAATGCGCCCCTCGGGCGGCGGCCGCCAACGGCTCATCTTCTACGTCCCGACGCGCGGGCTGATCGGCTATCAGGGCGAGCTTCTGACCGACACGCGCGGCACCGCGATCATGAACCGCCTCTTCCACAATTACGCGCCTTATAAGGGCGAAATCCAGGGGCGCCGCAACGGCGTCTTGATTTCCAACACCACGGGCGAGGCCGTCGCCTACGCGCTTTGGAACCTGGAAGACCGCGGGCCGATGATGATAGACCCGCAGACGAGGGTCTATCCCGGCATGATCGTGGGCGAGCACACGCGCGACAACGATCTCGAAGTGAACGTGATCAAGGGCAAGCAGCTTACCAACATCCGCACGACGAGCAAGGACGAGGCGGTACGCCTCACGCCGCCCATTAGAATGCCGCTGGAGAAGGCGCTCGCCTATATTCAAGACGACGAGCTGGTCGAGGTCACGCCGAAGTCCATTCGGCTGCGCAAGCGCTACCTCGACTTAAACGAGCGCAAGCGCATGGAACGCGCTGCGGCGGCGATGGTTGGGTAGTCTCCGCCGCGCGGTGGCCGGAGAACCTGCCCGCGCCTCTTTGCCAGGCCACGAAAAAATCTGGTACATCTGGAGGCAAGTTCGCCCCTAATTCGCTTCGAATTTTCGCTCCAAGGTCATGGCCGGGCTTGACCCGGCCATCCAGTGATAAGCTGAAATGCCTTGTGTTTTTTCTGGATGGCCGCCTCCAAGGGCGGCCATGACGACGGAATTGGCGGAAACATCCGGGTCATCAAGTCCCGGAAAGGCGAAGCCATCGCCATCCCCGGACGGTGCTCGCGGCGCGCGTTTTGGTAAACGGTTTGTTCGCGCGGCGATGCGTTTACCCGAAGATGGTTAACAGGAGCGCGCCGGATTTATTCCCCGCCGCATGTTTGGTTAAAAAGTTACTCATCAGGCGAAAAATATGGACCATCGCGGCTCTTTGATCCGACCGGGACAAGATGACGTAAACAATTGAAAATTATGGGATTTTTATGGTTAAGTGATTGCCCCATTAAATAGAATTTAATGCCCGAATTATCCCATTAAAGGGACGAGCAAAAGTCCGTTAAATATGTTTTGGATCCACGAATTAACACTTGTGCGGAGCCGGAACAGCTGCGGCACGGGCGAGGCGATGGCGTCCCGTTCGGTCCTTTTTCCCTTGATTATCAAGGGTTGAAGCGGGCTGCAGCTCTCGTTAACCCGCCCTAAAGGCGAAATCGCTGAAGATCTTTCAGAAGAAGGAAAGCGGACGCAGGTGGCAGGGAGAAATTGGCATGCAGACGCCAACATTCGCCGGCGCATACAATATGAGGGTCATGAATGCGCAAAACGGCACAGCGCTGTGCGCAAACTCGATCGCAAATCAAATTGGAACGCCGCGGTCCTTCAGCTGCTTGCGGACTTCCTGATCGATTTCCTGGCCGATTTTTCGGCCCCAGGCCTGACCAAGCTGCATGCTCTGCTGCACCAGTTCCGGCTGCAGCTGCACAAACCTGGAACCGACGGGCGTTTTGTAGAACTTTATAATTTCGTTGATGTCGTCGGCGCTCAGCTTCTCGGCGTAGAGCGCCGCGATCTGATCCAGAAGCTCCTGCTTTTTCTGCGAGAACTTCTCCGGGATGGCCCTGAAAACATCCTTTATCTCAGCCGCATGATCCGGCTTGAGGTTCACGAACGCGTTCTCAAGCTGCTGCGTAATCAACGGCACCACGACATCGAACTGCCTGGCGGACCCCACAACCACCAGCAGTTCCTTGGCAGCTGCGAGACGCACGGGATCAACGTCTTTATCAGCAAAGCTGGTTGCGGGGACGCCTAATGACAAAACCGCGACGAACATTGAAGCGAGCATAAGCCGCGCCCCAAATCCCTTTTTCTGTCTCAAGCGATGTCCTTTCCAGTCCGATTCTGTATCGCGTCTTTCGTACCGGCATCAGCGGAGCCGCGCACGGCTTTTCTCCCCCGCCCACTCATCAAGATGTGGAAGACCCTGCGCCGCGCCAGTCCGTTTCAGCCCGTCACGTCGAACGCGGCCAGCGCCGCCATATTCACAAGGTCGCTGTCGGTTGAGCCAAGTGACGCAATCTGCACCGACTTCGAAAGCCCAACGAGGATCGGACCGATAACCGTGCCTCCGCCAAGCTCCTGAAGCATCTTGGTTGAGATGCTTGCGGCGTGGAAGGCGGGCATGACGAGCACGTTCGCCGTGTCGGTCAGGCGGCAGAACGGATACAGGGCCATGGCGCGCCTGTTCAGAGCAACGTCGGCGCCCATGTCGCCGTCATATTCGAACTCAACCTCGCGCCGGTCGAGAAGCTTCACCGCCTCGCGCACGCGCTCGGCTCGCTCGCTCGGCGGATTGCCGAAGGTCGAGAAGGCGAGCAGCGCGACGCGGGGCGTCATGCCGAACCGTGAAGCCACGCCTGCGGCTTCGACGGCGATGTCCGCCAATTCTTCTGCGTCGGGCATAGCGGTTATCGAGGTATCGGCGACAAGCACCACCCTGCCTCGGGCGATGATGACGGAAACGCCGATCACACGGCGGCGGGGCTTCGGATCGAGAACGCGCCGGACATCCTGAAGCGCAGTGGACCAGTTGCGGGTGACGCCCGTCACCATGGCGTCCGCGTGGCCGTGCGCGACCATGCACGCAGCAAACACGTTGCGGTCGTTGTTCACGAGCCGCTGGCAATCGCGGTAGAGGTAGCCGTCCCGTTGCAGGCGCTGGTAGAGGAATTCCGCATACTCTTGGTTGTGCTCGGAATGAAGGGCGTTTTGGACCTCCAGGCCCTCCTGGTTCACGCCAGCCAGGAACAGCGCTTGGCGGATCTGCGCGTCGCGTCCGACCAGGATCGGGTGTCCCAGCTTCTGGGCCGAGAATGAACTGGCTGCACGGACGACCTGCTCCTCCTCGCCCTCGGTGAAGACCACGCGTTTCGGGTTGAGGCGAAGCGATTCGAAAATAGAGTTTATGAAGCCCGCCGCCGGATCGAGTCGCGCGGAAAGCCTGACCTTGTAGCCTTCCATATCGATGATCGGCCTGCGCGCAACGCCTGAATCCATCGCAGCTTTCGCGACCGCGGATGGAATCTCGCAGATGAGACGCGGATCGAAGGGCGCGGGGATGATATAGTCGGGGCCGTAACGCAAGCGCCGGCCGTAAACTTTGGCCACCGCGTCGGGCACATCGGCGCGCGCCAGTTCCGCAAGCGCTTCGGCGGCCGCGATTTTCATCGGCTCGTTGATGGTCCGGGCCTGAACGTCGAGTGCGCCACGGAATATGTAGGGGAAGCCGAGCACGTTGTTGACTTGGTTCGGATAGTCCGAGCGGCCGGTGGCGACGATGGCGTCGTCGCGAACCTGAGCGACCTCCTCCGGCGTGATTTCGGGGTCGGGGTTCGCCATGGCGAAGATGATAGGCTTGTCGGCCATGCAGGCGACCATCTCCTTCGTCAGCGCTCCGGCTGCAGAAAGACCGAAGAAAACATCTGCGCCCTCAATGGCTTCGGCAAGGGTCCGCGCTTTGGTGTCGATCGCGTGGGCAGACTTCCACTGGTTCATGCCTTTTTCGCGGCCCCGGTAGATGACGCCCGACGTATCGCAAAGCGTCACATTCTCGTGGCGAACGCCCACCGCCTTCACAAGTTCGAGGCAGGCAATGCCGGCAGAGCCCGCGCCATTGCAGACGAGCTTGATATCCGCGATGTCGCGGCCCGTCAGATGAAGAGCGTTGATCAGGCCGGCGGTCGCAATGATGGCCGTGCCGTGCTGATCGTCATGGAAGACAGGGATGTCCATCAGCTCGCGCAGCCGGCTCTCGATGATGAAGCAGTCCGGAGCCTTGATGTCTTCAAGGTTGATGCCGCCCCAGGACGGCCCGAGATAGCGCACCGCGTTCACGAACGCGTCCACATCCTGGGTGTCGACCTCGATGTCGATGGCATCGACGTCGGCGAAACGCTTGAAGAGAACGGCCTTTCCTTCCATCACCGGCTTCGAAGCCAGCGCGCCCAGATTGCCAAGCCCGAGAATTGCAGTGCCGTTCGAAATCACAGCGACGAAGTTCCCCTTCGCCGTGTAGTCGTAGGCAAGCCTTGGGTTCTCGGCGATAGCCTCGACAGGAACCGCCACGCCCGGCGAGTAGGCGAGACTGAGATCGCGCTGCGTCGCCATCGGCTTCGTCGGCACGATTTCGAGCTTTCCGGGCTTGCCTTCGGAATGAAATTGAAGCGCTTCTTGGCGCGTGAATTTGCGTTGAGGGCTGACAGCTGCTTCCCGCGGTTCGGAGGGTGGGACTTCGGAAACAGTCTTTAGCCTCGCCCTTGCGGCGGGTTTAGAAGGGGGCATCGCTTTTCTTCGTTGAATGAGCTGAAATGGGTTGAATGCGGCTCCGCTTGGAGCGACTTGCCGTGACGTTAGACCCGCGGGTTGTGCCGCACAAGCTCGGATCAACCGTGCCGCAGCCCTTTTTCACTAAGGTGTGATGGAAGCTGCGCAGGCGCGCGCCAGATCTTTGAACCTGCCTGAGTCCTCAAACAACACAGCTTAAGGTCCGAGTTTTCTCTTTGCCCCTCTTTCGCTGTGGGCGCCTGCAGCTTTTTCGAACCGCAAAAGCTTGAGCACTTATGCGCGACGCCGCCAAAAACATCTCGCGTTTTTGCCAAGATAGGGGGCAAGCTCATAGGGAAAGCAGCGAGCAAAAAGCTGCGGAACATCCAAATTTATCTGAGGCAGCCCTACTTCTATGCATAGCAGATCACTGAGCATATAGATCAGCATATTAATGATACACTCATCAGCATCCGATATTGAGGAGAGTGTATTTCTAAATGAGTATACGATTTATGGAGAGCCGTTGTACGATTTTCGAAGCGAGGCGATTTCATAGGGGGATGTTTAAATTCCGGATAGACTTTTTCGTGGAACTAGATTCCGGAACATTTATTAAAAAGAAGGAAGAAGACCTTCAAACCGCCTCAACAAAGCTCGCGACCACCTTCTTCTGCCCGGCCTTCTCGAACTCCACCGTCAGCTTATTGCCGTCGATCTCGCTGATCGTGCCGTAGCCGAACTTCTGGTGAAACACGCGCTGGCCCAGCGCAAAAGCCGCGTTCGGCATGGCCGTGCTCGCCGCCACAAGCTCGCCCTCGATCTCCGACGGAATGGGCCGCGCGCGGTTGCGCACCGCGCCCTCCGAGCGCCAGTTCGTCTGCGCGCGCCGCCAGCCGGGCGTCGTCGCGCTCGCTCGTAATCGAAGGGCGAGGCGGCCTCGTCGAAGCGGCTCGCGCCATAGCCGCCATTCGCCATGCCGTAGCGGCCATAGCCATGGCCGCCGCTCTCGATCACGACCTCGGCGTGCTCCTCCGAAAGCTCGTCGAGGAAGCGCGACGGCAACGCCGATTGCCACGAGCCGTGCACGCGCCGGTTCTGCGCGAAGCTGATGGTGAGCTGTCGCTTGGCGCGCGTGATGCCCACATAGGCAAGGCGGCGCTCCTCCTCCAGCCCTGCCTCACCGTTCTCGTCGAGCGCACGCTTATGCGGGAACAACCCCTCCTCCCAGCCGGGCAGGAACACGACGTCGAACTCCAGCCCCTTCGCGCCGTGCAGCGTCATGAGGCTGACGCGGTCGCCGTCGGTGGCCTGGTCCGCGTCCATCACGAGCGAGACGTGCTCCAGGAAAGCGCCGAGGCTGTCGAACTGCTCCATGAAGCGGATCAGCTCTTTCAGGTTTTCGAGGCGCGATTGCGCTTGCGGCGACTTATCCTTCTGCCACATCTCGGTGTAGCCGAACTCGTCGAGGATCAGTTCGGCAATCTCGGTGTGCGGCATGCCGCCGATGAGCGAGTGCCAGCGCGCGAAATTGTCCGTGAGCGCGCGAAGCGACCTGCGTGGCGCGGGCTTCAGCTCCTCCGTCTCGGTGATCTGGCGCGCGGCGCGGAACAGGCTGATCCCCTCGGCGCGCGCATGCTGGAAGATGGTTTGCAGTGTCTGGTCGCCCAGGCCGCGTTTCGGCACATTGACGATGCGCTCGAATTTGAGGTCGGCGGCGGGGTTCTGCATCACCTCCAGATAGGCGATGGCGTCCTTGATCTCCTGCCGCTCGTAGAAGCGCGGGCCGCCGATGACGCGATAGGGCATGCCCATGGTGACGAAGCGATCTTCGAAGGAGCGCATCTGGAAGGAGGCGCGCACGAGAATCGCCATGTTGTTCAGCGGGACGCCCTCGCGGCGAAGGCGGTCGACGTCCTCGGCGGTGAGCCGCGCCTCCTCGTCATCGTCCCAGATGCCGCGCACGGTGAGCTTGCCGCCGTCGCCCGCATTGGTGTGCAAGGTTTTGCCGAGGCGGCCGAGATTGTTCGCGATCAGCTTCGAGGCCGCGCCGAGAATATGGCCCGTGGAGCGGTAATTCTGCTCCAGCCGGATCACATGCGCGCCGGGGAAATCCTTCTCGAAGCGCAGGATGTTGTCCACTTCCGCGCCGCGCCAGCCGTAGATGGACTGGTCGTCGTCGCCGACGCAGCAGACGTTGTGGTTCCCCTGTGCGAGCAGCCGCAGCCAGAGATACTGCGCGATGTTCGTATCCTGGTACTCGTCCACGAGGATGTACGTGAACCAGCGGTGATACTGCTTGAGAACGTCCGGGTTCTCCATGAAAAGGCGGATATTTTCGAGCAGCAGGTCGCCGAAATCGGCGGCGTTCAGCTCCTTCAGCCGTTTCTGATACGCCGCGTAAAGCTCGATGCCGCGCCCGTTCGCGAAACTGAAAGCGCCGCTCGCGGGCACCTTCGCCGGGATCAGGCCCTTGTTCTTCCAGCCGTCGATCAGCCCGGCGAGCTGCCGCGCGGGCCAGCGCTTTTCGTCAAGCCGCTCGGCCTGGATGAGTTGCTTGATGAGCCGGATCTGGTCGTCTGTGTCGAGGATCGTGAAATTTTGCGAGAGGCCGACAAGCTCGGCATGGCGGCGCAAAATGCGCATGCCGATGGAGTGGAACGTGCCAAGCCAGGGCATGCCTTCCACCGTGCCGCCCACAAGCTGGCCCACGCGCTCTTTCATTTCGCGCGCGGCCTTGTTCGTGAAGGTCACGGCGAGAATTTCGTTCGGGCGCGCGCGATGCGTCCACAGGATGTGCGCGATGCGCGTGGTGAGCACCCGCGTTTTGCCCGTGCCCGCGCCTGCCAGGACGAGGACCGGGCCGTCCAGCCGCTCGATGGCCTCGCGCTGCTCGGCGTTCAGGCCTTTGAGGTAAGGGGCTTCGGGCGCAAGGGCTTGTGAAGCGGCGACCTTCGCCGCGATATTAAGACTCGTTGCCATGGAACAGATATAGCACGGCGCGCGGCCCGGCAAAGGAAGCACCGCGCCCTTTTCACAGCGAAAGACTGTGGCATCCAAGGCACAGCGAGAGAGTTTCTTTCGGTTTCCGGGATAAGGATTGCAACAGTTTACTCGGTCTTTTGGCGGCGGTGCGAGAACGTTGACGGGGCTTTTACGTTATATGATCAGCCTGAGCCTTTTCAGGAAAGCGGGAGGTGGAGGATGAAGCTGAAACTGAGGCAACTCACAATAGCTCTGGCAGCCGGCGCTTTGGTCGCTCTGCTGGGCTTGCCGGAACTCGCGGATGCACGCGGCGGCGGGGGCGGGGGCGGCGGACATGGCGGGGGCTTCGGGGGCGGCGGTCGCGGCGCTTTCGGAGGCGGCGGCGGCATGGGCATGCGCGGGCCCGGCGCAATGTCGTACTCGCGCTCCGGAATGAGCTACCGGAGCTTCGGCGTCACTCACGGTTCGAGATTTCATAGCCAAGGTCTTCACGCCGGCGCCGGCGTGAGGTTCAGTAGAGGCTATTCGGCAGGCCATTTTTCAAGGGGCGCCAACCGGATCGCGCACACGGGCATATCGAGTAGAACCGTTGGCATCGCCTCGACACATGGAACGACGATCGCCGCAAGGAATGTCAGTCATCTGGCCTCGAACAGATCGGTGCAAGCGGCGGCGCTCACTCGGGGCAATGCCTTTTTCAATAGCAGGTTTGGCGGCAGAGGTTTCTCCGGCGGCTGGCGCGATCACTATGGGCATTGGTACGGCTATCGCTGGGCGGGCGGAGTGTTCTGGCCCTACTGGTTCGGCGACTACTTCTCCTATGCCTTCTGGCCCGACGACTATTACGATACATACTGGGGATACGGCCCCGACGCGATCATGTGGGGCGCGTTCTGGCCTTACGGCGAATTCCCCTACGATGACGCCTATGCCTATAACAGCGCCTACAATGGTGATATTTACCGTTCATACCGGCGGCACGCACCGGCCGGACCTGCTGCCGAAACGGCGGTTGCGTCGGAGACATGCTCGGGCTTCGCTCCGGGCGTGAACGAGCTTCCTATTCAGGAGCTTGAGAAAGTCGTCGACGGCAATGAGGAGCAGCGCACAGCCTTGAAAGATCTCAAGGCCGCGACCATCAAGGCTTCGGATATCCTGAAGCAGTCTTGCTCGTCCGAAAAGCCGCTGACCCCTTCCTCGAGACTTGACGCCATGCAGCGCCGATTGCAGGCGATGGCGGATGCGAATGAGGCGGTCAAAGGCCCGCTTGAGCGGCTTTACGGCCTTCTCTCGGATGGCCAGAAGCAGAGGCTCGAAGTGCTCGCGCACCCCAATGTGAGGCGCGTCCAGACCGCCCGCGCCAAGGACGTGAACATCAGCGCGTTGTGCACGAGCCAGGCCGGGTTCACGAATGTGCCTGCGGACCAGATCGCAAGCTCGATCCAGCTCACCGATGCCCAGAAGCAGGAGCTTGAGAAACTGAAGGCTGCTTCGGCGAAGGCGTCAGATGGCCTCAAGGCTTCGTGCCCAGCTACTGTCCCCGATACGCTCGACGGGCGGCTTGATGCGGCGCAGCAGCGCGTGACGGCGCTGATCACGGCGGTCGATACGGTCCGCCCCGCCGTCAGCGATTTCTACGCGTCGCTGACCGATGAGCAGAAGGCCGCGCTGAGCATTCAGCCGGGTGGGAAGCAGACCGCGAACAACCGCGGGTAGTATGACAAAAGAAGCCGCCGGATTCATTGCGAATCCGGCGGCCTTCATCAATTGCCTGCGGCTTATCGGCTTATAACCGGCCTCGCTGAGATGAGCTGCTTGTCGCAATATAAGAAAATCTTAATCTGCTTGATGAGCTCGAGCGTGTAAGATTTTGCTTCGGTTCTCAATCCTTTAAGCTGCATGATCTCTTCGCTCAGCCTTTGCATTGCGCGGCAAGCAGCTTCCCCGACGTTTGCCTTATCAGGAAGATTCTCTGCAAGCCGCTGAAGTTCCATCTCCATGATCGCCGCCACTATTGCTGATGGCGCTTGCCGCTTGATAAAGACCAAAAGCTTCCAGATCAGACAGGGCCACCGTACTCGTCGAGCCTTCCTAATTTCCGCGCCGACACCAACGGCGAACTCGTTAGAGGGGAAAGAAAAGCTGACTCGCATCGAACCTACAGAACCGCTGGGCGGGGGCAGATCAAATGTCGCTGCCTGAGTTGCGGGAGTTATCAATGCCCCGACTACGATGGCAAAAGCCAGCCCTGGCCTCCTAAGCGACTTCAGATTAGCAAATAATTTTACCGCCATCTTTCTCGCAAGCGAGCGTTCTATGCGCAGAGTCATGCAACCCTCCTGGGGGTGAGGTCTTTCGTCTTCTGCGATGCTTGGGCGCCTCAGCACGGCATCCCATTTCTAAGTATGCACGACTTCCGCTTGTTCGCAAGTTCTAAAAGTTTTAGAACTTTATGTTGTTCAGCGTTTTACTGAGTTGGACGTTTCGAATGTTGCTGGGCTTTAGCAAGAAATTGCGCGTAAAACGAAGCCGGAGAGGTTATCCAGCGACATAAGGTCGCGTGCTATTCGAATTCTTGTTCGTAAAGTTTGAAATGTTTTAAACTTTTCCAAGTTATGTTGCCCGCCGGTGGAGACCGAGAAGGTGCCGTTGTGCTTTGTAATTGGGGGCACTTGGAGAAACTAAAATAAGGGATTAAACTAACTTCTATGCAATCCGAATGGGTACGAAAGCAGCTTTCTGCTCTTGGCGAAATCAACTCATCCTGTACACCTCATCTTCACAAGTTATTACGCGAACGTAATCAAATTAGTTTATGGGCAGATGAGGAAACCAAAGAAAAGCGCCGTCGCGGAGCTGCTATTTTTGCGGCCTTCGATCCCTGGGAAACATGCCTTCGTGTTTCGCCTCGATCTTTTAAATATTTCCGCGCCGCAGAAAAGCAGGGTACCATTTCTGTACGTAATGCTCTGGATATATCCCGTACGCTACTCAAGAGCGTTTCCCATTTGAAGTCTGAGTACCGCGGTCATTTTTCATACTTCTTTGAACAGACTGAGGTTGTGCGCTTTCTTAATTGTAAAGAGGATAATGAGCACTTACTTGATTTAGAAAACACATTTGGAGCTTGCGCGGACGTATTATACGAAGCTGTTCCTTGGCCTGTGCATCCCGATCGTCACCTAGTGGCTGGAACTTCGACTAGCATCAGTTTTGATAGGGAACCTTCGGCAACGCCAATAGATGCATTGACCGATGCAATAGAGTTAGCGTCTTGGGGCCCCTGGATTGGCCTACCTCACGCGGCCCTTCGTGATCTAATCGATATTCACGCCCAACCGAATGTCTCCGCGCATGGCGAACTCGCGCAGGCAGGCCAAAAGATAATGATCCCGTTTTTCTCTCAAGGCTTACAAGGTGTCGTTGTTGGCCTTTTCATCGACATTGATGATTCGACTGCTCAGTCGATAAGAACGGAGTTACTTCAGTTCGGGCAGACTATGTCTGACAAATGGTCAATTCTGCGTAATGTATATTTTTGGGAAACTGTGCGCGATTATCGCGGAGATATAATTCAGCTGGCGAGAGCACTGCTTCACATGATTTCGCCGGTTGACTACGTGATTGTTGAAGTCGAGGGAAGGATGGAGGGGTATAAGCTTCGCAAGGAAGACGGTTATTGGGCCGGGTACAGGAGATTAAAGCCTGACGAAGTTAGCTCGTTGAAGCAGGACCAGCAGGAAGCCAAAATTACGTTGGAGAACGTTATTCTTCCAAAAAGCCTTATAACAATTAAAACTTTACCCGACAACGCTAATTTAGATGCTTTTTTTGCAAAAATGAGACTCGAAATGCTACTGCGTAATCCTCTAGGCCTAATTCAATTATCTAAGCGCCAAGATGTCACAGTTGATACAGTAAACGATATGATACGGGACATGAAAGCAAAGCTGGATGCAGGGCACCAGTCCTTGTCTACTTACAGACAGCTGTATGTTCTTGAGAAAATAGCCAAGCACTTCAGGGATGGGAACGTATCTGTAACTAATAATGATCTTAAGGAATACCTCGGTAAATTTTTTGGAGACGGAATGAAAAGCGGTTATCAGATCAGTTCTCACGGCGGCGAAATCGAGAAACTTTTTGAGACGGGCATCACAGTCGAGAAATCAAGAATAGGATTAAATATCAGCTGGAATCCATAACAAATCCATTTCCACTTTTGTGTACAATAAGGCAGAATAAGTGACTTTAAGGCGACGCCTTCTATTATAATCCAAATCTCATCAAGAACCGCGAGAGTGGACCGCCAATGTTACTCAAAAGTTCTTTGTCAATGCGAATGAGACATTCCCCCGGACCCACTCTGGAGGCGATATCGTTCCGCTCCACGAGCTCCCCGATAATCAGCAGATGTGTACCGTCTTCGTCCTCATAGACCCCAGGGCATTGTCCCAAGCCGCACCGCATGGCAATCGGCGTTAAATCCTTCAAAATCATGTTTCCCCAGTCTGAGCAGTTGATTTTCCAAGGTATTTAACCTAAACAGAGCCTTTGCTGGCCAAAGAAGTAATGCACTGCTTGCGCTTAATTTAACAATTCCTTTTGCTCAAATCAAACAAACACTGGGCAATGGGTCGGTGGGCCTCACCTGAGCGCTACGATCCTTTGATTTATCAAGGTTATGAATGTGGCATACAAAATAATTGCTTAAACGACCCAAAACCCAATCGAAACATTTGAGCCTGCTGTGGACCGGATAAACAAACGCGACTGGTCCTATAAACGCCTTTGGTTTTTCGGCAAGCGATTTGCAAAGGGAATGCCGGGATCATCCTGCGGGATTGGATGAAAATCCCAAGACCACGCGCCCCGTTTTCGGTAATCTGGCCAAAACAAACATTGGGGAGCTGAAATGCAAATTGCACTGCTGGCGGACATCCACGCGAACCGGCAAGCGTTCAGCGCGTGTCTGCGGCATGCCGGGGAGAAAGGGGCGGAGCGCTATGTGCTCCTCGGTGACTTTGTCGGATACGGCGCCGATCCGGTCTATGCGGTCGATACCACCATGGAGCTTGTTTCTGAGGGCGCCGTCGCCGTGCTCGGCAACCACGACGCCGCGGTGAATGACCCCACCATCCGCATCAACCCGGATGCGCAGGCCGCCATCGATTGGACGCGCGGCCTGCTTGGCGTGGAGGAGCGCAAATTTCTCGCGAATTTGCCGCTCACCATTCCCGAGCAGGATCGCCTCTATCTGCATGCGGACGCCAGCGCGCCTGGGAAATGGATTTATGTGCTGACGGTCGAGGAAGCCTCGCGAAGCCTGTATGCGACGAAGGCGCAGATCACCTTTTGCGGCCACACGCACAAGCCGGGCATCTTCAGCATGACGACGGCGGCGAAAATGACGGCGTTCAGCCCGGTCACGGAATTTGCCGTGCCGCTGCACGGACTGCGCCGCTGGCTTGTGGTGCTGGGTTCGGTGGGCCAGCCGCGCGACGGCATCCCTGCGGCGTCATACTCCATGTTCGACACGATTAAAAAAGAGATCACCTTCTATCGTGTACCCTATGATATCGAAGGAGCCGCCGACGCGATCCGGAAGGCACGGCTGCCACTGTTCTTCGCGCAAAGGCTGTCCATGGGAAGGTAATGCGTCATGGCGAAGCCCACATTAGAGCCTGGCGATGTTCTCGACGGCTTTCTGATGGAAGGGCTGATCCATCGCGGCGGAATGGCGCGGCTGTGGAGCGTCAAGAAGTCCGGCATCGAAATGCCTCTTCTCATGAAGGTGCCGGTCCTCAGCGAAGGACAGGACCCGGCGGCGATCGTCAGCTTCGAGATGGAGCAGATGATCATGCCGCGGATCACCGGCGTCCACGTCCCGCAATTCGTCGCGGCGGGAGATTTCGCGGTCCACCCCTACATCGTCATGGAGCGGGTTCCGGGAAAATCGCTTTTGCAGCGCCTTACAGACCTGCCTTTGCCTTATGAGGAGGTCGCCGAAATCGGCTGGAAGATCGCAACCGCGCTCGACGACATTCATCGCCAGCATGTGATCCACCTCGACGTAAAGCCAAGCAACGTCCTGTTCCGGCCCTCGGGAGAGGCCGTGCTCATCGACTACGGGCTGTCCCATCACCTCCAGCTCCCCGATCTCATGCAGGAAGAGTTTCGCCTTCCCTACGGGACCGCGCCTTATATGGCGCCCGAGCAGCTTTTAGGCGCGCGGCACGACCCTCGAACCGATCAATTTGCGCTTGGCGTTCTCCTTTATTTCTTTTCCACCGGCATACGGCCGTTCGGCGAGAGCGAGCGCCTGGGCGTGATGAAAAGGCGGCTTTGGGAGGATCCGAAGCCGCCGCGCCGTCTCAGAGAGGATTATCCGCTCTGGCTGCAGGAGATCGTCTTGCGCTGCCTGGAAGTGGAGCCGGCTTGGCGCTATCCGTCCATGGCGCAACTCGCCTTCGAACTGGGCAATCACGACCAGATCAAGCTGACGGCCCGCTCGGAGCGCCTCAAGGTCAACTCTTTCTGGGCGCGCATGAAGCGGCGCTTGAACCCGGACATCAGGGAAACCTATACGCCCCGCACCGTCGCGTTGCCTCTGCCGTCGGCGCCCATCATCGCCGTCGCCATCGACACGAGCGAAGGCTCGAAGGAGACCAACGACGCGCTTCGCAAATCCGCCGCCCGCGCGTTGACGCTGCTGCCGTCGGCCCGGCTCGCTTGCGTGAATGTGCTGAAACAAAGCTACATCGCAACCCGGGACACCACGCTCGATGCCGAAGGTCACAACAAGCATGTAAACCGGCTTGTGGCGCTCAAGCATTGGGCGCAACCGTTGAGGCTCGGCGAGGGGCGCATCACCTACCACGTGTTTGAAGCGATCGACCCCGCATCGGCAATCCTGACCTATGCGGAGCAAAACAGGGTCGATCAAATCCTCATCGGCGCGCGGCAGCATTCTCTGCGGCGCTCCATTCTCGGGAGCGTGTCGGTGAGGATCGCGTCGGAGGCGAGTTGCACGGTGACCGTTGTGCGTCCGCCCCGGAAAGAGGGCCCTGAACGCGCGGAACCGCCGCTGGAAAATCCCGTCGAGGAAACCGCCGTCACTCCTTCCTAGGCAGAAGCGCGTCGTCGATTTCTCGGGCGCGGACAGCGGCGGGGCGGTCTTTGATCCTGTTCCAATAGGCCTCGAAGGCCGGACGCTTTACGAACGCGTCGAACATCATCCCCCAACCAAGCTGAGCCCCAAGGTACAGGTCGGCGGCGGAGAATTTGTCTCCCACGAGATAGTCCGAAGCCGAGACCGCCTTCTCCAACGTGTTCAGGACGTAAGCAAGCGTGCCATACCCCACCATTCTTTCTCTTTCAGCCGGCGGCTCGAAACCGAGGCTTTTGTTGACGATCGCCCCGTCCACGGGCCCGGCGCCGAAAAAAAGCCAGCGGTAATAGGAGCCGCGTTCCCGGCTTCCCGCCTCCGGGGCCAGTCCCGCCTGCGGGAAAGCATCGGCGAGGTAAGCGCAGATCGCGCCTGTCTCCGTGACGATGGTATCGCCGTGGCGGATGGCCGGCACCTTTCCCATCGGATTGATTGCCAGGTACCCGGGCGACTTCATGGCCGGTCCAAATTCGACGATTTCGGTGCGGTAAGGCTGGCCGATTTCCTCCAGCATCCAGCGGGCAATGCGGCCGCGCGACATGGGATTGGTGTAGAAAACGAGCTCGTCCAGCATCCTCGGTCCTCCTTTTTAGTATGCAAGGATGTGAGACTATGGCCGTTCCAAAGAGGCAAAAATAATCACTATGCGGTGAGTTATAGCCCGTCGATAACGTTCCCAACAGGATTAATTGCATTACGGCCGCGCCACACTTTATGGTGGTATATATCTACTTGTGCTTGGGAGCGTTCTGCGCTGCATGCCTGCGCGCCGCAGCGAATTGGCGCGCTTTCAACTTGGCCCTTCTCAACCGCCGCTGACTTTCCAGCCTTGCCTGCAGCTTGCGAAAGTCGCGCCGCTGTTTTGTGAAGTGGCGTCTTTGATGGCGCTTCAGGCGCTCCGCAAAGCGTTTTGCGTCACCGGTTTCATCATCGATGCCCGCTCCTTTGCTCCCGCGCTGCGCGAGAGCCCGGACAGCGTATGAGGAAGGCTCGCCGGCGGTGGCTCGCATGGTCCAACCTAAGGGTGCGCTGCCGCCAAATGCAATAAGTCCGGCGTAAGCAAACAGCCTCCAGCGAGGGGTTTTCTTCCCTTTGCGATGCAATGTGCCCCTCTTCCGCTTCAATCTCCGGACCTCACCCTCGAGATCTGGTCCAAGCAAGCCACCATACTAAAGCCTCGGCAAAAGAGCCGAATTGTAGCATGCGTGAGCCGCAATGCGGCGTTTTCGTGTTGACAGAAAGCTCCGCGCCGTTCATCGGCTTAGAAGCGAAGCAACATCCCGCTTCGCGTAACCCAAAAACTTCAAACAAATTCTCCGCCGACGCGGACTATAAAAGAGCGCGAAAAATGACGACGGGCTAAAGCGCCCCATCGATCAGAGGAGCGAGGCGAGCGATGACCATGGCCCAAACTTCCGCCAGCCGCCGGCGCATCGCTACAATCTCCGCCACCGTCGCGCGTGCCCAGCCCAACGTTTACGACTTTATCGTTTTCGTCGCGATAGGCGCGATGTTCGTCGCCATCATTCACGGCGCGAAATCGATGCATCGTCCGCTTGAGGTCCTTGAGGCAAATCCCGTCTCTCTCGACCCTCGAAACCTGCCTCAATATGCGCTTCTCACCACGCTCAGGATGTTCGCAGCGCTCGGCTTCTCCCTCCTTTTCACGTTCCTTGTCGCACCGCTCGCGGCCAAGAGCGAGAAGGCCGAGCGCGTCATCGTCCCGGCGCTCGACATTCTGCAATCGGTGCCGGTTCTCGGATTTCTGACGTTTACTGTCATTTTCTTCATGAACCTGTTTCCGGGGAGCCAGCTCGGGGCAGAACTTGCAGCCATCTTTGCGATTTTCACGAGCCAGGCCTGGAACATGACCTTCTCGTTCTACCAGTCGCTGAAAACGGTCCCGCGCGACCTATCGGAGATCACGATCCATTTGCGGCTTTCGCCGTGGCAGCGGTTCTGGAAGCTTGACGCGCCCTTCGCAACCCCGGGCCTCGTCTGGAACATGATGGTATCCATGTCGGGCGGCTGGTTCTTCGTCGTGGCGTCCGAGGCGATCTCTGTCGGAGATACGAAAATCACCCTGCCGGGCATAGGCTCCTATCTGTCCCTGGCGATCAGCGAGAAGAACATTTGGGCGGTGGCTTGGGCAGTCGGGGCTATGGGCGTTGTTATCATGCTCTACGATCAGCTCCTCTTCCGCCCCATTGTCGCCTGGTCCGACAAATTCAGCGTCGAACTGGTGGCAGCCCAAGAGCAGCCGAGATCGTGGGTCTTGGACCTTCTAAGACGGACCCGCCTTGTTCAGGCCATCACCGGTTTCGTGAGCGGCCTGCTCGACATGTTCAGCGGGAATGTCGGGCAGCTCGCGAAGCAAATTCCGGAACCCAAAGTGAACAGGGTTGCAGGCAAGGTCTTCGACTGGGCCTACAATCTTGCCCTGCTTGGCGTTGTTGCTTGGGCCCTGTATTCGGTGGTTTCCTATGTGAGCGCCACTCTCGGTTGGCCCGACGTCGGGGAAGCCGTGACGGGCGGCTTCCTGACCTTTTTCCGCGTCATCATCCTGATCGCCCTTGCAAGCCTGATCTGGGTGCCGATTGGTGTTTATATCGGGCTGCGGCCGGCACTGGCCGAGCGCGTACAGCCACTGGCTCAATTCCTTGCCGCGTTTCCCGCCAATGTCCTCTTCCCCTTCGTGGTCATTGGCATCGTCACTTATAACCTCAATCCGGACATTTGGCTGTCGCCGCTTATCGTGCTCGGCACACAGTGGTACATTCTGTTCAACGTCATCGCGGGCGCGAGCGTGTTCCCGGGCGACCTGAGGGAAGCCTCGAAGATTTACCAGCTGAGGAGCTGGCTGTGGTGGCGCAAAGTGATTTTGCCTGGGATATTTCCCTACTATGTCACAGGCGCGCTGACGGCTTCCGGCGGCTCATGGAACGCAAGCATTGTCGCCGAGGTGGTGAGCTGGGGAAATACCAAGCTCGAAGCACACGGACTCGGCGCCTATATCGCGAATGCAACGGAAGCAGGAGATTATCATCGCGTCGTGCTCGGCATAGGCGTGATGTGCGTGTTCGTCGTTACCATGAACCGCGCCCTTTGGCGGCGGCTTTATGTGCTGGCTGACCGCCGTCTGCGGATCCAGTGAACCGGGAGGAAGACATGGGTATAACACCGGGACTAGCCGCCGTGCGTGCCGCCGACAGGCAGCCACTGGTTTCCGTCCAGAATATCAGCCACTTCTTCAAGCGCGGCGTGACCGGCAATCTGCTTGTGCTCGATCATGTTAATTTGACCTTGTACAACAACGAGATCATTGCGCTGCTCGGCCGGTCCGGCTCCGGCAAATCCACGCTTCTCCGCATCATCTCGGGCCTTTTGACTCCAAGCGAAGGCAAAGTCGTCATCGACGGCAGCCCTGTCGCAGGACCCGCCGATGGCGTCGCGATGGTTTTCCAAACCTTCGCGCTTTTTCCATGGCTTACGGTCCTCGAGAATGTGGAGCTGGGCCTCGAAGCCCAAGGCATCCGCCAGGAGGAACGGCGCAAGCGTGCTTTGAAGGCCATTGACCTCATCGGCCTCGACGGATTCGAAAGCGCCTATCCCAAGGAGCTGTCCGGCGGCATGCGGCAGCGGGTCGGCCTCGCGCGGGGGCTTGTCGTCAATCCGAAAGTGCTCTTGATGGACGAGCCGTTCTCGGCGCTCGACGTGTTGACGGCCGAAACGTTGCGCACGGACTTACTTGACCTCTGGTGCGAAGGCCGCATGCCGATCCGCAGCATCCTGCTCGTCACGCACAACCTTGAGGAAGCGGTGCTCATGAGCGACCGCATTCTGGTTCTTGCCTCAAATCCCGGCCGGATCATCTCGGAGATCAAGGTAAACCTGCCGCAGCCGCGAAACCGCGTCGATCCTGCCTTCCGCGCGCTCGTGGACGATATTTACGCCCGCATGACAGCGAAAAGCACGGCGGCCCCGGCGAGGGAGGGCATCTTCCCCGGCACGGGCATCAGCATGAGCCTGCCCGAGGTGTCGACGAATACGCTCGCTGGTCTTCTCGAAACATTGGCCGAGCCGCCTTTCAACGGCAAGGCCGACTTGCCGCTCCTGGCCGAGCGCGCGCAAATGGACGTGGACGAGTTGTTTCATGCGGCGGAAACGCTTCAGCTTTTGCGCTTTGCAGAGCTTGCCGAAGGCGACCTGAAGCTGACCGACGCGGGCCGCCGTTTCGTGGATGCCGGCGTCGATGAGCGCAAAGCGCAGTTCGCGCAACATCTCGTGGCCTTCGTGCCCCTCGCCGCCCACATTAAGCACATTCTCGACGACAGGCCGAGCCATCGCGCGCCGATCATCCGCTTCAAGGACGAGCTTGAAGATGCGATGCCCGAGGAGGAAGCCGAGAGAACGCTGCATACGGTCATAAACTGGGCGCGCTACGCGGAGCTGCTTGCCTTCGACGGCGAGTCCGGGATGGTGAGCCTCGATATTCCGGGCTGAGCAGCATTCCCGGATTCACCAACGAATGCGTCTTGTTTGGTGGCCCCTTGGACCACAATATATCCGGCCGTAAAAGAACAAATTCCTTTGGAAAAGGAACGGCCCAGGGACGGCCGCATCCGCTCTGCTCGACTTGATAGTCAGCTGCAGCCTTACCCCTAGAGCTTATCTGCTTTTGATGGAATCAAAAGCAGATAAGCTCTAAGTTTTTGTTTTGTCGCGCGTCTTATCGGAAAACCGCTTCGCACTTTTCCGGACGCACTCTAAGCGTGGTTCGCGGAGATGAGCGGCGTTAGGGCGAGCTTCGGCGGGTCGACGACATTGGTGCCGCCATGGCCGTCGCTGGAAAGCGTGAAAATCGACGCTTGGTAGTTGCCAAGCAGCGCGATCATGTCGCTTTGCGTGCCGTTGCCGACGGTCAATGTCCCCCCTGTGCTGGTCCCCGAATAACTAGCTTTCATATGCGCCCCATCAACGAGGTTCGCAAGATCGAGCACATTGGCGGCTGTGAGGCCGGAAATCTTGCCGGTGAAGCTTTGCGCCGCGTCGAGCTTCAGCGTCCCGCTGGCGCCTGGGGCGAAGGTAACCTCCTGACTCGAGGCGCTGAAAATCTCCGCTTCCTGCGTCCCGGTGATTGTCACACTCGCAGTTCCGGTCGAGATCGTGTTCACCTTGACGCTCAATTTGGTGGCCGCGCCCGAAAGCTGAACGATGTTGCCCGCGCCATCCTGGATCGCGTTCGCCGAGGGCAGCTCAACGCCGATGACGGAAAGCGACGGCGTGCCTTGCGTCTTCGGCACCGCATAGTCGAACTGAAGCGAGGTCGCCGTTGAATGCTTCGCGTCGTAGGTGGCCGTGCCGCCATCGTTCAGGAGGAGCGTCGGCGTTCCCGTCACGGTGACGGTTTCGCTCATTTTCGCCGTGATCGCCACCGTGGCTCCCGTCGCGACCGTGCCCGAGGATGGCGATGCGGTGACGGCTGTTACCGTCGGCGCCGTGGTGTCGATCTGAAGGCCGAGCGTCGCGCTTGCGGGCAGCGTCGCCGAAAGCGCGTTGCCGGCAAGGTCGGTGATGGACGCGCCCGCCGGGAGCGTGACCTTGGTCACGGTCAGCGCGGACGTGTTCTGCCCAGGCGTCACAGTGTAGTCGAAGACGAGTTTGGTCGCGGTGGACTTCGCCGCATCGTAGCTGGCCACGCCGCCGTCGTTCAGCGTCAGTGTGGGCTTGCCTGTCACAGTCACGGCCTCGCTCATCGCCAGCGAAATCGTGGCTGTCTTGCCGGCGTCGAGGTCCTTCGCGCTTGCCGTCGCGGCGATAGCGGTCACGGCCGGCTGAATGATGGCGCCGACGACGTGGCCGGGCTGAAAGTTCTGCGGTATTGCCGCACCAGAAATTCCAGATAATTCATGGGTTCCTGCGAGGGTCCCATCGGAAACCCAAAGTCCTTGGTGGCCAGATGCATCATATGCGGTGAATGACGCGTAAGTGCCATTTGATGTAAAGACACCGTTCTGTCCAAGCTGGCCCGTCGCCGTGTTGAGGCCGACAAGACCGCCGGAGGGCGCATTGGCGACGCCATGGTTGTTCAACCCGCCAATTTCCTGGGTTCCGCTTGTTGTCCCATCCGTCACCCATAGCGTCGTCTGGCCGCTGGCATCTACCGCGTCGAAGAGAACCTTATTTCCGATGGCTGTAAAATCGGAGGGTGAGAAATTCGCCGCTGCGTTGGTGATGCCGGCACTCCCAAGACCGCCCACTTCGGCCGTGCCGCTTGCGGTTCCATTGGTAACCCAAAGCGCGCTGTGCCCGTTAGCATCCGTGCCCTCGAAAACAGCTTTGCTGCCGAATGTCGTGATGTCACGCGGGTAGAGATCTTCCGAGCTGGCGTTCTTGATTCCGGCCGAGTTCAAGCCACCAAGCTCATCGGTGCCACCCGCCGTGCCATCGGTAACCCAAAGGCCAACGTAATCCTTCGCATCGGCGCCCGCAAACAACACCTTCCCGTCGAATGAAACGAGCGGCCCTTGCACCAATAGCCCTGGATTTACACCCGCGATACCTTTATTACCGTGTCCTCCGATCTCGGAGGTGCCTGAACTCGTACCATTTGTCACCCAGAGTTCGTCATTCGCACCAATTCCCGCACCGTCGGACCACTGAAAAACAACCTTGCTTGCCCCAAGCGCGGCGGAATACCCAAATGAGCCGCCACTAGAACTCAACCCGCCACTTTTCAAGCCACCGAGTTCAAAAGTGCCGGCCGCAGTGCCATCGCTGACCCAAACACCTTTAAAATTGTCAGAATCGGTGCCGCCAAAGAACACCTTATTGCCAAAAACGGTATAGCCGTTGAGGAATTGAAGCGTGTCGGTCAGGCCACCGAAATAGACGGTGCCCAAACCGGCATTCTTAAGGCCCCCCAACTCGAAAGTACCTGCGGTCGTGCCATCGGTCACAAACAGCCCATAGGTGCCACTCGAAGTTTTTAGCATTGAAAAGCGCCTTCGACCCCAACGACACGATGCTTCCCAATAAAGCATAGCCAAGACCCGCCGCCCTTGCGCCGGCAACCCCCGCATCGGCCAGCCCGCCAATTTCGTAAGTTCCACCCGTCGTACCATCCGAGTACCACAGGCCTGAAGCGCCCGAAAAGTTAAAACCCGTGAACAGCACCCCAGTCTTGAACGCGGCCACATTGGTAGGGTTGAAGCCTGTCTTGGCCGCCCCGCTGACTCCAGCGTCGCCGACGCCGCCAATTTCGAGCGTCCCGCCGACGGTACCGTCACTCATCCAAAGCCCATAATGGGAACCCTTATCAGCGCCCGTAAAAAAAAATTTCGATGCCATTGCCTTATCCCGCTTAATAGAAATCGAGAATTATTGTTCTTAGTTTGCGTATCAATCGTTATAGGAGAAAAACAATACTTACTCTTTCGCTAAGAAATACCAATTTATATTAAAATGTAATCGAATTTGGGAACCAGCCCCGGCCTGCCTCGGGAAGATCATATGGTGGTGGCGAAGATTTGCTTACCCTCCACAAGCACGCCGCTTCCGGAAGTGGCCCCCCGCATTCAGTGAGGTTCTACCGTCGAAACTCGATGGTTCGAACACCTTGAAAAGCTGCTTCCAGCCTGCGGCGCGCATTCTGCCGGGCTAACGCGTTCAGTCAAAATTAACCACCTGATTTGTGTAACTTTAGTTCAAACAGGAACTAGAAAACGCAACTTTTGGAAAAAAAGTGAAAAAGCGCCCGTGGCGGCGCCGTAAAATCAGGACTTTAACGGAGATACTTGTATACTTACCTATAGGCCGGATTACGAAACAAAACCAATCTTCACCGGATGTTAAGCGAACCTGCCGGATACGGCGAAAGAGCTACGGAGGCAGGCTCGCATGCGCTCGCGGCAAACTGGCCGCTCGCTTCCCCCAAGGAAGAGACGCCTCAACTGAGAAGGTGAAGGGCGGGTTCCGGCCTATGTCGCCGTCCGCCAGCAAAGCTGCGAATGTTTGCCTCGCCCTTTGCCATGACGTAAAAGGCTGATCGGAAGCACAGAGCGCTTATCGCCTTTCCCGGTGGTGGAAGCGGCAGAACGGCAAATCATGATCGCGATTGAAGCGCAGGACATCACCAAGAGCTTCGGCTCCGCCCAGGTTTTGAAAGGCGTTTCTCTCGCCGCCGAGCAGGGCGACGTTATCGCGATCATCGGCGCGTCGGGCTCGGGCAAGAGCACCTTTCTTCGCTGCCTCAATCTGCTCGAAACGCCCGACAGCGGCGAGATCCGCGTTGGCGGCGAGAATCTCAAGATCGGCGCAGGCAGGAATGGCCTCGACCGGCGGCAGGTCGAACGCATCCGCCGCCGCGTCGCGATGGTGTTCCAGAGCTTCAATCTCTGGCACCACATGACCGTGGTCGGCAATGTGATCGAGGCGCCGATCCATGTCCACGGGCGCCCCCGCGCCGAAGCTATCGAGGAAGCTATGGCGCTTCTGGCGAAAGTTGGCCTCAGCCATCGCGCGAACGCCTATCCGAGCCAGCTGTCGGGCGGCGAGCAGCAGCGCGCTGCTATCGCCCGCGCGCTCGCCGTTCATCCGAGCGTGATCCTTTTCGACGAGCCGACCTCCGCGCTCGACCCGGAACTCGTCGGCGAAGTGCTCTCCGTGATGCAAGGCTTGGCGGCGGAGGGACGCACAATGATCATCGTCACCCACGAAATGGCATTCGCGCGCGACGTCTCCACGCACACCCTTTTCCTGTGCGAGGGCCGGATCGAGGAGGAAGGCGACTCGGCGGAGCTTTTCAACGCGCCCCGTAGTCCTCGGCTTGAGCAATTCCTTGCGTCTTTCCGGACGGGACGCTTTACGACCGATAAGCAGCGGGCTACGGTGCCCGGCAATTCGTAATATAAGAACCCGCCGGCGAACACCATGCTTCAGGCCCGCATCTCGCGCATCGTCGCGCTCACCTGTTTCCTTGTCGCCCTCTCTTTCGCGGCTCCTGCCCAGCAATTGAAGCTACGGATCGCGAGCGAAGGCACCAACCCGCCATTCAGCGTCATCAACTCAAGCGGAGAACTGGAAGGCTTCGATATCGATATCGCGCGTGCGCTGTGCGCCAAGATGCAGGCGGATTGCGAAATCGTCGCCCAGGATTGGGACGGCATCATCCCGGCGCTGCTTGCCCGCAAATACGACGCCGTCGTCGCGTCGTTGAATGTTACCGAGGACCGCAAAAAGGTTGTCGCCTTCACGAAGCCATATTACCGCTCGCCGAGCGCCTTCGTTGTCCGCAAGGGCGCCGATGTGAAGGATGTGTCGCCAAAGGCGCTCATCGGGAAATCCATCGGCGTTCAGAGTGCGACGAACCACTCGGCCTTCCTGGAAGACGTCTACAGCCGCTCCATCGTCCGGCTTTATAACACGGTAGCCGACGCCTACCGCGATCTGGCGGCTGGGCGCGTGGAGTACGTGCTTTATGATAAGCTTGCGACTTACGACTGGCTGAAAACACCGGAAGGCGCGTGCTGTGAGATTGCGCCGACAGAACTGAACGATCCGGCCTATTTCGGGTCGGGAGTTGCGATCGCGTTGCGAAAGGGCGACGACGCGCTCGTACAGAAATTCAACGCCGCCATTGACGAGATCGTCGCGGACGGGACCTACGCGAAGATCAACAATAAGTATTTTCCATTTCCGATTTTCTAACGGTCCCGGCCCAGACGCCGGCGGGGAGCGCGCTTGGACGAACTATTCCGATGGGGACACGAGCTCGCGCTGGGGGCCGCGATGACGGTGGGGCTCGCTTTGGCGACGCTGCCTTTCGGCCTCGCTCTCGGACTTATCGCGGCTCTCTCGAAGGACTCGAAGTCAGCCATTGTCAGAGGGTTCGGCGAGGCTTACACCACCGTCTTCCGTGGCTTGCCCGAGCTTCTGACGCTTTTTCTGATCTATAACGGTGCCCAGATCCCGTTCGAAAGCGTGGGGATGTCCGTCAACATATCGCCCTTCGTTGCGGGCTTGATCGCGCTGTCGCTCGTCTTCGGCGCTTATTCCAGTGAAGTGTTGCTTGCGGCGTTGCGAGGTGTCGAGCGTGGCCAGATCGAGGCCGCGCGCAGTTTCGGCATGAGCCCCGCTGTCGTGTTCCGCCGGATCAGGGCGCCGCAAATGCTGCGGCTCGCTCTACCCGGCCTCGGCAACAACTGGCTCGTCTTGCTGAAAGACACATCGCTCGTTTCGGTCATCGCGCTCGACGATCTCCTGCGGATGTCGTTCATCGCGGCGCAAAGCACGCGGCGGCCTTTCGAGTTCTATGCCGCTGCCTGCGCGATCTACCTTGCCATGACGGCCATCTCGACGCTGCTTATCGCTCGCGCGGAGCGCGCCGCAGCCAAAGGCTGGAGATCCGCCGCATGATCGGCTGGGAACACTTTGAGCGTCTTGGGCCCCGCATAGCGGACGCTGCCCGCCACTTGATCCATTGGGATCTCTTCGAAAAATTCGGCCCGCGCATGGCGGATGGGTTTCTCGTCACTCTGGAGCTGTCGTTCGGATCGGTTCTGCTCGGCCTTTTGCTAGCAACGCCCGTAGCGCTCGGCCGTGTCTTCGGCTCCCGCCCATTGAGCGCGGCCCTTTTTGGATACACCTATGTTTTTCGCGGCACTCCGATCCTGGCGCAGCTTTTTCTTATCTACTACGGCTCAGCTCAATTTCAGTCGACGCTATCGGCGGCCGGGCTGTGGTGGCTCTTTCGCGATCCGTTCTTCTGCTCGCTCTTGACCTTCACATTGAACACGGCCGCCTATCAGGCCGAGATTTTCGCGGGTGCGATCCGCAGCGTGCCTCGCGGGCAGATCGAGGCTGCTCGCGCTGCCGCGATGCCGCCTGCGCTGACTGCACGCAGGATCATCCTGCCGCAAGCGGGCCGCCTGGCGCTGCGCCCGTTCGGAAATGAACTGATCCTGATGGTGAAAGCCAGCGCGCTGGCCAGCGTCGTCACTGTTTACGATTTGCTCGCTACGGCGAAGCTGGCGTTTCAGAGGACATTTGACTTCCAGGCTTATATAGCCGCGGCGCTCATCTATATTCTGACAGTTGAGATTATCCGGCGCCTTTGGAACGTGATCGACAGAAAGCTGAACCGGCATCTTGTCAGGACTTGATGCGTTTACCTTGAAGCTCTCGGCGATCACAAATAAAATTGGCCGGACCCGGGTGGGGCAGGGGTCCGGCCGTCTGGGCACTTGAGAGGGAAATGATCGAAGCAATCCTTGGGCATGGATTGTCTGGGATCACTAACAAGGACACTTGCGTATGCTCACCAATGAGATGAGCTATCGAGCTTATTAACCGGCTGAGTTACAAGCTCGCGTTACACTCACGCCTTGTTAAAAACACAACTACAGCGAGAAGGCACTTTATGCAACCACTTTCGGTGTCTTCTTCGCCAATTCGTCCTAGGGTTGCAATTACAGCACAGGAGACCGATGGCGCAGCTTGCACTCATAACCGGCGGAGCCGTCCGGATTGGCAGGGCAATCGCCTTGCATCTGGCGAAGCGCGGTTTCTCGGTTGCAATTCAATATCAAAGTTCCAAGGCGGAAGCAGAAGCCACCGTAGCCGAAATACAGGCCATGGGCGTCCGCGGAGCCTGCTTTCAGGGCGGCCTCACCGAACTCGCCGAGGTCGAAGGTCTCTTTCCCTCGGTTAACCAAGCGATGGGGCGCGTGACATGCCTGATCAATAATGCCTCCACCTTTGCGGATGATCGTATCGAGACGCTGAGCGAAGAGAGCTGGGGCAAGCACATGGCCGTCAACCTGAAAGCGCCGGTGTTCCTCGCCCAAGCCTTCGCAGCACAGATCCCTGCAGAGGAAACGGGGAACATCATCAATATCATCGATCAGCGCGTCCTTCGCCCGAACCCACTTTTCTTCTCGTATACGCTCAGCAAATCGGCGCTCTGGGCGGCGACAAAGACGATGGCGCAGGGCCTCGCGCCCGGCATCCGCGTTAATGCTATCGGGCCCGGTCCCACATTGAGGAGTTCGCATCAATCCGAGGAAGATTTCGAACACGAGTGCCGCTCCACGCCACTCAGGCATGGCACGACGCCGGAAGAAATCGCCGAGACAGTCTCGTTCATCCTCAATTCGCCAGCCATGACAGGGCAGATGATCGCGCTCGACGGCGGCCAGCATCTGTTATGGCAAACCCCAGATATCCGCGTTACATAAACACTTGATGCCCGACACCGAGGATACAGTTGAAATAAGCTCAGGCGAACAAAATCCGGACGGCGGCGAAATCGTGCCGGAGACGGGGGCGCAAATTATTGCGCGCTACGTCAAGCATCTCGGCACAGGCCCCGGCGTCTATCGCATGATGGATAAGGCGGGCGAGGTCATTTATGTCGGCAAGGCGCGGAACCTGAAAAATCGCGTGCAGAATTACACACGGCTCGGCGGACACACGAACCGCATCGCGGCAATGATCCGCGCGACGGCGTCGATGGAGTTTGTGAATACGGGCACGGAGGCCGAGGCGCTCCTCCTCGAGGCCAACCTCATCAAGCGCTTCAAGCCGCGCTACAACGTATCCTTCCGGGACGATAAGTCCTTCCCCTACATTGTCATCCGGCGCGACCAGGAGGCACCGCAAATCTCCAAGCATCGCGGCGCTCGCACATTGAAGGGCGACTATTTCGGACCCTTCGCCAGCGCCGGAGCCGTGAACCGCACCATCAATACGCTTCAGCGGGCGTTTCTGCTGCGCACCTGTTCCGACAACGTCTACGAGAGCCGCACGCGGCCTTGTCTCCTCTTTCAGATTAAGCGTTGCGCCGCTCCGTGCACGCGCGAGATCGAACTGGAGGACTACGAGAAGCTCGTTGAGGAAGCGGTCGCATTTCTCTCCGGCAAGACTGATGCCGTACAGCGCAAGCTGAATACGATGATGGAGGACGCGGCGGAAAAGCTGGAATTCGAGCGCGCCGCAAAATATCGCAACCGCCTGTGGGCGCTGGCGCATGTTCAGGCGCATCAGGGCATCAACCCGCACGGCGTCGAGGAAGCCGATGTTTTCGCCATCGCGCAGGAAGGCGGCCAGACCTGCATCCAGGTTTTCTTCTTCCGCAACAGCCAGAACTGGGGCAACCGCGCTTATTTCCCCCGCGCGGACCGCAGTTTGAGCGCGGCGGAGGTGCTTGGCTCGTTCATCTCTCAGTTTTACGACGATAAGATCGTGCCGCACTGCATTCTCTTGTCGGAAGAGGTTCCGGAGCAGGCGCTGATCGCGGAAGCGCTGTCGACCAAGCTCGGGCGCAAAGTCGAGGTGGCGACACCAAAGCGGGCCGAAAAACGCGAGCTTGTCCTGCACGCGATCCAAAATGCTCGCGAGGCCCTTGGACGCAAACTTGCCGAAAGCTCCAGCCAGGGCAGGCTGCTTTCCGGCGTTGCGAAAGTCTTCGGGCTTGAGCGCACGCCGCGCCGCATCGAGGTCTACGATAACTCGCATATCATGGGCACGAATGCCGTCGGCGCGATGATCGTCGCGGGGCCGGAAGGCTTCGTGAAGAACCAGTACCGGAAGTTCAACATCAAAGCCGCCGACCTGACGCCCGGCGACGATTTCGCCATGATGCGCGAGGTGCTGACGCGCCGTTTCAAGCGCCTTCTGAAGGAGCATGGCTTGCCGGCGGGCGAGCTTTGCTGCCGAAGAGGTTCGTCATGGCCGGTCTCCGACGTATCCGGCCCAGCCCCGCAAGCCAGGGGAGGTTGAGGACGATGATTGCGAACTCGGCCCCTCACCTCCCTCTCCCCATGCGGAGAGGGGCCGCGCCCGTGATGGGAAGATCCCCTCTCCGGGTGTCAGGGCAGGGCTGACCGGCCATCCAAAGTCGACAAACGGAGCTGATGCAGCACCGGATGGCCGCCTCGAGCCGGCCATGACGATGGGGAGCCCGATTTTATCGAAGGCGATGGCGAAGACGACGCCGAAGCCCAGGGCGGCGACGTTGGCGCGTGGCCGGACCTCGTCCTGATCGACGGCGGAGCGGGGCAATTGTCGGCGGTTCAGTCGGTATTGGCCGAACTTGGCCTTCATGGCCTCGCGATAGCCGGCATTGCCAAAGGCCCGGACCGCAATGCCGGCCGCGAGCGCTTTTTCATGCCCGGCAAACCGCCCTTCAGCCTGCCGCTGAATGACCCCGTCCTCTATTTCGTGCAACGCCTTCGTGACGAGGCCCATCGCTTTGCCATCGGCTCCCACCGTGCCAAGCGGAAAAAGGCGATGACCGAAAATTCGCTCGATGACATTGCGGGCATCGGTCCGACCCGGAAACGGGCGCTGCTCAAACATTTCGGTTCCGCAAAATCCGTAAGCCGCGCGGGCGTTTCGGACTTGCAGGCTGTAGCCGGGATCAGCGCCGCGATGGCGCAGCAGATCTACGATTACTTCAACGACCGCAAATAACGCACGCCACTGACGTTTTTTGCGCGTCTTGGAATAAACTCAACCTTAAGTCGTTTTTAAACTGAACCTTTATGAGAGGGTGGGAGCCGCCATGCCAAGGCGGCTCCTTTTTTGCTCCCGGGATGGGTTCTCATCCCCCAAGACCTTAAAAATTGCGACAGCTTGTCTTTTGACATACCGAATGCCAACCGCAATTCAGCCCAAATCAGGTAGGCTCCGCGCAGGCTCCGCGCTGATTGTGAACGCGCCGGCGGGGCTCCAGCCAATCAGGAGGGGGATTTGATGATGCGGAATGCGGCGCGGATTGCCGTGGCGGCAGCGTTTTGTTTCACGGCAGCGTATGCGATGGCCGAACCTGGCACAAAGGATGAGCAGGCGGCTTGCAAGCCCGACGTCTATCGCCTTTGCAAAGATTTCATACCGATCACAGAGAAGATCGTCTCCTGCCTGAAGGAGAACAAGAGCAGGCTTAGCCCGGCCTGCCGCAAAGTCTTTCACGGCTGAGCAATATTGAACCCAATCGCGGACAGGCGCGCGCCCATCCGCGATCATCATTGAACCAGCTAGAAGCGGTCTTTGCGCCGCCTCAACTCCTCAAAAACCTTAGCATCGGGAACATCTGGCCCGAGGCCGAGGCTTTTTCGGATGGCGGGGCTATTCGGGCGCAGGAATGGGTTTGTCTCAATCTCCCTCACAAGCGTAACCGGCAAGGTCGGCTCGCCTCTGCTCCTCAATACATCCACCTCGCGCTTGCGATCGAGAAGCGCGGCATTCTCTGGATCAACCGTAAGTGCGAACCGGATGTTCGCCTGCGTGTACTCATGGCCGCAATAGATGAGCGTATCGGGCGGGAGAGCCATGATCTTTTGCAGCGAGCGCCACATCTCGGCATGCCGGCCCTCGATGACGCGCCCGCACCCGACCGAAAAGAGCGTATCGCCAGCGAAGGCCACACCGCTTTGCCGCCCGCTCCCCGAGACATCCACCGCGCTTGGAAAAAAATACGTGACGTGACCGGGCGTATGCCCAGGGGTCTGCAAAACCTGCACCTCGATGGACCCGAAGGTCAGCTTTTCGCCTTCTTCAATCGGAATATCGATGCATGGGATATCGCGCGCTTCCTTCTCGGGCCCATATATTGTGCAGTTCGTCTCACGCTTCAGACCTTCGTGGCCCGCGACATGATCAAAATGATAATGCGTCGTGAAAATGTGCGTCAGCGCCCAGCCAGCGCGCCGCAGCTCCTCGCGGACTGCATGCTCATCGGGAGCATCAATCGCAGCAGTCACGCCCGTGGACCTGTCATGGATCAAAACTCCGTAATTGTCGCTTCGGCAGGGAAATTGGCGAATTTCGATTGGAGACATGGCTCACCTGACAATCTTTCTTGAGACAGACTTAAGAGATGCATGCCCATCATTAAATAGGAAACAGGGGAAAGAGATATTGGTCTCTCATGTATGACGACGTCTCGCAGCTTAGGGATTTCTATGCCTCGCCGCTGGGGCGGCTCGCCCGCCGCATCATTGCCCGGCGCATTCGTGACCGCTGGGATAACGTATCCAGCATGGACATTGTCGGTCTCGGCTATGCTTCGCCATTCTTGCGCATTTTCAATGGCGAAGCCCGCGTAACCGCCGCCCTTATGCCTCACCGACAGGGTGTTGTGCAGTGGCCGCGCGAAGGGCCTTATAGGTCAACATTGGTGCCTGAGACAGAACTCCCGATCCGCGATACGTCCGTGGACTGTGTTCTGGTCGTTCATGGGCTTGAGCATGTGGAAGCGCGCCACGCCTATTTGCGTGAGATCTGGCGCATCCTGATGCCGCAAGGGCGCGTGATCATTGTGGTGCCGAACCGGCGCGGCGCCTGGGCGCAACTCGAATCGACGCCGTTCGGGCACGGCCGTCCCTACAGCGTAGGGCAGATCGAAACGCTCTTACGCGATGTGCTGCTTGAACCCGTCGGGGTTACGCCGTGCCTCTTTGCCCCGCCATTTCGCGCTCGCGCCCTTCCATCCGCGGCGTTGGTCTGGGAAAGGGTCGGAGCGCGGCTGTGGCCCGCTTTTTCCGGCGTCTTGGTCGTTGAAGCGATCAAGCAGGTTTATGCCGAGGTGCGCGTTATGGCGAAGAAGCCGGCATTTGTGCCCATCCCGGCGCTTTCCGGATTAAGTGCGGTCCGGCGAAAAGTGGTGCAGGAGACGCGCGCGTTCGAGCCAGACGGCGCTTCCTGAACGAATGCCAAGACGCGGCAAACGCATGCCTATGCAGATCGAACAAACTCCGTAAAGGCATGGACGCCAGGAACCTGCTGTAAACCGATGGGGCCCATCGTTCGACAAGCTCACACATGAGGTCGCGTCAGCCTGTGAGAAATTACAGTAAGGGATTTCGTTCGCCCTCATCCTTGTCGAAGGATGGGGGCCGCATGTCCGCCTTCTTCAACATGCCTGCAAGGCAAATCCGCGACCTTTAGCTGGCGCGGATTTGAAGCGTGCTAGACTATGCTGGCGAACAGGCCTGAAATAGAAGATAGCCTGAACAGCTTTCCTCGGCCGCCGTGCCATAACGATCGTTAGCGGAGCTTTCCGTGCGCCCTGCAGTCATTGCCACGACCGGACTCTACACGCCACCCGACAGCATCTCGAACGCCGAGCTGGTCGAGGCCTTCAACGCCTATGTGGAGCGGTTCAACGCCGAACATGCCGCGGCCATCGCCGAGAGACGCGTGGAGCCGCTTCTCCCGTCGACCGTCGAGTTCATCGAGAAGGCTTCGGGCATCAAGTCACGCTACGCGGTCGAGAAGTCGGGCATCCTCAATCCCGCGCTGATGCGGCCGGATATTCCGGAGCGCCCGAACGAGCAAATCTCCATTCTGGCGGAGATCGGCGTGAAAGCCGCCGAGCACGCGCTCGAGCGTTGGGGCAAACCGCGCGAACGGATTGGCGCTGTCCTGTGCGCGGCGTCCAATATGCAGCGCGCCTATCCTGCGATGGCCATCGAAATCCAGGCCGCGCTCGGGATCGGCGGCTTCGCGTTCGATATGAATGTCGCTTGTTCTTCGGCAACCTTCGGGATCAAGACGGCCGTAGATTACATTGCGGCGGGATCGACGGACGCGGTGCTGGTGGTCAACCCGGAGATCTGCTCGGGGCATCTCAACTTCCGCGATCGCGACAGCCACTTCATCTTCGGCGATGTGGCAACCGCTGTGATCGTCGAGCGAGCCGATGAGGCGCTTGGCGGCTGGGACATTTTGGGCACGCGCCTCAAAACTCAATTCTCGAACAACATCCGCAACAATGCGGGCTATCTGAACCGCTCGGCACCGGAGGGTCGGGACTTGCCGGACAAGTTGTTCGTCCAGCAGGGGCGGAAGGTGTTCAAGGAAGTGGTGCCGATGGTCTCCGCGTTGATCGTCGGCCATGCCGACGACTTGGGGATTGACCCGCGCATGCTGAAGCGGCTTTGGCTGCATCAGGCCAACATCAATATGAACGAGATGATCGGGCATCGCGTACTGGGCCGGCACACCAGGCGCGATGAGAACGTGATCATCTTGAACGAATACGCCAACACCTCCTCGGCCGGGTCGATCATCGCGTTTCACAAACACTCCGAGGATATGGCGGCGGGCGAAATCGGGCTAATCTGCAGCTTTGGTGCGGGCTACTCCGCGGGCACTGTGTTCGTCCGCAAGCGCTGACGGGATCGGGCCATAACCGCTCTTTTTCGGCGCTTTTTGTATGCACCGCACAGCGGAAAGAAATGCGCTTTATAAGTTGTCCCGATCGGGAGAAGCCGTGGACAGTTTAACCCCGCGCCGGGCGCCTCCGCTCATGGAACCACATACGATACTCCGACATCTTCGCGCGCTGCCCGCCTGGAGCATGCCGCTTGCACGTCGAAGCCTCTTCGCTCCCCTCCGATGCGCCCCAGCGCAGCTCGACGCAGTCATTCACGTTGTACGCCATCTCCAGAGACGGCGCGCGATCGACCACGTCTCGCAGCGCGAGCGTCCAGGCAGAGCCATCGCTGCGCGTATATGAAAACTTGCGCGACGCAAGCTCTGACACAAGAAGGCGATCCAACTCGTCTTTCACTTCCGCGGCGCTCTTATCCCTCGGCATCGCGTAGCGCTCGGGCCGCCGCGCGACGCGCTCCGGAAATCCGCGCGCCACATCGATCGCGATCAGGATGCGAAGGTCCCGCGCCGGGGTCGCGAAATCCTCCCAGGCGCCTGCCGCCTCGAAAATCGAGGGGCCGTCCGGCATCTCCGCCTCGCCTTTCCCGCTGCTCTGGAACTTCCGCCCGTTTTCGACCGAGGTCACACGCGCTTTCACCTGCTCCTCAAGTGAGTTCAGCACCTCTTTCAGTGCGTGGGCAGGATCGAGCGGCTCGGGCGACATCACATCATCCATGCGGTCGTAGAATTCTTCCATTCCGAGCCGCGACTGTTCGAGCGAGAAGTTCCCGAACTGTGGATTCTTCGCGATCTCGGCATTTGTCAGCCGCCGCAGGCCGCCACCGCCCTTCGCCTCGATTGGCCGGAAGTGCTTGAACCCTGGGCCACCGAATGCAGCGCCTTGCGCGAACAGAAAATTGCCTCGCCAGAAACGCTTCCGCGCGACGGTTGCGTCGGGCTGCCCGTCGACGGCGAAGAAAACGCCCGCCGCGCCGTCCGTCTGCGGCACGCGTTTCACAAGCATGAGAACGTGCCCATAGGGATCGGCGTAAATGGTGCCGGGGCGCAGCGTCTCCTGGCTCAGCGGCACAGGATAATAATCGGTGCTGTCGTCGTTTCCAGCGGTCCGCCCGGACCCGGAATGCACGGCATCGGCAACGATCGGCAAATAATGGCTAAACGAAGCAGAGAGGCCGAGATTCTTCGGTATCGGCGTTCTGGCCACGCTCATAGGGCGCGCGATCGGCTGAGGACGCCGCGGCTGGCCAAAGGTTGGGAACAGGGAGCCGGAAGCCATTCTCGGATCGGGCTGGGCTGGGAATTCCTCAGGCGGTGGAGGAGGAGGGGGTTCCTGATTGACGATGTTCCACCATTCGTGGCACCTCGGCGGCTGGCCGCCTCCGCCGCGCGAGCATTTCGAATACCCGAACGGCAGGCCCATCTTGAACGAGAAATAGGCGCGCAGGAAGTACGGGAGATCCGCGCAGTCGGGACGCATGACGAGCCCCGCCTGATCTTCACGCAGGCCCAAGTGGTTGAACAGGATATTGCGCGAGCGATCGCGCAGCACTTCGTGCAAAGCGGGCCAGGAGGGCGCCGCATCCAGCGGAGCATCGAAGAGCTTCTCGATCCATGCAGAGTACAAATTCTCCGTCGACCGGCTCCATTCGTTGCGAATGGGCCAGACGCTGCTTTCCCCGTTGTGCGGGGGCGGAGGCTGGCGGTCGGAGACAGCGATATCGTGGGTGATCGTCGCGCAATCGGCAGGCGCCCCCGAACTTGTCGAGAGCTTCGCGCGCCATGTCCCGGCGGATGGCGATGCGACTTCGGCGAGCCAGAAATAGGGCGGACCGCCGCGCCGCTCACGCGATGTTGTTGCCACGCGTCCATCCGGCGAGATGAGCGAAAGCTCGCCGTCCATCGGCTTTTCGGCGGCGAACAGGACGCGCAAGGGCGCTCCCCTCCAGGGCGCGATGGGGGAGGCCAGCACCGACAGCTCGGCTACCTCCTCGCATGCGCCGGATGATCCTTTGGCCTGCGAGACCTGAGTGCTCAAAAGGAAGGCAGAAAACGCAGCCGCGAAAACCAAAGCGGCTCTTGCCACGGCAGCAGACCGGCGTGCCAGAAACACATGCGCGCTGCGCTCGCGAGGCATATCGCGCTGGTCCGGCCAAAGTTTTCGCAATATCGATTGCGTGATCACGTTAATCATTCGACCTCAAGAAACGGCACGGCGCCGATCCGTCCCTTATTCTGCGGTGAACAGAGCGGCGGCTATTGTTACGCGCTAGAGAAGCCGGCGTCCGTTTGGATGCGGATAAGCTGCTTTAGCGTTTTAGAATAGATCACCTTTTTCCGCCCTTAATCGATCCGATTAAACGCGGGCTGAACTATGCATCCAGCGCGCCTTTCTTTGTGGAATCTTGTGTCCGATTTGCGTCCTGACCGTCGCCAAGATGGCTGGAATCGACAGTTTTCTACCGAAAGGCAAAAAAACCCGGTGGAGATTCATATTACGGGAGAGAAAAGCACCCCTTAGCCGCCGGCGCGCTCATGCGCGGCTTGCATGCGCCGGTGTAGGTTGCTAACCAAGCGGCGGCGGGGTGGATTTTTTGGGGGGGCGTATGCAACCGGCTGAAGCGGGCCTTTCCTTGGTGATATGGCAGGGATGGGGCGTCTTATCGGTCATGGCGGCCTTGACCGCCCTGCTGGCGACCATCCTGGCTTGGCTCCTGCCATTTCCCGAACGCTCGCTGAACAGCCAGCTTTCGCATTACAACGACCGCATGGCGCTGAAGGATCGCCTCGGAGCCGCGCCGCCTTTCCAAGCCTATCTCGTCACCGTGCGCCGCTTCAACCAATGGCTCGCCGAATGGTTTGGCCCGGCGCTGAGCGGCCAGGCTTTCGAGCGCTGCCTCGCCATTGCCTTCATCTTTCCAATCGCGCTGCTTCTTATAACGCTCGTCGCGAACGGCATCAGCGCGAACCGGATCTCCACCTGGCAAGCCGCGCTTTTCGTCGCCGGGTTCCTGATTATTGCCTACGTCATCGTGGCCGCATTCAGGAATTTGCTCCGGCTGATCGAGCAGGGCTGGACGACGCTCGGCGGAGACTATGCGATTGCGCAGACGATTGCCCGGGTTCTTCTCGGCGGATTCGCCTTCATGGTGGCCTTCACGATGGCATTCTCCATCGCGTCGGCGTTCTCGGGCCAGATGTCGAATGCAGGCTCGTTGCTTGGCGCGATGGCGGGCGGGTTCGCACTTGCCCTTGTGCTGGCGCTTGCGTTTGCGCTTGCAGGCGCGACGCTTTTCTCCGTGACGATCGCCATCCTCGCCGGAGCCGCGCTCGCCTTCGCAAGCGAGTTCACGCTGCTCCTATTCCTGTTCTTTATCCTGCTCCCCCTCACAAACGCGTCCATTGATTGGCTATCCTGGAGCGCGACACGCTATCTGCTGAAGCAGGCGGAGCAGGCGAAGCCCGATTTCGTCGGAGAGCTGAAAGTCTTCGGCGCCGTACTCGGCACTTTCGTCTCCGGCGCTTTGCTGCTGGTGGCGCTGACAGCGCTTCTGCCGAACACGCTTGAACTTCTGAACTTCGCGTTCACCTCGGCCAGCCTTACCCGGTTCAATTGGGAAGCGCTCTTGAATAAGGCGATCGAGACTCCCTGGACCGACGGGTTGTTCGTAACCGGGATGCTGATGACCCCGATTGTGCCGGCTTCGGTGCATCTGATCGTCGGCTTGACAGGGATTTTTGCGCGCTTCACGCCCGGCGCGCGAACCGCCGCCCATAGCATTTCAGATCATCCAGAAACGCCGCTAACGGCCAAAGAGCAGATGCCGGTGAAGATCACGCTGATCCTGTCGCGCATTTGGTATCTCGTGGCCGCAGGATTGACCGCAAGCCTCATCGCAGGCGCAAGCGCTCTGATTTACGTCACCCACGCGCCAGTCGCCCAATTCCTTGGCGACGTCGCTTTTTGCGCGACGGCCTGGAGTCACGGGAAGTGCGTCTGGTACTGACGCGCCGCAGGGACGCCGCGATGGAGTGGCCGGCCGGCTTTTCGTTGTGAAAGCGGCATCTCGCTCAAACTCGCGCCGAAAATCGCATTTTCGGGCACAAATTCAGGCCGGAAATAAATCCTTACGCGCTGCTGTTAACCGTCACAGGTTAATGCATTATCGGCGCGGCAACAAGCCGTTCTTCCCCGCCCGTTGGTTGAACCTGCCCAATAGGCCGGGCGCGCCGGGGATGCTTCCTGCCGAGGGATTAGCGGTAGTGCCAAGTACCTGCGGACAATGAGTGAAAGTGCGGCCGCTGCCTGAGGCTTTGCTTATTTGAATTGTAGGTTGAGGATCAGCTTTGAAACTGTTTTTGCCAAAGCGCTCCAATAAAAATCAAAGCGTGCTGACATGAAGAGCTTTGCAAGTCCGTCTTTTTTCCGCGTGTTCGACATGCTCATGAACTCGACCAACCACAATCTCATGCTATCGCATTCAGCCTGCCGCACTCCGAGGAGGCGTTCGAGATAAAGCGAACCCCCTATTGGGTCGCGGCGGAAGCCGCTGTTTTCGCTTATCGGTCTTTCAAAAGGCGCTCTTTCGAGCCTGATGCCGAAGAGCATGCGCGAGCGGCAGCTTTATCGCAACCTCGCCGCCGATGCCGAGAAGGCGGTCGTGAACAACATTTCCAATCTCGAATGGGCGGTCAAGCGCAACATTGAGGACGCCTTCATGCACTTTGAGTGCGCCCTGTCGGAGCAACTTGATACGGCGCTCCAGATGACGCGGGGAGCCTTCCAGCTGGCGCTTGACCGCCATGCCACCCAATCCGAGGCCATCGGCAAACACGTCAAGGAGGCTGAAAAGTCGCTTGCAGCCCTTCGAAAGATCCTGGCGGACTTGCAAGACCAGGAGCGGCCGCAGCATGCCGAGACAGCAAGTGCCCGACAGGCGCCGGGGCAAAAGCGGAATTATACTTGATTATCTTCAACGCGGTTCGCGACCCCAAGGCGGATGCCTCGAGCCTCTCGTCGAGAGCGCCCACGGGCACGCAGGCGACACAGAACCGTTTAACCTACAATGTTTTCCGTTGGCGGGCAAGCTTGCGCCTAGTTTTGAGCCAAAAAACTCGCTTGCGGAAAAATCGCAAGCCCAAGCCACAGTTAAAGTGTCATTATCGCGAGCTAAAAAATCGACAGCATATCTTGGATAGAACAGGGACTTGAGTTCTGGGCCGTTAGCGGCGGAACGCATGAAGCTGGTCAAGCAGCTCGATCGCCTTATCATCGAAAGCGTTATAAGAAGGAAGCCGCCTGATGTCCGTCACTATTCTCTACTCAATCTCCAATCAGGACTCCGCCAAAGACGGCGATGCCGCATTCCACGAAGAGGCGGTGCTGCCAGACTGGGCTGACCAGACCGGCACCGGCATAATCGCCGCAGAACTCGTCGTCCAGCAGCATTTCTCAGATTTCGAAACTTGGCGCGACGAATACAGCGATGACACCAATAGCGCCTGTGTCCGCGTGGTGCTTATCGAGCCGGATTGGATCGCAGGAACATACGAGGTCGATTTGGCTGTCGTTTCTGACGCTCGCCTCGGGCGGCAGGTAAAGGCAATCAGAGCGCGGCGCGTCAAAAAGAAAAAGGCCGCATAGAGGCGCTGCTTGCCTGAAGTCATTGAGCCCTTGTGAACCTTCCGCCATGCGCTGCCGCTCCGCTTGACGGCTAAGCCCGGCGGAGATCTAATTATTGAGCACACGCGTGGCAGTCTGTCTGCTGCGGAAGGTTCAGCGGGCTGCTTATGCTCATTTTGAACCCTTCCGCTCCCGAGAGCTGAATGGGACTCTTGTGCTGCTGGCGCAAGCAAGGCCTTGCGATACACCTGGTTTAGCGCCGCGGCCTCTATCCCAAGGGAGCTGTTTTCACTTCGATGACACGGACAGAAGCTGTGTCGCGCCTATCCGGCCTTCATGAATTGGTGCAACACTAAGCGCGTTGAAGGATCGCGCTCCTTCGGGCAATTCTTAAGTCATGGGAGCAAACAGGCGGCGCGGCATCGGACATTCCACCAATCTCCTGGGGTTGCCTACGGAGTGGCTCGCCAGCTGCGCGTTCAACGACCATCCGTTTCCGCTCCATATTTCGGGTGTGCTTGAAATGAACCCGAGCCTGTTCGACATGCTGGCTCAAGCTGGTGATCTGGCCGAGGCGGGCGAAGCGTTCACATGCTATATGATGGCAATGTTCGGTATCGATCCTGAGCAGCGCGAGGGAGCGGGGCATGGCGCTGGACGAAGGCGCTATCGCTCGTCCTTTTTGCGATTGATCCAGGGCTGGGGTTTCGACAGCAACGGACAGCAAGGCGCGGTGCTCAAGGGCTGGGTCGAAAGCCGGTTTGGCATTGGGCCTTCCTTCCATAAGGAGGTCATCGAGCGCGTTTCGACCCGCGCCTGGACCACCTATGTGGAGGAGAAGATGTCCAGCCGCTTCCACAACAATGCCATCTACGTGCAGCTCGATCTGCTTTTCGAGTTCTGCCAATGGGCGATTCAGCGCTTTGCATACCCTGGGCAATCGCATTTGACGCTGTTCCGAGGGATCAACGCGTTCGATGAGCATCGGATTGTGAAGCAGATCGACAAGCGCTATGCTGTAATCCAGCTTAACAATCTGGTTTCCTTTTCATTTGATCGAGGCATCGCCTCCTGCTTCGGCGACTCAATCCTCACGGCACGAGTTCCAGTCAGCAAGATCCTGTTTTTCAATAGGCTCTTATCTTCGAATCCGTTACAGGGCGAAGGCGAGTATCTGGTTGTCGGCGGCGATTACCGCGTGACGGTCGAGTACATTTAGAACCCGCTTTTGGAGGCAATCAAAAGCGCCTTTATCGGACAACCGCTCCGCACTTTTCCGGACGCACTTTAGGGAGGCCTTGGCATGACCGGCCTGACTGTCGAAAACCGGGCCATGGCCGCGTTTCTGGGCTTTGCCATCGGCGACGCCCTCGGCGCCACGGTCGAGTTCATGAAAAAAGGGGAGATCGCCGCGGAATACGGCGTCCACCGCGAGATCGTGGGCGGCGGCTGGCTGCGGCTCAAACCCGGGCAAGTGACCGACGATACCCAAATGGCGCTGGCGCTCGGCCGCTCGATCATTCGGCGCGGGGGCCTCGATACAAGGGATGTGTGCGAAGAATTTGCGGCATGGCTGAAAACCGGCCCCGCCGACGTGGGCAATACCTGCCGCCGCGGCATCCGGCGCTACATCGAGCATGGCACCGTCGAAGGCTCGTTCTCGGATGGCGACGCCGGGAATGGAGCCGCCATGCGTGTTCTGCCATTGGCGCTGGCGACCTTCGGACATCCCGTCACGGCGCAAGCCTGGTCGCTCGCCCAGGCGCGGATCACGCATCATCACCCGCTTTCGGACGACGCCTGCCTGACGCTGATCTCCATGGTACACAGCCTCCTTGACGGGCGCGGCAAGGAGGAAGTCCGAAAGATGAGCGGCGACCTGGCGGCAAAACACAAAGCTTTCCGCTTCGAGCCCTATCCAGGCCAGAGCTCGGCCTTCATTGTCGACACGATGCAAACCGTGCTGCACTTCTACCTTGGCACGCGATCCTTTGCCGATTGCCTCATTCAGACCGTCAATCAGGGTGGAGACGCCGATACCACCGGCGCGCTGGCGGGGATGCTTGCAGGCGCAACCTATGGCCTCGCCGCCCTTCCCGCGGGCTGGGTAGCAAAGCTAGACCATGATGTGGCCTCCGAAATTCGCGGGCAAGCGCCGCGTCTCCTCGCAATCTTGGGGGCGGTTGGTTCCGGTTGAGCGCCGAAGGCCCGCCGAAAATCATTAACCATAGATTGGATTTATCCGATATGCTTTCCCTATAGCTTTCGCTTGAACAGCTGGAGGGGCCTACCGGGATGAAAGCCGTCTTCGCGGAACGATTGCGCTGGTTTCACGCAGCGCTGTTCGTTCTTCTTTTTGCTGGGGGCCCTCACGCTGAGGCGGCCTGCGTCGATCCGGCGTCGCTCTCGAATTCCACGGTCAGCCTCACAAGGCACTTCGGCGACGACGAGCGGACGGGAGACCCGACGCTCCTTGGCATCCGCGGTACGGCTTGGGACGATGGCGAGGGGTTCCGCGCCAGCGCATGGCCTCGAGCTAAGTCTGGAAGCGCGGGAATGAGACTAATATTGATTAATATCAAATCGCCGTCGAGCATCGTTCTAGGTGCTTAACTGGAATTCAATAAAAACTATAAAAGTATAAGTATCTCGGCGGAGACGCCGTAGAAAATGAAGGCAGCGAATGTGATGCGCGTCGAATTGATGGGCATTGCTGCGCTAAAGAATAAGGGGCAGGTTCCTGTTTCTCCGTGTGGAGAGCGCACGACATCACCATACTGAAACTGGCCGCTGTCCTGGCGTCCGAGGCTTCAGCGTCGCAGGTGCCCCCCCTCTTCCGTATCACTTGGCGAACAACGCCTTGCGGTCCTCGCCAAAGCTGGCTATGACCTAAGCCTTCCTCATCATGATGGCCGGCGTTTGCCACCTTGGCCAACAAGGCAGCCGATGCGTTGATGCGGGAAGCAGTTTTGCCGCTCGTTTTAAAAAAGCAGGTTATCATGGCTCGAGATTTCGCCGCTTCCGCAGCTGATTCCGTACTCAACGCCGTGGTGCGTAAATCTGCTGTCGTCCGATTCGCGGGCAACTCAGGCGACGGCATGCAAATGTCCGGAAACCAATTTACTCTCGCTACAGCTCTCGCCGGAAACGCGCTCGCTACATTTCCAGATTTTCCGGCTGAAATTCGTGCGCCTCAGGGATCAACCTTCGGCGTCTCAGCTTTTCAAATCAATTTTGGCTCGACCTCCATCGAAACCTGCGGCGATGAACCCGACGTGCTGATTGCCATGAACCCGGCGGCGCTCAAAGTGAATGTCGCCGATTTGCGCCCGGGCGGCTTGATCATCGCAGATTCCGGTGCTTTCGGTGAACGGAACCTGCGCAAGGCTGGCTATGCCGCCAATCCTCTCGAAGATTCGTCGCTGGCAAAATTCGAGGTGGTTCCACTCGACATTTCGCGTCTTACCCTCGACGCGGTGAAGCCTCACGGGCTCGGGTCCACCGAGGCGCTGAGGTGCAAGAACATGTGGGCGCTCGGTTTGGCACTCTGGATGTTCGATCGCGACCGTGAGCCGGTTGTCGATTGGATCAACAATAAATTCGGCGCCAAGAGCGCGTCGCTTGCCCACGCCAACATTGCTGCTCTGAACGCTGGCCACTCCTATGGCGAGAATTCTGAACTCGGGCTGCCCTTGGGCCAGATCCGGATCGCGCCGGCAGAGATGGCGCCGGGCCTTTACCGGACGATCACCGGTAGCGAAGCCACCGCGCTCGGTCTCGTCGCGGGGAGCGAACTTTGTTCGCTGCCCATGTTCCTCGGTTCCTACCCCATCACGCCGGCGAGCGGCATTCTGCACCATCTGTCGCATCTCAAGGAACACGACGTCACAACCTTCCAGGCTGAAGACGAAATCGCCGCAATTTGTGCCGCGATTGGCGCCTCTTACGCCGGCAAGCTCGGCGTCACGTCCACGTCGGGCCCTGGGATGGCGCTCAAAACCGAGGGGATCGGGCTCGCCATCATGTCGGAACTGCCGCTCGTGATTGTCAATTGCCAGCGCGGCGGTCCCTCCACTGGATTGCCGACCAAGACCGAGCAATCCGACCTCTACCAGGCGGTTTATGGGCGCAACGGGGACGCCCCGCTGGTGGTTATTGCAGCGCGAAGCCCGGCCGACTGTTTCGAATCGGCCATCGAGGCGGTGCGTTTGGCCGTGCAATTCATGACGCCGGTCATCTTGCTGACGGATGGCTACATGGCCAATGCCGCGGAGCCATGGCGGCTTCCGGATCTGGCGGCGCTGGAAAGCTTCGCCGCCGAGTTCTATCATCAGGTGCCGACTGAAGGGCGGATCAATCCCTATGCAAGGGATGCCGAGACGTTGAAACGCATCTGGATCAAGCCAGGGACGCCCGGTCTGACCCATCGGATCGGCGGCATAGAGCGGAATTATTGCACGGGCGAGATCTCTTACGATCCCGCCAACCATCAGAAGATGACCGACACGCGAAAAGCCAAGATCGACGGCGTCGCCAACTTCATCCCCGAGCAAGAGGTCATGCTAGGAGAGTCCGGTGGCAAGCTCGCCGTGGTTGGCTGGGGCTCCACGTTCGGCGCAATCCAGCAGGGTGTGCAACGCGCGCGCGCCAACGGGGCCGATGTCAGCCAAATTCACATCCGCCATCTTTGGCCATTGCCCCGCAACCTCGGAACGCTTCTCAGGAGCTACGAAAGAATCCTCGTTCCCGAAATGAATACTGGCCAGCTCAAGACGGTCTTGCGCGACCAGTATCTTGTCGATGCCAAGTCCTTGAGCAAGGTTTCCGGCCAGCCCTTCCGTATCGCGGAAATAGAGGCGGCAATTCATCAGGCGCTGGTGTAAGAGGACAATTTCGATGCATACAACTGCTCCCACCCGCCCATTGACAGCGGCCGATTTCGCTTCCAGCCAGGAAGTGCGCTGGTGCCCCGGCTGCGGCGATTATTCGATCATAAAGGCTGTTCAGCGCGTGCTGGCAGAGATCGGGGCGAAGCCAGAGAACACCGTCTTTGTGTCAGGGATCGGCTGTTCAAGCCGCTTCCCCTATTATGTCGAAACCTATGGATACCACACGATCCACGGTCGGGCGCCGGCGGTGGCCACGGGCATCAAACTCGCCAATCCCGATCTCGATGTGTGGATCGTCACCGGCGATGGCGACGGTCTGTCTATCGGCGGCAATCACACGGCTCACTTGCTGCGCCGGAATCTCGACTGTCAGGTGCTGTTGTTCAATAACGAAATTTACGGTCTGACAAAGGGGCAATACTCGCCGACCAGCCGGCAAGGCACGCGCTCGCCGTCGACGCCATTCGGCTCGGTCGAGCAACCCGCAAGCCCATCCGGTTTCGCACTTGGCGCGGGCGCCCGGTTTGTCGCGCGGTCCGTCGATATGGCGCAGAAGGAGTTGCTCACCCTTCTTAAGCGCGCGCATGAGAACAAAGGGACAAGCTTCGTCGAAATCTATCAGAATTGCGCGGTCTTCAACGACGGCGCATTCGACGAATATGCGGACAAGAAAACCCAGCCCAATACTGTGGTCTGGGTCAAGAATGGCGAACCGATGCTCTTTTCCAAGGGCACGAAAGGACTGAAGCTCAATCGCGATGAACTGCGGCTTGAGGTCGTGGACGTCACCGATGGCGACTGGAAGAGCGCCGGCGTCCTCGTCCACGATGAAACGAGCAGGACAGTCGCTCAGCTTCTCATCGACATGCCGGCCGACGAATTCCCGCTGGCTCTTGGCGTTCTCTATTGCGACCCGATGCCGACCTTCGACGGGGCCATGGTCGCCCTGAATCAGAAGGTTGCGGCAAGCAAGACGCGCGACCTCCAGAAGCTTCTCCGTTCGGGAGAAACCTGGTCGATTGGCGGAGACATTCCAGCCAACCAATGAATGACTGAGAGCCTTCGGTGCGCGGTTTTGCTATTGGCCCTTGAGGTTGATTTCGCGGGTTGAGATCACCCTTTGCCTGCAAGTGAAGGGGTGGGGCCGCAGGCCGAAATGTCCCGCGCGCCATAGGGTTGGAAGGCCTCTCGCTCGCGACACGTCGCGAGCCTCAAGATCGCTCTTGGGTAGCCGGCGCAGTTGAAAGCGGGCGAGACACAAGCTGTGCCAGCGAAGCTTGATCGTTGGTGGTGGCCCCTCTGCTGACGCCGCGAGAATGGACCAAAAGACTTACCTTAGAGTCGTATTCGGGTTAAAAGTCTTGCCGGTGAAAAACTTCTTGCTTGTGGCGATCGGCGGCATTCCGCGTCGAGCCGTTGTTTGTCGAACACCGCGCCCGCTTCGCGGGCCAGCTCTTTTCGCCGGTCATGAGGACACGGAATGCTTAAGCCCATCAAATTATCGGATGCAATTCGATTTCTGGAAGCCAAAGGCATTTCGCGCAACTGCCCGTCATGCAGCCATGATAAGTGCGACTTGGTCAATGAAGAGAACGGGAACTTTCACTTCGCGTTGCCCGGGTTCAGGTTTGGCGGATACGATATCAATCGTGCGGATATGTTTGGCCTCTTTGTCCTGACCTGCGCCGATTGCGGCTATGTGCGTCTCTTCCATCGGTCTGTCATCGCGGACTGGATCGAACGCCATCCTGAAGCAAGTGTGGAGTAGTGCTCCACGGCTACGCGAATGCTTCTATCGGAGGCAAGCTCGATCGCGCAGCGGCGACCCTTGCACTTACGTTGTGCCGAGAGGGCGACGCAGTCACCACAGGAAACGGCGCAAACAGCCCGCCGCCAACAACACAAATGCGGCCTGCTACACAGGCTCAAGCAAAGCTGACTGTTTAAATCCGCCCCGGCTGATGTCGCTGTGTAGTACCATTATTGTAAATTCGGGATCCGCTGCTGGCAAGCAGCCTTATCTAATTGACTTGTTAGTCTCCTCCATGAGCCCGAGCAGACCCTTGAGAAGATCCACAGGCTGGGGGGGACACCCGCTCACAGTCAGATCTACGGGGACCACCGACGACACCGGGCCAACGCACGCATAGCTTCCCGCAAATACCCCGCAATTTGCCCCGCAGTCACCAACGGCTACAACCCATTTCGGATCGGGCGTTGCGGCGTAGGTGCGCTCCAGCGCCTCACGCATGTTCCATGTGACGGGGCCAGTGACCAACAACACGTCAGCATGTCGGGGCGAGGCGACGAATTTCAGCCCGAAGCGCTCCACGTCATAAATGGGGTTGTTGAGTGCGTTGATTTCGAGCTCGCAGCCGTTACATGAGCCGGCGTCAACCTCGCGGATTGCGAGGGAACGCCCGAGCCTGCAGCGTGCGCGCTCACCCAGCGCCTTGGCCAGCTCTGCAAGCATCGCCTCGAGGGGCTTTGGGGCAGCGGTTGTTGCAGGGCCTTTGAGAAGCGCGTCGAGAAGGAGAATATGCATGGACGGCCCTACAAATCATGACCCGAATAGGAGCAGTTGAACGACTTATTACATAAAGGAAAGTCGGCGACGATGTTGCCTTTGATAGCGGTCTCCAGGAGCGGCCACTGAAACCAGGATGCGTCGCGGGCGTGAAGATGCGCAACCCGGCCTTCCTCTTGGATCCGGACCGAGAGAAATAGATCGCCACGAAACGATTCGATCAGCGCGGCTCCATCGCCGGGAGCGAACGGTGGCGGGGGCGAGAACACTGGTCCTGCTTCAAGCTTCGCCAGAAGTTGGCGCACGATGGAGATGCTCTGGCCGATTTCGTCGATACGGACCCAAACTCGCGAGTCGACATCGCTTTTTACACGCGTCGGTATCTCGAATGTGACGCTGTCGTAGGGCGGGTAAGCGAAGGCTGCCCGAGCGTCGAAGGCGCGGCCCGCGGCACGGCCGACATAGCCGCCGGCAGCGAACTCCCGGACAAACTCGGGCTGTGCGATGCCTGTGCTCACCATGCGATTTTGTAACGAGGGCGACTGATCGTAGACCCGCGCTACTCGAACGAAGCTGGCTTCAATGGTGTCCATGAGCGCAAGGATTGCGGCGCTGCAGTCCTTGTCTACATCGCAGGCCACGCCACCCGGAACGATGCGATCCATCATCATGCGATGGCCGAAGCATGCTGCATTTATGCGGAGAATTTCCTCTCGGATGATCGAACACCGGGCCTGGAGGGCGATGACGCTGGCGTCGTTGCAAATCGCGCCCACATCGCCCACATGGTTCGCAAGACGCTCCAACTCGGCCATGGTGCCACGCAACAAATGGGCGCGCGCCGGGATCTCCCAGCCCAGCGCTTTTTCCACGGCTCGCGAGAACGCGAAGCTATACGCGACTGTGCTGTCCCCGGAAATGCGCGCGGCGACTTTTCCTGCCTGATCGACAGAAGCGCCCGCGCAGAGCGCCTCTATGCCCTTGTGCACGTAGCCGAGCCGCTGTTCGAGACGGGCGACTGTCTCGCCGTTGGCCGTAAACCGAAAATGACCTGGCTCGATAATCCCAGCGTGAACCGGGCCGACAGGAATCTGATGCAAGCCGACGCCCTCGACGGGAAGAAACCTATAGCCCTTTTCCTCTCTCGCTGGCCGGCTTGGCCAGACGCCGTGGTCGAGCCAGGCGCGGTCATCGGGCAGCCCGATAGGATTCGTTCCGTAAAGATCGCGCATCGCCCGTTCAAGCCGCATCGCGGGAGTGTGATGGCAGCCAACCGCAGGGTAGACGCCATAGGGAGCAGGAAGCGAGAAGATCGCTCGCCTGCGTCTGCCAGGGTCGGACAAGGCCATGTGCATCAGGCCGTTATCGAACCAGAGCGCGCTGAGGTCCTGCCAGCCTGCGGCGCAACCTTTCGCCAAACTGGCCCAAAGTGCCTCTGTCGCCTCTACGCGCGTGTAGCCGTCCGGCCCGGCGTCCCCGTCTTCTATCGTATCGATGAGCGCGACGGCGTCAGTCGCTATTCCTGGGTAATCTGTGTCTTTCATCCGAGCAACTCCGCGGCCCGATGGAACCCGGACACCAACGCCGCGGGCAGATAGATCCCCGCAATCAGGACCAGGGACAGATGCACGATTAAAGGTGCTGGGGAGGCATAGACCTGATGCGCCGGTTCGGAAGGTGCACCGAAAAGAACATTCTGAAGGCGGAGGAGGAGGGCGCCGAACGCGACGAGCAGGCCGAATGCAACAGCAAGCGCAAGCAGCGGCTCACGAGCGAAGGTAGAGGTCAGGATAAGAAATTCGCTCATGAAGGCACCGAAAGGCGGCAGTCCGGAAATCGCAATCACGCCGGCGGCCAAACCCACGGCAAGCGCGGGATTCGAGACGCTCAGGCCGCGGATATCGGCTAGCTTTTTGGTGCCCTTCGCCTGCGCGACATGGCCAACGGAAAAGAAAATCGCGGATTTCGTGAGGCTGTGCATCACCATGTGCAAGAGTCCCGCGAAATTCGCGAGCGGACCGCCCATGCCGAATGCAAAGGTGATGAGCCCCATGTGCTCTATCGAGGAGTAGGCAAACAAGCGTTTTATGTCTCGGCGCTGATAGAGCATGAACGCCGCGAAGATCAGCGAAATCAGCCCAATGGTGATCATGATCGGGCCCGGCTTAAGCGCGCCCGGATGCGCGGCGAGCAGCATTTTGAAGCGAAGAAGCGCGAAGAGCGCCACATTCAACAGAAGCCCCGATAGCACCGCGGAAACAGGGGTCGGACCCTCGGCATGGGCATCGGGAAGCCAGGCATGCAGCGGCGCAAGGCCCACCTTCGTTCCGTAGCCGACAAGCAGAAAGATAAAGGCGAGGCTTATGAGTGGCGCGTCGAGTTGCGGCGCAACCTCCATAAGGCGGCTCCAGGTCATCGCAGCAGCGCCTTCGCCGAGAACGCTCTGCCCCGCGAGATAAACGATGATCGTGCCGAAAAATGCGAGGGAAATGCCGACAATGCCGAGGATGAAGTACTTCCAGGCCGCCTCCAGCGCGGTCGGGGTCCTATAGATCCCGACCATGATAACGGTCATCAGCGTTGCGAATTCCAGACCCACCCACATCAGGCCGATATTGTTGGCAAGAAGCGCGAGGTTCATCCCGCCCATCATGGCCTGGAACATGGCGTGATAATACCGGACGAAGCGGGGTGTCAGGTGTCCCGTTTCGATCTCGTGCTCTATGTAGCTCCCGCTGAACACCGACGTGGTAAAGCCGACAAGCGTGTTCAGAATGATGAAGAAGACATTGAGATCGTCGAGGATGATGTAATTCTTAACGACGGTAGGAAGGGCGAGAAATGAAAGGCTCGCCGCAAAGGTTAGCCCGCAGGCGAGCACGTTGCCGATTGCCGTAAGTCTGTAGCTTGGGATGAGAGCGAGCAGGAGCGCCGAGAAAAACGGAATACCGACGACTGCATAAACAGCCTGGTTCATTGCCGCGCTCCTCGGACACGCTCAAGGGCCTCAGTGTCAACGCTGTCAAAGCGCTCCCGTATGCGGAAGACGAAAACCGCAAAAACAAAAAGGGCAATAAGCACGGAGAAAGCCACGCTGACTTCAACCACGAGTGGCATGCCGCGCGCGCCTGTGGCGGCGAGAATCAGGCCGTTCTCGAGAGACATGAAGCCGACAATCTGGGTCACGGCGTTGCGCCTGATTATCATCATGAGGAAGCCTAGAAGAATAATCGCAAGGGCGAGTGCAAGCCCTTCCCGCGTAAAGGATGCCGCGCCCGGCGTCACCTTGAGGACGAGCAGCAGCGCGAGGCTCGTGAGACCAAGCCCGAGAAACATTGCTACGCCGACATTGACCACCTGATCGACATCACGATGAATTCCGAGACGGATGATCATGCGATTCAAGGCAACAGGTATCACGATCCCTTTTAGACCGAAGGCCATGGCCGCCGTGATGAAGAGGTCGGGCGAACTCTGAATGTAGCCCTGCCACGCAACGGCGAGCGAGAGCATCATCGCCTGCGCCGCGAACGTGTTGAGAACGGCGAAGATCCGGTCTTGATAAAGAAGCGTGAAGCTGCAAACGAGCATCATCCCGGCGAGGAAATGCGCGACGTCGTAGGCGTTCGTCACCGCAGCACCTCTTTTGAAAGGAACGCGAGCAGGATCGCCAGGAAGGAGAAAACGAAGGCGCCGCCGAGAAACTCGCTCACCCGGAAAACCCGCATTTTCGCGATGCTCACTTCCCAAACGCCGAGCACCACGGCTGCGATAGAGACCTTCGCCAGATACGCCGCGAGCCCGACCGACCAGGCTTCCGGTCCGCCATCGATAGGAGCCATGCCGAAGGGCAGGAAGAGGCAGATGATCAGCGAAATGTAGAGAACGAGTTTCAGATGACCCGCCGCTTCGATCATGGCGAGGTGGCGGCCCGAATATTCGAGCACCATGGCCTCGTGCACCATCGTCAATTCAAGATGCGTCGCGGGGTTGTCGACGGGAATGCGAGCATTCTCGGCAAGCGCCACAATGACGAGCGCAACAAAAGCAAGTGCAAAGGAAACCCGGAGTTCGAGAGGCTGATTGATCAGATATTGCGCGACTTCGGGCAGCCTTGTCGTGCCGGCGGCGAATGCTATAGTCAGTGCCACGAGAAGCGTCGCGGGTTCCGCCAGCGAGGCGATCATCATCTCGCGCGATGAGCCGATTCCGCCAAAGGCCGTGCCTGCATCCATGGCCGCAAGGGCGAGCAGCGCCCGAGCCGCACCGATGAGCGCAACCAATGCGACCACATCGGCAGCCCAATTGAACATCAGCCCCGACGCCAGCGTCGGAACAAGTGCCGCAGCTACCCAGGTAAAAGCGAAGATAAGGTAAGGCGCTGAGCGGAAGTACCAGGAAGCGTTTTCGGCGAGCACGACGTCTTTGCGAACGAGCTTCAAGAGGTCGCGGTAGCCTTGAAGGATTGGCGCCCCCCGCCGTCGCGTCAGCCTTGCCTTGACACGCCGTGTGATCCCGGTCACCGCAGGCGCAATGGCGAGCACAAGACACATTTGAGCGCCCTGGGCAAGAAAGGATTGAAGGGAAGCCGGCATCACATCCACGTCGCTGTTATAATGAGAAGCGTAATGAGTGTGCAGAACATGAAAACGAGGTAGAGGCGGATTGTGAGAAAATGAATGACGTTAAACCGTTTGGAGAGGGACCAGAGGCCTTCTGCCGGTTTCAGGTATAAATAGCGCCAGAGGTAGTCGTGGAACCGCACCAGGAACTTCGCAGGCCGGAGCGATCCGGGAGGAGGCATATCAACCTGTTCGGCGGCCTTGAAGACTATACCGCTATAGACACGCCGAAGAGGCTGGCTGAAGCTCGAAGCGGTGTATTGGGTCGCGGGCGATGCATCAGGAAAACCGCAGTCCCACGCAGGCGATCGCCGGGTTCGCTCGCTCGCAAGAAGATGGACGGTAGCCATCGTCGCAAGAGATGATATCGCGACGAAAAACGCAATTGTCGGAGCATCGTAGATCGCGCGCGCCTCATTGACAGCGATGAGTGAAAATGGAGTTGGACCTTGCGCGAAATTCATGAGATCGGCTCCAGCAAGCGAATTCAGCAAAGGCCCGATGGCATAAGCGGCAAAGCCGCCGAACAAGCCGCCGAGAGCACAAAATACAGCAAGCAGGCCGATCGCGGTGGTCTGGGCAAACGGTGCTTCATGAGCCGCCTCCGCCTCTGCGCTGCGCGGCCTGCCAAGAAACACGGTTCCGAATGCCCGCACGAAACAGGCCGCGGCAAGCCCTGCCGCAAGCGCCAGCATTGCGCCGACGACGGGAGACAGGAAGCGTAGGATCGGCTCGGGAAAGACCGGCCCCACGAGCACCGCTTGAAACAAGAGCCATTCCGACACGAATCCATTCAAGGGCGGCAGCGCGGCAATCGAAAGCGCTCCGATCAACCAATAAAAGGCGGTCTTCGGCATGCGGTGAATGAGGCCGCCCAAGCCGTCGAGATCTTTGCGCCCCGTGGCGTGAAGGACTGCTCCTGCCCCAAGAAAGAGCAGCGACTTGAACCAGGAATGGTTGAGCGAGTGAAGCAGGGCGGCCGCCATGGCGATGGCAGCGGCATACTTGATGCCGGAAGACTTAAATGCGATCGCAAGCCCAACCGCGGCGAAGATGATGCCGAGATTTTCGATGGTCGAATAGGCAAGCAAACGCTTCAGGTCTTGCTCTTGAACCGCGTAGAGAAGGCCGCCCACCGCCGTGGCGGCACCGAGAATGATGAACGGCAGCGACCACCACCAAAGGGGATCGCTCAGGAGATCAAAAACAACGCGAATGATGGCGTAGACGGCCACCTTGGTCATCACACCACTCATAAGCGCCGAGACATGGCTTGGCGCAGCCGGATGTGCGAGCGGTAGCCATGCATGGAGCGGCATGATACCGGCCTTTGAGCCCGTCCCGACCAACGCCGCGGCAAGCACTAATGCCGATATGAGCGGTGTCAGGTGACTGGCGCGGATGGAGTCGAAAGCGTACCCGCCAGCAGACCCGGCCATTCCGCCGAACGCAAAAAGAAGTGCGACCGTCCCGATCGCAGCCATGACAAGGTAGACATAACCAGCTTTCCGGCTTTCCTCGTCCAAATTGCGGGAGACGACAAGCAGCCAGGAGGTGAGCGACATGAGCTCCCAGAAGAAAAGAAAGCCGTAGGCGTCGTCCGCCAGAAGGACGGTGTTCATGGCCGCGCAGAATGCGGGATAGAAAGGCTCGATGCGCTTGGAGAGGTCTTCGCGGCTAAGCCCCAAGCCGTAAATGCTTGCGGCGAATACTCCAATATTGACGATAAGCCCGAAGAAGGCGCTCAAAGTATCGAGGCGGAAGTGAAGGCCTACTGAAGGCAGACCGATGGGCAGGTGCGCTTGCAGGGTGACTTGGGTGAAAAATGCGGAAAGATCCGCACCGCACGCCAAGACCGCCGCGGCAGCGCAAACCGGATAAACGAAGGAAAGCGAGCGGCGCGGCACAACCACAGCCATAAGCGCGGCGCTGGCGTAGATCGCGAGCGCGGCTGCAATCGCCGAAAGCTGCCATTCTCCGCCAGCAATCATTCGATAGACCTCTCCGCCCGCTTCTTAAGCCGCACGCCGCACCCGCCTCCGCCGCTCGTGGCGCCGTCACCGATCAGTTCCACGCCCGCGCGATCAAGCGCCTCTACTATTTTCGTGAGGCTGTCGACGACTCCACGAACTATTCCAGGGCTTGCTTCCATGCGTTGTATGGTGGGTAAGGAGACACCCGCTCGATCAGCGAGCGTTTTTTGATCAATGCCAAGAAGCGCGCGGGCCGCGCGCAGCTGGGCTCCGGTTAGCACTGCATTTAACCCCTATCAAGCATAATGTCATGGCAACAATACATTCTTCACTGATATGTCAAGCATCAAAGCAGAGGCGCATAGCTACAATGTCGATGTATACCCCACATGGCACTAAGGTGAGCGGCGCATTTCTCTGATGCAATTTAAGGTGGAAAACCGCAGCGCAGGATCAGAGTTCGGCGAGTTAGGTAGGCTTCATTGCGGAGCGCGAGCTTACTGCGAGAAGCCCGGCGTAGAGTCTGGCATAGCCCTTAGCATATGCAGCGTATGGCCGATCCTTTTTCCGCTTTGGCCCGCTGAGCGTGCCGATGCCGCTGAGACTCTGTGAGGGGCCAGAAGCTCCTTGAGTTCCTCTCCCGAAAGCTCCTGCTCGCCGTCGAGCGCCAGCTTGGCTTCGTCATAGAGGTAATAATCAAACTCTACGTCGCCCTCATGGGCGGCGTAGGCATCGATTGTTGTCGTAAGGTCCGTTTCAAGCCTTAAGGAACACAGGAGTTCTTCGAAGACATATCCCGTCGAGTTCCGCAAGCCGCTTAAAGATTTTGAAGGGAAACCGGCCGCCTATCATGAGCAGGACGCTGCCTTTCTCGTTCAGGACCTGCATCGCGGACCGTAAAAACAGATGCTGAAACCCTAACAGATAGTCGTCGACCTCACGATCGATCTCAACGCCATCTCGCTCAGCATAGTAGGTGTTGAAATCAATCGCGCCACCTTTTTTTCGCGCAACCGGCAAGTTCGGCAGGTTTGCATAGATCAGATCAAAGCGTTGGGGCAGAGCGTGAAGGGGACAGCACAAGTCTCCCACGAAGCCGCTGACCGTGGTCGCGGAGGATGTATTCCTCCGGACGTTATCCAGCCCTTGAGCCAGGACGCCGGGCTCGATGTCGGTGACAGCAATAGTGTTCAGTTCTGGGAAAATCAGCCCCGCACCGATGGCGTCCACGCCAGTTCCAGTTCCGATCGCCGCAAATGATCGCGGTGTACTCCCTTCAGAGGTGAGCTTTCCTTTCAGGCGTGCCATACCCGCAAAGGCATGCCAAACCCAGTTCGCCTCCACTTCGCGTTCGATGGAGTACATTTTAGGGTGGAAACGAATTGAGACTTGCTTGTCAGTGTACTGGTTGAACAAAAAGCTCACGTCAACCAAAGGAGGAGGAACAGTTGTGTCCTTATTCATCGAAAAAAGCCTACGTAAATGTCCGTTCCGCGATGAACCTTCGCCGGCTTCGAGTACGGCGTCAAGCTTTGCTAATTTTGGGGCGCGACTGCGAGGTGATGTTTTTTTGTGCAAGCGGTGAAGATATTTCTTCGATCCCGTATGCGGTCGCACAACTTGATCGAGAATTCAGCGTCGACCACCGAACCTCAGATCAAGTCATACCTGCTTTCGCTTATGTGACGCTCCACGCTTCAGCCATAACTTCTGGCGTTATGTGGTCATCCAAACGGCTATGACACCGCCGCAAAATCCAAGAATGACACCAAAGAAAATCAAAAAAACAACAACATTCTCAAGTGGGCTACCCTTTTCCGATATGGATTTCATAGCTGCTATCCTTTCAAAAATAGTTGTCGCGCTCGGATCATGTTTTCCGAACGGCGATACAATTTGCGTGGTTTTCCTAGCTGACGAGGCCTGGACCCCATCATGGAGCGAGTGCGGGCGGCGCTTTCACCGCTGGCATTCCGCTCACCAGAGGCGCAGACAATAAGCCAAGATCGGGGACCGCGCAATTTCGAAAAAGTTGGTTGTAGAGAGAAAGTCGAACTCGTTGTTGGGTGGCAACAGTCGGGGCGGCGAGCGGCCACGCACATCGGGGGAGCCTATTGGCGAGGGCGGCAGAGTGCGTCCGGAAAAGTGCGAAGCGGTTTCCGATAAAAGACGCACGACAAAACAAAAACTTAGAGCCCGCTTTTGAGTCCATCGAAAGCGGATAAGCTCCCTCACCGGGTGACGCCGCGCTTGCGGCGAATGGAGTGCGAACATGCCTCCGGCTGTACTATCGTCCGCCGAATAGAAGATGCCAAAGCGCCGGGACCAGGATCGAGGTCGCCAGCGCATTCAGTCCCATGCCCAGGCCCGCAAAGGCACCCGCAATCTCGTTGACCTGAAGGGCTCGCGCCGTGCCGATACCGTGAGACGCCACGCCTATGGCGAGGCCCCTCGCGGCCCAATCCTTGATGCCGAGCCTGTTCAGGAGCGGCGGACCCAGCATCGCGCCGAGGATACCCGTCAGGATGACAAGGACCGCCGTGAGCGACGGCAAGCCTCCAAGCTGCTCGGCGATGCCCATAGCGACAGGTGCGGTCACCGATTTGGGCGCGATGGAAGCGATGGAATCCCGCCCCCCGCCAAGAAGCCATACGATGCCGATCGCGCTCAGGGCCGCCGTGAGCGAGCCCACCAGGAGACTTACCAGGATCGCGAGGCCCGACCGTCTCACCCTCTCAACTTGCCGGTAGAGGGGGACGGCCAGCGCCACCGTCGCCGGGCCGAGCAGGAAATGCACGAACTGTGCACCCTTGAAGTAGGTCTGGTAGCTCGTGCCTGTCGCAATCAGGATCGAGACAACAATCGCGACTGCGATCAGAACCGGATTGAACAGCGGGTTGAACTTCTGCCTCCGATAAAGGAGGTAACCCGCGCGATAGGCGACGAGAGTGAGCGCCAGATGCAGGAGCGGGCTCGCCGCCAGATAGGCCCAGATGTCCCGGAGATCAGTCACGGACCCGTTCCTCAAATGTCGGGTGCGGCTTTCTTGAGAGGCGAGCCATCAGCCAGGCCGTAACGGCGATGGTCAGAAGCGTGCTTGCGACAAGGGCCGCGCCAAGCGGAAGCCAGTCGCCGGCCAGAAGCTTGAAATGCAGCATAACCCCGGCGCCGGCGGGCACGAACAGCAGCGACAGATTGGAGAGGAGGCCGTCGGCTGTTTTGCCAAGGTCTTTGGGAACCCGGCCATTCCAGACCAGCGCACCGAAGAGCAGCGCCATGCCGCAGACCGGTCCCGGTATCGGCACATGCGTGTACGCCACAAACGCTTCGCCCGCCAGCTGGCAGACGATGAGAACAGTGATCCACTCGACCATGACCCGTCCCGTTTCGGTTTGTTTAAATGTGGACAAGCGTAAGCACGGTTTTTCACAGCTATTCAAAAGGAAAAATCGCGAGCAAAGCCCGGTCTGCGCTTAAATTGCCGTTATCGCTGCCGATAGAGGGGGGATCGAATGAGGCTGGGCCAATGGATTGTCATCCCGGCCAAGCGAAGCGCGAGCCGGGATCGTTAAGATGTAAGCGTCTCAACATATTGCGATCCCGGGTAAGGCCTTGCCTTTCCTGGATGACGGCGGGGCGATTTGGTTGGAGCATCCGGCAAGCAGAGGGACTTAGGCCGCATGAACGGGCAGGAAACGCGGGCGCTCCATGAGATGGGACGCGATGCCTGGAACGAATGGGCTTCGCAGATTTTGAAGTCGAGGGCCAACTTCCAGGATGCGGGCGCATTTGCCCTGAACTGGTACGGCGAGGCCGATACCGATGAAACGCGGCTTTGGCTCAAGGTGGCGAATGCCGATTTCTCGAACGAGCATTTCGAAGACGAAATCGACTTCGAGGGCTTCATCTTTCCGGGCTCTGTCAATCTTTCCGGCGCGATTTTCGATCGCCCGGTTTCGTTCGCGGGCACCGAATTCCAACTCCCCGTGAACTTCAGCCACGCGCTGTTTCACGCGGACTTCGACATTCAAGGGCGCAAACTTCTCAGGCCAGGCGGTTTTCGACGACGCCGTTTTCGAAGGCGTCGCCGATTTCGAGCGTGCCGAGTTTCTCAAGGAGAAAAACGGGCCGCTGACCCATAGCGTGAGGTTCCAGCGAGCGCGCTTCATGGGAAAAGCCGATTTCCGCTCCTCGGTCATGATCGGGAGCGCCGATTTTTCGAAGGCGCAATTTGCGGGCACGGCGCGCTTCGACGAGACTCGCTTCACGGCGGACATTGTTTTCGAGGGCGCGGTTTTCTCGGCGCCAGCCGGTTTCAATGCCTGTCAATTCTTTGGCGCCGCGGCCTTCAAGGAGACCCAATTCACAGGCGAGGCCCGTTTCGCCGAAGCGGCCTTCAAAGGCGAGTGCCAGTTCGAGCGCAGCCAGTTTTGGAACGACGCCTCGTTCCGCGAGGCGCACTTCGACGGCAACGCGCTTTTTACAGACATGCGGGTCGAGGGGGCATCGCGGTTCAAGGGCAAAATTCGCCATGGAGGCGAATTTCCACGACGCCCGGTTCACCGGGAATACCGATTTCTCGGACGCGGATTTCGGCGGCGCATCGATTTTTCGTTCCGCTCATTTTGCTCAAGGCACGACCTTTGATCGCTGCCGCTTCTTGAACGGAGCCGACTTTTCCGGCCTGACATTGGGCAAGGCCTCCAGCTTCAAGGAATGCCAGTTCGAAGGCGATGCCATTCTCCGGGAGGCGCATTTCGACGCGCCGGTCTCGCTTGCTGGCGCTCGCTTCAAGGCAAATGCTGATTTCTCAGCCTTTCAGAGCAAGGTTGTGGTTGTGCTCGCCAACACAGACTTCAAGGCGGTGCCGAACTTTCTCGAAGCGAGCTTCCTGGAGCCGCCCCGGCTCGACAACATGGTTGTCGCCGATCCGGTCAAGCGCTTCCCCAGGTGGAAGGACACAGGCGCTTCCGATCCGAGGCGTTTCCTTAAAATCATGAGGGTCTCCTCAGACACGGACGCATCGGTGAAATACCGTCGTCTCAAGAAGCTGGCCTATGAGGCGCAGGATCTTGCGCGAGAGCAGGAGTTTTTCGCGCAGGAGATTTGCTGCCGGCGGTTCTGGCTCGACAATCCTTTGGGGCGAGGGGCTGCGCGTTTCTGGTTCGGATGGGTCTATGGCGGCGTTTCGGATTTCGGACGTTCGCTGATCCGGCCCTTCCTGCTCTGGCTCTCCTCGATTTTCCTGTTCTCGGCGTATTTCTTCGCTCTCGGCTCCGGCGCGTCTTGGACGAAATGCGTTGTCGGCTCCTCCGATCCCACTTCCGAGGCGCTCTATCTCGGCTTCCGGAACGCCTTCCTGAAGGTCGACTGGAATGACGCCGTCAATGCAAGGCGGACTCTCGGCTGTCTTTACGGCGTGGAGTTTGGCGGAACACCGGTTTTGCCGCCGAGCGTTGCTTCCATTTCGCTGGTTCAGGCGTTCGTGAGTATCGGCTTTATCTTGCTGTTCCTGCTCGCGCTCCGTAATCTGCTCAGGCTTCGATAGCGCCCTTCGGCTTATCGGGTTGAAGCACTGCTCGGGCGATGCGAGGATAATTCGGGAAAGGCCGCCGCGCGAAAACCTTGAAAACCCTCGCCGCGGGGAGTCCCGCAACGCTTGAGCTGTGTGTTATGGTATAGAGCGCGCCGGATGAGGGAAGGTCATGAAGATCGCAATCGCTACCAAGGATTGGCAAACCGTGAGCGGGCACGCGGGCAAGGCTCGATGCTGGCTGCTTTACGATCTGCAGCCTGGGAAGCCCGGTGCGCCATTGCCGCCCCCGGCGCACATCGAGCTTACGAACGATCAGGTCATCCATTACTTCCGCGACGACGGTCCTCATCCGCTGGATGGGGTTGAAATCGTGGTGGCGGGCAGCGCAGGCGACGGTTTCGTCAGGCACATGAAAACTCGAGGCGCCGAGGTGCTGCTGACCGGCGAAACCGATCCGTCGGCGGCGCTGACGCGCATCATTGCCGGCGATCCTTTGCCCGAGCAGCGCTTCGACATCACCACAACGCTGTGCAAGCTGCGCGATCTGTTCTCGCAGCATTGATCTCCTCGTTATTGGATCAGAGCCCGCCCGTCTGATAGCGCAGTCGAAACGTTCGACGCGCATCAGGTGGAGTTTTTCCAAGCCTGGGCAAAATCCTATGAGGGGTTAACCAAATTGGGTTCGTTTGGTAATACGGCTATAAGTAAGTATATAAATATTTTTACTGAACCACGGACGGCCATGCGCGAAAGCGTTGTGACCTTTGGCGGTCCGCATTAAGTGCTTACTTACCGTGCCAATTTACTAAGCGGAAACACTTTTTGACCAGTTGTAAACCACAGTTGGGCGTCGGCAGGCGCAACGTCCACCCGCGCGAAGTGCAGCCAAAGGCAAGCCCGCAGCCTCGGTTTGTTCCCTGTTCCAAGCTTAATCTTGTGCCTTGAAATCAAAACCGGAACCTTTGCCGCCACGGACGCAGATGGACGGGGGCGTCGCGACTTATGGCGTCGACAGCAGCAGTCTGCCACGAATTTGCTTTCAGCTGGCGCGTTCGATTTGCTAACAGAAACCTCTCTCCCGATGCGGCACTTTTCGGCCTAGGCTCCCAAATCACCTCATGACGCCATTCCAGATCATCGCCGCCGTCGTCACGCTCAGCGCGATCGGGGCTTACATCAATAATCGCTATTTCAAGCTTCCCCAGACGATCGGCTTGATGGCGTTCTCCTTTGCCGTGTCTTTGGTCACGATCATCCTGAGCCGGACTGGAATTGCGCATTTCGAGGCTATTGGAGAATTCGTCAGGGGGATCGATTTCTCGGAAGTGCTCTTGCACGGCATGCTGTCGTTCCTGCTGTTCGCGGGCGCAATGCATATCAATCTCGAAGACTTGAAAAACGTTCGCTGGTCGGTTGGCGTTATGGCAACCGTTGGGGTCATCGCCGCGACGTTCATCACCGGAACGCTGGTGTGGCAGGCTTCCCGTCTTGTGGGATTGGAACTGCCCTATCTCTATGCCTTGCTGTTTGGGGCGCTCATATCGCCGACCGACCCCATTGCGGTGCTGGCGATCCTAAAAGACTCCGGAATTTCGAGACAGACCTATACCAGGATCGGCGCGGAAAGCCTGTTCAACGACGGGGTTGGCGTCGTGTTGTTCCTTACCATTCTCGAACTTGCAAATAGCGCCGGGGAGCTGAACATCGCCGATGCCGTGACGCTGTTTCTGCGGGAGGCGCTGGGCGGGGCGTTGTTCGGCATCGTTTGCGGCTGGATCGTCTATCGGCTGCTGCGGCCAATTGACGATTACAAGGTCGAGGTTCTCCTCACGCTGGCTCTTGCGACAGGCGGTTACGCCGCTGCGGAGGAACTGGTTCACGTCTCGGCCCCAATTTTCATGGTCACGGCGGGGCTGATCGTCGGCAATCATGGCCGCAATTTTGGCATGTCCGAGCAGAGCCGGGAGCGCCTGGATGTCTTTTGGGAGTTGGTTGACGAGGTGCTCAACGCCGTTCTTTTCATCCTCATCGGGCTGGAGATCGTCGTGATCAGCGTCGCCCTCCCGCACGTCATTCTCGGAATCCTCGCAATACTTGCTGTTCTTGCCGGGCGTTTTCTTAGCGTTGGGATCCCCGCCACGCTGGTAGGCCTGCTGAAGGGGCGGGAGAAGGGGACGATCGCGCTTTTGACGTGGGGAGGCTTACGCGGCGGCCTCTCCATAGCGATGGCCTTGTCTCTTCCCGCCGGAGCGCCAAAGGACATCATCCTACCGATAACTTACATCGTGGTGCTGTTCTCGATCCTGGTCCAGGGGCTGACCTTCAAACCGGCATTACCCCTTCTTCTCCGGCTTCCGTAGGTCGGGCGCGGTGGCCTTTCGCCCGATGCCGCTCGCCAGCCTCTCTTGATCTTTCCCTGCGTCGGAGAGGTCGCGCCTTCTGAAAGGGTTGCGCGTTGGAAGATTCGCAAACCCAAGCGCTTCGGCGCCCTTCCTGGCCAACTCCGCATCCATTGCTGTGCCGGGAAGCGGCTGCGCCAACAATCCTTCTTGAGCTTTCAGCATGACCTCCTTCCAGATTTCAGCCGGAAGCGAGCCGCCCGTGACGCCGTGCATCGGGCTCGCATTGTCGTTTCCCATCCAGACGCCGCCAACCCATTCAGTTGTGTAGCCGATAAACCAGGCATCCTTGAAGCTTTGGGTCGTACCGGTTTTGCCGCCCGCAGGGTAGAAGTCGAGAGAGGCGCTGTGGCCCGTTCCGCCGGCCACGACGGCATTCAGCATGTCGTTCATGGCGCTGACGTCGCGCGCGCTGACGATACGAGAAGGCTCCTCTTTCGCCCGCTCGAACAGGGTGTGTCCCTGATCATCCCTGATCCGCTCGACCACCCTCGGTTCGACGGCGAGCCCGCCATTGGCGAACACGGCGAAGGATGAGGTCATTTCGAGAAGCGTCGTTTCCGATGTTCCGAGCGCGAGCGTCTGGCCGACATTGCGCGTTGAGCGGACGCCGAGACGGTTCGCGACTTCGACAACGCGGTCGGGGCCGACGGCCTGCATCAAACGGACGGCGGCGACATTGCTGGAATGTGTGAGCGCGGTTCTAAGCGTGACCTTGCCTCGATAGGTGCCGCCGAAATTTGTCGGCTTCCAGCCCTCCGTCTCGATGGGGCTGTCCTCGATTTCTGTTTCAGGTGTGAATCCGGCCTCGATTGCGGCGAGATAGATGAAGGGCTTGAAAGCCGAGCCCGGCTGCCGCATCGCCCGAACTGCCCGGTTGAACTGGCTGTCGGCATGATTTCGGCCACCGACCATCACCCTGATGGCGCCATCGGGCGAGAGCAACAGAACGGCCGCCTCGGTGGCACGCGCCTTCCCGCCCTTCGCGTGCATGATATCTTCGACCGCTGTTCGAGCGACAAGTTGGAGGCCGGCATCGATGGTCGTCTCGACGATCAGATTGCGGTCGGTTTCCGCGGCAAGCATCGGAGCCACCTCCGCTACCCAATCTGCGACAAAGCCAAAACCCGACTTCGAACTCGGAGATTGCAGCTGTGCAGGATGGGCGAGCGCTTCCGCGTACTGGTTGATGTCGATCTGGTCGGTTTCGGCGAGGATGCGGAGGATCTCCCCCGCGCGCGATCGTGAGCGATCCATGTTGGCGGTCGGCGAAAAATAGGATGGCGCTTTGATGAGCCCGGCGAGAAGGGCGGCCTCGGCAAGCGTCAGATCCTGCGGCGTTTTCGCGAAATAGGAATGCGATGCTGCGCCAATGCCATAATTGCCGCTGCCGAAATAGACGCGATTGAGGTAAAGCTCGAGGATATCCTGCTTCGTGAAGCGGCTCTCGAGCCAAAGCGCGAGAATGAATTCCTCGGCTTTGCGGCTCCAGGTCCGCTCAGGTTTAAGAAAGAGGTTTTTTACGAGCTGCTGCGTGATCGTCGAGCCGCCCTGGACGACCTCGCCTGAGCGCCAATTCCGTCCGGCCGCGCGCAGAAGGCCCAAAGGATCGAGGCCGAAGTGGTAGAAGAAGCGCCGGTCTTCCGTCGTCAGCACCGCTTTGATCAGCACCGGCGGAATATCCTTGTAGGGAACGTAGGCGCGCTGCATGCCCCGTTCGCCGATGAACTCGCCGCCGCGGGCCAGGATCGTCAGGCTCGGCGGCAGCCGGAGGATCATCGCCTGCCGGGCCTGCTTCGGATTGGGGAGGACGCTGGCGTAATAGGCGATGACGCTCGCGAGCGTGATCCCGATCCAGGCGAAGGCTACCAGCAGCCAGGGTATAAGGCGCAAGAGGGGCTTGTGGGCATTGCGCCGCGCTTCCGCCGATTTGATGATGAGCCAATTGAAAGCGCGGTAAAACGCGCCCCAGAGCACACTGAGGATGCTTCCCAATGCCATGCGTGCGAGGCCGGATGCGCATAATGCGAGGAAGCGAATGTGATCGGCGGCGACCGCTCCGAAACGGCCGGCCAGTCGTACGCCCTCACTCGCGCGCAACTCCCTCACTCAACGCCCCGCAAACGCTTACAACCGCACTGCCCCGCGCAGTATTTTATTAAAAGTTAGCGATAACAGCTTAACGATCCGTTAATTCGTGATTCGGGATCGTAACCGGCGTGCCCGTTTTCTCGCGATCTCATGCGCGCCAAGGCGGCATCGGGATCCTAATGCGGTTTTCTCCGAAAAAGCCGAAGCAATTCCGCCCTTGACCCAGTGCCGAAGTTCCGGCTCGCAAGTCCAGGCGTCGTTTCCTTGTCGGCTTCTGGGAAATGCTGACAGCCGCAACAAAGGAAAGCCGGAAAGCCCAAAGGCTTGCCAGACGTTTCCCTTGCTTCGAACCATGAGCGCCTCCCCGAGTCTGATGCGCCGGGCCGTAACAAGCGTATTCCTGAGGACGGTTAAATCATCATTTTAAATAGGGCGCAAAAACAGAGCTGCCTCTTGGCGAATAAGAAATTCGCGGGTGGTAAGAATAATATGAGAACCGAGCAGAGTGAGTATGCCATGAGTCGCTTCAGCCAAAACGCAAGTCATGCCTTCGCTCGGCCCAGGTCTCGAGGCTACCGATCCGCTGATCTGGCCAATGTGGTCGAATATGGCCTCCTCACGATGGTGTCCATCACCCTGGTTTCGATTGGTGCGACATTGGCGGGGAATAAACTCGACGGCGTCTTTGGCACCGTGGCCATGGCAATGCAGCAACCCAGTGTACAGAAGGTCCTAACTTCGCGTCCGACATCGTTCGGCCAAAGCACAAATCGCAAAGGCGTGCCTGTCGAGCGTGACGTGAGCGGCAAGCTTTCCGCTCTCAGTGCCTTTTAACTTTTCCAGGAACCTTCCCACACGTCCAAGGGACCATACGCGCCTGAGGGCTGATGCGGCGGCGTGGCAAGCTTTGTCTGCGCCGAGACGCCTCGCTCTAATGTTTCCTCCCTGGCCAAGCTATTATAACAAAGTCAAACCCCTTAAGCGGCCAAGCGCCTCAGCTGCGGCTTTCGCCATCATGAGCGAAAGCGCGGGCGGCATGGGTTGCCTGTGATCTCTTCCGTCTGCTTTTCAGCGTGCTCCGAAAGATCGTTGTTGCCGATCACGACTTTGCACAACGCCGCACGGCGCCAAAGATCGCGTTCAGCTCCTGCGCCACATGCAGCCGTCCGCTTCAGCGTTGCGCTTCGAGAAAATCGCCTGCCCCGCTGCCCGCGGGCCGCCACCTGGCGCGGCTCGCAGAGGGGATTTGTCCCTCGTCATTGACGATGCTCAACGGGGGTGCTGACATACAAGCGCTGCCGTTTTGGTGCATTTGACGCAGGCTTCGGCGGCACCTGCCAGCCCGGCGCGAATCTTTTCGGCGGCGTCGGAAATCTTTTGCTGCTCGCCAGGAAGCTTTGCCATGCGGCTGTCGAATTTACCATCGGCGTACTCAACCATCAGACCCGCAAACTGAATTTGCACATCGATGTGAGCTTGCACCATCTCGTTTAGATTGTGCGCAATGTCGCGGTAGGCTCCAGAGTATTGAGCTTCGTCGATCGTCGCGCTGATTGAGCCATACTGATTATGCGCGTGGGCCATGTCGAGCTGAGCCTTGGTGAACTTCTGGAGGGTCTGCGCCACGTGGTTGACCGCGCCGCCCACGTCATGCAACTCGTCCATTGAATGGCTGTCGACACGCTTTGAGAGGTCCCCTTGCGCCAACTGCTCGGCGCCGGCTCGGATAGCCTTAAGCGAGCGCAGGACCGAAAAGAGCAGGCCTGCGAAGAGATACAGCACCAGGAGAAGCACCAAGCCCGTGCCCACGAGGATGGTGTAAAAGTTGGTCTCTGAGCGTTCGATGCGCGCTGCGAGCAGGCCATCGAGCTGTTGCGCCGATAGGTCAAACAACTTGTAGAAGGCTAAAATGGCGCCACTGGCCCGCACAAAGAGTTCGGCCGGATCAAGCGTCAGATCGCCGTTCAGCAATCCAAGAGTCTGGGCGCCAAGAAAGTAGCCTGCGGCCTCTTCCGCTTCCTTCCTCGTCGCTTGCATCGCGCTGCTCAGCGCGTCGTTGGCTCCCATGGCGGTGTCCAGGGCGCTCCTCAGGTGCTCGAACTCGTTCGCAAACAGCTTTTGCAAGACGTTGAGCTCGACCCTTTCAGCCACCGTCATGGCGTGACGCGTCAGCACAAAAAATCCAAGCCCTCGAAACTGTCCAAGATCATTGAGAAGCTGGGGGATATGAACCGCAGCAGCGTCCACCATATAATAAGAGTCCATTTCTGGATCGAGAGAAAGATTAGACTTGTCCGCGGTCGTTTGCAGAAAAATGGTAATGTCATTCATCAGGCGATTATGTTTGCCAAGACTCTCTTCCGCAGTATAGGAATAAACGTTGGCCTTAATTTCTTTCCATAAATCACTTAAACGAACGAACTCTTCAACCAGCTTGATGGGGGCATCGCCGCTACCGCTTATGTCTCCAAGCCGATTGAAGGCTGCATCTGCTTTCGCGGTGATGGCGGGCAGTCTCTTACGCGCCTCCTGGTCGCCGGCCGCCATAAGCTGACTTATTCTGCGATGGAGCTGCATGTTTTGCAGGAGGTGACGGGCGGGGATGAGTTGTCGAACCCCGAGCCGTTCGACCAGCGCAAAATTGATGTCCTTCTTAATTTGCCCGTCGAGGAAATAGGTCATCCCTGCGAGAGGCGCGAGGAACAGCACACCGATTAATCCGAGTTTCAGCGCGAACGGAAGCCGGCTCATGACCGCCATGGCCGGACGAAAGACTGGCTGCAGCATTGTTGACCGCGCTCCATCGCAGAAACATCGATCTAAAGGTTTGCCTTATCGAGGTTGGGTTCTCGTTGCGATGACCCATAAAATTAAGCTGAAGCGAAATATGAGTTGCAACGTCATGTTTGGCATCCTCGCATTGACAATCGAGCAGTTGATGCGGCTGGTTGCCTGAACGCCGCTCCGGCAGTTCGCCTCGCCCTCAACCGCGGCAAGCCACAGGAAAGTTGCGTCCAAAATCGACGCAGCAGCGCTAAAAAACTACAAAACCGTTAAAAACAGCGGGTCTTCCCACGCAAAGCCGGCTCCCCGCCGCGCAAACAGTCACCGTTTTGCAATTGGCTCGCATTACTATGAAATCAAATTATGTATCCAAAAAAGTGCGCGTCGTCGCACATAAAAAAGAACGATGGTCAGCCTGAAAAGTCGTGAGAATAGCGAGGGGCGCAATCGCTGCTATCAGGGCGAGCGGGCGGAACGCAAGGTTGCTGGCTGGTTCTCAACAACCGTTAATGTTAAACTGAATAAGCTTTGCACGAAACTTGCGGAGGTCCATGCACCGGCTCATCGATGGCGCGCTGCGATTCCATAGAGATATCCACGGCCCCAAGCGTGATTTGTTCACTCAGCTCGGCGAGGCGCAAGCTCCCTTCGCCATGTTCATCGCTTGCTCCGATAGCCGGGTGGTGCCGGAGATTCTAACCCTGCGCCAGCCGGGTGACATCTTCGTTGTGCGCATAGTCGGCAATATCATCCCGTCCTACGCAGCCGCGGCAGGAGGCGTCTCGGCGAGCATCGAGTATGCCGTGGCTGTGCTCGGCATCGAGAGTATCGTCGTCTGCGGCCACTCGGACTGCGGGGCCATGAAAGCGATCCTTCGAGAGGAGAAGCTTGATAAAATGCCCGCCGTAACGAGTTGGATCGAACATGCGGCAGCTGCCAAGAAGATTGTTGACGCGACGCTCCCCCCGTCTTTGGACGAACGCGCCCGCCTCCACGCCCTCGTTCACGAAAATGTATTGTGCCAGCTCCGCAATCTCCAAACGCATCCGAGCGCCGCTGCGAAACTCGCGACCGGCCGCCTCAAGCTTTATGGCTGGGTCTATAATATCGAGAACGGCACGGTTGACACCTTCGATGCGGAAACGGGCCAATTCGTGCGGCTGACCGAGGGTTCGCTGGTACACGCCACGCCGAAAACACGGCATGCCAATGTCGTGCCACAGGTCTAGGCCAACCCGCCCTTAATCGGAATCGATCGAAGGCAAAAAAGTGATCAATTCTAAAGTGCTAGAGCGGCTTATCCGTTTCCGAATGGACACGGCTGCTCCAGGTCGGATAATCATGAGATGGCGAGCGCCGCTGCCTAGCCTGACCTATTGGGGGCAAGTTTCGAAGGTAAGAAACTCTTAATCAAAGTTATAAGCTGGAAAATCCACCAAGATGCTTTTAAGGTAAGTAAGGAGAAACAGACCTAAAAAGGGAAGGTAACAGAAATATGCGGAAGTTCTTCGCTGAACTGATTGGTACGTTCTGGCTGGTTTTTGGCGGGTGCGGGAGCGCAATTCTTGCGGCCAAGTTTCCGGAAGTCGGGATAGGCCTTCTTGGGGTTGCACTAGCCTTTGGCTTGACTGTTCTAACAATGGCCTATGCTATTGGACATATCTCAGGATGCCACTTGAATCCTGCGGTTACGATCGGCCTCACCGCCGGAGGACGCTTCCCGATCGGACAGGCTCCTCTGTATATCGTCGCGCAAGTCCTGGGCGGCATTTTAGCTGCGTACATTCTTTTTGCCATTGCGAGCGGAGGGCCCGGTTTCGATCTGTCTCAGGGGTTCGCCGCGAATGGCTTTGGGGATCATTCGCCAGGAAAGTATACGCTCTTCTCCGGTTTCCTTTCAGAGTTCATCCTCACGATGATGTTTCTGTTCATCATCATGGGCGCGACACACGGGAAGGCGCCGGTGGGATTTGCGCCCATTGCAATCGGCCTCGGATTGACTCTCATTCATCTTATCGGCATTCCCATTACTAACGTATCCGTTAATCCGGCGCGCAGCACCGGACCGGCTCTCGTTGAAGGCGGCTGGGCTCTCCAGCAGTTATGGCTCTTTTGGCTGGCCCCGATACTTGGCGGTATTGCAGGCGGCCTCCTCTACAGGTTTGTCGTGGACGAGCCCGCGGCGCAAATTGTGGGTTTTGACGAAGCCCGTCTGAAGCGATCCCGCGCCTGAGAAGGTCAGCTCGAAGCCTTGTTGCTGCTAGAGCAGCCCGCATCCATTCAGACGCGGATAAGCTGCTCGATCACTTTAAAGTCGATCAACATTTCCGCCTTCAGTTCCCATTAAAGGCGGGTTGATCTGGCAGCAACGCGGCGACACGTTGATCAGCTGTGGTAGTCGCCGTTTTCCTGCCTGCCGGGCGCTGGAAAGTTTGGCTCGTCGAAAACGTGCTCATCCTCCGTCCAGCGAAGCGTCCCATCGTAACGGGTACCCATTTCGATGCCAATTCCCTGGTGGAAAATGTCGCCCTCGACCTTCGCGGAAGATTGCAGCATCACGCGGCGGCCTCGGATTGTCCCCGTCACCTTACCCTGAACGGTCACTTCCTGATTGGCGACGATACCGCCGTTCACGCGCCCGTTCGCCGTAACGATGAGCGACGTACAATAGATGTTGCCCTCTATGATCCCATCAAGGGTGACGCTGCCCGAGGACGACACATCGCCGATGATTGTCAGATCGTTACTAATATTCAAATCGCCCGCGGAATGCACGCTGAGGTTGGGTGCGATGGGCTGCAAATTGGACTGCTGCGAAAGGGTGAACGGAGTCGCCATGGCTGACCTTCAAGCGAAACAACACGGTATTAACCCAGAGCGGGGCCGGCCGCGGGTAAGGCTGCCGTTCTCTCCTCTCTAGCCCGTCATTCCAGGCATTTGCAAGGCAAAGCTCCGCGCAATACCCAGACTACATGCGTACGGCGAGGTTCGCAGGCTGTAGTCACCGGCCGCCGAGCGATGCACGCGGAAGTTGGGGACGGCGTGAAGGCAGGAAGACGGCGTGTCGTGACGGTGATTTAAGCCAGCCACTTTCTCCACCGAAGCAGGATATGCGATGCCCAGAGTGTGTTTCCGGGGGAGCCGCCGCGTGTGCGAGGCTCATGCGCATGACGCAGGGCAGCGATCTTGATCAGGCGCTGCCGCTCGGCCTTCGCCACAATAATAACCTCAAAGCTTGAACCTTACTAATCAAACGACAAGCTCAAGTATTATCTCACACTCAAATTATTATTACTAGGACTGCAAGAAATATTCATTTATTTGTTCTACGCGTGCCGTCTCGATACGGCTCGATCTGGCTAACCTGATCTGCTACTCGGCTTGAAGTAAAGGATATCCGTCCCAACGCACAACCGAAAGCGAGACCACTATGTCTCATCATCTCAACTCACCCATTGCTCGTCAAGACGTCCGCCTCGATATCACGGACCTCTACGTCTTTCGCGGCGAAGTGGGCACCGTGTTTGTGATGAACGTCTGTCACTCGATTGCAGGCAACATCCCAACTCCGGGCTACCACCCGGAAGGAATGTATGAGTTCAAGGTTGATCTTGACGGCGACGCTGTTGAAGACCTCACCTACCGAATAACTTTCGATGAACGTGACGCCGCTGGCAGGCAGCGCTTTGTGCTGCGGCTTATCACGGGGGCCGACGCTGCGGATCCGAATGCGGAGGGGGTGGTGCTCGCGAACGGGCGCACGAATGAATTGGCGGCGACGTCAGCCGGTGTGCGTATTTGGGCGGGCAAGGCGGGCGATCCGTTCTGGATCGAGCCCGATGTGCTGCACGCGGTTGGTCATGCGTTTCAGGACGGCACTGTCGTCGACCTGTCCAATTGGGATCCGGCGAAGACAAAGAACCTGTTTGCCGGCTGCACCGTGTATTCGATAGTCCTGGAACTGCCCGATAGTGAACTTGTCGGCTGGGCGGGCCACGGCCGCCGCATCCGCGTGTGGGCTCTGGCATCACTCGCGACCGATGCCGGTGGATGGCGTTCGATCAACCGGTGCGGGCTCCCCATGATTCATCCGCTCTTCACCCAATTCAACGAAGACCTTGGCAATCGCCTCAACGCGGGGCGCCCCGCCGATGATTTCGCGACGTATGGCGAAACCGTGATTCAGGCGGTTGCTGGCGTCGTCGAGGCATATGGAACCGCCGCGGACCCGCAGGCCTATGCGGAGAAAGTTGCGCACCAATTCTTCCCGAACTTGCTCCCTTACACCATCGGCACCGCCGCCGCGTTCGGCTTCGCCGAATGGAACGGCCGCTCCCTTACGGACAATGCACCGGACGTGATGTTCACGATGGCTGCGAATACGCCGGTCCGGCTCGGCATTGGCAAGGAGTCGGTTGCCTCGAAGCCATCGAAGGCATTCCCGTATGTTCCCGCTGTTCCCAATCCGGCCCACGGAAGTTGAAGTGTGTTCGAGTCTAAAGGGGTAAAAAGCGTGGCCAACCAAGACAAAGGCGAAGACCTTTACGCGAAACTGCCGCGGCGTAATTTTTTGATTGGAGCCGGTATCGCTGGATTGCTCGGCACCGGCTCTCGGCGCGTCATCGCGCAGACGGAAGCCGCTGCCAGCGAGGTGATGCCAGGTCACGCCGGAACGGCCGATATGGCGCTCAAGGACTTCGACCCCGCCTATGTCGAGCACGTCATCAAACCCTTCCTGCGTGAAAGCTTCTTTCAGTCCGAGACGCCCGACCTTCCCCTTATCGGCCGCGCGTTCAGCAAGCAATTTGCGCTTCCTTATGATCTTTGGGGCCTCCTTTACGACGATTGGGCGCCAAACTATGAGGCGGACGGGCTTTCGGTCTTCATTCAAGGGCTCGATAAGCGCGGCCCCGATAACCGCCGCAAACGCATTTATATTTCTGCGCTGACGGCCGACCTTTACCCGATGTACTCGGACAAGATCAGGGCGTTTTTCGACCAGCTTTTCACGGAACAGCATGCGGGCAAGCCGCTGATGCGGCGCTATCTCGACAGCTACTTCGATCTGTTCTGGGATTTACATCTCGGGGTAAAAGGCGATGGCATTCCTGACCACGTCCGCCAGATCGGCCAAAGCTTCAATACCGTTCTTGGATACCGCGACCCTACGCTCAAGATTGTCTACGAAAATTACATGAAAGTGCGTCAGCTTCGGACGCCGCTGAAGGAGTGGATCGCGGAAAAAACGAACGAGGTCATGAGCGGGAAGGTAAAAGACCCGGAGAAGACCTTCGTTTACTACTGGACGAAGAACGGCAAGGGCGGCGAGGACTTCCGGTCCAAGGATGTCGTTTTCGAATGCTTTCACAACTTTAACGCCCTCAGCCAATGGGGCGACACACTCTATAATATCATGCTCAAGCTGGAGAAAACCTCCGGCGACCCCGCCGTCAGGGCCTGGTTCAAGAAAACGATGGAAAGCGACCACGATCATGTGGACGCGGGAGCCTTCACCCCGCTTCAGCGCTTTGTCATGGAGCTGTTCAGGGTGATTTCACCGAACCCCGGCAGCATTTCCAGTCTGCATGAATTGCAGCCGGTCCATGCCGCGGACCGCTATGTCTATGCCATCACGGCCCATCCCCCGGCGAACTTGAGCCCTGTGCAGTGGGAAAATCCGCTCGAATTCAACCCCGATCGCTATATCGATGCGCCGACGAGCGATCAAACAGGCGAAAGCAAAGCGAAAGCTCTCGGATTGGCGAAATGCCCGTTTGCCAAGACCTCGTTTCCGGTCGGCGACGGCCGCAACGCCGAAATCACCAACAGCGCCTTCGGCACTGTGTTCGGCGTTGTCGACGGCAAGCCGCTTCCCGTATGCGACCATGCCGGCTTTGCGCCCTTCGGCTTCGGATACCGGCGCTGCCCCGGCGAACAGCTTAACATTGCCGTTTTCAGCGATCTCCTCCGGAAGGTGTGGGCCGATAAGGTCGAGTTCGAACACCTCACCATATCGAGCCCAGCGAAGATCCCTGCCGGGCCCTTGATCGTCGTCGATGACGATCTCGGATTCCGCCGCCAAGTTTAAGGGCCTCGAACTTCGAGCGCGCGTGCGAATTCTTAATGCAGATAATGGGCATCGCGGCGCTCAACGCTTCGGTGATCGCTTCGTGCGGCGAGAAAGGCTATCACGAGATGGCGGAAGCGTCCGAAACGCGCATACCTTCCAATCCCCGCCGGGTTTCTGAAATCAGGCTTTTCATTCGCGCGCTTGGCGTTTCGTTCTTCAGCGTCGTCAGCGTGCTGGTCGCGCTTTACGCCTTTATGGAGATGCCACAAACCCAGGATGTGCTGCTGGATGCGCGGCCTTATTGGATTCAGGAGGTTATATACTGGACGAGTTTCTATGTGATCGGCGTTTTGTTCTGGGCCCTTCCTCTCGTCTTTACGGCCCGGCTTCTTCTCCTCCAGAATTTTGACTCTATCGGCATAGATACGGAAAATCGTTTCAAGTTTTATATTTTTGTGATGCCGAGATTTTATGCCGTCATTGCCTTTTTTGCTGTGCTCGTCGGCATGATTTACGCATCGGAAAACCTCCCCTCGCCTTCGAGCGGAAACCAATACGAAATTGCACTGAGAAGGATATTGAGTTCGCATTTGATCATGCTGTGCGGTGCGACAGCCTTGATTACTTTTATGATTATGGTGCGGGATCTCTTCATAAGCTACTACAGCCGCAGAATGGAACTTCTTGAGCTGAACGCACCGCGGAGATGCAGAGAAGAGCTTATTCGTATCGAGCACTTCACGAGAAAATCGACGCGAAAACAGGAAGAACACGACCTTCATCTGACAGCACTGAAGCCTGATTTCTTGACGACGCACACATGGATTGCGGCGCAACGGGCAAAGCTTTTCATGTGGGTCTATATGAGCGTTCTCACGTGTCTCCTGCTTGTTCTCGTCGGGCTTCATTTCCTGTCCTATTCGGAGACGGTTCGTAGCGCTTTGGCGGTCCGGGACATGAACCTCGGATCCCAGTCGAGCATCCAATCTGCGTGGAGCTTTCTGGCCGATACCTTCTCTCTCAAGCGCGCGCCGCTCCTCTTCATCTTATTCGGAGCCTGGCTGCCCTTCGTCACCCTTATGGCATTGCTCTCAAACCGGCATCAATTTCCATTCATTACCGCGTTCATTCTCTCCGGCATCATCCTCGCGCTCTTCATCGGCGATGGACACAATATCCGCCTCGCGACGCTATCCGAAAGCCAGCAGGCGGCATTGAAGCCAGTAGGTTTTGCCGACGCGCTCAAGGCGTGGAAGGCGGCCAGCGGCTGGAACGCCAAGGGATGCGATCAACTCCCAAAGGGTGCGCCTGAGCTTGCTGACTGCCCGCGTCCGATCATTGTGGCCGGCGAGGGCGGCGGGAGCCGTGCAGCCTTTCTCTTCGCGAGCGTGCTTGGGGCTCTTGAAGACGACAGCCTCGACAGACAGAAAAATCCGGGTGCTCGCGCCTTTCACAACCAGCTTTTCGCCACGTCGACCGTTTCCGGCAGCTCGGTGGGAGCGGCATTCTTTGCCAGCGCCTTGAAAGCCCAGCCGACTGTTCCGCTCGGCCAGCTCAAGAAGGGCCTCTACCGGCAGAGGCTGTGGTTCCCGAATGTCGCGACCGCAAAGCCAACCGTCGATAATGCCGGCGAAAGGACGAGCAAGACTTTCCTGACCGACTTTGTCACTTACAAAGATGCGCTCCAGGCAGCGCTGTCGAACGACTTCATTTCCCCGACCCTGATCGCGTATCTCGCGCGGGACGTTTCCATGATTTCGCGGTTTCCGTTCGTGATGGACCGAGCCGGCGTCCTCGAAACAGCGTGGGAGGACGCCTTTGATAATGTCTATGGGACGTCGAAAGAGACGTCCCCCCTCTCCGCGCCTTTGCAGGCGATGGCGCCGTCACCGGAGAGCTGGACGCCTCTTCTTTTCATGAACGCGACCTCGATCGAGACCGGGCGGCGCGTCATCGTAACGCCCGTAAAGATCAACGAACCCATCAGTGGCGGCGCCACCCAACTCTTTACCGATGTCTATGACCTGCACGAACTCCTCTGCTCGCCTTATCGCGATCCCGCAACGAAAACCTTTCCTCCAGCAACTCCGCTTGACGAGGTAGGCCGAGCGCTCCCTTCGCTTTTCCGCCCCGAGGTGAAATGCGAGGGCGAGAAGCCGGTTTCCGTCGACATCCGTCTCAGCACGGCGGCCAGCATCAGCTCGCGTTCTCCCTTTATAACCCCCCACGCCGACATCCGGGACAGGAGGTCTCAACTGACCGATAGCCTCGTTGATGGCGGTTTTTTCGATAATTCGGGTATCATCACGGCTCTGGACGTCGCCCGCGGCGTGAAGACGATCGACGCGAGGATCATGCCGTTTATCCTGCAGGTTTCAAACGAGCCGGCTTGGTTCGAAGCATCAAAAAACTGCTCGGCGGAGGGAGCGTTTCCGGCGCGGCCGCAAATCCCGGACGAGGCGATTTTCCGCCCCCTCAGTGCCTTGACGGACCTGCTGACGGTAAATTCGACCCGCATTTCACGAGGCTACGAAACCATTCTGGAGCTGCCCCAACGGGCGAGCCAATTGAATGGCGGCATCCCATCGGCAGCGCAAATTCATGTTTGTCCACAGCCGGAGGACGATTTTTTTCGAGATATGTTGTTTGGAGATGCCAAAGATAAATCGATGCGGGTGATGAATAAGGCGCAACATCAGGAGCAATATAAGAGCGTTTCTCTGAGCTGGTGGCTGTCTCCGCCTTTGCAGGCCTACCTCGATGGGCAGATTTATAACAAGCACAACATGGAAGAACGTAATTGTGTGATATCCCTGTTGACCGATAGTAAGCCCGGAGATGCTGCATCGTGCCACTGAAGACATGTAAATTACATGTCCGATGTCTCCTTATCTGAATCGATTCGAGAAAGCAGGTGAGGAATCAAGCCGCCAGCAAAAGGAATGCCTACCCGTCGCCCAAAAATCCGGCTAGACGCTCTACCTTCGATTGCAGGCTGGATGAGAAGAATGATCGGCAAACTCAAGCACCGTGTTCTGGGAATCGCTTTTGCGGCAGCGTTGCCATTGGCGCCGGCCGTTGCACAGGAATTTCCGATCGACACGGCAGGCATCTCGAAAGCAGTGATATCCGAAACCAACGCCTACAGGGCGTCCAAGAACCTGCCGGCTCTGCAGGAGAATGCGGCGTTGCAAGCCGCTGCGACGGCTTACGCGAAGTTTCTCGCCGAGAAAGAACTAGCAGGCCATACTGCCGATGGCCAGAACCCCGCGAAGCGGGTGAAAGCGCAGGGCTACCAGTATTGTCACGTCGCGGAAAATATGTGGGGCGGATGGCGCAGGCCCGATCCCATGAGCGACGATCAGGCAGCCGGCAAGGCAATGGACGACTGGAAGAAGTCGCCGGGTCATAACGCCAATCTTCTCGGGAAAAAAAGCGTGGACATCGGTATCGGGGCGGCTGCCTGGAGACAAAGCGGCAACCGGGTGGTATTCCGCATCGTGCAGGTTTTCGCGAAGGACTGCTCAGGGAAAAGTCGGCCACCAGCTTCTTTCCTAGACGTCGTCAACGGGGTCGGCAAACAGCTCAGGTAGGCCAGCCATGAGCAGAGGATTCACCACAATTCAGAGCGGCTTATCCGCGTCCGACTGGACGGCCTCGTTCAAGAGCGTCCACAAGGCCTCCACCTCGGCTCGCTCCGTGGGCTCGGCGCCGATGCTCACGCGGAGAATCTGCTTTCCCTTCAGCATCGATGGCGTGAGGTACGCTCTCCCGCTCTCATTGATGCGCCGGGCTATCTCCAGATTATGGGCATTGAGCGCGTCTTCGTCCCTTGCGAGCGCGGCCGGAACATGGCGGATGCATACGGTCTGGAAGTATACGGGAGCTACGCGCTCCCAATCCATCGCGGCATCCACCTGATCCTTGAACCATTGCGCATTGACGAGGTCCCGGCGAAGGCGACCCTGAAGCCCCTCCACGCCCACATCCATCAGATAGAACCAAAGCTTGAGTGCCCGAAAGCGCCGGCCGAGTTGGATGTGCCAGTCCCGGTAATTCTTGACCTCGCCGTCCTGCTTCGTCTGCAGGTAGCTCGGATTGGTGCTCATGACGCGGATCAAATGCTCCGGATCGCGGACGTAGTAGGCGCTGAAGTCGAAGCCCACGCCCATCCATTTGTGCGGGTTGAAAACAAGGGAGTCGGCTCGCTCGACGCCCGCGAAGTGCGCGCGGCACTCGGGCAGGACCATGGCGGTCCCGGCCATGGCGGTGTCCACGTGGAGCCACACGCGATAGCGCTCGGCAATGTCCGCCATTTGCGGCAAGGGATCGACCGCTGTCGTGCCCGTGGTGCCGATGCACGCCACCAGAGCGCAGGGGCGAAGCCCGGCTTCCACGTCTCTTGCGATAGCCTCCTCCAGGAGATCCAGGCGAAGCGCGTGATTCTCATTGGTGCCGAGGAGCCGCAAATGGGCTTTGCCGAACCCTGCCAGAAGCGCTGCCTTCTCGATGCTGCTGTGGCCCTGGTCCGTGGCGTAAACCACGAGGGGCGCCTCGCCCGACTGCAGGCCTTTGCCGTTCTGGCTAAAGCTGGAGGCTCGCTCCCGGGCGCAAAGGAGGGCCGTGAACGTCGCGGTGCTGGCGGTGTCGTGAATGACGCCCGTCCAGGCTTCGCTGAGGCCGACCATCTGGCGGAGCCAGTCCATGACAACCTCCTCCAGCTCGGTTGCGGCGGGGCTCGTCTGCCAGCTCATGCCCTGCACGCCGAGGCCCGAGGCTACGATATCGGCCAGGATGGAAGCGTAGCTCGTGTTGCTGGGGAAGTAGGCGAAAAAGCTGGGGTGGTTCCAATGGGTGATGCCGGGCAAGACATCCCGGTCGAGTGCGGCCAGCGCCTCATCCAGGCGGCCACCCTCGCGAGGGGGATGCGCGGGAAACGCCGCCCGGATTTCTCCAGGCTGCACCTGGCTCATGACAGGCAGACGGGCCAGCCCCTCGCGGTAATCCGCGACCCAATCGATGAACTGGTAGCCGAAGCGGCGAAATTCCTTGGCGTCCATGGGATTCTCCAGACAGCAGCCTGACGCGGGGAAGCCAAACTCAATAGCGTTCGGCCCCAGCTTTGAAATTTGCATAAAAGCCGGCCCGGCTGCTGCGTCCAAAAGCAGCGCCGCCGTTTGCGGAAGGGCTTACTCAATTCACATCTAAGTCAACGAAGACAAACTGTTACGCTGTTGTCTTATACTCAGGCGATGATGACCGTTGAAAAAATTTTCCCGCGAAAGGGGTTCAAATTGATGGCGAGCGGAAACGAGGTGAAAGCATGATCCCGACAAAGGTTTTTCTCACCCACGGGGTTGGCCGTCACCGCGAGAGGCTGCAATCGTTCGAGCTTGCGCTTCGCGAGGCCGGGATCGCCATGCTGAATCTCGTGAGCGTCTCAAGCATCGTTCCGCCCGGCTGCAAAGTGGTGACAAAGGAAAAAGGCCTCCCTGAACTCTCGCCGGGGCAAATCACCTTCGCGGTCCTCGCCCGGATCGACAGCTGTGAACCGCACCGCTTAATGGCCGCGTCCATCGGCATCGCATTGCCAAGCGATAAGAACACCTATGGGTATATTTCCGAGCATCATTCCTACGGGCAAACCGACCAGTTTGCAGGTGACTATGCAGAAGATCTAGCAGCCACCATGCTGGCCACAACGATGGGGCTGGAGTTCGATCCCGATGCGGCCTGGGACCAGAAGCGGCAGCTTTTTACGATGAGCGAGCTTATCGTGCGGACCACGAACGTCACCCAATCGGCGACGGGAGATAAGAACGGCTTGTGGACGACAGTCGTTGCTGCCGCCGTGTTCGTTCCTTAGGCACCTGAAGAGGTGGACGCAAAGGGCTGCAACTAGTTCTGCTCCCAGGCCGTAAGGCCCGCTGTAGAACTGAGCTGGCTGTAGCAGCTTCCCGTTGGCCCCTCAACTTGATGGGCCTTTGCAGCTTCGAGGCTCGAGCCTACTTGGCATGCCCTCCAATACCCTGGCGGACGGGACGGCCCGCTGCCTTACTGTGATAGCGAGCGCCCGACCCGGCCATCCACTCAAATGACTGAGTCAATTAGCGCCTGGATGGCCGCATCAAGTGCGGCCATGACGCCCGTCTTGCTTTTATTCGATCGGCCGATAAACACCCGCCACAGCGTCGAATGCCAAGGGCGTGATGTGGTGCGGATTTCTGCGGACCCGGCGATCCGTCCTGCGCAACGCTGCCTCCACGCGATCGGACTCACGGCGCACCCAGCGATAGGCGTAGTACAACGACAAGGCGCCAGCAGCGACGGCGATGATATGCGGCATGACTAACAACCCCAAACTGTCAACATGACAACCAACGCATTACTTTCGGGCTTACAACCCGAAACGCGCCCAGATAGCACGCTCTTCGAGAGCGGAGATCAGGTCATCAGCAAACCCTTTTGCAAAACTGATGCCATACTCCGCACCGGACATCGAACTCCCTAGTCCGGCTCTCCGGCGGAAGAAGCCGCGCTCCATGGAGATGAGCTTAAGCCTGACATCGCCTCCATAGACCGAACGCATCTTCGTTCTCATATCCATAATGCCATCAATTAGCCCAAGCTCAAGAGCCTGTCGTCCGGACCAGAACTCGCCCGTGAACAAACTGTCCCCGGCTGCGGCAATTCTGTCACCACGGCTTTCCTTCACAAGCGATATGAAATCCTGATGGACGATTTCCTGAATACGCTTAAGTCTTTTTATTTCCTCCGGTTTTTCAGGCTTGAAGGGATCGAGCTGAAATTTGTTCTCGCCTGACGTGTAGACGCGGCGCTCGACACCTAACTTGTGGATAAGATGCACGAAGCCGAAACCGGAGGACAAAACGCCGATCGATCCGACCAGCGAAGACCCGTCCGCGTAAATTTCATCGGCCGCGCAGGCGAGCATATAGCCGCCCGACGCCGCGACATCTTCCGCGAAAGCGTACACCTTCTTTTTCTTCTGCCGCGCAAGCAGGCGAATGCGCTCATAAATGAGGCGGGACTGCACCGGAGATCCGCCCGGCGAATTGATCTGAAGGATCACGGCAGGCGCATTTTTGATGCTGAACGCGCGCTCGAGCGCGGTTGCGCAGCCCGCTATCGTCAGTCCCTGCCTGAGCGGCGTCGCGGCGCCGATCGTGCCGAACAACCGTAAAACGGGAATCACCTCGCTTCGAGAAAACAGCCTTCCAGGGCTGAGTTTCTCCCAAAACGAGGTTGGGCCTAGGTCTGGAATACGCTCGCTATCAACTCGCATGAAAATCCCGCAAGACAGAGATGAGGAGCTGAAAAAGGGTCAGCCCCGTCGCTTTCCTGGCTCATGTGTGTACGGGCTGGCCGTTAACAAGACATGCTCTAAATGTTCATTTGCCGTGAGGTGTGGTGAAGAGCGCACACCCATCCCTGAGGATGGCTTTGGCGGCGGCAGTGGGCGTCCCATCCCGGTCGTGCAGGATGATGCCGGGCGTGATTGCAATAGGCGCGCGGCTTCCCTTTATGCCGCGGATGATGACGCGGATCGCGGGCGCATCAGCCTTCGGATAAAGCGGGGTGATCCTTAAATCGCCGAAACGCCTGTCGAACGCGGAAAGCAACTCCGGCAGGGCTTCCGCCGTGTGAATGACGGTGCAGGCGCCGGATGGCTTGGCCGAGGCGGCGAGGAAGCGAAGCCAGGTTTCGAGTTCGCCTTCGGCCATGGCGCGCGCGCGGGCGTTGCCTTCATCCTTGGCAGGCCTTGAGCGGCCATGAGAGAAGAATGGCGGATTGGCCATGACGTGATCGTAGGCATCGGCGCGAAGCCCGGCGGCTTCGAGCGCGGCGCGCGGTGCGGTAATATCGGCGGCAACGCCTTCGAAGCGCCCGGTCATGCCGTTGGCCGCAGCGTTCTCACGTGCGAGAGCGGCCAGGGCTGGATCGATTTCTACGCCGGTGATTGTCGCGCCGGGAACACGGGCCAGGAGACAAAGGGAAGCGGCGCCTGCCCCGCATCCGGCTTCAAGCACATGATCCCCCGCCTGCGCGGGGCATGCGGCGGCAAGGAATACGGCGTCCAAACCGGATCGGAACCCCGCCCGGGGCTGGCGCACACGGATGCGTCCATCTAAAAAAGCATCACACGTAAAGTTGAAATGACTGGCCATGCTGAGGCCGGGATATTAAAGTGGCGCTCGGTCGCAGGGTGGGGCTTCGTCGATCAAATGATCGCCCAGACCGGCTGCCGTAAGGACGGATTTGCTTTCGTCCCAATCCTCGGCAGCGACAAGGACGCGCCGGGGAAAGGCGCCAATCGATCCTTCAACCGAGCTGACGTGACTGTCGGCAATGAGCACAGGGACGCATGCATCGTTCAGCAAAGAGTTGACATAGGTCAGCAGCACAATATCGGTCGTGCGAAGCAACTCTTTCATAGAACAAGCCTTTTTTGAACAGGGCCGGCATCAGGGACATTAAGCCACGTGGCTAAATTATCAAAGCAGTGTTTCACTGGGAGACCGCAGACGCGCTCCCAGTTCGTCATTTTGCCCAATCACCAAATTCGGAGGAGATCATGAACTTGGCCGCTCAAGTTCAGGAGCGCGGCGACCCGGCTGCGGCGCTTGAGCCTTTGATGCGGCTTGTGCGCGATGAAATGGGAGAAGTGAACCAGATCATCCTCTCGCAGGCTCGCTCCGATGTCGCGCTCATTCCAGAGCTTGCCCAACATCTGATCAACTCCGGCGGCAAGCGATTGCGCCCCATGCTTACGATCGGCGCGGCCAAGCTGTGCGGCTATACCGGCGACGGGCATATCAAGCTCGCGGCTGCCGTCGAATTCATGCACACCGCAACCCTTCTCCATGACGACGTCGTGGATGAAAGCGACATGCGGCGCGGCAAGAAGAGCGCCCGCATGTTGTGGGGCAACCAGGCCAGCGTGCTTGTGGGCGATTTCCTTCTGGGCCAGGCGTTCCGCATGATGGTCGATGTGGGATCGCTCGGCGCGCTGAAGATCCTGTCGGAAGCTTCGGCGATCATCGCGGAAGGTGAGGTCATGCAACTCGCGGCGTCGAAAAATATGTCGACGACGGAGGACAATTATCTCGCCGTGATCCAGGCAAAGACCGCGGCGCTTTTTTCCGCCGCCGCCGAAATTGGCGCGGTGATCACCGGCCGCAGCGAAAGCGAGCAGGCCGCACTCCGCCTTTACGGGACAAATATCGGATTGGCCTTTCAGCTGATCGACGACGCCCTCGATTACTCCGGCGAAGCTGCCAGGCTTGGCAAGCGCGTCGGCGACGATTTCCGCGAAGGGAAGATAACGCTGCCGGTCGTGCTCTCCTATCGACGGGGCAGTGCGGAAGAACGCGCTTTTTGGCGGCGCACCCTGCAGGACGGCGCCATCGAAGAAGCGGATCTCGATGAGGCGCTTGCGCTCATGCTTCGCCATAACGCGATCGAGGAGACGATCGAACGCGCCTGCCTTTACGGCAAGGAGGCACGCGAAGCTCTGCACGTCTTCCCGAAAAGCGAGGCTCGTACCGCTCTCCTTGATGCCATCGACTTCAGCATCAGCCGCTCACATTAGCGACCATAAGGCGTCGCTTAAAATCAGGTAAAAAATTGGGTTCGTTTTGCAAAACAGCCATAAGTAAGCATATAAGCATTTCTCTTGGAACGCCTTGATTTACGGCGCCGCCATCCCGTCCGGTTTGCGGAAGTTACTTCTTCTTGGTTCCGATTGAAGTAAAATTACAAAAAGTCGATGGATAATTTTGAGTAAGTGCGTTAGCGTGGGGTTAACGCGATTGGCGACGCAACCTTGCCGCTGTTTAGGTAAAGTTTTTCCCCAACACTTGAAGGCTTTATCCCCGGCTTGCAGCCGCGCCGGATAGCGAAGGTGCGTCTTAGCATCAACGCGCACATTAGGTCCGAGTCCGGACTTTTTGGGCTACGGTGGCCTCGTCCAAATCGAGGGTAGAGCAGAATTAAATCAAAGACTTAGCCCGAGTCGGAGTGGCTTCGCACGAAGAGGGAAACTTGATATGGTCAAGCGAAGAAATTCGAGGAGCAATTAATGCGGTTGGGCTATGTCATCATCTACGTCTCTGATCTTGAAGCCACGGTCGTGTTTTACGAAAAGGCGTTCGGCATCGTCCGCCGGTTCATACACGAGAGCGGCTACGCCGAGATGGATACGGGCGCAACTGCGCTGGCCTTTGCATCGGAAACGCTCGGGCAGACTAACGGCATGGCCTATCGTTCCAACCGATTGAATGACGATGCCGCCGGAGCCGAGATCGCGTTTGTCACCGACGACGTTGCAGGCGCTTATGCGAAAGCCGTCGCGGCAGGCGCATCGGCTTATAAGGAGCCAACGAAAAAGCCTTGGGGGCAAACAGTCGCCTACGTCCGGGACAATAACGGATTTCTCGTGGAAATCTGCTCGCCCATTGTTGCTTGAGGACGTTTATGGTCACGCGACAAGGCACCGTTGATTTTATCGTTGAACAGATGGCCGCTGCCGGAGACGTGTCGGCCAAGAAGATGTTCGGTGAATACGCGATTTATTGTGATGGAAAACTGGTCGCCCTTGTGTGCGACGGCCAGCTCTACATTAAGCCAACACTCTCTGGTCGCAGCTTCATCGGAAAATGCGTTGAAGCACCGCCCTACAAAGGAGCGAAGCCGAGCTTGCTGATCTCCGGCGACCAGATCGAGGACGCGCAATGGTTGTCAAAGCTCGTCGGCATCTCTGCAGCGGAACTGCCGCAGCCAAAGAAAAACAAGCGCCGCAAAGACTGACCCAAGGCCGGTGCCTCACGGCAGAAGTAGGTCAATTCGCCAGCGGATTACAGGGTTAAAACCCTATCTATTTCGTCCGCTCTTGATGGGCTCACGACCCTGACCGCTACTCGGCATTCTCCATCATTGGGGCGAGAATAGGAAAAGTTCATGCCTAATGAAGCCGGGAAATCTTGCTGAATTTCCCGTTCGCCTCCAGCCGGGTTCGGCGCTAAAGGGACGAGCCGCGGAAGCAAAACGCCGTTAGCCGCTCGCCAACTCAAACCTCGACGTCTGCCATCCTTGCAAGCGCCTGCAAGCCTTCCCTGTACGTCGGATATCGCAGCACCACACCAAGCTCGCGCTTGATCTTCGTGTTGTGAACGCGCTTGTTGTCCTCGTAGAAGCTGCGCGCCATAGGGGAAAGCTCGGCGTCCTCGAACGGAATTTCGGGGGGCGGCGGCGCGCCAATGAGTTCAGCCGCATAAGAGAGAACATCCTGCGGAGGTGCTGGCTCATCATCCGCCACATTATAGATGCGGGCGCCTCCTCCGCGCCGCTCGCGGCGGATGGTGGCGATGACAGTTTGCGCGATATCCTCGACGTGAATGCGATTGAAGACCTGACCGGGTTTCACGATGCGCCGCGCGTCGCCCGCGCGGATGCGCTCGAGGGGGCTTCGACCCGGACCATAAATTCCTGCCAGCCGGAATACCTCAAGCGGAACTCCGCGCTCTTTCGCGATCGTTTCCCACGCCTCTTCCGCTTCCACGCGCGCTGACTTTCGCCCTCGCGGCGGTGTTGTGGGGGTCTCTTCGTCCACCCATTCTCCGTGATGATCTCCATAAACGCCGATCGTGGAAAGGTATCCGATCCATTTCAGCGCCGGGGCGTCGCGCACCGCCTGTCCATAGGCGGCCGCCGCCGGATCGCCAGTGCCGCCCGGCGGCGTCGACACGAGAAGATGGGTTGCCGTCTGAAGCGCATGCTCCACCGCGGCGCGGTCGCCGAACAGAATGGCTGAAAGGCCGTCCTTCGCAAGTTCGCTCGCTTTATCGGCCGACCGGACGGTCCCCGAAACGTGCCATCCGCCAGTTTGAAGAAGGTCAGCCACGGCCTGCGCCGAGTATCCAAATCCGAAAACGAAAAGATTGCTCATGGCGTCCTATCCCACTCCGCACGCACCTGAATGTCGCTCTCTTGAGACGCGTATCGCCCTTTCAGCTCTGCCTCGCGATCAGCGTCTGCGAGCCGCCGGCTTGCCCATATAGCCATGCCCCGCACCAATGGCGAAGTATCGCTCAGGAGCGGCATGATGTCATAGAGGAGAGCCGGATTGCCAGAGTTGCCTGCAGCGACGAGAACATTTCGAACGAATTGGTCGCGCCCGATCCGCTTGATCGGCGAACCTCTGAACCGCGCGCGGAATTGACCATCATCGAGCCGCAACAACTCAGAGAGCGGAGGGTGACGGGCGGCTTCGCTGGGCCGAAACTTCATCTCGCGGGCCGTTTCGGCGAACTTGTTCCACGGGCAGACTGCCAGACAATCGTCGCAGCCGTAAATGCGGTTCCCGATCGCAGCGCGAAACTCATGCGGGATCTGCCCCTTGTGCTCGATGGTGAGATAGGAAATGCAGCGGCGCGCGTCGAGACGGTACGGGGCCGGGAATGCGCGCGTGGGGCAGGCGTCGAGGCAGCGGCGGCAGGACCCGCAACGAGGAGCCGCCGGCGCGTCCGGTGTCAACTTCGCCGTTGTGAAAATCGCCGCCAGGAAGAGCCACGATCCGAGTTCACGCGAGACAAGGTTGGTGTGCTTGCCCTGCCAGCCTATCCCGGCCGCCTCGGCGAGCGGTTTTTCCATGACGGGGGCGGTGTCGACGAACACCTTGACGTCCTCGCCTGTGCGGCGCGCGAAATCTCCCGCGATCGCTTTCAGTTTGCCTTTGATGACATCGTGGTAGTCCGCGCCCTGGGCGTAGACGGAGATGGCCCCATTGGACGGTCTGTTGGTCGCCGCGAGCGGGTCGGCCTCAGGCGCATAATTCATGCCTGCCATCACAATCGAGCGCACGCCGGGCCAAAGCACTCGCGGGTCGGCCCGGCGGCTGGCGTTGGCGGCGAGCCATCCCATCTCGCCGTGAAACCCGGCTTCGAGAAAGGCAAACAGGTTCCGGGAGGCATCCCGGATGGCGGATGGCGATGCGATTCCCACCGTATCGAAGCCTTCCGCGAGAACGCGCTCTTTGATCCAGCCCGTAAAATCGGGCTGGACAAGCAAAGCCGCTTCTTCCTCAGAAATCGAGATTTGCATAATGCTCCGGCGGGCTGAAACCCGGTATGCGGTCTTGAAGCAGCGGACGGAAGGACGGTCTCGATTTCAGGCGTTGATACAAGGCTTTTGCCTCAGGAAAATCAGCCCAGGGCATCTCGTCGAGGTAATCCATCACCGACAACTGCGCGGCGGCGGCCAAATCCGCAAAGCTCAAATGATCGCCGCCGAGCCATTTTCGCTGATCGCTCAGAAAGCTTACATAGGAAAGATGATAGCGCAAATTGCTTCTGCCAGCTCTTATCGTGGCAAGGTCAGGCGCGAGGCGGCCGCGAGACATGGGCTTGTAGAACTTTTCCTCAAGGATGGTTTGTGTCACCTCCGCGTCGAATTTGCCGAGGAACCATTCGGCAACGCGCCGCTCCTCGGCTCGTTCGGAAGGCTTCCCCGTCCAAAGGGCCGACCGCGCGGAAGGCGGCCCATCTCGCGCCACTGTCTCCGACAGATACTCGACGATGGGGTAGGCTCCGCACAGCGGCTTACCCTCGATCATGAGAACGGGCAGCGTGCCCGCCGGATTGATGTTGAGAAAATCCGGCGTGACCGCCCATGGCTTGACCTCGGAAAGCGCGGGCTCGATCCCGCTCTCGAGAAGAGCAAGCCTCACGGCGCGAGAGGCAGGGCACAGCGGGAAATGGATGAGAGTCGCCATCGATCAAAACCCGCCGTAATGCGCAGCGCTAAAGAACGCTGGCGCGGTCCGCGGAAAATTCTCCCCTGGGCCGATAGCGCTGCAGATAGGATGGCACGATAACCTCGGCGCTGCGAGGCTCGACGACGCCAAGGCCCTCCAGCGTCCGCTGATCCCGAATCGCTTCTGCACTGACAATGTTGTCGTTCTGAAGCATCCTGATCTGATCGATGGTGATCGGCGCTCCCGGAAGGACTTGCAGGAAAAACGCTGGAATCTTCGCCGCCCAGAACGGGATCGGCAGGAGGCGGCGCTTGTGCTGTGTCCACTCGCAAACTTTTTGAAGAATTTCGCGGAAGCTGTAGACGGTGGGGCCTCCGAGCTCGTATACGGCGCCTTCCGTTGCCTGACCGGATATCGCTGCCGTCACCGCTCGCGCAATGTCTCCCACATAGACCGGTTGAAATCGCGTTTGCCCCCCGATCAGGGGCAGAACGGGCGACAAGGCCGCGAGCGCGGCGAAGCGGTTGAAGAAGTCGTCCTCGGGACCGAAAACAAGCGATGGCCGCAAGATTACGGTTTCGGGGAATGCAGCCAATACCCTGGCCTCGCCCTCTCCTTTTGTCCGGGCATAGACGGATTGCGAAAGCCGATCCGCGCCGATGGCTGAAATGTGGACCAACCCGCGCGCGCCGTGCGCCTTTGCTGCTTTGGCGATCGTTTCCGGCGCCTCTGCATGAACGGCCTTGAAAGTCTGCCGGCCTGACGGCTGCAGAATGCCGACAAGATTGATCACCCAGTCGGCCCCGCGCACGGCCTCCGCCACAGACTTTTCATTGCGGATGTTGGCCTGCAGGAGAGCGATCTGTCCCACCGAGCCGAGAGGCTGCAAATGAAGAGCAAGCTCGGGACGGCGCACCGCAGCTTTGATTCGGCAGCCTGAGCGCGCGAGCGCTTGCACGACATAGCGTCCAAGAAACCCTGAGCCGCCAAAAACGGTGACTACGGTCGAATTCCCAAATGTTGCAGCCATGCCGGACCTGACTTGAAAAGCGCGTGAGAACGAAACTGTGCATTCATGCATAACCCGGCTTCGTCAGATTGCAAAGGCGCGGCTTGCCGCCCCGTCGTATATTTGACAGAACGCCGGCCGGACAGCGCGCTTCGATTGACAAAGCATGCGCCGGGATTTACCTGTAAGGCCATAGCCCAGATGGCGGAATTGGTAGACGCACTAGTTTCAGGTACTAGCGCTCACAAGGCGTGGAGGTTCGAGTCCTCTTCTGGGCACCATCTTCTTTTGAAGTCATTGTTTTTCATCACTTTAATCTCCGGTGGGACAGAAGGTGGGACACGCAGATCCCCTGGTATAAGGCCCTTCGACATCTTCTCAGCCGCGCTAACCGCCATCCTTTTCTGGGCAGCCTTACGTGTGTAGACTCGCGCCATCTCCGCGTGTTCCCACCCGAACAGCGCCATGAGCTCGTGCTCGCTTGCGCCATTTTCGGCCGCGCGAACCGCTCCGATCTTGCGAAGGCCGTGGGCGCTGCATTTTGTCAGCCCGGCGGCGTCACATTGCGTGCGGAACCAATTTCCAAAACCAGGCGCCGTAAATGGCTTTCCATAGGCGGTTTCAAGATAGGTCTCTTTACCGAGAGGGGTATTTTCGAGGACGTTCTGCAGAGGCGGCAGTATGGGAAGCGTGATGATCCGCTGCGACTTCTTCCGGCCCTTGAACTGCACGAAGGAGATCAGCCCGTCGCTCTCGTGCGAGGGGCCGAGCAGGATGACATCCGACCGTCTGACGCCAAGCCAGAGCAGGAGCGCCATCGCAAGGCGCGGCTTTGTTCCGATCGGATGATGGCGCTCGAAGGCGAGAACGTCCTGCTCTGTCCAGGTGTAGAAGCCCTCGCTCGCGTTCGCGATGCGATCGACGCCTTCGGCCGGGTTGACCTTGGCGTGCTCCTCTTTCACGGCCCAGGAGAACAGCGCCGAGATTTGCTTCAGCCGGAAGTTGGCAGCCTCGGGCGCATCCGCGCGCATATCGCGCAGCTTGCGCACATTGGCTTTTGACATGCCCTCGAACGGCAGTGTGCCGAGCCGGCGCGCCGCTTTTCCTTCGCCGAAGGTGATGTCGCAGATTTCGTTCAAGACCGTGCGCTTGCGGCGTTTGGTATAGTCTTCGAGCGCCAGGAAGGTGGCCGACTTATAATAACGGTCGCACAGCCAGTCGAGCGACTTGTTCTTCGGCTCGGCTTCGGCCGTCTCGCCTGCGAGCGCCGAAGCGTACGCCGCCATGAACTCCTCCGAGCCCGGCTGGCCGCGGAGCCTGAGTTTCTTCTTGCCGGGCCGCCGGAAATAGTACCGGACGTTTCCGTGACGATCCTTGTCACGCGTTACATAGTCAAGCCTTAGGACTGCCATTGCCCATCACGGCAGATTGAAAATCCGCCCATCCGCTCATGTCGTCATCCTCGTTTGGCAGGTCCGCATAGGCCGCGTCAAGCGCATACCGGTCCCAGGTCTTGCGCTTGCCGATGAGCTTGGGCCTTGGCATTAGGCCATCGGCGACAAGTTCGTCGAACTTGGAAGTGCCGATGCCGATATAGGCGGCGGCTTCAATTCGGCTGAGGCCGCGCGGAGCCAAGTTTGGGGGAAGAGAATCCCTTCGTTTCATATCACGTCCTTTGGCAAAAACACGGGTGGGACAAAGTCTATCTGTTTCGCAACGCTTCCAAAACAAAAAAGCATCGACAATTAAAGGAAGTTATAGTGCTTCCGTTCACAAGACATCTTCTTTGTCTTTTACTTGTCAGATCGGCAAACAAAACCGAGCATGAGACATAAGACTTGATTTAGAGCGAGAAACAGACGCTACTTTGTTCTCCGGTTTGTTTTGGCTGCTTTTGAACCATCCCCACTGTCTCACCACGAGCAATAGCTCGGGGAGCCGGAGGGAGAGCGGGCGGGTCGAGGATGACGAGAAGGAATGGCCCTTCATGCGACGCGTCCAATGGGGAACGCGCCCGCAGACCTGTGGAAGGTGCCCCAGCCAAGCCCTTACGAGCCCCCCGCGCAGAGCACGAAGGCGAAGACGGGCGGAAACGAAACCAGACAGACGATTTGATCGACATGGCAGCGGCCGATGCGAAGCTGTTTGCCACGCCCTCGGACGAAATCGCCTATGCGGCGATCAGGCGGCAGACACACCGCGAAGTATGGCCCGTGCAAAGCCGCGGCTTCAAGCGCTGGCTGACGCACCGCTATTTCTTAAGCTTTGGCAGAGCCCCAAGCACCGATGCCCTCAACAGAGCGATTGCAACGCTCGATGCGATCGCCGCCCATGGCCCACGTCAACCCGTTTTTCTGCGCCGCGCGGAAAAGGACGGCAAGGTCTACCTCGATCTCTGCGATGAGCGCTGGCGCGCCATCGAGATCAGCGCGGATGGCTGGCACATTATCGAAACGCCACCCGTCTTTTTCACCCGCGCGCCTGGCATGATGGCCTTGTGCGAACCGGAACATGGCGGCAACATTGATGAACTCAGGGCACTTTTGACGATCGCCACCGAGAGCGATTTTCAGCTCATCGTCGCCTGGCTCTGGGGGGCGCTGCGGGCCAGCGGCCCGTACCCAATACTCGCCCTTACCGGCGAGGGCGGCACCGCCAAGACCTCGACAGCCAGGCTCCTGCGCAGCCTTGTTGATCCGCATCTGGCCAGCGTGCGCCGGCCGCAAAGCGAACGTGATCTGTTCGTCGGCGCAGCCAAAACCTCGGTGCTCGTCTATGATAACCTCTCCGGCATTCCGGATTGGCTGTCAGATGCCCTTTGCGTCATCGCCACGGGCGGCGCCTACACGGCGCGCCAGCTTCACACCGACGGTGAGGAGGTCATCTTCTCGACCTGCCTGCCGGTGATGCTCACATCGGTCGGAGAGGTGATCGCGCGAAGCGACCTCGCCAGCCGCGCCATCACCATTTCGCTGGGCACGATTCTTGAAGACGCCAGGAAGCCCGAGGCCGAACTTGATCGACTGATCGAAGTGGCGAGGCCTCGCATTCTCGGAGCGCTCCTCAACGCGGCAAGCCATGGCCTTCGGGAGTTTTCCCCGATTGCCGCTGGCAGGCTGCCGCGGCACGCCGCCTTTATGCAGTGGGCGCAAGCCTGCGAATGGGCTTTCTGGAAGCCGGGTTCGATCCAGGCCGCGTTCGAGAAAAACAGCGCGGATGCCGCAGACGGCGTCCTTGAGGCCGACAGCGTTGCGCTTGCTCTCATGAGCTTTCTCGCGGCCCAGAATGGCGCCTGGACGGGCAAAGGCTGGCAGCTCCTGTCTCTTCTCAACGCCTACGCGCCGGAGGGAGATCCGCGCGAGAAATCCTGGCCGCGTGATCCGACGCGTCTGTCGTCACGGCTCAGGCTTGCGGCGCCGTCGCTCCGGCAAAGGGGAATTAGCATTACGCGGCGAAAATCGAACGGCGAGCGTTTGATCGAAATCACAAGCACTGCGCGCTGATCGGCACAGGCTACAGTCGGCAACAGGATCTCCCTTCTCCTTTTTCTTCTTAATAAAAGAGAGGACAGCGTCCCTAGCGACCCTGTTTGGGCTTTTTATGAAGCGATAGAAAGGCTTACTCAGGGGCGCTGACAAAAAAATAGAGCGTCCCTGACCGGCCCTAGCGTCCCTCCTATTTGCCGAGCGTCCCTGTCGCAGGGTCGCTGGCGCGACCCTGCTGCCCCTGGCGATTGCTGGTCTAAGTCCTTGTTGTAACGCGATTTAAAGCCTGAAAGGGGCGCTAGGGACGCAAGGGTCGCTGTTTTCCGGGTATCATCAGGGAGTAGCCCCCTTCGCAGCAGCATACCATCGTGCTCACGGCCCTCAAGGCCGCGTTCCGCGCCGCTTGCGCGGTGGCCTGGCGGCCAGCCTTGACCGCCGCTCTCCCGATGGCCGGTTGGAAGGAGGCGGGGACGGAGAAACGGCTTTCCTGGCCGAACTGAGAAACGAGACTTTTGATAAAGGCAGCTTCGAGGTTTCAAAACCCCGACATTGCTTCCGAGCAGGCTCCCAAACCTCTGATTGCGTGAAACCCGCCTTGCACCCCCTTCAACTCCGTCATTCTTAGGCAATCTATGGCGAACAATGGCGTCAACGGCAAAAAACAGGCCGATTGACGGAGTTTGTCGGAGATGGACAAAGATTGTCAGAGAATGCCAGAGTTTTTGACGGCAAGATGTGTGATGTAGGCCTACATCACCGGCCGCGAGCGGCCTTCACCCTTACTCGCCTTCGGCTCGACGGAACCAGGTTGCTCCAATCTGTTGGCGAACCGGCCCTACAAATCGTCCAAGTGAGGCGAGCCGCTTGCGCTTCTGCGCTTTTGAGAGACGTGAGCCTCGATATGCAGAGACACTTGACGATGCCCGCGTCATTCTTTACTTTTCCCGCATCCCGGAATGCGGTACACTTCCCGTGATTAGATCGTTTGCTGACAAAAAGACAGAGGCTCTGTTCCGGGACGAGCGGGTCAAGGAGTTTCAGAGCATTGCGCGGGCCGCGAAGCGCAAGCTCGAGATACTGGATGCCGCAAGCCGTCTCGACGATCTGAAAGTGCCACGTGGAAACAGGCTCGAGGCATTGTCTGGCGATCTGGCCGGCTTTCACTCGATCCGCATCAATGATCAGTGGCGGCTCATCTTCGTCTGGCGCGATGATGGCGCCGATGAAGCGGCGATTGTCGACTATCACTAGCGTGTTAGGGAGCAGTTTATGAGTAGCGATGACTTTGAGCCCGTGACGCCGGGTGAGATTTTGAAAGAGGAGTTCTTGAAGGGCTACGCCCTTTCTCAGAACCAACTCGCGCGCGCGATCGGAATCTCGCCGAACCGCATCGCCGAAATAGTCAACAACCGGCGCCGCATCACAGCGGATACCGCGCTAAGGCTCGCGCTCTATTTCGGCAATTCGCCGGAGTTCTGGCTGAACCTCCAGACCCATTACGATTTGAAGATGGCGCGAAAAGAGCTTCCGCCTGAAGTTGCAAAAGAGATTTCCGCAAGAAGAGCGGCTTAACGGCGCTATCCGTTGCGCAAAATCATCGAAAGTGCACAGGCGTTTTCATCCAAGATGCACAGTCGTTTTCATCGAAGGTGCACACCCATTTTCATGAAAGTGCACACTCAGGGAGCGGTTCTGCGGGCGCACGCGAGGGTTGATTCCGGCATCTGACCATTTCTTAAGCGGTTAACGTTTTCCTCGGCTTTTGCCGGGGGGCGTTAATGCCGCAGGAACGGTCGGATATGAGACGCGTGAAGGAAGTTTTGCGGCTGGTCCACGAACTGGGCTACTCGCTGCGGCAGGCATCGAGGTCGGTGCGGCTGTGCTCAACGTCGGTGCGCAATTATCTGGCGCGCGCCGAAGCGGCCGGTGTGCGCTACGAGGACATCGCCAGCAAAAGCGAGGCGGAGATCGAGGCGCTGCTGTTCGCGCCGCCCGAGCCGCCGCCGTCGCGGCCTCAGCCCGACTGGGCGGCGGTGGCCACGGAGTTGCGCAAGCCCGCGGTGACGCTGCTGCTGGTGTGGCAGGAGTACCGGGATCAGCATCCGGATGGCTACAGCTACAGCCAGTTCCGGCGGCGCTATCGGGAGCATCTGCATCTTGCGGCGCCCGAACCGCGGATGCGGCGGACGCTTTTGCCCGCGGAGATGTGCGAGGTCGATTACGCCGGCATGACCATGCCGGTGGCGACGGCCGATGGCGTACGCCAGGTGAGCATCTTCGTCGGCACGCTGCCGTTCTCCACCATCATCTACGCGGAAGCGACGTGGACACAGACCACCGAAGACTGGCTCGGCAGTCATGTGCGGATGTTCAACGCCTGGGGCGGCTCGGTCCCCAAGCTGGTCCCGGACAATCTGAAGACGGGCGTCACCCACGCCAGCTTTTACGATCCGGTCTTGAACCAGTCTTATCTGGCGCTGGCGCGGCATTACGGGATCGGCGTTGTCCCAGCCCGCGTGCGCCAGCCCAGGGATAAACCGCTCGCGGAAAATGGGGTGCAACAGGTCGAGCGATGGGTGCTGGCGCCATTGCGCAACCGCACCTTCTTCGGCCTGGATGAGCTGAATGCCGCCATGGCGGAAAAGCTCTCGGACCTGAACAACCGGCCCTTGAGCGCCGGCGGCGCGCAGACCCGCGCCAGTCTGTTCGCCGAACACGAGAAACCGAAACTGAAGACGCTTCCCAGCGAGCCCTTCGAGACCGGCCGCTGGCGGCGCTTCAAACTCGGCAGCGACTATCACGTCTGTATCGATGGCGTCGCCTATTCGGCGCCATTCGGGCTGATCGGCAAGCCGGTCGATGTGCATTGCACAGCCAGCCTGATCGGCATTTTCCACCAGGGCGAACGCATCGCCTCGCATCCGCGGATCAGGCCGCAGCCCGGCGTGCTGCGGCCGGCCGTCACCCTCGATGGCCATCGCCCGCCCCAGCACCGCGCGGCGGCGCGGCTCACGCCCGAGGCGGTGCGCGAGAAGGCGGCGGCCATCGGCGGAGCGCTGACGGCGCTTTCGGACAAGCTCTTTCTCGCCGCCGATCACCCGGAACAGGCCGCGCGCCAGGTGGCCGGGCTGATCGCGCTCGGCAAGAAGTTCGGCGCCGAAGCCCTGCAGACGGCGGCAACCGAGGCTCTGTGCGCGAACGTGCACTCCTACGCTTACGTCCGCCAATGGCTGGCCAGCGGCCGGATGGCTCTTGGCAGCGAACCCGCCAGCTCCGGCGCCGGCGCCCACGAGAATGTTCGTGGCTCCGCCTACTACCACTAATCCGCAAGCCAACCTGAAAGAGGAACCCGATGCATTACCAGAACCTCGAAAAGCTCAAGCGCCTGAAACTGTTCGGCATGGCGCGCGCGCTCGAAGACTTGCAGCGCCTCGCCGATCGCGGCCAGCTGGATTTTGCCGATCAGCTCGCCCTGCTGATCGACCGCGAGGCGACCGACCGCGCCAACACGGCGTTGCTCTCCCGTCTGCGGCAGGCGCGCCTGCGTCAGACCGCCTGCTTCGAGAACCTCAACATGAAGGCGGCGCGCGGCTTGGACAAGGGCATGATCCGCGATCTGTTCACCTGCCGCTGGATCGGCGAACACCGCCATCTGATCCTGACCGGGAAAACCGGGACGGGCAAAAGCTGGATTGCCTGTGCGCTGGGCAATCAGGCCGCCCGCGAGGGGTACAGCGTGCTGTACACGCGCCTGTCGCGGCTGCTCGATGATCTCGCTGTCGCCCGGCTCGGCAATGGCGTGGGCCGGCTGATGCGTCAGGTGAGCAGGGTCAGCGTCTTGATTTTGGACGACTGGGCGATGATCGACCTGACCGCGGCCCAGCGCCGCGATCTCATGGAGGTCATCGACGATCGCCACGATCGCGGCTCCATCATTCTGGCCAGCCAGCTTCCGGTGGACCGCTGGCACGCCACCATCGGCGATCCCACCTACGCCGACGCCATCCTCGACCGCCTCGTCCACAACGCCATCCGCCTGCCGCTCAAGGGCAAATCGCTGCGCGAGCCGGAGACCGATGCCGGCGGCGACGCAGAGAGCGACGCCACAAGCTAACAACAGGCTTTCTTAACACCGGGGACAACTCTAAAATGCAGCAAGGGTCAGACGCCGCTCGCACACACCGCCCCGCGGGGCGGTGTGTGCGGCAACCTCAAGCGCCGCGCCCGCAGGACAGCTTCACGGCTGTGCACTTTCGTGAACACGCTGTGCACTTTCATGAACATGCGCATTCGTGACCTTCGACAACGATGGAAAGCCCGAATTTTCACCGGACGCGAGCAAGCAGGCGCGCGCTGAACTCCGCTGGAATGCCCCGATTTCCCTGACCGAAGAACATCGCCGCCGCGCTCGACATCGTAAGCGAATGCAAGGGATGCCCCAGCCCGACTTCACCGGTTCGACAAACTGTGGCGATCTCGCACTCTGATATCGATGAGAACGTCATTAGCGCGAAACCCGGCTCTGCGCGATGTGCCGTACACCTTCATTGGTACAGCCTAAGGCTGAAACAGCTGGAACAGCGGTTTCCGGACCGCCTGGGCAAGCTTGACCATGGTGTCGATGCAGACATTATGCATCGCGTTTTCCAGCTCGGAAATATGAGCCTGGGCGATGCCCGTGGCGGCGGCAAGCTCGCGCTGACTAAGGCTCGCCTCGATGCGAGCCCTGCGCAGGTTGCGCGCGAAGATTTCCCGCTCCGGCTGGCTGTCTGGCGCCCTTTTCTTATTCAGGACCGGCAACGCCCGTTTCCGCTTGGGCGGTTCGGCGGGGCTTATTTCGGAAGACGGGCTCTTATCTGGCATCGAATGCTCTTGGCGTCGGGGATATTGAAGGGGGCTTCTATCGTATGCGTACTATAGGCCGTCTTGCCTCTAGGCAAGACGGCGCCCTTGAAATGGCTCGGAGGGGAGTGGGGAAGCCAGGCCTTGAGAGGAGGTTATCAACAAAGATGGTATTTGCACTATCTGTGGTGCAGTTTGGACACAAGACACGCTGTTGTATAGGTAGCCATGCAATCAACCGATAGAAAATATCCTAAAGCTGATTTTTCCTTGCTGATAGGTCGAATTTCCTAGAGGTGCCTGATTCCTGTAAACTATAGTGCTGTGTACTTATATGGATTTTATGCTTCTAAAAGTATGTCGCTCCGACCCTCCAATAAAGCTGGATTAGATACGTCTTATCGTAAGGCATACTAGCGTGTTTCTCCTCACAAAACAACCTGCGTTGAAACTCATCTTGAACGAGCATCCATACAGAAGGCCGACGGGTTTGTTTTTCGAGCTTGATCGTTTATAACTAGCGCAACTTAACAACGCCGATCCGAGCCGATGCGTTCATGGCCCCTTTTCGTCCCGTGTCCGAACACGCCGTGCGCGTCGGCCAAAAGCTCGAACGCGAGCTCGGCGAGCAGATTCTCGGCTGTCTCAAAGACCCGGAGGTCATCGAGATCATGCTGAACCCCGATGGTGTCCTTTGGGTCGAGCGTACTGGGCGCCCCATGGCGCGCCTTGGCGAGATACCCCCACATCAAGCCGAGGCCGCCATGGCGACCATCGCGGCGCTCCATAAAACCACCATCACCCGCGAGAACCCGATCCTCGAATGCGAGCTGCCCCTCGATGGCAGCCGCTTCGAAGGTCTGATCCCGCCCGTGGTCGCAGGCCCAAGCTTTTGTATCAGGAAACGCGCCACCCGCATTTTCACGCTCGACGATTATGTGAGCGCCGGGACCATGACGGCAGCGCCAGCGGGCCTTGATCCGCGCGGCCGCGCTCGAGTCACAAGAACATCCTGATTGTTGGCGGGACCGGCTCCGGCAAGACCACGCTCGTAATGCCGTCATCCATCTGATCGGCGCGCGAACTGCCCGGCGAGCGGCTGCTGATCCTTGAGGACACGCCCGAGATCCAGTGCGCGGCGCCCAATCACGTCTTCAAGCGCACCACGGATACGATCGATCTGCGGCGGCTTGCTGCGATCGACCATGCGCTATCAGGCCGGACCGGATTATCGTCGGCGAGGTGCGGGGCGGCGAGTGCCTCGATCTGTTGAAAGCCTGGAATACCGGACATCCCGGCGGCGTCGCGACCGTCCACGCCAATGACGCCAAGGGCGGCTCATCCGCC
>CAWIVD010000028.1:0-412194 GCA_963839435.1 uncultured Alphaproteobacteria bacterium
TTCGGCTTTTGCGCCAAGGGTTAAGGAGCGCCTCGACCGTCTTTTCGAAATCGGCAATGTTCCTTGTGACGAGCGTCAGACCAAAAACGATCGCGGTCGCGGCGATGAAGCCGTCCATGATGGGAATTGGCCGCCCCAATGCGGCACGCGCCGCGGTGATCTTGCCCCAGGCCTCGGCGACGGCAGCGTTCACCGGTAAGAGCCTCCCTTCAAAACGGGGAGCAAGTTCCCCGTGCAGCCAGCCTTCGAAGATCGAGCGGCGTTGCCCCGGCTTAAGCCGCTCAATGCCGAACTTGATTTCCGCGATTGTGATGACGCTCAGGAAGGTCCGGTCTTCGTCGACCGAGGCAAGCCACGCGATCAGGTTGGGATTGGGCTTCGGCTTCGTCCACTCCGAAACGACGTTTGTGTCGAGGAGGAAGCTCATAGATCCGGCGGCGTCGCGATTTCCTTGAGACGCTCGATCTCAAGGCCGGAGTCGCGCAAGGGCGAGTTTGCGAAGAAATCCGCGAGCGTCCCTTCCCGCTTTGCGCGCCGCGTCCATTCCTCCGCCGACACGATCACGGCGGTTGTCTTGCCGTTGCGCGTGATAGTCTGCGGGCCGTCCGACAGCGCGCGGTCCAACACCTCGCTGAATTTCGCCTTCGCCTCCGCGACCGTCCAGATGTCGTCCATGGGCGCCTCCTCTCTAAACTCTGGATAGTCATCATGGTCATTTTCCTGGTTTACTGCAAGACCAGTAACGGCATCTGCATTTGCAAAAACTGAATATCTTTAGGCTATGTCTTCACGCATTCTTTGCGGTGGGGTGCGGCATGACACGAGACGAAACGGTTTCGCTGTTCCTGGAGTACGAGGCGAAGCGCGTTGAAGCGCGCGCCGCCGCTTGGCGCGTTCATGGGCGGTGCCTCGTTCGACGAGGTTACCTTCAAGGGTGACGCCACCTTCGACTGTGCCACCTTCGAGCGCTTTGCCCCATTCCGGAATGCCATCTTCCAAAGCACCGCCTCGTTCGACAACGCCACCTTCACGAGTAATGCCGAGTTCGAAAGCGCCACCTTCTCGGGCGATGCCTCGTTCCATGGCGTCGTCTTCTCAGACGAAGCCTCGTTCGACAGCGTCACATTCTCGGACAAAGCTTGGTTCTCCAGCACCGCCTTTTCCGGCGCCGATTGCGGCCGCTCCATCGAGGCGGTGCCCCAGAAGATGGAGTTGTCGAACGAGGCGGTGCCACGATACTCATGTTTGCAGCGTTCTATGGGAGCAGAGCCCTGGCAGGAGCCGAAGCCCGGTGCGCCGATGGCGGCGGCGGCGTCTTTGTTCAGGCGCTCTACCTGTCCGTGAAGAACGGGCTCGTGCTGTTCGCGGGAACCCGCGATGCGCGCGTGAATCAGGCCTACGAATGTCTCTACACTGGCTGAGCGGAGCAGCAGCACATTCCACCTAGCGTTACCTTCGTCGAGACGCTGCTTCAGTTTCCGATAAGCGCCGCCCTCATTTTCGTCGGTCTGCTCGCGGTGAAGAACAGGTTCAAGATCAAGTAGCCACATCCGTCATGGCGGCGCTTGATCCGGACCTCTGCGGAAAAGCGAAACATATCGCTTGCGTGGCGTGTTCAGCAGGTCTTATGCAAACAACTTTGGAGGTTACTTATGAAATCTGTCCTCGCCACGATCTTGGGCGCAACATGCGGACTGACTTTGATGGCATCCACCGCATCCGCTGAAATCGCGTGCAATCGCGAAGGCGATTGCTGGCATGTCAGGGATGTCCATCATTTTCAGCCTGAACACGGGGTCGTCGTTCATCCAGACGATTGGAGATGGGCTGAACACGAGCACGACAGGTTCCGCTGGCGCGAACACGAGGGCCGCGGTTATTGGCACGAAGGCCGCTGGATCGAAATCCACTAAGAACTTGGTGGCGCTTGGCCTCGAACCGCAACGATGCCGGATAAAGCGCGGGCGCTTTTCCGGCATCACAAGGAAGCGCAGAAGAAATCCGACCCAGTAAAATTACTTATATTACTAGTTATACCCCGGTCTACCAAACGAACCCAATTTCAACCCTTTGTAAACCAAAGGGTCCAGCGGCTCGCTTATCTGCCCCGCCAAGCAAGCGCGGGCGCGGCCACGAAGAAGAAGAGCGCCGCGAGCGCGAGCACGATGGACGGCCCCGCCGGCGTGTCTAACCGCAGCGACAGGTACAGCCCGCCGAGCACCGCCGCCGCCGCCGCGATGGCCGCCAGCGCCGCCATCTGCTCCGGCGTTTTCGAGAAGGGCCTGGCGACCGCCGTCGGGAAGATCATGAGCGAGGTGATGAGCAGGATGCCGACAACCTTCATGGCGAGCGCCACCGTCACCGCGATGAGGAGGATGAAGGCCGTCTCGGTGCGGCGCACGGGCACGCCCTCGGCCGCGGCGAGTTCCTCGTTCACGGTCACGGCCAAGAGCGGACGCCAGAGCCAGAACAGCGCGGCCAGCACCGCCGCGGCGCCGCCCCAGATCCAGGCGATGTCGGTCTTCGAGACGGCCAGGATGTCGCCGAAAAGATAGCCCATCAGGTCGAGGCGCGCGCCGCCCGTGAAGCTTGCCGCGATGACGCCCGCCGCGAGCGAGACATGGGCGAGGATGCCGAGCAGCGTGTCTTGGGGGATCGCGCGCTGCCCCTGGAAGCCGGTGAGGAGCAGCGCCATGGCGATGGCGGTGGCGATCACGCCGAGCGTCAGGTCGATGCCCAGCAGGAAGCCGAGCGCCACGCCGAGCAGGCCCGAATAGGCCACTGTTTCGCCGAAATAGGCCATGCGCCGCCAGACCACGAAGCAGCCCAGCGGCGCGGCGAGAATGGCCGCCCCGACGCCAGCGACGGCGGCGCGTGTGAGGAAATCGTCAAGCATATGGTTGTCATGGCCGGGCTTTACCCGGCCATCCATGTCCTTAATGTTGTTGGTATTGTTGTCTGGATGGCCGCATCAAGTGCGGCCATGACTTCGTTGCGAAACGTCATCCCGGAAAGGCGCGGAACGCAGCTTATCCGGGCTCGTTACGAGCTCTGCGGTTTGAAACGATCCCGGATAACGGCTGCACCGTTTCGGGGATGACGGGACGTAGTCAACCATGGCGATGCCCGTCGCAGACGACGTCGCCCGAGGGCGCGTGCGTGTGGTCGTGGCGGTGCTCGTAGATGCCGAGGCTCGCGGCGGCTTTAGGCCCGAACAGGCGCACATATTCCGGGTGCCCCGCGACCGTCCCCGGCCTGCCCTCGCAGCAGACATGCCGGTTGAGGCAGATCACGCGGTCGCTCGCGCCGAGCACGACCTGCAGATCGTGGGAGATGAGGAGGATGCCGCAGCCGCGCTTGTCGCGGATTGCGGTGATGAGTTCGTAGAGTTGCGCGGCGCCGGCGAAGTCCACCGCCTGCGCGGGTTCGTCCAGCACCAGCAATTGCGGATCGCGGGCGAGCGCACGGGCCAGCAGCACACGCTGAAACTCGCCGCCAGAAAGCTCGCTCATCTGCGCGTCGATCAGGCGTTCCGCACCCGTCTCCGCCAGGCAGGCCGCGGCGCGCTCGCGCGGGACAGCCTCGCTCAGCGACATGAAGCGCCGCACCGAAAGCGGAATGATGGGATCAATCGGAAAACGCTGTGGCACATAGCCAATTCGAAGCCGCGGCTTGCGTGTAATCCAGCCAGCCGACACAGGTGCAAGCCCCAGAAGCGCGCGCGCCAGCGTCGTCTTCCCGGCTCCATTCGGGCCGATGAGCGTCACGATTTCGCGAGCGTGGATGGCGATGCTGACAGTCTCGACCGCAGGCTTGCCCCTGAAGGCCAGCGTGACGCCCGAGGCCGCGACAAGAACCTCTCCGGCCGTTCTCGCTCGAGTCTCCTCGATGGCGTCCGCCTTCGCATCCATCAACATGAGCCGCCCCGCTTGACCCCTTCATCACAGTCAGCGCAAATACCCCCGACCTCGATCACGACGTTTCGCGCGCGAAAACCGCTCGTCTGAGCAGTTGTGCCGATGGCGCGAAAGGCATCCGGCGCATCAGCCTCGATGACGCGCTCGCAGCCCTCGCAGACAAGCGTGATCGTTTGCGGCGCGCTCGCATGCTCGGTCATGCAGGCAAAAAAAGCGTTTCGGCTTTCGAGCCGGTGAACGAGCCCCGCGCTCTGGAGCACATCCAGGATGCGGTACACGGAGACGGGCGCGAGGCGCCTGCCTTCCTTGGCAAGGCTCTCGATCAGATCGTATGCGCTGACCGGCTTATGGCTCTGCGCAACATGGCGGAAGACGTGCTCCCGAAGCGCCGTCCACTTGATCTCGAGCTCGAGGCAACGCGTTCTGGCGCGTCCGAGCGCATCTTGCATGCAAACGCCGTGATCGTGGTCGCGCGCGGGAAAGGAGACGGCTTTGTGTCGGATCATGCCAACCATGTAATGTTATTACGTATCTTTGGCAATTCCTTCTGGCCTGGAATTGCTAAACTGCAACGTAATTTCATCGACAACTCGATGACGAAGCTCGCCGCTAACGGCTTAAGATTGGCTGAGGCAGCATGACGCTGCCTCTTCTAATTCAATGATACGCCTGAGTACTTTCCGCGTCACACGCGTGCGCTCCAACGAACTGTCTTGAAAATTCAATAAATGTGATGCACATTTCGTTTGTCGAAGTGTTGATCCTGAAGCACAACCGGAGCAATACAGAAGAAGGGTAGTTACGCTGAGGCCACAAGCTCTCAATCATGAGTTCGCTGAACTCAAACCGCGCAGCGCAAAACGCGCCCCCGCGGCTTCCGCCTCCCTCTCCCACCTCATCATCGACGCGCTTGAGGACGCCAAGGCTGACAACATTGTCAGCATCGACTTGGCGGGCAAGACTTCGCTCGCTGATATCATGGTCGTCGCGTCCGGGCGGTCGCAACGCCATGTGAGTGCGATCGCCGAAAGACTCATCGAGAGGTTGAAAGAGGAAGGCGTTCGCGATACACGTGTCGAAGGGATGCCCCTCTGCGATTGGGTGCTTGTCGATGTGGGCGATGTGATCGTTCACGTCTTCCGCCCCGAGGCGCGTGAGTTCTATAATCTCGAAAAGATGTGGGGCTCCGACCGGCCGAAGCGGGACGCTGTGGAGTAATCCAACCGATCAGATAGGACGGTCAGAATGAAGATATCTGTTCTGGCCGTTGGCCGATTGAAAAGCGGCGCTGAGCAAACGCAGTTCAATCGCTATTTCGATCTTTTCAATGCGGCTGCGCGCGGCCTGAAGATGCCGCCCATGGCGATTATCGAAATCGCCGAAGGCCGAAACAACTCCGTGGCGGAACGCAAGGAAGCGGAGGCGCAGGAACTTCTCAAGAGGGTGGGCGGCTCGCGCCTTATCGTGCTCGACGAAGATGGCAAGTCGCTGACCTCCTATGAGTTTACCGCGATGATCTCGCGGCTTCGCGACGAAGCGCTCGATGCCGCTTTCGCCATCGGTGGCCCGGATGGACACGGGGATGCGATCAAGAAGGCCGCGCACCTGCAGCTTTCTCTGGGGCGTATGACCTTGCCGCATGGTCTCGTCCGCATTGTGCTTGCCGAACAACTCTACCGCGCCATGACCATCATCCAGGGTCACCCTTACCACCGCGCGTAGGACCGCAGAGCCGGGTGCTTCCTCCCGTTGTGTTCTATATCGGCAGGCTGAAGGAGATTTCAGCGCCATTCATGGTCCGGGCCTCGCCATGCTTTCGGACCCCAGGCAGTGTCGCATACATTTTCAAATAATCGCGCGCCATGCGGCTTGCCGCGAACCGGTCCAGGAAAGCCTGGCGTACCTCCGCGCGATCGAGGTCGGGAATACGCGATACGGCCGCAACCGCCTCCTCGATGTTCGTCACCACATAACCGCTGACGCCATCATCGATCACCTCAGAAACAGACCCGCATTGAAACGCGATCACCGGCGTTCCGCAGGCCATGGATTCGATCATGACGAGACCGAAAGGTTCTGGCCAATCGATAGGGAAAACCAGCGCCAGCGCGTCGCCAAGAAAGCGTGCCTTCTGGTGCTCGCCGATTTCGCCGATATACTCCACATCGGGATGAGCCCTGATCATAGGCTCGATCTTCTCGTCCCAATAGGCTTTATCGGCCTTATCGACCTTGGCCGCGATCTTCAGCGGAAGCCCGGCGCGCGCCGCGATTTCGATGGCGCGGTCGGGCCTTTTCTCAGGCGATATCCGTCCCAGAAACGCGAGATAACCGCCCTTCGGCCGGGCCGAAAAGCTCAAGATGTCCTTTGGGAGCCCATGGTAAACATTGCCTGCCCAATTCGTCGCCGCAGGGAGTGGCTTGCGTTGATCGTAGGAAATTGAAGACAAAGGAACATAGGGGAACGCGGAGTAAAACTGGCCCAGGCCATGTAAGTCGAGGCGGCCATGAAGCGTCGTCACGGTCTTATCGGCAAAGTCGCGAATGATCGGAAACTGCAGGACGTCGATGTGAAAGTGAAGAACATCAAACTCATGGGCGCGACGACGAACTTCCTCCAGCATCATGATGTGATGGGGAATGGGGTCCACTATTTTTGGATTGAGCCGAAGCCCCATTTCCGAGCAGGCGATCAATTCTGCTGAGGTGGTAGAATCTCCACTCGCGAAAAGAGTGACGTCATGGCCTTGGTCGACCAATTCCTCAGTTAAATAAGACACAATACGCTCCGTCCCGCCGTAGAGCTTCGGCGGGCAACTTTCGGCAAGGGGCGCAATCTGAGCGATTTTCATCTAGAAACCTTCTTTCCAAACTATTTACAAGAACTCAAGGCGCCCACCTGAGGCAGCGCACCCATTTAGAACACGTGAGCAAAGCAATAGGTCCAGCCGCGTTTCCGCTGAAAACTAAAGCTATGCCAGTCTTCCATAAATTGAAGCAATACAATTCTTAAGTCGGCTCGATAAAACCAAAGTTATTATATTCCACCTCAAGCGTGGCTTGTCTTCCCGAAGGCTGGTTGCCATATGGAAATTCATGTAGTATTGCCGGTTAAAGATTGTTCCTAGTGCGTCATACAGATAATTGACTTCAAGCATCGGATGGATCGCAGCGCTTCACATAAGACGGCAGACTTCCTGGATGGCGGCGGCGAAATGGGCGCGCTTATGCGCAGCCATGAGTGGGCGGCTACCCCGCTCGGAGTACCCGACCACTGGCCGCAAAGCCTGAAAACGGTCATCCGTATCCTGCTCACGTCCCGCTATGCCATGTGGATGGCCTGGGGTGAGGATCTGACTTTCTTTTGCAATGATGCTTACCGACCAACGCTTGGCGTCAAGCAGAGCTGGGCTCTCGGCGCGTCATCACGGAGGGTCTGGCGAGAGATTTGGCCGGATATCGGACCGAGGATCGACACGGTTCTCAAGACTGGCAGAGCGACCTATGACGAAAACCTTCTTCTCCTCTTTTTGGAGCGCAGCGGCTTTCCTGAAGAGACCTATCACACCTTCTCTTACAGTCCGCTTTTCGACGATGACGGTAGCATCCAGGGCATGCTCTGCGTCGTCACCGAAGACACCGATCGCGTCATTGGCGAGCGCCGGCTGAAGCTTCTGCGTAACCTCGCCTCACAGCTTTCGCTCGCCCGAACGGAAGAGGAAAAGTTTGAAGCCTTCCGGCTTGAGAGCGGCAATCAGAATGACCTGCCCTTCACCCTGACCTATCTCTTTGAGGGGGACCACCCGGAGTCAGCCCAGCTTGTCTGCGCAACGGGCAGCCTGGACTTGACTGATCATCCGTGCTTAGCCGCGACACTGCCTGCATCGCATCGCTGGCCTGTTGGACCTGCCCTGGCAAGCGGTCGCCCGGTGATGATCGAAGACATTTCCAGTTCTTTCGATACTCCCCTTCCCGAATGCTCGTTCGGAGCGGCACCGAAAGAGGCGGTGCTGGTGCTCCTTGCAAAACAGGGCCAAAAGCAGCCTGCCGGCTTCATGATTGCGGCTATCAATCCTTTCTGCCGTTTCGACGGCGCCTATGCCGGCTTTGTCGATCTGCTCGCAGGCCAGATCGCGGCAAGTCTCGATAACGCCCGCGCCTACGAGGAGGAACGCCGGCGCGCGGAGGCCCTGGCTGAAATCGACCGTGCCAAGACAGCCTTCTTCTCGAATGTAAGCCACGAATTTCGAACCCCTCTGACACTCATGCTGGGTCCTCTGGAGGATTTGCTCGGCAACACGAACAGCCTGGCCCCAACCGAGCGCGGCCAACTCAAGATCGTTCATCGCAACAGTCTGCGCCTTTTGAAGCTGGTGAATTCGCTCTTGGACTTTTCCCGCATCGAATCGGGCCGCGCGGTCGCAAATTTTCAGCCCGTCGATCTGGCAGCGCTCACGCGGGACCTCGCGAGCAATTTCCGCTCGGCTTGCGATCAGGCAGGTCTGCGCCTTGTCATCGACTGCCCTCCCCTTGCCCGCGAAGCTTTCATCGACCGCGACATGTGGGAAAAGATCGTTCTCAATCTTTTGTCCAACGCCTTCAAATTCACCTTCGAGGGCGAGATCAGGGTCGTTCTTCGGAGCGATGGGCAGGAGGCATTGCTCACGGTGAGCGATACGGGCACCGGCGTCGCTAAATCCGAAATCCCAAGGCTCTTTGAACGCTTCCATCGCATCGATGGCGCGCGCGGACGCAGCCATGAAGGAAGCGGGATCGGGCTGGCTCTCGTCCAAGAGCTTGTCAAAATGCATGGGGGACATATCGCGGTCGAAAGTGAGGAAGGAAAAGGCACCGCCTTCACGATCTCAATTCCGCTCGGAAACGCCCATCCAGCCAGTGTGCCCTCCAGCGGAACGCCTGCTGCTTCGCCGACGGCTCGTGCAACGGCCTTCGTCGAGGAAGCGCTGCGCTGGCTGCCAACCCTTGCGGATCGCGAAGAGTTTGCCTCCGATGCGGACTTCGCCGAAATAGCGTCTGGTTCGAGCGAGGTAAGGCGCCCCAAAATCCTTCTCGCCGACGACAATGCGGACATGCGCGCTTACGTTACGCGCCTGCTTTCGGTGCGACACGACGTTGAGGACGTGGCCGACGGGCAGGAAGCCCTTAAGGCTGCGCTCGAACGGCGGCCCGATCTCATCCTGACGGACATCATGATGCCGCGCCTTGATGGCTTCGGCCTCATCAAGGCGATCAGGGACAACGAGAGCTTGCGCGAGTTGCCCATTATTGTGCTCTCCGCGAGGGCTGGCGAGGATGCAAGCATCGAAGGGCTGGCCGCCGGAGCCGACGACTATCTCATCAAGCCCTTCTCCGCGCGTGAGCTGATGGCGCGTGTTGCGGCTGCACTGACGCTTGCGAGGCTCCGAGGCGAGACGAATGAAGTCATCCGCGAGACGAGTGAGCGCCTGCAAGCCGCGCTCGCGGCCTCCGGGACAGGCACCTTCCGCTGGACGTTCAGCGATAACAGGCTGATCTGGGACGACGAACTTTACAGGCTTTTCGACATTGAGGCCGGGCAAAACCTTACTTTCGAAAAATTTATCGCGCTTTTGCATCCGGAAGACCGGGCTGCTGTCCAAAAGCGTTGCGAGCGATGCGTTTCGGAGGGCGCGGATTTCGAGATGGAATATCGCGTCATCCTTAAGGATGGCCGCGAGCGCTGGCTCCTGGACAAGGGCGTGACCTTCAAGGACGCGTCGGGCCGCCCTCAATACATGACCGGCGCCTGCGTCGACATCAGCGAGAGGAAGAGAGCCGAGCTTGCTCTGCGCGGTCTGAACGAGACGCTTGAGGAAAGGGTCGCGGAGCGGACAGCCGAACTCGATGCCGCCCATCGACAAATTCTGGAGGAAATCAGGGAGCGCGAGGCGATTTCGGAGCAACTCCGGCAGGCGCAGAAGATGGAAGCTATTGGCAAGCTGACAGGGGGCGTCGCGCACGACTTCAACAATCTTCTGCAGGTCATCAGCGGCAACCTTCAGCTTCTGACAAGGGACTGCGCCGGCAATGAACGGGCGGAAAGACGTATCCAGAACGCGTTGACGGGGGTGTCACGCGGATCGAAGCTGGCATCGCAGCTCCTGGCTTTCGGACGGCGGCAACCTCTGGAGCCGAAAGTCGTCAATCTCGGCCGCTATCTGCGTGGGCTCGACGAGTTGCTTCGCCGCGCGCTCGGCGAGGAAATCGAGCTTGAGACGATCGCAGGCGGCGGCCTCTGGAACGCTTGCGTGGACGTGGCCCAGCTCGAAAATGCGATCCTCAACCTCGCCATCAATGCGCGCGACGCGATGAAGGGCTTCGGCAAACTCACTATCGAAGCGGGGAATGCGTCGCTCGACGATCACTATGCGGCCCGCCACCTGGACATGACGCCTGGGCAATATGTGATGATCGCGGTCAGTGACACGGGATCGGGAATTGCGCCAGACATTCTCGATCATGTGTTCGAACCCTTCTTCACAACGAAGCCCGAAGGCGAAGGAACGGGGCTTGGCCTCAGCATGGTCTACGGGTTTGTGAAGCAGTCGGGCGGCCACGCGAAAATCTATAGTGAGCCGGGCCAGGGGACGACCGTGCGCTTGTATCTACCGCGCACACGTCAGGGAGAGGATATCGTGATTCCGACAGAGGCCGGGCCTATCGCGGGCGGCACGGAAACGATCCTCGTCGTGGAAGACGACGAAAGCGTGCGCTCGATCGTCGTCGATATGCTGTCGGACCTCGGCTACCGCGTCCTCAAGGCCAAGGACGCCCAATCGGCGCTGGTCGTGATCGAAAGCGGCATCCCGATCGATGTGCTGTTTACCGATGTGGTCATGCCGGGCCCCCTTCGCAGCACGGAACTGGCCAAGAAGGCCAGCGACCGTTTGCCCGCCATTACGGTCTTGTTCACATCGGGGTACACCGACAACGCCATCGTGCATGGCGGACGCCTTGACGAGGGCACTCACCTTCTGAGCAAGCCTTACACGCGCGAAGCTCTTGCAAGGAAGATTCGCCAAGTGCTGAGCGATCAGACAAGAAAAGATGGCGCAAGCCAGACCATACGGCCCAGTGAACCGATTGAGATCAGCGCCGAGCCTCAGAAGCTTTCTCGTGTTCTTGTGGTCGAGGACGAACCCTTCATCCGCACCGCCACCGTCGATTACCTTGAGGACCTCGGATATACGGTGTTCGAGGCCAAGGATGCCGCCTCTGCCCTGAAAGTCTTGGAAACAGAGCAGATCGAGCTTCTTTTGACCGACGTCGGTCTCCCGGGCCAAACCGGTATTGAGCTGGCGCTCCAATCCCGCGATCGGTTTCCCGACATCAAAGTGGTTCTCGCCACGGGATACAACCGGCTTCTCGACGATCCCCGCGACCAGCGCCTCTCCGACGCGGTGATTCTGGCCAAACCTTACGATATCGAGTCCTTGTCGAGGGCGCTCAATTCGTTTTGCGGCGCTTGAGCAGGCTACGGCGGCTCTAATCGGTATTTGGTCCATACCGGTAAGGGTGGCAGGCGGAAACTTGATACCGCCCTATGGCGCTGGCAGAGATCGGGAGCGGGTCTCTTTAAGAGCTTCATCAGCGTTCTCGGCCGATGGCGAGGCTCGCTCGACAGGTGACGCCCGTGAGCTCAATATGGGCCGATCAAATGACCGACGGCTGTAACCGAGCAGCCGTTTGGGACTGCCTTGAGCGTGACGGTCACAATCGAGGATGCAAGCTTGGTGGGGACCGTTGTCGTTGTCGGCGGCGAAACCGAGAATGACGTTATCGGACTTGGGTCAGTAGTGGAGGTATATAATCCTCCGGAGTCGACGCCGCTAGCCGCAACGGACGTTGCTTTATCGAGCAGGCCTGATGTCGATGGTGTGTTTGACACCCATTGCTGCGCTGTGAGTTCTCCCACGGGAAACCACATAAACTTGTCTCGTTTTGGGTCGTTGTTTGGCAAACCTCTGGGTGCAAACATCACTTGGGCAACCAATTTGCCGACATTGAAGGCGGTGCAATTAGCCGCCGGCGTCGCCGGTGTCGCCGCGTTGATGATCATATCGCCCTGCCAGATGAAGTGACCCGAAGGGGTCGTCAGGATTGGGCTGGTTGCGTTGGCGGCGCCGCTAATGGCAAGTACGGCGGCGGCAGCTACGATAGTCCGCTTCATCATTTGCTTCCAATCGGCTTAAGAAATTCAAGCTAGATGCTTACTCGAATCGATACTGACGCGAACGTATATAACCAAAATATTCTTGGCGCTGCCGCGTTCCTATCGATGTAAACAGATTTCCTAATCTGCCACACGCGCCGTGCAACAATCGACCTGCGGGGTGAAGGCATGGGGGAGGATGGCGCGCGAAGCGGGCGCAAATGGAACGCGCTTCGCCCGCCCGGGAAGGCGAACAGTTGGCAAGATTGGCTCAGACCGGCTGCTAAGTGGCTGGAGAAGCGCCCGGCTCTGCAGCGGACGCCTCCGATTGCGGCTCGTCCTTCACCCTCTTTCGCGTGCCTCTCAGGCTGCGGGTCAGGCTTTCGAGACCGTCGCGGAAGCGCTCGATGCCCCGCATTACCGATTCTCCACGCCGCAGGCGCCGGTCCAAGGCCGCCATGGTTCGGGCCATGCCGGGGTCGTCGTCCTCGAGCCAGATCGAGAAGACGCGAGAATAGATCGACAGAAGCCCCTGCACGCGCACCAACCCCGTGCCGCCCTCCCCGCTGATGCCGGCTGCGGCCAGCATCCAATATTGCGATTTCAGCGCAGGCCGCATCTGCGCGAGCGACTCGCCGAGGCTTGATCCGACATCTTCGCGGATACGCCGGATGGCGGCCCTATAAGGCTGCATAACCTCGAAGCGCGTCAGAAGCACATCGAAAAGGCGGTCGCGCGCAACATCGGGTCCGGGAGCCGGGAACTTCTCGATCACGGCCAGATCGACAGCGCGGGAGAACGCAGAGAGAATCTGCCCCTTGCTCTGAAACTCCTTTCGAAACTCCACGAGCGGAACGCCAGCCTCCGCCGCAATCTCGCCCAGGCTCAAGTCGCGCCAGCCGCGCGTCTCGGCAAGCCGCAGCGCGGCCGCTATGATGCGCTCGCGGACCGATGTTCCTTCCAGCATGCTCGCACTCCGGGTTTCCAAGCCTACCGCGTTATATTGCCGTCGCAGGGGCGGCATTCAACAGCGGGCCGTCTTAGCTCGATACATTCGATCGGGCGCGTCAGATTGCCCGCCTGGCCCGGGATTTCGAGGCCATTTCCGATCCCTTATCGGCGAGGCATCGCGCCTTCATGAGACCGTGGCCAAGGATCGACATCAAACGCTCAAGCTCGGCATCGTGCACGCCAAGCTCCCGCAAATGCAGCATCGTGTTGACGACATAATCGATGTTCGCACCCGATCTCCCGACGCTTCGCCGGACAAGCCAAGCCTGAACTTCCAGAGGGATGCGGCCGGCATATTGGGGATTACGGCGGTCGACGATAAAACACAGCGCGCCGACATGCCGCTCGCTTCCGTCGAGCAGCTTCACGGGCCGCATGGTCGCGTGGTAGGTATTCGTGACGTTTTCCCGGCGCTGGAGGTAGAGCCGTGTGTCGAGCGCGCGCCGCTTTGCCACCCGAAAGGCCATGCCTTCGCACTTGGCGCCCTTATCGAGGCCGAAGACCAGCCCCGGCGCGGTCGGAACGCCCCGATGCACCACGGAATAAAGGCAAAGCGCCCGATGCGCGCCTTCGATGAGCGCGTGCGACGCCTCCTCGTAACGGAAACCGGGCCGCCACATCAGCGAGCCGTAGGCGAAAACCCATAAATCCAAGCCGGGAATCCCACTGAGAATCGATCCGAGAATTAAAGATAAGACACTCTAAGAAGCTTACTTTTGCCCCGCTATCCCTCGCGGGATCTTGCGGCCAAAATCCGGGGCGGGCGTCTCCTGGCCTGCGTCGATGATGCCGCGACGGATGACCCGCGTCCGGGCGAACAGATCGAAAAGCGCGTCCCCATCGCCCCAGCGAATGGCCCTTTGCAAGGCCGCCAGGTCTTCGGTGAAGCGGCCCAGAATTTCCAGCACCGCTTCCTTGTTGTTCATGAAAATGTCGCGCCACATGGTCGGATCGGACGCGGCGATGCGGGTGAAGTCGCGAAAGCCGGAAGCCGAGAACTTGATCACCTCTTTCTCGGTCACGCGCTCGAGATCGGACACCGTGCCAACGATGTTGTACGCAATCAGGTGAGGCACATGCGACGTGACCGCCAGCACGAGGTCGTGATGATCCGGCGTCATGATCTCGACGAGACTTCCACAAGCTTCCCAATACGCCTTCAGCTTCGCGACCGCCTCCTCGTCCGCGTCAGGCAGCGGCGTCAAGATCGTCCAGCGGCCATCGAACAGCTCCGCGAATCCCGATTCGGGGCCGGAAAATTCAGTGCCAGCGATCGGATGACCCGGAACGAAGTGAACATGCTCCGGCACATGCGGGCCGATGTCGCGGATAACGGCGGTCTTGACCGAACCGGCGTCCGAGAGGATAGCGCCTCTCTTAAGGTGCGGTGCGATCTCAGGCGCGAGCGTGCCGAAGGTGCCGACCGGCGTGCAGAGAATGACAAGATCCGCGCCGCGAACCGCATCGCCTGCGCTCTCATAGACCTCATCGGCAAGTTCAAGTCTGCGTACGGTGGCGCGCGTGGCATCGGAGCGGGCGCACGCCGTAATCCGCGCCGCGAGATTTGCTCGGCGCATGGCGTGGCTCAGGGATGAGCCGATAAGGCCGACGCCGATCAGCGCGACGTGTTGAAACATCGGTTTTGTCATGCGAGTTCTGTTATCCGAGGCCGATCGCCATGACTAGGGCTTTTATTAATGCGGTTCTAGCCCCTCGGCTCAAGTCTTCGATATCCCCGTGGCCATGCCGTGCACAAATCTTTTTGATTTCCTCAGGTTCACGGCCATTCGCGCGCGCCCACTTGCCATCTTGCGGACGCGATTGCGCCGGCATCGCTTCTTCATTTCGCCACGTTTGGGACCGCTCATAGGCGAGGGTCGAGGAGAGTTGCGAATCGCATTGCAGAAAGGTTTTAACCTGTCATGAAAATACTCAGGCTTATGGCCTGCGCCGCGATCGCCGGCTCTCTTGCCATGACTGCTCATGCTGGGGCTGCCAGCGCGATGGCCGCAATGTCCGGGTCATCGGTGGGACGTGCTGCGGACGCTGAGCAGGCGCCAATTCTCACGATCCAATATGGCTACGGACGCCCCGGCGGCGGCTGGCGTGGCGGCCCAGGCTTCGGCGGTCCCGGATGGCGCGGCGGCGGATATGGCAGGCCAGGCTGGGGCGGCGGTTGGTATGGCCGGCCAGGGTGGCGCGGAGGCTGGTATGGTCCGGGATGGCGCCGTCCCTATTGGGGATGGGGCGCATGGCCCTACTATAACCAGGGCCCCTACTATGGCGGCTACGCGGCTCCCGCGTGCCCTCCGGGGGGATGCGGACAACCACCAGCGCCAGCGCCTGAGTACGCTCCTCTGAAATAATTGCGGTTCAAGCAGCCGGCGCGCGCAGTCCGGCTGCTTCCAGTTCGTTGGATTCGTCCTCGGTAAAGAGCCGGCTGCGGGTGAGAAACCGCAACCCCTCCGGTGCTTCGAGGGAGAACCCTGCGCCGCGCCCCGGCACGACATCGATGATGAGCTGAGTGTGCTTCCAATATTCGAATTGGGCAGCTCCCATGTAGAAATCGCTATCGGAGATGCGGCCCAGGAACACATCTTGCGGGCCGATCCGGAATTCGCCCGCGGGATAGCACATCGGCGCCGAGCCATCGCAGCAGCCGCCGGATTGATGGAAAAGCAGCGGACCATGCTCCGCACGCAGCTTTTCAACGAGCTTCGCGGCTTCAGGCGTTATCTCGACTCGATTGACCATTGGCGCACCTTCAAAGTCAGGACCAAGAACGCGGAACACTGCGATCCGCGTCCTTGCTTTCGCGTATCTTAGAAGAAGCCGAGCGCCTTGGTCGAGTAGCTGACCAGGACATTCTTGGTCTGCTGATAGTGATCGAGCATCATCTTGTGATTCTCGCGGCCGATGCCCGACTGCTTGTAGCCGCCAAACGCCGCGTGCGCGGGATAGGCGTGATAGCAGTTCGTCCAAACGCGGCCCGCGTGGATGCCCCTGCCCATGCGGTAGGCCCTGTTTATGTTGCGCGTCCATACGCCCGCGCCGAGCCCGTAAAGCGTGTCGTTGGCGATGTGGAGCGCATCCGCCTCGTCCTTGAACGTCGTAACAGACACCACCGGGCCGAAAATCTCCTCCTGGAAGACGCGCATCTTGTTGTGGCCTTCGAGGATCGTCGGCTCGACATAGTACCCTTGAGCGAGTTCGCCTTCGAGATGGGCGCGCTTGCCGCCGGTCAGCACCTTCGCGCCTTCCTGCTTTCCGATGTCGATATAGGACAGGATTTTCTCAAGCTGATCGTTGGACGCCTGTGCGCCAATCATGGTCGAAGGATCGAGCGGGTGGCCCTGCTTGATCTTCTTCACGCGGTCGACGGCCCGTTCCATGAACTTGCCGTAGACCGATTCCTGCACAAGCGCGCGGCTGGGGCATGTGCAAACCTCGCCCTGGTTCAGCGCGAACATCGTGAAGCCTTCGAGCGCCTTGTCGAGGAAGTCGTCGTCGTGGTCGGCCACGTCGGCGAAGAAAATGTTCGGCGACTTGCCGCCAAGTTCGAGCGTGACCGGGATGAGGTTGTCGGAAGCGTATTGCATGATGAGCCGCCCCGTCGTCGTCTCGCCCGTGAACGCAATCTTTGCAATCCGCTTGCTCTGCGCGAGCGGCTTGCCAGCCTCCACGCCGAAACCGTTCACGACGTTGATCACGCCTGCCGGAAGCAGGTCGGCGATGACTTCCATGAAGAGGAGAATGCTTAGCGGCGTCTGCTCCGCGGGCTTCAGCACAACGCAATTACCGGCGGCAACGGCGGGGGCGAGCTTCCAAGTCGCCATCAGGAGCGGAAAGTTCCACGGGATGATCTGGCCGACGACGCCAAGCGGCTCATGGTAGTGATAGGCGACGGTGTCGTGGTCGATCTCGGAAATGCCGCCTTCCTGAGCGCGCACGGCGCTGGCGAAATAGCGCCAATGATCCACCACGAGCGGCAGGTCGGCATGGGTGGTTTCGCGGATCGGCTTGCCGTTGTCGAGCGTCTCGACGAGCGCGAGCAGACCGAGGTTCGACTCGAGCCTGTCGGCGATCCTGTTCATGATCAGGGAGCGTTCCTGAACAGACGTCTTGCCCCAGGCGTCCTTCGCCCTGTGAGCCGCGTCGAGCGCCAACTCGACATCAGCCGCCGAGGAGCGCGCGATCTCACACAGCTTCTGTCCCGTCACGGGGCTCGGATTATCGAAGTACCGGCCCTCGACCGGGGCCACCCATTTGCCACCGATGAAGTTGTCATACCGGTCCCTGATCAGAACCTTGCTCGAGATTTGCTCGATTGCTTGCTGAAACATGGCGTTTCTCCTTTTTGTTACTGGCGCCATTCGGCGTCGGTTTTGGCCTCATGAAAGGATGAGGCAGAGTCCTGGCATTGCGCGAAGATCACTGAAAACATCAGACGGCAAAGGGCTCGCGGTGATCCCGCAAGATGCGGCAAAGGCAACACAACTTATGATGCGCCCCATAAAAAATCCCGTCAACCTAGGGCTTTACTATCGCATGCCTCGCTGAGCGGCGGCCCTTGCGATAGATGGCGCGAACTTGCCTCCGGCCGTGGGTGGCGTCAGCCCAAGGATACGCGATCCGTTAATTTAAATTAATTGGGTTCGTTTCGCAAAAACGGCATAAGTAAATATATAAGTTCTTTTGCTCGACGATCATGGGCAAAGGCGTCGTGACTTATGGTGATACGTATGGCACATGATTTTCGCCGCCAGGGCAGCTCTTGCATCTTGATCAAGGGTAAGGAATTACAATTTCGCCTGCGAAAGATTTCGCATTGCTCCGGCGGAAAGGCAGATATGGGCAAATCTGATGGCAGCTTCGTTTGGTACGAGTTGGCGACCACCGACCTAGACACTGCCAAGGCCTTCTATTCCGGCGTCGTGGGATGGGGCACGGCGGATGCCATGCCCGGTTCGATCTATACTCTCTTTACCGCTGGAGGCACCCCCGTCGCCGGACTCGCCCAGTTGCAGGCCAGCGCGCAAAAGGCCGGCGCGGCACCCCAGTGGAGGGGTTATGTCGGCGTGGACGACGTCGACGCCACCGCACGCCGGGCCAAGAAGCTTGGCGGAACGGTGCTTATGCCCCCGACAGATGTGCCCAACGTCAGCCGCCTGTCGGTCATCGCCGACCCGCAAATGGCGGCGCTCGCTTTGATCGAGAGGCGCGAGGCGGACGCGGAGCAGGCCGCGCAACCTAAGGGGCCGGGACACGTGGTTTGGCGAGAGTTGATTGCCACCGACTGGGAAAGGGCTTTCATCTTCTACAACAAGCTGCTGGGCTGGCAAAAAGCCAGCGCCACGCCCAGCCCCATGGGGAACTATCAGGAATTCTCTGCCGGCTCCCACCCGATCGGCGGCATGTTCAATCGGATCGACAGTGAGGGGTTTTCCGTCTGGCTCTACTATTTCAGCGTCGGCGACATCGATGCGGCGGCAAAACAGGTGGTGGCCCTTGGCGGCAAAATCATTTACGGCCCGCTGACGGTGCCGGGCACGGCTCGGATCGTCCAATGCATCGATCCTCAGGGCGCCGTCTTCGGTTTGATGGACAGGCGTGTGCGCATCACCATCGGATGCTATTCGCCGCGCGATCCCCTGAATAAGCAATAGGCCGGGAGCAGCCGGTTATCGTAGACCGGCGGGCGGAAGCGGGCGGCCAATGGCGAATTGCCCGACCGCGCCCTCGATATGGAAGCCGATCCCTGTCATCTTTTCGAACTGATCGATATTCGCGATCCCGATCGCGCATCCGCCAAGCCCCATCCCGGACGCCATGAGGTAAAGCGTCTGGGTAAGCACGCCGGCATCCTTGAGAATCAGCGAATAGGCGATTGAGCTGTACTTCCACGAAACGCGGCCAAACCGGGCGGCAATCGTGATCAGGATCTGGGGCGGAGCGGTCACGCCCATTGCAGACGCGCCTTGCGCGAGAAGCGCTTTGACCGCCGCCGCTGGAACTTCGATTGGAACGAGCGCGTGCGCGCCCGCATCGTAATGATAAAAGCCGGGGGCAAGCCCTTCGCAGACGTGAACGGAAAGATAAAGTTCAAGCTCGGAACTGGCGCCAGCCGACGGGAAGGGCCGCGCGACGGGCTCCGGGCTGCCAGGCCGTGGCAGAGCGCGGACGGCGCCATCCAGAAAGCGTGACAACTCGGAGAGCGTGATCGGCTTCCGGTCATCGAAGTCGCGCGTGGAAGGGCTTTGCCGCAGGAGTTTCGCAATCGGCGGCGGTGCTTCCGGGCTGGAGGCCAGGGCCGCGCAGAGGTCGATTTTTTCGCCAGGCCAAGAAGGCCGGAGCGCTGGCAGCGGAGAAACCGTTCCGCCATGAGGAAAAACCCCGCCAACCGGGTTGGCGTGCCGGCCTTCGGTGCTTCGGGCATGGAACACGAGATCGTGGAAGTCCCAAAGCGCAAGGTCTTGATCGCCTTCCGCAAGCCGGGGATTGCTTTCGCGGGCCGGATCGGTCTTCAGAACGATTTGGCAATCGGCCAGCAAGGCCAGAACTTCGATCCCCGGGAAACCATCCTTCTGCCTAAGCTGCCGAACAGGCTGCGGAGCCGACAGCGTGGCAACGAGGCTCAGGAGTTTCGGATCACAGATCCTGAAGAGGGCGGCGGCGCGGGGCAACTCGAGCACCATCTCGTTTCCCCGGCGCCGCATATAGGCGAACCGGGAGAGAACGAGAGTGTCGTTATCGCAGAGTGACGCCGCCTGCGGCCAATAGCCGGGGATTTGAGGCTCAATGACAATCAGGTCGTCAGCGCCGTTGCCCGAACTCCCGATGCGATATTCCAACAGGCCTTGGCCGGAGAGCCTGCGAAGGAGGAGATCGATCTCTTTATCCGGATGGTGCCCATCGGGGCCGAGCGAACTCAGCTTCAGGCCCGTGCGCAGATCGTCCAGGCACGACGCCGCAGCCGCGCCAAACCTTCCCAACATCAGGGTGTCAGCCTCGAAGACGGCAACGATTGCGCCGCTCGAGTGCGCCTCGACCCTCGCCCAGCGGGCTAGCCGCGCGAACAGGATTGGCGAAGCTGCCCCTCGCCTTGCCTTTGGTCCGGGAGTGCGCAAAGCGGGAGCCCCTAAGTATGAGGGAAGATGGGGTTGAGGTCGTCTTCCTTGAGCGGCTGTTCGAGCCACCCGAGCTTGACCGGAACATCGTAAAGCCTGCCAGGTCCGAAACGGCGATAGAAATGCCGCAATCCCGGCACGACAACTCTTACCACCGGCACCTCGATATCGGGGCGCGTTTGATCGAGGACGAGGAAATCGAGGCCCTGCCGCTCGGCTATCGCCACGCAGGCCGCCACCTGCTTGTCCGTTTCCATGTGACTGAACTTCGAATCGAACTCGGCTTTCAGCACCTCGCCGTCGCCCGGCAGGAGGAAGGGATGGTCCGCGAGCCGTAACGGTGCTACGCCGTCGAGGCTCTCTTGCATTCTGGCGCCGCTCGCGATGGTTTCTATCGACAAGAACTGATTCAGTTCCGTCAGCGTCCGCAGCATGGCGATGCGCGCGTCGAAATGCGCGCCCGAGCCGAAATCGATATATTCAGCCCCGCCCTTTTCCCAGTGCGCCATGGCGACGAAGCACGGAATGCCGAGATCGCTGGTGATGTCCAGTACCCAGAGGCGCTTGCCGCTTTCGGCCAGCTGAATTTGGAGATCGCGGACGTAGGAATCGTTGAACTGGTCGAGATTCACGGCGGGGCGCTTGAGACGGTTATACCACCAGATTGCGTAGGAATCGCGCTCGACCAGTTCGAGGAACCCCTGCACGATTGCCTCTTCGCGGGTGTTGCCGGCAGCGCAACCGTTCGAATCCGCATGAAAAGGAATGACGTGGCCCGCGTAGTAGAAATACAAAACGCTCGTCGGAAGATATCTGAAGCACTTGTCGCGCAAAGACCATAGGGGCGACCATTCCATCTCAGACTCGGTATCGAAAAGATACGGGCTGACTGGTTCGTCATCCGGGCCGGGCATTTCAGCCAAGCCCAGACGGTATTGCTCTTCACTGAAGTTCAGAACGCTGTTCGGCAAGATAGCCTCGCCTTCAGCGAAGTCCTTGAACCGCTTCTTGGCCCTGATCTCGTCACCCTGGAAGACGCCGGAATAGCGCTCGATGGCCTCCATCAGCGCGCTGGCCTGGCCCTGCTCGGCGGTGCTGCCCTTGCCGAAGCTGCTGCCCTCCAGCGCGCCGCGCAGTTCATGAACTGTTTTCGACGGCGCCGAAAAATTGTGCTTCGCAAAATAGGATGTGTTCAGCGGCAGATCCGTTTCGATCCGCTCAAGGCGAGAGACCACGCCGGTGAGAGGGCTGATATGTTTGCGGTAGCGAGCGACCGTCGCATGCGATGACATGGTGCGGTAGCCGCCGCTGGTCATAACCGGCCGGCCGCCGCTCTTTAATTCGACTGGAACTGGCGCGCGGCCTGAATCTCGAAACTCTCCGGAGCCGCATGCCCGGCATTGAGGGCGAGCCGCCACATAATGCTTGACGGTTGCCGAACCCGTCAGATCGAGGCTCAGAATGTGGCTGTTCAGATCCGTGCGGAAACCCGTAGCGATGGCCTTCGCAATCTCCATCGCCGCGAGTTGTATGCCGCTTTGGCCAACCGTATGCTGGACCAGGGGCGAGACCGTGAGGAGCTTGGCCTCACTTCGAGCGAGCATCCCTCTCACTTCGCGGTTCCGCTTCATCCGATCGGCGAGGCATACCCAGCAGGCGCCCTTGCCCGGCGTGAAAACCGGCCCGACCAAGGGGAAGATGCCGGAAGGCTGAGCAATGATCCAAGGCGTTCCGTCGGACAAATGCCGCTGGTTCAACTCCGCCAGCGGCTCCTCCAGGTAGTCGCTTACAAGCGTGACTGTCAGATTGGGGGATCGCTTGACGACGCGCGCCCCGAGTTCGCTCAGCGCTGCGCTCAGTTCCGCTTCCCCCTGCACATCGATCGCATGAACGCGGATACGGTAATGTTCCAGATTTTTTTCGGCGTCGTCCGGCGGAACTCCCATACTCGCCCAGTAGCCAGCTACGGCGCCATTCGTGGACTTCAACTTGGGCACGACATAACGGCGGTCAAGCAATCGCTTCAAGGCTTCGTGGATTTGCTCGGACGGAAAATAGGGCTTGAGCATGCTCTCTATATCCCGAGAACTCTTCTCGTTCTCAGCGATCAAAGCGCCGATCGCAACATAGAGCGTGCCATGCAGCAGGAATTTCCGATCCTCGGAATAAAGGCAAAGCGTATCGGATGACAGCGCATAAACTGTGAAATTCGGAGCAAACTGCAGGACCTGATTGCCATTAGCGGGCAGGAGGCTCTCTCGGTTCTCGACTGTCATAGCGGGAAATTACCCTCTCGCTGGGGCTCGTGAAGCGCTTATGCTCCAGCCGCCAGACTTCCATATATGTTATCTGAATCTCGCGCCAGATATCCTGCGCCTGCCGCACCACGATCGGGTTCTGTCACCCACGCCGCCCTATCGGGGCGTACCATACCGTGCCGCATCGACCGCGCGCAACAAAACTAAGGGCCGGATCGCTCGATTCTCCCCGGCCCCCACGATAGCGCTTTTTAAACTGCGCAGCTTACGCTTAGCACCAGGGCCTGCACCCGCCCCAAGACAGACACCACGCTCCGCCGCATCCGCCGCAGCCGCCGCCCCATCCGCATCCGCCGACCCGGCATCCGCATCCGCCGACTCGGCATCCGCAGCCGCCGACCCGGCATCCGCCGAACTCGGCATCCGCCGCCTCTGCATCCGCCTCTGCCACCGCATCCGCAGCCGCCACGGCAGGCGGTGAGGTGAAGGATCGAGCGCGACTGTTCCACACTATCCTTGTCGAAAAGGTGGAACGTCGCGAGGGTGACGTCCGATATCTCCTCCTCACCCAAAGTGAAGGCTTGAACGGGCGTCGTAGCCGGCGACGGCATACCCGCTACAGATTTGCTCGTTGTTGCTGTCGTTGCCGCCAAGGACAGTCCTGCAAGGCTTAATACGGACAATGCCGTCTTCGATCGTCTAGCTTTAGCGCGCTTTACCTGCGACATGAGCTCCTCCATCCCTAATTGGGTCCAAAAATTAGCACGTTACGTATTTCCTAAACAAGGCGAAAGCCACCAAGGTTTTTCACTTTTCTGCGTTTCCTCAGAAAAATTTGTATCAGCGCTTATCCACTCGCCTTGTGGGTGCTTGCTTCTTCATGGGCTGCCGGATCACATATAGTCAATGGGTATTGTGCTGAAAGGGGGCGCCTCATAACCGGCGAAGGTATGCCAACCCGCGATCGGTTTGGATGAACGAATCAAAGCGCGCAGACCCGCCCGCTGAGCAGCGAAGCCGTCGCGTTCCGGGCGATCGCCTATCATCAGCGCTGACTGCGGCTTGACTCCCGCCTCTGACAGCAAGACCTGGAGTCCGCGCGGATGAGGCTTGAGAATCCGCACGCGATCGTCGCGGGCGCTGATGACGAGATCTGCTGAGAGACCGAGGGCAGCTAACTTGGCATCAGCTGGATAATCAGAAAAGATGCCAATGATCTTCTTTTTGCGCCTGAGAGCCGAGAATAAGTCCAGGAGGCCAGGATATCTGCATCTGGCGAGATAGGAGAGCGGTCTCTCTTCAATCCACTCATCCGCCATCATCCGAACTGTCTGCGGCGGGCAGCATTCTATTGCAGACGTCTGCGCAATGAGGGCTGTCTCGAAGTCCTCGGCTTCGTCGTCCGCCAGTTGCTCGCGAACACGGCGATATGTCCTCAGCACAGAGATCAGCTTTGTGCTGCGCGTCCTTGCCGCATGCACAACAACATCGCGCGCCATGCGCATGCGAAGGGAACGCTGATTATACAGTGTGCCATCGACATCGAAGACGACGAGCTCGATGTGTGCCCAGTCCACCCGTCCAGTGCGCGGCGGCTGATTCACGGTATGCTGATATATTGCTGCTGGGTGAAAGGATTGAGCAAAGGGATATCCACGAAGGTTGTCACCACGAACAGCACGCCGAGAAGCGCGACCACAAAAAGCAACCCGCGTTCCCGGAAGAGTTTTTCGGGGTTCTGCGCCGGAGACCCGGGCTGCATCGCGAGCGCCTGATAATATCCAAACAGGATGATAATGACTGGCATCAGCAATAAATATTCGATCCGGTATTTGATGAGGAAAATCGCCAGGAAAAAGCTCGATAGCAGCGCATAGCTGAAACAGGAAACATTGAGCGACGTTTCCGAGTATCTCGCAAAGCTCGCGCGATACCGGACCAGCGTCTTTCTGCCGTGGGAAGCGGCGAGTTCCCGGTATTCGGAGAGCCTTTTCGCCGCCATGAGATATGCGCCTCCCAGCCAGAAGGCCAGAATGACCGATGCCGGTGGAAGGGTTGCCGGATCCACCATCGCCCAGCCTATCGCCAGGCGCAGCGGGTTGTTGACGGACTCCGAAATCACGTCGAGATAGGGCTTATCCTTGGTGCGCAGTGGCGGCACGTTATAGACCGCTCCTTGGAGCGCAAAAAGACAGCCGATTAAGAAGAGCGTTTTGTTGGCCGCGGCGCCGCAGCACAGACCCAGCGTGAGCAGCCCCAGCCATTCGGCGAGCACGATAGGCGCGCTCAGATCCCTTTGAACCGCAGCGCGCCTGGATTTCGCCGGATGATGCCTGTCGAAGTCCCGGTCAAGCCACTCGTTGATCACATAGTTTGCCGAAGCGATGCAGATCGCCATGACAAGCCCGAGGAAAACGATCGCGGCCAGCGTCCAGGCCTCGACCCGAAGCCCGCGCAATTGACAGGCGAGGATGATGCCAGGCACGATAAAGATATGCTTGGTGGCGTGATCGAGCCGCGCGATGGCCAGATAATCCGCCAGCGTGCCGCTCTCTCTTCGGCCATGCGCAATACGCGATGCTTCTCTGATTTCCCTGCTCACCGGGGCCAGCCCCCAAACATTCATGAGAGCTTATCCGCTTTTGATGGACTCAAAAGCGGGCTCCAAGTTTTTGTTTTGTCGTGCGTCTTATCGGAAAACCGCTTCGCACTTTTCCGGACGCGCTCCAGGGGGACGGAACCGGCATGGACCCATGTCCCCTGATCGATCCTGTTATCAACCTTGGGTGTTACGGAAGGTGTAATAGTGGTTGTATTATTGTGACGATTCTTGCGAAGGTTGCCGTGTCGTCTCGGCAGCAAGACAATGAACCAATACGCGAAACCTTTGATCGGGCTTGCGGGCCTCGCTTGCGCTCAAGCAGCGTTACAGCCGCTCGGCTGCGCCGTCGGTGTCGGCATTACGTGTTTCGGCGATGTCCTCACGCATGCAACGCTCCTTGCAACCGCGCTCATTCCTGTTCCGATACTGATCCTGTCGCTTGCAGTCGCCTCCAAGGGATGGGATCCGTTGCGATGCAACCCGGCCATGATCCCCTGGCTCGGCGGTGCGCTTTGCCTCGCGACGGGCGCCCTCGCTGGAACGTTCTGGCCGAACTCGGGAGATGAGCATGCGTACGTCTTTCTGGCCGATACGTTCTTAGCTGGCCGCCTCAGCAATCCGGCCCCGCCCGATTTGGAGCTGTTCAAGCTTTTTCGTGTCTTCACAGTCGGCAGCAAGACCTTCGGGCAGTTTCCGCCAGGCTGGCCTTTGGTGCTGGCCCCCTTCCGGGCGGCTGGCCTCGACTGGCTCGCGAACCCGCTTCTTGCCGTCCTCCTGGGCATAAGCCTGCTTGGCGCCATGCGCCGCCTTGGCATCGAGCGAAAGGTGCAGTCCCCGGCGTTGTTGCTGGTTCTTGTCTCGCCCTTCGTCCTCTTCAACGGCGGTTCGATGTTCTCCCACATGCTGTGCGCGGCGACGGCCTCTCTGATCGTGTGGCAGCAACTTGCCGACGAGGACCAGCCGTTCCTGTGGCGCAAGGTCCTGATCGGCGCACTGTTCGGAATTCTTCTCCTTACGCGCTACGAGGCGTTTGCAATCCTGGCTGGGCTGTTTGCGGCCGACCGCCTATGGTACCGGCGCCGTTCCGCTTTTAGCGATGCCGTGCCGATCGTGCTTGGAATTCTGCCGGCCTGTCTTTTCCATATGGCATACGATTGGGCGATTACCGGCGATCCGCTTTTGACACCGGCAGCGTTGACCAATCCGGGCGCTACCTTTCAGGAGGCTTTTGTAAATCTGGCGGACATGACCGCGCGCGCCGCCGACCATATGCTGTTCTGGACCGCCCTGCTTGGATTGTTTGGCGGCTTTACCGTTGCTGCATTGCAGCTCCCTGCCCTCGCCCATAAGCTCAAGTGCCGCAGCCTGCGCTTCTTTGATCTGGCTCTTCCGGCAGCGATCCTGTTTTTCCTTTATTTTCCGTATGACGGCGGACATCAATACGGCCCTCGATACTGGTTCTTTGCATGGCCGCTCTCTGCGCTCTCCGTCGTCACCGGGCTTGTGGCGGCGGACGGCGCCATCTCCCTCGGAGCCACCCGAAGGGCCGCCTTTGGCGGTGTCGTCGCCGTGAACCTGATGGTCTGCGCGATTTCCATGCCCTGGCTTATCGCGACCACCAGAGCCTATATCGATGCAAGGCGGGAGGTCTATGCAGCCGTCCCGCCAGTTACGCCAGCGATCATGCTCGTGCCGGATCGCACACTGCAACTTTGGCCGTGGCCGAGGCATTTTATACCGGCCTATAGCCTCGATTTCGCACGAAACGACGTGAATTTCTCGGGACCGCTGCTCTATGGCCTGCTCGACGCGCCAGACGCGATTGAGCGCGCCTGCCGGCTCGGCGGCCGCGCGGTATTCACATGGTCGGCTTCCAGCGCGCTTGCACGGGTGGCATGCGTGGATAAACCGGCAGAGCCTCGCTGAGTCCAGCAGCTCCGCCGGTGCTTCATGCCTCTTTAGGATGCTGTGACGCGTTGCTTCCGTCTATGACCACTGGGAATAGGCACTGTTTGCATTTTGAAGCGCGCTCGCATTCTTGATGTCGGTGATCAATGTATCGGCCGCGGATTTGGAGGTCGTTGCGTTGCCCGATTGTACTGCGCTCAGCAGTTTCTTCAGATCGGCGAGGAACGTGGACTGGGAACTATCCGTGCTCGTGCTGGACGAATTTGTGCTGTCGCCCGTGGTGCTGCTTGACTGGGAGGCCGCACTGTCGAGCGCGCTTTGAAGGGTCGTCGCGGCACTTTGGGCATCGGTCATGTCCCCGGACTCCGCAGACTGCAGCAAGCTCACGAGCGTGTTGGCGAGAGAGTTCGACTGCCCGCTTTGGCCAGACGGCGGTGGCCCCATGTCGCTTTGCCGGCTTTGAGAGGCCTGCGCCGCGTTCGTGAGATCCTTGATCACCGTGTCGGCGGCGGTCTTGGACGCTGTTGCATCTCCCGATTGGACGGAGCTCAACAATGTATTCAAATCGGTGAGAAATGTTGACTGGGTGCTGTCGGTGCTTGCCGTCGACGAGGTTGTGGACGCCGTAGCGGTGCTGCTCGATTGCGAGCTTGTGCTGTCGAGCTCGCTTTGGAGCGTCGTTGCGGCACTCTGGGCGTCGGTCATATCCCCGGTCTCCGCGGACTGCAGCAGGCTCGCAAGCGTGTTTGAAACGGAGTTCGACTGGCCGCTTTGGCTAGACGGAGGTGGCGGCGGCGGTGGCCCCATGTCACCTTGCTGGCTTTGAGAGGCATTCCCGCTTCCCTGCGAACTCGTCCCGAGCGACAGGCCGCTTAACAATGCGGCCAGCGCATTCTGCGCCTGGTTGACCGCGTCGCTCGAAGTTTGCGACTGCGTCTGGCTGCTTTGGCTCGTATCCGACGATTGATCGCTGGCATCGGTTGCCGATTGGCCGCGATGGTGGCGGAAGATCGCATCGAGCCCCACACCAACGCTAATTGCCGAGATTGACATGATTATCTCCCAAAAGGTCATTTTTCAATTAGAGGTCGCATACGAGCGTTCGCGGTTACATCCAAGACTCCCAAGATCTCGCTTGCATCGACTGTTAAACTACGTTAAATCCACTCTCGGAATATGGCTCGCCCGTTGCGAAGTGTTACAAACTGTTGCAATCTCCGATTGTGATACATTGAGGGCCACATATATGTCATCTCCGCCATTGCGCTGGTTCACCTCGCAAAGGAGCCAGTCCCTATGCGCTGGCTTTTGATGGCGCGATCGCCGCTTCACCCGCCTCGCTTCCCTCAGGGAATGACATGAACTGCCATAGGAAACTTTGCCGGTGACTGACCGCGGTGCGAAGATTAAGTATTTATATTTTTACTTGCGGCTTATTTACAAAACGATTTGGTAAACCGCTGGAGATCCGGGAAACGCTCGCGAGGCAGGATTTCCCGCGGGCGTGCTCCGCGTTGGCCCCGGCGACAGGCAGAACGCTACGAAGTGTAACGTTCCGTTACAGAGCCGGGCTGGCAGCTGAACGGTCGAGCCTCTATGGTGCCGCCTGAGCTGTTGGAGGGCGATCAAGGGTGACAGCCACCCCCCATATTCTCGTCGTAGACGACGATCGGCAGATCAGGACCAGCCTCGGGCGCTTCCTCGTGGCTAACGCACTTCGCGTGACCCCCGCGACAGACGCGGCGGCTATGTTTGCCGCGCTCGAAAAGGGCCGGTTCGATCTTATCGTTCTCGATGTCATGATGCCGGGTGAGGATGGCCTCTCGGCCTGCCGCCGTCTGCGCGGGATGAGCAAAATTCCCATCGTCTTGTTGACGGCCATGTCCGACGAGACAGACCGGATCGTCGGCCTCGAGCTTGGCGCGGACGACTACGTTTGCAAGCCTTTCAGTCCGCGCGAACTCTTGGCCCGCATCCGAAGCATCTTGCGGCGTGCCGGACCAGCGCAAGAGGAGCGCCCGGCCGCGTCTTGTTTAGTCTTCGAGGGTTGGCAGCTCGACCGGGCGCGGCGAACATTGCGCGACCCTCAAGGATCTCTCGTCGAGCTTACGGCCGGCGAGTATGACTTGCTTGTGGCGTTTGCCGAGCATCCGCAGCATGTCCTCACGCGCGATCAGCTTCTCGACCTCACGCGCGGCCGGGTCAGCGGCCCCTTCGATCGCAGCATCGACGTGCAGGTCAGCCGCCTTCGCCGGAAGATCGAAGCCGATCCCCAGCAGCCGGAACTCATAAAAACCGTCCGCGCCGGAGGTTATATTTTTTGTACCCCGGTTGCGGAGGGAGACGAAAAAGACTCGGGGTAACCCTTATGGGCTTCTTCGCTCTCAAGCCGCCTGTCAGGCTTGGAACGCGCATCGCCGCGATGACGCTGATCGCCCTTCTTGCGGTCCAGGCGTTGAATGCCGCGGCGTTTTTCCTGCTGCCGCCCCCTGAGATGCCGGTCTATAGCGCACGCTGGCTCATCGAAAAGGTCGAGGATGCGGTCCCGGTCATTTTCGCTGCACCGGAGACCGAGCGTCGGAACCTGGCTGAGCAGGCAGGAGCGAAGAGCAACCTGCGGATCCGCTGGCAGCTTTCGAAAAGCCAAATCCAGCCAGCCCCTCCAACGCACGCGTCCTCGGTCCTCGATCGCGTCCGGGCCTCTCTTGAAAAGGACTTTCTTGAAAAGGTGCGCGCGGTCGTTGTGCAGGAGCATCGCGGCCCCCCTGGTCCGGATCACCACGGCGACCGGAACCTGCCGCCTGAATTCAGAAAACACCTGCCATCGGGACCAATCGAGCCTAACGAAAGCGACAGTCCCGTGTTCGGTCCTTTCGAAATTCTCATCCAGGGGCTCGACGGAAGCTGGGTCTCCATCGAGCCGCAATGGCGGCCACGGCTTTCGAGTTTCTTGCACCCGTGGTTTGTGACCCTGATCGGCGCTGTCATTCTCGTTTCGGCGTTGTCGGCCTTTACGGCCACGCGCTCGCTGAGGCGCCTGCATCGCCTTGTTGAGGCCGCCGAAAAACTGGGCCGCACCCGCGAAGCGACAGCGATCGACGCCGCCGGTTTGAACGAGTTCGGGATCATCGCCGATGCGTTGAACGAGATGCAATCGCGGATCAAGCAGTTCCTCGACGAACGCACACAAATGCTCGCCGCCATCTCCCATGATTTGCGGACGTCGCTCACGCGCCTTCGCCTCGAAGCGGAAGAGCTTCCCGCAAGCGAGACAAAAGACAGGCTCATCTTCGATATGAGCGAAATGGAGCGCATGATCTCCGCGACGCTCACTTTCGCCGGCGACGAGTTAAAGAGCGAACCGCAGCAGCGCGTGGACGTCGCCGCCCTTCTCATCAGCCTTTGCGATAGTTTCTCGGACCACGGTCAGCCCGCCGACTATAACGGGCCTAATCACGCCTATCTTGTCTGCCAGCCGGTCGCGATGAAAAGGGCCTTCGACAATCTCATCGGCAACGCCATCAAATATGGATCCCGGGCAAGCGTAACGCTGACGCTCGAAAAAGGCTTCGTGCTCGTTTCGATCACCGATGCCGGGCCTGGAATTCGTCCGGAAAATGTCGAGTTGGCGTTCCGGCCCTTCCGCCGCCTGGAGACGTCGCGCAATCGCGAAACCGGCGGCGTGGGTCTGGGCCTGCCCATCGCACGGGACATTATCCGGGCTCACGGCGGCGAGATTTCTCTGGGAAATCGTCCCGAAGGAGGACTTGAGGCCATGGTTCGGCTGCCAACGCTGGCGGCAAAGGCCTGACCGCCCGGCAGGCTGCGGCTTCATCCTTCGACAAGGATGAGGGCGAGCGCATTCAAGGGGGGAACCTCACGGTGAGCCTGTCGAACCATGGGCAACATCGTTTTTCAGCAAATTCGCTGGCTGGCCAAGGATTGTCTGCTGAGTTCGCCACCGGCCTTGCGGCCGGGCTAGGTTTCTCTTCAGGCCGGACTGCGTACAACCCGGATTTTCTGCTCTCGCACCTTCTTGCGAAGCGTATTCCGGTTGAGACCGAGAAGCTCGGCGGCCTTGATCTGATTTCCCCGCGTCGCCGCGAGCGCCGCCGTGATCAGCGGCGTTTCCACATCCCGGAGCACCCGATCGTAAAGGCCGGGCGGCGGAAGCTGATCGCCATAAGCGCCGAAATAATCCGACAGATACGCTTCCATCCACTCGTTGAGCTTGGCTTTTCCTGCGGGCGGCGATTCCGCCGCGGCGCCGCCGGAACTCGTGGACAGCTCATTGTCGACGATATCGGCTGAAATCAGCTCCTGGGAGTAAAGCGCGCTGAGGCGGCGGACAAGGTTCTCCAGTTCGCGGACGTTGCCGGGCCAGGCGTGACGCTTCAGCCGGTCGAAGCCATCCTGCGTCAGCGTTTTCGAAGGCAGGCCACTTTTCTCGGCAAGCTTGAGAAAATGCCGGACAAGGTCCGGGACGTCCTCCAGCCGCTCGCGCAAGGGCGGCATGCGCAAGGGCACGACATTGATCCTGTAATAAAGGTCCTCGCGGAAAAGCCCGAGCGAGATTTGATTTTCGAGGCTTTTATTGGTGGCGGCGATGATACGGACGTCGGTCTTGATCGGCACGCGGCCGCCGACAGTCATGTATTCGCCTTCCTGCAGCACGCGCAGAAGCCGCGTCTGCGCCTCCATCGGCATGTCGCCGATCTCGTCGAGGAACAGCGTGCCTCCGTCCGCTTGCTCGAAACGGCCGACCGATCGATGCGCCGCGCCGGTGAAGGCCCCTTTCTCGTGTCCGAAAAGCTCGGATTCGATCAGCTCGCGCGGGATCGCCGCCATGTTGATGGCGATGAACGGCCCCTTCCGCCGCTGGCCGTAGTCATGGAGCGCACGGGCGACGAGTTCCTTGCCTGTCCCCGATTCTCCGGTGATGAGGACCGTCAGGTCGGTGTGCATCAGCCGCGCCATCACCCGGTACACATCCTGCATGGATGGCGAGCGGCCGATGAGCGGCAGATTCTCGCTCTCCGTTTCGGCCGGCATCGAGGATTTTGCAACTTTGGGTTCGCGCAAGGCGCGGCCCACCACGGCGACCAGTTCCTTAAGATCGAATGGTTTCGGCAGATATTCGTACGCGCCTCGCTCGGCGGCGGTGATCGCCGTCATGAACGTATTCTGGGCGCTCATTACTATGATGGGCAGTTCCGGCCTGATCTTCTTGATGCGAGGGATGAGGTCGAAGGCATTCTCGTCGGGCATGATCACGTCGGTGATCACCACGTCGCCCTCGCCCTGGCTGATCCAGTTCCACAGCGTTGCCGCGTTGCTCGTTGCGCGCGCGCTGTAGCCGGCGCGAGCGAGAGCCTGGTTCACGACCGTGCGAATTGCCGCGTCATCGTCGGCTATGAGAACGTTTCCGCGGCCCATGTCAATTCGCTCCATTCTTACGCGCGGACGTTTTGTACATCGGCAGAAGCATGCGGAACGTCGTCTGACGGGTGCGCGATTCGCACTCGATGACCCCGCCATGATCGCCGACGATCTTTGCGACAAGAGCGAGGCCAAGCCCTGCGCCTTTAGCTTTCGTTGTCACGAACGGCTCGAAGAGATGCTGCTTGACGTCTTCGGGAACTCCCCCTCCATTGTCGGACACGCAGATCTCCAGAGGCAGCCGCACGCTCGAATCCGAATTGGGCAGCCTCATGCTCAGGCCAGGGCGAAACGCCGTCGACAGCATGATTTGCCCGTCCGGCTTGTCGCCGATGGCATCGGCGCTGTTTTTGACGAGATTGAGGAAGGCCTGGATGAGCTTGTCCCTGTTTCCCGGTACGGTCGGCAGGCTTGGATCGTAGCTTTGCGAGATCGTCAGATGGCGGGCAAATCCCGCGCGGGCGATTTGCCGGACGTGGTCCAGCACCGTGTGAATATTGACGGATTCTTTATGGACAGGGCGCTCATCCCCGAAGACCTCCATGCGGTCGACGAGATTGCGGATGCGATCGGTTTCCTCCGTGATGAGGTGGGCGAGAGGCCGGTCTTCCTCGGCCGCGCCTACCTCCAGCAACTGCGCCGCGCCCCTTATCCCCGAGAGAGGATTCTTGATTTCATGAGCCAGCACGGCCGCCATCGCGGAGACCGAACGGGCAGCGCCGCGGTGGGTAAGTTGCCGCTCGATCATGGCGGCCATGCTGCGCTGCTGCACCATGAGGAGCACGTGGTCCTGATCTTCCGCGAGCAGCGAAGCGAAGATATCGACTGCGCGATGCGGCTGATTAGGGGCGCCGAGATCGACTTCGTATTCGTTGACCGCGCCGCGCGTAACCCTCACCTGGTTTGCGAGAGCCGCCAGCGGGTTGGAGAATGACAGCACCGAGTGCAGTGCACGCTTTTTAAGCAATGCTTCGCTTACGCCGAAAAACACCTCGGCGGCAAAGTTCGCAAAAACGATGCGACCCTCGCCATCGACGACGAGAAGGATGTGCGGAAGGCCTTGGACGAGCGCCTTGAAATCAAGTGCTTTCGCGACTTCGGCGGCCTTTCTCTTGGTCTTCTCCCGTGGGCTCATAAAGTCAGGCAAATCGGCTTTGTCCGATGACGGTTGCGGAGATCGAAAAGCCCACGCTGCATCAAAACCTGCCCAAATGCTAGGCATTAATGCGTTGCGACTAGTTTCTAGGCATTGTAGCAAATTCGGCCCTCGTGTCAGTAGGCAAAATGACCATCACGCAAAAGCGCTTGGCTGTTTCCAAGGCAGCTTATAAGGTCGTGCCATCCCCTTTTTTCCGCAGTTGTCCGCAAACATGCAAATCCAAGACCAAAAACAGTGCGTTCACGCCACGATCGTCGTGGCAGCTGGAAGCGGCGTCCGTGCGGGGCATAAGCAAGGCCGGCCGAAGCAATATTGCGACGCTGGCGGAAAGCCCATCCTGCGGCGCACGCTCGAAGCCTTCATCAATCATCCGCATGTCCATCTTGTTGTGGCGGTCATCCGGGCGGGCGACGAGGACCTCTACGAAGACGCAATTCGCGGGCTTCAGTCGGAAAAGCTTCTGAAGCCGGTGCCTGGCGGAGCGACACGCCAGCTTTCCGTCGCGGCGGGCCTTGATGCGCTGGCTTCGTTCTCGCCGGATGCCGTGCTGATCCATGACGCGGCCCGGCCGTTTATTTCTGCTGAGTGCATCACCGACACGCTCGACGCCCTCGAAACTTTCGATGGCGCGATCGCGGCGGCGCCGGTAACGGACACGCTGAAACGAGGAGCGGGTGGGCGAAGTGCGGGGACAGTGCCGCGAGATGGGTTATGGCGCGCACAGACCCCGCAGACATTTCACTACGCGAAAATCCGTGACGCCCATCGGGCCGCGGCGGACCGGACGGATTTTACCGATGACGCATCCATCGCCGAGTGGCACGGGCTTAGCGTGGCGCTCGTCGAAAACACATCCGAGAACATGAAGATCACGACGGCGGAGGACCTGGCGATGGCGGACCTGATTGCAACTGGCTCAACACGCACTGCATTCGCCGATGTGAGGGCCGGGACCGGATTCGATGTCCATGCCTTCGAGGACGGCGATCATGTCACGCTTTGCGGCATCAACGTTCCCCACGATCAAAAACTCAAAGGGCATTCCGACGCCGACGCGGGCCTGCACGCGCTCACGGACGCGCTTTATGGCACGATCGGCGCGGGCGATATCGGCGACCATTTTCCGCCGTCCGATCCGCAGTGGCGAGGAGCTGATTCGACTGTCTTTCTGCTCCATGCCGCCAAGCTTGTGCGCGATCGCGGCGGGCGGATCACGAATGTCGATGTCACGCTGATTTGCGAGCGCCCGAAGATCGGGCCGCATCGCGAGGCGATGTGCGCGAGAATGGCCGAGTTGCTCGGCATCGAACGGGAGCGCGTGAGCGTAAAGGCGACGACAAGCGAGGGGCTCGGCTTCACCGGCCGAAAGGAAGGCATTGCCGCGCTCGCGACCGCTACCGTCGTTTTTGGCTCGGGCCTCTGAGATGCTAAAACCCGCGATCATCGCGCTCGCAGAGCAGGTCTTGGAAAAAGCGCGCCGGCTCGGGCTTATGATCGCCACCGCCAAGTCGTGTACGGGCGGCCTTGTGGCGGGCGCGCTGACATCGATCGCGGGCTCATCGGACGTGTTCGAGCGCGGTTTCGTGACCTATTCGAACGAGGCCAAGGCTGAGATGCTGGGGGTCGAGCGGGCGCTTATCGAGGCCCACGGCGCTGTTTCGGCGGAGGTGGCCGTGGCCATGGCGGCTTGCGCGCTGAAATTCTCGCGTGCGCAGATGTCGGTTGCGATCACTGGCGTCGCCGGGCCGGGCGGCGGGACTGCCGGGAAGCCCGTGGGTCTCGTTCACTTCGCGGCCGCGAAACTGAGTGGCCGCGATGGCGACAGGGTTGAGTTCGCCGCCATCCATACCGAGGAGCGCTTCGGCGACATCGGCCGTGCCGAGGTGCGTGCGCGATCCGTCGAGACGGCGTTGCGCCTTCTGCTCGAAGCCGCCGATCTCAGCTAGCGTTATCCACCGGCAGCGGATTGTGGGAGCGGGCTCGCCGCCTTTTCCCGTAAACTTCATCCGCGCGGGTTTCGAAGGCGTCCGCGAACTTCCGGAAGGCCCGGTCGAACACCGCGCCCATCAGCACCTGCAGCGGCTTCGCGCGGAATTCATATTCGAGATAGAACTTGACCCTGCTTTCGGTCTCGCTGACCGGGGTGAAGGTCCAGCGATTATCGAGACGCCGGAACGGACCATCGAGATAATCGACCATGATGAGCCCATCCGCCGGCTTCAGGCGCACCCGGCTCGTGAAGCTTTCGCTGAAGAGTTTATAGGCCACCGTCATATAGGCGATGATGACCTCGCTATCCGCCTGAACCTCCCGCTTCATCACGCGCAAGCCCTCGCAGAGCGGCACGAATTTCGGGTACTGCTCCACATCGGCGACGAGCGCAAACATGTCGGCCGCAGAGTGAGCTATGCGGCGGGTCGTTTCGAAAGAGGGCATCAGCGGCTCAGAGTTTGTATGAACGTCTCGGCTTCCCGTCGGCTTCCAAGCCTCACCCGGTGAGCATGGGGTGCAAGCGCGGAGAGCGCGACACGGTATTTCGCCGCATGGACTCTCTTGAAGGTCCACGCCCCGGTTCAAAAAGTCAAGATTGAGCCGTTCCGGATAGCTCGTCGCTGCACCTCCCCGAACCCCTCCGTACTGCACTATCAGACGCGACCGATTTACCGCACGGATCGGAAACTCGTTCAGCATCACGATTTTGCGTTCTGCGTCGAGCTTCAGCTCACGACTTTCTTAGTTTTTTGTGATGGCTAAATACCTTAGCTTGAGTGTCAGGTATAACGCGAAGAAGGAGATTTCACATGGCAACGCTACGCAACCTCGGCGCCGCGGAATGGACGGCGATCGCATTGGTTACCATCATCACGCTCCTGCCGCTCGTGCCGTACGGCGTCTGACATCGAGGGCGGGTGCACCTTCAAAAGGGCCGTCGAGCTGCGAAAGGCTCTGCGGCCCTTCTTAGTGATTCGCAATCCCGCGGCGCGGTTGAAGCAAGTGCTAGAGCTGAAGCCCTGGGCACATTTGTCGCGTCGCTAACATCGCGTCATATTTTTCTTTTCCTTGAGCTGACGGATCTGCAGGGCATGACTCTCGTTTAGAATCCTGAGCTGAGCAATCTGCTCATTCGCGGATAGGAGCTCATTTTTAAGCCTTACGTTTTCGCGTTCCAGGTCTTCCATGCGTTGCTGTTGTCTGGGCATTGAATTCGTTCCTGCCGTAGCGCTGGGGGCAACATTGCCTTCCAGCAAACCGGGACACTTCGCTTGGAGGGCGACCCGGAATTATACGGCCTGCACAAGCCGGTTTGCAATTAAGGCTGCGGTATAAGCGTGCAATCGCAGGTGTGGGTTGCGAATAAATCATGACCCGCCCGACGGCGCTGGGAGCTGAGCCAAGGCCTGCCGCGCCGTCTTCAGTTTCGTGAAGTCCTCGCCCGCATGGTAGGAGGATCGCGTCAAAGGGCTCGCGGCCACCATCAGGAAGCCTTTGGAATAAGCGATGCTCTTGTAGCTCTCGAATTCGGCGGGCTCGACAAAGCGTTCCACGGCGGCGTGCTTTCGCGTAGGCTGAAGATATTGACCGATCGTGAGGAAATCCACATCCGCCGAGCGAAGGTCGTCCATGAGTTGGAGAACCTCGTTCCGCTTCTCGCCAAGTCCGACCATGATGCCCGATTTGGTGAACATGGTCTTGTCCAGTTCCTTGGCCCGCTGGAGCAGGCGGAGCGAATGGAAATAGCGCGCGCCGGGCCTTATCGTGAGGTAGAGCGAGGGCACGGTTTCGAGGTTGTGGTTGAACACGTCGGGCTTGGCCGAGATCACCGTTTCGAGCGGACCGCCGCCCTTTTTCAGGAAGTCCGGCGTCAGCACCTCGATTGTGGTTTGCGGCGCGGCGGCGCGCGTGGCCTTGATTGTTGCCGCGAAATGCCCCGCCCCGCCGTCGGCGAGGTCGTCCCGGTCCACGGAGGTGATCACAACGTGCTCAAGGCCAAGCGCCGCGACAGCGCGGGCGACGTTCTCGGGCTCGCTCGCATCAAGTGGCCCGGGCAGCCCGGTCTTCACGTTGCAAAAGGCGCAGGCGCGCGTGCAGGTGTCGCCCATGATCATCATCGTCGCGTGCTTTTTCTCCCAGCACTCGCCGATATTCGGGCAGCCCGCCTCCTCGCACACCGTATGCAGCCGGTTCGTGCGGACAATCTCAGCTGTATTCGCATAGCCTCGTGAGCCCGGCGCCTTCACACGAATCCAGGCGGGCTTGCGGCTTACCGGCGTGTCGGGCCGGTTCGCCTTTTCCGGGTGCCGCGGCGCAGCGCCCTCGCGCTTATCGAAAACAGTAACCACCGGCCTTCGTCCTCACTCTTTGGCAACATAGTGTTTTGCCGGCCTGTCTGCCAAGGCTCCCGCAAGAGCACAGCTTCAGCACAACCCAATCGGCTCTGCCACCACCACAACAGGCTTTTGTATCCATGCAGCGATTGTCGGCATCTCTTGTCAATTTCTTCCTGCAACTTGCGTCCGCATTTCTTCCGCTGAAAGAGCTTTGACGGCAGGTTAACGAGAGCGCGAGGTCACCCCAACCCCTGATAAATATGAGGAAAAATACTGCGCGGGACGCCACCCGCACCGCCTGTCCTGCCGCTGTTCCGGCTCTTCGCAAGCGTTGCGCAACCCAATCGGCTCTCAGCCGTTAGAGTTGCTCACAGGCCTTGAGGAGCTGAAATCATGATTACCTTGGAAAAAGCGCATCGCGTCATCGCAGCAGGCGAGGCAAAGGCGAAAGAGATCGGGCAACCCATGAACATCGCGGTTGTGGATGCGTGGCACGAACCTCAAGGCCTTCATACGGATGGACGGCGCCTGGCTCGGAAGCATCGATATTGCGATCAATAAGGCATTCACGGCCAAGGCTTTCGACATCTCGACGAAGGACCTCGGCCAGAACAGCCAGCCAGGCGACCAGTTTTTCGGGATCAATGTGTCGAACCACAACCGAGTGATGATCTTCGCGGGCGGCATCCCTCTGAAGGTAGGCGGGCAGATTGTCGGAGCCGTTGGCGTGAGCGGCGGCAGCGGCGAGCAGGACCAGGCGGTGGCGGAGGCCGCCGCAGCCGTTTGCCGATGAGCGAACCCGAGGCCGCGCCGCTTCGGTGGATCAAAAGCGGCTGACGCGGCTATAGGCGGAGATGCGTCAAGGCCTCAATTCAGGCAGCACTTTTTGTATTTCTTGCCGGAGCCGCAGGGGCAGGGATCGTTCCTGCCGACTTTTCCATCCAAGCGCCGGCAGGAGGACAGGTTCTCTTCTCGAATATGGTATAATGCTTGAACCCAATCGGGAATTGCCTCCAGCGCATCCTCGAAAATCTCCTTCGGGTCCACTCCGATTTCGACCATCTTCGCATCGATTTTTTCATCTTGAAGAAGCGCGGCGAGCATGGCGAAGAAGCCCTGCGCTTCATCCTTACGGAGTTGCTCCCAAGCATCCTTCCGTAAGCGCGTGCCGGCAAAAAATCCCTCAGCCCAATCGCACGTGACGAGGCACCCCTCGTCATTTTCCCAAAAGGATGGCTTATAGGCCTTCGCGCGCGACCTGAGGCTTTTGATTATATTACCATACTCGAGCAGAAGCATGCCCGTTAGGAGCCGGGCGTCTTCGTTATCCAGGGCTGCATCCGGGGAGTTCAGAAGCAGCGGAAGCCACTCGGTCTGCTGAACCGGCTCCGGGCCGACGACGACCGCAGTCATGAGGCCATTGCCATAAGCCAGGCCGGCCATCCCTCCCTCGAAGGTCTCCTTCGAGGAGGCGAACTCCTGGAGGTCCTTCTCCAAGGCTTCGGGGTCTTTAAGCAGAGCCGATATACTCATGGCGTCCTCCGCAGAGAATCGATCCGATCCTCAGAAAGGCTACCAGCCGCCGAAAAGGCATGGCTGATCAGGGTGTCGCCTTAGATGTGGATGGCGCGGCCGTAGGCGTCGAGCACGCTTTCGCCCATCATCTCGGACAGCGTCGGATGCGGGAAGATGGCCTCCATCAACTCGGCTTCCGTTGTCTCCAGCGTCTTGGCGATGCTGAAGCCCTGGATCAGTTCCGTAACCTCGGCCCCGATCATATGCGCGCCGAGCAACTCGCCCGTCTTCGCGTCGAAGATCGTCTTGACGAGACCCTCCGGCTCGCCGAGCGCGATGGCCTTGCCGTTGCCGCGATACGGAAAACGGCCGACCTTGATTTCGCGGCCGTTGCCTTTCGCCATCGTCTCGGTCAGCCCGATGGACGCTACCTGCGGATGCGAATAGGTGCAGCCCGGAATGTTCCGCACATTCAAAGGGTGCACATCGTTGCGGCCCGCGATCTTCTCCACGCAGATGATGCCCTCGTGGCTCGCCTTGTGAGCAAGCCAGGGCGGCCCGGCGACATCGCCGATGGCGTAGACGCCTTGCGCGCCCGTGCGGCAATACTCGTCGATGACGATGTGCGACTTTTCGACTTTCACGCCCAGCTCTTCGAGGCCCAGATTCTCGACGTTGCCCACGATCCCGACGGCAAGGATGACGCGATCGAACTCGTCGGTTTTCTGCGTGCCATCCTTCAGGGTCAACGTCGCCTTTACGCTATTGGCGTTCTTCTCGAGCTTGTCGACCTTTGCGCCGGTGTAGATCGCCATGCCCTGCTTCTCGAAGGACTTCTTGGCGAGGGCCGAAATCTCCTCATCCTCGACGGGGAGAATGCGCTCCATGATCTCGACCACGGTCACCTTCACGCCGAGCGCGTTGTAAAAGCTTGCGAACTCGATGCCGATGGCGCCGGATCCCACCACCAGCAGCGATTGCGGCGTGATGTCCGGCACCATGGCTTCCTTGTAGGTCCAGATCAGCTTGCCGTCGGGCTCGAGCCCCGGAAGGCTTCGCGCGCGAGCGCCGGTCGCGATGATGATATGCTTCGCCTCGACATCGGCGAGGGCCTTGCCGTCCTTGCCCTGGACCGCAATCACGCCCTTCGCCTTGAGCCGCGCCGTCCCGTCGATGACGGCGATCTTGTGCTTCTTGAGGAGGAAGGCGACGCCCGAGGAGAGCTTCCCGGCGACCTGCCGGGAGCGGCCGATCACCTTGGCAAGATCGAACGTCACGCCGTTCGTCTTGAGCCCGAACTCCTCCGCGTGCCGCACCAGCGTCAGCACCTCGGCTGTTCGCAAGAGCGCCTTGGTCGGGATGCAGCCCCAGTTCAGGCAGATGCCGCCCAGATGCTCGCGCTCGATCACCACCGTTTTCAAGCCGAGTTGCGCCGCCCGGATCGCGGCGACATAGCCGCCGGGTCCGCCGCCGATCACCGCGACATCAAATGCTTCGCTCATGCTGGTCCCTCAATAGAAATTAGAGCGCTCTTATCAATTCGACACAGCCCTTGTTTTCGATGGCCGCAAAACGATCGACAAGAGACGTCACAGTAGCCCCATGAAATACGCAATCAAACTCAGGAAAAACACAAGGGTGGCTCCAACACCAAGGAAGGAACGCACGGCGTGGAGCTTTCCCCATTTCCGGATCAGAGCTCTTGCCTCGGATTTCTGGTCCGACGGCTCCATCGCCATGAGTTTGTTGTTCGTCGGCCTGATCGCAAGCAACGTCCACGGCCAGTTGGCGATCATCACGATTGCCCCCAGGAGAAAGCCAACCTGTCCCGTGTCATACCAGGCCAGAAGCCCGAACACGCAGCCAAGAGCCGCGAGCGGCGCCTGCATGGCGAAGCCGCGTTTGTAAGACGGTTTCCACTCGGCGAGAAGCGCCTTGTCGTCGAGTTGGAGACGGGCGGGCTGCTCGGCGACGGTGATATAGATTGCGGCGCCGGCGAATACCGCGGCGATGATGAGAGCGAGAAGGCCGTACACAATGGACAATTTGACAATCCGTCAAACGAGCATTGTGACAGGCTCCTCGACGAAGCCTTTGAAGGCCGCGAGAAGCTGCGCGCCGAGCGCGCCATCCACGACGCGATGATCGCAGGACAGCGTACAGCCCATCATGGTCGCGACGGCGATCTGGCCATTCTTTACGATAGGCCGCTGCTCGCCCCGCCCAACCGCGAGGATCGTCGCGTGCGGCGGATTGATGACCGCGTCGAAATGGTCGATGCCGAACATGCCGAGGTTCGAGATGGCTGTCGTGCCGCCTTGATACTCGTGTGGAGCCAGGCGGCGGCGGCGGGCGCGTTCGGCCAGCCCTTTCATCTCGCTGGAAATGTGCGCGAGCGTCTTGCGTTCCACGCCCTTGATCACCGGTGTGAAAAGGCCGCCCTCGATGGCGACTGCAACGCCGATGTCGGAGCTCTTGTGAAGAAGAATGCCGCGCTCGGTAAAGGTGGCGTTGGCTTCGGGCACAAGCTGGAGCGCGAGACCCATCGCCTTGATTAGAAAATCGTTCACGGACAACTTATAGGCGTTCGGCCCCTCTTTCGGTGAGCGCGCGTTGAGCCGTTGCCGCGCATCGAGCAGGGTATCGATCTCGCAATCGACGGTGAGCCGGAAATGGGGGATCGTCGCCGCGGCCATCGTGAGCCGTGCGGCGATGGTCTTGCGCATATTGTCGAGCGGGCGGATCTCGTAGCTGCCCTTCTCGTAAAGCGCGAGAATCTGATCGTCGGGCATGGCAGCGGGGAATACGCGGCTTGGCACGAGCGCACCGCCATTTTGCGGCGCCGGCACCGCCACCGCGGCGGCCTGAGGCGCGGGGGCTGCCGTTCCTGAACGCGCGGCCTCGTCGACGTCATGCTTCACGATGCGACCATGTGGACCCGATCCGCGAAGCCTGGAAAGATCGATGCCGGCCTCTCCCGCGAGCCGCCGAGCGAGCGGAGATGCAAAAATGCGGCTGTGACCGTTCGCCCTCGCGGGCGTGGGCGTCTCTTTGGCGTTCGCGGGCTGCCGCGGAGCGGCTTGTGCCGCCGCCTTTGCCGTCTCTGCTTGCGGCGGAGGAGCATGTTGAGGCGCCGGTCGCGCGGGCTCCGCGCCGTATCCTTTCAAGGCGGCGGCGTCCTCGCCTTCCGACAGCAGCAACGCAATCGGCGTATTGACGGCAACCCCTTCAGTGCCTTCCGGGATCATGATCTTGCCGATTGTGCCCTCGTCCACGGCCTCCACCTCCATCGTCGCCTTATCGGTCTCGATTTCTGCGATAGCATCGCCCGAAGCGACCTTGTCGCCTTCCTTCTTCAACCATTTCGAGAGCTTGCCCTGCTCCATGGTGGGCGACAGCGCGGGCATGAGGATGGGGGTGGGCATGGCTTTATCCTTGAAAGAAGGAACGGCGGTCGGAGGCGCTACGCATCCTTGGCATCGATAACGATCTGAGGGGCACGGCGGCCGAGCGGCTGAAACAGTCCTCCGTCTGCGAGCTTCCTCTGCGCCAGATACGCGATTTCGTCTTCAATATCTTCGATGAGGCATTTCCGATCCACGGGGCGATCCTCGCTCATCCGATAGCGCGTGTTGAGATAGGCATCCGTCACGATCACGAGATAAGCCTTGCCACCGGCTTCGTAATCGGCAGCGTGTCCATCGCCATATTTGGTCCAGGGCGATTGCTTGTGCATCGTGCGCAGACCTAGCCTCAATGATTGATCCGTGAAACGTCAAAACCCCTCACCCCGGGATCCTGATTAGGTGCGGTAACAGACGGCTTTCGCGGCGGCGACAACGCGCGCGGTGTTCGGCAGCGCAAGCTTCTCGAGGCTTGCCGCATAGGGCATCGGCACATCGGCGCCGGAGACCTTCGTAGGCGGGGCATCGAGATAATCGAATGCGTGCTCCACGACTTGCGCGCAAATCTCCGAGCCCACCGAGCAGACGGGCCAGGCCTCTTCGACCGTCACGATGCGGTTCGTTTTTTGAACCGACGCCAGCACCGTCTCGATATCGAGCGGGCGGAGCGTGCGCAGATCGATCACTTCGGCGTCGATCCCTTCGGCTTCCAGCAGTTTCGCCGCTTCCAGCGCATAGATCATGCCGCGCGACCACGAGACGATGGTTACGTCCTTGCCGGGTCTTGCTACCTTCGCCTTGCCGATGGGGACGACCCAGTCATCGCCCTTCGGCACTTGCCCTGTCGTGCCGTACAGAATTTCGTTTTCGAGAAACACGACCGGGTTCGGATCGCGTATCGCGGCCTTCAGAAGCCCCTTTGCGTCGGCGGATGTCGAGGGCGCAATCACCTTGAGGCCGGGCACATGGGCATACCACGCGGAGAACTCCTGGCTGTGTTGCGCGGCAACACGCGCGGCCGCGCCGTTCGGCCCACGGAAGACGATGGGGCAGCCCATCTGTCCGCCGGACATGTAAAGCGTCTTGGCCGCCGAGTTGATGATGTGGTCGATGGCTTGCATCGCGAAGTTGAAGGTCATGAATTCGACGATGGGCCTGAGCCCGCCGAAGGCCGCGCCGACGCCGAGCCCTGCGAAGCCCGCCTCGGTGATCGGCGTGTCAACCACACGGCGCGGGCCGAACTCGTCCAACAGGCCTTGCGTGACCTTGTACGCACCTTGATATTCCGCGACCTCCTCGCCCATCACGAAAACATTGTCGTCGCGGCGCATTTCCTCCGCCATGGCGTCGCGGAGCGCTTCGCGCATGGTGATCTGCACCATTTCCGCGCCCGCGGGGATTTCCCCGGCGCTGTCGTACCCAACAGGAAGCCGATCGGGTGCGGTGTCGCGGACGTGGACATCGACGGTGGCATGCACCTCGCTCGTTCCGGTATCCGAGATCGAAGGCTCCGCGCCGCCATTGGGCTTCGCAGCGACCCCATTCGCAAGCGTCGACGCGTCTTCCCCATCGTTAAGGATCACAGCGATTGGCGTGTTCACCTTCACGCCTTCCGTGCCAGCCGGAACCAGGATCTTGCCGAGCTTGCCCTCGTCGACGGCCTCAACCTCCATCGTGGCCTTGTCCGTCTCGATTTCGGCGATGACGTCGCCCGACCGGACTTCATCGCCCTCGGCCTTCACCCATTTGGCGAGCTTGCCCTCTTCCATCGTGGGCGACAGGGCTGGCATCAGGACTTGTGTCGGCATTTCATCCTCCCTGTCGCGCGCCCCCTTCTGACGGCATTGAGGCCAATGGGGGTCAAGCGATCTGAATGGCCGGGTCAAGTGCGGCCATGGCACAAATGGTTATCGGAGCACGTCCGTGTAAAGCTCAGCCGGATCGGGTTCGGGATCCTTCTGCGCGAAGTCCGCCGCCTCGTTCACGATGGCCCTTATTTCCTTGTCGACGGCCTTAAGTTCGTTCTCATTGGCCCGGCCGGTCTCCATAAGCCGCGCGCGCACGTGCTCGATGGGGTCGCGTTCGTGGCGCATCTTCTCGACCTCCTCCTTCGTGCGGTATTTCGCGGGGTCGGACATGGAGTGGCCGCGATAGCGGTAGGTCAGCATCTCAAGAATGAACGGCCCCTTTCCTTCGCGGGCATGGGCCACAGCCTTTTCGCCCGCCGCCTTCACAGCGCGGACATCCATGCCGTCGACCTGCTCGCCTGGGATATTGAAGCTGGCGCCGCGATGGGAAAGTTCGGTGACGGCAGAGACGCGGTCCACGCGGGTGCCCATGCCGTATTTGTTGTTTTCGATAACGTAGACGACCGGGAGATGCCAGATGGACGCCATGTTGAAGGCTTCATAAACCTGGCCTTGGTTCGCCGCGCCATCGCCAAAATAGGTAAGGCAGACGTGGCCGTTCCCTTTGTACTTATTCGCAAAGGCCAATCCGGTGCCGAGCGGAACCTGCGCCCCCACGATGCCGTGGCCGCCAAAGAAAGCCTTCTCGACGGAGAACATGTGCATGGAGCCGCCCTTCCCACGGGAATAGCCGCCCTGCCTGCCGGTCAACTCGGCCATCACGCCTTTCGGGTCCATCCCGCAGACGAGCATGTGGCCGTGATCGCGGTAGGCGGTAATGACCTGATCGCCTTCCCTGATCGCCATCTGCATGCCGACGACGACCGCCTCCTGCCCGATATAGAGATGACAGAAGCCGCCGATCTGGCCCATGCCGTAGAGCTGCCCCGCCTTCTCCTCGAAGCGGCGGATGAGAAGCATCTCCCGGTAGGCGCGCAGCTCCTCATCCTTGCTCAATTCAGGCGGAGCTTGCTTGTGGTCTTTCTCTACGGGAGGAAGATCGTCGAGCATATGCGCGCTTCCTTTGAACGCCTTGTTCTTACACTAATGACTTACCCCAGGAGCGTTGCGGCCCAGAGTCGCATTTTCTTAATACGTTCTTTTCCGGGTCTGATCCACGGGGTCGTTTCGCACAAGCGAAGGCTACCGGCCTCCTTTATCGCTATTCACGATGACAATATCGGTAGGGCGGGCGAAATCGAGAAGTGCGCGGGCTTGCTCGTCGAGGAGGTCCGGCTGGCTTGCCGCCTTGGGGCCGAGAAGCTCGGCGTCACGCTCAAGGCGCGAGCGCTGGACCTTCAGCGCGCCGAGATCCCTTTTCATCGCGGCAATTTTCGCGCGAAGCATTCGGTTGGCCACCAGTCCGTGCGGACCTCGCACGGCATCCGACGCAACATAGACGGTCATTGCGATAAGCGCAGCAAAAAGCATGATCTGACGCAAAGTCTGTGGTTTTTGCGCTCTCATTCCACGCCTCCTGTCCTGCCACGACTATGAACGGCGGCGCATACCGGGAGGTTAACGCGAGATACGGAAACTCTTCGAGTGACCGAAACGCCACGCCTGCGCTCTTCAGTGGAGATTTATTCCACAATTAGGGATGGGTTTACCATAAGAAAATACACTCAGAACGAGCACCAAGCATTTCGTCCAAAGCCGGTCGCAATTGCGCCGCTCAAGAACTCCCAACCCAAATACAGGGGGAACCGACATGACAAACAGCAATATGCGGACACTCAGTTTTCTTTTACCTGGTCTTTTGGCATGCGTTTTTCTTATCAAGTTGGCTGGCACGGCAAACATCCAAACGCCGGCTTTTCATAATAAGCCAATAATCATGGGAGCCAGCACGCTGCCTATCGACATCAAGACATTAAATCTTCTTGAACAGATACCATCAGATACCTGCAACGTCGCCTGGGTAAATGGGAGGAACTACGTTTTGGCAACGCCGACCGCTTGCAATGGCGTGCGTGTCGTTTCTATGACAATCAGCGTATCGGCCAAATCTTGCGGTGAAAGTGCCCAGGAAGATTTCAGGAATATTACCAATTCAACTCTCTTCAAGGGCGACTTCGGATTTTACCTCGGACAAGACGAACAAGCCCGCTGTCTCGTGGTGCGCGAGATGTGGGGAAAATACGTCTGACCTGGACTAGCGCTAGAGAGCGAGGCCACCGAGCCTCCTCTCCGCCGCCGACGCCTTCTTCGTAACTCGCAGCCAAAACGCCCCGAAAATACGGCGAAATTGGCGACGCCATACTTTAACCAATATTAAGCCGATGTTGCAGGCCCGCGCGACAGGACTGGACTTTTTCAACGTCGCGCCTTTTTCGGTTGTGTTCTCTTACTTGTAAAGGCGAGTTCGATTGTCCATGAAGCGTAAGATCCTCCCCCTCCTATTGGCCGTAGCACCGCTCACATTGGCCCATGCGGGAGAAGAAGCCCTCACCGGCGTTTCACTACAGAACATAGTCGCAGGCCGGACGGTATACATCAACACGCCGATGGGCGAGGTTCCAATCCGCTATTCAAAGAACGGCCACGTCAGCGGATACACGGAGCTTGCCGTGCTCGACGGGGAATCGACAACGAGGGATCGCGGCCGCTGGTGGGTTTCCGAAAACAAGCTCTGCATTCGCTGGCAGAACTGGATGTCCGGGGCAACGCACTGCTTCACGATGCACCGCGTGGGCCCGAGTGTCGTTCGCTGGCGCCGGGAAGATGGGAAGAGTGGAACGGCCCGGATCGGTTGAGTTTCACGACTGCCAATTCTCTTTCATGTCATGAAAGCGCGCTTCCTCGATCTTGAAAAGGAAGCGTGCTTGAATGTGCCGGATCAGGCGGCGAAACGGCGCTCGTGCTTGCCTTCGTTGACTTCCTCGATGATTTTCGCCGCGAAGGCATCCAGGTCGGAAGGCTGGCGGCTGGTTATGAGCCCCTGATCGGTTACGACCTCCTCATCAAGCCAATGGCCGCCCGCGTTGATGACGTCGGTCTTGATCGACTTGTAAGACGTCGCGCGGTGGCCTTTGATGATGCCGGCCTCGATCAGAAGCCAAGGCGCATGGCAGATGGCCGCCACCGTTTTCCCCGCTGAGTAGAAGTCCCTGATGAACGAAAGGGCGTCCTGGTTGACCCGCAGATAATCGGGGTTGAGTTGGCCGCCCGGAAGAACGATGGCGTCGTAATCCTGGGCGCTGACCTCACCCAGGGACTTGTCGACTGTGACGGGACGGCCCCAGTCCTTCATATCCCAACCCTTGATCTCGCCGGACTCCGGCGACACCACGTCCACGGTTGCTCCCGCCTCGCGAAGCTTTTTCAAAGGCACCTCAAGCTCGGATTGCTCGAAGCCGTGCGTCGCCAGAATAGCTATCTTTTTACCCGCGATATCAGCCATTTGCGTGTCTCCTGGTTGTTCGTGCATGAGAGCCGAACGGGAGAAGCAGGGGGGCTGTTCCCGGAGAACCGGGTTATTGCGAGCTCGGCGCCCACGCGCCGAGCGTCTTCGGGGTCAGAACAGCCGGTTTCGAGCTCGCAATATCCGCTTTCGGATTGGCAACATCCGGTTTCGGGCTGACGACAACCGATTTTGGGGCAGCATTATCCAGTCTCGGGCTGGCGAAATCCGGCTTCGGGCTAGCAAAAGCGGGTTTCGCGAAGAGGGATTGCGACGTCTGAGCGTGCGGTGAAATGAGATCCGCGATCCTCTTCAGTTCGCAGTTGTTGCGGTTTGCAATCGAGGCGGCCGTATTCCCCCTGTCATCCGCTGCCGTGCATCGTGCAGGATCTCCGAGTGTCAGACGGATGACATCGCTCGAAAGACCGGAGAGTTTCCAGCCAAGCGGCAGCGGAAAGGTTTCCTGATCGAGCTGAACCACAATCATCTTTTCTCCGAGCTCAGTCCTCGCTTCGGTCACGGCCTTCCTCGATTGAAGGTCGCGGACCGACAAAAGCGTCGTGAGCGGAGCAAAGACATCGTAGAGCCAGCTTCGAACAGGCATGGACCCCACCGGCTCAACCCCTGCTGCCGCAGTGAGCGCCTTGGATTTATCGGTGAGCGTTATGAGGTAGAGATCGACATCGTCGCCTCCAACCTGCTTCAGCTTGTTGTAAAGCTGGTGCGCCGTGGACACCCCTGAACTGTCGGCATAGCCGCCATCCACAAAGGTCAAGTGAGATCCCTTGTCGAGCTTGAACGTCCAAGGCGGCATCAGACCGGGGAAACGCGCGCTGATCACCGCCGCGCTGATCAGCGTCGGATCGCTCGGCCCTTTGGAAAGGCTATCGAAGGAGTAGAGCGTGCCGCCGCCGAAGGGTTGCAATGCGAACGGAGCAAAGGCCACCCGGTATCCCGTCTCAACCCAGGTCGCGTTCAAAAGCAGGGCCGGCAAATCCCCCTTTTGCGACCACCCGTCCGAGAAGGGACGCACCAGGAGATTGCGCTCCTTTTGATCGGGACAATCGTCGTCAGCGCCCTTGCTCGACGGGCCGCTGCGCTTGAAGCTGTCGATGAAGCTCTTTTCCAGGATTCTATCCCGGCTGCCCCAGGGCGAGCGTCCGCTGTCGCAGGGAGACCCGCGGTCCGGCTCCCCGCTTTTCAAGTGGAGACTGCTGGGAATAAGGCCGCCGAGAAAGTCCGGTACGAGATAGGCGAGCACCGGGCTGATATGATCGTCCTGAGTTACGGCGCGCAGCCGCCTCGACAGCTCTCCGGGCTTCGCAAACAGGCTGTCGCAACCGGGCTCGACATCCACCGGCGCTTTTCGATTGGTCCCACGCGCAATACTGTCGGCAAGGGCTGCATTGAATAGACTTGCGCCAACGCTCCCGCCGGAAACCGCACTTATTGCGAAGACATGCCGCGCGAAGGCAGGGCAGTGATCTTGCATCGTCGCTAGAAAAGCCCCGGCCGTCGAAGCTGCGTAAATCCCGCCGCCCTGGGCAGCGACGACAAACACAGGATAGCGGCTCGAGCCAGTCCTGCGCTCGCCGAGCCAGGCATGAAACGTCGCAGCAAGATCCCCGCCCGCTTTCGCCTGCGTTTCTTCGGGCCGACCTTCAATGCCGCCTCCCCCGGTCCGAATGATCCCCGCGCTGATCCCCCCGACGGCGACAAGCGGTATGAGCGCGATGGCGGCTTGACGTAAGCCGAGCGGCAGCCAGTCCGTGACCAGGAGAAAGGATGATGGAATCGCCACAATGATGCTGACGACCCTGTGGAAGAACCAGAACACCAGCCGCAAAGCGATGGCCACCTCGATCAGCACCAAGGCGGTGATTGCGAGCGGCCCCCCAAACCGTGAAGCCATCAACGTCGCGTCAGGGGCGAAGATGGGCACCGCAACCAGCGCCACCGTCAGGGCATAGAGAAGGTACAAGAACCGCTTCTGGGTCTTGGTATTCTTTCGGAACCGGTAAAACAGCGCCAGCAGGGCGAGGTATGCCGCGAGCGTTATGGCCGCAGCGACGATGACAGCATCGGGAAGAGCCGGAAGCACCCGGAGCGCGCCACGCGTCAGCCCGGTCTCGGCAGCATCAAGCACGTGCCGGTAGACCTGCGCGAGCCCGAGGAGGAGCCCGAAAAATGGCAGGCTCGCCGCAAATGCCGTTTTCAAGTCCCGGACATCGAAGATGCGGCGGTCGAAATGAATGTCGGCGTGAAAAGGATAGATAGCGTCGATGCGGCGCGAAACCTCGATATGATTCCACGCGAAGAGAAGGGCGCTGAAAAGGGATACGGCGGCTAACCCTGCGATCCCGCGGCCGTAATCCGCATCCTCGACGATGCCGAGATAAACCTCCTGCATCTGAGGCACCGCGGCGAAAAGGCATGCCGCTGCGAAGCCGACGATGAGCGGCGGCAGATAGACCGTGTGCGCGAGATAGCGAAAGGACTGGCCCGTGGAAATACTGAAGCGGCCACCCGCGCGGCGCCAATAACGAAATGGATGTCTCGAAATCCCAATTTTGCTCAGAAAAAGAGTCAGATCGAGCAAAGTTATCTCCCCCCGAAGAAACGTGTCCTGGATCAGTTGTCGGGCTTGTCCTCCTCCACCGGTTCGATAGACGAGAACTCCTTGATGGCGTTTCTCAAGATTTCGAGGTCGCCCTCCGAATAAGCGAGGAAATAGACCTCGCGGAGCGGCGACTTCGGATTTTCCCTGAAGAAGGCGAGCGTGCGTTTCACGAGCAAAGGCGCGACACGGCCCACCGGAAACCCGCCTTGTCCCGTCCCCAGCATCGGTATCAAGGCTGAGCGATAGCGCTTGCCCGCTGAAATTGTCTTCAGGACATTATCCATGGAGATTTCGATGTTCGAAAGCGAACTCGAAAGGCCTGAGCCGATGCTCCCGGCAACGCTTGCGACATGGAAAATGCGGCGGACGTTGTGCGTGTTTTCAAGCTCCCCGGCGTGCGTTTGCAGAACGGTGCCGGGCTTGACGAAACTGCGGGGTCTGAGTTCGGCGGCCAGCGCCTTGCCGAGGGTGTCCTCCGCGATGGACCGGCCGTCCTCGTGCTTTCTTGCGCCAAGCGAGCGGATCGTTGCCGACACGGAGCGTCCGAAAAAGCGGTCCATCATCATGTCGGTGTTCTCGGAGTTCACCCAGGCATCGACATCCTTCGTCGCTTTGATGTTGCCGGTCTTGATGCCGAGCACCTGCCGGGCATTCAATTTGGCCGCGAGTGTCCGCGATCCTTCCTCGTCAGGCTCCGCCGGTGCAAGCATGGCAGCGCGGCGCGCCATGAACCATTGCCCCGCGATGATGAGCTTCGGATCCTCGAACTCGCCGGCCGACAGCCTCTGGAAGAAATCCTCAACGGGGAATTCGATGACTTCGATGTCTTCGCCTTCCGCTGCAAAGCCACCGCCCTCCGCCGTCTTGTCGGTGGCCCGAACCTCGGCATAAAAAAGATAGATCAGTTCCGTGCTTCCGCCGGGCGACGAGAAAAAAGTCGAAATCGGCGTTGCGTGGGTCAACTGATAGCCGGTCTCCTCCAAAACTTCGCGGATGAGGGATTGGAGCGGCGTCTCTTTGGCCTTGCCCTCTCCATCGACGGGGATCATGCCGGCCACCGCTTCAATGAGCCAGCCGCGCCCGCGACCCTTTTCATGGGTCGGAAGGCGGAACTGATTGACCGCGATGACAACCCGGCGCTCCGGATCGTAAAGAAGCGCCGCAACCGCATCGCCGCGCTCGAAGACAAGGATCGACCGCTCGGGGCTCATCGCGCCGTCGAACTGCTCGTGGGAGACGGTATACTCGTCGACCGCGAAAAACGCATCGAGCAGCCGGTGTTTTCCGGATATTACGAACTGCCACGGCTTTGTCTTGTCCGGCATTGAACCCCGCATCGGGCACGAACACTTAATAAAAGGCCGCACGATTCTATCGCGCACTAGGCGGCATTGTGCCCGAATCTTGGCAGGATGACGGCGGCTGTTCGCCCTGCCGTCAAGTTTCTCTGGAAACTCTCGGTGAGGCAAATCTTCGTGGCTGCGCGAATTCAGCGTGCGTGCAAAAGGCTCTGATCTGCATGCTCGGGGCGGAAGCCGAGCCCGATGACACGAGCCGGTATCCGTGCGAGGGCCGGAAACCACGTCATGGCGCGCAGGAGGAGGGGCGGTTTCGGCCGGTCCGACTGGCCAAGCACGTTGTTGATGACGTTGTTTTGAATCTGCACCTGGAGCCACTGGGTGCGCCGCGTGGGCATCTCGCGCCGGTCCTGAACACGCGCCAGATCCTGTGTTGTAACCTTTCCCGTGCGGAGAGGCTCCGCGAGGATGTTTGCGGCTGCGACCGCATCCTGGATCGCAAGGTTGATGCCGACGCCGCCGACGGGCGACATGGTGTGGGCTGCGTCGCCGATGCAGAGAAGGCCAGGCCGATACCACTGCGTGAGACGGTCGACGCCGACGGTCAGGAGCCTGATGCCGTCAAAGCTGGCAATCTCTTCAGTCCGGCCCTTGAGGAAAGGCGCCAGGCTTTCAAGTTCCCGGCGGAAGGCCAAAAGACCCTGCTCCCGAACGCGGTCGAAAGACCCTTTTGGAATCACATATCCGCACTGCCAGTAGTCGCCCCGATCGATCATGATGACGATGTGACCGCGACCGAAACTGCCGACCGGATCTACCGGGTCGCTTTCGCGGCGCGAGAGACGGAACCACAAAACGTCCATGGGCGCGCCGACATCCTCCACGGCAAAACCGCCCTCCCTTCGGGTCATTGCGTGCCGGCCATCGCATCCGACCACAAGCGGCGCATGAACCTGCATCACGCCGTCGGCTGTCCGGGCGGCGACGCCCGTGACTTTGCCGCCGTCCCGGAGGAGGCCCGTTGCTTCGGCCTCCATGAAAAGTTTGAAGGCGGGGTAGGCTTTCGCCTCATCGCCAAGGAAATCCAGGAAATCCCATTGCGGCATGAACGCCACGAACTTGGCCCGCGTCGGCAGATGGGAGAAATCGGCAAAGGTGGTCTCAAGATCGCCGAACCGGCCTTTCAGGGCATAGGCTTTGTGATGAGGCCTTTGCAGGAGCCTGTCATAGAGGCCAAGCTCATCCATGACTTGCAGCGTCGAGGGATGGATCGTATCGCCCCGGAAATCGCGCAGGAAATCGCCATGCTTTTCGAGCACGGCCACAGATATCCCGGCGCGCGCCAGGAGATAGCCGGTCATCATTCCGGCAGGGCCGCCACCCACCACACAGCAGGATACTGAAATATCGTCCATGACCGAGAGGGCTCCCAAGTTCCTTTCCATGTCCAAGGTTCGGACGAAGCGGTTGTTCCTCGTGCAGCCGCAGGCAAGTTGGCGGCCTGGCTGCATTGAACGCGCGCTGCAGGGCCGCTTGCGGACATCGTGGCCCAATTCCCTGATGCCTCAAGTTGGGGGGCAAGCTGCCGTTCCCGGCCGTGCCTGCTAATTGCCCGAAACGCCAGGCACGGTTCCCAGAAATAGCGTTTCTCTTGGCGTTCAGAGTTTTCCGCGTTAGCGCGCAACACCTTCTTGTCTGGCAACTGGCGAGAGGGATAACTTACACGCAAATTGTTTGACCTCTGATGAGAAGAACGGGGGGAAAGGTGTCCAGAAGTTTTTTATCAATTGCTATGCAGGCAGCGCGTGCTGCCGAGCGTTCTCAAAAGGCTCAACTTCGCGAACAAGAACGTCAGTCACGTCAATCGGCACGGACGTTGCGCGAACGTGATCGATTGGATAAGCGGTCCTATCAGGAAGCGAGAGCTGCGGAGGTCGACGAAATAAATTTTTCCCTCGCGGCAAATGTTGAAGCTCTTGAAACGCTGCTGGAAGACGCGCTAGCGCGTCCTGTGGGAATGAACTGGTCCGTGCTCGAACGTAAAGTGAATGAAGCAGACCTGGGCGAAGCGCCCTTTCCGCCAAGCCGTGAATCCTTCAGACCGAAACCGCCGGGGATGTTACAGAGACTTCATGCCGGGTTGGAAAAAACGTTTCCGTCAGCAAGTTGCTGCGGCCGACGCAGCCTTCTCGTCTGAATTTGAGCGGCATTATTCGGCCGTAATGAAATCGCGGCAAGAGAACTTGAGACAGCTTCAAGAGGACGCTTATGAGCACAACAGAAAGCTTAATGCGTTCAGGGAAGGTTATCGATTCAGGAAAACCTGAAGCTGTGGAAGCCTTCTTAACGACTATTTTCGAGAATGTGGATTACCCAGATAATTTTCCCAACAGATGGCAATTGCGTTACGTTCCGGAATCAAAGCACGTCATAGTAAATTTTGATCTGCCAACCATAAATGATATTATTCTACCAGTCGAACGATATAAATACATTAAATCTTCTGACGATATAATTGAGATAAACAGAACAGAGAAGGCACGCCAGACTCTTTTATGAGGTCGTTGTCTCTCAAGCTGTTCTCAGACGTTTGTACGAAGTATTCGTGTCTGATCGTGAGGAACTGGTTGATGTGGTGACAGTGAGCGCATTCGTCGAAGCGATTGACCCCAGTACAGGTCAGCAGGTTCGCCCCTGTTTGGTGTCTGTGCGCACTACCCGAAACGAATTCGAAAAGCTCGACCTTCGGCGTGTTGATCCCAAAGCTTGTTTGAAGCGTTTGAATGCGACGGTTTCGCGTAGTCCTTCCGAGCTTGTCGCGGTCAAGCCCATCATCGAATTCAACATGACAGACCCGCGGTTCATTCAGGAGAACGATGTACTATCCGAATTGGATACGCGACCGAACTTGATGGAGTTGACACCTGGAGAATTTGAGAACCTTATCACCAATCTCTTTGAGCGTATGGATCTTGCAACGAGACAGACCCAAGCGTCGAGAGACGGTGGGGTTGATTGTGTTGCGTTTGATATGCGGCCGGTCGTAGGCGGGAAGATTATTATCCAGGCCAAACGATACAAGAACACAGTCGGCGTGGGCGCAGTACGAGACTTGTATGGTGCAATGCAACATGAACAAGCGTCAAAGGGTATCCTCGTGACCACAAGTGGATACGGAAAGGCCGCCTACGAGTTCGCTAACGGCAAGCCAATCGCATTGCTTGACGGAAGTAACCTGATTTATCTTCTGAAAGAGCATGCTGGCATCGAGGCCAAGATCGTAATTCTTCCAGATTGGCGCGACCCTGATCGCTTCGAATCCTGAGAGCATTATTCGAGTTGATGTCTCTTGGCGAATTTGAAAACACGGAGCCCCTTCGCAGGAAGAACAGGCGTAAACGCGCGTGAATGCGCTTGTTTCACGGATGATTTCATTCGGCAATGCCAGCAACAACGTCGGATCGATTTGTTGCAGGCGGCCCTCTGTTCCTTCTCCCCTAGTTGCGATAATTGCCAACGAGTAATTCAACTTGCCGCCACTATAGGTTCTTTCGTCAGTACATATAGTCACCCGGAGGAGCAATAATTCCTTTTGCGATCAGATAACGGGGGTTCTCCTCATCTGTGAGATTTGTATGCCCCCAGTGCATAAAGGGACCGCACAAATCGCCTCGGATGTCGGCGAAACCATGCACAAATACACTCCAGGCAACCCAATGCTTGGATTTTAAAACAGACATGAGCCTTTCGGTGTGATCCGTAATTAGCTTCATCAGGCGCATCCCCACCGCGTATCCAGCTTCTTCGATGCTGCTAACAGCGTCAGGCTCCCCATCAGCATATATGAGTGATAAGTCAGTCACAAAGATACCTGGAAGTCCTGCTCCTTCAATCTGTTCATTAGCCTTCTTCGCACGATCAAACAGGGCGTTCGAGGTACGCACCCGTTTCGCCTCAAGCACGAAGGCTCCCGCGCTGGTTGAAATTTCAATATCTGGGCCGGGAGGTTGCCTGAAGCGGGCACCGAAACTTTTCTTAATACAACCGAATGTGAACAGCTCGAATTGTGTATCCCTTCCTGGCGTCGGTCTTGTTGCGTCCTGACTAACGCAGGCTGCATCTTTTAATGCGTCGTTAAGCTTTTGTTTGAAAAGTGCATCTGGTGAGTTTGAGGCCAATGCGATTTTCAATTGCATCAGATCTGAGAAGGCTGCGGTAATTTCGGGAACGCGGTGACAAAAGTTACCGTATCTCCTTCGATCTTGTGTGAATTCCTGTAACAGCTGTCGTTGCTTCATAACGCGAGCTGCAGGATGTATCTTCACATCCTGATTGGTTATCGCAACGATCAGAGAATGACACCAAGAGTTTATATCTGACCAATCCGGCTTCACAATTGCAGGCGGATCGAAAATTGGTTCGTCGAATTCACGCATTTTGGAACACTTGCGGGTCAATGGGTCAATTTCGAGTTCATGCTTTCTTATGAGTTGTGCCGATGAACAAAATTGCGAGTTTGGTCTCGTGGGTGCAGCAGCCTACTTATACTCACTCTGAGACTTACCGGTTTCGACTTCAACCCAGCCCCAAGACAAAACCTCTCGCTTCTGCCGGAGGGCGGGCTGCGGAGCGCGGCCATCCTCGCGGCGCGGATGGCCGCCATCTTGGCAAGCCGCTCGCCGCCGCCGCGGTTTGCGTTAAGAAAGGATGGTTAACAACAGCGCGCAAAAGCCAATTTTCGGCCGAAAACAAAGCCAATGCGAATCCAACCCCGCGATTTTCCTGGCCCAAAACGACCCCTTTTGGGCGCGTTTGGACGGCCTGACATCCGTTAATTATGTTTTGGCGGCGTGCATTAATGATGCTCGCCCTTTCTGCGGGCGCAGCAGCGCGGGTCGGGATCGGCGTCGTCATGCGGGGCAACCTGCGCCGCAAACGCGGGCCGGGGAAGGGCGGCGCCGTCGTCTCCGATCGCGGCGCCTATGCAACCATCTTGCGAGCCTTGCGCATTTCGCTCCGCCGGCATTCGCCGCTCCTGCATGCGCCGCAGGTCGAGCATCACCGCCGACAGTTGACGTTGCAGCGCGTTTTCATAGCGGTTGAGCCTGCCGCCCAGCCCCCCCTTCAGGAAACCATCGAGCGAACGCCCGAAGGCGAGCATCTTTGTTACGCGGGCAGGAATAGGCCGGCCGTCGGCGGTGATGCGCAGGGACGGCTCGCCCGGCGCAAAAGGGCTCGCCTCCTCTTTGCAGGCGTGCGTCCAGGCGAGAAGCGCCGCCTCGAAGGCGGGAACGCGCCGCAGCCGCCACAGGAGGCTCGCGATCCGCTCGGCAAGTTCAATCTCGACCGCGCTGTCTGGCGCAAGCTCGGCAAAAACGCGGGCGCGCAAATCGGAGAAGTCTTCGAGCAACTCGCCGGGAAGGAGGCCGTCATGGCTTCTCAGCCCATGGGTGACGGCGTTGCTGCGCACCGCGGCTTTGCCTTCCGGCGTCTTTGGGCCAGTGCTGCGCTCGGCGTTGAGCCGGTTCGCCGCGATTTGGCGTTCTGTCGCCATTGATTCTCCTTGCACAGTTTTACTCGCGCGCGTCCGGCGATCCGGGACGCAAACGACTTCTATGCATTTGCTCCTTTATTTTTTATGACCTGGATAAGTATTTAGATATAAAGATAGGGCCATTTTACCAAACAAAGCCAATCTTGGTTCTCTGTTAACCAGGCTGGCGCGTCGGGCGGCGATTTAATCGCGTCCAGATGAACGCGGATTGCTCCAGCCCGACGGCCGCTTTGCCGGCCGAGCCGCTGAAGCGGCAAAGTCGGGTTAGCGGGCCGCGGCGTCGACCTTCATCTTGGCGAGCGAAGTCACGCCCGCGTCCCCGATGCCGCAAGGCACAATCCCCTCGAAATGCGAGAGGTCGGGGCAAATGTTGACGGCGACGCCGTGATAGGTCACCCAGCGGCGCACGCGCACGCCAATCGCGGCGATCTTCTCGTCGCGGTCGCTACGCTTCACCCAAATGCCGGGCCGGCCTTCCCTCCTTTCGCCCTGGATACCGCAGTCGCCAAGCGCTGAGATGACCCAACCCTCCAGAGCATGCACATGGCGGCGCACATCGCGCCCTCGCTTGTTGAGATCGAGGAGGACGTAAGCCACAAGTTGCCCCGGCCCGTGATAGGTATATTGCCCTCCCCGTCCCGTGCGGTGGACCGGCAAGCGAGCCGGGTCCAGAAGATCCTCCGTCTTCGCGCTCGCGCCCGCCGTGTAAAGTGCCGGGTGCTCCAGAAACCAGATGAGTTCCGAGGCATTTCCAGAAAATATGGCGGCGGCGCGCTCTTCCATCGTTGCGACAGCCGACTCGTACGCAACCGGTGTCTGGCTCAGCCGCCACTCGATGCCCGCCGCATCGCCCAAAGCGTTCGAATGGGCGCGCAGCTTTTCGGCAAAGGCGGTGACACTCTCATCCATCTTTTTTTTGTACCGCTCGGCCTTTCCGGCATTTCCCTTTACTGAAGCGTAACGCCTCAGGGTTCATACTGCAAAGGTCTCGCGTTGCTGCGGGGTTGGGGCGCTGTCCCGCGTCCGCCCCGACGCCCCGCAGTGCAACACCTCGGCTCTGAAGCCGTCGCAGCGAGACCCCAAATCCCATATCGATAGAGATTCGGAGTATGACGCGACGCTGCACGGTGCGCTCGCAGGCGCAAGTTTTTTCGCCTGACTTCGCGTTGAACTGATTCAAATCAAAACACTATGAAATGCAGATGATACAATTATCCTCTTGGTATGCAGTGCACCAAGGGTCTTTAGAATTTCTTCAAGGGCCATCGGAAACTGGCGGCAAAGTTCTCTTTTTTCCCTTTTTATCCGCAAGCGATTGTTGAATGTATTTCCCCGCAGGGCTGGCTTGGATGTGTAGAAAAATTTTCGGGCTCTCGCGCTGAAGGAGCGGAGTCAAAAAGGGAGAGTATAAGCGTGGCACAATCGGCAAAGCAGCCGGAGTTGAACGTCGTCCCTCTGCAAACCAGCTCTAGCCTCAGAACCCTGGCTTATAGCGCTCTGAAGCGTGCAATTACTGAAATGGATATCTACGGCCAGCCCGATCTGATCCGGCTGGATGAACGCCAGTTGTCGCAGAAGCTCGGAGTCAGCCGAACCCCTATACGGGAGGCGCTTACGCTCCTGGAACAGGAGGGTTTCGTCCGCGCGGTCCCTCGACGCGGCATTTACGTCGTCCGCAAGTCGAAAAAAGAAATCTGCGAGATGATCGTGGTTTGGGCCGCACTCGAAGGCATGGCCGCGAGGCTGGCGGCGACGCGCGCGACGGAGGAGCAGCTCAACGCGCTCGCCGATCTTTTCCAGAAGTTCAAGGATGAGCCGCTGTCCGATCAGATGAGCGAATATTCGGAAGCCAACATCGCTTTCCATCAGGCGATCATAAGGCTCGGGGGCTGCGACCTCATCGTGGAGACGACCCGCAACCTGTTCATTCATATTCGGGCTATGCGCACCGTGTCGCTCAGGCAAGATAACAACCCGGAGCGGTCGATCGGGGAGCACCTGGCCATTATCGGCGCGCTCAAGGCCCGCGATGGCGACCTCGCCGCGAAGCTCGTGCGGGAACACACGCTCGGGCTCGCCGCTCTCGTGGAGCAGCAGGGCGTTTTCGCGGACTAGCGCAAGGTTAACCTCATGGTGAGCCTGTCGAACCATGGGCAACATCGTTTTTGAGCAACGTGATTAGCGCTCGTTTCGAATAATACCGGGAAAATCCCTGAGAACATCCTGGCACGCTTGCTTCAGCCCTTTTTCTTCGACCTTTTTATCAAAGGCAAACGCTCCATTCCTGTATATGTCTTCAAATTCCCCTTCCGATAGCGTTGTGCTGCATTGCTTTAAATTATCTATCCTATAACCGTAGTATTCATATTTGCATTCGTGCCCTGCACTTTTCAGGAAACCATGCAATTGAATTATCGTTTCGCAATCTGAGGATTGTGAATGCACAAGACCAACGGAACACATGGCTATAATAGAACCTATAGCCAAAATGCCCAATTTATTGAATTGAGTAAGACCTGCGCTTGTCATCGTGCTAGCCGAAGCCTCAATGTGAACCTGGAAAAACACCGCAGTGACCTGCAAACCAAGCATGGGGTTGCATCCATAGGGGTGATTCGGCTTGCGGCAGGGTTTCAGCAGCAAAAAAGTCGGTTTTTACCCCCACGCCTCCTATGGCGGCGCAAAGAATCAGAGCCTGTGAGGTTTTTCGGGTTCTGTGAGAGCCTTGCAATAAGGCTTTTGCCCACCGGGAACGTAGAGAGAAAGCCGGTTGTGCCTCGCCGCAACGAAGCCACGCCGCATTTGCCGCAAGGGGACGCTCGTCTGCACGCTCGACCACTCCCAAACACGCATCGCCACAATGGTCGGTTCAGGCAGCTAAATGAAACGTTTCATTCGGAGGCGATAGAAAGAACCAGCTAACCTATTGATTTTGATGGTGGACACGACAGGGATTGAACCTGTGACCCCTACGATGTCAACGTAGTGCTCTACCGCTGAGCTACGTGTCCGCTGCGCGTTGGATGACATAGCACGCACCGGATTGCGCTTCAAGCAAGCTCTTATGAAAGAGCCGGCGGAACTTCGAGCTTCGCATTTGCATCATAAGCTGAGAACCAAGTCGAGGAGCTTCGGTATGAACAACGTTCCCCTCCAGCCCATCATTGCCATCCTGGCGGGCGTTTTGATCCTCCTGCGTCCCGCGCTCTTGAACTATGTCGTCGCGCTTTATCTGATCATCATCGGCATTCTCGGCCTTATCGGGCCACGGAGGCTTTGACGCTTTGTCGCGCAACTTTTCCTGATAGTACCTGTTTACCTGTGGCTTGCTGCGGCAACGGCGGTATGATCGCTTTTGAGCCGCGACGCCGCCAGTCAAGCCAGGAGGGCAGCCATGTATCTCGGGTTGGACGCCACGATCCTCGCCCGGATCCAGTTTGCCTTCACGGTGACGTTCCACATCATCTTCCCGGCTTTCACCATCGGTCTCGCGTCCTACATCGCGACGCTCGAAGCCATCTGGTTTTTCCGCGGCGACGACCGCTATCACAGGCTCGCGCGCTTCTGGACGAAGATTTTCGCGGTGTCGTTCGCGATGGGCGTCGTGTCGGGGCTGCCGATGTCCTACCAGTTCGGGACGAACTGGAGCAAATTCTCGGTGGCGGCGGGCAACGTGATCGGGCCGCTCCTCGGCTATGAAGTGCTCACTGCGTTCTTCCTGGAGGCGAGCTTCCTCGGCATCATGCTGTTAGGTTGGAACCGCGTGCCCAAGGGCTTGCACTTCTTCGCAAGCCTGATGGTCGCTTTCGGCACGCTCCTTTCGGCCTTTTGGATTCTGTCCGCGAACAGCTGGATGCAATATCCGACGGGCTTCGAGATCAAGGACGGCGTCGCAATTCCGGTCGACTGGCTCCAGGTCATCTTCAATCCCACCTTCCCATATCGGCTCGCGCATATGGTGACGGCCGCCTATCTCACCACGTCCATTGTCGTGCTCGCCATCGGCGCGCGGTATTGGCTCGCCAATACCTATCAAGAGGAAGCGCGGATCATGATCCGGATGGGGCTCGGGCTGGCGATCGTGCTTGCGCCGCTTCAGCTTTTCATCGGCGACCAGCATGGTCTCGCCACCGCCGAGTATCAGCCCGCCAAGCTCGCCGCGATGGAAGGCCATTGGGACGGGTCCAAGCCCGGAGAACTGGTGCTGTTCGGCATCCCGGACGAAGCGGCGCAGCGAAACGATTACGAGATCGGAATTCCGCATCTCGGCAGCCTCATCATCTCTCATCGCTGGAATGGGCTTTTCAAGGGGCTGGACGAATTCAAGCCGGAGGACAGACCCCCCGTGTGGGGTCCGTTTTTCGGCTTCCGAATCATGGTCGCGATCGGGCTTTGGCTGAGCCTGCTCGCGCTCACCGGCGGCATCCTTTGGTGGCGTGGCAGGCTTTTCGAAAGCCGCTTCTTCATGCGGGCGGCATCGCTTTCCTGGCCGCTGGGCTTCATTGCCGTCATCGCGGGATGGGTTACAACCGAGGTCGGAAGGCAGCCCTGGGTCGCAACCGGGCTCATGCGCACCGCTCAGGCCGCTTCGCCCGTGGATGCGGGAGCCGTCGGCGCAACCCTCATCCTGTTTTTCCTGGTGTATCTCGCCGTCTACTCCGCGGGTATCGCCTATATGAACCTGTTGATCCGCAGAGGCCCGGTCATTCAGGTCCCGTCCGGCTTGGATGAACGCCACGTTCCGCAGCGCCCGATATCGGCTGCCACGGAGACGAGCAGCGACCCCAGCCTCGCGGAACAGGGTTAGGAGCCAACGCCATGGACCCGATCGCTTACTGGCTTCCGCTCGTATGGGCCGCGCTTCTCGGCATCGCCGTCGCCATGTATGTGCTGCTTGACGGCTTCGATCTCGGCATCGGCATCCTGTTTCTCACGGGGGCGAACGAGCAGGAGCGCGATACGATGATGAATTCGATCGCGCCCTATTGGGATGGAAACGAGACCTGGCTTGTGCTCGGAGGCGCGGGGCTCCTCGTCGCCTTCCCCCTGGCCTACAGCATCATCATGCCGGCGCTCTATCTTCCGGTCATGGTCATGCTTCTGGCACTCGTCTTCCGGGGCGTGGCGTTCGAGTTCCGTTTCGTGTCGAAGCCGCGCCATCGCTGGTGGGACTGGTCCTTCGCACTCGGCTCCACGGTTGCGACGTTCTGCCAGGGCATCGTGCTCGGCGGATTCGTGCAGGGCATCAACGTTAAGGATGGCCAGTTTGCAGGCGGAAGCTTCGAATGGCTGGCGCCTTTCCCGATCCTTTGCGGATTCGGGCTGCTTGCGGGTTATGCGCTGCTCGGCTCGTCATGGCTCTTGATGAAGACGGAAGGCGAGGTCGCACAGAGGGCGCGATACCATGCCGAGGTGGCGCTTATCGTCACGCTGTGTTTCATCGCGGCCGTCAGCCTTTGGACTCCTCTCGGGTTCGAGCGCATCGCGGACCGATGGTTTCACGGAGGCCGGCTTGCCTATCTCTGGCCCGTGCCTTTTCTCACTGCCGCTATCGCCTTCATCGGCTGGGCCGGAACTCAGGAAAAGCTCGGGCGTTCAAGCCTTTCTCTCGGCAATGGTACTTTTTCTCCTTTGTTTTCTGGGGCTTGGCATCTCGACCTTCCCCTACCTCGTGCCGCCGAGCGTCACCATCTGGCAGGCCGCCGCCGTTCCCCAATCGCAAATCTTCAGCCTGATCGGGGCCCTCTTGTTTTTACCGCTCGTTCTCGCCTATACAGCATTTGTCTACTGGACCTTCCGCGGCAAGGTCGCCGGGGGCGAAGGCTATCATTAGCGTATTACAGATCGTTGACGTTAGCGCTGTGCTCACCGGTCCGCTTGAACTTCGCTCCGTACCGTTTCAAATATCCGGGGCGGGGCGGCACGGATGTCCCCCGCAATGCGCCATTGGAGGAGCCGAATGTTTCCGGCCCGTTTTCGTCTCTTTACTCTGCTGGGCTTTGGCGTCAGCATCGATATCTCGTGGTTCTTTCTGGCGTTCTATCTCGTCGTCAGCCTTACCCGCTATTTTCCGACAGTCGTGCCGCACCAGAACTTTTACACCTATGTCGTCATGGGCATTTTGGGCGCTCTCGGCCTTTTCGCGTCCATCATCCTGCACGAACTCGCGCATGCGGTGATGGCGATCAACTTCGGTTTGCCGGTCGGGGGCATCACGCTCTTCATTTTCGGCGGCGTGGCAGAACTGAAGCAGGAGCCGAAAACACCGCGGTCGGAATTCTGGGTCGCGCTTATCGGGCCGGTTGCGAGCGTCATTGTCGCAGCGGTCTGCTATGGCTCCTTCGTGGTCTTCCGTTCCGCAGGTTTGCCGGCTGTGGCGGGGGTTATGGCCTTCCTTGCGCTGACGAACACGGTGCTCGCGCTCTTCAACCTCGCCCCGGCCTTCCCGCTCGACGGCGGGCGCATCCTTCGCTCCATCATCTGGTGGCGGACAGGGAATTTCCGCCTTGCCACCCGTATCGCTTCCAGGTTCGGCACGATCTTAGGCGGCTTCCTGGTGGTAGCCGGCCTTGTCCAGATCGTCGACGGGAACACGTTGGGCGGAACCTGGCAGCTTCTTATCGGCATATTCCTCGCGGCTACAGCGTCCCAGTCGCGCGATCATGTGAAAGCGGCCGAAAATCTGAGGGGGGTATCGGTGGCGGATCTCATGGATCGCTCCCCCCTGTCAGTCTCTCCGGATCTTACGATCGAGGCGCTGGTCAAGGATTTCATTTACGGGCTGAACCGCAAATTCATCATCGTCGCTGAGGACGGCAAGGCTTTCGGCTATATCGTACCCGAACAGATCCGGCGCGTGCTGCAGTCGCAGTGGAACGATACGTTTGTGCGGACGATCGCCGAACGTTTCACGCACGACACTGTGGTCTCACCTGCGGCTTCCGCCATGGAAGCGCTGCGCAAGCTCCAGTCCAACGGTATACGTCATGTCGCCGTCCTGGAAGGCAATGCGCTCGTCGGAACCGTATCCGAGACCAATTTCTTGAATTACATCACGGTGCGAGAGGAACTCGCCACTCCGGCAAAAGCGTTGCCGGCGGCGCCGGCGCCCTCAGGCGGCTAGCATCTTGTCGACCTCGCGGACAAGATCCTTAAGGTGGATCGGCTTCGAGAGGATGCGCGCCCGCTGCGGTGACTCCGCATAGTGCTGCAACGCGACAGCGGCAAATCCCGTGATGAACATGATTTTCATCTCGGGATTGAGTTCCGCCGCTCTCTTGGCAAGTTCGATGCCATCCATTTCCGGCATAACGATATCGGTCAGCAACAGCGTGAACGGCTTTTCCTTCAATCCTTGAAGGGCCTCGGCGCCATTGCCGTAAGAAACGACATCATAGCCGGCACGTTCGAGCGCCTTCGAAAGGAAGCGGCGCATCGAGTCATCATCTTCGGCAAGCAGAATGGTTTGCATTTCCCTAACTCGCAAGCAACAGACCAAAAGTCTCGGACGGCAGGATTGCCACGCGCCCACTCAAGACCGCACCACCGTGGCCCCATCAGCTTTAGCGCATCTTTGTGAAGATTCCAGGCGCAAGCTTGTTTTAACCTTACCCCACGGAGAGCGGGCGTAAGTTCCAGCCTTTGTTAGGCTTTCTGGATCGGTTAACCTTTTAGACTTCCTACGAAATCAAGTTCGAGCCTGCGCTTATGGCCGCCCGCGCGATGCTCGATCAGGTAAACCTCCTGCCAGATGCCGAGCGCAAGGTTCCCAGCCCTGACGGGCAGGGAAAGCGAGGTCGCGGTAAGAAGCGTTTTAATGTGGGCGGGCATGTCGTCCGGCCCCTCGCTGTGATGGCGGTAACGCGCGTCTTCCGGCGCAAACCGCTTCAAAGCATCGCCAAGATCTGCCAGCACGCTCGGATCCGCGTTTTCCTGGATGCAGAGCGAGGCCGAGGTGTGGGTGCAAAACACGCTCAACAGGCCATTCTCCGCCCCCATCTCCTTCAACCGCCGGTTAAGCTCCCCCCCAAGGCGATAAAAGCCGGGACCTGCAGTTCCAAAAGTCACGGTGGAGTTCTTGTGACCGGTCATGGTTCGGGATGTGCTCATCGGCGCCCTCCAAGATAAAGCCACATAATTTTTACCGGCCGTTTACGGCATGTTTGCATATCTAAGGCAAAGATAACAATCGCATAGGGCCTCGAACACCCTGTGCGATCGCAATTCTCAATCCCGGCGTTCAACACCAGGATGAGGGCGTATCTCAATCCAAGGTGGGAACCAGCCCCGTGAAACAAGGGCGCTTGATCAACGGCGACCTAAATCTCGAGAAGGCCCGCGAAGCGCGAGGCCCGCTCGAGCACGGGCTCGCCTCCCTTTCCGGGGCTTCACCTTCCCTGCAGCCGCTTCCGCCTCTCCCGGCCGCCGAGCCTCCTTTTTTGGCATGGGACGACGAATTGGACGCCGAGTCACAGCTCCAGCTTTACCTTGATCGTGCGAAGGAGCCGAAACAGAAAGGTTTCCCTCCCTTTGAGGCTTTATCAGCCCGGCTCAATGAACTCCCGGCGCCAGCCTTCCAGCACACGGCGAAAGACGCCGCCATGCGGCAGCCGCACCTCTCGTCACGGAGACGGCGCGCAAAAGATCTCGAATGGTTCGAGGAAAGGTTCCTCGAACTGAAGGGGATGCTCTCGCGCCGGGAATCCGACACGAGCGAGATTGTTTCCATCAACGTCAAGCTCGCTGAGATCATCGATCGCGTCGACCGGCTTGCCGCGGCGCTGCCCGGCGAGAAAACCATGGCGGCTGTGGAGACGCAGCTCGCCGAACTTTCACGCTCGCTTGAGGTCACGCGCGCGCAAAGCTCGTCCGATGCAAACCGGATCGCACGCGCGGCCCAGGAGATACTGGCCGCAACCGAAAAGGCCCAGGAGGCCCGCGCTGGATTCGAGGAGGCGGCGCGGCATACGGTCAGAGAGCTTGGACAAACGGTCGCGGTGTCGGCATCGCGCGCGGCTGCGGTCACGGCAGAAGAAATCACAGCCGCCCTCAATGAGCGCCGCGATGGCGGCCGCCTTGAGCGCGTGGAAAGCGAACTGCGCTCGCTTAACATCGTTTCCCGCGAGAGTTGCGAGCGCACAACCGCGGCACTCGAGCGAGTTCACCAAACCTTGCGCGTTTTCCTGGAAAGGGACCAGAGAGACCGCTCCGTCGGGGTGCCAAGAAAACGCGCTGGCGTTCACAACCCGATCACCGCCGGCTCCAACCCCTACACCATCGGGGAAGATTTCGGATCGGAGCCGGAGCGGAAACCCCGGCTGGACGAGATTACGTTGCGTAAGCCCCCGCCCCCGGATGAGAACCTTCTGGATGCGTTCAAGCAGGCGAGCGAAAAACTTATCGCCGCGAAGAGTTCCGGCTTTGTCAAACCCGGAGCAGGAGCGCCCGCCCCTTCGGCGCGGCATGCATCGGGCCCGGCGTATCGCGACGAGGAGAGGTCTCTTCCGCTTTTCGGGCTTGGAATCGTGGCCGTGGTCCTCCTGATCGCGAGCGCCGCGCTTTATTATCTGCATACGAAGACCGATCTTCCCGCCTTCCACTTGAGCGTGCTGCCGGACGTACAGCCGGCAAGGACGCTGTCCGATCTCGCTCCCTTCAGCCCGCAAACCGGGGAAGCTGCACCCAGCAGGAAGGTGACCGGGGCGCCTAAAGCCCCTCCCTCGCTTTTCACGGCAGCGGAGAACCACGAGCCCTCCCCTTCGCAGCCGGAGTCCCGTGAAGACTTGCAGGTGCTTGCCAATGCGGCAAGCCGGGGCGACCGGGAAGCCCAGTTCCGAATTGCCGCCCGTTTCCTGAGCGACGGAAAGCTGCAAAGCGACCCGTCCACGGCGGCGCGCTGGCTGGCGAGGGCCGCCGATCAGGGCCACGTCGAATCGCAGTTCGTGCTGGCTTCGCTTTATGAGCGCGGAGTTGGCGTGTCCAAGGATGAGACGTTGGCGCGGGACCTCTATCACAAGGCCGCCAGCGCCGGCCATGTCCGGGCCATGCATAACCTCGGGGTGTTGCTTTGCGCTCAAGACACACCCCAGGATTACCAGGAAGCCGCCGCCTGGTTCGCAAGCGCTGCCATGACCGGCCTGACCGACAGCCAGTTCAATCTCGCCGTCTTTTACGAACGCGGACTTGGCCTGCAACAGAATAATCAGAAGGCTTACTTTTGGTACGAGGTCGCCTCGCTGGCGGGAGACAAGGAAGCCACGCGTCAAGCGGAACGCCTTAAGCGGCAACTGCCGGACGCTGAGACGCAGGGGGTTGCCGAACAGGCCGGCTCATGGCATCCAAGCGTGGAGGAGCTTCCACACCTTGCAAGCGGAAACGCTTCCCGAAGCTCATTCTTTTCAGATGCAAGCCGCCGCCACTGATCCTTCCAGTGGATCATGGCGTATCGCTCGCATGAAAAGAAGCGTTGGACTCCAAATTTCGGCCCTCGCAATCGTCATGGCAGTCGCCGCCGGCGCGGTACAACCGGCCCACGCCGTGTTTAGCGGAGATATGAGCCCGAAGGCCAGATCCGGTGACGCCGACTATGCTGACGGCATGGACGCCTGGGATGCCAAGAACTGGGACGGCGTTGTTGCCGCGATGCGAAAAGTCGTAGCCCGGCGTCCGTGGCACGACAAGGCCTGGACGCGGCTCGGCTTTGCGCTTCGCAAGCTGAACCGCCTCGACGAGTCGCTCGAAGCTTACGGAAAGGCGCTTGCCATCAATCCTGACCAACGCGAGGCCCTCGAATATCTCGGCGAAGCTTACCTCGTCCTTGACCGGCTCAGCGACGCGCAGACGATGCTTTCGCGGCTGAACGCGGAATGCAAACACGTTGTCCTCGTTTTTACGGACGGCTATTTCCGGAATGCTTGCGGAGAATATTCCCAGTTGAAGGAGAAGATTGAAGCCTACGTCACGCAAGGCAGGCCATCGGCGCCGTGGTAGCGAAGGGCGCGCGGACTTGCCAACTCCCCCCTTTGTGGCAAATCCTGCCGCACAGCATAAAGCATCGCATCGCAAAGTCGCCAATTTGCGCCAGGAGCCGTTTTCGCGTGACGGATTTCCAGCTTTCGGCTAAAAACGCGAAAAAATACACCGTTCTCACCACAATAGAGACTGAAAACAGGCGACAGCAGCCATGCTGGTTTATTTGCCAATTGCCGAATTGCCGGTGAACGCGGCCCTGATGCTTGCTCTTGGCGGCGCGGTTGGCTTTCTGTCGGGAATGTTCGGCGTTGGCGGCGGGTTTCTCATGACGCCCATGCTCATTTTTGCCGGCGTGCCGAGCGCCGTTGCCGTTGCAACCGGGGCCAATCCGCTGATCGCCTCGTCCATCACGGGCACGATCGCTCAGTACCGGCGCAAGAATGTCGACATCAAGCTCGGCATGTATCTCCTGACAGGCGGCGCGGCGGGAGCGCTCCTCGGGGTTCTGCTTATCAAATATCTGAGGCAAATCGGTCAGGTCGATCTGTCTGTCGCCCTCCTCTACGTCATTTTCATGAGCGCTGTCGGCAGCGTGATGCTCGTCGAGAGCCTGCACGCGCTGAGCAGGGTGCGCAGGGGCCAGCCAATTCCCGCGCGCAGGCCAGCTCAGCACAACTGGATTCACGGTCTGCCTTTCAAGACACGCTTCAAGGCGTCGAAGCTCTATATCAGCGCGCTTCCCCCCGTGGTGCTTGGAGCGCTCGTCGGGCTTATGTCGGGCGTCATGGGGGTGGGCGGCGGCTTTGTCATGGTCCCGATCCTGATTTATCTCCTGCGCGTCCCAACAAATGTTGCGATCGGCACCTCCCTGTTTCAGGTCATTTTCGTAAGCGCGATCACCACGGTTTTGCAGGCGGCGACCAACCAGACGGTCGACATCGCGCTCGCTCTTCTCCTGATGGCCGGCGGCGTTATCGGCGCACAGGCCGGGGCGGCTGCGGGCCAGCATCTTCGCGCCGAGCACCTCCGTCTTCTCCTTGCCTTGCTGGTGCTCGCGGTAGGACTCCGGCTCGTCGTCGATCTCCTTTCGCCTCCAGCGCTCTTCAGCATTACTCCCTGCCGAGGTCTGACATGGCCCGGCCTCTCGGTGCGGCGCGATATTGCGGCGCCGCTCTTCTATCGCTCCTCACCGTCCTTGCCTTTCAGGTCTTCGCATTAGCGTCGCCCCCCGATCTCATCGAGGCGGGCGCGTCGCAAATCACTTCTATATCGAGCCGAGCTACGATGGGACGAGCATTGCTCTTTTTGGCTCGGTCGATAGCGACCGGCTCAAGAGCAAACCCTTCGATGTCGCCATTACAATTCGTGGTCCGATCAGACCGGCGACGGTGTGGAAGAAAGCCCGTCGCGCTGGCCTTTGGATCAACGCCGAGAGCATCACCTTCGACGGGGTTCCGAATTATTACGCCGTCTTCTCGACGAAGCCGCTCAACGAAATCGCGTCCCTCGAGGAACGCAGGATTCATGAGATCGGGGTCGCCGTTCTGGAGTTTTCTCTCGCGGCGAGCCCGGAAAAGGCGCTGACAAACCCGACTGAGGAATTTCGGCAAGGCCTGATTAGATTGAAACGAGCGAGCGGTCTCTTCGTCGAGGATAACCAGGCGGCTATCGAGTTCCTGGGCGCGAGGCTTTTCCGGGCCAGAGTCTTCCTCCCGCCGGCAGCAGGCCCGGGGCTTTACCGCGTGAATTTCTTTGTCCTTCAAAAGGGCAGCGTCATCGGTGAGGCGAGCGCGCACATCCGGCTCAACAAGATCGGCATCGAGGCCCGGCTCTCATCGGCAGCCGTCGACCACCCTTGGTTGTACGGGGTCTTGGCGGTCATCCTCGCAGCCGCCGTCGGTGGCGGGGCCTCTCTCGTTTTCCGCCACGCCTAGCGCCTATCCGCTTTTGATCGAAATCAAAAGCGGGACTAAGTTTTTGTTTTGCCGTGCGTCTTGATCGGAAAACCGCTTCGCACTTTTCCGGACGCACTCTAGCGCGCTTATCAGCCTTCACCCTGCGGGCCAGATGACTTGGAGGCGGCCATCCAGAAAAAACACAAGGCATTTCAGCTTATCACTGGATGGCCGGGTCAAGCCCGGCCATGACCATCGGAGCGAAAATTCGCCAATGTTTTCATGGCTTCTTCTGCTAGCACCCTCACGAATACAGCTCAGCAGTTAATGTCGAATACCAGGCAGCAGAATCGACAAAATTACTACCGCGCGTATCCAGGGAATCATCCAACTTGGAGATGAAGGTAGTCGCTTGTCGTATCTTTTGCGGCGTGGGCTTGTAGACGCCGCCAATCTTGACGCTGTCGCCGCTGTCGATCAGGCTCCAGCAGGTGTTGCGATATTCAGCTTCCACCTGCGCTTCCTGCAAAAGCTCTGTGCGGATCGCCTGCGCCGCGACTTGCGCCTGAGAGCTGGCGGCGAACGCGGATTTGGGCATGTCTCCTGGAATACATGCGTCGCCCACCACAAAAATACGCGGGTCCGCGCTCGATTTCATGGTGAAGGCATCGATTGGGCAGTAGCCGCTTACGCCGGCAAGACCGGCAGCCTGCGCGATAACTCCAGCCCTTTGCCTAGGGATGACATTAACGAGCGCCGCATTTGTATACGTCTCGAAACCGGTCTCGACCGTCATCGTGGCCGGATCGACCGACTTTATTCCGCCGTGGATGGACGGGGGCAACCATTCGATTGTCCCAGGGTAATGCCGCCGCCAGCCTTCCTCGAACAAAACCTGCTTTGAAAACTCCTCTTTTGCGTCGAGGATTACGATCCGCGAGTTCGATTTATTGGCCGCTTTTAGGATATGCGCCATCATGGATGCGCGTTCATAGGGGCCGGGCGGACAGCGGTATGGATTGGGAGGCGCGATCATCACGATCAGACCGCCATCGGGAACGCCGTCCAGCTGGCGCTTAAGCAGTTTCAACTGAGCGCCGCCCTTATAAGCATGCGGCATGCGCTCTTCCGCTTGCTTCGACCAGCCTGGAACGGATGCGTAATCGAGATCGATGCCGGGCGAGACGACAAGCAGATCGTAAGGAACTTGGTTTCCGCCGCGCAACGTGACCGTCCGGGTTTCCCGATCAAGGGCCTCGGCAGTATCGCTTATGACAGTCACGTCATCGAGTTTCTGCACCGCATCGAAGGTGAACGTGAATCTGTTGAAGGGCAAGAAGCCGCCGAGATACAGGTTCGATTGAAAGCAGGCCATGTAGACGGGCTGAGCTTCGATCAAAGTAATGCCGAATTTTCCAGGTGCCGCGGCAGCGAGCGCGCGAAGGACGGAGCCGCCGGCGGGACCCCCGCCAATAATAACGACTTTCGGCTTCGCGCTGGCTATCGCGGGCCTGTTGATCGCCGTGCCGACCCCCAGCGCGGCGCTTCCAGCAACGAATTGTCTGCGGTTCAGCATGTCAAGGCAGTCTCCTCGGCATCAATATTTGCCGGTATCGAGCACCGAACCCGAATTCGACCAGTAGATGTAGGCTTCCAAGGCCTTCATCGCATCTGAAATCGCTCTGGAGCGGCGTGCCTTTCGTGACGTTGCCTATGCACCAGTTGACCATATCCCGCAGGACCACGAACCGTCCCATACTCGGCTGGAACTTGGGGAAAGAGCCTGGATGGGTGTCGGAGGCCATAGGGTGGCACATGGCGCAAGCCGTGCCAGTGGTGGAAAGCGTCGCGCCCATCTTTTTGCCCATCTCGGAACTGCCGTGGAACAGGAGATCCCCCTTTCTAACCTCCTCCATGAAGACATCGTTATAGTGCTTCAACTGCTCCGGCGTCGTCGGCGTTCGCTGCGCCATGGCTGGACCAAAGACGCACAGCGTAAGAAGCGCCACTAGCCCGGCGCCAAGGCAGCAGCTTCTATTAAGAGCATGCATAAAACTATCTCCCGGTGAAATTGTTGATGCAGGAAAGCCAGGGCGCGCTCGTCAGGCCGCCCGCAGAGGAGTGTCTAGTTTTTCCAGAACCAGCCATTGTCCGCGATCCGCGGATGCAGGACCTCCGGGTGGGCAGACGAGATGTCCGCCGCATTAGGCGAGAACAGCTCCCTGCGGCCCCACGCGACATATTGCGGATCGAAGGGGAGATTTGGCGACGGGCTGATGATGCCCCAGCCGGTGCCGTCATAGGGGTCGCTGGGATCGACCCGCATCATCTGCCTCGTGAGCGCGGGAACTCCTTGCGGCGGATAGGGCCAGTTCCATGCCGTGGCCAGCATTCCCATCGACCGTAACGTGCCGATCTCGTTATACAGAACCTGATGCACGTGACCGTGAATGTTGGTCACCTTGGTGTACGGTTTCAGCACCTCATGAACTTGACGCCAATCGCGGACCCAGAAGTTCCAGGGGGGGTAGCACTCGTAGAGCGGGTTGTGACTGATAATGATAACCGGCTGATCTTTTTTCCAATCTGACAAGATGCCTTGCATCCAGGCGATCTGATCGTCTCCTACTCCGGCCCAGGCACCCGCTACGGTGCCGTCGAGGGTCGCCATGTGATCCATGCGCATTTCCGGAGTCATTTTTCGTGGCTGACCAGTAATCGGGAGCGCGTGATATTGTGTCGAGGCCTATAAAGCGGACACCCTTGTGATCGAACGTCCAGTTCGGCTGGCCGTGGAGCTGGGTCCACTTCTTGCCCATATCGAAATACCAGTCGTGCTCGCCAGGGATGATGTATTGCTTGAGCTTAACTTCTTTGAGGAGTTCGTAACCGAGTTCGAGTTCCTCTGCGCGGCCGAGTTGGGCGCTGTCGCCGCCGTAAATGAGGAATTCGGCCGGTGGGTTCATGGCCTGCACCTCCTTCGTCGCCCGGGTCAGCTTTTCGACGAAGAGGCTGTTTAGCGTTTTCGGGTACAGATGCGAGTCAGATATCCACGCGAAGGAGAACGGCGCGCCCGCGGCGTGCGCAACAGAGATGGTATTGATGATGGGGAACCAGCCCGTTATTGCAGCGCCCGCGGCACCGGCTGCGATGCCCGTATAGAGGGATTTGTGAATGAACATGCGACGTGTAATTCGCACGGACTCATCGGGATGCTGGCCACTCGGACTCAAGACCCGACGCATCTCGCGCCGTTCGCACTCGACGTCATACTCAGACTTTCGATCCTTGGCGTCAACGTGGTCATGATCTGACATTTCACTGATTCCTTCCCTTTACCTTTTTTTATCCCTGCTAAGCAGGTTTTTGGCATGCACCGGAAACCCGATGGGCCGCGGCAAATTCGGGGGCGGACTTTCCACCTGGGGACTGTTTTTCAGCTTGAGATTATAGGCTCCAGCGAATTGCGCGCCGCTATCTTCACCGGCTACAGTTAGCCCGCTTTATTTCGGTCGCCTTGCTCGTTGGTGCGCCGCACCCTGCGAGCGCGGCTCCAACGGTGAGGATGCGATCTATGATGCTTCGCAGAAGCTGGCCTACGGCGGCATTCCTGATCAGATTTCCGAATGAACTCGCTCTTAGCATCGTGATTTACTAAAGATATTTTTTCCAGTAACAAAATTTTGAAATATTGTTTCAATGCAATGCTTGTGCACGAAATATCAAGGTGAGAGCCTTTATCTTTGCGTTCTCAATCAAGAGAAGCGGCAACCTCAATTCGAGTTGTTATTACGGGATTTGCCTGGCCGATGAGCATGGCCCGATCTGCAATCGCCATCACACGCCGAGCGCTCTTGCGAGCGGCTTCCTGGGGAGGACTAGGCCTTGTAAGCGCTGCTTTAACCGGTCGTCCGGGCCTTGGCGCATCCGATGCTCTTCAGACCGATGAAAACGAACTCATCGAGCGGCTCATCGGGAGGAGAGCCACAGAGTCTTCGCGCCTTCGTCTCGAAATGCCGCCCGTCTTCAGCAACGGCTATGGAGTGCCTCTGACATTGACAGTCGATAGTCCAATGACCGAGACGGATTATGTACGCCAGGTTCACGTGCTGGCGCCTCGAAACCCCATCCTCGTCGTTGCAGATTTTCAGTACACGCCACAAAGTGGACGCGCGTCGGTTTCAACCCGCGTTCGCCTCGCTGAATCCCAGAACGTCCTCGCGGTCGCGCAAATGAGCGACGGGTCGGTCCTAATGGCCCGGACCTGGGTTGAAGTGACGATCAACGGGTGTCCGTCAAATTGAGATTCGGGAAACGAAAGGAGGAGAGCACCGATGCAACCGCGCGTACAGGCGCCCCGAGCCGTAGCTAAAGGCGAAGTCTTTCAGGTGAGGACCTTGATCGACCATCGGATGGAGACGGGGCTGCGCCACGACAACTCCGGCAACAAGATCCCCCGCCAAATCATCAATAAATTCAGCTGCCGCTACAATGACGCCGTGGTCTTCAGCGTTGACCTGCACGAAGCCATGGCTGCGAACCCTTACTTGGCATTCTATGTTCGAGCCGCCGAAAGTGGCCGTCTGCAGTTTATCTGGGAGGAAGATGGGGGAGCAGTCTCCACCTTGGAAAAGGAACTTACGGTCACCGGCTGATGACGAAAGAATAGGCTACATTCTTCCGCATGACCTCGACAGGTTTTGAGGCGCACTGACCCCGCCGCTATTAGTTCGGAAAGCAAACATCCCTGCTTGAGCACATTTCGAGACCCACCTCTTCTGGATTCGGCCTAAACGAGCTCAACTGGGCTCAAATTGATCCGTTCGCTTGCCAAGACATGTTGGGTTTCACTGCGTGCGCAAACCCGGAACCGGTTGCATGCATTACGCAGGCTTCGCTCTCTGGCCATCGCCACCCTGACGGCGTTCGCCGCGCGCCTTAATGGTAAACTGTTCGTTCGCCACGCCGAGCGTTAAGACAAATGTGGTTAACAGGAGCCGCGCCGGAATTATTTCTGGTCCATTTCATCCATAAAAAATGGTCCATCGGGCGCAAGACGAGGAGCGTCGCGCCTTTGACCCGACGCGGAAGGACCGCTATAACCCATTGAAAACGATCAGGTTTCCATCTTTGATCGGGCCCCATTAAATGGAATTTAATGCCGGAATTTCTTCATTAAGTGGGACAGCAAAAGTCCGTTAAATATATTTCGGCTTCGCACATTAACCAAATTCGAGCCGCGACACCGCGCCGGGGAGGCCGTCGGCTCCTCAATTTTTTCCATATATATCAACGACTTGCTTGCCTTAACCTCTCGGCAAGACGTTTTTCCTTAGGATCCCATCTCAGAAGCTCCGAAAGCAAGAGCAAGCGGGAAAATGGTCCAGATATTGCGCAACGATGCACACAAACAAGCATTCGCACGCCCGCGTCCAATTCAACGACGGTGCTCTAGGCGGCGCGATCTTCCATAAGTTGGGGCGAAGCTACGGACGAACTCGCTCCTGGGAGATGTACCAGACGAACAGGCCGCCCTGGCCGAGAAGCGGATCGAAGGCGGAACTGAGCACGTTGGAGCCCGCTGAATAATCGCCCAGCGAAGGAAGGATCATGCGCATGCCGTTCGAAACGAAGCAGCGCCCCCGAACGAGATGGCCGTAATGAGAAACCTGCGCCACAGGATGCAGCCCGCCGGCGATCTCGTTGGCCACGGGCGCCCGGACCGGCTCGGCCCGGAACTTGATGCCGCTCAGCATCATATGCGGCACGACGGCTCCCTCGATCACCTCCGGCTTTCCGGGAAGATCGGACGCTACCCAATACCACTCGCGTCCCTCCATCATATCCTGGAGCCAGTCGATCTGATGATTGCTCAGACCATCCGCGCAGAACCCGGCAAAGCTGTTTCCGAGCGCAATGACACGAACAGGATCGTAACGGTCGAGCGCATCCTCCAGTTTCTCGAACGCCGAAGCCGTATCGTAGGGCGGAAGAACGACGTTCTCCCCCTGAAGATAGGAACATTTCGAGAGCTGAAGATCGGCCACGATGAGAGTGTTCTCGGCTGGCCAATAAAGAGCGCCGGTAGGATCGGCGATAAAGGATTTTCCGCTGAGAAGAATACGGGAAGCACCCGTATCATGAAGAAATGTCGTAGTGTCACGCTGAAGCGTTGTTGCAAGCATGCTGTCGCCCTTGAGGCGGACCCGGCGAAGAACTCAAGCCGCGAGCCGCGCACTGTCCGGACTAACTGCTCACTCGGACAAACATTTGAAGGTATTTAGCCTTCGCAGAATGGCTGATTCGCGTGAGTTTCGTTACAAAAAAATCACTTTTGTTGAAGTTCTCTGGAAAACACTAAAACTTTGTAAATGGTGTCTTATAGGCCACAGATGTTGCTGCTTTGCTACGCGGCCTTCGTCTGGTCCATCCTCGCGAAGTGTGGCAGCAGCTTGAACCGCGCATAAGGCAGGTATTGCTGGTTCTGGATCAGCCCCTCGAATTGTTTGAGCCGCTCCAGAACGCCGTGGAGGTTCGCCGCTTCCGGCCCCGAAGTCGCTCCGCACAAGGCGCGCACAACGGCCTTCTTGTGATCCGGCTGCTGATTTTTCAGATAGATCTTTGTGTCGAGGGCGCCGGAAAAGTCGGGCGGCAGATCCCCCGGATACTGCGTCCCGATTGCGATGCCCGCTCCGAATGCACGGCCTTCACGCGCGAGGCTTTCAAGATGGGTGCTGTTGGCGACGCGCCAAGCCTCGTCGATGACAAGCAGCCGCGTCAGCTTCCGGGGCTGCGCGCGCCGCAAAAGCACGCCATGCAGCCGGATGATGACCAGCTCGGCCAACGCCGCCTTGATTTCGTCGGTTGGTAGCGCGAACAGCGAAAGCACAAGCCGCTCGTCGAGCATGGCTTCGAAAGGAACCGGCAGTTCGTCGGACTTCGGGAAAAGACCCAGCTCGAACAGCGGCGCGATGCGGTCCAGGAGGCTGATCGCCTGCGGGTTCCTGGTCTCTTTCTGCTCTTCGAGAATTGCGATGACATCGTCGAAATTCGGCGGCCGCAGCGTATCGACGTTGATCCATTTCTGCGGGACGATGCCCCGGGCTTCGAATGCACCCTTGACTGCGTCACGTAACGTCGCCGTCTGGCGATCGCCAAGCCCGAACACGCGCTTCAGCACGCCGGTGATCGTGAAGATGTGTTCGATGGGCTGCGCCTGGCCTTCCTCATTGGCGCTCGGCATCAGCGGATTGAAAGGAATGCCATAACGGCGCACGTCATGGACTTTGAGCCCGATGGACTGAACGAAGCTTCGCTCGGAATAATCGTTCTTGAAGTCGAAAATACAGACCGGGAAGCCCATGCGGCTCACGCCGTCAATGAGGACGTTCAGCGTTTGCGTCTTGCCGGAGCCGGGATCGCCGGTGACAAGGATGCCGAAGTTGAGAAGTCTTGTTTCGGCCTCGAAGGGCGCCCAGTAGACCTGCCCGCCATCCTCGTGCGCGCCAAGCATGACCGCCTGCGCGGACGGAGCTTTGCGGCGGGGCGTGGGCGGCGGCGGAGGCGCCGCCGGTTCGGGCGCTTTCTCCTCGGCCTCTTCCTCCTCGATAACCTTCACATAAGGAAACTGCAGGACCTCGGAAAGCGACGCCGTAGTCGTCAGCGGCCGCGACTCGCGCTGCCAGTCCTTAAATCCGGCGGCATCCTTGAAATTGCGGAAAAAGTGGCGTGCGGACTCGAGCCGCTCCCACGACAGCATCTCGAACTGCGGAACGATGATCGCGTGCATCTCTTCCGCGTCGCGGATCAGAGGCGCGATGAAGCGGCCCGAGCGCGGCAGCCGGCCGCCGCGCGGGCGAACCAGCACCGGACGCGCGCCCTTTATCGTGCGGAGGAACACCTTGATTTCATCCGCAAGCGGTGCGCCGCGGGCCTCATTGCAAAGCGCGATGTCCCGGCGTTCCACGCTCTGCCCGTCCTTCTGGAAATCGGCCTCGATCACGACCGTGCCGGCACGTCCCCGGACCGTCCGCCGCGTTTTGATGGCTGTGATGCCCTCGATCTCCACCGCAGCGGCCTGCACGGCCCACTCCAGGATTTCGGCTTGCTGGATGCCATTGCCGATGGAGGGCTGAATTGTTCTTGAGTTCAGTTCCCCGTGCCACTTATCGTCAAAATTGATGGCCGGGACCGTAACTGCGGCGGAAGGGGCCGCCGTGATGGAAGGCGCATCGGCTACAGGAGGAGGCGGCATATCCTCCAGCAACGGCAGTTTACCTGTGGCAAGGTAAATGCGCCGGAACTGCTGGATCAGCTCAAAGACATAGCGCGATGTCTGTCCGCCAAGCTCGTTCAGCATCCACGCTGGAAACGGATAGAGCGGATCCGAAGCGTCGGCTTTTGCCCCGCAGCGCTCGAACAGCTCTGCGAGCCTGCGCTTGAGGAGCGCTTCGACCTGACGGCGCGCGAGTGGACGCAGCCGCACAGGAAGCGCACCGAAACGTTCAATGCGGTCGCGGATCGATCCATCGATCCCTTCTGAAATCGTATCGTAAAGCGCAGGCAGAACCGCGAAGGCTACGCAAAGCGGAGGCAGCGTTTCCGCAAGAAGCGCTCCCCGGCTGAAGAGATGCCGAAGCCGCTGCTCCCAGCCTTGAACCCGGCTCTGTTCGAGCTGATCAAAGGCGAGAACGAGCGCGCCGCCCGTTGCGCCGACGACGTTTACAAGCGCATCGATGTGGCTCCGCGCGAAATGATCCTCGGCGAGTTGCGAGAGACGCACCCCGCCCAGGCTGACATTCAACGGCTGACCGCGCAGATAGGCAAGGCAATCGTCGTCACCCGCCGCAGCGCCAAGCAGCGCCGTCACGAAAGCCTCGGACGGAACCGGAAGATGCGAAAGCTTCTGAAGCTTGGACCGGATGGAAACGACAAGCGGACGAAGATCGAAATCCCGGATGTCGCCTTCATCTCTCAAGACATCGCGCCGGAACGCGGCCATCAGGTCCGGCTGGGCTCGCTGAAGAACGGCCGCGGCAAGCCGGGCCAAAGGCGACGGCGCATCCGCCGAGACAAGATAGCGTTCCGAGAGCCGTGAAACCAGCGCACGCAAGAGCCAGGCGTCGAGATCCTTTTCGGCGACAAGATCGACCATCGGGAAAAGTGCCGCGTACACACAGCCTTCCTGGTGCATGCGCCGAATGGCCGTCAAAAGCGTGTGCGTTTTCCCTGTGCCGGTCGCACCTTTGATAAGAAGGACTCGCGACGCTGGATCGGGATTTTGCGCCCGAGCCTGCGCGACGATGGCCGTCAGCGCATCGCTGGCATCGGCCTCGATCTCCGGCACGTCCACCCGCTCCTCGTCCGCGGCCCCCGCAAGCGAAGCCACCGCGCCAAAAACACGGTCGAAGTCGGGGCTTTTGAAAGCCTTGAGACGAGGATCCATAATGATGGCGCTAAATCCACTGATTGACGATGAAATGCCGCTCATCGCGCCCAAAACGCAAACGCGACCGCTCTTTCAGACCCGCGTCGAACGGGCCTGCAATGTCGTAACGCTCGAGGTCGAGAAGCCCTTCGCGCGCCGCCTCGGCGAGGTGGGACTTGAAGTCATCGAGCGTGCCGAGTTCCAAGCCCTGATGCGAGCCCCGCATCATAAACCTGCGCGATGGCGACACGCCCGGCATAGGGCTTCGTTTCGAGTTTCCCTGCAAGCTTTCTGACCGATTCAGCGAATCCGTCCAAGTCAAAGACCTCCTCACGTTTTGACTGACCCGTCACGTTTGCGTGCAGCGCGGCGCGAAGGACCGTTGTGCTGAGTTCGGCGATGGTGGATGCCGGACCGCCTAAGGCAGAGGACAGCAAAGCCGCGTCGGCTTGCAAAACGGTGCCGCATTTGAGCCCGGCAAAAGCCAGATAGATGCTGCGGCTCATCGGATCGAAGGAGAACGCCTTGCCGGGTTGCCCCACGCCCGCAACAAGGCTCTCCCCCAATGAGGCGACGATGCGCCGGAGAAGTTCGCAGCGAGCCTGCGCCCTCGATAGCGAAGGCGGCAAATTATCCAGACCATAAATCAGGCGTAACGCGGCACCGGCGAGGTCTCTGTGTGTATTGCCGGATGCCGGAAAGCCCAGGGCACGGAAAGCGAACTCCCGTCTGGAGTCCGCCCAGTTGGCCGGTTTGGCGGGCGCGTGAAGCACGCCACTCCGCTCCTGAACGAGCCCGAGGCGCAAGGCCTCATCGAGAATGGGCTCGGCTGCGAACAACTCGGAGAGCCCGTTTTCTGCATCTGCGCGGCTGCATCCCTCTCTGTGGGCCGCCACAAAAGCCGCCGCAATCTCGTTTGCAGCGAGCGGATGAAGGCATCCGGCTGTGTCTTTTAGTAGACGGGAGAAATCTGCTTTTGTCATCATCCTGCAATTTTGGCTACCGAGAAAGCTAGCCCTTCGCGGCCTAATCCGCTGTTGACGTTAACCAATTCGTAAGGTCCTGGAACCTGGAAGGGCAGCGCACACGTTGCTTCGCCACCTGCGAACTCAACCGAGGAAAGGGCGAACTCAAGTCTTGCCTGCCTTCTACAAAGGCCCTAATAGACGGGTGAACAGACTTCCGATCCAGCGCGCGCTGTATAAAAAGCTGGCAGAAAACATGGTGTGCGCGGCGGACGCATCTAAACTTCACGTTTCCCGAAAAGGCGAGGAGCTCTCAGCCGTGACGAAAAGGATCTTATGCATTGGCGCTTTCGCGCTGGCGCTTGGCGCACAACTCGCCTACGCGGGCCCCGTCGCCAAGGTCAATGGAGCCGACATTACCGACGCAGAACTCGCCTTTGCGGAAGCCGAGGTTGGAGCCGAGATTGCGGGGCTTCCCGCCGAAAGCCGACGCCGCGTACTGGTGGAGTATCTCATCGAAGCGCATCTCTTCGCGGAAGAGGCCAATAAAGCCCAGCTTACCTCGGGCAAAGAGTACGAGGATCGGCTTTCGTATTATAAGCTGCGGGCCATGCGCGACACCTTCTACGAAAAGAAGGTTCGCGGCGGCGTGAGCGAGACGCAGGCCAGGGCCGCCTATGACGAGCAGATCGGCAAACTGAAGCCTGAGCCGGAAGTGCATGCGCGTCACATTCTCGTAAAGACGGAGGATGAAGCGAAGGACCTCGTGAAGCAACTCAGGGCCGGGGCGGATTTCAACGAGCTGGCCAAGAAAAGCTCCGATGGCCCAAGCTCCCATACTGGCGGCGATCTCGGCTATTTCTCGCGCGGGCAAATGGTCAAGTCTTTCGAGGATGCCGCTTTCGCGCTCGAACCCGGGCAGATATCCGATCCCATCAAATCCGAGTTCGGCTGGCACGTGATCAAGGTTGAAGACAAGCGAGACAAGCCGGCGCCGAGTTTCGAGGAGGTCAAGGATCAGATTACGGCTTCCCTGATCCAGGCCCAACTCAAGGATACTGTACAGAAGCTCCGGTCGTCCGCTTCGGTCGATATTCTTGATCCGGAGTTGAAGAAGGCTATGGAGGACGACGCCAAGGCGGCGACACTCGAAATCCCAGAGCCAGCAGAAATAACAAGAACGGAGCCGCCTCGCATCATGGCGAACATTCAGAAGGTTTCGCCGTTCGCGCCCACCGAACTCGTCGAGCTGCCTCCGATAAAGGGGGTGCGGCTCGCGGTCGCCGAGGCGGGTATCAAATATGCGAACCGCACCGATGTGCTCTTGATGCTGTTTCCGGAAGGCACGGAAGTTGGCGGCGTGCTGACCCGTTCGAAAACGTGCTCGGCGCCCGTGGATTGGTGCCGGGAGCAGCTTCAGCATGGCAGCGGGCGGGCGCTTGTCGTCAATTCCGGCAATGCAAACGCTTTCACCGGACAGCACGGACGCGAGACCGTTGAGGCCACAGCAGCCTTTGCGGCGGAAACCGCTGGATGCGAGCCGGATCGCGTTTTCATCGCGTCCACCGGCGTCATCGGCGAGCCTCTCGATGCCTCCAAGTTCGAGGATGTGCTCAAAGAGATGGCGCCGCGCGCCCGCGAGGACCTCTGGGCTGATGCCGCGCGCGCGATCATGACCACCGACACCTTCACGAAGCTTGCCACACGCCGCGCGCTCGTCGGCAATGTGCCTGTCACGCTGAATGGGATCGCCAAAGGTTCGGGCATGATTGCGCCCGACATGGCGACCATGCTGTCGTTCATTGTCACGGATGCGCCGATCGAAGGGCACGTGCTGACCCAGCTTTTGCAGCGGCACGCGAAGGCGACCTTCAACGCCATCACGGTCGACAGCGATACCTCGACAAGCGACACGCTTCTGATCTTCGCCACTGGCGAAGCCGCCGCGCATGGGGCGCCGAAGATTGCTGGCCCGGATGACCCGGAGGCTGCCGCCTTCTCGGCCGCTCTGCTTCGCCTGATGCACGATCTTTCGATGCAGGTGATCAAGGACGGCGAAGGCATCACGAAGCTGATGACCATCCATGTCGAGGGCGCGGCGCACGACGACGCCGCGCATCGCATTGGGCTTTCCATCGGTAATTCGCCTCTCGTCAAGACGGCCATTGCGGGCGAGGACGCCAATTGGGGCCGCATCGTCGCGGCGGTCGGCAAATCGGGCGAGGCCGCAAACCGCGACCGGCTTTCGATCTGGTTCGGCGACATCCAGGTTGCCAAAGATGGCATGCGCCACGCCGATTACCAGGAAGCGCTCGGCACGGCCTACATGAAGAACGCCGAGATCGAAATCCGCGTCGATGCCGGAACGGGCGGCCAGGGCCGTGCGACGGTCTGGGCTTCCGATCTCACTCACGGCTATATCGACATCAATGCCGACTACCGGAGCTGACACCGCCGTGCCTCGCGTTCTCATCGTGGTTGCGGTGGCGCTCATCGACGCCGACGGGCGCGTGCTTCTCCAGCAGCGCCCCGCGCACAAAGAGCATGGCGGCCTTTGGGAGTTTCCGGGCGGCAAGATCGATGACGGCGAGTTGCCCGAAGCGGCGCTGATCCGGGAATTGAAGGAAGAACTCGGCGTCGACGTTCCCGCCCGCTGCCTCGCCCCGCTCACCTTCGCGAGCCACACCTATGAGAATTATCACCTGCTGATGCCGCTCTACGCCTGCCGCAACTGGGACGGCGAGCCCGAGCCGCTCGAAGGGCAGACGCTCGCCTGGGTGCGGAAAGAGCGGCTCCGCGACTATTCGATGCCCGCCGCGGATGTGCCGCTTATTCCTATTCTGCAGGACTGGCTCTAGCAGGCTGCTCACATCCCTCTGTTCGGATGCTCGTCCGATATGAGCGGGCGCGACGTCCCTGTGTGCCTAGTTGGCGGCCCAGAATTAGGCCTTTGCCCGCGGCAAATTGACATCTGTGTTCAGCAAAAAAATCCTCTCCATTTTTCAGTCTCCATGAACCCTCACCATCCTCCCCCCTTTCCGTCTCCGCGTACTCGGGGCCAAGCGCGTCTTTTGCCCCGCAGCTTGAACTATGTCCCGCCACCAGTCCATCGACATTACTTTTGCAAAAGCTATCATTCACTAATTGTATATTGCCCCGCTTACACATCGAGAGATAAACTTCTTGGCTAAGCGCCCTTTCCCACCTCCGACCGAAAGGAGGAGAGCGCCGTTGATATAAGTTAAGTAGCATGCGGCGCTCCTGCATTGCACAATCGGAGGGTTTACAGTTGCGGAGCACGCAGACCATCGCTGAAGTTCAACCTCGGGATATACTCACCGCTTCTGAGCTGACAAAGGTACGAGACTTCCTCTGCGACGCTGATATGCTCGTGACTGAGGTGAAGTCACTCTTTTTCAACACCGGCGACGCCGCGACGGCCGCTCGGCTCAAGGACATTCAGGGTCGCCTTGCTGATGAGATTCGGGCTGTGGAGCGATTGATAGCAACGAGTTCGCCGGCTACACGGCTTCCCGCCTCACCTCACGCTGCGGATCAACACATATAGCCCGGGATTACCGAAACCTCTTCGAGTTCGTTAGCCATCTCCCGATAAAGCAACGCTAGGGCGCGCAGGACATCTTGCGCTTGCGCATTTTTCTGTCGACGTGCTTTTTTCTCGACACGCTTGGCGCGCTCTAAAAGCCTTTGTTTTTGAAGATGGAAATCCATTGACAACCCATTCACATCATCAAATTCACGAATGCAAATGCGCTAGCTGAGCGCAGGTTCCGTAAAATCGCTAACGTTCTTCAAATTTTCATAAGCTTCGGTTGATGAGCGGCACGCGAAGATAAAATCATGTAACTTTAGACAATTGATCTTTGTGTTCTTTGACAGCATCAGATCCACATTTTGGAGATAGGCTCTTGGAGACGGACTTCCCTGGCAGGACGCAATCCGAGCGCCAATATGCTGCCCAGGTGATAGATAGCGTGCCGGCCGAAAGCTGCATCGATCCAGAAAACGGCGGGCCGCTCGATATACTTCTTCATGTGATAATCGGCGTACTAGCATTACAGTTGCATCTTATTACGCACTATGAACCATGTGCCTAAGTGATTCGGAGGGGCATGGATGGGCGGAGCATCGATTGAAGCAACGCTTGAACTTTGGGCGTGGTCGCTGCGGGATGTGAAGGCGCGGATGCGGCCGCTGTTTTACGCAGGAGCGGGTTGCGGCTTCGGCAGGGGCGTTCCTGGACGGCCTGCTTGGCAATGAGCAGCGCAAGACGGGCTGGATGCGGGCGGAGGCGGCGGGCGATCCTGGCCCGTGGCGACAGCAGGCCATTCTGGGCCGCGGCCGGTGGGAAGCTGACGACCTGCGCGATACCGTGCGGGACTATGCGCTTGAGACGCTCGCCGACGACGACGCGGTTCTGGTCTTCGATGAAACCGGATTTCTCAAGCAGGGCAAGGCCTCGTGTGGCGTTGGGCGGCAATATACCGGCTCGGCGGGCAAGATCACGAACTGCCAGATCGGCGTCTTCGCCTGTTATGTCTCGCGGCACGGCCACGCCTTCATCGACCGGGCTCTTTATCTGCCGAAGGCGTGGACAGACGATCCCGCCCGCATGAAGGCGGCGCATGTCCCGGAGAAAACGGCCTTCGCAACCAAGCCAGCCCTCGCCGTCGCCATGATCGAGCGCGCCATCGCCGCTTCTGTGCCTTTCGCCTGGGTCGCCGCCGATAGCGTCTATGGCGTTGGCGCGCTTGAAGGGGTGCTGCGCCGGGCCGGCAAGGGCTATGTGCTTGGCGTTGCTTCCAATCACAGCATCAGATCCTGGGGCAAGGCCAGGCCCATCGCAGGTACGGCGGAAAGCGTCGCGCAAGGCTTGGCGGCTTCGGACTGGAAACGCCTCTCGGCAGGCGATGGCGCCAAGGGACCGCGCCTTTATGACTGGGCTTATATAGAACTGGCCGATATCGACGCCAGCGAATACGATGCCAGCCGCTCCGGGCTTTGGACGCGCGGTTTGTTGATCCGGCGCACGATCGCGGATCAGGACCTGGCCTTCTTCTCCACCTAGTCGAACCGGAGCAAAAAACTGGAACCGTCACCGGCTCCATTTCATCGCCATCGCAGGCAGCACCGTACGGGCAGCATTCGAGATTTCCGGCCGGTGTTCCTTAATGCGCATGCTTTGCGAAAGTGCAGGATCTCTAAATATCCCACAGCCGAAAGCCTCCCTCGAAGGCGTTGGCATTGTGACCCGGCCGAGTGTTCGACGGCAGCTCTTTGAGTTTCTTGACGTTGCCCCCGCCCAGCACGACCTCGGAGGGTTGGAGAGCCGCGATCAACCGCGCAACCACGTCTGCGACATCGCGGCGCCACTGCTTCTTGCCATTCCGATCCAGCCCGCGCTGGCCGACGTAATCCTCAAAGGTAGCGTCCTTGTACGGAAGGTGGCCCATCTCCATGGGGTGGACGATGCCTTCGATGATGAGGGTCGTTCCGAGCCCCGTTCCGAGGCCAAGAAAGAGCATCCTTCCGGACCGGTAGCTCCCAATAGCCTGCATCGCCGCGTCGTTGATGATCCTGACCGGCCGTCCGAATGCAGCCTCAAAATCGAACTGAACCCAGCCTGCTCCCAGATTATGCGGATCGCGCAAGGGACGGCCGTCGAGGACAGGCCCGGGATAGCCAATCGTAACAACATCGTGGTCCCAATCCGAAACGGCGTCCTTGATTCTCGCCATCATCAGCTCGGGCGTAAGGAAAGGCCCGGAGACAACCTTCCGGTGCTCGCTTTGCCCGGTGACGAGGAGCTTGACGTGGTTGCCGCCTACGTCAGCAACGAGGACCTTCTTAGCAGCCACGCAAACGCCCAGCGCCTCTTCGGCGGCGGCCTTCTCTTTCGCAAAATTGAGAATTGTTACTGTCGTCATGGGGCTGATCAGGTTCTTTCAAAAACTGGGACATGGTGTAATCCTTAGTATGCGAAGAACCGCCCTCCTGTGCAATTAGCGACTTAAGCGCAGGGTTAGCTGCCTGCTGTTATGACGGAGCAGGTCCCCGCATTAACCGCTTCGTTTTGAGAGGGCGATAATCGGCCGCATCTACACACACCAACGTTGGCACACGCCGGTTAACCCCAGGAAAAGAGCTGCTGAAAGCTCTGGTCGGGTTTGGAAGACGGGTAAGGTCCCGCCGACGCCCAAACGAGGGCGACCGAAATCAAGAGCAAGACCAGCCAAACCGTCATCCCGATCGAGGGCATCTTCTGAGGCTCATCTCGCCAGATATAGTCTCCGCGGCCATCGTAAAGCATGTTTGGTAACACCCGCAAAAGCTATCATTTGCGTCTCAGTTTCGCGGACTTAAACGCGTTGAAAGCTGTCGGCGGCGCGGGATAAGATTAGGCAAGCGATTCTTGCAGCCTTTGGCGCGTTGGCCGATGAGCAACTTCCGCACGATTGACCGCCAGACGGGATTTCTTCTGCCGCCATCGGTTGGCTGCCGGAAAACCATCTGGCCCGTTTTGTGCTTGAGGTCGTTGACGGTCAGGACACAGCGGCGATGAGCAGCGCCTATCGCAACTCGGGCTCGGCGAGCTATCATCCATGGCGGTTGCTGGGCATTTTGATCTACGGCTACGCCACGGGCGTTTTTTCCAGCGGCAAGCTCGAGGGGGCGACGTATGATTCGGTGGCCTTCCGATTTATTGCCGCGAAAGATCATCCCGATCACGACACCATCGCGGCGTCCCGGCGGCGTATTATAAAGGAGATCGAGGCGCTGTTCGTTCAGGTCCCGCTGCTGGCGCGCGAGATGGGCTTGCTCAAGATGGGCACGGTCGCGCTGGACGGCACGAAGATCGACGCCAACGCCAGCGAGCACAGCGAGCTTTCTTACGAGCATGCCGTCAGGATCGAGACGCAACTGAAGGCCGAAGTCGCCGAACTCATGGCCAACGGAGGCGGAGGACAAGGCTGACCTTCCCGACAGCCTGTCGATCTACCGTGTTTGAGATCAAGCGGTTTGAGCGTGTTTCCAGGGCTGGTTATTTCTAAGCATTGCGCTCAAGATTACGATGAGCTTTCGCATGACGGCGGGTGATGACGGGCTTTCACCTGCGGGTCAGCCTTTGGGCAAAATCACGGAAGACGACGTGAGAGCGGATCACAGCGAGGGCGACCATGTAAAGGCATTTGCGGATTTGGCTGCGCCCGGCGAAGATCCGTCTTTTTCCGCGCTCCTTGCCGCTGTCGCGATCATAGGGCGCAAGCCCGGCAAGCGCCACGGTCGCCGAACTTGGGATATACCCGAACTCTGGGAAGAAGGCCAAGATGGTTTGCGAGGCCACAGCGCCGATGCCGGCGAGCGTTTGCATGAGGCGGCTCTCGTGGTTGAACGCCTCGTCGCGGCGGGTCAGCGCGCCGATTTCTTTTTCAATAAGCGCGAGTTGTCTTTGAGCGCTGCAAGATGGCGTTCAAGGCCCAAGCGCACCGCCTTCAAGAAGCATGTTCGAGCTGGCATGTCTCGGCCTGGATATCATGTCCTTGAGCTCCGTGCGCCGCCCCATCAAAGCGCGAAGCGCTGCCTCCTCAGGCTGCGGCGGCTGGTAAAGCCTCAGATCGGGCTTGTCCCGTCCGTACTCGGCGATCAAAGCCGCGTCGATGGGATCTTTTTCGCGTGCCGGCCCCGGAATTTGGCGTAGGCGCGGACGCTCAATCCATGGGCGAGATGACAATTAAGGCCGAGTTCCGCGGCGGCTTTCAGCACCGCGTTCTCATAGCCACCGGTTGCCTCGCAGATCACGAGTAGGAGGCCAAGCCTTGTTTGCAATTGCGCTTTTCTTCGCGCTTCAAAAAGCGCCCGACGGCGGCGCCATCGTTTTGCAAGCTCAGGCTCTCGCCCGAGGGCAAAATATGAAGGGACAAGTTGGCTTTGGCGACGTCAAACGCGATCACATGATTGAAACAGGCGGCGGCCGCGGGCATCATGAGAGTGTTTCATCCGGGCGTCATCGTCCTGGCGCTCGCGCCGAGGCGCAGCTTGTGATTGTATGCGACCGTTCAAGGTCTCTCTACCGTTCAGATGGCCAGGCGAAAGCGGCGCGGGCCTAAGATCGTCAACGATAGCAAGGAGCTATCCCGGACACGGCCGCGCGCTGCCAGAGACGAAGGATGGCCCTCAGCTTGTAGCCCCGATCTTGGATGGCGCAGCGCTTCTGTCCTTCGGTACCGCGCAACCCACTTGATCGCAGAACTGATCGCAACACCAAACCGCGACGCCGACTGATGGCGTGACATCCCCTCGGTCTCGATTGCCGCCACAACGCGCTCACGCAAATCCATCGGATAGGGTTTCGTGATGTGTGGATGGCTCCCCTTTTGCAAGGGCTTTTCTTGCGCGATGCTTTGCGACGGGTCATGTTTCCCGCGCCCGGGTTTGCCGCCTTGATGTGATCTGCTAACCGGCTCCCGATCATCCCGGAGGAGTTAGTCTAGCGGGTAAAGCGCAAGGGGCGTGGTTTTGTTCGCCAGGGAGCGCAAGAGCGAGGTCGCGCCAAGGACCAGAACCCGGCGCAGATCGCCATCGTCTGCTTCGGAGATGAGCTTCAGCCTTGTCTTGCCGCCAGTCCCGTCGAGCCTGAGCGGCGTGACCGTCGACGAACTCAACCACAAAACGGGCCAGATGTTTTTCCGGCAGCCACTCGTCGACCGATGGCGGCAGAAGAAAGCTTGTCTGACGGTCGACCGTGCGGAAGTTGATCATCGGCCAACGCGCATAGCTGCAAGAATCACTTGACTAAGCTTACCCCGCGCCGCCGACAACTTTAAGTCTGACAGACTGCTACGCTCAATGAAATCAAACGCATTGAAGGCAGGCGCCAAGCTGTGAAAGGATAGCTCCTTTGCAGACTGGTGTGCCTTGGCAATGTGGCAGACCGTATCGAGGAGGAACTGAACTTGGTTCGCCTGGGCGTCACTCCGCAAAAGCTGATCCGTGTTGTGCGTCGGGACCGAATGTTCCACCTCGCGGCTGATGAGTTAGAGCACGAGGGCGCGCGATAAAAGCAATGAGTTAGAAGGGTTTTCTAAAAACCCAGGTCGGAATGACTCCAGACTACAAGGCGCGGCACACCTACACTTTGCTGGTCTTCGGCGCGGTCAAAGACGCCATCGAGCAAATCGAGAACGGCGCGCCGCTTAAGTTATCGTCTGCCAAAAACAAAAACCTCAATATGGGCCACGGGATGCGATACTATCTATAAGCCCGTTGAGACGCCGGATGCGGCGGCCAAAAGCATCGTGCAGGCAGCCCTTATCGTCGCCGCATCGGTCGCGTTCCGCGAGCCAATCGCGTTGCGTGTCGATAAGATCGCCGCGCTGGCCCATGGCAACAAGCGAGGTGGCTATTCCGAATAAGGTCGCCATGTGCGCTTCTTCCTGGCCGAGCGAATAATTACTGCAAATTGCGTAAAGCGCCAGACCACCTGCCTCGCGGCAGTCAAGGGGCGCGTAATCCGCAGCTAACGCTTCGCTCGCGGCAGCAAAAGCCGCAACACCAATAAAGCCGAGAATGACACTCCTCATCATAAACTCCCGATGGCGATAGAAACCATTTAAAAGGCCACCATATCCCTTGGCATCTTTCACTGCACCAAGAAGCTGGCGTGAGGCTTCCCTCGCCGAATGCAAATGGGAGGAAGCGCAATCTGTCGCCCTATGCAAGTTGTCTTTTTGCCGAATAGCCTGTGTCTGGAATCACGCCCCCTGTTGCCTCCGCGGCGGGATCGTGACAAAGCATTGCCTCTCACTTCATTACGAACCCCTGCCCTATGGCGCGATCATGAAATTCACGCTCTCCTGGCTGAAAGACCACCTGCAAACCGACGCTTCGCTCGATGAAATCGCGGCGAAGCTCACACTCATCGGGCTTGAGGTGGAAGACATCGAAGACCCGGCCGCGAAGCTGAAGGACTTCATCATCGCACGGGTGCTGGAGACCGAGCCGCATCCGAATGCGGACAAGCTTCGCGTCTGCAAGGTCGAGACAGGCTCCGGCATCGTGCAGGTGGTTTGCGGCGCGCCCAACGCCCGCAAGGGGCTGATCGGCGTTTTCGCAGCGCCCGGAACGCATGTGCCGGGCCTCAAGGTGACGCTTGGGAAGGCGACCATCCGGGGCGTCAATTCGGCGGGAATGCTGTGCTCCGAGCGCGAGTTGGAGCTGTCCACCGAGCATAGCGGCATCATCGAATTGCCCGAGCGCATGTCGAAGCACATCGGCGAGCGCTTCGCGGACGCCATGGAGCTGAGGGACCCTGTCATCGATATCGCGATCACGCCGAACCGGCCCGACTGCCTCGGCGTACGCGGTGTCGCGCGCGATCTGGCTGCGGCGGGCCTGGGTACGCTGAAGGAGGTGTCAGATGGCTACGCGGGAAAAGGCGGGTTCGAATCCCCTATCCGCATCGAGCTTCCGTTCCCGAAAGGGTCCGAGACCGCATGCCCGTTCTTCGCGGGGCGATACATTCGCGGCGCGACGAACAAGGCCTCCCCAGAATGGCTGCAGCGCCGCCTGCGCGCCGTCGGCCTACGCCCCATCAATGCGGCGGCGGATATAACAAATTACATCTCCTATGACCGCGCGCGCCCGCTTCACGTCTATGACGCCGATAAGCTTCACGGCCCGGTCATGGCGCGGCTCGGCGGCAAGGGTGAAAGTTTCCTCGCCCTCGACGGAAAAACGTATGAGGTCGACGAAACCATGTGCGTGATCGCGGATAAGGCGCAGGTGCTGGGCCTTGGCGGCGTAATGGGCGGCGAGTCGACTGGCTGCACGGAAACAACGACCAACATTTTCATCGAGAGCGCCTATTTCGATCCGGGCCGCACGGCCGCGACAGGGCGCAAGACCGGCATCAGCTCGGACTCACGCTATCGCTTCGAGCGCGGCATCGATCCCCAATCGGAAATGATGGGGCTCAACCTCGCAACGCAAATGATCCTGGAATTCTGCGGCGGCGATCCAAGCGCCCCCGTTGTGGCCGGGAAGGAACCGAATGGCGCACGGGACATCGATTTCGATCCGGCGCGCGTGCAGAAGCTGTCCGGCGCGACGTTCTCGAACGCCGAGATCGTGTCCACACTTGAGAAGCTCGGCTGCACGGTTGAAGGGCACGCGCCTTCGCTCAACGTAACGACGCCCTCTTGGCGGCCCGACATCCACGGCGCAGCCGACCTTGTGGAGGAAGTCGTCCGGCTTTCAGGCACCGACCGCATTCCCTCCACACCGCTCCCTCGCGAATCAGGTGTCACCCGCGCCGTTCTCACAGCCGGCCAGAAGCGCGTTCTTTCAGCGCGCCGCGCGCTCGCGACGCGCGGTCTCGTCGAAGCCGTCACGTGGTCCTTCATCGGTGAGGCGCAAGCGCGGCATTTCGGCGGTGGCCAAGCCTCTCTCCGGCTTGCCAACCCGATTTCCAGCGAGATGACCGACATGCGGCCAAGTCTTCTACCGGGACTCATCGCGGCGGCGCGCACCAACTCAAATCGCGGTTTCCAGGACGCAGCGCTGTTCGAGGTTGGCCAAATCTTTGCCGGTGAGAACCCGGAGGACCAGAGCAACGCGGCAAGCGGTGTCCGGACAGGCACCGCAAAGTTGACCGGAGGCGGCCGGGACTGGGACGGCGCGGCGAAGACGGTCGATGTATTCGATGCCAAGGCCGATGCTCTGAGCGTGCTCGAAGCTCTTGGTCTTGCGGCGGATAAGGTGCGGGTCACCCGCAATGCGCCAGACTGGTATCATCCTGGCCGGTCAGGGGCTTTTCAGCTCGGCCCGAAGACCATCCTCGGCCATTTCGGCGAGCTTCATCCCGAGACGCTAAAAACCTTGGATGTGGCTGGACCGATTGCCGTGTTCGAGGTGTTCCCAGGTCGGGTTCCTGCGCCTTGCAGGAAGGGGACGGCGAAGGGACCGCTGGTTGCAAGCGATTTTCAACCCGTGCAGCGTGACTTCGCCTTCCTGGTCGACAAGACCGTTGAGGCGTCGGCCGTGGTGAAGGCGGCTGAAGGGGCCGAGAAGAGCCTTATTTCGCGCGTTAGCGTCTTCGACGTGTTCGAAGGCCAAGGCGTTCCGCCGGGCAAGAAATCGCTCGCCATCGAGATCACGCTCACGCCGCTCGACCACACGCTTACTGAAACGGAAATCGAGCAAGTCGCGCAAAAGGTCGTGGCGCAAGTGAAGAAAGCGACAGGCGGCGAATTGAGAGGCTGATCCTGGCGGAAAGCGCGTTTCCCGATGTGATGAGCCGGCAGCCTCAGCACTTTCGCACAAGAAAGCGCTGACACAATCTTTTGAACTTCAAAGAGATAGCGGGACTTTCCTCGAAGCGTGCAATGCGCATAAACTCGTGACACGGACCAACCTGAACAAGTATCAACCATAAGCGCGACAATTTTTACCTTGAATAAAACATGATCCACCCTGACCCTATTGTCCTAGGCCGATGAGGCATAGTTCTCGTCGCCCTTGATATAAAAGGAGGTGAACCATGCCTAGACTGTTCACCGGGATCGAGTTGCCAGGCGACATCGTCCGGCGCTTGTCCATGTTGAGAGCGGGGCTCAACGGCGCGTGCTGGATCGATCCAGAAAACTACCACATCACAATGCGCTTCGCCGGTGACATCACCGACACCCAGGCCAGCGACTTCGCTGATGCGCTTGCGGATATCCGCTTCAACAGCTTCGACCTTGAAGTGAACGGCTTGGGCAGCTTCGGCGGCAATAAGCCTCGCTCGTTGTGGGCCGCAATCAAGCCGTCACCGGAACTCCAGCTTTTGCAAAAAGCTCAGGAGCGTGCCGCCCGACTCGCCGGACTGCCGCCCGAGACGCGCAACTTCGTCCCGCACGTCACGCTCGCCAGACTTCGTAACGTCAGCCCCTTCGCCGCGGCCGAATACCTCGCCACACACGGAGGTTTTTTCGCTCCGCCGTTCTCCGTCGGCAAATTCGTCCTGTTCTCCTCGAGGCCCAATCATGGCGGCGGACCTTATCTCGTCGAGGAGGGTTACCCTTCGTGGGACATGGCGTTTGCGGAAGATGACGAGGCCGCGGCCTAGACGACTTCATAGTGGCTTGGTCGGGTCTTCAGTTGATCGATAACTGGGAACTGGAAAAGTGAGCCTCAGAGGAAGTTGTTTATGCGGAGCGGTTCGGTATGAGATCGATCGTATCAATTCTCCCATCCGGCATTGCCATTGCGTAAGTTGCCGAAAAGCGCAGGCTGCGGCCTACGCTTCATCAGCAGGGATCGGGCGCGAGCAATTCCGATGGATTTCGGGCGAGGATAATCTCGTTGCCTATAAATCGTCGCCTGGAAAGTTTCGGCGATTTTGTGCAACATGCGGCTCCCATATTCTGTCCGAGTACCCGGATCGCCGATATGTGATGCTGCGCGTCGCCACGCTCGACGATGATCCAGGCGTCAGGCCTTTCGAACACATCTGGACTTCCCACTCGGCGCCCTGGCTTAAGGACCCGAAGGCAGTCGCCCATCACGCCGAGTGGTATCCGGAATACTGATTACGCCCGCCCATTCGCGCGGCTGCGCTCTTTCAGGGGTATTGCGCGCCAGTATTTATGACAGGGGTTGCCTCGCGGTCCGCAACCAGCACCACAAGCAAATTCGAGATCATGGCGGCCTTCCTCTCGTCATCGAGGGGAGCGCCAATTTTTTTCTTCTCGAGTTCGCCAAGGGCTTCCTCGACGATGCTGACGGCTCCGCGCACCACGAGCCTGCGGGCCGCCACAACCGCGCTCGCGGCCTGCTTCCTCAACATGATCCCCGCAACCTCAGACGAATACGCAAGGTGGGAGATGCGCGCTTCGTCAACTGCAACGCCGATGGGGTCCATTCTCTTGCGAAGCTCCGATAGAAGGCTTTCGCTCACCGCATCGCCGCCGTCGCGCAAAGTAACGGTGGGAAGGGTCACGGCTTTCGCTGAAGCCCCTGGCTCCCTGTCGAGTTTCCCGGCTTCCAGAACTTCCACCTGATCGTAGGGGTGGGTGCTCGCCATCCGGCGAAGGGCCGTCTCGCTTTGCGCCTTCACGTAGAGCGCATAAACTCAACCTCAAGAATGGCTTTCGCGGCATCCTGAACCCGCCAGACGATCACGGCGCCGATGTCGATAGGATTGCCGACAGCGTCGTTCACTTTCAGCGGCCCGCATTCGAGCGTTTCGAGCCGCCGGGTGACTTTTCTCTTCGAATTGAAGGGGTTGACCCACCAAAAGCCGGAGCGTTTGAGGGTGCCTACGTAGCTCCCGAAGAGGAGGCAGACGAGGCTGGTATTCGGCTGTAGAACGACAAGCCCGTTCAAGATGATGAAGGACGCTATGATCCCAAAAATGGCCAGTCCTAAAGTCATCAATGAAAACTGGGCAGAACCCAGCAGAGCCACCTGGAAAGCGCCGATGATGAGACTGAAACCCAACGAGGCGAGGCCAACGGCAAGCATGAGAAAGCCGTTAGCAACGCTTAACCTAGTGTCCGCTATAGCCGGTGCTTGCCTTTCGGGCAAAGGCGGAGATGGTGCAGCTGGCATTGGTGTGCCTCCTTATCATAGCCTGCAAGCCGCGTATCGCGAAGCTCACTGAGGCGGATTGTGGCAAGCTCTCTATGCCATTCTCATTTACTTCGACGCATGACAGTGAACGATCTTCATCTGCAAACTGACAAATATTTGGCGGAATCGTGTTCGAATGGGCGGTCATCTTGCCGGAATGCCGCCACGATCCTAGAGGGCAGCAAGGGGACCTCTAGCGGGGAGCCATGCGCAGGCCGCCATCGATCCGGATAAGCGCGCCGTTCAACATGCCGTTCTCGCAAATGTGGCGCACAAGGGCCGCGAACTCCGAAGGCTTGCCGAGCCGTGACGGGAAAGGCACGGTCGTTTCAAGCGCTCGCCGTGCGTTCTCCGCCAAGCCGGCAAACATCGGCGTGTTGAAAAGACCCGGAAGGATACTGTTTACCCGAATGCCATCGCGAGCCAGATCGCGAGCAACCGGCAGCGTCATTGCGGCTACGCCTCCCTTGGAAGCGGCGTAAGCCGCCTGCCCTATCTGACCGTCCTCCGCCGCGACAGATGCCGTGCAAACGATCACGCCGCGCTCCCCATCCGGCGTAACGGGATCGAGCTTTGCCATCGACGAGGCAACGGCGGCAACCATGCGGAACGTGCCAACGAGATTGACGGCGACGACCTTTTCAAAGGCGGGAAGGCTATGCGGCACAGGTTCGCCTGTCGCCTTGTCGCGGCTCACCGTCTTCTGGCCGATAGCGATGCCGGCGCACGTGACAAGGACGCGTTCCGCCCCGTGGGCGGCGCGTGCCGTCCGGAGCGCTTCTGCGACCGAGGCTTCGCTTGTCACATCGCAGGAACAGAAAACCGCGCCGATGGAAGTTGCCAAGGCCTCACCGGCCTCCCGGTTCACATCGAAAATCGCAACCTTGCACCCTGCCTTCGCAAGCTCGGCCGCGGTGGCTGCGCCCAAGCCGGAGGCGCCCCCCGTCACGATGGCTGCAATGTCCTTTCCCAGTTTCATTGGTGACTTTCGTCCGCGATGAAGTTGAATCCCGTTCCATAAACCGTGATGGCGGCGCTGCCCTGGATCATGAAGGGGTTCGAGATGCGCACGGCGATGATGCCATCATAGCCCTTCTCAATCCCCCTCTCCTTTAGGATGTCGAGCGCCTGAGCCGTCACCCGGTCGAGAAGCCGCTCATAGCGAAGCATTTTTCCGCCGATGGCGTTCGTGATCGCCTCGCGCGCATCGCGTAAGAGGTTCGCGGCAAGGACAGTGCTGGCGTGGAGAAGCTCGCCCTCCTTAATGCGGCGGCCCGAGAACTCTCAACCGTATAAAGCTGCATTGTAGTCTCCACAATTAGCGCGAACGCGACTTTCCTTCCTTTATGATAATCTGGGGACGGCCGAACAAGAGCCGCCTGAGCCACGACAAAAACACGAGGAGCAGGAACCCTCCGAGCAGGACCGCCGCCCAATAGCGCTCCCAGAACACCCTGAAGCTCACGACGCCGTTCTGGACAAGCTGCGCATCCTTGAAAATCCGCGTGTAGTTAAACAGGCTGGTCAAGCTGGCGTCCTCGTGGATGACCATGTTCAAGGCAGCCAGCTGATCGCGGCTCTTGAAGATCGCCTCACGAAGGCCCTCTGCTGTGAGCTCCAGCATAACGGAAGGGTCGTCCGCGACCGCGCGTAACAACCGCTTTGCTGCGATGGGCTCCAGGTTGCGTTCATAGTCGGCGAAAGCGGCGAGCTGCCTGTCATTCAGCCGCCGGGCAAAATCGTGCATCTGGTCGCCGGGAAGGCTCAAAATATAATCCCGTGCCTGCGGATCCAAATTTGCAATGCGGCCCACCGCGATCCGGTCATTGATGGACAGGATCTTTTGCAGGTTCTCCGATGTAAGCCCTTCCACCGGAAGCCAGCGATAGATGCCAAGATCGACCACGCGAGGAAGTTCCCGGCCGGCGACAGCAGTCCAGCGCAGAGCCTTCTCGATGGACTTCTGCTCCTCGGCAATGACAAGGCCGGCATCGGTGAGATCGAGCAGCGCCTTGTTCAGCGACCCGTTCGCAACCCGCTCGAGAAGCTTTTGCTCCCCTTCGGTGCCGTAAAGGATGTCGACAATCTGGGCGAGCCTGCCAAGCTGGTCGAGGCGGCGGTCCTTTAGGAACTCGGCGAAGGCTGGATATTTTTCGCTAAGCGCGAGCAGGCGATTATATTTCTGCTTGAAATCGAGCCAGGCCGCATAAAGCCGCTCCGAGGTTTCCTGCGCGATCGCGCTGACCTGCTGGCTGATGTCCGTCTGGATCGATTTTCCGATCTCGTCCTTTATCAAAACCTTGGTTTCATCCGACTTCATGCGCTCCGCGATGATCGGGAAAACGCCATCGCCCGCGTCATAGACATCCTTTGCGATCAGCGCCAGGCCGACGAGCCCAGCGACAGAAGACACGATCCGGCTCGCCACCACGCCCGCGATCCGCGTTCCCACGCTTTGCACGACTTTTGCAATGACGCGGCGCGTGACAACGAGAATCATTCCCGAGATCGAAGCCGCATTGCTGGCAACGAGGTCGGATGTGTTGATCTTGACCGGAGGCTGCCCCGCATTTGCTTCGAGGTTTTTCTCGCTCTCCTGGGCGAACACCGCAGCAATCGCCCCCCCATATCGCGACTGCAGCGCCGTCTGGACGCAGGCGATAACAGGGTTGGATATTCTTGACGTCGCCTGTTCGATCCTGGCGCCGGCGTCCTTCGCGACGCCCGTGGCGACCTCGTTCAGCGCGTCCTTGAACCCTTGCGAATTGTAGGCTTTGTCGGCGACGGCCGTCGCATAGCGCGTGGCTGATGAACGGCTGACGGTTGAGTAGGCCCGGTCAGCCCAGGTCGTGTCCGAACGGACAAAAGCAACCGCGTCGTCGATCTCCTGGTCGATGCGCGTATCGACGCCGGCCTTGACCCAGTATGTATTGACAAGAGCGGCATAGTCGATCGCCGTGAGTTCGGCCTTCAGGCTCGTCGAGGCCAAATCGCGAATACGGTCGCGCACGTCGGTGTCGCTCAGATTGCGGCATTCATCGACGGTTACAACAATAGGCGATTGGGCGTACGCGACAAGCGGGGCATGAGTGACGAGACTGGCAATCGCGACCCAGGTCAAAGTCCAGGCAACTGGCGTACGCATAATTGGGCCCCGGCTGAATGGAGAATGCTGTGCAAAGGGAACGGTCAGGGTCATGCGATGGGTTACCGCGTATTAGATAGCCATGCAAATGTGAAAGGAAAAGCTGGCCTGGAGAGCCCGGACGTACTTTCTCCAAGGCGTCACGCCGACGCTTCCAGCATCAAGCGCTCCCACACGGGACGGAAACTTCGCCTGTGATGACAAGTAACGCCATGAAGCGTCAAGGCGGCGGCGTGCTCAGGGGTTCCGTAGCCTTTGTTGCGCTCCCAGGCGTATTGCGGGAACGTGCAGGCTAGCTCGCGCATCATCCTGTCTCGCGTTACCTTGGCGATGATTGACGCGGCTGCAATCGAAAGGGAAATTGCGTCACCCCCGATGAGCGCCTCGGCGGGCATGTCAAGCTTCGGATAGCGGTTGCCATCGATAAGAACGGCGGACGGCGCGCAGGCGAGGTTTTTGACGGCCTCGACCATTGCGGCATGCGTCGCGTGGTAGATATTTATGCCGTCTATGAGTTCCACGGCTGAAATGCCGACCCCGACATGGGCCGTGGCCTGGATTTTGGGGAAGAGGGTCTCGCGTTCCTCGGCGGACAGCTGTTTGGAATCGTTGATGCCGCTTGGCGGTTTACCAATGAAAATGACGGCCGCGGCGACGACAGGCCCCGCCCATGGTCCACGACCAGCTTCATCGACACCAGCGATGAGGCCGCCATATTTGCGCTGGAGGGCAAGATCGGGACGACGTGTGGGCTTCGATGTTCGTGAGGCGGGAGGCATGGCCTGTTCTTGAACCGCCAAGCTCGCGCAATCAAGCGGCGAAAGAACGAAATGCCAGCTTTTTCCCAAGCTTAAGAACAACATCCTGATCGGGCCGCCTGTGATGCCTCCCGCCGTAGGGGTTCGCTTTATATCACAATCAGAGCTTTTCCAGGCGCTTCATCGCCAAGGTGTACAGTGAGTTAAAATTGGTTTCGTTTCGTAAACCAAATATATCTATATATATGCGTACTTTGCTGAGACGCTGGAGTTCTGCGGCGCTTGAGTTCCGGCGGATTGCATAAGACCAGCTTGCGCTTTGTGTATGCATCCGCGCGCTTTGGGCGAAAGGGACCGCTTGCCGCGGGGATGAACCGATAAGCAATTGATTTGAAAAGAACAAATCTACGACACCCCGCGCCGCGATAACGGTTAACGCCCGCGGCTAAGGCATGGTCAGGAAAGCGTTTGTAAGTTAACGAACTCTTGCCAAGCCCTCACGGTTTTCGCCGGAAATCGCATGTCATCACGCAAAGCAGGTGCGGAAAGAGGCTCGGACCCGCGCGCCGTTGATTGCCGGAATCACCGTAAAAAGTTGCGGCGGCTAAACCTCCGGGCAGAATCCCGTGGACGGGACACGGACACGCAATCAAATGCTTAGATTTGTACAGGCACTGCGTTGAACGCCGCGACTAAATCACGCTCGCAGTAGGGTTTTAGAACGCGCGGGACGCGTTCAAACCCGTCAAATGCATGGCTGTAGGCGGTGCAGAAAACAAACGGAATTCCACGCTCTTGAAGTTCGGCTGCGATGCCAAGGGACAGGTCACCGTTGAGGTTGACATCAAGCATCACGCAATCGAGTCCTGGTTGCCGGATCTTCTCTTTGGCGGCGGCAAGTGAGCAGGCTGTTCCTGCAACAATCCCACCGAGACACTTCACCATGTCATGAGCCGCCATCGCGACAACGCAGTCATCCTCGACAATGAGGACGCGCGCTCCTTGAAGATGCATGTTACGACCGTGCTTTCGATGCCGCGCTTATCGGCAATTCTAGTTATTGTCGGTCAGTCCCTATTCGCTGTTCACGATGCTCAATAAGAAGAACAGGCATGCTCGGTGATTTGTTCATGCGGGTATAGCTTCGGAATATACTTATAGGGAAAGTGTGAAACCAAACGGGTATCCAACAATAACAGCACCATGCGCCTGCAATATTGAAGAATCATATCGCGCCACCAACCAGATGCAAACCACTTCTATTTGTCTAAAATACTCACGACCACCTCTCAACAGGATAAAGTCCTGTCGATCACACAAATATCTATTCTCGAGCTTTAGCCCCCGTCATGATCCCTTTTTAGACGCCTCCGTAGAATCTTCCAAAGGCCAGAGCCAGCGTAATTCCCATAATCAGCACGCCTAAGGCCATGCCGCCGAGCGCAAGGGCGGCAATTGTCGTTTTGATCGCTTTCATGTTCCCCGTCCAATGCCCTGGCGAGAACTTGCTTACAAAACTAACTGATTGACGCACGGAGCTCGCTTCGGCTCGCGTTTACTTGATTGATTCTATGGAAATAGAGGTTAAGCTTAAGTGTCCATTTCGCAAGTGCAAAATAGCCACAGTGCGGTCGATTTTGGGGCGCAAGGGCTTGAAATTGTTGACGTTGCTTTATCCCCTATGTTAGAGGTGGTCCCGCTCATTCGGACAGTTTTCCCGCTTCGATAAGTGGAACGTCTGCCGGGGTTAGGCCGCCAAGCGGACTGGCGGCAAGCTGTGTGCTCCGTAGTAGGCTTGATCGGGCGTCATGCCGTCAAGGCTGGAGTGCGGGCGGCGGCGATTGTAGAGATCGAGATACCGTCCGATCGAGGCGCGTGCGTCTGGTACGCTGTCGTAGCCGTGCAGATAGACCTCCTCGTACTTCACCGTCCGCCAGAGCCGCTCGACGAACACGTTGTCCCGCCACGCGCCCTTGCCGTCCATGCTGATGGCGATCTCATTCTTGATGAGCACGCCGGTGAAGTCTGTCCCCGTGAACTGGCTACCCTGATCGGTGTTGACGATCTCCGGTCTCCCATGCCGAGCCAAAGCGTCCTCCAGCGTCTCGACGCAGAACGAGGCCTCCATCGTGATGGACACCCGCCAAGACAGCACGCGCCGCGAAAACCAGTCGAGCACGGCGGCGAGATAGACGAAGCCCTTCGCCATCGGGATATACGTGATGTCCATCGTCCACACCTGGTTCGGCCGCACGACCTCCATGCCACGTAAGAGATACGGGTAGATCTTGTGCCCCGGCTCCGGCTTCGTCGTGCGCGGACGCCGGTACAGCGCCTCTATGCCCATCCGCTTCATCAGCGTCCTGACATGACGCCGTCCGGCCTTGCTCCCCTTGGCAGCCAAAAGACGGCGCAACATCCGCGCCCCCGCGAAGGGAAACTCCAGATGCAGCCTGTCGATCTGGCGCATGAGGTCGAGATCGGCGGCCGGCGCCGGGCGCGGCAGGCCCGGGGGCGTCCTTCTACGACATCCAATACCGTCAGCGGGTGGTCGAAAATCTGCATCGGCGCGCCAAGACATTCGGCTTTGTTCTTCAGCCAATTGAGCCGGCGCCCGGCGGTGGTGAAGCTGTTTCTTAGGAATCGTTCTCCAGCGTCAGTTCGCCGATCTTGGCGTGCAAGCTCTTCACATCGACGCTCGAAGCCGCCGCCTCGCTCTTGTCCTGGCCGAACACCCCGGCCGCGCCGTCGAGGAGCTGGGCTTTCCACTGGGTGATCTGATTGGGATGGACATCGAACTGCTGCGCCAATTCGGCGAGCGTCTTTTCCCCCTTCATCGCGGCCAAAGCCACCTTCGCCTTGAAGGCCGGTGTGTGGTTCCGGCGCGGTCTCTTGCCCATCGTCTCTCCTAAATCGCGGGCCCTATATAGCCCGCTGTCAGGCAGATGCTCCACTTATCGTCCCGTCCGAATTTCCGGGACCACCTCAGTTCGAAGGAATGGCGTCTGCACGTCGCCTAAGTTACCCAGTCGGGCAGAGGCGCGCATGTATTATGCTCACCTCAAGACAAGGTTTGGGAGCATTTTGCGGTCATTAAGCAATGAGCCCTGGATCAACCCACCTTTAGTCGGAATCGATGACAGGAGGAAAAGTTGATCGATCTTAGAGCGCTGGAGTCGGGCGCGGGTTGCTCTAGACCCTATGTTCGCCGCCTGAAAAAGCTGGTGGCCCATCTCACGGCAAGCTCCTATCGAGGGTTGCGCCGGATCGGCTGGCGCCGAGCCTCAAGCATGGGGGATGGGCCTGATGAACACTACCATATTCGTGGGTTTGGATGTGCATAAGGCGACGGTTGTTGTGGCCTTAGCAGAAGGGCTGCGTGGCGGCGAGGTGCGCCAGGTGGGAACGTTTCCGAACAGCGCAGAGCAGATCGCCAAGGTGGCGGAAAGGCTCGCCAAGGGCGGGCGGCGGCTGAGTTTCTGCTACGAGGCCGGACCTTGCGGCTACGGTCTTTACCGGCAACTTACGGGTCTGGGGCATGACTGCATCGTCGTGGCGCCTTCGCTGATCCCGATGAAAGCCGGGGATCGTGTCAAGACGGACCGCCGCGACGCGATGATGCTGGCCAAACTGCACCGGGCTGGCGAATTGACGGCGGTGTGGGTTCCCGATGCGGCCCACGAGGCGATGCGCGATCTGGTGCGGGCGCGCGCGACGGCGGTGCGGGTGCTCGGCAAGGCGCGTCAGCATCTGCAGGGTTTCCTGCTGCGGCATGGGCGTGTTTATGCCGGCAAGAAAGGCTGGACGCTGGCGTACCGGCGTTGGCTGGCCACGGTGCGTTTTGATCACCCCGCTCAGCAGGTTGTGATGCAAGACTATATCCATGCCGTCGTCGATGCCGAGAAGCGCGTTGAACGGCTGACCAGGCAGATCGAGGAGCTCGTACCGCAGTGGTCGATGGCGCCTGTGGTGGAGGGTTTGCAGGCCATGCGCGGCGTAGGACTGATCGTTGCCGTGACCATGGCCGCCGAAGTAGGCGATTTTTCCCGTTTCGCCAATCCTCGCCAGTTGATGGCCTATCTCGGCCTGACGCCGTCGGAGCATTCGAGCGGCGCCACAGTGCGCCGAGGCGGCATCACCAAGGCCGGCAACGCCCTTGCCCGCCGCGCGCTGATCGAAGGGGCATGGACCTATCGCATGCAGGCGCGCATCAGCCGCAAACTGCATGACCGCAATGAGAAATTGCCCCAGGGCATTCGCGACATCGCCTGGAAGGCCCAGCTCAGGCTCTGCGCCCGTTATCGCCGGCTGGCGGCGGCTGGCAAGGCCAAGGCCATCGTCACCACCGCCATCGCCCGCGAGATGATCGGCTTCCTGTGGGCGATTGCTTGTCAAATACAAACCCGCCCAGCGGTCTAACACCTGCAAGGCGATCATAACGGCGCCCAAGGCGGGCGGCGGGGCGCGGTGAGGAAACCTCGCGGACTGCTATGAGCCGGCTTTGCCGACGCTCGCCCTCTAGACCGAGGCAGCCTCAAGACGAAACAACGGTCATGCGGTAACCAACCCGCGCATGAGAGCTTGCTCAACCGTCGTCTTTGGCCCCGCCTCCCGCCGTGGGCGTCTCTCCGAAATCAGCGCCTGGGCAGAGCCAGGATGATGAACTGCGCTCAAACTCTTGACAGCGAACATGAGAGCAGGCTGCTGAAAAACCTCGTTACTGACAGGGCCATGCGAATATGATTCCCTTCGCGCGATGGCGACGATCAGGTCTGGGTTCCAACCGTGTTTACGAAGAACCGCGACCGGCTTTTGACGACGGATATCGCGCGCAAATTCCTGGCCGCGATCCTGGCCCATAAGGATGTGGCGCCGCTGCTATCGGACGAGCATTTCTCCGTGGACGGTACGCTCGTCGAAGCCTGGGCTTCCATGAAGAGCTTCCAGCCCAAGTCTGGTGCGGATGGAAGTGAGCCGCCCGCGGCGGGTTCGGCCGAGGCAGGCCAAGCGTCTGCCGAAGCGCAGGCTTGCGAAGCTGCCGCGCCAGCTGAAACGCCTGGGGCGGACAAGGGCCGCAATGCCGAAGTGAACTTCCATGGGCAGAAGCGCTCAAACGAAACGCATGCCTCCGTCACCGATCCAGATGCCCGCCTTTACCGCAAGGGCGGGGGCAAGGAAGCCAGGCTCTGCTATATGGGCCATGCCTTGATGGAAAACCGCAACGGCCTTGTGGTCGAAGCCTGCGTGAGTCACGCGAACGGCCATGCCGAACGAAACGCCGCGCTGGCGATGATCGAGCCCTGGGCGGACCGGCCGGTCCGCATCACTCTGGGCGCCGATAAGGGATACGACGCCGAAGACTTCGTGAACGAGCTGAAGTCCATGAATGTGACGCCGCATGTGGCGGCTAAAGCCAAGGGGTCGGCCATCGATGGGGTGTTCAGGGGATTGCCCTTGCGGACAACGAAGACGATTGTTGACGTATACGGCTCGGATTCGTTCGGTAATCTCTTGGCCCAGCCGTCCGCTATCAGGCCCCGCTTGCGCAACCCCTCGATATCGGAAGGAAGCGCAAGTGTGACGATGTCGGCTTCAAGACCATCAATAACAGCCCGCGCCCGCCGGGAAGAGCCCCCATGTGACTGTTTGATGGTAAGCTGCCTGCCCGTATCCCTTCCGTATTTCGTAACAAACCGCGCGTTGAGATCTCCATAGAGCTCGCGCGTCGGATCGTATGAGACGTTCAGGATCTGACCTTGCTTTTCGCCCTCGATGTTTTTGGCTCCTATCAGGACGATCGATAGAGCCGCAGCGGTCAGGGCGAAAGCATTGAGCCAGCGGTTTGTCATGAATTAAACCGTACTGAGGAAGGCCAGAGCGCTACGGATCTATTTTTTCACGTTCCCGTCCGCGCGCAAGCCTTATGCAAGCCCCTCGAACAGCGCTGTCGACAGATAACGCTCCCCGAATGAGGGAATGATGATGACGATGTTTTTGCGCTCGGAGGACGGGCGCAAGCCGACCTCGATGGCGGCAGCCACGGCCGCTCCCGAAGAGATGCCGACCGGAATGCCCTCGAGTTGTGCCAGGTGGCGTGCCGTCTCAAGCGCGGTGGCGCTGTTCACCTTCACCACTTCGTCGATGACGCTTCGGTCGAGGACGCCCGGCACGAAGCCCGCGCCGATACCCTGGATCTTGTGCGGCCCGGGCGCCCCGCCCGAGAGCACAGGCGACTCCTCCGGTTCGACGGCAATGACTTTCAGGCTTGGCTTGCGTGGTTTCAGAACCTGGCCGATGCCAGTGATGGTGCCGCCGGTGCCAATGCCGGAGATGACGATGTCAACCGTATGCGCGGTGTCGTTCCAGATCTCCTCGGCCGTGGTGCGCCGGTGGATTTCCGGATTGGCCGGGTTCTCAAACTGCTGCGGGATGATGGCGTTCGGATAATCGGCGAGCAGGTCCTGCGCTTTTGCGACAGCGCCCTTCATGCCGAGCGGCCCCGGCGTCAGAACGAGTTCCGCGCCTAGAAGCGCAAGCAGCTTGCGGCGCTCGATCGACATGGTTTCCGGCATGGTCAGGATAAGGCGGTACCCCTTTTGCGCGGCCACGAAAGCGAGCGCAATGCCGGTATTGCCTGAGGTCGGCTCGATAAGGATGGTCTTGCCCGGCTCGATCTTTCCGGCTTTCTCAAGCGCCTCGATCATGGCGACGCCGATACGGTCCTTTACGCTTGCGATCGGATTGAAGAATTCGAGTTTGGCCAGGAGATTGGCCTTGACGCCTTTTTCCTTCGCGAGCTTGTCCAGGCGCACGATGGGCGTATCGCCGATGGTTTCGAGGATGGAACCGTAGATGCGGCCCCGGCCGGGGCCGCCACGGTTTTTAGCCTCATGAGCATTGTGTGACATGTGAGACTCCGGTTCGTGTTGTCTGCCGGCAAGAAAGGTCTACTCTGCGGCGTTCCGAAAAACCTGGCCCTCTCCGGCAGCAGCAAACCCGCGATCGAGATCGGCGAGGATGTCGTCGATATGCTCGAGGCCGACGGACAACCGCACATAGCCTTCGGAGACGCCGGTCGCGTCCTGCTCGGAACGGCTCAGCTGCGAATGTGTCGTGGTCGCCGGATGGATGGCGAGGCTGCGCGCATCGCCGATATTGGCGACGTGATAGAACAGCTGCAGCGCATCGATGAAGCGCCGGCCCGCCTCCTTGCCGCCCGCCAGCTCAAAGCCGACAAGCCCGCCATAGCCGCCCTTCAGATATTTGTCGGCGCGTTCGCGGAAGGCTCCGGTCTGCACCGACGGATGGATGACGCACGTCACCTCGGGGCGCTTCAGGAGATAATTCGTGACCGCCTGCGCGTTCTCGGAATGGCGCTGAATTCGCAAGGGCAGCGTCTCGATGCCCTGGATGATCAGGAAGGCGTTGAAGGGCGACAGCGCGGAGCCCAGATCGCGCAGCAGCGTCACCCGCGCCTTGATGATGTAGGCGATGGGGCCGAGCGGCTTCACGGCCTCGGTCCAGACCGCGCCGTGATAGCTGGGATCGGGCGTGTTGAGCGCGGGCTGGCGCAAGGGATGCGCGGCCCAATCGAAATTGCCGCTATCGACGAGAAGCCCGCCAATGGAGGTGCCGTGGCCGCCGAGATATTTCGTGGTCGAATAGACGATGATTGCAGCGCCATGGTCGAAGGGCCGCGTCAGGAGCGGTGCGGCGGTGTTGTCCACGATGAGCGGAATGCCAAGCGGACGGCCAATGGCGGCGACTTCGGCGATGGGGAATACGGTCAGCTTCGGATTGGGCAGCGTCTCGGCATAATAGGCGCGGGTGCGGGCATCCGTGGCGCGGCGGAAATTCTCCGGATCGGCCGGGTCGACGAACCGGACCTCGATGCCCTGGTCCTTCAGCGTGTTCGCGAACAGGTTCCAGGTGCCGCCATAGAGGTCGGTCGAACTGACGATATTGTCGCCCGCCCGCGCCAGATTCTGAACCGCGAATGCGGAGGCCGCCTGCCCGGATGACAACGCGAGCGCGCCCACACCGCCCTCGATCTCGGTGATGCGCTTTTCCAAGACGTCGTTGGTGGGGTTCATGATGCGCGTGTAGATATTGCCCAGTTCCTTCAGCGCGAACAGGTTCGAGGCGTGCTCCGTGTCGCGGAACTGGTAGGAGGTCGTCTGATAGATCGGCACGGCGACCGCGTTCGTGGCCGGGTCGGCGCGCCAGCCGCCATGAAGGGCGAGCGTTTCGGGATGACGGCTGATGGATGACATGTCCTGCTCCTCTAAAGCAATTTCCGTTGGTTTCTGGTTCTCTTCTGCTGGTTGCTCGTTCGCTTCCGGCGGTTGTGAGCCTGGGTCCGCTTTGACAGTTCGCTTTTTCGCCAAGACGCCAGCCGCGGCCAAAGTACCGATGGCAGCCGCAGTCAAAACCCCAAAGACAATATCGCTCATCTTAGCCCCCAGTTGCCCAGCCACCGAAAGAGTAGCCGCTGCGACGAGCACTAATTTATTCTGGCTCCCCAAGAGACCGCCCATGATTGCCGATGACAGCCTCGGCCTCGTTTGCTTTTGGGTCGAATCTCTCGGGCGCCGGAATCCACTCCGTGCTTATAGAAATTAAGCAGATCTAAAAATTCTTTGCTATCCATGCGGATGTTTGCGTGCGCAATAAAAATTAAATCCGCCATATTCCAGAGTTCCTGGAATTATATTGATCTGGCGCGCTGATGTGCATTGCTGCTTTTTCGCGCAGGCGAAGTTGCAGAAAGTGAGACTCTGGTTGCAAGACACGCGGACCGGGTAACGCGGCCTCATAGAGCATGCTTTGACGCCGAGAGGGTGCGCGGCATCCCTTGCTAAATGACGTAGGTGAAGAACTCATAGGTTCCTTGCGCGAGGGTTTCATCCATGGTCTCGGCTGGGTTATCCGTACCAGCCCCTTTGACGATGCGCGCTGGAATGCCGACGGCGGTGCACCGGGGTGGAACCGTCTGCGTGACAAACGATCCGGCCGCGATCCTGGAACAGGCTCCGATCTCAATATTGCCGATAACCTGCGCGCCGGCTCCGATCAGGACGCCGGTCCGGATCTTGGGATGGCGGTCGGTTTTCTCCGTCCCCGTCCCTCCTAGCGTAACGCCGTGAAGGATCGAGACATTGTCCTCGATCACAACGGTCTCGCCAGCAACGAAGCCTGTCGCGTGATCGAGGAACACCCCTTTCCCGATTTGCGCGCCGGGATGGATGTCGGTCTGAAAACTCTCGGATGACCGGCTTTGGAGATAGAGCGCGATGTCGCGGCTTCCCGCCTTCCAGTGCCAGTGCGTAAGCCTGTGAGTTTGGATTGCCGCGTAGCCCTTGAACAACAGGAACGGCTCCAGCAGCCGGCCCGAGGCGGGATCGCGCTCAACGACCGCCGAAAGATCGGCACGCGCTGCCTCGCCGATCGAACCGTCGGCCAGGAGCGGCTCGAGAAGCATGCTTTTGAGGTACTCGGCCGGGAGAGACGGATGGCTGAGCCGTCCGGTGAGATTTTGCGCAAGCGCAGTCTCAAAGCTTCTGGAGTGAAGAATGCTGTCATAGAGCCGGGCAAGCAAAGGCTCGTTCTTTCGCTCCTGTGCTGCTTCGGCTCGCAATTAGATCCAAATCGCATCATCCGGCGCGTTCGTTTCCGGATTTATTGGCTCGTTCGCAGGCGCATCGCCGCTCGAGGCTAGGAAATCGGTCTTCATAACAGTCTCATGGAAGGCGTTTTGGCAGAGCGCATTTAAAGCAAATTCTAATTCTTTGGTGGAGTTTCAGAATAATTTCTCTAAAAAAAATGGTAAATTTTCAAGTAAAGATCAAATAAAATATTGATCAATTCTTTATATTGTCGCAAATTTTTTCTATTTACAGAGGAATGATAATTTTTTGTCTGTTCTATTGCAATAGAAGGAATATATTTTACCGTGCAGCAAGAAGTGAAGTCATCTCGCGTTTTCTGTCCATGCGCTGACCCGTTGGATTAGGGCTTTTCTTCTGTGGATTGAAGCGCGGCATGCTTCACCCATGCGATCCCCGCTATGATACAAGAGAGTTGAGGCGCAACTCAGTCTCAGAGTGTCTCGATGGAAGCAGCGGGAGAGCAAGAAACGGTCAAGCTGAATTTTATTATTGTTTTCGAATATATTAGAATATTTCCCGTATTTAGAAATGGGACCTTTTTTGTCCAGTTTTGCGGCAATATTTTCCATCTCGGTCTATCGTCGCGCTCTCAAATAGCGGCGGTAATCGGCTTCCGTATCGATATCGAAAAGCGTCGCGGCAGACGCGACACGGTGCGAGCAAAGGTTCCGCAGTGTGTCCGCGAGCGCGTGTGGAGACGACCACCGGACGTTCCGGAACGGGACGATGCGCTTCGGTCTGCGGCGGAGGCCCGCAAGCCAATAGCCGCCATCCTCCGCGCGCCCAAAAACCGCATCGGCGCGGTGAAGCTGTCTGAATGCCTGCGCGATTATCTCGCGTGTTATGAATGGAATGTCGGTCCCGACGATGATCAGCGGACCCCGGCCGCAGCGGTCGAAAATGCGCTGCATGCGTTGTCCTATATCCCCTCGCCCTTGGCCCATGCGCTGGCGTTTCCCAGCGGCAACCGTCGCCGCGGACAGCGCATCGGCGCTTACCCGGGGTCTTTTGGAACGATGAGCCATGTCGCCACTTCTTGCGATCCCGGATGCGGCCCGAGTGGCCGTTCCGAGATGACGAAATGTGAGGCTCCAAGCCGCGAAAGGCGCATGACGGGCGTGGTCAGGCGATATCGCCAAGATTGTGCGAAACCGCCGGGTTCGGGCAACCTCCCGGAGCAGCGTGGCAGTCAATGTCCGCGCCAGGGCCGTGGCGGCCACCGCCCCGACAGCCTTGGCAAGCCGCGTATTGACCGCGCCGCAGACCGGGGCCTTCGTCATGACGACGAGAAGCGGCGGCTCATGCATCTGGAGCGCCCGCTTACATGGCCTAGCCATAGCGTTCAGCGAGGCGCTCCGGCGGAACGCCCCTGTAGTAGCTCATCAGGCAAGACAGATTGCTGAGGGATCGCCGGAAATAGCCATCACGGCGGAAGCGCTCCGCGCTTGTAACCGCAGCCGTCTTGAGCATTGTGATGCGCTGCCGTCCAAGCCTGCGCACGAAATCCACATCCTCCATCAGCGGAATCGGCGCAAATCCGCCCACCTCGTCGTACAACTTGCGCGAAATGAGAAGGCCCTGGTCGCCGTAGGGCAAGGCGAAAAGCTTGCACCGAAGGGCCACGGCGGATTCGAGAAGCCGGGGCTGAAGACCGTTATCGGCGAGGCGGAAGCGGAATGCGGCGGCGGAGTCTCCGCCTTTTCTCACGAAGGCCCCCGCTTCCTCGGCCCAGCCTCGTTCAAGGGCCGTGTCTGCGTGGAGAAAAAGAAGCCAAGGCTTTCGCGCCGCTTGCGCGCCCGCCCTCAATTGCTGGCCGCGGCCGCGATCGCCCGAAATCACTGTCGCGCCGGTGTCCTCGGCGATTTTAAGCGTCGTATCCTCCGAGCCGCCGTCGCTGACGATGACCTCGCTCACAAATCCATCGACCGCCGCGTCAAAGATCGAGAGGAACGTCGCCGGCAGGTTGCGGGCCGCATTCAGGGTTGGGATAATTGCCGAAATCATAGCTTCTGGTAGCGCAATTGGCCCGCGCTGAAAAGCTGAAAATGTTCTTTATATGTTCTCGTCTGTGCGCTAAATTGCGGCGATGGCTTGGAAAGAGGCAAGGCGCGCAGGCAAGGACGAACATGTCGCCGATGATCGCCGCCGGGGGCGCGGGGCGGTCTCCAACGCAACCGGCCGTTTCGAGCCCGAGCGCCGGGGAAGTTTCGATGATGGCTGGGAAAGTCTGGCGGACCTGGAGCCTTTCAAGACCGAAGTCCGCGAAGAGGTCGCCAAGACGATCATCGCGACGAACGACTCGCCCGACATCGCCTTCGACCGGTCGATCAATCCCTATCGCGGATGCGAGCATGGCTGCATCTATTGCTATGCGCGCCCGAGCCACGCCTACTGGGGGTATTCTGCGGGCCTCGATTTCGAGACAAAGCTCACGGCGAAGGTGAATGCCGTCGAAGCTTTGGAGCGGGAGTTGTCAAAGCCGCGCTATTCGCCAGAAACGATCATGATCGGCAGCAACACCGACGGCTACCAGCCCATCGAGCGCGATCGTAAAATCACGCGCGGCGTCCTGGAAGTGCTGGACCGGTTCAGCCATCCCGTCGCCATCGTCACAAAGTCGACGCTCGTGCTGCGGGACATCGATATCCTGGCGCGGCTCGCAAGCCGAGGCCTGACAAGGGTGGCGATCTCGGTCACCACGCTGGATCATAGGCTGGCGCGAAAAATGGAGCCGCGAGCCTCAACGCCCGCAAAGCGCGTCGAAGCAATCCGCCAGCTTTCATCGGCTGGCATCCCCGTTGCCGTGATGGCCGCCCCTATGATCCCGGCGCTGAATGACAGCGAGTTGGAGCGGATTTTGCAGGCAGCCGCCTCGGCCGGTGCGACCGAAGCGGCCTACGTGCTCCTGCGTCTGCCTTTGGAAATCAGCCCACTTTTTCAGGAATGGCTCCAAGCCGAGTTTCCGGGGCGCGCCAAACACATCATGTCGCTTGTGCGCTCGACGCGCGCGGGCAAGGATTACGTGTCCTGTTTCGGAGAGCGCCAGCGCGGGACAGGACATTATGCGGAACAAATCGCGGAGCGCTTCCAGTTGGCGTTGAAGCGATACGGCCTCAATCAAAGGAGCCTCAGTCTGCGCCGCGACCTCTTTCGCGGGCCGGACGCGGCTCAGCTCACGTTGTTCTGACCGCCAAATCCCGCCATCGGCAACTCGGCATTAAGCAGGCGTTCGCGGCCAACGAAGCCAGCTGGGGCTATGCGGCTGTATCCGCCGGTATCGGATTGCGCCGGGTTTGAGGGGCTTGCTGAAAGATTGGGCGGCCGAAGTTTTCCCCTGGCTGCGGCGGTTGATACGGTCAATGTCGAAGGAGCTTTCATTATGAAGTGGTATCACTATTTGGCATATTTCTTCGGAGCAGCCCTGCTCACGAACGCCATCCCTCATTTCGTGATGGGGGTGAGCGGGCATCCTTTTCAAAGTCCATTCGCAACCCCGCCAGGAGAAGGGCTATCGAGTGCGGTCGTCAACGTGCTTTGGGGTTTTCTTAACGCCCTTATTGCGTATCTGCTGCTGGCCCGTGTTGGAAACTTTGAACTTCGCAAGAGCGTGCATGTCCTTGCCGCGGGGCTAGAGCCGCAATGCCCTGAAAAGTCGCCTTCGCTCCCACCCGGACGTCGCGCGCAGGCATCATGCTGATTTGTTGTTTCAGGAAGCGCTCTTAAGCGGCGGCGCGTCGTGAACCTCAGCCGCGTTTCTCGTAAAATCCGCAAATGCCGCCTGAAGGAGGTCGCCATGGCGCAAAGCCAAATCCATCGTGAAGTGCTCGAGGCCAACCGGACCTATGCGGAAAATTTCGGCGACAAGGGCAACCTTGCCCTTGTCGGCCGCCCGTGGCTTTGCGATCCTCACCTGTATGGATGCAAGGCTGATCCCGCAAAATATGCTACCTTTCGGAAGGCGACGCCCATGTCATCCGCGATGCCGGCGGCCGCGCAAGCGACTACGCGATCCGCTCGCTGGTGATTTCCCACAAGCTGCTGGGCACACGGGAATGGTTCGTGATCCACCACACCGATTGTGGAATGGAGCTTTTCGACGACGCTGTAATCGGCAATCTGCTCGAAGATAATCTTGAAACTGCTTCCTTCGATGGTCAAACGTGGTCCAATCCCAAGCATGGCGGGGGATCGGGTGCGGGCCACTCTATCCGCTGGCTCACGAAATCTCGCGCAAAGCGTCGTCGAGGACGTGAAACGCATTCGTGAGCATCCTCTCGTTCCAAGCCACATTCCCGTCTATGGCTATATTTACGATGTCAAGACTGGCCGCCTGATCGAAGTTGAGACCGCGACGGCAGCAGGCCGCGCGACTGAACAATCATAGAAGGCCCGCCTTCCAGAGCAGTTCGCGCCCATCGGACGCAAGCTCTCAAGCGAACTTGCCTCTAAGCTGTGAGAGAAACAATAAGTTGCTGGTACGCCTTACCCGCAGGAAATCCTGAAAGTGCGCAAACTCAAGCGGGGCATTTCCCGCGGTGCGTACCAGGTTCTGGTGTCGGCAGTCCGACGAAGAGCCTGCACGGCGTATTATTGTGGCCTGAGCGAGCCGCCAGCGTCGGCATGGATAGGCTTCTTTTTATTGCTCTGAGACGGCATACGGTGCCCGGGCCCCAAGGCTGGGCGCTTGCCCTTCTTCTTGTCCTCTTTGTTGGCGAGTTTCGCGAGTTTGCGGCCATTGCAAACGATGTTGCGCAAATCGGGAGCTTTCGCGCCCTCCGGCGTCTCCACTGGCCATGTTGCGAGCGTGGGCGCCAGCACCGCTTTCCACGGGTAGATCTCGAAGCCATGCTCGAAAAGACCGGCCGCGCGGACAGTGCGCGCGGCTCCGGACCTTTCACCCAGCACCACAGCGACAAGCTGCCGTCCATTTCGCGTTGCGCTTGCAACGACATTATAACCCGCGGCGCAGACGAAGCCCGTCTTCATGCCATCCGCACCGTCATAGCTCTTCAGAAGCCCGTTGTGCGTGGTCACGAGACGGCGCCCAATTCGCACCTCCGTGAGCGCGAAGATGCCCGCATATTGCGGGAACTCCCTCAGAATCATGTTCGCGAGAAGAGCCATATCGCGCGCCGTCGTGACCGCCTGCTCCGGCGCTTCCGTGTTGCCGTCCGGGTTGAACACCGGCAGGCCGTTCGGATTAACGAATTTCGTGTTCGTCATGCCAAGGCGCATGGCTGTCTTGTTCATCATGTCCACGAAACTTTCGATCGACCCGCCGACTTTTTCCGCCAGCATGATCGCGACGTCGTTCGCGGATTTCACGATCAGCGCCTTGATGGCAAGATCGACTGTGAGCTGCGCGCCAAGCGGCATGCCGAGCTTGCTCGGAGGCTGGCTCTGCGAGAGCGGTGTGGAGATGACAACATCTTCAGGCGAAAGCTGACCATCGCGAATCGCTTCGAATGTAAGATAGGCCGTCATCAGCTTCGTGAGAGAAGCGGGCCGCCACGGCTGATCGGCGTCCTCCGCATAAAGGACGAGCCCTGTGGATGGCTCCGTGAGGAGCGCTGGCCCCGCGGCAGCCTGAGGCAAGATGGCCACAAAAGCCGCGACCGCTGCCAATACTATCCGAATTCTCGTTCTTATCGATACGTCCATCTATAAAAGACACTCGATTTTGGTGCCCCAGGCCGGACTTGAACCAGCACGCCCTTGCAGGCAACAGATTTTGAGTCTGCCGCGTCTACCGTTCCGCCACTGGGGCACTCCCATCGGGATGCCGGATCATAACGCCGAACTACGGTGCGTCAACTCCTGTCAGCGGCAGAACGCACAACCCGCGTGAACGAGGCTGGATATCCATGCTTTTAGGCTTGATTCCCGATTCGATGCTTAGGTTTTGCACTGCTTGTGGTTGAGAAAGTGTTGATTTTCTCTCGCAAACCGGCGGGCCAGGCAAAGACGCTGCCTGGAGCCGCCGATCGCTTGCCTTTCGCGGCGGCTTCTCCAGCCTCGGGCAGCCCCGGACCGGCGCCACGAATTGTTAAGGAGACATTTGCTTTATTGGGTTCGTTTGGCAAAAAGGCTGTGTTTTCACAATCAGTGATTTAGCCAAATAAATACACACTCAGAGGTAGAGCGTATGGGAAAGATCATTCACGGGCTCTCCGTCGCCAGCGAGCGGCGCATCGAAGCCAACCGAAAGAATGCGCAAGGGAGCACCGGCCCCAGGACGCCGCAGGGCAAAGAGGCAAGCAGCCAGAACGCCGTCGCACATGGACTTAGGGCGCGAAACATCCTTCTTGCCGGCGAGAATCCCGACGATTTTATCCGGCTGCGCGAAGAGGCTTTCGCCGAACTTCAACCCCAGGGCGTCCTCGAACGCGAACTGACCGATCAGATCGTCGAGACACTATGGCGTTCGCGGCGCATCCCCGTGTTCGAGAGAGCGCTCACCGCTTCGCTCGGATACGCCGCGAAGAAGGAGGCCTTTATGCTGGACGGTATCGGCGCGGGCCTCGACGGGTCCGAGACCCCGGAGCGAGCGAGGGAGATCCGGCTGGGGCGCGTGATCGAAAGATTTCTGAGCGGGGACTTCGTCGGCAAGCTCAGCCGCTATGAGACGAACCTGCAGCGCCAGCTCTCCCGGCTTTTGAAGGAACTGAAAACGCTGAAACGTCAGACGGAAATCGAGATCGACATGAAGGCGGCGCCCTTCGGGGGCGAAACGCCCGGCTGCGAACTCCTCGCGATAGTCTGGACCAGTACCGGTATTGCCGACGTCAAGTCCCCTGCTTATTGCAGGCGCGTTTTGTACTGCAAAAGCCGCTCATCGCATTGCACCGTAGCGCAGAATACTGCAAAAGCCGTTCATCGCATTCCGGGAGGGGCGCATGGACTGGGCATTTTTAAAGCACGTAGCGGCTTTGAAGCACGGAGCTGCGCATGTCCTGTTTGCCGGGATCCTGGTTGCGATCCTCCCCGTGGCCTTGCAGGTGGAGACCGCGAATGACATCGCTTCCCTCAACCGGCAGATTGTCCAGCTTTACGGCCAGGGCAAATATGCCGAGGCTGCCGCGCTAGCCCGCGAGGCGCTGTCGCTGACCGAGCAGGTGCTGGGCAAGGAGCACCCCGACACGCTTGACAAGCGTGAACAATCTGGCCTTCCTGTATCAAGCCGAAGGGCGGCTGGCCGAGGCTGAGCCGCTCTATAAGCGAGCGCTCGAAGGTCGCTGAGCGGGTGCTGGGCAAGGAGCACCCCGACACGCTTACAAGCGTGGACAATCTGGCCGCGCTCTATCAAGCCCAGGGCCGGCTGGCCGAGGCCGAGCCGCTCTATAAGCGAGCGCTTGAAGGTCGCGAGCGGGTGCTGGGCAAGGAGCACCCCGACACGCTTACAACGTGAACAATCTGGCCCCGCTCTATCAAGCCCAGGGGCGGCTGGCCGAGGCTGAGCCGCTCTATAAGCGCGCACTCGAAGCCCTCGAGCGGGTGCTGGGCAAGGAGCACCCCCACACGCTTACAAGCGTGAACAATCTGGCCCACTCTATCAAGCCGAGGGCCGGCTGGCCGAGGCCGAGCCACTTTGTAAGCGCGCGCTCGAAGCTCGCGAGCGGGTGCTGGGCAAGGAGCACCCCGACACGCTTACAAGCGTGAACAATCTGGCCAGCTCTATCAAGCCGAGGGCCGGCTGGCCGAGGCCGAGCCGCTCCATAAGCGCGCTCTCGAAGCCCGTGAGCGGGCGCTGAGCAAGGAGGATGCTGGCGCTCATCGATAAGAGCAAAGTGCATCCAGCCTTTTGGGCACCGTTCATCGTTGTGGGCGAGAGGGCAACCCCGGTCGTCATTGTCCGCTTCAGTCAGGGAGAGGCGGACTGATTTGACAGCGAGTAATTAGTGCCGCTCTAGGTCAATGCCGTCGATTCTGAGGAAAGACCCGATAGCGTTTGTAACGTGTCGATCTATCGGCAGGCCGATTTCCGCTCATTGAGGTCTTCCGGCATTTGGTTCGAAAATCTGGAACGGCAGGAATCGGCCTGAACGAGTCCCTGAAGGGATGCATCCGTTGGCTCGCCCAAGGACTATTTGCTCAGAGCAGTCTCCTACCGAAATTGCCTGCAAGCGCCTGCAAGCTAATCGCCGCCCCCTCCGCGCGTCGCGGCGCCTCGGCGGACCTCGGCCCAGGCTTTGAGGCGGGCCTCGATCTCGCGTTCGTAGCCGCGGCCGCGCGGGCGGTAGAACTGCTGGCGCGCGAGGCCTTCGGGGAAATAGCTCTGGCCTGAGACGCCCTCCTCCGTCGCATGATCGTAAATGTAGCCCGCGCCGTAGCCCTCCTCTTTCATGAGCTTGGTGGGCGCGTTGAGGATGTGTTTCGGCGGCGGGAGCGATCCGCCATCCTTCGCGAAGCGCATGGCCGCCCCGAACGCCGTGTAGCCCGCATTCGATTTTGGCGCCGTCGCAAGATAGATGACGCACTGAGCAAGGGCGAGTTCGCCCTCGGGGCTGCCCAGGAAATCGTAGGCGTCCTTTGCGGCGTTCGCCTGCACGAGGGCCTGCGGATCGGCGAGGCCGATGTCCTCCACCGCCATGCGCACCATGCGCCGCGCGAGGTACAGCGGGGCCTCGCCGCCATCGATCATGCGGCAGAACCAATAAAGCGCCGCGTCCGGGTCGGAGCCGCGCACCGCCTTGTGAAGCGCGCTGATCAAGTCGTAATGCCCGTCGCGGTTCTTGTCGTAGAGGGGCGCGCGGCGCTGAACGATGGAGACGAGTTCATCCGGTTCGATGAGCTTCGAGATGTCGTGCGCGGATGCAAGGACATCCTCGGCCAGATTGAGAACCGAGCGGCCGTCGCCATCCGCCATGCCGATCAGGGTTTGCCGAGCATCGGGTGTAAGCGGCAGCGTCTTGCCAAGCACCGTCTCCGCCCGTTTCAGCAGATGCTCAAGGTCCTCGTCGGTGAGGCGCTTGAAGACCAGCACCTTCGCGCGGGACAGAAGCGCGCCGTTAAGCTCGAAAGATGGATTTTCGGTCGTGGCGCCGATCAATATAATCGTGCCGTCCTCGACATAGGGTAGGAAGGAATCCTGCTGGGATCTGTTGAAGCGGTGGATTTCATCGACGAAGAGAATTGTCCCCTGGCCGAAACGCTGCCTGTCGCGAGCCTCTTCGAAGACCTTCCGCAAATCCTGCACGCCTGAAAAGATTGCCGAAAGCTGCTCGAAATGCATGCCGGCGCCGCGCGCCATGAGCCGCGCGACCGTCGTCTTGCCGGTTCCTGGCGGACCCCAGAAAATCATCGACCGGGGTCTCTCGCCCCCGGCAATGCGCCGCAGCGGACCGCCCTCGCCCAACAGATGATCCTGCCCGATTACCTCGGCGAGCGAAGCCGGGCGCAGCCTGTCTGCCAGCGGACGGGATACGCTATCTGTTGCAGCCACGCTCTCGAAAAGCGGCGCTGAGGGAGTGGATCGGGATTTGGCCATGAAAGTCACCCCAATGTAAGGCGGCGACTTTACATCATTTCACCCGGCGATGACCGTGCGAATTGTCTGGCCGCCGCGTTTGATGGTCATGCGCCAGACGCGCGCGCCCTTGCCGACGAGTTTCTCCAGGCTTTTTGTGGTGTCTACCTTTTCCCCGTTGATTTCCGAGATGATGTCGCCTGACTTCACACCGACGCGGCGCGCAATCGAGTAGGCTTCGGTTTCTACGACCACGACGCCTTTTGTATCATCGATCGAAAGCTCATCCGCGACGGCAGGCGACAAATTCGCGACCTTGGCGCCGCCCAGAGGATTGTTGCCGGAAAGGTCGCGCACATCCCTTGGCGGGTTCTCCGGCGCAGTCATTAGCGGCAGGGAAAGCTTCCGGCGCGTACCGGCCCGGAGCACCTCGAGTTCGACTTCACCCGACGTCCCGCGCGTGGTGAAGCGGTAGGCAAAGGCGTTGGGATCGGAAACGTCCTTGCCCTCCACCGAGACGATGATGTCGCCCGCGCGAAGGCCGCCGGAAGCGGCGGGACCGCCGTCCATGACATCAGAAACTAGTGCGCCTGAAGCTCGATCAAGACCGGCGGCATTGGCGATTTGCGGGCTGACCTCGGCAAGGCTGGCGCCGAGCCATGGCCTTCGGACCGTGCCACCCTGCAAAGCCGATTCCGTAATGAGCTTCACCATGTTCGCAGGGATAGCGAAACCGATCCCCTGGCTTCCGCCGCTCTTCGAGAAGATCGCAGTGTTAATGCCGACGAGACGGCCTTGCATATCCACAAGCGCGCCGCCCGAGTTGCCCGGGTTGATTGCGGCGTCCGTCTGAATGAAGAACTGATAATCCGAGATCCCTAAGCGGGTGCGGGCCAGCGCCGACACGATGCCGCTTGTCACCGTTTGGCCGACGCCGAAAGGATTGCCGATGGCAAGCACCTGATCGCCGACTTCGAGGAGGTCGGCATCGGCGAAGCTCACATAGGGAAATTCGATATCGGAGCTTTTGATTTGCAAAACGGCCAGATCGGTGCGCTCGTCCTTGAGGAGCACTTTCGCGTCGAACTCGCGCGCGTCCGACAAGGCAACCTTGATCTCGGCGCCCGCGTCGCCCTGAATGACATGGTTGTTCGTCACGACGACACCGGTTGGCGCGACGATGACGCCGGAGCCGAGCGAGTTCTGCGCTCGTTCGCTATGCCCGAATTCGCGGCCGAAAAATTCTTCGAAAACCGGATTGTTGAAGGCAGAGTCTCGCCGGACGCGCTGATGGACATAGACATTTACAACAGCAGGCGCGGCCAATTTCACCACTGGCGCGTAGGAAAATATAATCTGCTCGCGGCTTTCGGGAACCTTCCTCAGCGTTTGCGCAAAGGCACTATCCGCTCCGGAACCGGCAAACAAACCGAGCACAAGAACCGCTTTGAACGCGGGCGCAAGTTTCATGGCTTTGATCCCGTTCATAATGAAATGTGGACTATAAATCGCGGCTGCGCTTGCGATGCAAGAGGGGTTAACGCTGTCTCCCAGGCAACCAGCGCCGGCTTCGTTCCGGAGGCGTGCAAATTGCGCCGCAACTTTCAGCGACCCGCCACTTCCTGAAAGCGCCCTGGCGGTCCGGCGCCAAGCGGAACCTGCTTCGACCACAAATGACCTGAGAGCGCCTTGTCATAGCCATAGCGGTATAGCGCCGCCATATAAGGGCTGTTAAATCCTGGCGTTACATTTGGATTGGCTGCCAGCCACTCGTCGAAGCCGTTTTCGATCGACGTGAGGTTGAACCTTTCGCTTCCGACATAGGCCAAGGTCGCCAGCAGAACGCTCTTCGCGTCGTTCTTGATCAGTGTCGAGAATGAGCGCGAGACCGTCGTCAAAAGCCCCGCTTCCACGACCTCGAACTGTGGCGTGATATGGTTGTTCATGACGATCCAGATGCGCGGCCTGTTTCTCGGATCGGCAACTCTTCTCCCGCGCTCGAAGGCAATATCGGGAAGGACGAAAACCTGGCTGGTCGCGCCGCCATCCACATGCATTTCCCGAAAGAAATGGCCGTTGGCGTGCACTTCGATGAAGGTCGGACCGAATATACCGGGGATGCTGGCAGAGGCGACCAGCACGTCACGGAAGAGTTCCCGATATTGCGGACCGCCGGTTGCAATCGCACCCATATCCCAGACAACGCCGCGCTGCGCGTCGAGATTGGTGGTCAGGATAAGAAGTCGCCGCCCCCGCGCGTGCTCCCCCGCGACCGACGCCAGAAGCCTCTCATCGATGAATTTGTCGATCAGGTTCTGAAGCATGCCGTGGCGCAAATCCACAGTTCCAAGGAGCGAAAATATGCCCCCGAGATCGCCCAGCATCTCTGCCGCATCGTAGGAGAAGGCTGCGTGCAACTCGGCATCGTAATTGGGGCCGAGAAAGGCAAACGGCGCGATAAGCGCGCCGGCACTTACGCCGGTCACGAAGTTGAACCTGGGGCGTGTTCCTGTCGCGGTCCAGCCGCCGACGACACCAGCGCCAAAAGCGCCGTCATAGGCGCCGCCGGACAGCGCGAGGATGTCGAAACTCTCTGCAGGTCCGGCCGGGGAAGCAATCGGCGTTCCACGCAAAAAGTTCCCAAACTCGGCCGCGCTGCCGTCGACCCAGACGCGAGCGTTTGGAATGCCGGGGATCTCGGCGATGGCTTGTTCGCGGGCCGTGAAGGGTTCGCGCGGAATGAACGAGCAGCCTGCAAGAACCGTTGCCGAAGCACCGAAAACAAACGATCTTCGCCCGAGTGTGCCAAGGCCGCTGCGCCCGAAGGGGCCTCGTTCCCCGCTCATGTGCCCTCCCCGGCGACTAACTCACGCCAATCTCTCCCATTGAGTTTATCATGCGTCAATGGCGCGAAGCTTTCTGGGCATCGTGTTAGATGTGCATCGTGGCATTATTGCAACCACGAACGCCCTTTTATCCAAGGCGAGGCGACCAGTAATCCTTGATCTCAAGGTCGCCCTCTGGAAGCGGCGCAAACAGTGATTGCAAGAGTGAGTCGCCGACCTCGGCCAAGGACTGCAACTCCCATTTCGGCGATTGATCCTTGTCGACGACGACGGCTCGTACACCCTCCCGGAAATCGTGACGCCGGATCATCCGCGTTGCGAGCCGGTATTCGACGATGAGCGCCTCTTTGAGGGTGTTAAACCTGCTCCCGCGTTTCAGAAAATCTCGAAGGTGACCTTAAGGCTGAGTGACGACCGCCCGGACAGGATTGAAAGCGTCTCCTGCGCCCAATCCTTCCATTCTCCATTCTCACGCTCGAGGCCTTTGAGAATGTCTTCAAGCGACGAAGCCGAGAAGATCCGGTCGATCGGACCGCGAAGCGTTTGCAGCGCGCTTTCTCCCGGCAGCTCGTGGAGGCCATCCAGTACGGGATCAATAGGCTCAGCCTCAATCATCGCAGTCCTTACCGCTTCGAACTTCCCCGCCGGAATGCAATGCGTTGCAACGCCGAGATAAAGGCAATCCGCGCGGCCGCAGATCCGGCCCGTGAGGCCAAGATAAAGCCCGATTTTCCCTGGCATGCGCGGCAAGAACCACGAGCCTCCAACGTCTGGAAGAAAGCCGATCCCTGTTTCCGGCATGGCAAATCTAATGTTCTCACCCGCGACACGATGCGTGCCATAGAGGCAAATCCCAACCCCGCCGCCCATCGTGATGCCGTTTATGAGGGCGACGTGCGGTTTGCGGAAACATTGAAGGGTCCAGTTGTGCTGATATTCGTCGATATAGTACCGATCCGCCTCCTTGGGGCTGTTCTGGCTCCAGTCGCGGATAACTCGAATATCGCCGCCTGCGCAAAAGCCCTTCCCTTCCGCCTCCATTACGATCCCATAGATATGCGGGTTCCTCGCGCAAGCATGCGTGAACGCCTCGAGTTCCCTGATCATCCCGAGGGTGAGCGCATTCACGGCTTTCGGCCGGTTAAGGCGGACGAGACCGGCGCGGCCTCGTTCGGCGCAAATGAGTTCGTTCGGCGTTTCGTCCATGTTTTCGTCGACAAAAAGAGTTGGCTAGTTCGCTATGTCGACCTTGGAGCGATAAACGGCAATGCTCACGGGTGCGAAAAGGAACGCCTTAGCCCGATTGAGCAAAGGCAGCGGCACGTTCTCAAACAGGCTCATCTGTTCCCTGCTGCGCTCGCGCCCCGCATTCTCGAAGATGAGATAAATTGGGCGCGGGTCGAGCCGGAGAGAGGTGGTTACGTAGGTCAGGATGACGTCGAGGTGGCCTGCACTGAGACTGTCCGGGAAAAAGAGAACAGAAGGCTGGGAAGGAACGAGGACCCCATCGCGGTCTCCGCGCAGCGCCCGGACATCCCGGCACGCCAGATAGGATCTCGGATATTGGGCCAGATTCATCTCGAGCGTTTCAGAGCCTTCCATATCGAAAGCGTATCCGGCCGCGTATTCAAAATTACGCCGGGCTGCCAGGAGAAGGGTGCGCCCGTTGCCAGCGCGAAAATCGACGAAAGCGTACCGCTTCAAATCTTGCGGAAGCGCCGAGAGCGCCCAGTCGAGAAGCTTTTTAGGGATCGGTCCTTGATAGAAGAAAGACTTCTCCAAGCCTTTTTCCGTGTCCTCGACATGATAGACTTCAAGCAGAGGGGTTTTGCAGAAAAGAAGCCTCTCGGTCCTTCTGTCGAAGACGTGACGATGAATATGACTTAAGAGCGCGAGGCAGCGTCCGTTCCAATCTCGCATCCGTATTCGGCGCGTCAGGCGTCGAGCCCTTTGACTGGGGGTATGCGTCCTTTCAGCGCGCGCCACGTCTGCGGGAGCCCTCCGCAGCTTATCAGCGCTCAAGTGCTCTTCCAAAGCCTCGGTAACCTTCCTGGACTCAACATCCGGCTCCCTTGGATCCGTCTCCACGGGCAGCGCTGACAAGATCAGCTCTGGAAGGGATGCCGGTTCCTGATCGGTGAGTTCAAAAGTTGTGTATTGAGGCTCTTCAAACGCCCGATATTCAACAACAGGCTCCGTATAGTGCGGCGGAACAGGCGGTTCGGCACGCTCCTGCGCGGCCGGCTCCGCATATATCAGGGGCTGTTCCGCATACTGCGGCGGTTCGGCACGCATCTGTTGCTGTGCAGTTGTCAGTTCTTCGATCAGCCTTCCATGCAGAAAACTCGGGTCGGCGGCCTGCGTTGAGGGATCGGCTGCGCCGGCGTCAAAGTGGGCGCGCTCATGAAGGCCGCTGCCGCGAATCGCATGTTCCAGAAGATGAGCGAGGTGGGGTCCGTTCTCCAACAGGAGGGGCGGAGACGGATCCTGCAGCTTGGCGTCAGTTTGGGAATAAGGGATCGAATGGCGATCAGCGTTGGAGAATTTGCTGAGCCGGTTTTCTGCTGAATCGTCAGTCATCATAGGGCGGTCCGCACTTGCCGTCGCCGGACAGAGCAGCCATCGCTGCCGGCATTTAAGAAAAAATTCACGGACTGTGATGTTTCACAACTTTGCGTGGATTGGCAATCAGGCAGGCGCCTCATCGTTAAAGAAGACGGTGACAACCCTTATTCCGCTATTCCTTGTTGCAATTTTACTGCGCGTCAACCTTTCCATGGCAAAATCTTGGCCGTTGGTCGTTATTTTAATTTGTAAGGAGAGTCCGCGTACCATGGCTTCCTTTGGACAGATCCGCAGCCGCTCGCGCGATGCCTTCCAGAGCATCATTGTTCGCCTTTATAAATTCGCTCTCGTGTTGACGGTCAATGAAGAACTGGCACGGGCACTTCTTCGCAGCACGTTCAAGGGTCTGAATTTGCGCAAGGATCTTTCTGGAGATGAGCGCGACCATCTCATCGAGGCATTGCGGCGCATGTATGCTCTGTGGACTGCAAATCCCAGCATTCAAAAGCAATGTCAGCCCGAGCCGCGCCTGTTTGCGGCAAGCTTTGCCAAAGGACCGCTCACCGGGACCGCTCAGTTTGCGAAATTCATCGCAAACATGTCCTCGTCGCAGAGGGCTTCTCTTTACCTCGTTTACGGCGAGGGGACGTCTTACGATGAAGCAGCCGAAGTGATGGCAGCCGACATGCTGTCGCTGATGAAGCTCCTGGCGCGCGGCCATGTCACCCTGTCGCATTGGCTTGATCATCGCGAGCTTCCCGAAGAGTATGATAGCGATGCCTCGCCCGGGCGGGAGCGTGCCGCATGAACTCAGTTGAGCGACGAGTTCCTGCTCGCCTATCTCGATGGCCAACTCGAAAGACGGCAATCCGGCGAAGTCTCCCAGCTCGCAAACGCGAATGTGGAGATTTCACGGCGTGTGGCGCGTTTGAAGCGTTCGCAGGCGCAGCTGATTGAAAGCTTCGGCGCCTTCGCCCGGGAGGAGATCACGGTTCCCCGGGGTACGATTCAGCTCGATGATAGCAACGGCAAACAGGTTTCTAAAGAAAGAGCCGGCCCACGCGCCGCGGCTCAATCGCAGGGGCAAAAAGATCCGGACGCGGTCCGGAAAATGCTTTTCGTGATCGCGGTATTTGCTGGCGGCGTTTTTGGCGGTTACGGAGCGACTGTCGTGACGGGCCAGCGCGCACCGCTTCCGCCGAAGGACGCGGAGAGAGCCCCTGCCGCACAAATGCCACCGGCGTCCTGGACGGGGGACATCGCGCGCTTTCACAGCTTCTTCCCGCGTGAGACGCTGACACCCTATCCCGATGCCATCGCCAACCCTGAGCTGATTCGCTTCCAGCTTTCCAAGATCACCGCTAAGGCCCTGACACCCCCAGATTTCTCTCGGCAAGGCTATGCGCTCTTCCGCGGTCAGACCTTCAATTATCGCCAGGACCGCATGATGCAGCTGACCTATGCATCGAAGACAGAGCCTCCGCTGACGCTGTATGCTCTTCCTGCTGAACTCCCGGATAGTCCTATAGCAGTGCAGGTGCTTGGTTCGAACAAGGCGGCGAGTTGGGTAACGGACCGCGTCCGCTTCTTGTTGACAGGCGAAAAGAACGAGGAAGACCTAAAATTACTCGCAGTTATGGCGCAAAGCCAAATGCCTAAAAAATCTTAGGCAGGCAGTAGGCCGCAGAGAGCTTTGCGGCTTGGCAAGAGATCGATGACGCCTGGGTGGTGGGAATGGAAGTAATTGATTGCCACTGCTGTTGGGATTGCGCCTTCCCTGCCTATAGGACACGGTAGACTGCCGGCGCCCTTGCCGAGCCTGCACGGCTCGTCTGGATCAAGCCCTTTTTCTCAAGCGATCCAAGCACTGAGTGAAGGGAGCCAAGCGGTATTTGAGCTGCTTGAGCAAGGACAGCAGCCCTTACCGCGACGTGTTTTGTCTCATCCATCTTTTCACGAAGCGCCTTCAAAACGGAGCTTTGCCGTGCGCTGAGTTCGGCCTCGGCGACATCTGGTTTGTGAGATGCCCGCGCAGGCGCGGAAGCTTCTACACTGCCCCGCTCTTTATGGTGATGAGGTTGTTCGATCTGACCATTTTGCTGTTCCGTATAATCTTTGGCCCGCTTTTCGTCATAGAAGTTCGCGATCACTTCCATGAAACGAGGCCGGGCGGGATCCGTTCGGACGACTGCCCAGGTCGAGCTTTCCAAGACGACCGTCTTGTAGACATCACTACTGCTTCCCATAACCTGCTACCTTCTGTACTAAGATTACGGGCCAATCCCGTCACCGATTTTTCCCATCTGTGTCTTGAAAGAGTAAACATTGTATCTTATGTCTGAAAATAGGCCCATTATACTGCAGTACTCAAGTCTATAAGTCACCGAAACGAGCTTTTGACCCAGCGATCAAAACCAGCCGGCTCTAGTGCGAACCCGAGAACTGGTATTTCGCAATAGAGGCGCAGCCTGGGAAAATACGGTCCAGCCTCGCTCACCAAAATGTTTAGCTCGCGAGTATTAGACGATATGACTTGCAGCCGCTATAGCCTTCGTCGAAAACAAAATAACAAGTAATTTTAAAGGCTTCAAGCCAGCTAGGCAAGAAAAAAGGAGGTAGGACCACCGACATCCGGGATTACCCGGCTCTACGATGATCCTCATCTGAAACCAGCGGAACACTTTCAGCTGCTAGCCTGGTCAGAATGGCTCCTATCCACCAGCCCACTTCGCGGCCCTCCCTATTCGGTAAATCGTCCTCACCGCCTAAGAGAAGCGCGGACCAACCCTAAAACCTTTTATGGCTCAGATGAGCTGTGAGCGGCGGCCGGCGATAGCCTTCCTCACAAATGATCCGATAGGTGATCTGCCAACTCCGGGCGAGCGGATCGACCGCCCGCGGTTCAAACTCCGGAATGTATTTCGCCTCCGGAATTGACTGAATAAATCGCCGAATTTTGCCCCGCTCTTTAATCTCTCCGCAGATGAAGGTCTGGTCTTGGAACCTGACCTCGTGCCTGAACACAACATTATTAGCTGCCAATGCGGAGATCGTCGTAGCGATTAGGATTGCGATAGACGCTTTAAGCATATCGGGGCCCTCCTCTGACTCTCGCTACCGTCGGGCCAACCTTCAGGGCCAGATCTGATGCGAGACCGGCCAATTGTCATCTCGCGAACAAACCTGTTCCGGAACGCGTTCCCTGATCACAGAATTTTGCAACCTCCAGATGCACTTTCTGCACTGATATCGAACAAACAGTATCTATCAAAGGAAGTAATCAAATTGAAGAGAATGAAATTCTGGATGAGAACGGACCGCCGTTTTGATGGTTATGGTGATACTTCTCGCTAAAACGGGAAACCATTCTGTTTCCAACGAAGAAATTTGCAACCCGGTTCATGACAAACGCACGTACCAGTGAGACATGCGCAGCCCGCGCACTCTATTATATAGCCCCCCGCGTCGCGGAACTTCGTCCAACCAACGTGCCTTTGATCAACAACAGTGAAAGTGGAAACCGCGTAACTGTTAGAGCGCTGTGGTCCGGCATCAGCCGGGGAACAGAAAAGCTGGTCTTCGAAGGCCGAGTGCCTGAAAGCGAATTCGAGCGAATGCGAGCACCTTTTCAGGAAGGCAGCTTCCCGTTCCCCGTCAAATATGGATATTCCGCCGCTGGCGTCGTTGTGAGTGGAGCTCACGATCTGATCGGAAGGATGGTGTTCGCTCTGCATCCGCATCAGACAACGTTTTCTGTGCCTCGCGATTCCGTCGTGCCGCTGCCTGACAAAATCCCCGCACGCCGCGCGATACTCGCGGCTCATATGGAGACGGCGCTGAACGCTCTGTGGGACAGCGGAGCGGGTCCGGGCGACCGGATCGTGATCGTTGGTGCGGGAGCCGTTGGGCTCCTCGTCACAAGCCTCGCGGCCCGCTTGCCTGGCGCCGAGGTCCTTGTTTGCGATATCGATCCAGCCCGCGAGGCGATCGCGCTCGCGTTCGGGGCGAGGTTTTCTTTGCCTGACCAACTCGGCAAAGCCGAAGCAGATGTCGTCTTCCACGCCTCTGCCACAGCTTCCGGGCTGGCGACAGCTCTCTTATCGGCCGGGTTTGAGGCCAGCATTATCGAACTGAGCTGGTATGGTTCGGGAGAAGTTCCTGCCCCGCTTGGCGCTGCATTTCATAGCAAGCGGCTGAAGCTGATTTCCTCTCAGGTTGGCGCTGTTTCCAACTCGCGGCGCGCTCGCTGGACGCATACAAGGCGTCTTTCAAAAGCGTTGTCGCTCCTTGTTGATGATCGCCTTGATTTACTGATCACGCACGAAGTGACGTTCGATGAACTGCCTGATGCGCTTCCAGAGCTGCTGGCCCCCCGCTCGCCGTCACTCATAACGGCGGTCCGCTACACGGACGGAAAGAATTAGATGAACGTCAATCAGGCCCCCACAGCCCTTTGAGAGTTCAAGTGTACTGGCTCGCGCCTACTTTTGCTCCGGCCTTACGAATTGCTTGAAAGTCTCGACGGTATCGGACCATTTCTGAGGCTGATGTTCAACGGGCGCTCCAAATTCTACCGGCTTGGCACCGGGCTCTCCTGCTTTCGAGCCCGAGAAGGTTGTACTATCGCTTGAAACACCGGAAGCCGCCGCCCGTTGGAAACTTCCTTTCCTCGGTACAGGCTGGTCACCATGCAACAGCGGAGCCTCAATCTGGGTTTCCGGTACGGGTGCTACCGCCCCCGCTTTGACATCCGCGGATGACGACCCCATCAAGAAATAAACCGCTGCGCTACCCGCTAAGAAAGCGAGTACTCCTGTTGCCGCCACATAGGGCAAGACTGCCGCCCCTAATGTTTCAGGCGGCGCCTGCCGCGGCTCAGCGTACCTGTATGAAAGCTTTTGCGCGAGCTGGCGTTCGTTTTCGTAATCCTCGTGCCGATTCTCTTGGCTGACGTCTTCCCCACGCCGAACGGATCCGGAGTTTCTCGATGGTGGAGTATGCTCAAAAGATGAAGTCCCATCCGCAAAGGCGTGACCAAATTCATCGCCTTTTGACGCGCGAAGATCCGCGGTCAAATCCACGGTCGCGTTCTGGATGATCTTGAGCCACGCAAGAGCATCGTCCGCGCTGGATTGGGAATCCGCTCCGGGCTTTTCCGCAGCCGGCTTTTCATCAGACACTTCAAGTGAACCAAACGCACCGCCGTCTTTATTGCCCAGCACAGCCGCTGCTGGGTTTTTCTGCGTGTCATCCAGCTGATGCGAGCTGGCATCCTCCTCGCCGTTCGCGTGCTCACTCAACTTGTAGATGTTGCTTGCTTCGCTTAGCTTGACTACGCTTTGCATAAAGACGCCCCTTTCCCAAAAGTCTTCTGCTCAGCCTACCGTCTTTTAAATTGATTCGCTGCCAGCGTAAGGAAAGCTGATGCTTTCATAGAATTTGATAACATGTAATGTTAGTATGCTGGCCGGTTTTGCCCAAAACTATGCGGAGGAAAGAATCCATTGGCTGAATTTGCGCTGAAAGTACGCGAACACATTCTGATTGCACACAGTTTGCCTGATCCTGCGTTCGGCCGCGCGGAAGGGATGCACGGCGCAACCTACATCGTGCACGTAACATTCTTTCGCGAGAAGCTGAGCGACAAGAACATCGTCGTCAATATCGGCCTCGCACACGAAGTCCTGAGGGCCGTGCTTGCGCCGCTGAATTACCGGAATCTCGACGAAAAGCCCGAGTTGGCGGGGAAGCTTACGACGACAGAGTTTTTATGCCAGTATATTTTCGATCAGCTGGTTGAAGTTATCGCTGACGGAATGCTGGGCGATGATGGCAAAGCCCTTTCGCGCCTTCGAGTAACACTTCAGGAGAGCCACGTAGCCCGCGCATCCTACGAGGGCGCATTGCCAAAATGACGCGCTGCGTATTCGCGATCCCCGGTGATCTCGCAACTCCCACCGGGGGTTATGTCTATGCGCGAAAGATCCTCCCGCTCCTGGCGGAAAGGCTTGACGTCGAGGTTTGCCCGCTCCCGGCCGGTTTCCCGCTCGCGTCCGAAGCGGAATTGCACGAGGCGGCGGCCAGTCTGGCTGCCTTTGACGCGCGGGGCACCGTCTTTTTCATCGACGGGCTCGCTTACGGCGCGCTGCCCGTATCGATGATCGAGGGTCTAAAAGGGCCGATCGTGGCTTTGGTGCATCATCCGCTTGGGCTCGAGGAAGGACTATCCTCTTTGGAGAAAGCCCATTTACTGAAATCTGAGGAGGAGGCGCTGGCCTTGGCCCGCCATGTCGTGGCGCCAAGCCATGGGACGGTGCGGGAGCTGACGCGGCTATTTAGCGTCCCCGACAGCAAAATCACAGTCGCCGAGCCCGGCATCCTTCGCGGGAGACGCGCATCCGGCGCTTCGGCCAGGCAACCGCTTCATGTCGTGAGCGTCGGCAGTCTGACGCCGCGCAAAGGCTACGGCGTCCTCATCGACGCCCTGAACAAGGTGCGCGATCTGCCCTGGAAAGCCACGATCGCAGGATCCCTGGACCGGTCGGCCCAAACCGCAACACTTGTCCGGCGGAAACTTTCCGAATACGGCTTCGAGGAAAGGGTGCGGCTTGCGGGTCAGCTCGACGAGGCGACATTATCGGCACTTTATAGTTCCGCCGACGTTTTCGCATTGGCAAGCTTGTATGAGGGCTACGGCATGGCCTTCGCCGAAGCGATTGCGCATGGCCTGCCTGTCGTTGCCTCGGGAGAGGGCGCGGTTTGCGACACGGTGCCCGGTTCAGCAGGCTTCGTTTGCGCTGGCGGAGATGCGGCAGCTTTCGCGGAAGCGCTTCGCGCCCTTCTGTCAAGCGCGGCGCTGAGGTGGGAAAAAGCCGAGGGCGCCTGGCGGCACGGGCAAACCTTGCCGGACTGGGCGAGCACGGCGGCCACGATCGCTGAAGCCATAGAGCACGCGGCTGAATGAGCGGCTTTTCCAAGGAATGGCTGCGATTGCGGGAACCAGCCGACGCGGTGGCGAGAAACGCTGACATTGCGGCAGGCCTTGCGGCGCAGCTCGCCGGTCGAACTGAAGTGACATTCACGGACCTCGGCTGCGGCGCCGGAGCGAACCTGCGCTATACGGCGCTTCTCGTGCCGCCTGGCATCCGGCAGCGCTGGCGTCTTTTCGATCACGACCCTCAATTGTTGTCTTCCGCGCGCGACGAGCTTGCGGTCTGGGCAGATGAAGCCTTCGAAACTGCGAGCGGAGAGTTCCAGTTCAAGAAGGATGGGCGCGCAATCGAAGTCTCATTTTGTGAGGCGGATCTCAGCACTGGCGTCGAGCGCTTTCTCCAGCCGGATGAAATCGTCACGGCTTCGGCCTTCTTCGATCTTGTCTCGAAGGACTGGATCACGGGGTTCGCGCGGGCCGCTGCAGCGGTGAGCGCCACCGTTTACGCTCCGCTCATCTACAACGGCTTCCAAATCTGGTCACCATCTCATCCGGCCGATTGGCCGATGCTCGTGGCATTCAATGTCCATCAGCGCCGCGACAAGGGGTTCGGTGCAGCCGCCGGACCAGACGCCGCCGCCATCCTCCACGACGCGTTGTGCGATGGTGGATATACCGTCACTCGTGGCGACAGTTCGTGGCGACTTGGACCGCAAGATGCAAGCTTGATTGCGATGATTGCCGAAACTTCGGCCGCCGCAGTCGCCGAATTGGGTCTTTTCGACGAACAGGCCATCACCACCTGGAAGGAAAGCCGCCAGGCGGCGGCCTCCTGCCACATCGGTCACACCGATAGTCTCGCGCGACCCGGAGCCTGATCCCCGGCTACTTCTTGTCCTCGTTTTGCTGCTGTGCGGCGGACTCCTCTTCCTTCGGCGCGTCCTTCACCTCAACCTCGCCCTTGGCGTTGATCGTGACAAGCGCGCCGATATCGGCGTTGGAGTTGCTGTCATAGCTCGTGACCCGCCAGGTGACCTCGTTCTCGGTCCCGTCCTCCTCGACCGCCAGGAACGCATTCGGGAGCTTCTTGTCCGCGACCTGCTTCACGGCGACCGTCTTATGAACCTTTGACGTGTTCCCGTCCGCGCTGACAGCCATCAGCTGAAGAACGAGATGGGCCTGGGTTGTATCGCCTGAAGGAACGGTGAGCACGGTCGCGCGGAAAACGCCTGAGGCATCGCCATCGGACCAGGTGCCGGCTGTCGCTACCTCGGTGACCTCGGGCGGAATCGAGAGCGTCAGCTTTTCCGCATCTTGTGCCCTAACGGGTGAAAGTGTTAGACATGCAACGATTACAGTTGCGGCTATTCTCGCGTACATCGAGATCTCCCTGGGATCAAAGAAGGCGCCGGACCGCCCTTCGGACAGCGGTGCATTGAGGTCGGTGGTTATGCACTGCTTGTGACATTAGCGTGGCTAAACGGCGACAATCATCCTAACAATACGCAGCGCGCGCCTGCAATAACAACTGTCGCATAAAACGATTTCAACAACCTTGTAGGGGACTATCGTGGCTGGACCTAACGCACTCTCTCAAGCCCGGGCGTTATTGGCGCCAATCAATAAGGACGGTTATAAATTTGTTGCTGGAGCGGCGGGCGCGACGATCCTCGCATTTCTGCTGTCGCTCAATACGCTCGCGTTGTTATGCTTGATCGTGACAGGGGCATTGGCATTTTTCTTTCGCGATCCCTACCGGATCGTTCCTCAGCGCGATGGACTTGTCGTGGCTCCGGCGGACGGCGTCGTAATTGGCGTTGAGACCATGGCGCCTCCGGCCGAACTCAATCTCGGGACGGAGGTCCGGACGCGCGTTTCCATCTTCCTTTCTCTTTTCGATGTCCACGTCATACGCACGCCAATTGCGGGGCGGATCGACGCTTCGGTTCATACCTCCGGACTTTACAAAAACGCCGGCGCTCCCGAGGCTCCTTCGGAGAATGAACGCCAAAGCATTGTGATCGAAGCCAAGAATGCGGTTCGGCTCGGCGTCGTTCTCGTAGCGGGCCTCGTTGCACGCCGCATCGTGACGGACGTCAAGCTCGGCGACACTGTCACGACAGGCGAACGTCTCGGCATCATTCGCTTCGGCAGCCGCGTCGACCTTTATCTTCCGCCATCGACTTTGCTTGTTTCCGAAGGGCAGCGCACACTTGCGGGCGAAACGATCATTGCGGACCTAGAGTTGCAGGAGCCTCATCGGAGCTTCCAGCGTATCTAAATATGATGTTTGTCATCGACGAGGGTGCATCGAAACCAATTGCCGGGTTGCATTTTCCTGGCGGAATTGTTCCCATGGATGGAGACTAAACTGACAGTGATGGAGGCGGGAGTGCAACCCTTGGTGCATATCTGCGTCGTGAGGTGCCGGGCGCGATGAAGCATGATCATGGCCAACCCTTCAAGGTGGTCGGCAACGATAGTGCCGCTTCGGGGGGATCTCGGCTTCGCAATCTGATGCGGTTCATTCCGAATTTGCTGACGCTCGCCGCCGTAGTCCTCGGTTTGACTGCGATACGCCTCTCAGGCGAAGGCCAGTTCGCTCTCGCAATGACGGCTATTCTGGGAGCGGCTCTGCTTGACGCGGCCGACGGTTTTGCAGCGAGGAAGCTTTCGGCTGAATCCGCAATCGGGGCCGAACTCGACTTCTTGCAGATTTCCTGAATTTCGGCGTTGCTCCGGCGATGCTTCTCTATGACCGCCACTTGTTCTCGCTGGGAATGGCAGGCTGGCTCATCGCGGCCATATACGTGATTGCAACGGGCCTTCGCCTGGCGCGCTTCAACGTTCAGTCCAAAGCGGTTTTGCCTGTCCCGGCGGATCCTTCCCGGCCGCGAAAGAAATGGTTTTGCGGCTTGCCATCGACGGGAGCCGCCATGGCGATCATGGGGGCGGACGCTGCGGTGCTGCGCCTGCACCCTGCGGAAATTCCAATGGTGATAGCGGGCGCCGCGGTCACGGCCAGCGCGCTGATGGTGAGCAAGCTCCCGGTGCCGTCTTTGGCGGCACTTTTAAGCGGAAGCTCACCCAAGCGTTGATAACAGGCTAATACTGGATGGGATAATTCGCCTGCGTTTGAACCCGCTCCCAGAAGCTTTGATTGTTATAGTAGCCGGGATAATTGTAGGAAGCCCCGTTCACGAATGGCCATGACCGGTGTTGCCAGTAATAAGAATGGCCTCCAACCGGGCGATGCGCGTAATATTCGGAAGGGTAACCGAACGAAAAGAACTCGTAAGAGCGAGGGGCCGGGGCGTAGGAGTGGTGATGGACTCTCCTGTGGTGGTATCCGTTTTCGGCCGCCTGGGCTGAACCCGTTGTGCCTAGGACAGCAAGGGCCAAGGCTGCACTCAATAGAATTCTCGACATCATCATCTCCCCGCTAGCGTGCCCTTTAAAGCCTGACCGGAGCCGAGATATATCGGCTCCATCCTTTCCAGACATTATAGGTGCGATGATGAATCCTACTAGTGAGGTTTTACAACGGCGTAAATATATTGCCCTCCTGGTGAGATTCGCGGCGGCACGCGCAAGAGCGTTCGACCGGAGATTCTCCAGGCACCTCATCCTGTGAGGATTTACGATCCGTTAATTGGGTTCGTTTCGCAAAAAGGCCATAAGTAAACATACAAGTACTTTTTCCCCCGCGTCCAAAAACGGCGATGGGCTAAGGCGCCGCGACTTATGGCTGTTCGTACGAGAACGAACTTGTCGCAGGCGGCAGCAAAACGTCAAATTCGCTCGACTACCCTGCCTTTTTCATCGCGAACGGTGAGCCGAAGTCATCTCTTCTGAACCGTTGCCGGAGGATTTCGAGCTGGCCCAGCGGGGTCGCGTGGAGGAGCATCACCTGCCGCTTCACAAGGCCGTAATTCAACAGTTTTTCCGCATGCTCCAACGGGATATCCGTTGAAAGGCAGGGGCGCTTGATGATCTTCTCAAGCGAAAAACGCTCACCGCGAGACATCTGAATTGCTGGCATGGATACCTACGCGAACGGTCTGGATAACATGGGCTTGAAACAAAACGTCGCCTGATTGAAAGCCTTTATGGCGGCTTCGCCGGCGAGCACTTAAGTGTATTAAGCTGGATTACGGCAAAAAAGCGTAATGCGGAAAGCTGAAAGCCCGGTAAACGGTGGAAGCCCAGAGGAAAAAAGAATGACCCAAAACGGCACGCAGGAACCATTCGCCTCCGAGTTGCGGCTGAACCCGCAGAAATCCGAACTTTGCATCACTTTCACCGATGGGACCGCGAGCAGGCTTTCCGCCGAATTCCTGCGCGTGGTGAGCCCCAGCGCGGAGGTCCAGGGCCACTCGCCATCGGAACGCAAGCTCGTGCCCGGCAAGCGCGACGTAACCATACGCGCCATCGAGCCTGTCGGAAATTATGCGGTTCGCCTCGTGTTCAGCGACGGTCACAACACCGGCCTTTATTCCTGGCTCTATCTTTATGAGATCGCGGGCCGGAAAGAGGAGCTCTGGAACGGATATCTCCGGGAGCTTGCCGCCGCAGGCGCCAGCCGGGACCGTTGATCCCGCTCGCCCGCGAAACCGAGCGTTGAAAATATGTCGCAGGTTTGCTGTATGCTCGAGTCATGCGGCAACACTTCGCGCAACCGCGAAATTGCCTGCGCCGGACAATTCATGAGACATGCTGAACAGCTACGATAAAGGCTCAGATGCCAAATCGCCGGACACCCTAAGCCGTCTCGTTGATTTGGCTCAGCACACCGATGAGAGTGAGGCGGGACCGCTAACAGCTCGCCGCGCAGTCACCCGGCTGCTCGAGCGGAGATGGCTTGTTCTCCTCTTAGCCGTCATCCTTTTCAGTTTGGCCGTCATATACCGGCTGCCTTGGGAAGCGGAGGCTGCGGCGCTTTTCGCCGCCACCGCCGGTTTGGCCCTTATCCCGCGTTCCGTCATGAAACAGGTTACCCCTAAAGCGATCGCCGCGCCGCAGGCGCCGGTGAAGCCCCTTCACATGGCGGCATCGGTCATCGATGCGCTTCCGGAACCCGCCGTTCTTCTTGCGCGTGACGGGAGTATCCTTGCATCGAACGGAAAGGCGCGAGACCTTTTCGGGGGCTTGAGGCCAGGGTTCCACATTTCGAGCGCCACCCGCAGCCCTCAAGTTCTCGACGCCGTCATGGACTGCGGCCCCGAAAAGCCGCAGCGCACTGTCAGCTTCAGCGAAAGGGTTCCTGTCGAGCGCTACATGGCGGCGACGGTTTCTCATCTCGAAGGGGTACCCGAAAATGAATCGGTCACCCTGCTCTTTCTGCGGGATTTGACGGAACAGCGCCGTCTCGATCAGCTCCGCTCCGACTTCATCGCGAATGCCAGTCATGAGATCAAGACACCGCTTGCATCGCTAGTGGGGTTTATCGAGACCCTTCAGGGCGCGGCTCGCAATGACGAAGCCGCGCGCGACCGTTTTCTGCCGATCATGGCGAAGCAGGCCGAGCGGATGGCGCGCCTGATTGACAACCTCATGTCGCTGAGCCGGGTCGAAATGCGGGCGCATCTGAAGCCGCGTGACGTCGTCGTGATCTCGACACTTGTCCGCCACACTTGCGACGCGTTGGAGCCCATGGCGTCGCAGGCCAACATCGATGTTCAGGTTTATTCCGAGCTTGATGGCGCAACTGTTCTGGGAGACCGCGACGAGCTGGCGCAGGTCTTTATTAACCTCATACACAACGCCATCAAATATGGTCGGCCGGGCGGTTGCGTCGTCGTCAGGCTCGAGCGTCAGCAGAGCGGAGCCTCGAGCGTAATCGCCATAAGCGTCGAGGATGACGGTCCCGGCATTGCCGCCCAGCATCTGCCGCGATTGACCGAGCGTTTTTACCGGGTTCCGGGGTCCGCAGCCATGGAAAAAGGAGGCACCGGCCTTGGGCTCGCCATCGTGAAGCACGTCGTGAACCGCCACCGGGGCGAGCTTCGTATTTCGTCGACAGTGGGGGCAGGCACAAAGTTTACCGTCATTCTGGCCGAGCACCTTTCGGCTCAGGTTACCCAATAAGATATGCAGATGGACACCGAAGCGGAGCGCTCTATGTGTCATGCAGAGGTGTTTCGCATTCCACTCAATGGTTTACTCTGTCATGAAACGTACATTCAGCTTTCATAAAACAGTTGTAGCGCTGCCCTACGATCCCAGCGCATCGACCGCCGACAGGTTGCCGGCTGGTTTCATATTCCAAGGGAGAGCACAGTGAATTATCGTCTTGCCGCATACGTTGCGGCTGCGGCGGCTGCCGGACTTCTTTCCGCTGGCCCCGCATCCGCTCGTGATCAGGTCAAAATCGCTGGTTCCTCGACCGTCTTCCCCTACGCAAAGATCGTCGCCGAGAATTTCGCGAAAGCGAGTTCGACGCTCAAGGCCCCGGTTGTCGAATCCGGCGGCTCGGGCGCTGGCATCAAGCAATTCTGCGATGGTGTTGGCGAGGACAAGATCGATATCGCCAACTCTTCCCGCCGCATCAAGAAGTCCGAGCAGGATACCTGCGCGAAGAACGGCGTTTCCGACATTGTGGAAGTGAAGTTCGGTTATGACGGCATCGTCTTCGCTTCCGACGTGAAGGGCCCCTCGTTTGCGTTCGAACCAAAGGATTGGTTCCTCGCCATCGGCGCGGAAGTGCCGGTCAACGGCGCCCTTGCAGCCAATCCGAACAAGACCTGGAAAGAGGTCAACCCGAATTTCCCCGGTTGGGACATCGTCGCTTACATTCCGGGCGAGAAGCACGGAACACGCGAAGTTTTCGAAACGAAGGTGCTGGTCGCAGGTTGCAAGGCTTCCGGCGCGGACAAGCTTATCGAAGAGAAGCTTAAGGCGAGCGGCATCCCTGCTGAAAAGCTTGGCGAGGCTACCGAGAAGGCGTGTGCGAAGGTCCGCAAGGACGACGGCGGCAAGCACGCTGTCGATATCGACGGCGATTACACCGAGACCCTGGCTCGTCTGCAGAGCAGTAAGCAGGCGTTCGGCGTCTTCGGTCTTTCCTTCTATGAGAACAATACCGATAAGCTGAAGGTCGCGCCGGTGAGCGGGATCACACCGTCCGTCGAGACGATCGCCGATGGGAAATATCCGGTCTCCCGGCCCCTCTTCTTCTATGTGAAGAAGGCTCATGAGGGCGTCATCCCCGGCCTGAAAGAGTATGCGGAGTTCTTCGTCAGCGACAAAATGATAGGCGAGGACGGCCCGCTCGCTCAATACGGGCTTGTTCCGCTTCCGGAGAAAGAGGCGAAGGAGACGCGCGAGACCGTCAAATCCCTGAAGACCATGGGGCCGCTCAGCTAGACGCAAAGGCGCGTGGCGGCGGGGCAGCCGCCACGCTATGTTGCATCGATACCTTGGGCCTTTCGGGAGTTGGCTGTGTCTCTCAGCATATTGCTTCTTAGTCTGCTTGGGTTGGCGGTCGCTGCATTTTTTGTTGGATTTGCGCGTGCCAAGCTCCTGGCGCGTGGCGAGGAGAGATCGCTTCATTCCCGCCCCGGCTATCATGGCGGCTATCTTGCTCTCTGGACCTCGCTTCCAGCGATCCTCGTTTTGCTGATCTGGGCGGCGGTTGAGCCGCGCTTGATCGACGGGCAAGTCCAGGCGAGCTTACCCCCACAAATGCTGCAGGGATCGGAAGCGCAGATCGGGCTCACAATGAGCGTCGTAAAAAGCGTTGCATCCGGCCTCAAGACATTCAGCAGAGAGGAACTGCAGGCGGCAAAGGCCAATCCCCAAGAGGCACAGCGTCTTCTTTCAGCGAAAGGGATCGCCGTCGCGACCGCGCCGGACGCGGCAATCATCCAGAGCGCCCAACTCCTGGACAATCTGAAGCGAAAAGGCCGTCTTGCTCAGACTTTCGTTGCCGCCCTTCTCGCTATTGCCGGCTTTGCTTTCGCTTTTTTCGGCATTTCGCCGAATCTTCGCGCCCGCAACCGCGTCGAGCGGGTTATCGTGACCGCCCTCATGGCGGCCTCTTCGGTCGCGATCCTGACCACAGTCGGGATCGTGCTTTCGGTGCTCTTCGAGAGCCTGGATTTCTTCAAGCGCGTGTCCTTCGTCGATTTTCTGACAGGCACGGTTTGGGACCCGCGTTTTGCGGACGCAGGCGCCACCGGAAACACGGAAGGTCAATTCGGACTCGTGCCGCTCATGTGGGGCACGCTCTATATCTCGCTTGTTGCCTTGCTCGTCGCGGTCCCGATCGGATTGCTGGCAGCGATTTACATGTCGGAATATGCCCATCCAAAGGTCAGGGCAACCGTCAAGCCACTGCTGGAGATGCTGGCGGGGATCCCAACCATCGTTTACGGCTTCTTCGCGGTCATCACCGTGGGGCCGTTCCTGAACTTTGTCGGCTCACAGGCGGGGCTCGTCATCCAGCCGACAAGCGTTCTCACGGCCGGAATCGTGATGGGGATCATGATCATTCCCTTCGTGTCCTCGCTTTCGGACGACATCATCTCCGCCGTTCCGCGGTCCCTTCGCGAAGGCTCCTATGGCCTTGGCGCAACCCAGTCCGAAACCATCAAGCGGGTGGTATTGCCCGCCGCGCTCCCCGGCATTGTCGGGGCCATCCTGCTCGCGGCATCGCGCGCCATCGGCGAAACCATGATCGTGGTGCTGGCCGCAGGCATTGCCGCCAATCTGACGCTGAACCCCTTCGAATCCGTGACGACCATCACGGTCAAGATCGTGAGCCAGCTCACCGGCGACCTGGAATTCAACACTCCGCAGACGCTCGTCGCTTTTGCCCTCGGTCTCACTCTATTCATTCTGACGCTCGGGCTTAATGTCTATGCTCTTTACATCGTGCGGAAATATCGGGAGCAGTATGAATGATGCCAAATCCAGCTAGGCTCCCTCAATTGTCATGGCCTTCTTTGTCATGGCCGGGTTTGACCCGGCCATCCAGGGTGACAATGAAGGCGCCGGCTGTTTCCCTGGATGGCCGCCTCAAGGGCGGCCATGACATTCAGCCGGAGGCGGCATGAGTGTCCTTGCCCAGGATCGATCCATGACCGATCTCGCCGCTCCCTCGGCTCCCAGCCGCTTCGACAATCCCGCGCTCATGCGCCGCCGCAGGCGGGCGGAAATCCGGTTCCAGCTTTACGGGCTGGCGGCGATCGCCATCGGACTGGGTTTCCTCGTCATCCTGTTCACGTCCATCATCAGCAATGGGTGGACGGCCTTCTTTCAAACCTCGATCGAGCTGCCGATCACTTTCGACGCGCAGGAGATCGACCCCGACGGGAACCGAAGCCCGAATGCGCTGGCGCAGGCCAATTACCAAAAGCTCGCCTATACGGCACTCTATAAGGTGCTCGGCATTGATGCGTCCAACCGGGCTCAGCGCACGGCCGCGAACGCCCTTCTTTCGCGAGAAGCCAACTCCCAACTCCGCCAGATGGTCGCGGCCGATCCCTCGCTGATCGGCCAAACAAAAACTATCTGGGTGCTGGCGAGCGGCAACGCCGACGCTTTCCTGAAAGGGAAGATCGATCGCACGCTTCCGCAGGCTAACCGGCAGATTTCGGACCAGCAACTCACCTGGATCGACAAGCTGACCGGCGAAGGCATGATGCAGAAGCTTTTCAACACCGGGCTTTTCACGAATACGGCTTCGAGCCAGCCAGAAACCGCCGGATTGGCCGTGGCGCTTCTCGGCTCTTTCTACATCATGCTCATCGTGGTGCTTCTGTCGGTGCCGCTGGGCGTGGCGGCGGCAATCTACCTTGAAGAGTTTGCGCCCAAGAACCGCTTCACCGACCTCATCGAAGTCAACATCAACAATCTGGCAGCTGTGCCGTCTATCGTCTTCGGACTGCTGGGCCTTGCGGTCTTCATCAACTTCGCGGGGCTTCCCCGGTCGGCCTCTCTCGTGGGGGGGCTCGTTCTCACGCTTCGCACGCTGCCGACGGTCATCATCGCGACGCGCGCCGCGATTGGCGCCGTCCCGCCCTCCATTCGGGAAGCTGCGCTCGGCGTCGGCGCATCCAGGGTGCAGACCGTCTTCCACCACGTTCTGCCTCTTTCCCTTCCCGGCATCATCACCGGCACCATCCTCGGGCTGATCCAGGCGCTTGGCGAAACCGCGCCCCTCCTCATGATCGGCATGGTCGCTTTCGTGGTGGACATCCCAAAATCGCCCCTCGATCCTGCAACCGCGCTGCCTGTCCAAATTTACATGTGGGCCACCGAAGCTGAACGGGGCTTTGTCGAGAAGACCGCAGGCGCAACTATCGTGCTCCTCGTGATCCTCGCGGCGATGAACATTATCGCCATGCTCCTGCGCAATAGGTATGAACGTAAATGGTAGAGTTTTCAGTCGAGCCAATCGAAAACGCTTCGCCATCGGGACCTGGCTCAGCGTCCCCTGGTACCGCGCACAAACGCCCCCCGAAAGCGACGGCCCGCAATGTCTCCGTCTTCTACGGCGCGAAACAGGCGCTCTTCGGCGTGAACCTCGATATCCCGGATCGGAATGTGATGGCCTTCATTGGCCCGTCGGGCTGCGGAAAATCGACCTTCCTCCGCTGTTTCAACCGGATGAACGACACCATCACAGACGCGCGCGTAAAGGGCGAAATCAGGATCCAGGGGGAGAACATCTACGATCCCGATGTTGACCCCGTTCAAGTCCGCGCCCGCGTTGGCATGGTGTTCCAAAAGCCGAACCCCTTCCCGAAATCGATCTTCGAAAATGTCGCCTACGGTCCGCGGATTTACGGCCTCGCGAAGTCGAAAGGGGACCTTGAAGAAATCGTCGTGAAAAGCCTCAAGCGCGCGGGCCTTTTCGAAGAAGTGAAGGACCGCCTCAACAGCGAAGGCACCAGCCTCTCAGGCGGGCAGCAGCAGCGCCTCTGCATCGCGCGGGCGATTGCCGTCAGCCCCGAAGTGATCCTGATGGATGAGCCATGCTCGGCGCTCGACCCCATCGCAACGGCCAAAGTCGAGGAACTCATCGACGAGCTTCGCGAGAACTACTGCATTGTGATTGTAACTCATAACATGCAGCAGGCGGCCCGCGTTTCTCAGCGTACCGCCTTTTTTCATCTCGGTTATCTCGTGGAGGAAGATGCCACCGATCAAATGTTTACAAATCCAACGGAAAGACGGACGCAGGACTACATCACCGGACGGTTCGGCTAAGCCCCGTAACCGGCCAGCTCACGACTCGAGGTGGCTGCGCGTCCTGAAACTTCGGCCCTAGGCGGAGGAAAAGGCTTTGGCGGAACATCCCGTAAAGGCTTACGAGGGGGAACTGAAAGCGCTGGACACGATGATTGCTCAAATGGGCGGGCTTGCGGAGCAGGCACTTGGGCAGGCTATCGATGCACTCTATCATCGCGACCCCGGCCTGGCCGAGGTCACGCTCGAAAAGGACCGAAAGATCGACGCGCTGGAACGCTCCGTGGACGAGCTCGCGATCTCGATCATAGCGAGACGCGCGCCCGTGGCGAGCGACCTGCGCCTGATCATAAATGCCATTCGTATCGCGGTGGACTTGGAGCGTATTGGCGATCTGTCGAAAAACATCGCCAAACGCGCGATCGCGATAGCGGCGGAGGGGCGCCCGACTCAGGTCATGACCGGGTTCATGCATATCGGCGAAGCTGCCATGAGGCAGCTGAAAGATGTTCTGGACGCCTATTCTCAGCGTAACGCGGGCGCGGCGCTGAAAGTCTGGCAACAGGACCGCGATATCGACGCGATGTACAATTCGCTTTACTGCGAATTGTTAACGGCCATGATGGAGGAGCCGCAGTGTGCGGGGCTCTACGCGCATCTTCTGTTCAGCGCCAAGAATATCGAGCGCATCGGCGATCATGCGACGAATATTGCCGAGACAATCTACTTTCTGGTCCATGGAAAACCACTCGACGACGAGCGCCCGAAGTCGGACACGACGAGCCGGACTCTCGTTCTCGGGTACAATGGGACAGGAAAGGGGTGACCTATTCGACACAGTGAGTTGAACCTATGAATGCCAAGGTCATGATTGTTGAAGATGAGGAGGCGTTGGCGCTGCTGCTTCAGTATAATCTTGAAGCAGAGGGCTTTCGCGTCTCGCTGGCTCGGCGCGGAGACGAAGCCGAAGTCGCAATCAACGAGGAACCGCCGGACCTGATCATCCTGGACTGGATGCTGCCTGGCCTTTCCGGCATCGAGCTGTGCCGCAGGCTCCGTGCAGGGAAAACAGCCCGTCCCATCCCCATCCTGATCCTGACGGCTCGGGGCGAGGAGCAGGATCGCATTCGTGGCCTGACGGTCGGCGCTGACGATTATGTAGTGAAGCCCTTCTCCGTGCCTGAATTGCTCGCCCGAGTTCGCGCCATCCTTCGGCGCGCAAGCCCAACGCGCATTGCTCAAACTCTTGAGGTGGATGGCATCCAGCTCGACCGCGAAGCCTATCGCGTCGCACGCAACGGCCGCCAGGTTCGCCTGGGACCAACGGAGTTTAAGCTTCTGGAGTTTCTCATGGAGAGCCCTGGCCGTGTGTTCACACGAACGCAGCTTCTCGACGGCGTCTGGGGCCGCGACGTCTATGTGGACGAACGCACCGTTGACGTTCACATCGGCCGCTTGCGAAAGGCCATCAATCGCGGGAAAGAAAAAGATCCGATCCGCACAGTGCGCGGAGCAGGATACGCGCTTGGAGAAAAGTTTCCCGGCCAAAGCCCGTTTGAGTAAACGGAGCCAGGGCGTTACACCCTGGCTCCCGGCCCCCGCCGTGTATTTCTTGCCCGTGCGCGGCCTTAAGCCGTCCGGCGTTTGCGCGCAAGCGGGTTATAGGCAATCGCGGCATGGTGCTCGCAGTAGGGAACGCCAAAGGACTTCCGCCGGCCGCAGAAGTGAAAGCCATCCTCCATGGGATCGCCAATCGGCCAATGGCACATGCTCTCCTTGAGATCGACCAGTTTGACCTGCCCATCGGGCGCTGGTTCGAGGTCCGGGATGGCTCGCAGCGGTATAATAGCCGCTGCCGGCAGTTTCCGTTCCTGAGGTTGAGGCGCCACTTTGATGGCGGTGTTACCGAAGGTACGATATTGCACCTGCGATGAGCGCGCAGGGAAAAGCGCTATGTTCGAACGCGGACGGGCAGCTCTGATACGAGAGGTTGTCGCGCGGCCAGCAAGACCCAGGCGATGGACTTTTCCAATAACGGCGTTACGCGTAACTTCTCCAAGCTTTGTCGCAATCTGGCTCGCGCTAAGGCCGTCCGCCCAAAGTTTTTTCAAGAGTTCAACACGTTCATCTGTCCAACTCATATAATGTTAGCTCCTCGTTCATTTCGGCGGATCGACCGCGAATAAGGGACGCGGCCGCCGGGAGATTGACCAGCGGGGCCACGGGCGCTAACGCAAGACACGAAGACGCGGCAGCATTCGACAGCCCTGAACCAAGGGCTACTTCCGGTGGAATCCGGGAATTCGAAAACGCTACCTACTGAGATACGAATATCGCCATACACTCGGCGACGTGGTGGATGCGATGGTGTTCGCATTCGGAAGGAGATGGCACCACCCCATCTTCAATACTTGGATGATTGCACAAAAGTGCACGCTCGACAAATTACCCGACCCTTAAATTGGAGGAATAGCGTTCCATTTTAGAGGCTGTGTGTCTTTTGTGCCGGTTGACATGAGGGCGAACACAAGGAAAATAGGTTCGTCAGCTGAAGCCGCCCGGTGCCGGAGCGGCTTTTTTAATTGGAAAACAAGTGGAAAGAATATCTGCGGTTCTCGGAACCTATGCGCGCGTCAATGTCGAATTCGATCGTGGCGAGGGGGCTTATCTCATCACGGCTTCCGGCGACCGCTATCTCGACTTCGCCGGAGGCGTCGCCGTCAACATCCTTGGGCATGCCCACCCTCATCTCGTTGTCACATTGATCGAGCAGGCTCGCAAGCTATGGCACACCTCCAATCTCTATCGCATAACAGGCCAGGAACGGCTTGCCGAAAGGCTCTGCAGCGTGACATTCGCCGACAAGGTGTTCTTCGCCAACTCCGGGGCGGAGGCGATGGAAGCGTCCATCAAGATGGCGCGGAAATATCATAGCCATCGCGGCCATCCCGAGCGCTACCGCATTCTCACATTCGAAGGCGCTTTCCATGGCCGCACGCTGGCGACCATCGCTGCCGGCAATCAGGCGAAGCACATGGCAGGCTTCGGCCCGAAGGTCGAAGGCTTCGACCAGGTCCCGCTCGGCGACCTCGAAGCGGCGCGCGCCGCCATCACAAAAGAAACCGCCGGCGTTCTCATCGAGCCGATCCAGGGAGAAGGCGGCATCCGTTCCGCGGGATGGCCCTTTCTGCGGTCCCTACGCGAGCTTGCGGACGAGCACGGCATTCTTCTTATGCTGGACGAAGTCCAATGCGGCATGGGCCGCACCGGCAAACTCTTCGCCTACGAATGGTCCGGGATCGAGCCCGATATCTTGGCAGTGGCCAAGGGCCTCGGCGGTGGCTTTCCCATCGGAGCGTGCCTCGCGACTGAAAAAGCGTCGGCGGGGATGACTGCTGGCACACACGGCTCGACCTTTGGCGGCAATCCGCTCGCCGCTGCGGCGGGCAATGCCGTCCTCGACATCGTCCTGGAACCAAATTTCCTGTTAAATGTCCGCAAGATGAGCTTGCTTTTTAAGAATCAGCTTGGTGATATTGCTTCTCGGCATGCGAACATCATAGCCGAGGTCCGCGGCGAGGGCCTTATGCTCGGCCTGAGATGCAACGTCCCGAATACGGACGTAGCGGCTATGCTCTTTGCGGAAAAATTGTTGGCTGTTACCGCAGGCGAGAATGTCGTCAGACTTTTGCCACCGCTTATTGTAACAGATTCGGAAATAAATGAAGCGTGCGCAAAAATAGACACCGCATGTGCGAGGCTCAATGCTACACTTCCAGCGTGACACGACGCTCAAATTGCCCATGACTCTGCGTCACTTCATCGATATTGACGACTACGATAGCGAAACGCTGCGCTTTATCCTCGACTGCGCCAAAAGTCTGAAGAAATCGTTCAAGGCTCCTGCTGCCTCTCGCCCGCGTCTTGCGGAAGGAGCAGTTCTCGCCATGCTGTTCGAGAAGACATCCACCCGCACGCGCGTGTCATTCGATGTCGCGATGCGGCAGCTCGGGGGCGAGACCATCGTTCTCAACCATTCCGACATGCAGCTCGGCCGCGGCGAGACCATCGCGGACACGGCGCGCGTCCTGTCTCGCTATGTCGACATTATCATGATGCGTGCAACGTCTCACGAGACGCTGATCGAACTCGCACAGTATGCCACGGTGCCGGTGATCAACGGCCTGTCCGACAGGTCTCACCCCTGCCAGATCCTTGCCGATATCATGACATTGGAGGAGAAGAAAGGGCCGGTTGAGCCTCTGCTGGTTACGTGGATCGGCGACGGCAACAATGTGGCTGCCTCCTGGATTCATGCCGCCGTTCGTTTCGGCTTCACCCTGCACCTGGCCACGCCGGAAAGTCTTCGTCCCCCGCTCGACTTGATCAACTGGGCTCAATCGGAAGGCGGCAAGCTCGTCATGTTCGAAGACCCCCGCGAAGCGGTCAAGGGCGCCGATTGTGTCGTTACCGACGTTTGGGTCTCAATGGGCCAGGACAACACCGCAGAACGTGTCGAGCTCCTGAAGCCCTATCAGGTCAACATGCCGCTCATGGAAAAAGCCGCGAAGGATGCTATCTTTATGCATTGCCTGCCGGCGCACCGCGGCAGGGAAGTGACGGACGACGTTATCGACGGGCCGCAATCGGTTGTGTTCGACGAGGCGGAGAACCGGTTGCATGCGCAGCGGGCAATCCTGGCGTGGTGTCTTGAGAAGGTTTGATGGGCGGAGATTACGGAAATTTTGCCGAGGTCACCGGCACGGGTAAGTTCAACGATTACGTCCTCCCTTTCCAGCTAGAAGCATCCGGGGCTCGCGGGCGCCTCATCCGTCTCGGTCCTGTCGTAGACGAGATCCTCAACAGGCATGACTACCCGGAGCAGGTTCTGCTGCTTCTCGGAGAGGCTGTGACGCTGACCGCAATGCTGGGAGCGGCGCTGAAATTCGACGGCAAGTTCATCCTGCAGACCCAGTCCGATGGGCCGGTGAGCTTCCTCGTCGTTCACTACAGCTCGCCGGGCCACGTCCGGGGCTATGCCAGTTACAATCGTGACGAGTTCGCGGGCTCCGTGAACGGCGCCGGCGCGCCGAAGCCGCTTCTCGGCGACGGCCATCTCGCCATGACCATCGATCCGGGAGCTGGCATGGAGCGCTACCAAGGCATTGTCGGCCTCGCCGGTAACACGCTTGTCGATGCGGCACACGAATATTTCGATCAATCCGAACAGATCCCCACCTTCATCCGCATCGCGGTTGCCCGGCAGTTCACCGCGGGAGAGGGATCAAACCCGGGAAAATGGACCTGGCGCGCGGGGGGCCTGATGGTGCAGAAGCTGACGCGGGAAGGCGGCCGCCAGGACAGCGATGACTATTCGCAACCTGACGCGGGCAGCGTCGACGATGACGGCTGGCGGCGCGCCCAAGCGCTCGCCGCAACTGTCGAGGACCACGAACTCCTGGACCCTACCCTTCCTCCCGAGCGCCTTCTTTACCGGCTCTTCCACGAGGAGGAAGTCCGCGCCTTTCAAGCCACCCCCCTCGACGCACAGTGCAATTGCACGCGCGAGCGCGTTGAGACCATGCTGAACCAATTCTCACCCCAAGAACTCGATGGCATGGCCGAAAACGACGTCATCACCGTGACGTGTGAGTTCTGCAGAACGCACTATCAATTTGACGCGGAACAATATCTCAAAGGCGACCGGAATTAGAAAGTAAAGCCGGATTCGGCACCCCATTTGCATCGTACGTGTTGATCCAATATCCCTGAGGCGTTTGCACGGCGCCGTATCGGCCCGTCTTTTGCTGAAACGCATGCGACGGCGATTTGACAAGGAAGTCGAGCATGCGCTTTGAAGGAACGGATACCTACGTCGCCACCGACGATCTTCGCGTCGCGGTCAACGCCGCCATCGTGCTTGAGCGCCCGCTCCTGGTGAAAGGCGAACCCGGCACCGGCAAAACCGTTCTGGCGCGAGAGGTCGCCACCGCGCTCGGCGCGCCTCTCATCGAATGGCACATCAAATCCACGACGAAGGCGCAGCAAGGCCTTTATGACTACGATGCCGTCAACCGGCTTCGCGACAGCCAGCTTGGCGACGAGCGCGTCAAGGACATCAGGAATTACATCCGCAAAGGCAAGCTCTGGGAGGCTTTCGAGTCCGGGACAAGGCCGATCCTCCTCATCGACGAGATCGACAAGGCCGACATCGAGTTCCCGAACGACCTCCTGCAAGAGCTCGACCGCATGGAATTCCATGTCTACGAGACGGGTGATGTCGTGAAGGCGAAGGTGCGGCCCATCGTGATGATCACGTCGAACAATGAGAAGGAACTGCCCGACGCATTCCTGCGCCGCTGCTTCTTCCACTACATCCGCTTTCCCGACCGCGAGACGATGCAATCCATCGTGGATGTGCATTACCCCGGCCTCAAGCCGCGACTGCTCAGCGAGGCGCTTAACATCTTCTTCGATGTCCGCGATGTGCCGGGCATGAAGAAAAAGCCTTCCACCTCGGAGCTTTTGGACTGGATCAAGCTTCTCCTCAGCGAGGATATCGACGCGGAGACGCTGAAAGAGCGGGACCCGCGCAAGCTCATCCCGCCGCTGCATGGCGCGCTCTTGAAGAACGAGCAGGATGTGCAACTTTTCGAACGGCTGGCGTTCCTCAACCGGCGCAAGGAGCGGGAATAGCATTTCCGCACCCTTCGGAGCCTCCTGCGTTCAATCGCACACGGGCGACCTCCCATTTGCATACATCCCGCGATTGCCGGCATCTGCTTGTCAGATTGTCCCTGACGTTTTCGTCTGCTTTCCCTTCTGTTAAAAGATCCTACGAGAAAGTCCCGGCTCGCGCTGCGCTGCCCGGACCCAACAGTCTCGGGCTTGCCAGCGAACGGCTCACTTTCGGCCAAATGCGTAGCCGCCGGCAGGGTAGCAAGCGGATATGGCCGGATTCTACGGGGAGCCGCTTAACTCCTGGCAGCGGAATTACCGCAACAACACCCGTCGAGGTAGGAGCAGGAGCCAAGCCAAACGTCATGGTAAATTTACCGATCTGACACTACACAGAAGCAACCACAACCTTAAGTGAAGGATGCTTGTGTGCTTTCCCGGCTTAGGATCACAGCGCGCATCTATTCCATTCTTGTCCTGGCCGCGTTCGGAATGCTCATCTCGTCCGGAATCGGGCTTTGGACGCTGCGCTCGCAGATGCTGGATGACCGGCGGGAAGAGCTCCGCCACCTTATGGACATGACCCTCTCGATCGCCCGCGCCGACATGATGGCCGCCGGTGGGGCTGCAAGCGAGGCCGGGCGGAAGGCTTTTTTTGCAGTGCTTCACTCCGCGCGTTACAACGGCGCAAGTCCCGGCTACATGTTCGCCTCCGATTATAATGGCGTTTCGATCAGCCACATCGATCCCAAAAAGCAAGGACAGAACCGCTTCAATACCGTCTTCCCGAATGGCGTCAAGGTTGTCCAGCAGTTCGTGCAAATCGCCAAGAGCGGCGCCGGCGCTGGCTTTATCGAATACCCATTCGAAAATGGCGACGGCCCTGTCAGGCCGAAGCTTGCACTCATTCAGAACGTGCCCGAGATTGGCGGTCTTGCCGGCACCGGCATCTACCTCGACGACGTAAACGCTATCGTCATGCGGCAACTCCTCACGGAGGCCGGGTTGCTCACCCTTGCGCTGGCTGCGATCGCGCTGTTGGGGTACGTGATCAGCCGGTCCATCACAGTGCCGCTATCAAGCCTTCTCATCAAAATCACCCGCCTCGCCAAGGGCGATCTGGACATTCCCCCAGGGTGCCCGGCAGAACGGACCGAACTCGGCGAAATCGCGCGAGCAGTCGATGTCTTGCGTAAAAATGCGGTCAAGCAGAGGGCGCTTCAGTGGAGAGTGCAAGAGCAGACTAAACTCGTGATCGAACAGAAGGAAAAGGCGGAGCAGGCGGTCAGAGCGAAAGCCGAGTTCTTGTCTAACATGTCGCATGAACTGCGAACGCCCATGCACGCCATTCTTGGTTATTCAGAAATCAGCCTTACCGCTATTGACGAAGGAAAAGCTAAAAGTATCAGGAAGTATATCGAAAATATCACACTTTCCGGAACGCGCCTCCTCGAACTTCTGAACAATCTCCTGGATTTGGCCAAAATGGAATCGGGTAAGATGGCCTATAAACTCGAGCCCGGCGACTTCAAGGACGTGATCGAGCACACGCTCATGGAGCTGGATGGCCTTCTCTCCCGAAAACAGCTTCATGTGCATACTAGGATAGAATATCAAAACACAGAAGCGGTGTTCGAGCGGCACCGCATGATTCAGGTTCTTGTCAATCTCGTTTCGAACGCCATCCGGTTCTCGGACGTAGGAAGCGCGATTTCTATTGAGCTTTCCGGGGACCGAATGCCGAACGGCGAGCGGGCCCTTCGCTGCCGGGTTTCGGATGAGGGGCCGGGCATTCCTGAAACAGAACTCAAGGCCGTGTTCAACAAGTTCGTGCAGAGTAGCAAAACGAAGACCGGTGCAGGCGGCACCGGACTTGGACTTGCCATCTGCCAGGAGATCGTCGCATCTCACGGCGGGGCAATCTGGGCGGAGAACGCGAAACCACATGGAGCAGTCTTTTGCTTTGTCTTCCCCGCAAACAAAGCTCAAGGATCACCTTAGGAGACGAGCATGAGCGCCAGGTTGAAAATACTTGCCGTCGATGACGAGGAATTCAACCTCGACATCATGGGTCACCATCTGGGTCGGGCTGGCTTCGAGGTGGTGCGCGCCGAAGATGGCATCGCCGCCTTGCAAAGGCTGGAAGAAAACCCGGACATTGACCTGATCGTTCTCGACAGGATGATGCCGAACCTTGGCGGCCTTGAATTTTTGGAGCGGATCAAGGCGGACTCGCGCTTTCTGGACATTCCGGTGGTCATGCAGACGGCCGCAGCCGCCACCGGTCAGATCGTGCAGGGAATCAAGGCCGGTGTGTACTATTACCTGACCAAGCCCTATCAAGGCGCGATTCTGATTGGGATTGTCAACGCAGCACTGCAGGATGCAAAAACAAAGAAGAATTTGAGGGAGAAGGTTCGCGGTTATGGCCGGATGCTGGGCTTGTTGAGGGAAGCGAGCTTTAACTTCCAAACCTTGGATGAGGCAGTCAATCTCGCCCGCTATATCGCAAACTGCTTTCCAAAACCCGGAACAGTGGTGTTCGGATTGCACGAGCTCATGATCAACGCGGTTGAGCACGGCAATCTTGGCATCAGTTACGCCGATAAAACTGCGCTTTTGCGGGATGGTCGCTGGAATGAGGAAATTGAACGCAGGCTCAGCCTTCCTGAAAACAGGAACAAATTTGGCTGTCTCGGCCTGAAGGTGGTCGAAGAGGCTATCGTTATTCATATCAAGGACGATGGCAAGGGATTCGACTGGCACGAATACTTGGAGTTTTCACCCGATCGCGCAACCGATTCGCATGGACGGGGCATCGCGGCCTCGCGCGCGATGTCATTTCATAGCGTCGAATATTTGGGCGCCGGAAACGAAGTGCGGTGCACGGTGAGGCTCGACCAGGACTGCGCGTTACCTGACAGGGCGCCACTGCTTATTCCCTCACAAGCGACGATCCAACCTGGCCCCCAATACAGCAGCTTCCGGCCCTGACCCGGATTTACAAGCGCCCCCCGGATGGAGCGTTTCCACCCCATCCCAATTTTCAAACGCCCACCTTTTCGGCGATCGTGAGCGCGTCGTCGACCTCGAGGCCAAGCTAAAGTACGGTGCTTTACACATTCATGGGCCAAGCAGGAGCAGGAAGCCCTTTGCCGGGGGCCGCGGTAGATCAGCGTCGCCTTTGTGCGCGGCAGGAACGGGCAGAGGCCACAGCTCTGCCAAGGCATCAGATCCAGTAACGATTGGCAGAGAACTTACTGGCGATCTTGAGCGCGTCTGCTTCGAACAACCGCGCCCACCTTGGAGGCGCGCCCTCACGCTTGAAGGTGAAGGTCGACGCCGTTTCCGCCATCGTCTTCATTTTTGCCACCGGCCGCAAAAATTCGGGCTTGCGGTAAGGCTGCCGGCTCGACCGGCGAATGCTCCACCAGCGGAGGCCCGGCCTCGTCCTCCTTCGGAAGATACGCCTCAACATAGTCGAGAAACCGCCGCTCAGCGTTGATGACGAAGCGAAGCACCTTGATAGCCGCGTACTTGACGCCGTGCTTCACGTGTGGCGCGGCGTAAACCACGGCGGCCTCGACATGAGGCTTTGCGGCTTGATACGCGCTGCCGACATTCTCGGCGGCGCGGTGCGCCACCGGCGTAACCTTCTCCGACGCCACGCGGTGAGCATCGGTCAGCTTGCCGCGAGCGGTGGTGAAACTTTGGTCGAGGTCGCGTCCGGCGGCCCTCAGCCATTCTTTGATCGTTGTCATTCTGGTTCTCCTTCCGGGGTAAGGCTTAGGGTAACGGAAGTCTGGCCAAAGTGACATATCAAGTCTCATACGGAAAATGGGCATTTTTGGCGAAACAGAGCGCCTTCGCGGACAGGATCGGCCCGATTGTCGTCGTCTTGGTGATGGCCCGCTACGACGACGCTCGAAGTGTACGGCTTTTCCGGTCTTGGCCCACTGCGCCAGGACCCGGAACATCGTCGAACCCGGGTTGGCAGGGACCGCACCATCCGCAAATTCGAACAGCAGCTTTGGGCCTGCGGCACTCAATCCGCGAGCCACGCGCTCAAACGGGGCGAGCCTTGGGCGGGCAGTTGATCGAAGGTGCATTGCCGGGGCGATTTATCGGGCCGCCAGCGCATGAGTTTCGTGCCGTGGCGGAACCTCTTCGCGGTGATATGGTCGTACCGAACCTCGACGACGAGCAGGGGCCGCACCGGCTCCCAGGCCGTGGACTTCTCCGTCGCCCACCGGCTTGGGCCGCCTGGAGCCTTCCCCGTGAAGCCGGGCGGCTCGATCAAATCCTCCAGGAGCTTAGTCAGCTCGCCGCGATCTTGGGCCGCGATTGCCGACGTAAAGCCGACATGATCGAGTTCGCCGCGTTCGTTATAGAGGCCGAGAAGCAGCGAACCCACAAGCCGCTCGCGTTCGAGATATCGGAAGCCGCCGACAACACAGTCCGCCGTACGCAGCCGCTTCACCTTGATCATTGCACGCTTTGCGGGCTCGTAGGGGCCATCCAGCCGCTTGGCGACCACGCCGTCGATTGCGCCGCCGCTCGCCTTCAGCCAATCGCAGGCTACGGCTGCGTCGCGGGTGACGGGAGACAGCCTGAGCAGCGGCTCCTTCGCGTTCCTGCGATAAAAGCTCTCCAGCGCATTGCGCCTGTCAACAAGAGGCGCCTGCAGCAGCGTGCTGCCGTTGATCGCAAGCGCATCGAACAGGATCACGGTCGCGGGCGTTTCCAAGGAGAGGCGCTTGATGCGGCTCGCGGCGGGATGGAGGCGCATCTGCAGGGCGTCGAAGGAGGGCGCTCCATCTGCCTCCACGATCAACTCTCCGTCGAGCGCGAAGTTTTGAGGCTCGAGCCGCTCGACCAGCGACACGATTTCCGGAAAAAACCGGGCCAGCGATTTGCCCGATTTCCCGGAAAGCTCAGCCCGGCTCCCGGCGCGAAAAAGGAGACATCGAAAGCCGTCCCATTTCGGCTCGAACTGCCAGCCCGGTCCGGATGGCAGGCGGTCCACCTGCCGCGCTTCCATTGGCGGCGTTGCGGGATCGACAGGGAACGCGGCTCCTTGGACCGGCGGCACGGAAGGCGGACTTGCAGGCTGCGCTCGTGGCATGACCGCCAAAGCCCAGGGACGACGGCTGGTTCCCATTTACCCGCTGACGGTGGAGCGCGGGCGATTTTTGTGGCAGATATCCACTCCATGAAGCTCAAGATCAGCGCGTTCTCCGCCTTCGCCCTTACCGCCCTCTTCGCGTTCTGCGCGGCTGCGGCCGAGCGGTGGAACACCCTGCCCCCGCTTCCTCCGATGCCTGCGCCCGAGCAGTCCGGCTATGCGCCGGTCAACGGCATCAAGATGTATTACGCGATCTACGGCAAGGGCGATCCCGTCCTCCTCATCCATGGCGGGCTCGCGAACTCGGATTATTGGGCGAGCCAGGTCAAGGAACTTTCGAAGACGCATGAGGTGATCGTCGCCGACAGCCGCGGGCATGGCCGCTCGAACTGGACCAGCGAGCCGATCGGCTACGATCTCATGGCGTCGGACTATGTCGCGCTGCTCGACACTCTCAAGATTGCGAAGACCGCGATTGTAGGCTGGAGCGACGGCGGCATCATCGGGATCGACATCGCGATGCACCACCCCGACCGCGTCACGAAGCTTTTCGCGCAGGCTGCGAACGTCACGACGGACGGCGTGAAGCCGAACATGGACAAGGCGCCCGCCTTTGCCGCGTTTATCAAGCGCAGCGCCTCGGAACATGAGCAACTTTCGCCAGCGCCGCAAAACAACAAGGCGTTTCTGACCTCGATCGAGAAGATGTGGGCCACGCAGCCGAACTGGACAAAAGCGCAGCTTTCCGGAATCCGCGTGCCGACCGCCATCGTGACCGGCGACCATGACGAGGCGATCAAGCGCGACCACACGGAGTTTATGGCGCGCGTCATTCCGGGCGCGAAGCTCATCATCCTGAAAGACGCCGGCCACTTCGCCATGCTGCAGGACCCGGAAGCCTACACGAAGGCGTTTCTCGATTTCGTGGATGCGAAGTGAGCGCCCGAGGCGCAACCGTCATCGGGGCGGGGCCAGCGGGGCTGATGGCCGCCGAAGTACTGGCGCGCGAAGGCATCGCGGTCACGGTCTATGACCATATGGCCACGCCGGGCCGCAAATTTCTAATGGCGGGGCGCGGCGGACTGAACCTCACCCATAGCGAAGACCTTCCGAGCTTTCTCCCCCGCTACGGCAAGGCCGAACCCTATCTGCGCCCCGCGATCGAAGCCTTCCCGCCCTCTTCGCTGATCGCGTGGTGCGAGGGGCTTGGCCTGCCAACCTTTATCGGCACAAGTGGCCGCGTGTTTCCGCGCGCAATGAAAGCGTCGCCTTTGCTGCGGGCGTGGCTGGCGCGTTTGCGTTCGCTGAATGTGATGGTCCGGCCGCGACATCGCTGGATCGGCTGGGACGAAGAAGGCAGGCTTCAGTTCGAAACGGGCGATGGCCGCATCGCCGTCGAAGCCGGCGCCACTATCTTTGCGCTCGGCGGAGCGAGCTGGCCCCGTCTTGGATCGGATGGGCATTGGACGACGATTTTCGCCGGGGCCGGTCTATCGGTCTCGCCCTTGAAGCCTTCGAATTGCGGCTTTGTGGCTGACTTTTCCGATCTGTTTCGCGAGCGCTTCGAAGGACACCCGCTAAAAGGAGCCGAGTTCAGTTTCCGCGGCGAAAGGGTGCGCGGCGAAGCGATGGTGACCAGGATCGGCCTTGAAGGCGGAGCGATCTATGCCCTGTCGCCAAAATTGCGTGACGCCATCGAAGGCGGCGGCAGCGCGATCCTCACAATCGATCTGCGGCCCGGCGCCAGCGCGGCGAGCCTTGAAGCCTCGCTTGCGAGGCCGCGCGAAAAGCAGTCGCTTTCGAACGTGCTTCGAAAGGCCGCCAAATTGGCGCCAGTCGCCGTCGGCCTTCTGCATGAGGCGGCGCGGCAGGAAGGAAACCTTCTCGCCTCGGCAGCGCCAGGGGGCCTTGCCGCGCGGATAAAAAGCGTCCCAGTCCGGCTCATCGCGGCAGCCCCGATCGAGCGCTCCATATCGACAGCCGGCGGCGTTGCCTTTGAAGAACTGGACAGCCATCTCATGCTGCGCGGCAAGCCGGGCGTGTTCATCGCGGGAGAAATGCTGGATTGGGAAGCCCCGACGGGCGGCTATCTCCTGCAAGGTTGCTTTTCGACCGGCGTTGCCGCCGCACGAGGCGCTCTGGCGTGGCTCAGCAAAAGCTCGCGCGATTGACGCAGCCTGTCAAACCGCCCTATCTATGAGCCTGAGAACGAATTAGGAAAGTACGCCCCGATGACCAAAAGAACATACCAGCCAAGCAACCTTCGCCGTAAGCGGAAGCACGGTTTCCGCGCGCGCATGGCCACGAAGCAGGGGCAATCCGTCCTTTCGCGCCGCCGCGCCCGCGGTCGCAAGAAGCTGTCGGCGTAGCAGGGCGAGCCCGGTAGGCCATGGAGACGCTCAAGACGCGCCGAGAGTTTCAGCGCGTGCAAAAGGGCCGCAAATGGGTTGCGCCGGGGTTCATACTGCAGGGCCTTGTGCGGCCATCGGAGGAAGCCAATGGCCCGCGTTTTGGGTTTACCGTTTCGAGCAAGTCTGTCGCGAAGGAAGGCTCAGGCGGAAAAAGAAGAGGAAAGGCGGTTGACCGCAATCGCGCGCGGCGAAGGCTGAGGGAGGCAGTGCGGCTTACATTCGTTGCGCATGCTGAGGCTGGATTCGACTACGTGATCATTGGCCGCGCCTCTGCCTTGACCAGAAATTTCACAGACCTACTTGCGGACATGCGGCTCGCATTCCATAAAGTGGGCCAGCCGGCGCGCTCCGATAAGGATCGCAACCCCGTCTTGTGATCGATGCGCCGATCGTTGCCGGTTCTGCTTCCCTAGCGGGCAGGAACCGGCTAAAGCGGTTTGGCTGTCGAATTGGCTGACCTGCTTCGCGGGGCGTGAAGACGCACTTTCGAAGATCTCCTTGAGCGGTTTATGGAAAACAACAAAAACTTCATTCTCGCTATTGCGCTTTCGCTTGCTGTCCTGATCGGCTGGCAATTTCTGTACATGGGGCCAGCCCAAAAGGCCAAGCAACAGGCGATAGAGGCGGCGCAGAGAGCGGAAACGCAGACGGCCAAAACCGAGACTCAGGCCACGAACGGACACGTGTCATCGCCTTTGTCGCCCCTAGAGGCGCCGTCCGTGCCAACGGCGGCATTTTCGTCGCGTGAAGCCGTGATTGATACGTCACTCTCGCAGCGTGTAAAAATCGACAGCGCTGCCTTGATTGGCTCCATCAATCTTAGGGGTGGCCAGATCGACGACCTCGTCTTGCGGGACTACACCGTCTCCGTCGATCCGAACAGCCCGAAAGTCGATCTTTTGTCGCCATCGGGCAGTCCGCATCCTTATTACGCCTTCACCGGCTGGCAGCCGAATGAGCCGGGCATAGCCGTGCCGACCGAAAGCACTGTCTGGGAGCAGGACGGTACAGGGCCGCTGACGGCGATCTCGCCTGTCGAGCTTCGCTGGGACAATGGCGCGGGGTTGATTTTCCGTCGCAAGATTTCGGTTGATACCCATTACATGTTTACGATCTCCGATGAGGTCGAGAACAAGTCGGGCAAGCCTGTCACGCTCCAGCCCAAGGGTTGGGTGGCGCGTTTGACCGAGCCGAAGGGGCTTCTAGGGTATTCGGTGCTCCATGAAGGGCTAATCGGTGTATTCGGAAACGCCGGGCTCAAAGAGGTGACCTACGCAAATGCTCTGAAGCCGAATGCTGAGAAAGACATCATTGCTGGCAATGGTGGCTGGCTTGGGTTCACGGACCAGTATTGGGCGACCGTTCTCATCCCCGATCAGTCAAAAACTTATGACGCCCGGATGTTCGGAAATGAGAAGAAAGAATTCTACTCGGAATTCCGCGAGCATCCGCTGACGATTGAACCGGGACAGAAGGAAGGCGTTACAAACCGGATGTTCGCCGGCGCGAAGGAGGTCAAGCTCCTCGAACAATATACGGCGGACCAAGGCATCGACCGATTGAATCTGCTTGTCGACTGGGGATGGTTCGCCTTCATCACCGAGCCGATGTTTCACCTGATGAACTTCTTCTACAAGCTCGTCGGCAATTTCGGCGTGGCGATCCTTCTGACCACCGTGGTTGTGAAGCTTCTCTTCTTCCCGCTCGCGAACAAGTCCTTCGAGTCCATGAGCAAGATGAAGAAGCTGCAGCCGGAGCTGAAGAAGATCCAGGAGCGCTTCAAGGACGACAAGCCTCGCCAGCAGCAGGCGATGATGTCGCTGTACAAGAAGGAGAAGGTGAACCCCATGGCGGGGTGCCTCCCGATCGTGATCCAGATCCCCGTCTTCTTCTCGCTCTACAAGGTGCTCCTGGTCTCGATCGAAATGCGTCATGCGCCGTTCTTCGGCTGGATCAAGGACCTCGCAGCACCCGACCCGACCACGGTGTTCACCCTCTTCGGGCTCATCCCCTGGACGCCACCGCAATTCCTGATGCTGGGCGCCCTGCCGCTCATCATGGGCATTTCGATGTGGGTTCAGATGCGGCTTAATCCAGCGCCGCCAGACCCGATGCAGCAGAAGATTTTCGCCTGGATGCCTGTGGTCTTCACCTTCATGCTGGCTCGCTTCCCGGCCGGGCTGGTGCTCTACTGGACGTGGAACAACATCCTGTCCTTCGGACAGCAGGCCTACATTATGAAGCGCCAGGGCGTCGATATCGACATCATGCACAATGTTGGGATCAAAAAGGTCGGCGGTGGCGTCAAGATGGCCGGCTCGAAACTGAAGAATAGCGGCAAGCAGGCAGAGATACCCGCTCGCGACACCGTTGAGCCCGCCAAGAAGGCAGAGATAGCCGCTATCGAGGACGACGTTGAGGATGCCAAGCAGGGTGAGTTAGGGGATCACGACGGCGTTGATACCGGCAAGCAGGCAGAGATTACCGCTCGCGACAGCGTTGATACCGGCAAGCCCCAGATGACCGATCGGGGCGGCGTCGATGTCAGGCGCATGAAAAAGGCTAAACGAAGGGGCAACGGACGAAGCCGCACCCCGGCCGAGTGAGGCTCCGCGGATGACCCCGGAAGAGGCACAAGAGGCGCGTGAGCTTGCCGCTCGCGCGCTCGATCTTTTCAAGGCGCCTGCGGACTTCGTCCTGGGCGTAACCGAGGTTGATGCCCTGCCCCTCAGCGACCGCGTGGAGATCGCCTTCGCAGGCCGGTCCAATGTCGGCAAGTCAAGCCTTCTCAATGCCCTGCTTGGACGCAGAAGCCTTGCCAGGGTCTCGAACACTCCCGGCCGCACGCGAGAGCTGAACTATTTTTCAGTCGGCGACACGCTCTACGTGGTCGACATGCCGGGCTACGGCTACGCGAAAGCCCCGAAATCCCTTGTGAAAGGCTGGACGCAGCTGATTCACGATTACCTGCGCGGACGTCCCCAACTCAAGCGCGTCATGCTCCTCATCGACAGCCGCCACGGCCTGAAGAGTTCCGATAAAGAGATCATGACGATGCTCGACAAGGCGGCGGTGTCCTATCAGGCCGTCCTCACAAAGGCCGACAAGCCCAAATCCGGCGACCTCGCTCAAGTCATTCACGAAACGGAGGAAGCTCTTCGCAAGCATCCGGCGGCACATCCGAAGGTGCTCGCGACATCCGCCGTCGAAGGGCTCGGAATCGAGGACCTTCGCCTGGCGATCGCGGAGCTCTGCTAAGCAACTCTTTGCTAATCCGGCCAACGGATCGCCATCCCGAACGCGCCCGCTCCTTCACCATCGAGGCCAAGCGAACCGCGAGCCGGGACAGCAAAAAGATAAGCGTTCAACTCGTTACAATCCCGGACAAGGCTTCGTCTTCCGAGACTTGATTACGCCAATGTCTCCGTTGCGCAAGGTTGTTGGGGTTTCGGCGCGGTCGCCATGGTGGCTTTAGCCAGCGCCGAAAGGGAGACGACGTGAGGGTAATCAAGTTCCGGGCTGACGGCGGTGGCGATCCGTTGGCCGGATAAGCGAAGTTTGCTGTTCGCCACCGGCCTTGCGGCCGACCCACTGGGAATTGCAGACCTTTGTATCGGGATCTTCAGATAGCGGGTTTCTTTAGAACGAGGCTTTCGCCCCATCACCATCGCGTTGTGCCCCCGGGAGGGCACTTCAGAACCAACGCAACAGGTAGAAGTTCAGACCTTTGGATGATGGGGCGGGACGTTTCTTGCCAAGGGCTATTTGAGGGGAACATAGCTGCTTGTGAGGTGATAGTTCACACCGAGCTTCACTGTGTTGACCGTAAGATCATGGTCGAACAGCTTCCAGCTGTTGTAATTGGAGCCGTTGTAGGTTGCGGTCCAGTTGTTGTCGTTGAGGGCGAAATCGTAATATTGATATTCAAGTTTAACGGACCAATTCGAGTTCAGGAGCCACTCAACGCCCCCGCCAACCGTCCAACCGGTCAATGTGCTGTTGTTGTCCCACCCATTGAAACCGGCGACCGGAACGCCTTTGTTATAGGCCACAGCAGAAGCAGAGAGCTGAGGATTGAACCAGGCAAAGCCACCCTTTGCGTAGAGCAGCCAACTGCCCCAGGCGTAACCGAGGCGTCCGGTCACGTCGCCGGCGAAGCCACCATCCTCTTTCAAAGTCGCCGCGATGGTTTGACCTGCCAGGCGCCCGTAGTTTGGAGCGCCGATGAAGGTACGCTCGTTGCCGCCGCCGATACCTTCCAGGTCGGCCTCAAGACCGAAGACGAAGTTGCCCCAACCCTGCCAGTTATAGCCAAGTTGACCGCCGCCGAAGGCGGTTGTCGCGTTCAGGCGATCACCGCCAAAGCAATACGCTACCCCAACTGCGCATGCCACGGGAGCAGGGCTGCTGTCGTTGAAGGAATTCCGGTAAAGTTCCAGATTGGACCATGCCGCCCCCAGATTGACACCGGCATAGAAGCCGGTCCAAACCGGCGCTGGAGCTATGACTGGTACGTCCTTATAGCCACCGGAAGGCGGGGCGTAGATGTCTGCGGCATTTGCCTGTGCGGTGAACGCGAGCGCGCCTAACGCGACCACTGACGTGCTCATATATCTAGCGCGCGGTCTGAGGCCAAAAAGGCTCGAAAATTCCATACTTTGCATCTCCACTCGTCGCCGGTCCTCGGATCAGATGGAGGATACTAGGTCTGGACTGCCTATTTACCAAGTCGATTGGCAGTAATTGATTAATTTTTTATCGAAACATAGCTTATCTAAGTGGCAGACAACTGGGTTACCTTCGTGTCTTACCGCAGCAAGTCTGCATTAAGCTCATGCAAACAGAACCCCTTGGTGGCCTGGCGCCGCTGAAGGCAATTACAATTTTCGGTTGCGGCATTTGGCGACTCAAACTCATATAATTCCCGTTTGCAATCGCCCAGAAAGCAGACGCACATGGGGTCGCGAACTGTCTCATGATACGGTTCGCGACCTTCTCCAAAGGTGTCATTGAGGTGGCTCTGGGGAGCCGCCACACAAGGGCGGTTCCCTTCTTCCGTCGCGGACAATGCTGGCGCAGAGCCAACCGTCGATCCGCCCGTGCTCGGCGCTTTAATCGACTTCCGCACATGAAGGCCAAGCCGCCGCACTATTTTTGGGCCGCCGCCACCGCTCCCCGCCCCTGAGCAGATGAATAGACCCTCGTGCAGCAGGCTTGGGCCAGGTCCCACCCATTCATTGAAGGAGCCGCCGCCGCCTGCTGCTACGCGCTATTTCCGAAGTTCTTCGAGACCGCGATAGAAGTCGAGGGCTTGCGGGTTGGCCAGCGCCTCCTTGTTCTTGACCTCACGGCCATGCACCAGATCGCGTACGGCGATCTCGGTGATCTTGCCGGATTTCGTGCGCGGGATATCGGGAACCTGCACGACCACCGCAGGGACGTGCCTCGGGCTCGCGCCGTTGCGGATTTGCAGTTTGATCTTCTGGCGCAAGGCATCGTCGAGAACTAGCCCCTCGTTGAGGACGACGAACAGAACCACGCGCACGTCGCCATCCCAGGCCTGCCCGATGACAATGGCTTCCTTGACCTCTTCGAGCTGCTCGACCTGGCGGTAAATCTCGGCGGTTCCGATCCGCACCCCGCCCGGATTCAGCGTCGAATCGGAGCGGCCTTGAATCATGATGCCGCCATGCTCGGTCCATTCGGCAAAGTCACCATGATGCCAGACGCCGGGAAAGCGCGCGAAATAGGCGTTGTGATATCTGTGGCCGCCGGCGTCGTTCCAGAAACAGACCGGCATCGAGGGGAAGGGTTTGGTGCAGACAAGCTCGCCCGTGCCCGTCGGCATGTGCTGCCCGGCTTCGTCGAAGACATCGACGGCCATGCCAAGCCCAGGCCCTTGGATTTCGCCGCTGTAGACCGGGAGAAGCGGGTTTCCGAGCACGAAACAGGAGCAGATATCGGTGCCGCCCGAGATAGAGGCCAGATCGACATCGCGCTTGACGTCGTCGTAAACGAACTCGAAGCTTTCCGGAGAGAGCGGCGAGCCGGTCGAAATCATCATCCGCATCGTTTTGAGCTTGTGTGTTTCGCGCGGACGAAGGCCGGCCTTCTTGACTGAATCGATCCATTTCGCCGAGGTGCCAAAGACGTTGATCGCGGCGTCATCCACATAATCGAACAGGACATTGCCGTCGGGATGGAAGGGCGAGCCATCGTAAAGGGCAAGGGTTGCGCCGCTGGCAAGGCCCGTTACAAGCCAGTTCCACATCATCCAGCCGAGCGTCGTGAAGTAGAAGAGCCGGTCGCCGTCGCGCAGGTCGCAGTGGAGCTGATGCTCCTTCATCAGCTGGATCAGCGAGCCGCCTGCCGAGTGAACGATGCATTTCGGCGTGCCGGTCGTGCCCGAGGAATAGAGAATATAGACAGGATGGGAGAAGGGAAGACGGTTGAACGCGACGGGCTTCGGCTCAAAGGCGGCCAGCGCCTCGCGCCAGGGCCGCGCCTTGCCGGAGCGTTTCAGAATTGGCTCCTTATCGCCGAGATAGGACACGATCAGCGCAGTCTCGACGCTCGGCAGTTTGTCGATGATTGCGGCAACCTTGTCGCCAATCGGGAGCGTTTTGGAGCGATAGTAATAGCCGTCGCAGGCGATCAGGACCTTGGGCTCGATTTGCCCGAACCGGTCGAGAACGCCTTGCACACCGAAATCGGGCGAAGCGCTCGACCAGATTGCCCCTAGCGACGAGGCCGCGAGCAAGCCGACCACCGCCTCCGGCTTGTTTGGCATCAGCGCCGCGACCCGGTCGCCCTCGCCAACGCCTTGTGCGCGCAAAAACTGCTGGGCCTGACTGACCGCCGCATGGAGTTGCGCCCAGGTCATGGTCTTCTTGACCTTGTCCTCGCCCCAGAAAATCAAGGCTGTGTTGTCATCGTTCTTGCGCAGCAGGTTTTCAGCGTAGTTGAGACGCGCGCCTTCGAAGAATTTCGCGTCTTCGAACCGCTTGCCGAGCCGGAGGACAGGGCCGCCGCCCTTTTCGCCGATCACGCCCAGAAAATCCCAGGCCTTCGACCAGAATTTTTCGGTTTCGCGAACCGAGAAGCCGTGAAGATCCGCGAATGACTTGAGGTCGGCGCCGAACTCCGCATTGATCTCCGCCATGAACTGAGCCATGCGCGACGTGTTCGCGGCCCCCTGCGGAGGTGACCAAAGAGGCGTCGTTTTCATATGAAAGCTCCCGAATGAGGACTCGCCACCGCCAAAAAAGCTCCGACAGCTTAACATTCTTGTCCGGGCCGTGGGGGATGGACCGTACCCGATTTTTGACAGCTTCAGTCCCGCTGTCCAGCCGGTAATCTGGAGAACGTTCGCTCTAAAATTTCGACTCGCGCTCCGGTCTGCGCCGCCCGAAACATCTCCCCGCGGTGATCGTCCAAGTTTCCGATATCCCGCGGGCGAGTCCGAGCAAAATCACAAGGGTCGGTGCAGGCGAGGGCATGAACGAAGAGGCGCTCGCCAACGCGCAGGCCCTTGACTATTATCGCGGTCTTGACGAGCTAAACCGGTAGTCCCAACGGAGGCTGCTCGCAGCGCCCATGACCCCTGCCCTCCAACTGACCCAAGAGCTTATCCGGTTCGAGACGATCAATCCGCCCGGCAATGAAACCCCATGCGCGCGCCATCTCGGCGGCATCCTGGAAGCCGCAGGCTTCAAGACCCGCACCATACCGCTGGCCCCCAACCGGGACAATCTGATCGCCTGGGCCGGCGGAAACGGCAGCAAGCTCCCGCTTTGCTTCTCGGGTCATACCGATGTCGTGCCGCTCGGGGCCGCGCCCTGGACTGTCCCTCCCTTCGGCGGCGACATCGCGGATGGCAAAATCTACGGGCGCGGCAGCAGCGACATGAAGAGCGGCGTGGCCGCCTTCGTTTCGTCCGCGATCAGGATGGCCCCACGTCTCGAAGGCACGGCCGGTCTTGTGCTCGTCATCAGCGCGGGTGAGGAGCGCGGATGCGAGGGCGCGAACCTGCTTGTGCGCCAGGGAAGCCTTCCGAAAGCAGGGGCTATCGTCGTCGCCGAACCGACGGCGAACCAGGTTCTTGCGGGACATAAGGGCGTCTTCTGGCTGGAAGGCACGGCAAAGGGCGTCACGGCGCATGGATCGATGCCCGAACAGGGCGAGAACGCCGTGTACAAGGCGGCGCGCGCGGCGCTCGCGCTTGAAGCTTTCGACTTCTCGCAGGATGCCCACCCGGTTCTCGGTAAGCCGACCCTCAATGTCGGCTGGATGAGGGGCGGCCTGAACGTGAATTCCGTTCCCGACGAAGCCCGTCTCGGCGTGGATGTGCGCCTCGTTCCCGGCGTCGATCGTGAGCGCCTGATCGAGCGTTTCAGGAAAGCGACGGGCGGCACGATTACCTTCGATGTCATGGGCACATCCGACGCCGTATGGACCGATCCTGGCGATCCTTGGGTCTGCGATGTCGCGAGCGTCGTGCAATCCGTGACGGGACGCGCTCCCAGGATCGGCGGCGCCAGCTACTTCACGGACGCCGCGGCGCTGAAGCCCGGAATGGGCAATCCCCCGACGATCATATTAGGCCCGGGCGAACCATCGATGGCGCACCAGACCGATGAGTGGTGCTCTATAAAAGGGATCGAAGACGCGGAGGCCATCTTTTCCGAACTCGTCGTCCGCTGGTGTGAGGTGTGAGCTTTTCTTGCAAAGCCGTCATACCGGCATGCCAACCGAACCCCGTCATCCTTAAAGTTTACAGCGAGTTAAAATTGGCTTTGTTTTGTAAAAGGGCCATAAGTAATAATATAAGTACTTTTTTATGCCGCCAAGAACGGCGATGCGCAAGGCGTCGGCCATGGCGGAGGCATTCGCTCGAAACAACCCGCTCAATTTCAACCCGCCCTTGATCGGAAATCGATTGAAGGCGGAAAAGGTGATCTATCCTAAAGTGCTAGCGCTTAGTCCTGGAACGGATCATGAACCAGGATCGTGTCCTCGCGCTTCGGGCTTGTGGACAGAAGCGCGACGGGCGCGGCGATGAGCTCTTCGAGACGCTTCACATATTTGATAGCTTCGGCCGGCAGATTGGCCCACGACCGCGCGCCTTGCGTCGACTCCTGCCAGCCCTTCAGCACTTCATAGATGGGTTGAACGCGCTTTTGCGCGCCCTGCAGCGCCGGCAGATGGTCGACTTCATGGCCGTCGAGCCGGTAACCGACGCAGACCTTGACCTCGTCGAAGCCATCGAGAACGTCGAGCTTTGTGAGCGCGATGCCGTTGATCCCGGAAACCTTGATGGTTTGCCGGAGGAGACAGGCGTCGAACCAGCCGCAGCGGCGCGCACGGCCCGTCACGGTGCCGAATTCGTGGCCACGCTCGCCAAGGCGGCGGCCTGCTTCGTCGTCGAGCTCGGTCGGGAAAGGCCCTTCGCCTACGCGCGTCGTGTAGGCTTTCGTGATCCCAAGCACGTAATTGATCGAACCCGGCCCCAGCCCCGAGCCCGTCGCGGCCTGGGCCGAAACCGTGTTGGATGACGTGACATAAGGGTAGGTGCCGTGGTCGATATCGAGGAGCGCGCCCTGCGCCCCTTCGAACAGGATGCGCTTGCCGTCGCGCTTATGCCGGTCGAGGAGCAGCCAAACCGCGTCGATATACGGCGTGATCTTGGGCGCGATGGCTGCCAGCTGCTGGAACAGCTCGGCGCCGTCGATTTCGGGCTGAGAAAGGCCGCGCCGCAGCGCATTATGATGGACGAGCGCACGGTCGATCTTCGCGGGCAGCGTCTTGAGGTTCTTCAGATCCACCACATGGATCGCGCGCCGTCCGACCTTGTCCTCATAAGCGGGGCCGATCCCGCGTTTTGTGGTGCCGATCGCGCCGGCGCCTGCCGCGTTCTCGCGCAGCGCGTCGAGTTCCCTGTGCATCGGAAGGATAAGGGTCGCATTTTCTGCGATTCGCAGCTGGTCGGGGGTAATGGTAACGCCAAGCCGGGCAAGCTCGGTGATCTCGTTTTGGAGCGCCCAGGGATCGATAACAACGCCGTTACCGATGACGGAAAGCTTGCCGCGCACCACGCCGGAAGGCAAAAGCGAGAGCTTGTAGGTCTGATCGTTGACGACGAGCGTGTGCCCGGCATTGTGGCCGCCCTGGAAGCGCACCACGATGTCGGCGCGCTCGGACAGCCAATCGACGATCTTGCCTTTTCCCTCATCGCCCCATTGCGAGCCGACCACCACGACATTTGCCATTTTCTGCCTTCGATCCCCGGATGCCTTCGAGGCACCAACACTACTTCAAGGCGCATCACATCGCCATGGTGAGAATTCAAAAGGTGAGAAACCAAATCGTCGCTTCCATATGTTGGCTTCCGGCGCCAGACGAAAGCGAGAGGGTTGTGACGTGAGATCGTTCTTCGACCGGCCAGGGCTGCTTCTCACTTTGACCGCGATATTCTGGGCCGGGAATTTTGTGCTCGCCCGGGCTATCGTTGGCGCGATCCCGCCGGTAACGCTCGCTTGCCTGCGGTGGACACTGGCGACGCTGATCTTCCTGCCCTTCGCATGGCCGCATTTGAGACGCGACGCCGCTGCCATTCGACAGAATTGGCCCATGCTCCTCTTTTTGGGGATCACGGGCGCGGGCAGTTACAACACGCTCTCTTATCTTGGCCTCGTGTCTACGGAAGCTGTGAACGCCTTCGTGTTGGGCGCTGCAGGCCCGATGTTCATCGCGCTCATGGCGTGGAGCCTTTTCGGCGACCGGCTGGAGCCAAAGCAGCTTCTTGGCCTTGGGGCGGCCTTTCTCGGCGTTCTCATGATCATCGCGAAGGGTGACCTCGCTTCGCTTGGCACGTTCAGATTCAATTCCGGGGACATCCTTATCGTCGCCGCGATGATAACATGGAGCATTTACACGGTTTTCTTAAGAAAGCGGCCGCACATCAGCTGGCAAAGCTTCAACATCAGCACTTACGCCTTCGCGGGAGCAGCCAACTTTCCGCTCGCCGTCATTGAACATCGCATGGGTCACAGCATGACGGTTAGCGCCGCGACGGTCGCCGCAATCGCCTATGTCGCGATTTTCCCGAGTCTCCTCGCCTACATTTTCTATAATCGCGGCGTTGAGCTTCTTGGCCCCACGAGGACCGGCCTCTACATGTTCCTCGTCCCGGTGTTCGGTGCGTTGCTTGCGACGGTATTTCTAGGCGAGAGGCTTCATCTCTATCACGCGCTCGGCTTCGCGTTCATCATCGGCGGCGTCGTGATCGGCAGCCGGCGCCATGCCGTCAGGGCCACCAAGGCGAGCTCTCCGGCAGAATGAATCAGGCCTTTCGCGGATAAGACGCGATTGTCGCCCGAAGCCCATCCTCGAAACTCGTCGCGTTGTTCCAGAACCGGTTCGAAAATTTCTGCGCATTCACGAGATAAGGCCGGGTGGCCTGGAAGCGCATTTCGATCATCTCGTAGGCCTGGCGGTCGAACAGGCCGCCGACTTGCAATAGAACCTCGGGGATGACTCTCATGGCGGGTTCGACGCCGATAAGCCCAGCCGCCTTCTCGATCAGCAAACGAAAGGTTTGCGTTGGCGCATTCGGCACATGCCATGCCTGCCCGTAGTCCTCGGTCGGCGCGTCGAGCAGAGTGACGAGCGCCCGCGCAAAGTCCGGCACGTAGGTCACGTCATGCGGAAAGATCACTGGATAGGGCACGATGGCGGCCTTCCCCGCCAGCAGGTTTTTCACGCCATGCGCCGACAGAACCGATGTCGGAACATCCGGCCCATAAAAGTCGGAAGCGCGGACCGCAACAGCCTGCACGCGGCCCTGGGCGTGCGCCTCCCGCCAAAGCCTTGTAATAGCCGCGCGCAGCTTGGGCTTGCGGCCGAACTCGGTCAGCGGCATGGTTTCGGTTAGCGGCGAGGTCTGCGGGCCGTACATGTAAAGATTGTCGGCGAAGATGAAGCGCGCCCCGGCCTTCTCGCTAGCTGCAAGCAGGTTCTCCATCGCCTTCGGCCAAGACTTCTGCCAGATGCGCAAATCGTAAGGAAATCCGAGACAGCAGATCACCGCGTCGCTTCCCGCACAGGCGTTGACCACGCTTTCGGGATTGAGCACATCCGTCGGCACGAACTCCGCCTCGAGACGCAGACCGCGCGGGTTTGAGCGCTGCGCGACGCGAACCTTATCGCCGCGATCCGCAAGCAGCTTCACGGTTTCCCGGCCCACGGCTCCATAGCCCATCACGGTCACGTTCCCTGCCATCGCCTTCACTCCTCGCCGCTGCAGTCCCGTTATTTGCTCGGTGATCACAAATGTAAGGCTGGATTATGCCAAAATTGCCAGCTATCGCCTGTCAGTGTGGGGAGGAAATCATGAGTGTCGAACAGGACATCGCGGATTTGAAACGGCGCATCACGCTTCTCGAGGAGGAGGCCAAGAGCGAGAAGCTCGTGACGAGGCACATCCTTCGAAAAGTCACCGAGAACGAGAACATTCTGCTCGACGTGAAGAAGGAAGTCACGGAGCTTCGCAACGACCTCGCGCTTCTCCGCGCGGACATGCCCGGCATCATCGCCAATGTGGTCGGGGCGCTTCTTCGCAATCAGCTCGGCAAATGAGTTCAAAGCTGGGTTCCTCCGTTCTCCACAGGCTCTAGCCAGCATCACAACATGTGTCTATCTCCGTTGACCTGCGGCGATGGCCCAAATCTGCCGGGCCTTACGCCGGCCTAAGGTTATGAACGATTATCAGCCGCTACCTTGGAGTGGCGCCGGGAATGCAAAGACTATGCGGGCGCGATTTAAGTCTTGTGTTGGAGCGGCACCGGTTGAGGTGTCTGTCTTTGGTGCGCCGGTCACGGCGCTACGCCCCTGGATGGCGCACCCAAAAAGAAAAGCCCTCCGGAGAGGGCTCTCGCCTAGGCTTCTAAGCTGGCCGTTTTTCGCCAGGCTTACGGGCCATAGCTGCCCCCTACGACAAACTTCGTGGCTTCAGCGTTGATGCTGCCCATACCGGAGCAGAGATCGTAGCCTTTTGTCGCCATGAAGCCCGCAGACGGTCCGCAATCTCCGCGGAGGATATCGCGAAAGTTCGTGCTGCCGTTGCTGTAGATATCCTTCAGGACCTGCTGGGTCTTGGTGGCCCGCATGCCCTTCCAGCTCATTATGCCGGCCGAGACGGGTGTAGCTACGCTCGTGCCGCCGACAGTGCACCAGCCAGCGCAGGCACTCGTGTTATAGAAGTACACGCCTGTATCGGGGTCCGCCACGGCAGCGATATCGGGCACTCCTCTATATTGGCCGACGATCTCCCTGACACTGCCTTGGTAGCTCGGCATCTGTACGAAAGCGCTGAGACCGCCGCCGGTTTGCTGCCAAGTCGTCTCCTTTTCGAAGTTGCCGGTGTAGGGGTTGCGGCTCAGAGCCGTGCCGCCCACGCCAACCACATATTGCGAGGAGCTTGGATAAATAACGCCGGGCGCATCGCCGGAGGCCGCAAGGAAGGTAACCTTCGGATTGCTGGTAGCGATGCCTTGGATTTGGCTTTCGAATCCGGCTATCCCCGCAGAACCGAGGTTCAGGTCGGATTCGGCGTCGCCCCAGCTCATGGAGACCACGCCTCCGCCATTGTATTGGGTAAGATACGCGGCAGCATATTCGACGGCCGAGAGCATATCGGAGAGGCTGCCCGATGCCGCCTCAACCAGATAAATCTGCGCACCTGGCGACATAGCGTAAGCCATCTCGATATCGAGCGACGATTCGACTGTCCAGCCAATGTCGTCTACGCTTTGGGGCGCTGAAGCGCCGGAGGGATTAAGGACCTTGAAATTTGACAGCGTCTGCAGCGTCGGCGTGTAGCCGAATTGATACGCAAAGTTCGCCAAATCCGACCCGGCCCACGGATTATCGAAAGCATCGACGATGGCAATCGCCAAAGGCTTACCGTTTGATGCCGGAACGGCAGTAGCGTTGGTGGGATTGCATGCGCCTGGGTGGGTCCCCTTTGGGGTTTCGTTGGCCGTTTCGCCGTAAACGCAGGCCAGCGATTCGGGCGTTTCAAAATACGTCTGCGCGAATGTGCCTTGCGTGATGATGCCCTGCGAAATTTTCGGCGGTATAAGCGCCTTTCCAATAGGTCTCTTGAGTTCGAGGAAAGTATGCGCGTGCGAGCCGATCTCTCCCGTTTTCGGAAGATTCGAAGAAGGAATTTCGCGGATGAACGCAGGGGCTGTGGGCTGGGGGCTCTGGGCATCGGCGTTTAGCGGCAATAACCCAGCGGCGAGCACCCCGAGACCCGCTGCAATTTGCAGCTGTTTCAGAATATTATCCAACTATATTCTCCGTAACATTATTATTACCGGGCTTTGGCCCGGCAAGAGCACATGAGATTGATTCTTAGTTAGTTAACAACTATAAGTTGTATCGCCTAACAAGCATTTCTAAAAGTCATGCCTTGGCAGAGAGGGTTTGTTGGATATTTTTGGTGGCGGAAAGGGGTATAATTCGTCGACCGGCTAAGCTGCCAAACCGCAACAAGGGATGGCCGAAAGGGCTATAATATCAGCCACTTACCGATAGTTTACGGTCGACGAGCGATCATCCGGCCCAGTGCTGATGAGTTTGATCGCCCTGCGGCTGGCTTGGGCGTTTCCATGTCGCCATCCGGCTAGGCGCCGCCGGCTTCGGTCTTGAGCCAGGCCGCGCAGCAGGCCTTGGCAAGGTCGCGCACGCGCAGAATATAGCTCTGCCGTTCGGTGACCGAGATCACGCCGCGTGCGTCCAGCAGATTGAAGATGTGGCTCGCCTTGATGCACTGGTCGTAGGCCGGCAGCACCTGCAGATGCCGCTGCACATTGGCGCCGGGCTTCGGCTCGCCCGCCGCAAGAAGCGCCTTGCACTCCTTCTCGGCGTCGCGAAAGCGCTGCAGCAGCATGGCTGTGTCGGCGAACTCGAAATTGTGCCGCGAATATTCCTCTTCCGCCTGCTTGAAGACATCGCGGTAGAGCACGCGCTTGTCGTCGTCGCGGCCGTTGTAGTTCAGGTCGTAGATGCTATCGACGCCCTGGATGTACATGGCGAGCCGCTCAAGCCCGTATGTCAACTCGCCCGCTACGGGATCGCAATCGAAGCCGCCCACCTGCTGGAAATAGGTGAACTGCGAAACCTCCATGCCGTCGCACCACACCTCCCAGCCGAGGCCCCACGCGCCGAGCGTCGGGCTTTCCCAGTCGTCCTCGACGAAGCGGATGTCGTGGAGCAAGGGATCGATGCCGAGCCGCACGAGGCTTTCCAGGTAGAGCTCCTGAATGTTCGGCGGCGAAGGCTTCAGGATCACCTGAAACTGATAGTAGTGCTGCAGGCGGTTCGGGTTCTCGCCGTAGCGCCCATCCTTCGGCCGCCGCGACGGCTGCACGAAAGCGGCGTGCCACGGCCTCGGGCCGAGCGCGCGCAATGTCGTCGCCGGGTGGAAGGTGCCCGCGCCCACTTCCATGTCGTAGGGCTGCAGGATCACGCATCCCTGCTCCGCCCAGAAATGCTGGAGCGTCAGGATCAGGTCCTGGAAGGATCGGGCTGGATTGAGCGTCGCCGCGGGGTTGACGTGTTTCATGGGCACGTTTCTTTTCGCAAAGGCCATTGCCATTCGAAGGGTTGGCGGACGTTAGCCCCCGCGAAAGCGACAATCAAGGGCGGTGTATCCGCATGCACCTCCGCGGCGCGGAACTCTCCGTCGAGGAGCGTCGCTAACTGCGGATGCCGGCGCACTCGCAGTCTTGCACGGAATGAGCCGGCAGGCTAAACGCCTTCTCATTCCGGCATATCCAAACAATCGGGTGGAGAACGAAATGGAAAGCACCGACGTCGCCGAAAGCTTGAAAGAGACGGCGAAAGAGCTTGATCTTGATCGACGGGTCGCCGTTTACATCGCCGTTCTGGCCGTTCTTCTCTCCATCTGCTCTGTCGGCGGCGGAAACTCCACCAAGGACTCCACCCGCACGAACATTCAGGCATCCGATACCTGGGCCTTCTATCAATCGAAGCACCAGCGGCAGACCGCCTATAAGCTCGCCGCCGAAGGGCTGCAATTGAGGCTCTCGGAACCGGGCTTGGCCGATGCAACCCGCAAAGAGATCGAAAAGAAGCTCGCGTCCTACGATGCTGAAATCGCGCACCTCGAAAGCGACGTCCAAAAGGGCGAGGGCAAGAAAGAGCTGGCCGCAAAAGCCAAGGACTTTGAAAAGGATCGCGATACCGCGCTGAAGCAGGATCCGTATTTCGATTATGCCCAGGCGTTCCTGCAGATCGGCGTGGTGCTGGCCTCGGCGTCCATTGTCCTGAAGAACAGCTCGCTTCTCTGGGGCAGCGGGTTTCTGAGCTTCCTTGGCTTTTTACTGATGTTGAACGGCTTCACACTGGCGGTGAGCATCCCGTTCATCGAATAATTACGAACCTCTCGCGGCCGCGCTGTCATGAACGGCCGCCAGCCCCTTCCAATCCTCCAGATCGAGGTCGGGACGTTTACGCCGGTACACATCGTAAAGCGCGATGCAGTCCTGATCCTCCATGACGTCCACTTTGACGCCCTTTCCGCGCAGCGCATCCTCGTTGCCGCTGGCGCTCGTCACATCCCCGACGACGACCCGGGCGAACTGGCGCATGGCAAGGAGCGTGGCGCACACATCGCAGGGGCTGAGTGTGGTGTACAGCGTTGTCCGGCTGAAATTCTGCCTCCCGGCATCTCTGATCGCAGAGGTTTCTCCGTGATTATAGGGGTCGTTCTCCTGCACGAGCGTGTTGTGCCCCTTCCCTATGATTTGATGCGTCCTGATATCGACGATCACCGCGCCGATCGGGCATCCGCCTTCGTCGAAGCTCTTTTGGGCAAGGTAAAACGCGATACGCATGAAATCGCGGTCGCTCAGTTTCTCGAAGAACGCCTTGTCCACGACAGAGGCGAGGCTGCGCGTGGGAATATGGGCGATGGCATTGAGGACATCGTCGGTTGCATCAGTGTCATGCTTGATCAATGCACCCAATGCGATGTCTCCCCAACAGGACCGCTTCTCGCTCAGTATGGTTCGGAACGGGATCCTAGTAAAATACGCCTTACCGAGGGGTTAACAAAACCAAGTCTTTGATTTTACACGAATAATTACAAAATGGATTGCGCCGCCGCCGGGACAAACGGCGCCAGCATGCTTAACGCGCGGGTTGAAAACATATTTAACGGACATTTGCTCGTCTCAGGATATGAAAAAATTCCAACACTAAATTCTATCTAACGATCCAAAATAATGTTTTATATTCAATGGGTTATGACGTTCACGAAAGGCGCGACGCTCCTCTTTTTGCGGAAACGGACCATTAATAAAGTATAAATTGGACCAGAAATAATTCCGGCGCGATCTTCTTAACTATCCTCAGATTAATGCATAGGCGTGGAAACGAACAGTTTACTAGCATGGCCGGGTTTTGCGCCTTGCCGCTGGACGATGGGGCCTGCGGGTTTGGAACGCGGCGCGGTCTCCGCTTAGCAGCCGTTCGGATTCATCTGCTCGGAGTCGATTCCGGACTTGAGCTCCGTTTAAGGGGGGTGGCCGCTTAACCCCAAGCAGCGGTCCCTCCAAAATAAGGTCTGCCGGAGGCGCGAACCACGCGAATGCCGATGACGGTGAGTTTTGACCCACAGCAGGCATTGGTGCTTTTCGACGATCCTGGCCGCGAAGGACACAACGACAAGGAGTGGGATCAGGATCGCCAAGGCCAACCTGCGCTGAGCCATTTATCTGCGACCGCGGAAGGTTGGAAATTGACGGAATGGGGCGACCGCCAGGCTGCAGCCTTCTCAGGCTTAAGCCTCTCCCGAGTCGGCAAAACCAATTAACTTTACTAAAAAGTTACTCTGTGCCGCCAAGCCAAGGCTGATAAGGTCGAATAGTGTTGAGGATACAGTCGCGTTCGGTCCGCCTGCGCGAGGATCGTCAATTCGTTCACCTTGAATTGATAATGTATAAAGTTTGTCACCCGCAATGAACCGACCGACGAAAGAAATTGATCGCCAAATTTGCAAACCCTATTCCGAAAGAGCTTTGGTTCCCGATCCTGGAACAACGCGCCAATGCAGGCCCTCGCGAGATCATTCGCGGCCGCCGAAGGCCAAAACCATCACCTTGCAAGACCAGAAGTGTGGAGCATCTCGCTCGTGGCTCATGCTGGCGGCAGGGGCAAGTCTTTTCGTTGCAACGTCGTGCGACACCCAGAACAAGGAGAAGGGCTACTCGGTTTCAAACCGGGAAGAGATCAACTGGCAAGGCATAGCAGCGCATGAAGTTGAAAGGGCGCGACATGAATTCCACGTCGACGGCAGCGGCGTGAAGGTGTGTGTCCTCTCGGATAGCGTCAGATATTTGGAAGAAACAAAGGGCATCACGCCCCAAGATGTGGCGGTCTTACAGGACCAGAATGGAAATCGACAGGATGGAAAACAACGGGGCGGTGAGGACAAAGGTGAAGGAACGGCGATGCTGGAGATCGTTCACAGCATCGCACCGGGCGCCGAGCTCATGTTTGCCACCTCTGGAAGCAAGCCGCAGCAGATGTTCAATAACATCATAGCCTTGGGCAAGGAGAGATGCGACATCATCGTAGACGACCACGAATTTTACGAGCAATCTCCATTTCAAGACGACAAAATCAGCCGGGCCGTAAACGAAGTGACCGCCAATGGCATTCTCTACATCACCTCAGCCGGGAATCGAGGAAACACCAAGAATGGCACATCGGCGGCGTGGGAAGGCTTTTTTAAGGCCGGCAGAGTCCTCAAGGATTCTAGGGGAAAGCCAATACGCACCATGCACGAGTTCTCCGACAAGCAAGACGGCGAGTACAATGATGTTTTGGGTGAGTGCGGCCGAGACGGCGGCGAGGTTCACGTCTTGCTATTCTGGAATGATCCGATCCTTCCGCAGGGGGATAATCGCCAGTCAGCTGATCGAGGGGACTATGAACTCTGGGCGCTCGATTCTAATGGAGTGTTAAAAGATGGAAATGACCATTATGTGACAACGGCGCGTCTAAAAGATGAGAAGGGAAATTATATATCGACCGCATGTCTGAAAGATAAAGATGAAAAGGGAAAATGTATAGACGATACGACCGCAGTCGAAAAGCCATGCCGTCACATCTGTTTTCCCGCACCCAATAGGAATGACCCAAATCTTACATCGATTGTGATCACGAAAGTCGCAGGCACAGGCGACCGGTTCTTACATGTCGACTTCTTTGTTAGAGGTTCAAAGAATAAGAACGACTGCAAACTGGAACATCAAACCCCTGGTGTGATAAGTGGCCACCACGGAGCCGCAAGCGCCTTTTCTGTGGCTTCGAAGTCGGCCGGACAGCCTGATCCCCTACACGCCGATGGTGTCTTCTTGGGTGGCCAGTCGGAGCATGTAAACGGTTCCAGCGCTGAAGGTCCAAGGCGGATGTTTTTCACGCCAGACGGTCACCCATACAGTTGTCCGAGGGACTTACAGAAGCCCGACGTCACCGCGGCCGACGGAGTTACCACCGACGTTGAGAGCTTCAAACCGTTCTTCCGTGGGACGAGCGCGGCGGCTCCGCAGGTCGCGGGGATCGCGGCGCTTATGAAGTCTAAGGACCGAAGTCTGACAGCGGAGGAGATCAAAGCCGCGCTTCGGAAATCGGCGATCCAGATCGAAGGCGCCGCAGAGTGGAACCCCCTGTCCGGCTTCGGAATCGTCAACGCCGTGAGGGCGTTGCGTGCCATAAAAACGGTGAAGTCCACCGAGGGCCGCGAAGCTGCCAGTTACGTTTGCCAAGATGAATGTCAGAGATCGCGCAGGGTAGCACAACCTTTGCAATCTTCGATGGCGAGCCGGCGCTTAGCGCCACTAAAATGACGAATTCCCAAGCCTGAAAATTCTCCCTTCCCGTAAATCGTCGCACGGGGCCGAGATCGTGGCGGAACACAATCGCGAGCCGAGGGCGCGGATGCGACTGCCAATTTCACTTCGGCAGGACCTCCATCAGGAGACGTCCCGCTCGACGGGCAAAATGGCCACAAACGGCCTGCTGCGCTCAATTCACACCGGCGTTTGCGGTGCTTCGCGCCTGGAAAAACAAGGGTTGGCGAAGCCGAGACCTCCCCTCTTATCTCCTTGTTGCGTGACTGAGGCCCCGCGCGCTCAAAAGCAGCCCATGAGCGCGCCGCCAATGTCGAGCAAAAGGGCCGGGCCGCGCGTGACCATCAGGTAGGACGCGCCGATGCACAGCGCGGCAATTCCCCCGATCAAGCTCCATTTCAGGCTGGCAGGCATGTTTGGCTCGTTCTACTCCGCTGGCGCCGCCGCCGGAGCGGGGCGCGGCGCCGGGTGTTCCCGGATGGGAAGATGAAGGACCGCGGCCAGCACCGCAACCACAACCGCCGCCCACCACAAGAGATCGTACGAGTGATAGGTATCATAAAGCCAGCCGCCCATCCAGGCGCCCATGAAGCTTCCGAGCTGGTGGGAGAAGAACACGATCCCGTAGAGCATCGACAGCCAGCGCGGCCCGAAAAAGGTGACGATAAGGCCGCTCGTGAGCGGGATCGTTCCAAGCCAAAGCAAGCCCAGCAGAAAGGCGTAGATCAGCACATTCGTCTCGGTCAGCGGCAGGTACAACAGCCCGAGAAAGACGGCGCCGCGCGCCAGATAAAGAGCCGCAAGCGCCAGATGTTTTGGCATCACGTCGCCGGCGCGTCCGCAGACATAGGTGCCGAGGATGTTCGCGCCGCCGATGACGGTCAGCGCGATTGCGCCGAGGCCGGGGCTGAAACCCTTATCGGCCAGGAATGCGGGCAGATGCACGGCGACGGCAGCGATGTGAAAGCCGCACACGAAGAAGCCGGCCGTCAGCAGGATGAAGCTCGGATATTTCAACGCCTCGCCAAGCGCGCTTGCAATCCGCTGTTCGGAATGCGCGCTCGGATGCGGACCCGCTTCGCCGCTTCTCGCAAGGGCGAACGCGAGCGGCGCCATGAGCGCGGCTGTGCCCGCCATGATCCACAGCGTCGTCACCCAGCCCGTCGCTTCCAGAATGACGTGGGCGTAGGGAAGCGCCACAAATTGACCGATAGCGCTGCCCATGGTCGCCAGCCCGAGAGCCGAGGCTCGCTTGTCGGGGGGAGCCGCCCGCGCGATGACGCCAAAAACGGCGGTGAAGCCGGTTCCGCTTATGCCAAGGCCAATAAGCGTTCCCGCGAGAACGAGTTGGCTTCCGCCTGCGGCCGTCGCCATCAGGAGAAGCCCCGCGATATAGAATGCCGTCCCCGCGAGCGCCACGCGCAGCGCCCCAAACCTGTCGCTCACCGCGCCGGCGAAAGGCGCAGCGAAGCCCCAGACGAGGTTGAGGATCGCCATGGACAGCGAAAAGACCTGGCGGTCGAGATCGAGATCCTGGCTGATCGGCTTAAGGTAAAGCCCGAAGGTCTGGCGAATGCCCATGTTTATGGCCAGCATTGCGCCGGCGCACAAGACAAGCGTCCAAACCGGATGCATCCGGCGCATGGCTCCTCCTCGATAGGCTTCCCTTTCTAGCGGAAGGCGTGATGGTCTCAAAGCCTTACACGCGATCTGGGCGCCCGGTCCCGCCGAGGGAAGAGATTGCACAGATCTGAGCTATTTGTTTATTGTCCTATGAAAGGAAAAGGTGCGGGTTCGCGGAAGTCATCCTCGATTGTCTTGACCGCACCTGTCATGCTCTATACAAGTGCCTAACTCATAAGAACTTTTGGCCAAACAAGGCTGATGCTCGCACGCTATGAGCGTAAATCGCGATCCAGTTTCGATTGATCTCGCCCTTCAGGGCGGCGGATCTCACGGCGCTTTCACCTGGGGCGTCCTCGACAGGCTACTTGAAGAACCGTGGCTCAAAATCGACGGCATTTCCGGGACTTCCGCCGGCGCGATGAACGCCGCCGTCCTGGCGTCGGGCTATGCGAAGGGCGGCTCTGAAGAAGCCCGCAAGGCGCTCGACGACTTCTGGCGGCGCGTCTCGGATGGCGCGCTTTTGAGCCCGCTCAAGCGGACGCCGCTCGATATGCTGCTCGGCCGATGGACAATGGATACCTCGCCCGTGTTCATAGCCTTGGATATGGCCGCGCGGCTCTTCTCCCCCTATGACCTCAATCCGGCGGGGCTCAATCCCCTTCGCGATATTCTTGCGGCCTGCGTCGACGAAAACGAGCTTCAAAAGTCGCCGATCAAGCTGTTTGTGACCGCCACCAACGTTCATACCGGGCGCGGCCGCGTGTTCCGCAACGCCGAACTTACGCCCAACGTCCTCCTCGCCTCGGCCTGCCTGCCGACGCTGTTTCAGGCGATCGAGATCGACGGCCAGCCCTATTGGGATGGCGGCTATTCCGGCAACCCGACCATGACGCCGCTCGTGCGCGAATGCACCTCGCAGGACACGCTGATCGTCGCCATCAATCCGGTCGAGCGCCCGGGGACGCCCCGCTCCGCCCAGGAGATCATGAACCGCCTCAACGAGATTTCCTTCAATGCGACGCTCTTGAAGGAATTGCGGATGATCGCGCTTCTGCGCCAGGCCGCCGACCCCGGACATGAGGAAGGGGCGAAGTGGGCGGCCATGCGGGTGCACCTCCTCACGAGCCCGATCATGACGAATCTCGGTTACTCCTCCAAGCTCAACGCCGAATGGGCGTTTTTGACCATGCTGAAGGAGGAAGGCCGCCGCACCGTGGATAAGTTCCTGAAGAGCCATGGGACCGATCTCGGCCAGCGGTCCACCTTGAACCTCAACGTGCTTTTGGAGCAGGGCTGAAGTCGAGGACGGCCCCGCAACCTCATCGTGCGTTTAATCGGACGCGGGCGTCCCGATGATCGTCGCCCGTGAATGCGCCTCGGCGCATCTCCGGGGCCGTTACAAATCGAAAAGCCTTTTGCGATCCCGGATACGACGCAAGCGTCGTTCCGGGATGACAGGGGTTTGCCTCAGGATTGCGTCGCAACTGACTCCGATTTTGGGCACTCCGCTTTAGAGCCTATCCGTTTTTGATGGAATCAAAAACGGGCTCTAAGCTTTTGTTATGTCGTGCGTCTTATCGGAAACCGCTTCGCACTTTTCCGGACGCACTCTAGCGTTCGCAACGGTATCGCATAGCGGCGGCTCCCAGCCGAAGACGCTGCGGCCGCCATAGCCGTGGGACAACCGTCGCTCGTCCGCTACAATATCATGCAGCGCAGGCCCCTTCACGAACCGCTCAAGGCGGCAGGCCTCACGATCAAGCCGCTGAATGGCTCCGAGCCGCTCCTCATTGCCGAGCCTGGCGGCGCCGATGGCTGATTTCAGGACCGAGATCGTGTTGTCGTAGACCTTGGTTGGCACCGGATAAGGATGCCGGTCCTTGCCGCCATGAGCGAAGGAGAAACGCGCCGGGTCGGCAAAGCGGCAGGGCGCGCCGTGGATGACCTCCGCGACCATGGCAAGGGACTGCACAGTGCGAGCGCCCACGCCGGGCACAAGCAAAAGGTCCGCGAAGCCGGCCGGCCCGCAGTTCGCGGCGGCGGCGAGAGCGCCGTGCAAGCGCCGGAGGATCACGTCCTTCGGCCGCACGTCATGATGCGACGGCATGACAAGATGGGGAAGGAAAGGCTGGTTCGTCGGGCAACTGCGTCCTTCCAGAGCCGAAACCTCACGGACGATGCGATCGGGGCCGAGGTTTTGCAGGAGGTCGAGTTGCTTCAGCCGGGAGGCCTCGGCGCGGCGGTCGGTCAGATTGATGATCTCCCCCTGGTTCTCGCCGTCGATCGCGGAATGCGGAGTGTCGACAAAGCTCTCCAGCCCCTGCGAAAGCCAGTGATAGCGGCGCGCCATGCCAGTGGTGTCGTTCATGCCCTGCTGGACCACGGCCCACTGCCCATCGGCGGTGACGATGAACCCATGAAGATAGAGGTCGAAGCCGTCCTGGACCGCTGCGCTGTCCACCTTCGCCACGAGCCTGCTGGACTTCGCCAGCGCCGCGCCGTCAAAGCCTGTGCGCTCGCCGATCGCCATGAGTTCATGCGGTGTCTGCCGCGAATGGCTGCCCTTTCCGCCGCATACATAGATGCCGAGTTCGCTCGAGATGGGTCCAAGGCCGCGTTTGAGAGCGCCGATAACGCTCGTAGTAATACCTGAGGAGTGCCAATCCATCCCCATGACTGCGCCGAAGGACTGGAACCAGAACGGATGCGCGAGACGGCGTAGGAATTCGTCGCGGCCGTAATGATGCACGATGGCTTCCGTGATCACGGCGCCGAGCCGAGCCATGCGCTGTCCGAGCCACGATGGCACGCGGCCATTGTGGAGAGGCAGATCGGCGCTTCCTGATCGACGGGCCACAACTCCTCCTTGGAACGAAGCACGAACGTAGCATGCTTGCGCGTTCAAGGCCATGCCCGGCGAGGCTCGCCGGTTGCAAAAGGCGCCCACGTTCTTTCATTGCATATCAGGCCAGAGAAACCTTTTGGTTATCTCCACCATTTCATCGGAATTGAATGTGAACGTTTTTCAGGAACGACAAAACCATGGAACCATTATCCGACCGGCTGAGCCCGCAGCTTCTAAGCCTTCTGAGGATCGTCGCGGCCCTCATCTTCTTCGAACACGGGACGCAGAAGCTTTTCGGGTTTCCGGCCGCGCCAGAGAACGGCTATCCGGAGTTCCTTTCGCTTTTCTGGTGGCAGGGCGTCATAGAAGTTGCTGGCGGCTGGCTTCTTTTTCTCGGGTTTTTCACGCGTTTTGTCGCCTTCATCCTCTCAGGCAACATGGCCGTCGCTTACTGGATGGTCCACGCGCCGAAAAGTGTCTACCCTGCCCTCAATGGCGGTGACGCGGCCATCCTCTACTGCTTCGTCTTCCTCTATATTGCCGCCGCCGGCGGCGGCCCTTGGAGTATCGACCGCCTTCTCAAGCGTTCTTGAACATAGTCTGCAAAACAAGCCTGCCCCACCAATTGCCCATTGGAACGCTCAAGGCGCAACCTGCGTTCTCCGATCAAGCTCGTTGGCTCAAGCCCGAAAAAGCCTTGCAGCCAAGGCTTTACAGCATTGCACGGGGAAGAAGGCACCTATGCCAGAGTTAACGTCGCGACAGCAGCCGGCACAGGACGGAACCATCGTCCGTGTAGCCTGCGGCCTTATCATTGTCAGTTTCGTCCTTGCCGTCTTGTATCTCGGCCGCGTCGTGCTGGAGCCGCTCGCCATAGCCGTTTTGCTCTCCTTCGTGCTGTCGCCTCCCATCAGGCGCTTGCGCGGGCTGTTTCTTGGGAGAGTTACGTCGGTCATCGCCGTTGTGGTGGTCGCACTCGTCATCCTGGCGGGACTCGGCTTCGTCATGGAGAGGCAGGTTTCTCATCTGGCGGGTGAAATTCCGAAATATCAGCAGAACATCCGCGAGAAGATCGCATCCCTGAATAAAGCACTGGTTTCTTCGGGAACGCTCGAACAGGCGTCCTCGACATTGGACAGTCTTTCCTCGGAGTTGGGCACTAAGGGCCCCAATTCCCCCCAAGGCCAGCCCGGCAACGCCAAGGGAAATCAGCAGCCCGCCCCGATACAGGTGGAGGTGCAAAAGACGCAGTCCGCTACTCTTCAGTATCTTCAGGAATTGCTCAGCCCTATCATCGAACCGATCAGCATGGGCGGCCTTCTCGTCCTGTTCCTGGTGTTCATCCTGTTTTACCGGGAGGATCTGCGCGACCGCATGCTGCGCCTTGGAGGCACGCGCGACCTGCAGGCCACGACGGCTGCGATGAACGATGCCGGAAAGCGCCTTAGCCGCTATTTTCTGATCCAGGCCGCCATCAATGGCTGTTTCGGCCTGTTCATTGGAACCGCGCTTTGGATCATCGGCGTTCCAAATTACGTCCTCTGGGGCATGCTGGCCGCAATCCTCAGATTTGTGCCTTATGTCGGCACACCCATTTCCGCCGTGTTCCCTTTGGTGCTGGCCTCGGCCATCGATCCCGGCTGGACGAAGGTCCTTGAAACCGCGCTGGTGTTCGTCGCGGCCGAAATCATCACGGGGCAAGCCATCGAGCCCGTTCTCCAGGGTCAGCAGACCGGCCTTTCGCCTGTGGCGATCGTCCTGGCGCAGCTGTTCTGGACATTGATCTGGGGGGTGCCAGGATTGCTTCTCGCGATCCCGATCACAGTGTGCATCGCGGTCCTTGGCAGGCATGTCGACGCTTTGAGCTTTCTGGGGATCGTGCTCGGCGATGAGCCGGCGCTCGCCCCGCATGAGGGCTTTTATCAGCGCGTGCTGGCGGGCGATGCAATCGAAGCCGCCTATCAGGCCGAGAACCAACTCGAAGAGCAGCGCCTTTCCGATTATTACGACGCTGTTCCGATGAAGGCGCTGGCCCTTGCGGAAACCGACGCCGCCCGGGGAAGATTGCCGGAAGGCAGGCAGGCCGAGCTTCTTGAGGTTATCGAGAATGTAGTCGAGGACCTCGAATCCCATACCGACGAAGTCCCCAAATCCAAACAAGCCAATCAGCCCGAGCGTAAAAAGAATGGCGCATCGGAAAAGCGTTCTGCCGGCGATCCCGAGAAGGAGAGCAACCCTGTGCTTCTCATTCAGGCGCAAGGCGCGGTCGATCAGGCGGCCAGCGTGCTGCTTGCAGACGTTCTGAAAAAGCGCGGAGTGACGCCGTCGGTTGTGCCCTATAATGAGACACGGCGCGCCGCCAACTCGAATGCCTTGCGGACCAACGCCAGGATTATTTGCATTTCATCATTCGAAGGCTCGCAATCGGGGTCGCTGCCCGTGCGATATCTGATCCGGCGTTGGCGGCGAGCACTTCCCGATGCGCGGGTTCTTGCCTGTTTCTGGCAACCGGATCACGATGCCGGAAAGTTGGAAGAGTTGCGTAAGAAGGTTGGAGCAGACTTGATCGCAACCTCACTAAAGGAAGCGGCCGAAATCTGCAGCGACGAGATGAAGGCAACCATCGCCAAGAAGAGCGGAAGCGCCATCCGGGACAAGAGTGCAGTGACCGGCTGATGGAGCAAGGTTCCCGGCTTCGCCAACATTCGGACTTTCAGGGTAGGGATTGTCCCAGTAATCGCCCGGTTTGAACATTTAGGCCATGCTTCCTGACGCCTCCCGCGTCACGGGCGTCGACCTGATCGCCGCCCCAACTGCACCGCGGCAAGTGGCAACCGGTTCCTATTTTGCGCACGCTGTGCTGGGCCAGTTGCTCGATCAAGTCATAATGAAGCCGGTGAGCGAGTGGCTCTGCCCACGCTGCCCAGAGGGGCAGAGCCGGCAGAACCCTGAGTTTCCATTCGTCTCGAATATCGGCCTGTAGCAGCTCAGGCACGCGATGCTGGCTGCTCGCCGATGATGTCGGTGGGCGACGCGGGAGGCACTGGAAGGACGAAGGCCGGATTGACTTTGGCCTCCTCGGCCGCAACCTTGGCCAGAGCCACCTCAGCCACAGCCTCCTCGGCGACGACTTCGGTTGGAGCCTCTTCAGCCACCGGCTCGGCGTGAACCTCCACGGCGGCAGCCTCGGCCGGAGCCACCTCAGCCACAGCCTCGGCGCGAACCTCCTCGGCGACGACTTCGGTCGGAGCCTCTTCAGCCACCGCCTCGGCGTGAACCTCCCCGGCTGCAACTTCGGCCGGAGCCTCTTCAGCCACCGGCTCGGCGCGAACCTCCTCGGCGACAGCCTCGGCCGGAGCCACCTCAGCCACCGCCTCGGCGCGAACCTCCCCGGTGACGACTTCGGCCGGAGCCTCTTCAGCCGCCGCCTCGGCGGGAACCTCCCCGACAACAACCTCGGCCGGAGCCTCCTCGGCCACAGCCTCGGCGTGAACCTCCTCGGCAACAACCTCGGCCGGAGCCACCTCAGCCTCAGCCTCGGCGCGAACCTCCCCGGTGACGACTTCGGCCGGAGCCTCTTCAGCCACCGCCTCGGCGTGAACCTCCCCGGCTGCAACTTCGGCCGGAGCCTCCTCGGCCACAGCCTCGGCATGGACCTCCTCGGCTGCAACCTCGGCCGGAGCCGCCTCAGCCTCAGCCTCGGCATGGACCTCCTCGGCTGCAACCTCGGCCGGAGCCGCCTCAGCCACAGCCTCGGCATGGACCTCCTCGGCTGCAACCTCGGCCGGAGCCGCCTCAGCCACAGCCTCGGCATGGACCTCCTCGGCTACAACCTCGGCCGGAGCCGCCTCAGCCACAGCCTCGGCATGGACCTCCTCGGCTACAACCTCGGCCGGAGCCGCCTCAGCCACAGCCTCGGCATGGACCTCCTCGGCTACAACCTCGGCCGGAGCCGCCTCAGCCACAGCCTCGGCATGGACCTCCTCGGCTACAACCTCGGCCGGAGCCGCCTCAGCCACCTCGGCGTGAACCTCCTCGGCGACAACTTCGGCCGGAGCCTTCTCAGCCGCGACTTCGACCTGAACCTCAGCTGCAGTCACAGCCTCGGGGCTTGGCAAGGCTTCGGCCAAGTTTCCACTCTCCGGCATCACAAGGGCTGTTCCGCATGCTGCGATGGGGTCGGCGACAAGGGGCTCGCTGGTTACGGCCTCTGCAATTGCCTGTGCCGTCGCAATTTCTGCCTGCGGCTCGGCTGCCGCGATAGGCTCAGGCGAACTGTTGGCAGTAGGCGCGTCCGCAGGCGCCGCCGGTTCGGCGCCTTTGACGAAATCGAACATGCGTTTCGCTGCAACGATGACGGCATCAACCTTGCCGCCCAACTCGGCAGCCATACGCAAACACTGCATACGCGTGTCCTGTAGGTCCATGGTGTGGCCTCGAGAGATTTTGGGGGGGAGTTTTGCGCCGCACAATTCACTTTTCGGCGCGAATAACACTATAAACCAATTTTTTACTCTTGTCCCAACTCGAACGACTTCATCAAGCAAATATTTTTCGGCAAAAATGTGTAGCTTAGCAGTTGATCGTTCCACCGCTCTTCAGCGCTCAACAAATGGTCCATCGTGCTGGGAGCGGGAGCCATATACACTGAGTGGCCTTCGGGCGACGCGATCAGGTGCCCATCCCAAGCCACCACAAGCTGCAGCGGTAGCCGGCCACAAAAGCTCCGGCTGTTCGTTGACGAAGCGAGGACTGTTTGTTTAGCGGGGCGGCTTAGGCCGCCTGATGCTGAAGGAAGAACCGGACCATTTCACTTGACGCATTCGGACCGAGGGGATCGGTGTGAGAGCCTGACGGGCAGCCACCTGACCATGCGTGTCCGCTGTCGCGGATGCGCCAGTGTTCGCACAAGCTGCGCCCCGTTTCGTCGGCATAGATAGTGCGCACGTAGTTGCGTCCTCCATCGATCCGGCCCTGTTCTGTTTCCCGCCGCAGCCCGCTTGCGCTTCCCACCGCCTTGGCTGCTACAGCCTCACCATTGGATGGATTGACAATAATATCCTTCTCGCCGTGAAAAATGATCGTCGGGATAAGCCGCGACGACGGTGCCTGGACCTTCGCCCCCAGGCGCATGGCGTCGAATGCCGAGGCCATATCCTGAGCGGCAGCCGATGGCAGGCCCGAATGCACGCAAACGCCGGCGTAGAGATCGGGATAGACGTCGCCCATGATTGCAGCTGCCGCCCCGCCTGCCGAGAGACCTGCAATGTAAACACGCTTCGAATCCACGCCATGCGTGCGGATGATCTCCTCGGTAATTCCCGCAATGAGCGATGGCTCGCCTCCCCCGCGGCGCTGATCTTCCGGCCTGAACCAGTTCCAGCACTGCCTCATATTTGCTCGCGAAGTCTGTGCGGGATAGGCGACGAGAAAGCCGTGCTCCTCCGCGAGCGCGTTCATGCGCGTGCCGGCCGCGAAGTCGTCGGGGGTCTGGGTGCAGCCATGCAGCATCACGATCAGCGCGGGGTGGTCTTCGTTGCGGTTGACGGGAACGTAAAGCCGATATTGGCGTGAACCAGCGGCATTGGCGTAGGTCGCTGTCGTGAACGAGGCCCCTTCCGGTACCTCCGGGGCCGGATGGGGGCCCTCCCGGAAGAATTTGGACAGTGCCCCGACGCGCTCGACCGTCTCCTTGAGACTCGCGTGCGGCCTGAACTCGTGGTGGATTTTAGGCCGTGGCCCAAGTTTTTCGCCTTGCGGCTCGGCTTCGACAACGGTGTATTCGGCATCGATCGTTGTGGGGCTGTCCGCGGCGTTTGCGGTGCCTTCGCCTCGAAGCACGCGCTGAACGAGCGCCGTTGCCTCCATGAGTTTGCCGAGCCCAGTGAGACGCGTCGCCTCGGTCATTTTGGGAAGCATTCGATCAATCATTGTCGGGCGCTTTCTTTTGCTGGCGAAAAACCAACTCGGGCGAATTCTCACGGCAAACCCTATTGCATGCGATCAGCAAGCGCCGCCTTGACGGCTGAGCTTGCATGAAGAGCTCCGAGCACGGCAAGCGATGCAATAGTTGCACGAGCGAGGTCAGGCGGAACATCATCGGCGATGCTGGCGAGGCCGAGCACGCGAATGTCGAGCATGTGGCCGGCGTCGCGCGCCGCTTCGAGGTCGGCCCGTGTGAAATGGCGAAGGCCGAGATCGACGCTCTTGCGCGTCACAGCCTTACGGACCACGTCGGCGTGACGCTCGATCTGATTGCGGATGGCGGTTCGAATGAAGTCGGTGCGGTTGGAGTAGAAGCCTTCCTGCACGAGCAGATCGACATGGCCAAGATCGACAAAGCCGAGATTGATCGTGATTTTTTCGGTGTCGCCCGTCTTGGGGCGCAGCTCTTGCACGTTGTTTGACATTACTTTCACCATCCATATGGATGGTATGTGGATGTTGAGCCCACCGCTTCAAGGCCTCACGCTTGCGATTGTGGAAGAAAACAGCCCCTCTGACCGTTCTTCCTCAGGCAGTGCACAGATATCCAAAATTCACAACTTAGGAGGGAGTATGACAGCGCAGATCGGGACCTTAGTAAAATGGGGAAAGTCCAGCCCGACGCGGCTTGGCTATAAGGCCTCCGACGTCGGAAAAGTGATAGGCGTTTATCATGGCCGGTCCGGCGGTGACGTACTTGATGTGGAATTTCCCGATGGCGACGTGATCCGTGGCGCTTTCGAAGAGTGGTTTGAACGTGCCCAACTCGGAACGAAGGAGGAAGCGCCCGATACAAAGCCGTCATAAACCGTCATTTGAACGAGGAGCGCGCTGATAAGTTCGCCACGGGGCAGCACGTGCGCGCCCTATTACCTCTCAGTTCAAAGGTGACAGAAGGCGCTTTTCTTTGAGGAGCCACGCGCCCGGGCAGCAGTGATCCCGGACAAAACCGCAGATGTTACGCCACTGCCGAGGACGTGATCTCGAAGGCACCGTCGCGAACGGAAATCTCACTAAAACGCTGATCTCAAACAATCCAAGGCGCATTTCCCGACATTGCCCCTCGAATCCGGTGAACCATGTTAAGATGGGTTTTACCGTCAGCCGTGCAGGTCTGAATAGAGGGCAAAATGTAGGTGATTGAAATGACGACCTCTGCTTCGGTTACCTATCTAACGCGCCAGTTCGACGACTTTTTATTCGCACGCATTGACGAGGGCAGCGATGCAACTCCGCTCAGCGTTCTTTCGATGCTGGCGCGTCTTGATATCGATCCCTGGGAGGAAGCGGCTAAACTCGCTCGATTGCCGCGCGCAGCGGCGGCCGGGAGGCTTGTCGATTTCATCGCGGCGACACCTGGCGCTCCATCGGCGTATCTAAACGCCAAGACGGTGTCCGATCGGCTGCTCAATCTTTTGCCGTCGTTGTCGCCTGTTCTTCCCAGGCAGGAATATGCTGCGCGCGCGTTGAAGAGGCTCCCGTTAGTCTGGCCGGCCATCATTATCGTTATTATTCTGGCGATCTTGCTGATCGTGTTAACCCGCTAAGGGAACACGCAGGCCAGCTAACGCGCGCAATTCGCTCCGGTGCTCCAAGGACGACCTGCCCAGGCGCTTTCGGCCGGTCAGCGCGATCACCGGTCATAGAGCTGTATCGGGAAAGTCTGGGGAAATAAAAAAAGCCGCTCATCGAGAGCGGCTCCTTGGCCTTATCCGACCGCGATTGATCGGCGCTTTTTAGTCGGCCCGCAGATTGGTCACCGCTGCCTTGCCGGTGCGGCGATCTTGCTCGGTATCGAATGATACCTTCTGGCCTTCGACAAGATTGCGGATGCCCGCGCGCTCAAGCGCGGTTGCATGCACAAACACGTCTTTGCCGCCGTCATCAGGCTGGATAAAGCCGAAGCCTTTTTGACCGTTGTAGAACTTTACTGTGCCCGTATTCATGGACATTCCTTTTGTAATTGGTGCAGTTGAGCATGGCGGCGGCGCGCGCTGCCAGAACTCGCTTCGTCGATTTTTGGAAAGATTTCAGAGCGCGCCTGGCTACGCCGAGGTCCAGCAACCTAGTTTTCTGGCCAAATTCGATAGACGTATATAGGCCCGGCCCGTGTCGATAACAAGGCAATAATCAGGAAATACCAGGACTGTTCAGCCGCGGAATGTTTTGACTGTGGAAATCATTTGAGTTCTTCGGTCCAAACTCGAAAGCCCGAAAGGGTGCCCGGTCCAAAAATTTGAGTCAAGGGGACGTCGGCAGCGTCTCTGCCTTGCGCGATGAGAACGCGCCCAAACCGGACTGCGTTGTTGCGCGGATCGAAAGTGTACCAGCGTCCGCCGAGGTAGACCTCCATCCAAGCCGCAAAGTCCATTGTCGCGTACGGCGGAGGAAGCCCGATATCGCTCACATATCCCGTGCAATATCGGGCGGGGATGTTGAGGCACCGGCAGAACGCAACAGCAAGGTGGGCGAAGTCCCGGCAAACGCCACGCCGCTCCTCGTAGGCTTGCGCCGCTGTGCGGGTCGGACGGGCATATTCGTAGCCGAATTCGAGGTGGTTATGCACAAAGTCGCAAATCGCCTGAACGCGCGGCCAGCCGAGCGGCGTATGCTTGAAAAGACGCCAGGCTTCTTCCGACAGGGCGTCGGTCTCGCAATAGCGGCTGCCGAGCAGAAACTGAAGCGTGTCCGTGGGCAAATGCTGGACTTGATGCTGAAAGGCGTTCAAGTCCACTGGGTCGGATGCGCCACTATCCCGGATGACCGCGTCGGTTCCTAAAGTGAAACGCCCCGCGGGAGCGACGAGCCGGCTGCACCAATTGCCGAAATTGTCACGGTAGCCTTCGATGGGTACGGCCGGGTTCGTCACCAGACAGTCGGGGCGTTCAAGATCCGAAAACCGCGAGAAATGCACATTGAGGTAAGCAATCATCGGCGTCGACTGCGGAAAGTCGAATGTCAACTCAGAGCCAACTTGAATGCGCATGATCGCTCCCGGGTCAGAAATGTTGGGCGCTTGTAAACAGGTCTTGCTCAGCATGTTATGACAAAAAGGCGGCTGGTAGGGCCGCCTTCTCGCTTTTTTCTCGAGTTCTTCGACGAGCTACGCCTTCGGCGGCACAAGAACTCATCGATAACGTGAATGACACCATTCGAAGCGCCAATGTCGCCGGTGTTGATGTGAGCCTTGTTCACCTTGATGTTGTCGTGCCCGTCGATCGTCAACTCGACGCCCGCAAGGGATTTCCGGGAGAATTTCTTGCCCCTGATCCCATCCGACATCAACTCGCCCGAAACAACATGGTTCTTCAAAACATGGACAAGTTCGGTGCGATGCTCAGGCTTAAGCAAGTGCTCCAGCGTTTCAGCGGGAAGGCTTTCGAAGGCTTGATCGGAAGGAGCGAAAACCGTAAAGGGCCCCGTCCCTTTCAGCATATCGGCGAGGGCTGCAGCTTCTACCGCGGCGACAAAGGTCTTGAGAGTTCCGGAATGCTTCGCGGTTTCCAGAATATCCGACGTATGTTTTTGCGAAGATTTGACAGCTACACTCATAACGCAAACCTTTCTGTATGTTCAGTTTCATGTAATTGATAAGAAGAAACTTTTATATCAGAAGAGAGCGTATTTCGATTTCCTCATCTATCGCAAATATAGTCTGACTTTATATTTTACAAGAGCATCGTTATCGTTCCGCTGCCCCCCAGACGCTATGAAAGGGGGGTTCTTCTCCGCATAGAATCTTCCAAGCGCCGCCGCACAATGCGGAAGGTGTCGCGGACCGCTAGACGCATGGCGTCCTGGCGTCTTCCCGCGCCGGGATCGTGATTGACGTTGACATCGGGGCCGCCTTCGACCGTGAGATGGACCCGGAGCCGGCACGGGTCTCCGGAAAAATGCTTCGCGCGCGGTTGAGCAACGACAACAATCGAAGATGTTATGGGCGCGCCGATATCGTTTAGAGTTTCCCACTCCTCGCGGATACACCCTTCGATCACATCGGAGCGCACGACGCCTTCAAAGGTAATCTGGATCGGAGCTTGCATGCTGGAGCGCCTTTTGCTGGCAGCCGTCAAGAATAACGGCGCGGATTGAAATAAGAACGGCGATCTGATTGATCGCCGTAAATCCAATTACGCTAACAATCGCGGCCGCCGCGTTTCCGCCCTTCCGCATTAAGGCGGTAAAGCCGGAAACCAGTGGCTTTTCTTGTTGGATCTTCGGAAACGAGATGTTCCTGGATGAGTTCCTCCAGGGCCCTGAGCGGCACCTTGAGGTTTCGGCTACGTCCGCCAACGTTTTTAATCGCCACTTGCAAGCCGTCAGGTTCGCGCATGGTAATGTAGTCGTTTGTCAACGTGCGGGTATCCCACTCCCACTCGATGTAGCGGCCTTCGACATTTAGAAGCTCTTTGAGGATGTCCTCGGAAATGAGCTGCACATGATCTCGCTTTCTTCCAGCAATTCTAACGCACATGGGGTGGTCCCGCCCAATTTAAACGAGACGAGTTGGCACCAGGGATCTATATTTTTTTACGATTAAATTCGTCTAATCTCGGCGATGCCAAGCCATGTGGAAAAATAAGAAGGGCATCTTGAGAAGAATTGCAACTGTTTTCATGAGGGAAGTACGAAATTTTTCTACTCGCAAGAAACCTGAAGACTTGCAAATAAGCATCCTGTCGCCGATATAAAAAGATACGCGGCGGGTCAATTCAATCTACCTCCCGGCACGGTCCGTGAGCCGTTTTGTTCCGCACGTTATTTCGCGTAACGCCCTCACACTGAAATTTGGCCGACAGTCGCCAACAATCTTTAGAACATTTTCGGCACGCGCCGCGCCGAAGGGAGTCCGGAAAATGGCCATAGCCCGATCGAAAGCCGAGGATCGCTACGCCCAACTTCGAAAGCGCGAGAATGGCCTGAATCAGGAGATCGATGCCGCGGCGCGCCAGCGGGCGGATAAAACAGCCAGATTGCGCCAATTGCGCCTGGCAAAAGAAGCCGAAGATGCGGCGGAAAAGCAGGCAGCGAAAGACATCAAGGCCGCCGGCAAAAGCGCTTTCAAGAAGCCACGTTCAAGCGCTCCGTGACCGTTCAACGACGAAGCATTTACTGCTAGCTTTCGGAAGACGGCCCCACACTTTTCAGTTGTCCCACCATGATCTGAGCCTGCCAATCCGGGTCCAGGGATACGCCAAGGATGGTCCGGCACTCACCACAGATAAATTGTACGGATGGGCAGGTTCGACTTGACTGTTCGTCCCTGGCCCGGATCGACTCGATGAGCACGGTCACGACCCGTCCGCACTTAGGGCACCTTCCCGACATGAGTTCCTCCGCGATACCCGACCGCGCCAGCACGATTGGGATAGTGTTATCACTTCTTTGCCATAATGCCCCGGACAATCGCTCGAAGCCGCGCCAATGACGCCCTGCGGAGCCTCATAAGTATCGATGCGGCGACTGGAGCATCCGGTAAGAAGTGCTTCGCGACAGCCTCACTCAGTGCAAGACCATTTCTCGCAGTTCCTTGTTGGCCCCGGAGAACGCGCGGCAGGCCATCATGGCGTCGCTGACCGCCTTCCCAAGCTCGCCCTGCGGCACAAGATCCGCAAGGCGCGCAAGACTTCTGCGAACTCTTGCGTCGTATGCGTGCAGGTCGCAGCCGATAATCGTTGCCGCTTCCACTCGGGACAGTCTCAGGCCGGCCCGCAAGACGACGGCCTCCCGGCCCTCAAAGGTGAGGCAGAGAAGAGCGGTCGCGAGGCTAACCGGCGCCTCAAGACGTTCTTTCTCGAGCCGGAAAAGCCCTTTGAATTTGCCCAGCGCAGTCTCATCGCTAACGAGAACAGCCCTGAGGATCATGAAAAGGTGGATTTGCAAGTCCTTGCATGCGCGAAGCTCCGCGATATTGGAGAGAGCGTCCTGCAGTGTTTCTGCGACACTCCGGTCGGCGAGCGAAACGTCATTCGTCATCAACCGCGCATAGACCCGCAGACGGGGGATTTCTGTGAGGATAGCCTCGAAGAGCGAGGGTTCTCCCTGGTCTGGCATTTTGCTCACACCAACCCCTCCTCGATCTTCACCGGCACGTTCAAACTCCTTTGGAGATATCGCGCATGAAAAACTCATATGAGTATCTGCCATCTTAAGCGATGGAGTTCGAGATCTGGTAGATTCGGAAAGTACTCAGTCGGGTCCGGCGTCAATCGAGAGCGCTTCCCGTTATCGCAAAGATCCTCGCCGCTCCGATGGGGCGCGGCGGAGGCGCGGCAAAGATCATGGATTGGTTTTGGACGAGGCGGCAGCTAGCGCGGTGCGTATCATGGCGGACAAGGACTTTGCCCCTAGTTTCCGCATAATGGCTGCGCGATGATTGTCGACGGTGCGCTGGCTGATCTGCAAGTCTGCGGCAATATTCTTGCTCGATGTGCCGGCCAGCACGAGGTCGAGGACTTGGCGCTGGCGAGCCGTAAGACTTTCGATTTTGGAAGCAGCCGTGTTGCGGTCTGCCGATAGGTCTTGATGCTCGCCTGCGAACTTCAGCGCACGCTCGATACACCTAAGCAACTCGTCCGTCTGGACAGGTTTTTCAAGAAAATCGAAGGCGCCCGCCTTCATCGCCTTCACGGCCATGGCGACATCGCCATAGCCGGTTAATATGATGACGGGGAGCGATGATTGCATGGCGCCCAGGCGTTCGATCAGCTCAAGGCCCCCAATTCCGGGCATCCGTACGTCGGCAATCAAGCAACCGCCCGGGCTCGGTGAATGACCTTCCATGAAGGCGACAGCATCTGCGAAAATTTTGGCATGATAACCATGCTGCTGCAGCATATCACGAAGTGCCTCACGAATGTCTCTGGCATCGTCGACGACGAACACTGTTGAAGCTAAAGTTTTCTCATTACCTTTGTCGCGTATTACATCCGAATTTTGATCATAGATTTTTCTGGTATCATCCGCGGCAAGAGCCACTGACGAAAAAGTCCTGCGGCCGGCGTTGTCGAGTATGGCATCGATATTGCGGATCAGGGTCCGCGGGTTGGCCGGCTTATAAAGGTGGACACGGCCTTTGGCCGCGATCTCAAGCAGTGTTGATGCCGATATGTCGCCGGTCAGAAGGATAGCCGGCACTTTCCGCCCCAAGGCTTCCTCAATCCGGGCGATCACCTCAAGACCGTTTGGCCCTGGCAGATTGTAGTCGGCGATAATCAAATCCACGTCCGCAGAGCCATCGGAGGCTATAGCGAGGGCTTGAACACCGTCGCCGGCGGTAATCGCGGCGTAGCCGTGTCTTTCCAAAAGCAATTTGAGAGCATCGCGGACGTCGTCATCGTCTTCGACAATGAGAAGACTACGACTGTCATGAGCAAGAGGGCTTTGGGCCGGGTGAGAAAGGGATGGGTATTCGAGTGCCTCATCCCCGGCCGGCGATTGTCGCGCCACCGGCACCTCCAGCGCAAACACCGAGCCTCGACCCACACGCGACCGGACTCGGATCGGCGCGTGGAGCAGATCGGCAAGGTGTTGCACAATCGCGAGACCGAGACCGAGTTCAAGCCCCTTGCCGCCTCTGGCGGCGTGATTACGGAGTTGATGATACTCCTTGAAGATCGCGCCGAGTTCGGTTTCGGGTATTCCGGTGCCGGTGTCCCAGACTTCAACGCTCAAGCTATCCCCACGCCGCCGGCAGCCGAGCAGAACTTTGCCTTGGCTTGTGCATTTCAAAGCGTTGGACAGCAGGTTGCGCAGGATTTGCTCTAAGAGGCGCGGATCGCTGCGCACCGTAAGGTGGCAGGGTATCATGCGCAAATCGAGGCCAGCGTTGACTGCGTGAATCTCGAACTCGCCGTTCAATTGCTCAAGTAAATCGTTGATCGGGAAGTCGCAGAGCCTTGGCTTCACGACGCCAGCCTCCAGCTGGTTGATGTTGAGAATCTTGTCCAGGAGGCTCGACATTCCTGAGATCGTACGGTCGAGCCGTTCGATCAGCGCCTTGGCGTCAGGGTCTGAGATTGTCTCCGACAGCATGCCCTGCACCAGGGTCATGGTCTGAAGCGGCTGGCGCAAATCGTGGCTCACGGTGGCAAGAAAGCGCGACTTCGCGAGATTGGCGCGTTCCGCTTCCTCCTTGGCGGCCGCAAGCGCCTCGGCCTTGGCTTTCCTTTCGGTAATGTCATCGAAGGAGACAAGGATTCTCGGCCGCTCGTACATCTGGGGCGAGATAGGGCGCGCACTCATAAGCAAAGTTCGTGGTCCAAGCTTGGGCAGCTCGACTTTTAGCTGCCTGTCCTCAACCGGGCTGCCCGAGAGCGCCGGCGACAGGAGGCTGGCCAGTGTCTCGCTCTTGAGCTTATCTCCAAGCCCGAAAGGGTGACGCAAACACTCCTCGGGCTTGGCGCCGAAAAATTCAAAAAAAGAAGCGCTTGCTGAGACGACACGCAAATCACGATCGAGCACAACAAGCGGCTGTTTGACGGTGGCGATAATGCTTTCCGCGTAGGCTTTTCCCGCTTCGATTTTCTGCTCTGCCGCCTTCATTTCCGATATGCGGGCGAAGGTCAATACGACGCCCTCGACCACACTCACGTCATTGCGGTAGGGCATTATGCTCCGGATGTACCAATTGCCGTCATGGCTCTCGATTTCACGGCGAATAGGCGCGAACTTCGACAACACCGCGCGTGCATCCGGCAGAAGCTCGTCGTCGCGAAAGCGCTGCGCCAGATCGATAAGCGGGCGTCCGATATCGACGGCGCTGACGCCGAAAAGGGACCGCGATGCGGGCGTGAAAAACCGGATATTAAGGTCGATATCGAGAAAAAGGGTCGCGACGTCGGAGCTGTTCAGGATATTTTGCAGGTCGGCGGCTGTCGTACGCTGGTGCTCCAATGTTTCCTGAAGCTGGGCATTGAGCGCGGTGAGTTCCTCGTTGAGGGATTGCAGTTCCTCCTTCGACGTCTCCAATTCCTCATTGGCGGACTGCAGCTCTTCGTTCATGGAGAGCGCTTCTTCGTTCACGCCGCGCTGATCTTCGTTCGCGATTTCGAGATCGCGGATGACGGCGTTCAACTCCTTCCGCGTCGCGTCGAGTTCCTGCTCCAATTGGAGAATGCGCGATGCATCCTCTGGGGGGTGGCTGTCACGAGCGAGCGGCGTGTGCTCCGGCTCATCGATGAAGCTGACAAGGAAGAGGTCTTCGGCGGAGGCAGGCTGAACGGCGATTGTCACGCCAAGCGCCTTGCCATCGCGATAGACCTGGGCGCCTGTTTTCGACGCCGGTGCGCCGGTTTCTCGCGCGCCCTCAAGTGCTGCGCGAAGTTTTGGCCGTAGGCCCTCCCGCGCCATGAGGAGAACGTTACGGTTGTCTTCGCCGGGAGTGATTTGTAAAAAGCGGTCAATGTTCCCCGAGTAATAAAGGGCTTCATATTTTTTATCGATCAGAACCGAAGCCGGCGCAAAAATTTCAACGAGAACCTTCGAGGCCAGATCCGCCAAGCTGGGGCGACGGGCTATTTTCCTCGACAAAGCCGCGATTGCGGGTCCGGCGCGCTCGGCAGCCGCGACGCCTGGCCGGAAGCCCCCTTCGCCCGCGCGGCTCGCGCTAAGATGGCGATAGATGCGGTATTTCTTGTCGATGGGTTCGAAGCGATCCGTAAAAGCACCAATCGTCTCGGAGGGCCCAATGAACAAGATGCCTCCGGCGTGAAGAGCAAAATGAAAGAGCGATAGCACTTTCTCCTGTGCGTCCGGCCGCAAATAAATGAGCACGTTACGGCATGAAATGAGATCGAGCCGCGAGAAAGGCGGGTCCGACAACAGATCCTGGACCGTGAAGACTACGGCCTCGCGCAATTCTCGCCTGACCCTGTAGAGATCGCCTTCCTTGCAAAAAAAACGGCTCAGGCGGCTTGCACTCACTTGTTCGTCGGTCCCGCGTCCGTAAACGCCTTCGCGGGCAGCTTCGATGGAACTGGTGTCGATGTCGGAGGCAAAAACCTGAAGCTTCAGAGAGCGCTTCGACGCTTCAATGGCCTCCAGAAACAGGATTGCGAGGGAATAGGCTTCCTCGCCCGTGCTGCAGCCCGAAACCCAGATGCGCAATGGCCTGTCGGCCGGGTGCGCCGCGACCATTTGCGGAATAACGCTTTCGGCAAGCGTCTCGAACGCAGCCTGGTCGCGAAAAAACTGCGTGACATTAATCAGAAGGTCTTGGGCGAGGCTATCAAGTTCAGCGGCGTCTGCGCGAAGCTTGTCAACGTAACGGCCCGCGTCCGCGATGGCCGCCGCCGCCATGCGGCGCTCGATCCGGCGGGTTAGCGTCCCGGTCTTGTAAACCGTGAAATCGTGTGCTGTTTTTGTTCTGACGAGATCGAGAATTTCCGCGAGCCGGCTCGCAACGCCTTCTTTTGCATGAGCTTTCGCCCTCGATGAAAGAAGGTAAGTTGAGCGTTTTACAATAGCTCTCGGGATCTCCGCGACAGGGGCTACGACGTCGGCCATGCCGGTGCCGATGGCGCTCCTTGGCATCCCGTCGAACTGGGCGTCCAGCGGATCCTGAACAATAACGAACCCGCCATTGTCCTTGATCGCCTTCAGGCCCTCGCTACCGTCCGTGCCGGTGCCGGAAAGCACGACGCAGATCGCTCGTTGTCCGCTGTCCTTGGCGAGCGAGCGCAAGAAGAAATCGAGGGGCATGCGTGCGCCATGACGCTCCGCGGGCTCCGCAAGATGCAGTTTGCCGTCCGAAACGGCGAGCGATACCGCTGGAGGAATAAGATAGACATGGTTGGGCTCGATCGCGACGCCGTCGACTGCTTGGCTGACGGGCATGCGCGTGCGGCTCGCCAGGAGATCGGCCATGAAGCTCGCGTGCTTCGGATCGAGATGCTGGATCAGGACAAAAGCCATGCCGGTGTCGGCCGGCAGAGCGGCGAGCAACGTCTTGAAAGCGTCGAGGCCGCCCGCGGAGGCGCCTACACCCACAACAGGGAACGGAAGCGCGTAACGCCCGCCGGCATCAGCCGGGAGATCGATTTTGGCTGTCGAAGCGCTCACATTATTGGAGGGCGCATCATTGTGTGAGGACATGCATGCTCCCCGTTGCAGCTGAAGAGCCACAACAAGAACAATTGATTATCATGGTTCCAATTTTATGCATACAGCACTTTCCTACCCTCTAAGTACTTTCCGTACCTACAAGCTTTGTCCTCGGCCAGCTAAGGTCACGCCACAGACGTAGAGCGGCCTTTACAGAATATATAGATGAACTGTTACACCTGGGCTGGCAGCTTACCGGGCAGACGTGCTTTGGCGCAGCTGAGTTGGCAAGTTGGCCCAAAGGGAGTTTTTGTTGAATGGAGCCATGGGCTCAGAACTACCCTCCAGGAGATTATTCTAACCGAGCGACAAAGGAAGTGTTCAAGCCTCTGCCAAAACTCTTCTCGCATCCATTGAAAATATTCTCGAAAGAAAGTCTGAGAGAGGCATGGAGAAAGAAGGCGAGAATGACGGTCCGGGATGTGCCGCCACGCCCAAGTCAACCGCCGTCGCATATAACATCCTTATAGCGGAAGATAACGCGCTCATTCAGGAACTCGTCTTAACAATTCTGACGGCGGCGGGTTGCGAAACAGAATTTGCGGAGAATGGCCGGACAGCCTTGGTGAAGCTGGAAACGGCTGATTTCGATCTCATCATCATGGACAACCACATGCCCGTCATGTCCGGCATCGAGGCCATCAAAATCATCCGGAGCCGTGCGGATGGGAAGCGGTTCATCCCGATTTTGTCTCTCACGGCGGACGCCAGCGACGAATTGAGAGAGGGATGCGCGTCGGCGGGCGCCAACGTGTATATGGAGAAGCCCTTCAAGGTGGACCGCTTTCTGGCGGCCGTCACGACCCTGGCTCGCTATGGGCGCGACATGCGCATGAACCTGTCCGAGTGACGGCGATCTGAAGACCGGGCGTCAAAAGGCCGGACCTGTTCTGATCGTATTCGGACGCGTCGAGATCGGCCATTTCGAAACGCACTGCATCCCCACAGCGACCGCAGGAAATGTGACGGCGAGCAACCATTCAATGTTGAATATGTTTCGCCTTGGCACCGAAGGCCAAATATTCGTCGATTGCCGTGTCCCACTTGGAAAGCCGATCTGGCGACAGAGTGGTTCTATTCCTGTCGGAAACGGCAAAACCCGTGCGGCAGAAAGCGTAAACGATCTGCGGAGCCGTGCCGTTTTCAAGCATTGCCTCAAGCAGAAGTCTTTGCGTTCCCCCTGACGGCAGCGAATAAGGTCGGTCCGCATCAGGATCGAAAAATACTGGATCGTCCCCGCGAGGAAGGCGACCAAATTTGTGTGCAAATGCCAACCGAATGGCCATCAGCCCTTTCCCGTCAAACACGGGATACGCATGCCGGCTTTGCCGCGCCTTGCTTGCCATTGCGAAGCACCCCTCTCCCCAAAGCAACGTATATCTTTTCTTGAGCAACAATTATGCCAAGCGCAAATGAAAAACAGGCCATTGGGGGTACCTTGGCGAACGGCGATGTGGATGATCATGAAAGTGAAGCCCCCTGATCACACGGAGCGCCGTCTGGCCCGGCGAAAGGCAAAGGCAGGGCCTGGTGTAAGACGGGCTTTCAGGGCGCAGGATATCTTTATGGACGATTTCGCAAGAAGGCTTTTCGCGACCCTGGTCCTTAAACGAGCATCGTCGGAGGTGCGATGGGAGCGGTGCGGCGCCCAAGATCTGGGACAAGGTCCCGAAGGTCAATCAGACGTTGGCGTCCCGTAAGCGGGAGCGAATTCAAGCGAATTGCAAAGATGCGTCCGGCTATCGCGGCACCGAGAGCAGGCGTGAACGGCAAGGGCGTGCATGCTTTGATCGCGGCGAGAACGCTTTTCGTTATCTTCTCTTTGAACTCGCCTTCTCCTCTCGCGTGGATATAAACGACACGCGGCTGGCCGATCACGGAACCAGTTCGGGAAAAACTTAGCCGCACGGTCACTTCGATGACTTGCGGCGGCACTGTTACGGGCGCTTCCCAGCATTGCGCAAGACGCTCTCCGATTTGGCCCGGTAGGTTGATCGGTGACAGCGGGCGCTTCTCAGATGCGTCGCAGCTATCGCTGCAAGCAAGGAAATAAAAGCACAGAAGAGCGGCGCCGACCCCCCTAAACGAAACCGAGCGCCCTTTCGTCGCTATGCGACCCCACATCCCGGAAAGAAAAGCGACCATGCTTGTACATCCTTTGCGCATCTGCATCAGAATGGAGCTGTCAACTCGAGTCGGCCGCGATCATGAGATTGGCCCGAAGTAAGGTCGGACACTCTTGTTGCCGTCGACATATCATTTCAAGTCAGGTCAAGAGCGAAGTGCTGTTTCATTGCAGAGCAACCCGATCATCGTCGCCCGATATAAACAGATTATAACTTACTTGTTATTAGATAGTTGCGGGGGCTTTGTCACAGCTGGCGGTCCAGCGCGGTTGATTATGTCGCAATCGGTTTCGATTTGGCGCAGGCCGCGCTAGGCCCGCAGGATCATTTCGATCACAGTGGTACCGTTCTCGTTCTTCAAGTTTTCGCCTTCCCAGGAAACGCCGGTTTCTGCAAATCCAAGGCCTTCATAAAACTTCTTCGCCGGAGTGTTAAAGCGCAGCAGCGCAACGGTGGTATCATTGTTCTGATCGATAAATTGACGCGCTGAATCCCAAAGCCTCCGGCCGATCTTCTCTCCTTGAAATGCGGGAATAATATAAATCTCAGCTAGACTGTTTTGCTCCGAGCCCCGAACAACCGTACAGAATCCAATCACTTTCTGATTCACTTTGGCGACAACGGTTTCTGATTCCGGCGGCAAGTTTTGACGTGAACTTTGAGCATCGTTTTTGAGTTTTAACTCATTCTCTTTTGAGAGAAGTCACGTCGCGCGTAGTGGCCGAGCGCATTTTTGCGCCATCAACACGACGGCCCGATTCTTCGTTCACGGTATCCGAAAGCCATGACTTTTGGACCTCTCGAATACCAGTCGTATCCTCGGGACCTGCGACGGAGATTTCTACCAATAAGTGCCCCTTTCGTTCGGGCTAACAGCATGGCGTTGCGCGCGCACCCAATCGCCCGAACCAAAGGCTACCATTCCACCACAGCCCAATCCATCCTCTCCCTTATATTTCAGGGGGTCTCGGACCTTTGCGCACCGCTCTTCGCGGCATACACCATGGCAAGTAGCCGATCGTCGGCTCCCAAGCCATTGCCGCCATCCTGCTCATCGGTCTTCGCCATGTCGAATTTCGCATCAGCGAAATGAGCAAGGGATTGCCAATTGCGGTCTTGATCGTAATTTTTGCAATATTGCTCAAATTTATCGGGCTGAACGCTCACCATGATGGTGGTTTTGTTAGGCCTTGTGCCGCTTTGAATACGTATGTGTTCGCGCGTGGAAAACGCGGCGAAGTCAAGGGAGACCCCGGTGGGGGCGTCCTTGAATGCGGGCTCCTTCGGCATCATCGCTTGGAAGGCTTGGTAATCCTCCGCATTAATCAGGGGTTCGACTTTGATCATAGTAACCTCCATGATTCCACCGCCATGGTTCCCCATCGCGGAATGTGCGCAACGGACCCTTGTTCTGCCAGCGGGCCGCTCGATCAACCCGCCTTTAATCGGGATCGATTAAAGGCGGAAAAGTCGGTCGATCAAAGCGGCTAGAGCAGCTTATCCGCATCCAAATGGACGCGGGCCGCTCTAGTAATCCATCCCGCCCATGCCACCCATACCTCCAGGCATCGCCGCGTGGGCTCCTTCCTTCTTCGGCCGCTCAGCGACCATCGCCTCGGTTGTGATCAGGAGACCGGCGATCGAGGCCGCGCCTTGCAGAGCGTTACGCACAACCTTGGTCGGGTCGATGACGCCTTGGCTCGGGAGATCCCCGTACTCGCCCGACTGAGCATTATAACCGAACCCGTAAGCCGACTTTTCGAGGATCTTCCCGGCGATCACCGCGCCGTCTTCGCCGGCATTGGTCGCGATTAGGCGGGCCGGACAGGCCAACGCCTTGCGGATGATATTGATGCCAGCCTTCTGATCCTCGTTCTCGGGCTTCAGCTTGTCGAGAACAACGGCAGCCCGCAAGAGAGCCACGCCGCCGCCCGGCACGACCCCTTCTTCAACGGCCGCCCTGGTGGCATGCAAGGCGTCTTCAACGCGGTCCTTGCGCTCCTTCACCTCGATCTCGGTCGCGCCGCCGACCTTGATGATGGCCACGCCGCCGGCAAGCTTTGCCAGCCGCTCCTGCAACTTCTCTTTGTCGTAGTCGGATGTCGAGTCCTCGATCTGCGCCTTGATCTGATGGATGCGGGCCTCGATGTCCTTCTTCTTGCCGGCGCCGTCAATGATTGTCGTGCTGTCCTTGTCGATCGCAACGCGTTTTGCGCGGCCAAGCATGTCAAGCGTGACATTCTCGAGCTTGATGCCGAGGTCTTCAGCGATCAGCGTGCCAGCCGTCACGGTGGCGATGTCTTCGAGCATGGCCTTGCGCCGGTCGCCAAAGCCCGGCGCCTTGACCGCCGCCACCTTCAGGCCACCGCGCAGTTTGTTCACGACCAAAGTGGCCAGCGCCTCGCCCTCGATGTCCTCCGCAATGATCAACAGCGGCTTGCCGGTCTGGACGATCGCCTCCAGCAACGGCAGCATGGCCTGCAGCGAGGCAACCTTCTTCTCGTTGATGAGAATGTAGGCGTCCTCCAACTCGACCACCATCTTCTCCGCGTTGGTGACGAAGTAGGGCGAGATGTAGCCGCGATCGAACTGCATGCCTTCGACCACGTCGAGTTCGGTCGCGAGAGACTTGGCTTCCTCAACCGTGATGACGCCTTCCTTGCCGACTTTCTGCATCGCCTCGGCGATCATTTTGCCGACCTCGGCATCGCCGTTGGCTGAGACCGTGCCGACCTGGGCGATCTCATCGTTGTTTGTCACCTTTTTCGATTTTGATTTGAGCTCGTCGACAACCGCCTGCACGGCAAGGTCTACCCCGCGCTTCAAATCCATCGGGTTGGCGCCTGCCGCCACGGACCTGATACCCTCCTTGACGATGGCTTGGGCCAGCACGGTTGCGGTAGTGGTGCCGTCGCCGGCGATGTCGGAGGTTCTGCTCGCCACCTCTTTCACCATCTGTGCGCCCATGTTCTCGAACTTGTCCTCGAGTTCGACTTCCTTGGCGACGGTGACGCCGTCCTTCGTGATGCGAGGGGCGCCGTAACTCTTATCAAGGACGACATTGCGGCCCTTCGGGCCGAGCGTTACCTTGACGGCATTGGCGAGAATATCGACACCGCGCAACATCCGGTCGCGGGCATCTTGGGCGAATTTGACGTCTTTGGCTGCCATGGTTGGTCACTCCAGATTCTAAGGGGTCGAATGTTCGTATCGCTTCGCCTTAAGGGGCGGCATTGAATTTGAAGGCGGGGAAGGCCCCGATCAGGCCGCCGCGCGCGCGGACGCTTTTCCCTCGATGACTCCGAATATATCGCTCTCTTTCATAATGGCCAGCTCTTCACCATCGATCTTGACCTCTGTGCCTGACCACTTGCCGAACAGCACGCGGTCACCCTTCCTGACGTCAAGAGGCACGAGCTTGCCGCTCTCGTCGCGCACGCCGGGGCCAACGGCGATGACCTCGCCTTGCATCGGCTTCTCTTTGACGGTGTCGGGAATGATGATGCCGCCGGCGGTCTTCTTATCCTCTTCGATGCGACGCACGACGATCCGGTCGTGCAGAGGGCGAAATTTCATGGCTCTCACCTGAATGTTAGAGAAGGAATTTCAGAAAGATTTTGACGGACAGCATCCGGGGATGCGTTGCCGCTTAGGCGGCTTGCAGATTTTCCGCGGCAGACTTGCCGGTCCTGCTGTCAGAGACTATGTCGAAGGAGATCTTCTGCCCCTCTTTAAGCTCGTACATCCCTGCGCGTTCGACCGCGCTGATATGAACGAAGACATCTTTGCTGCCGTTATCCGGCTGAATGAAACCGAAGCCTTTTTGATTATTAAACCACATTACAGTGCCCGTGTTCATGGGATGTTCCTTTTCGTACGTCTTTATTCCGCGCCAAAACGCAGCTCTTCAATTCGAGATTTCTTGGGGAGAGGCCGTTAGTCAGACGCGCCGTATGCGCGAGGCCAATTCGTTCGGCCGAAGCTCGATTTCCCTTAAATGGGAGTTACATGATTGTTCTACAAGAGCGGGGCCTTTGTTGGAGGCGTGGGTCGCAGCCATTATAACCCCTATCCGGAACGCCTTCGCCAGAAGAAAGCCTGACGTAATCGCCAGGGCCGCAGCACCCTTCATTTCAGCATCTGATTTTCGCCGGCATCGGGACCCTGCGCTCAAAGATGCGTTGGGCCGGTGAATTGGCGAAGGATTTCCAAACGACCGACAAGATTTTAGTCCATCCGCACGGCATTTTGCCCGCCTGGTCGGCGAACGCGCAGCTGTGAGTATTTTCCGATTCTGCAGCTTCGCATCATTTGTCGTTAAGATTGAGTTAATCTAACGATGCGAGGTTCATTATGCGTTATACTTCAAGAGAACGGTTTATTGCGACCAGCCTGCTGATCGCGTTCGAGGACGGGTCCGTGTCTTTGCGCATCCCGCGCGGAGCGACACTCGCGGATGTCTCGGAAAACCTGGATAAAATTGGCAAGGAGCACAACGGTCAGCCGCTTTCGATCGAGGTGCGCTTCAGGACCCCGAATGACCCCGGCCACGCCGCCGCCCGCGCGCGAAAATCGTCCTCGATGCCTTATAAGGGCGTGCCGGGCTATCTCGCGGCGCAGCCCGAATATTCGAGCTGGCTTCACCGTAGATGGTAAACCCGGAGTGCGCATCATGCGAGCCACGCAAAACGTAACTGCTCTTGAAAACAATGAGAAGCCCATCATTGACCTTCTCGACAGGCACCTCGCATCCGCGATCGATCTTCAGCTCCGGCTAAGAGGCGCGCTCTGGAATTTCGAAGATCCGCGCCTTGCCGAAACGCGGGAGTTGGGCACGGCGGCAAGCGAGATCGAACAGTTCTGCACCCTCATCGCAGAGCGGCTTCGCGCGCTCGGCGCCGTAGCGCAAGCTACTCCACAAAGGGTGCAAGTATGCTCTTTCCTCGATCCCTATCCGCCCTCTGCCGCTGATGACGAGGATTACATATCCGCCATCGAGCGCGCCCTCGCCAAGTTGCGGCATTCCGCGAGGCAGGCCCGGGAAAGAGCCGCTGCGCTTTGCGACGAGACGACGGCTACCTTGTTCGCCAGGCTCGCGAGCGCCATCGACAGACAGATTTGGTTTCTCCACTCGCCATCGAGCTATGCGGTTTGGCTGTCTGCATCCACGAAAGGAGAAGCCGGCGAGACGGGCTAATGCTCCTCGCGAGACTTTGAGAACGCTGACTCATAGAGTGGGAAAAGGCTCAGCGCCGGCCAGAGGAGCTGGCGCTTTCATGGGTCATGGCTCAGTCACCGCAGGCCATTGGCTAAGAAGCACTTCTCGGCCTCACGCCTAAGCAATGGGAAACGACGACTATAGCTGGCCAAGGTTGCTAGGCTGCGTTCGGACTCCCGCGAAGCAAAAATGCTAGCCCGCTTGCTTGTCCGTTTCGATCACACAATATTTTACAGATCGCGGAACTAAAGTTCTATCCCTGCCTTCTCCGTATACTGCGGAATTGCGCAGCGGTGCATAATTCGGAGCAAGATCATGGCAGTCGAGTCACTAATTGTGTGGTTGATAATTGGGGCAATTGCTGGATTTCTGGCTGGCCTTATTGTTACGGGCTATGGCTTCGGACCTGTTGGAAATATCATCGTCGGGATCCTTGGCGCCTTATTGGGAGGAGCGATATTACCGCGGCTTGGCCTGTTTACTGGCGGTGACCTGGTCGGGCAGATTATTAGTGCAACGCTTGGCGCGGTCCTTCTGCTCTTCCTGATCGGCCTTGTGCGGAGAACCGGAACGGCCTCGCGCTTCTGATCGAATTTGACAGTTGGATTGTTCATAAACCAGGGAGTTAAAGTTATGTGGCGTATGCTTACACTTGCCGCGGCCGTGGCCGCAGCCCTCACGCTGCCAGCAATGGCGTTGAGTTGGGATCAAATATCCGGTGACTGGAAGCAGTTCGAGGGTAAAGTACAGAAACAGTGGGGAAAACTCACCAATGACGATCTGCAGGAAGCGAAAGGCGACCAGAAAATATTGGCGGGCAAGATACAGGAACGCTATGGCATTACGAAAGAGGAAGCTGATCGTCAGGTCAAAGATTGGCTCAACTCCCATTAGCACATATCTGTACTGATTCTGGGATCGTTCCAGAAAGGGCCTGACATCAGCGAGGCAAGCGCCGAAGGCCGCCGGTCCTAATCTTATCACACGGGAACGTCCGGCCATTCGAACACGCTACGGGCCGTTAACGACGCCAAGCAGGCAGCAGATGAAAGCAAGACTAAAGAGCAGGCCGTTCAGTGGATCCTTGGCGGTTTCCGGCGCAAAAAAAAGGCCATTCAAAGGGATTGAACGGCCCCAAGTCTAGGGAGGAAACGCCCAAGAAGGGCAGCGATACGCGCAAAACGCTTACCGCATCGCACTATTATCGCATTGCGGTGCACAAAATTCAAGGGCCGCCGTCTCTAGGAGTAAAGTCGATGCAGTGGGGCGCGGCATGAGGGACGTCCGCCCTCCGGCGCGCTGGCGGCAATCTGCTTGTGAAACTCCCTGAAGAACTGCGCCGCGCAGAGGGCTCGCAAACGGCCAATAATCCGTCATCCTATATGACTCGCGCGCAGCGTGCCATAATTCAGGCAGCACGCCACGAAGCTGAGAGATGGGTTTATGCTCTCCGGAAATTCCGGGCTAGTTGTCGCTATAGTCACCAAATTTATTTCCGAAGCGTAGGTCGTCTCCAGCTCTTATAGGTAGTTTCCGAGTTTACCGGAGATAGTGGGGTGACGCCATCTCTTGGGAACAGCGCCGTCGTCGTGAGCATCAATGAAGATGAAGCTATTTCCCGCGGCTTTTGCTGTTCGCGCTTTTCGAAGATGTTTACGCGCGCGAGAGCAGAAACTACCGTTTCCGCAATATCTGGTGGTAAGTCCGATTTTTCGGCGAGCCGCCCTTGCGGCCCATCGGGACTGATGACCGAGATCAGGCAGCGGAACGACAGCATGACCGATACGCTTCGCAGCCAAGCCAATCGCGACGTCCAACGCGCAGAGCGCCTGGCGCTTCTCGCGGGCCTTGCGCAGTTTCAAGGCCCCTCAAGGCGGCGCAGCATCTTCCAGTTCTCATCGACTGCGCTTGCCTACGTGGCGACTGTCGCGGCGATGTACGCTGCTCTAACGATATCCATTTGGCTAACCTTGGCGATGTCTCTCCTCGCGGCCGGTCTGGTTGTGCGGCTTTTCATCATTCAGCACGATTGCGGACACGGCTCCTACTTCCATTCGCCACGCGCAAACGAGCTCTCAGGCTGGTTCTGCAGCGTCGTGACGTTCACGCCCTATGCCAACTGGCGGCGCCAACACGCCGCTCACCATGCCGTGTGGAACAATCTTGATGAGCGCCACGGAGGCTCTGACATCTACTCGGCCTGCCTCACGCTTCAAGAGTACATGGCTTTATCAACGCGCCGCCGATGGCTCTATCGCGTTAGCCGTCATCCTATGGTGGCCCAACTCATCCTTCCGCCGCTTGTGTTCCTGCTTCTGTTTCGCGTTCCCCTCGATGCGCCGCGGACATGGCGCAAAGAACGCCGTGGCGTATATGCCACCAACCTGGCGCTCGCGATAATGCTGACCAGTCTTGTGGCGCTTCTGGGTTGGAGGGCGGTCCTCCTGGTGCAACTGCCGATCATGTTTTTTGCGTCTGTCGCAGGTGTCTGGTTGTTCTCGGTGCAGCATCGCTTTGAGGATTCGGAATGGCTGCGGCAGGCCGAGTGGACGCCCGTAAGGGCCGCCCTAAATGGCAGCTCCTACCTGAAACTCCCGCGCGTCCTGCAGTGGTTCACGGGCAATATCGGTTTTCATCACATCCACCATCTTCTGCCGCGCGTACCGAACTACCGTTTGGAAGCCTGCCATCAGGCGCTTGTCGCGCAAGGCGGCGCCGCTCGAACGCTGACTCTTGCTGACGCGGTCCGTGCACCGAGCTTCGCGCTTTGGGACGAAACCTCTCGCCGGATGATTCCCTTTCCGACCCGACCTCCCTGCTCAAAGGAGGGAAAAGCGATATCTTCGCCATGACAACGCTAGAAGCCACGCGATCTTTCGCGAACGAACTCCCGAGTATTTTTGGGGGCGTAACCGGCCAGTGGGTCGAAAAAGAGGATAGGCTCAAGTCAGAGAGCACAATCTTTTTCTATTGTCCTTCTATCCGCATCAGTCTAGCTGCGGAATCTACGTATGGAGCAGACACAGCTTTAAATAAAGAAAGCTCCCCAATTTGGTAGAGCATGCAGAAAAAGCGATATGAGCCTAGTTATTATGCAACAACGTACCCATTTATACAGAATGACCAATCACACAGAAGTTCAAAGAGACCCTCTCGCGAATGCGGCCATTCGGAAGAGCGAGGGCGGCTCCGCTGGTGCGCAACTCGCCCGGTTTGCCGTCGACGATAGCGCCCACAGCAGCGATGGATTGCTGCTTCACGGCTGGGACGGCCCTCAACAAGTGACAGCGTTCATAAGCCGGCACGTCATGGATGATTGGGTTGATCCCAGGCGGTCCCTTAAAAGCCGAAAGAGTCTGTTCCGAGCCCAGTATAACGCTCTCGGCTTTCGAAACCTGCCGGCGATCGAGCGCATCGCAACGTCCAAATATCAGCGCGGTCTTGCTTTCAACCGCCAGCATCCCTTCGTAGATATCTTGCTTTCTGACATTACAGAAAGCGGAGAAGTGCTTGACGTCAGCCAACTCGCATGAACTCGTAGATTGGAGACATCTCATGGAGATCGACACATTCCGGCATTGGCTCTCGGAGCGCGGGTGCCATTTTGACACCCAGGCTCATCATCGCGGCGAAGGACACGGACATCTGACGATCCATCGAGAGGGCCGTATTGCCGAGCTGCCGCTGACTGGATCGCATCATCACCTCGATGCGGAGATGATTCGCGAAGCCTGCGAGAAGCTGGGGCTGAACGTGTCCGACCTCCCAAAGGAACGTCCCTAGCGCTTCGAAGAGCGTGGCGATGAAATCCGATTGAAGGGCCATGTACGCGACTCTTCGCAATGCACATCGCGATGGCGCCGTGATTTTCTCATTTGCCGGGATCAGAAGCCTGGGTCGCTGCCAACCGTGCGACCGAAAAGGCATTTATACCGGCCGTCCAAAAGAGTGCCTTGATTGGGACGACGAGAATTTCTAAGGTTACAAACTGCCGACCAGCATTGCGGCTGCGAAGCCCTCGAAGAGGGTCTGGCCGGCAGCCCGAGCAGGATCTCATCGCGGCGGACTTGCATATCAGCCTGCGGACGGCACAATCATCGCGCCGCGATCATGCGGAAAGTCGGCGCGAAATCGCTGTGTGCTTTGATCCGTGTTGCGCTCTCCGCCCGATGAGGTGATGCGACTGTGCCCTCGCTTCGCAGCAGAAAGCCTATTGCTTGTTTATCGCCTTCGTTGGCATATTCCGAACCTAACCCTGCAGCCCCCGGCGCACTATATAAGGGTGTGCCTTGCTATCGGTCACATGTGGTCCGATAGAGGGCGAAATCCGGTGATTGAAATGACATCTTCTCCTTCGGTTTCTTATCTTACACCCCTGTTCGACGATTTTTTATTCGCGCGCATCAACGAGGACAGCGAGGCAACGCCGCTCAGCGTTCTTTCGGTCCTCGCCCGGCTCGGCGTCGATCCTTGGGAGGAGGCCGCCAAGCTTGCTCGATTGGAACGCGTCTCCGCAGCCAAAAGACTGGTCGAGTTCATCGCTGCGACACCCGGCGCCCCAATTGCATATCTAAGCCCCAAGACGGTTTCCGATCGGTTGATTGATCTCTTGCCGTCCTCGGCCGGTGTCATGATCCAGCCCCGCCCGGAGCGTGGCCTTCGGGCGTTAACACAGTCCCGCTTGCTGAGTTGGCCGGTCGTAATCGCGGTCATTCTGGCGATCGTTTTGATCGCAATAAGCCTTCGACCGACCGCGCAGGCCAACGAACCGCACGTCACCTCTTCAAGCAGCGTCCTGCGCTAATACCAACCGATAGAGCGTTCCGACTCATATCATCACTGGAGCTTATCCAGGCGTCTTCTGCTGGGAGTTGTCGAGCAGTCATTATCTACCAGCTGCACCGCGCTTTGATGCGCTATTGTTGCTTAATAGCCTCATAGGCAGATTCCGAAGCTGTCGCTATCAAGCCGAATACGACCATATGTCCAGAGGCTGGCATACGCGACAGTCCATTTCCATCGCGCGATGTCAGTTTACGGCCGTTCTTGGCTTTGGCTAAAGCGGAAAACGCGGCTGGGGCGGAAAGCGAAGCACGCGCCCAGCCGCGTGTGAGCCAATGAGAAACCGGCATCAAGGTTTTGCTGGGTGAACTTCATCGCCCGCTTCTGAACCTCGCTTAGTCCCTGCGCCACGGGGGTCGAAGGGTTTATCGTTTTCATCAAGTCCTGTGCTTTGCGGCGGTCCATTAGTTGGGTGCAAGATGCGCGAGCCTGATCGACGTTGTGCACGGCGAGCTCGCGCATCTCTTGCGGTATTTCCGTTTGCTTAGTCTGTGCCATGTGCCTCCCTCCCAATGCTGCTTTGCAATCACCACGCCGGCTGCCTCACCACCGACGCCGGCTCTGCTGACGTTAAAACCAGCGCCTCCGACCGTAATAACCGCCGCCGAGCAGGAGGAGCACAATGACGATGAGCAGAAGTGTGTTGGTGTCCATAGCGTTCTCCTTGAATGTTGAGCGACAGGCTTGCACACAGCGCGCTTCATCTTGGAGCGCTGGCGGCGCGATGCCGCTTGTTGGGCATGAAGTCATGCCCAATGATGTCAAGATGGCTATCGCGATGCCACATTGAAAGTTTCGGAAAGTACTCATAGAGTTTTGATACTGATATTATTCTGCATCTATGAAATGTAAGGCAATAATATTATAGAGACATCAACAGGTCTGCGGTTTGTCGCTCGGATCGAGTTGGGCCTTCGTTACATCGTGCAGGTTTGCGCAGCTTCGCGGAATTGGTGTTGGCTGAGGCCGGTGCAGCGGGGACAAAATTCCGGTGCATTATCCCTGACGCGATCGGACGAGCCATGACAAGGATTAAGCGTACGTTCAACATTCAGAGCAAACATCAGGTATAGTTTTTGTTTATTGCAGGAGATGGGGAACGATTTGCTCCTTCCAAGAGAGTGCTCAACCCGTCCATCTTAGCTGACGCGGCCGCTATCGCATGGAGTTGCTTTTTACATCGAACTCGTTACGGGCGAAGGTGAGTTTGATCAGGCCGTCGCGGCGAGGCCCGGCGCGGGCAGCGGAGTGTTGATTGGCGTGAAGATGGTCGTTGTCACTTCGCCCTGGGGCCCTTGCGCATCAGGGCGCCGAGCTTCCGAAATTTAGCTTGCACTTTGGTTCAGGTTCGAGCCAACCCCGTCGAGCGCGTCGCCGCGGACCGCGCCGGGAATATACCTACTTCCACGCTCGTTATAATGTGATTGTCATGAGTAAGTGCCGCTCCGCGCTCGCGGAGCACCGGTCTGTTGCGACACCTCCATCCGGTAAGCAAACATGAAATTTCCAGCATTTGCTCTCGCCGTCTCATGCCTCATCAATCTGACCGCGGTGCATGCCGAATGCACCGATGACTCCAAGAAAAGCATGCTGTCGCGGGTTGTCGCGATCGGCCCGGCAAACGGCGCGATGGATGGAAAGCCGGTTCCCGGCGGGCCGGCCAATGTGCCGTATCCGCTTAAGCTGAATGACAAAGAACTTGTCCTGACATTCGATCAGGGCCCGCACGCCAAATACACGGACTATATTCTGTTCACGCTCGATCGGTTCTGCGCAAAGGCGGTGTTTTTCTTCTCCGAGAGAGCAGCACTCGAAAATCCAGATACGGTGCGTGAAGTGGCCGCGAGAGGCCATACGGTGGCGGTTGGGCCGCGGTTGATATCGGCTGACTTCACCGGCATCTCTTTTGAAGCCGCGAAATCAAAAATCGAGAGGGGGTTCGCAACCGTCGGAAAGGCGACGGGCGGGCAGGTTGCACCTTTTTTTCGAGCCCCATCGGACGGCCTGTCGCCAAGCACCATGGCCTATCTGAAGGAACGCGGCGTGAGTTTATGGTCCTTTGACATTGCCGCCGAGGATACGGAACCGGGGGTGAGCCTCTCAAAATTTGAGAGCCGTACCATTGCCAGTATTCACAAGGCGGGCAAAGGCATCATTCAGTTTCATGACTGGAGTAAAGTCACCGTTGATGCGCTCGATGACATTTTATCGGACGCGAAACGAAACGGCTTTAAGATTGTGCAGCCCGTTGCCGGCGCGGCCTTTGCACCGAAATGGGAATACCTGACCGGGCTGGCGAGAGCGAACCCTAGAACTCAAATATCGCCCAGTGGCAGCCGCGGCCTCGATGATGCGCCGCCGCAAAGAGGCAAAGTTCACAGCAAGGAAGAGGCGGAAAATCACTCCCCTTCCTGATGGCAGCCGAGTAAGAGTTGATGCCGCAAAAGGGGGCCGTGCAAGCCACAGCGCGCACTTGATCGAATCCGATTAAAAGCCTGTCCGCGGTCCTTTGGGGTCCGACATTTGCTCTCGAATGTCCTGCAAGCGGACGCAGCGAACACGGGACTCGGATCATGCGCCATGACTCCGGCGGGGCGTTGCCTCAGGGCTGCCTTCGACCGTAAGCCGCAAGAAACACCTTGATTGCGCTATCCAGATTATGCTCGATTTCCTCCGAGGCCGGTGCGGTGCGGTCCCCAAGCATCATGCGCAGATGGATCCCGGTCTTGCAGAGGTCCAGGAATTGTCGCGCCGCGAGCTTTGGGTCTTCGACAAAAAGGATGCCTTGTTCCGTGAGACGGCGAAAGTAGGAGGCGAGCCTCGTCGTTCCATGGCATGGTCCTGCCTCATAGAACACCTTCCCGACCTGCGGAAACTTGGTCGACGCTCCGACGACAATCCGCATGAAATCCAAGTTGTCGGGGCTGAGCAGCATGTCGAGGAAAGTCTTGCCCAGCCGCCGCAGCACACGGACCACGTCCTGGTCGTTTTCGTCCAGCGTGAAAAGCGCTTCGGCCTGCTTGCGTCGGTCCTCGACGATGAGCGCCTCGAACAGCTTTTCCTTGCTGGGGAAATACGCGTAGAGCGTTCCCTTCGAGACCCCCGCTGCGCGGACGATATCGCCGATGCTCGCGCCATCGAAACCGTCATGCAGGAAAACGCGGCGCGCCCCCTCCATGATCTGCTGGCGCTTGGCGGTGTCGCAGGTGGATGCACAGTCCGGCATCGTGTCAAGCCGGTGTCCGGAGAGTGCAGCGTCTGTGGTCGAGATTTCGGTCATCTGTCTTCTCAATTGAGCCGCGGCGTTATCCACATATAGGGTCGACGGCTCACGCCGCCTCCCCGGCTTCACCAGTTTTTGCTCTTGACGCCGCCTAAGTCCTCGCCTATTTCGACTGAACTGAACCGTTCGGTTCGATTGTGTGATGCCTTTCGGCGGGCAAATCGTCAAGAGCAAAGTATGATGAAAACGGATTTAGAGATCGCGCAGCGTGAGCCGTCAGGCTCACACCTCGACGCCGAGGAAGGGTTTGCCGCTGCTGACGACTTCGACGAGGCGGTCACAATCCCGCAAGCGGAAGCAAGAGCGCCGCGGCCTGATGTTGCGCCTTTCGATCCCGCCCCAATCCCTGCACCCGCTGATGTCGCGAAAAAAACGCCCCGCAAACGCCGCGCCCTTCTCGCGCTCGGCCTGATCGCCGCACTCGGGGCCGGCGGCTACTACGGCCATTATTGGTGGACCGAAGGCCGGTTTTACGTTTCGACCGACGATGCCTATGTGAGGGCGGACCTTGCCGTCATATCGGCTAAGGTCTCCGGCATCATTACCGCCGTTCCGGTCAAGGATAACATCACCGTCCGCGCTGGCGATATCCTCGCGCAGATCGACGACCGCGATTACACGATTGCCGTCGATGCGGCCCGGAACAAGCTCGCGACCGAGGACGCGACAATCGAGCGGCTGAAACAGCAGGCGATCGCGCAGCAGGCCGTGATCGAGCAGGCCAAGGCGCAAGTCGCCTCCATGAAGGCGAGCCTCGTCAGGGCTTTGGCCGATTTCGAACGCGCGCAGACGCTGGCGCAACAGGAATATGGCAGCAGGCAGAAGCTTGATCAGGCCCGCGCGGATCGCGATCAGGGACAGGCCGCCGTCAAGGCTGCGGAAGCCGCTCAGCTTTTAGCCGAGGCCAACCTCACAGTTTTGAATGCGCAGACCAAGGAAGCCGAGGGTGTGCGGGCGGAATTGCAGTCGAGCCTCGACAGGGCGCTGCTCGACCTGAGTTATACGACGGTCAGGGCGGCGTTCGGCGGCGTGATCGGCAACAAAATCGTACAGGTGGGCCAGTATGTGCAGCCGGGCACGCGGCTTCTTTCGATTGTGCCTCTCGATACGGCCTATATCGAAGCGAACTACAAGGAAACGCAGCTTGGTGGCATTCGCCCTGGCCAAACGGCAGATGTTGCCGTGGATGCGGCTGACGGCCGCGTCTTCCACGGCGTCGTGGAAAGCATCGCGCCCGCGTCGGGTTCGCAATATTCCCTGCTGCCGCCGGAAAATGCGACAGGCAACTTTACCAAGATCGTGCAGCGGGTGCCGGTACGGATCCGCGTTGACGGTGAAGCCATCCGCGATGGGGTTTTGCGTCCCGGTCTTTCCGTCGTGACCTCCGTGAACACAAAGGTCGATCGGGCTGGCGGCACTGCTCTTGCCTCGCCTGCCAATGCCGAAACCGGGAAGTAATGTCCGCGTCCGCACAATCCATCCCAGCGCTGCCGGCGAGGAAGCACGTCGAGCCCGCCGCCGCGGCGATGCAGGCTGCCGAGCCGGAACTCACCGTTCGCCGGGTGGTGACCTTCATCGTCATGGTGTTCGGCATGTTCATGGCGATCCTCGACATTCAGATCGTGTCGGCGTCGCTCTCAGAAATCCAGGCGGGCATCTCGGCGAGCGCGGATGAAATTCCCTGGGTGCAGACGAGCTACCTGATCGCCGAAGTGATCATGATCCCGCTGTCCGGGTTCCTGTCGCGCGCGCTGTCCACGCGCTATCTGTTCGTGATCTCGGCAGCGGGCTTCACGCTGATGAGCATCATGTGCGCGACCGCGACCTCGATCGAGGAAATGATCGTCTGGCGGGCGCTGCAAGGCTTCATCGGCGGGGGCATGATCCCCACCGTGTTTGCGTCCGCCTTCACGATCTTTCCCAAAAGCAAGCAACCGGCAGTCCAGCCTTTGATCGGGCTCGTCGCAACGCTCGCGCCCACGATCGGCCCCACGATCGGCGGCTATCTCACCGATCTCTTCTCCTGGCACTGGCTGTTTCTCGTCAACGTGCTGCCGGGGATCGTGGTGACGGTGGTTTCCTTCTTCCTGATCGATTTCGACAAGCCCAATTTCAAGCTTCTGCGCCAGTTCGACTGGATCGGCTTCCTGACGATGGCAGGCTTCCTCGGGGCGCTCGAATACATCCTGGAAGAAGGGCCGACCGACAACTGGTTCGACAGCGACCACATCACCATGGGCGTCGTCTTCTCTGCCACATGCGCCATCTTCTTCTTCTGGCGCGTGCTGACGGCGGAACACCCGGTCGTCGATCTTTCGGCTTTCAAGGATCGCAATTTTGCGACGGGGTCGCTTTTTTCCTTCGTGCTCGGCGTCGGCCTTTACGGGCTGACTTATCTTTACCCCGTCTATCTCGCCCGCGTGCGCGGTTATTCCGCCTTGCAGATCGGCGAGACCATGTTCGTCACCGGCATTTGCATGTTCTTCATGGCGCCGATCTCGGGCAAGCTGATGCAGCGAGGCGTCGACCCGCGCATCATGCTCGCCCTGGGCTTCACAGGCTTTGCGGTTGGCACCTACCAGGCCTCGCTCCTTACCAGCGAATGGGATTTCTACGAGCTTCTGGTTCCACAGATCCTGCGCGGGATTTCGCTCATGCTGATCATGATCCCGGTCACGACTACGGCGCTTGGGACGACGCCGCCCTGGAAGCTGAAGAACGCCTCGGGGCTCTTCAATCTGACGCGCAACCTCGGCGGCGCGGTCGGACTTGCGCTGATCAATACGCTTCTGAACAAGCGGCTCGATCTGCATCTGGCACGCCTCCACGAGCAGGTAACCTGGGGACGGGCGGCGGCAGAGGAAGCGCTCGCGAAGCTGACCGAGCAGATGGCGCATTTCGGCTCGGACGCCTCGCTCGCCGCCACGAAGAAGCTCGGGCAACTGGTGCGCAAGCAGGCGACCGTCATGGCCATTGGAGACGTGTTCTGGGCGCTGACCATCCTTTTTCTGCTGATCGCGCTGCTTGCCCCTATCGTCCGGCGGCCAAAGCCGCAGGGAGGCGGCGGCGGGCACTGATACTGCCTCGCTCAGAAAGAAAAGCGCTATCTGAATTCCGATACGAAGGTCTGCAGCCTGTTTTATTCCCAGTGCGTCGGGCGCAAGACCGGTGATGAACTAATCAGGCTACAGCGGCTCCGTCGCCAGCGGAAAGTCCCGGAATGCGCACATGGGTTCTGCTGGACCCTCGGAACCGCGGGAGCCGCGCCGGCCGAGCCCTACCCTTCAACCTGCACCGGCGCCGCCAGCGCCGTTTCGATCTTCGCCAGCGCCGGGTCGAGCGCCACGGCGGCCAGGCGCGTGTCGTTCGATGTCGCGGTCAGCGCCATTCTCTGGCCGTGCGTCGTGAACAGGCGGCACAGCGTAGTCGAGTCGGCAGCGTCGCGGATCACGACGGCCAGCGCGCCACCGCGGCGGGCGGCGAACTGGTCGGCGACGCCGGTCAGGCGGGCGGTGGCGGCGGCCATGGCGTCGAAGTCCGGCGCCGTCCCGGCGGAGGCGACCACGAGGCCGTCCTCGTTGCTCAATAGGACCGAGCCGAAGTTGCCCACGCTCGCGACTTGTTCGAGCAGCGGAGAAAGGTCGCGGCGTTCGCCGGCGCTGCCGACCCGTGCCAGGTCGAGCGACAGGCGTTCGCGTTCCACCAGCGGCGCCAGCGCCTGCTCGATGGTGGATTTCACCGCCAGCGCGCTGGCGTTGCGCTGCTCCCAGCGTTGGAGGATCGCGGCCTGTTGTTCGGCCATGTCCCGCAGCCGGGTGCGTTCCCTTAAACCGCGCCAGAGGCCGGCGAGGTAGCCCGCCAGCAGCAGAAGCACCGCGGCCCCAAGGCCGATGAGAAGGGCGGATATGTTCATGGCTGCTCCGTGGCGCCAGGTGGCGCTTTTGCAGGCGGTAAGGCCCTCGATGCCGACGACGACGCGGCGGTCCCGCGCGTCGATGTTCGCGGCCGCCTCCGCGGCGCCGGCGGCGCGCACGGTCATGCGGCCGGCGGGGATGCCGTTGCCGGCGAGGACGGAGGCGACGGACTTGGCGCGGGCGAAGCTGAGCACGAGATTGTGCGCCTCGCTGCCGCGGCTGTCGGCATGGCCTTCGACAACCAGCCTTGCATCCCCATGTTGGCCGAGCCAGTCGCGCAGCCGGGCGACGCCTGCGTTCGTCCCGGCCAACGGCACGGCGCTGCCCTTCGCGAACATGAGCGTCACGGGGTCAAAACAGGGCGGCGGAGCGGCCGGCGGCGCGGGCACTTCAATGATGGTGGGCGGCGGCGCCGGCGTTGGCACCGGCACCTCAATGATGGTGGGCGGCGGGGGCGGTGACTTTTCGTGCACCACGATGGTCACCGGTTCCGGCGGCGTCACGGGCGGGGCCCGCCAGATCGAGGCGGAAACGACCGCCAGCGTGGCGCCCATGGCGGCGAGCACCGAGACGAGCAGGGCGGGCGCGCCTTCTCCGGTCAGTGGCAGGGCGGGCGTGGAAGGCGACGGGAAGTTCGGCGTTCACGGAAGCGCTTTCCATCTTGCCGGCACGGCGGGCCGGGCGGCTGCTATGCCGGCACCTTGAACAGCGGCGTGATCAGGTCGATGCCGCAATCGAGGTTGGCGCACCAATCGATGAATTTCTCGACCATCGGCTTGCCGCGGAACAGCGCGCCATGCTGCGGGGCGATGATGTCGATGTCCAGCGTGCGCACCATGTCGGCCCAGGCGCTCATGACGTGTTTGCTGGTCATGTAGCGGCGGTGGAAGCCTTCCATGTATTTCAGGTGCGCGTCGAAGTCGGTGACTTCGATGTAGTCCATGCCGAGCGAGGCGCCGAGGTCGCCGGTGTAGAGGATCTTCGCGACCGGGTCGTAGAGCTGGAAGTTGCCCTCGCTGTGCAGGAAGTGCGCGGGCAGGGCGAACAGCGTCCCGCCGCCCATGTCGAACGTCTCGCCCTCGTCGGGGATGGGCAGCAGCCGGTGCTCGAGCAGGTGGTCCAGGCCGAAATGCGGCACGAAGCGCACCCACAGCGCGGAGATGTACGCCGTGGCGTCGGTGGTCATCAGCCAGCCATTGACGGCGGCGACGATGTCCGGGTCCTGGTGCGAGAGGAACAGGTAGCGCAGGTTGCCGCCGCCAAGCGCCGAGAAGGTCTTCGCCATGCACTTTGGAATAGACCTTGTGTCCGCCGGGATCGAGCAGCATGGCCTCGCCATTGTGCACGATGAGGTGCTGGTTCGCCTGCACCGAGAGGCCGGCGTCGCCGGAATCCTCGAGCAGGATGTTACGGTGGGTGCCGTTGTCGAACAGCACTGTATCCGCCATGAGCGGCTCCTAAGAGTGCGCTTCCGGTTGGAAAAGATGCGAGCGAGTTTTCCGAGCGAAGACGCACGATGAAAACAAAAACTTAGAGCCACTTTTGAGTCATCAAAAGTGGATAGGCTCCTAACGATGCGGCGAAAGGGCGCGGGTTACGTGAGCGGCTTAAAGGACTTGTCTGCAGCGCCCGGATCGCTTCGCGCATGTCGAAGAAGACAAGGCCGAGCTTGCTGGTTTCGTTCGTGACGGCGAGCAGCAGGGCGCCGCGGCCGGCGCTGATCACCACGGCGTAGCCGTGTTCGCCGCGCACGATCACTTCCTGCACAGGACCACGAGACAGTTCCGCAGCCGCACGGGTGCCCAGGTTGAGCAGCGTGGCGGTCATCCCGGCGACGCGCGTTTCTTCCATGTTCACGGTCTCGGCGCGGGCGATCATCAGCCCGTCCTCGGAAATCAGCGCGCTGGACTCGATCCCCGGCGAATCGGTCTGCAGCTTGCGGAGGATCCTGTTCAGCTCATCGAGGCGGGACATGCCGCTCCTCTGCCGGACATGCCCGAACTTCTCGGCCTCTATCCGCTTGGTGAATTTAGTGTTGATCTGGTTCATGTAAGCCCGATTATGCGGTGACGCTGAAGATTAGGCTAGTAACCCAACCAAGCCCACGACTATTGATTTAAATCAACCTAAGGCCAAACTTTACACAATTTTAATCGGATTGTGTACCGTGAGCGCGTTCTCTGTCGTGCTCAGAGCCCCCACGGGCAGGTCGTGCACTTCCGCCACCTCGGGCAGGCCGGCGGAGGCGGCGCTTAGAGCATAAGGATTATCGGAAAGGTGGGCCTCACATTGTCAGGTCTTCTCTTTGCAGAGTAATACCTTAGCCATTACTTAATAAACTGAATGTCTAATCTTAATCCCGTTTTTCAATACACTCATCCTGTCTCTCCAATGCTTGCCTAGCAGGATGCTGAAAAACGATGCGGCCCATGGTTCGACAAGCTCACAATGATGTCCAAGCCATTGATCAATCAACTTTATCCTGAGCCTGTCGAAGAATGGAGGCAGGGGTTTCCGCTTTTTCAGCATCCTGCCCGCCTTACCGTCAATCTGCATTCCCGCTTTACCCGCAGTAAAAGCTCTGCGGCCAATAGATCGAGGGGCAGCTTTCGGCCTGCTTCGCACGACGCACGACAAAACTAAAACTTAGAGCGCGCTTTTGATTCCATCAAAAGAGGATAAGTTCTAAGTCACTCACTCAAAATTAACCATCGGGTTTGTGTAATTTTACTTTAATAAGGCAAAAAACAGAGCAATTTTCGCAAACTTACCCGGATGGAGGCGCCGTAAATCAAGGCGTTTGAGAGAGATACCTATGTAACTAACTAGGGGCTGTTTTACGAAACGAAACCAATTTTTACCGAATTTTAAGCGACGCCTCCGGGATAAGGCGCACCGACTTACGGTCGAACGTTGGCGTGAGCGCTTGCGGCAATTGGGACGCCAACTTCCCCCGAAGGAAGAGACGCCGCGACTGACACGTTAGCGGGCGGCTCCCCGGGCAATCGGGTCGGTTCAACCAATCGTTGGGAAAGCCGGGAAACCTTGCCTCGGGCATCATGAGCGTTCTTATAGCGTTTGAAGAATCAAGCTTTATATGCGCCATGATGAACTGGTATCGATTGGATCTCCGCCGCCTCGGCAGTGCCGCGGGCCTGGCATTCAGGCTGACAGCGGCAGCCTTGCTCGCCCTCTGGCTCGCGCACCGTCTCAAGGTTGCCTTGCCGCTCTGGTCGGTGCTGACGGCGCTCGTCGTGACGCAGATCAGCCTGGGACGCTCCCTGAAAGCGACCTTGGACTACTTCGCCGGGACCATCGGCGGCGTCATGTGGGGCGCATGCGTTGCGCTCCTGGTCCCGCACACCACCGAAGCCTCGCTGCTCCTTGTTCTCCTGCTCGCGCTGGCGCCCCTTGCCTTTACGGCGGCTCTCCATCCGTGGCTGAGCGTCGGCCCGATCACGGCCGCCATCGTGGTCCTGCTCCCGGAGATGACGCACACCTCGCCCATCGAATTCCGCAATGGAGCGAGTGAGCGAAGTGTTGCTTGGCGGCGTGGCGGGCCTGTTCGTCTCATTCGTGCTTGTGCCGTGGAGCGCCTTCCAGCACACGCGTGAAGTGGCCGCGCAATCGCTTGAACGCATGGCGAAAGCCGTTCCCGGGCTGATTGCGGGCTTCGAACTGGGTCTCAGCGACGCTGAAGCTCATCGCCTCCAGGATGGCATCGGCCGCCAGCTCAGCGAGTTGTCGGCCATTGCAGCCGAGGCGGAACGCGAGCGCCCTCTCCGCATGGGCGCCGATCCTCTCACAGGACCACTCCATCGGACCTTGTTGAGATTGCGCCACGATTTGGTGATCCTCGGCAGGGCCGCACGCTTGCCACTACCAGCCTCAATAAAAGCTTCCCTGCAGGCGCCCCTTAGGACCATAGGCTTGGAGATGGGAGGCCATCTCCAAGCGTGTGCTGCAGCGCTCATGTCGAAGCATGGAGCGCCTCCGCGCGCGAGCCTTGATGCGGCGATTACTCGGTACGTGACTGAAATCGAGACACTAAGGCAAGCGGCCCGGTTGCGAAAGTTGCCCGGTGAAGATGTTGAGCGGGTGTACGCCACCGTTTTTGCTTTGGAGCAAACGCGCCTCAATCTGGCCGACCTGGATCGTTGCATGGATGAGTGGGCGCGCCGGGAATGACGTCACGCTATTCACAGTCTTAGGCCGCATGATTTCGGAACCGCGTTTATGAGAAAGCGCTTTCCCGAGTCAGGAAAATCGAGCCAAGGACCAACATGAGTTTTTGCAAAGCCTTTAGACGAGTCCTCGTGCTCTTCATTCTTGGCATCCAGCCTGCCTTCGCCGACCCGATGCTGGCCGACTTTGACTATCCGTTCGAGGTCAAGCGCTTCGAATTCACGTCGCAAAGGCTGCCGCTCAGCATGGCTTATCTCGACGTCGCTCCCCAAGGCGCGGCGAATGGCGATACGGTTGTTCTCCTCCATGGCAAGAATTTCTGCGCTGCGACGTGGGAAGAGACCATAAGGACTCTGAGCGCGAGCCGGTTATCGCGTTGTCGCCCCGGATCAGATCGGCTTCTGCAAATCGTCGAAGCCCGAACATTATCAATTCAGCTTTCAGCAACTCGCCTCCAACACGCGGGCGTTGCTGCAGAAGATCGGCGTCGAACATCCGATCATCATGGGGCATTCGACCGGAGGAATGCTCGCGTTGCGCTATGCCCTGATGTATCCGCAAGAGACAAAGGCGCTGGTTGCGGTCAACCCCATCGGGCTTGAGGATTGGAAAGCGAAGGGCGTGCCGCTCAAGACCATCGATCAGCTGTATCAGCAGGAGCTGAAAACGACCGCGGACAGCATTCGCGAGTATGAGCGCAAGACCTACTATGTCGGTGAATGGAAGCCGGGCTACGACAAATGGGTCACCATGCTTGCAAGCATGTACCAGGGCAAGGATTTCGACCTGTTCGCCTGGAATCAGGCCCACACCACCGACATGATCATGTCTCAGCCCGTCGTCTATGAGTTTGGCAATATCAGCGTGCCGTCGCTTCTGCTGATCGGCGCAAAAGACAACACCGCGATCGGCAAAGCCTGGTCGCCGCCGGAGGTCGCGGCTCGCATCGGACATTACAGCGAGCTTGGCCCCGAAACGGCGAAGGCCATCAAGGGGTCGATCCTCGTCATGTTCCCGAACCTCGGACACGCGCCGCAAATTCAAGATCCGCAAACCTTTCACGAAGCCTTGCTTAAGAACCTGGAGACGCTGCGGAGGCCGGGAGCGCCTTAAAGCGTGTTGCGATGAGTTGGAGCCGATGTCATGGCCGGGCTTGACCCGGCCATCCAGCCTCAGATCGAAGAAGATGGAATTTGTTGTCCTGGATGGCCGCCTCGGTGGGCGGCCATGACAATGGGGGATTCCGAATACTTTCGACACGCCTTAGCGTCAGCCGACCGCGAAGAAGGCCCTCCAGCTTGATCCAGGGTACGGTTGCAAGATGAATAGCGAGACTTAATATGGGTGTTACGATCCCATGCTATGGCTGGGCGCTGCGCAGTTCAAGGAATGGGATCAAGGATGGCCACGACGAGCGAGCCGATTTCAGCCCCGCAGGGAATTTCCGCGCCCATTTCCGGCGGCGTCGGCGCGATGGCCCTCTCGGCTCTGGGCGTCGTTTTCGGCGACATCGGCACAAGCCCTCTCTACACATTGAAGACTGTTCTGGGAGTGAACGGCGCCGAGGCGCTCGACCGCGCTGCCGCGCTCGGCAGCCTTTCCCTGATCTTCTGGACCTTGATCATCATTACATCGATCAAATACGTCGCGGTTGCCATGCGCGTCGACAATCATGGCGAAGGCGGCATCATGGCCCTGATGGCGCTGCTCGCGGGGCGAAACAAAAATCGCTCCGCCATCATCGCCTTCGGCCTTTTCGGCGCCGCCTTGATCTATGGGGACGGGGCGATCACGCCTGCGATTTCGGTGCTTTCGGCGCTGGAGGGCCTTTCGATCCTGACGAACAGGTTCGACCCCTATATCGTCCCCATGACGGTTGCCATTCTCGTCCTTCTGTTTCTTGTCCAGCCGCGAGGGACGGAGCGGATCGGAAAGATGTTCGGCCCCATCATGGCGTTCTGGTTCCTTGCCATCGGCGTGCTGGGACTCTGGGGCATCGCTCAGAATCCGTCCGTGCTTGTTGCGCTCAATCCCACCTACGGCCTCCGCTATCTTGTCTCGGGCGGCCTGACTTCTTTCCTCGTCCTTGGCGCTGTGTTTCTCTGCGTCACGGGAGCCGAAGCACTGTACGCCGATATGGGCCATTTCGGCCGCCGTCCCATTCAGCTCGCATGGTACTTCGTTGTGTTTCCCTGCCTTGTTCTCAATTATGCAGGGCAGACGGCGCTTGTGCTGAACGGAGCCCCGATCAGCGAGAACATTTTCTATGCGCTGTGCCCGCAGAGCTTGCTTGCGCCTTTTGTCGTTCTCGCCACCGTTGCGACCATCATCGCGAGCCAATCCATTATCACGGGCGCCTTTTCCATGACACGGCAGGCGATGCAGCTTGGCTGGCTGCCGCGCCTTCGCATCACCCAGACGTCCGCGCTTGGCTACGGCCAGATCTATGTGGGTACCGTGAACTGGCTCCTTATGATCGTGACGATCAGCCTGACGCTAATTTTCCGAAAGTCGGATAATCTCGCGGCGGCCTACGGTATTGCGGTCTCGGCAACCATGCTGATGACAACGGTGCTTCTCTATATGGCCATGCGCGAGTACCTGCGTTGGAGTTTGCTGCTGAGCGCCGTCGTGGCGGGGGGCTTCCTCATTGTGGACAGCGCTTTCTTTCTCTCGAACTCGGCCAAGATCGCCGAGGGAGGGTATGTTCCTCTGGCGCTGGCCACGCTCATATATGGCGTGATGTGGCTTTGGCATTCCGGCCGGGAAGCCGTGACGAAAGCCATCACGGCGAAACGCATCCCGGTTCAGGATTTCATGGCGGGACTTGAACAAAAGCACGTGCCGCGCGTGCCGGGAACGGCAGTTTTTTTGACGCGCTCAAGATCAGGCGTCCCGCCCGTGATGGCCTGGCACCTCCAGCACAACCGGTCTTTGCACGAAAAGGTCATGATCATCAATGTCGTGATCGAGCCTGTTCCCTGGATCGGCCAGGACGAGCGGTTGCGCTTTGTGCAGGAAGCGCCGAACTTCTGGCGCGCGACGGCATATTTCGGTTTCATGGAACGGCCCGATATTCCAGCCGTCCTTGGCGAAGCGAAGAAGAAGGGCTGCTCCATTATCCTGGACGACGTGACCTACTATGTCGGGCATGAAACCATCGTACCCAGGGAAGACGGTGAGGGCCTTGCGAAATGGCGTGTGAGCCTTTTCTCCGTCATGGACCGGAATGCGGCAAGGGTCACCGACTTATTCAAGGTTCCCGTCAATGACGTCGTCGAAATTGGTCGGGAAGTCGAAATTTAGGCCGGCCCATTTCCAATGCCGGGCGCTGACCTGACGACCGTGCTGCAGCCTGACGGTTGCCTCGCAATCGCGTTCGATCCTCAAGCCGAACGATTGACAGCCACCGAGAGGTCGGGCCGCTTGTTGAGCGTCTGGTAGACAACGCAATAGCGCTCCGTCAGCTTTATGAGCTGAGCGATGGACCCATCGCTCGCGTCGGTATCGAGATCGAACGCAAGCCGGATGGACTTGAACCCAACCGCAGCTTCCTTGTCGACGCCCAGCGTACCACGAAAGTCGAGATCGCCCTCAGCCCTGACGATACCCTTCCTCAGCGGAATATCGAGAGCCGTGGCGACCGCCTTCAGCGTCACGCCCGCGCACGCGACAAGCGCCTCCAGCAGCATGTCGCCTGAGCAGAGTTCGAGCCCGCTGCCTCCTGTTGCCGGATGAAGGCCGGCGACGGCCAGCGCGCGTCCGGTCTCGACCTTGCAGGCAATGGCCGTATCGTCGAGCGTGCCTTGAGCCTTCAGGGTGATCACCGCCGCCTGCGGCGTCTCGCGATAGCGGTCCTTGATTGGAGCCTGCAGCGCCCGCAAAGCATCCTTGTCCATGTTGTCCTCCCTTTAAGCCGCCCAGCCGTCGAGCACCACGCCCACATCCTGCCCGCGTCATCCTGGATAGCGCGCGAGCGCCCTTCCGGGATGACTGTCGTGAAAACCTGCCGCTAACATGCCGATTGAGACGCAAAGTGGAACAAAAGGAGCAATGTTTCAACCGCCGGAGTTGCGATGATTTTCTCTAGCAGGATGCTGAAAAAGCGGCGAGTGTAGAACCTTATTCTCCCCGGAGCCTTCTCGATGGCAGTTTGCTTGTAGCCGCAGGCCGCCACCCTCGTTTTCTTTTATGCGGCGAGCAGCCTTGGCAGACGAGCAAGATTGTACGCGGCAAGCGTGAGGGTGAACTGGCCCCCCACGCGATCGAGGCCGCGCAGCATGGTCTTGGCCACTGGTCCCACGGTCTTGCTCCAGCCGAACGTCTCCTCGATCCGTTTGCGGATGCGCTGGCTTATGGCGTATCCGGCGTGGCGCGTTGTGCGCCCATCGATGGCCGACCCCTTGGCTTTAGCCGCCACATGCGGCGTCACATTCATGGACTTCAGCTCGTTCACGAAGTCTTCGGCGTCGTATCCCTTATCGGCGCCCAGAGTGATGCGGACCGGCCGGTCCGCCCAGGGCTCGATCATCGCCAGCGCGGCGTTTCGTTCGGCATGGCCGTTCGCGTGACTCACGCAGGATTCGACCACAAGGCCGTTGCGGTTTTCCATCAAGGCATGGCCCATATAGCAGAGCCTGGCTTCCTTGCCCCCGCCCTTGCGGTAAAGGCGGGCATCTGGATCGGTGACGGAGGCATGCGTTTCGTTTGAGCGCTTCTGCCCATGGAAGTTCACTTCGGCATTGCGGCCCTTGTCCGCCCCAGGCGTTTCAGCTGGCGCGGCAGCTTCGCAAGCCTGCGCTTCGGCAGACGCTTGGCCTGCCTCGGCCGAACCCGCCGCGGGCGGCTCACTTCCATCCGCTCCAGACTTGGGCTGGAAGCTCTTCATGGAAGCCCAGGCTTCGACGAGCGTGCCGTCCACGGAGAAATGCTCGTCCGATAGCAGCGGCGCCACATCCTTATGGGCCAGGATCGCGGCCAGGAATTTGCGCGCGATATCCGTCGTCAAAAGCCGGTCGCGGTTCTTCGTAAACACGGTTGGAACCCAGACCTGATCGTCGATACCAAGCCCCACGAACCAGCGGAACAACAGATTGTATTGCATCTGCTCCATCAACTGGCGTTCCGAGCGGATCGAAAACAGGATTTGAATCAACGCCGCCCGCAACAGCCGCTCGGGTGCAATCGAGGGGCGGCCATCGGCGGAGTAAAGCTTGGCGAACTCTGCATCGAGCGCCGCCAGGGCGGCATTTACGAAATCGCGGATTTTGCGCAGCGGATGATGGACAGGAATACGCTCCTCCAGATCGACATAGCTGAACATCGATCCCGTCTGCCCATCCTGTCCGCGCATGAAACCCTCCCTCGCCATCGCGCGAAGGGAATCATATTCGCATGGCCCTGTCAGTAACGGGGTTTTTCAGCAGCCTGCTAGAGCTTATCCGCTTTTGATGGAATCAAAAGCGGGCTCTAAGCGTTTGTTTTATCGTGCGTCTTTATCGGAAAACCGCTTCGCACTTTTCCGGACGCACTCTAGCCCCGCTCAGGCTCAAGACATGTTGAAGCCGAAGTCTGCGCAAAGAGCCGGTATAGTGGGCGTCGCGTTATCGATCAGAAAAATGAAGGACACGCCCATTGAAACCTCTCGCCTTTCTTCTCTCCCTTTGCCTTGGGCTCACCACCTCTGTCGCAGTTGCGGCGTTGAAGCCCGGCGACCTCGCACCCGATTTCACCGTGCAGGCGGCCCAGGGCGGCAACGAGTTCACGTTCTCGCTTGCCCAAGCCCTGAAAAAGGGGCCTGTGGTTCTTTACTTCTATCCCAAATCCTTCACGAGCATCTGTACAGTCGAGGCGCATGAGTTCGCCGAAAATATCGAGAACTTCAAAGCGGCCGGAGCGACCGTGATCGGCCTTTCGAGCGATCCCATCGAGGTGCAACGCGAGTTTTCGGCTAAGGAATGCCGGGACAAATTTCCGGTGGGGGCCGATCCCAAGCTTGCAGTGATCAAAGCCTACGACGCCGCCTTCAATATACCGGGTGCGGCGTTTGCCAACCGCATTTCCTATGTCATTTCGCCTGAGGGGAAGATCATCCACACCTATGCCGATGCGAACGCCGAGAAGCACATTGAGAATGCCTTGGCCGTCGTCAGAAAGTGGGATGGCGAACATAAGCGCTGAGCGCATAAACGGGGAAAAAGCTCATGAAGATTCAAATGAGAGCGGCACGGCCGCCAAAGCCGCGCCACGGCAAGCTTTCGTTTGGCGGCTGCTTTCTCATCCTGGCGCTCATTGCCTCCGGCAAGGTGCTTGCTCAGGGTCAGCCGCTTGCCGATGAACTCGAAAAGGTCAGAGTTCAATATGGCCTGCCGGCAATTGCCGCGGCGGTCGTGAAAGACGGCACGATAATCGCCTCTGGCGTCGCCGGGGTCCGCGTGCATGGGACAACGATCGCCGCCACAATCGACGACCGCTTCCATCTCGGCTCCGATACGAAGGCGATGACGGCCACGCTCGCGGGCACGCTTGTCGAGGAGGGAAAGCTGAAATGGACCTCGACCATCGGCGAGGTGCTTGGCGCGGATGTGCCGGGGATCAACCCGAAGCTCGCCGCGGTGACGCTCGAACAACTCCTCTCGCATACGAGCGGCATTCCCTCCGATGCCGAAGAGATGGCAAAGCTCTACTACAACACGGACGCGTTCCAATACAATTTGCAGCCGCTGAGATTGCGTGTTTTGTCAGCCTGGAAAGATCACGCTCCCGCAACGGAGCCAGGCACGGCGTTCCACTATGCCAATCTTGGCTATCTGATCGCGGGCGCGATGATCGAGAAGGCGGCAGGCGAGCCTTGGGAAGCGCTCATCACAAACCGCATCTTCGAGCCGCTCGGATTGCAGACGGCGGGGCTCGGGCCGCAGGCGACGACAGGAAAATTCGACGCGCCCGTCGGGCACCAGACTGGCGAGGACGGCAAGATCCTGCCCATGCCCTGGGGTGATGCCGCCGATGTGCCTCAAGTCATGGGCCCGGCGGGCTCCGCCCACATGTCGGTTCTCGACTTCGCAAAATGGGCGGGGTGGAACGCCGCGGAAGGCCGGCGCGGGCCTCCCCTCGTCAAACCCGAAACCCTGAAGGATTTGCACCGTCCCCGCGTGAAGACCGGACCGCTCCCGGGCTCCAAACCCGGCACGCCTCTCGAAGGCGAATACGCTCTCGGCTGGGGCGTGATCAAATTCGAATGGACGCCGACGCCCGTGCTGGAACACAACGGGTCGAACGGCATGAACCTGGCCAAGATCCTTGTCGATCCCAACCACGATCTCGGCGTGGTGGTGATGGTCAACTTCGCGCCGGACCGGTCGGAGCAACCCGCAAAGGACCTGCTGGAGAACTTGTATCGGCGATTCTCCGACACAAAATAACCGCGCGCCACAGTCCGCTTCGGTCGCGACGCACCCCCGAGGAAAGCCAACAGCCCGGAACGACGCCTGCGTCTTTCGATTGCTAACGTCCCCGGATATGCGCCAAGGTGCATTCCGGGGCGAGGGTCAAGCTTGCGTTCGATTTAACGCACGATGCTTCCAGCGCAATCGGTTCGGTTGCCAATGAAGGCGCGCAGGCCGAAATTTATCGCGCCCCGCAAAAGCCGCATGAGGCAAGGAACGACGCCGGCTCTCGCCACGCCGCCATCCGATGTCCGGCCAAGCCATAGGCGAATTGCACAAACAGCACCGCCCCGAACATGACCAGCACCGCGCCAGAGACCTGGTTGATCCGCTTCAACCGGCTTTCGGTCAGCTTGTGGCGCACCCGGGCAATCAGGCGCGAGAGCCCGGCCCACCACATGAGGCTGCCCGCCATGATGGCCGTCACCACCGTGACAGCCTGGATCCAGTTGTCGATGCCACCAAGCACCGACGTTGCCCCACCGAAAAGCGCAAACAGCCCGAGGATGGCGCCCGGATTGGTAATGGTCAGAAAAAAGGTCTGCGGCACAATGCTCAGATGCGGCATGATCCGCCAGACTTTGTAGCGGAGCGCCGGCCGTAAGGGTCGCGGCAAGCTGTTCGAAAGACGTCTCAGCCGCGCAATGTTCGTTGTTGCCGTGGCGACGATCTTCGGCTGTGCGAGAAAAACGTTGAGACCAAAGCCGGTCATGATGAAGCCGCCGATGAGCTCGATCTTGAGCTGATGATCGCGCATGAAGCCCGAGATGGCGGAAGCCCCATAGGCTGCCACGGTCGCAATAAGCCCATCGGCAAGGACAGCGCCGAGACCGGCCGCGAAGCCGCCCCAGAAACCACGCTCAAGCGTCCGTTGAATGCAGACGATGTTGACCGGACCGACAGGCGCAGCGATGAGCACACCGATGATGAGGCCAATGATGGCAAATCTCGTCGGATCGATGATCGACTGTGCCCACATTGACCTATTGAGCCCTCATGGTCTGGATGCGCGAGACGCGACTACTCGCGCCATTATCACGCCTAAAAATGGAAGAGATGTGCATGGACCGAGCACCGAAGCCCCATCCATGCCGTGAAAACGGTCATGCCTTGCAACAGGAGACGAATGTGAAAACGTTGCCAAGCGCAAATTTCTTCAACAGTCTGAAACGCGTTCGCAACGCCATCTGCGCTTTCGCCGCAGCCCTGATGCTGGGAACCGCTATGTTTGCGGCAACGCCATCGATTGCGGAAGAGGTTCAGCTAGGGCGCGACGTTTCGAAGCTGCCTCCGGAGGTGCAGCGCATGCGGCAAGCCATCCTGCAAGCGGCCACAAGCGGGGATATCGAAGAGCTTCGCATCCCCATCGACATGAACGAGCTTCGCCCATTTTTTCCAAATCGCATGGCCGACCCGATCGCCTACCTGAAATCGGTTACTGCCAACGGTAATGGCCGGGAGATGCTCGCGATTCTGTACAATATCCTCACGACGGGCTATGCGATCATAAACCCGGGGACGAAGAAGGAGATGGTCGTCTGGCCTTATCATGCCGGCCATACCCTTGAGCGGGCTCACGCCCGGCCAGGAGGTAGAAAGTTCCAGATTTCTGACGCCGGCGCGCGTTAAAGAGATGATCGCGGCAGGGAAATATTCTTTTTACAGCGTGGGGATAGGCCGGGATGGCGTCTGGCATTACTTCTCGCGCGATTAGACGAGCGGCCGCTCCCGAATTCGGTAGCCGCGACGACGCGCAAACCCTCCCGGTTTGATTGCTTCCAAAAAAAAGCCGCGCCTTGAGGGACGGCGCGGCAAAACTCTCATGCCTGAATAGCACAACATAGCGTAGCAGACGTTCCCGATGCCACAACATTTTGTCTGTGTGCGACACTTTGTACACCTGCAGCTAAATCAGCTGCAGAACGGAAGAGCGGCTCCCGGAGTTTGTCGCGGTGTCCTCCAGGCAAAGCTCCAGCCAAGGCACAGTAATCAAACCTGCTAGCAAGACAGCCTCACCCTTCACTTTTCTAGATTGAAGGACCTCGATGCCGCGCCTCTGACGCCAGGTCAGGTCTGGCGGCAGGACAGTGGCCCCCGGCAGCTTATCGAGCGCGACGCAACGCTGTTTGAAGATCTGAAGCGCATCGTAGAGCCCGCGACGTTGGCCGGCCCTGTCCGACCGCTGCTGAGGCTGTCGAAGAGTTTGGAGAAGCTCGCGGCGGCCCTTACGGAGATGGGCCATGCGATCGCCCCAACAGCGTGCGCCGACCGAAAGTCCGAGGAAGGCGCTCATCATCCTGGTCGCAACGCTCACTCCAGAACATCAACGGCAACTTTCGTAACGGCGGCACGGACGACCGGCGTAAGGGCGATCCGCAATGCGTAAACGTGCAGCTCACTCATGTTGGCATCTCCAAGCTTGGCGACTATGCGGAGCTAAAGCCCCTCGCCGAGGCAGCGTGAAGCCGCGCACACCGTCTCAGCCCCCTTTGTGTTTCTTGTTAGTTTGGCAGATCGGTCACAAGGCTGGCGAAATGCTGAGAGAACCTCAAAGCATGGGCAGGTTGGCGGACCGCACTTGCAGGCGGATTCGCTTTTCGACGGCTTTGAGCGTGTTCTGAAGCTCGGCGAAACCTTTCTTTCAGGAACAAGGGCTTAATCCTGGGAAAACGAAAACTGAGACCCCGCAGCTTTCGAACACCGGCAAGGAAAGGTCGGTATAAAGTTGCCATCATGGTTAAACGAAGTTTTTATTAAAAAGTGAGTATATGCCGGGAGAGCTTTTGGGCCGGATCAGACAACGGAATACGCACATAATCTGGCAGGTTTCTAGCCCGCGCGGGACCATGGTATGACGACAAGAGGCGCCAGCGAACTCAACTTAGCGGCGGACTTTTCCTGCTCAGGGACATTTTCCGCCGTAGGTGTCATTCGTGAACCTACCCTTGCCTTGAGCGTGGCCATACGGGATTTCCTTCTTTACCGCGAAAACCCCGAACTGAAACCTGTCATCACCCACGTCCTTGCAACCAGAATCGCGGGACGGAGCAGCATCCGGAGCGCTCACATTCGGCGTGCGCTCGCGGAGAGTATGGTGGCGCGCCTGGCCTTGGAGTGGAAAATAACCATCCCGGCAATCGGAGCCGTGCGCGCGCTTTTTGTTGTGACACGGCTTGGAAAGACCGCTGAGGCAAACCAGTTCGATCTTGTGCTGCAGCTCGCAAGCAGGCCTTCTTTCGAGGCTGCGCAAACCCAGGAGGAGGCGCTGCCTCCCCCACGGCGGGCATGTTCCTTGCTAAGGATTTTTTGAAAATCGGCGCGGTTTAGAAGGGCTGTTCATCTGGAATTCAGGAAGGATGCGCTCACTTCCGGATCTTTGATGCAGTTAGAGCCATGAAATATTTGTGCGCAGCCCTGATTCTGGTTATGGCTGGAAGCCGCAGTGATGCCGCTTCCAGCAAAGAAACCTGCACGCATACCTGGGGCAAGGGCGACTTCAAGACCTTCAAGCAGGTTCAGGACGAACTTCAGGGACGGCTCGGAAACGGTAAAATTCTAAGGTTCTCGCTTTGCGGCAACGCTACCGATCATTATTTTCAAGTCACCGTCCTTGATCCATCCGGCAAGGTTCGCATCCTTCGCCTTGCTGCTCGGTGAGCAGAGTTCCCAAAAGTGGCCTTCCCGGTTTTGGGAAAAAAACTCTGCGAAAAGACATTCATTGGCTGGCCAGGGAATGTCTGCTTAGTTCGTCACCGGCCTTGCGGCCGACCCACCGGGAATGAAACACGTTGCAGATATTTGTATCGGCATCTTCAGATAGCGAGTTTCTTTCAGAGTGCGTCCGGAAAAGTGCGAAGCGGTTTTCCGATAAAGACGCACGGCAAAACAAAAACCGAGAGCCTGCTTTTGACCCATCAAAAGCGGATAAGCTTTGAAATCGGAGGCCAGTCATGCGCGTTCTGGTTGTCGAAGACGACGGGGACTTGAGCCGTCAGCTCGTCGCCGCACTGACCGATGCCGGGTACGCAGCCGACGCCGCATTCGACGGCGAGGAGGGCAGCTACCTCGGCGAGACCGAGCCTTACGACGCGATCATCCTCGATTTGGGGCTGCCCAAGATTGACGGCCTTACCATCCTCGAACGCTGGCGCAGAGCCGATATAAAAACGCCGGTTCTGATCCTGACGGCGCGCGACCGCTGGAGCGAGAAGGTAGCGGGCATCAATGCAGGGGCCGATGACTATGTCGCCAAGCCCTTCCAGATGGAGGAGGTCATCGCCAGGATCCGGGCTCTCCTGCGCAGAAGCGCGGGCGTGGCCAAGCCGGAGCTTGAATGCGGGCTCCTGAGGCTCGATACGCGGTCGTCGCGCGTGACATTCAATGGCACGGCCGTCAAACTGACCGGACTCGAGTTCAGGCTGCTGTCCTACCTGATGCATCACCAGTCCCGGGTCGTCTCGCGGTCCGAACTCGTGGACCATCTCTACCAGCAGGATTTCGACCGCGACTCCAACACGATCGAGGTGTTCATAGGACGGCTCCGGCGTAAAATCCCGGCGGACGTCATCCATACGGTGCGCGGGCTTGGTTATTGCATCTCGCCGTCGCAGGACATCGACGGGAGCGCGAAGAGGGGCTCATGAGGGCCAACTCGCTCTCCCTTCGGCTTGTCATATCGTCGGCGGCCTGGACCCTCATGATCCTGTCGGTCACGGCCGCAATTCTGATTTCGCTATGCCGCGACTTTCTCGAAGAAAGCTTCGATCAGAGGCTCAATCAGTATCTCGAGAACATCATCGCGAAAGCCACCCCGCAGGGCACGCTCGACATCAGGAAGCCGGATGACATCGGGGAGCCGCTTTTCTTCAGGCCCTTCTCCGGCGCCTACTGGCAAATAAGGCCTGCCGATCAGGGAAGCGAACCGATCCTCAAATCCGATTCGCTGGCGGGTGAAACCTACAAGACCCCAAGCGAGATCGGCATCAAGCCCGACGCCAGGCAGATACGCCAAGGCTACATCGACGGCCCGGACGGCCAGATTCTGCGCGTGCTGGAGCGGGATATCGATTTCGGGCAGGAGAATGAAAGCCGGGTTTTCTCCATATCCGTCGCCTTCGACGCGGGCGAGGTCGATAACGAGGCACGCTATCTTACGAATACGATCGTGCTGACGCTCGCCCTTCTCGGGGTAGGCCTCTTGCTGGCGACATTCTTCCAGGTTCGTTTCGGGCTAAGTCCGCTTCAGGATATCGGCAAGCAGATTGCCGCGATCCGATCGGGTGAAGAAACAAAGCTGGAAGGCACGCCGCCCGACGAGATCTTGCCCCTGCAAGAGGAGCTGAACGCGCTGATTGAAGCCAACAAAAGCGTGGTCGAGCGCGCCCGCACCCATGTCGGTAATCTTGCCCACGCTCTGAAGACCCCGTTGAGCGTCATTATGAATGAAGCGGCATCGCAGAACACCGACTTCGCGGACAAGGTCGCCCAGCAGGCCGCGCTCATGAAGCAGCAGATTTCCCATCACCTCGACCGCGCGCGCATCGCGGCGCAGATCCGGCCGGCGAGCGGGGTCACCGACGTGAGCATCCAGCTCAGCGCTCTTTCCCGTGCTTTGCAGAAGATCTACGAAGCCAGGGCTTTGCAATTTCAGATTGAATGCCCCAACGGCGTGCGCTTTTTTGGAGAAAAGCAGGATTTCGAGGAGATGGCGGGCAATCTCATGGATAACGCCTGCAAATGGGCGAGGTCCAGCGTCCTGGTCAAGGTCCTGGCCCCGGACGGCGCTCTTCCGCAAAGCGACCGGACATTTGAGCTGATCATCGAAGATGACGGCCCCGGCTTGCCGGAAGATTTCCGGCGCTCCGCTGTCAAACGCGGCCGCCGTCTCGACGAAGGCGTGCCCGGCTCCGGCCTTGGCCTCTCCATCGTCGCCGACCTGTCTCACCTCTATCGCGGATCGCTCCGTCTCGAAGAAGCAACAACCGGAGGTTTAAGGGCCTGCCTGACGCTCCCTGCCGCCTGATGACGTAAAATCGCCTGAAACAACCGACTAGGTTTACTCAAAATGGCTAGGAGCGGCGGGCGATTCGCTCGCCTCGATGGGGACATGAAAAAGCTAGGCCTTATTTTTATTTCGCTTGCGGTCTCGGTTCTTTCGGTTGGATGCGCGTCGCACGAAGATGCGGGCACGCTATACGGGGCGGGAACCGGCGCGTTGATCGGCAGTGCGTTCGGCAGGGGCGGCGGGCGCGTTGCGTCGACAGTCGCAGGCGCGGTCGTCGGCGGCTTCATCGGTAACCGTATCGGCGCCGCCATGGACGAGGAGGACCGCCGTCGCGCTGCCGACGCGCAATACGCCGCGTTCGAAAATGGGAATCGCGCGGAGTGGCGCAGCCCCAATGGACACTACGGTTATATCGAGCCGCGCCCGGTCTATTACTACAACGACATGACGTGCCGGGAGTTTTCCCAAACGGCTTACGTCGACGGCAAGCCTGCAACAATGACCGGTAGAGCCTGCAGGGGGCCTGATGGCCACTGGCATGAGGTCTAAGCCTCGGGCCGGCCGGCTTGCGGCGACAAAGTAATCAACTAATCCTCAATGCCCGGTTCGGAAGATAACCGGTTGCGGGACCGGGCTGATAGAGGTGAAAAAGGTGACGCCTTCCGGGCTTGCGCCTTTGAAGGTTTTAAAGCCGCTTTCGCTGATATCGTGAAGGTCGCCGCGCTCGAAACGATCGCCGCCGTAATCGTAGGAGCCCCATAGGACGAGGATCAGCTGGCCGCCATGTCTTTCCGAGTGAAGAATGGCCTCCGGCTCGATATGGACGAGGTGAGAAGACGCCGACGAGCCTGAGAATTTCGGCAGATCGAACTGGCTCAGCCCGTGAGGCATCCGTCTCCACGGAATGGTCTCGCGCCGCAGACCCGTTACGCGCGCAAGCGGCGCAGGCATGAGAACCTCATTTCCAGGATCAAGTGCTTTGGGAGGCAGCATACTGCCCGCTTCTTGCGCAATTTCCCCGGCAAAGCGATGCATTGTCCGTTTGAAAAAATCTTCGTCCTCCGGCGCTTTGAACTGTTCAAGAAGAACCCCGCCAACGTCATCCATGATGCGGAGATGCGCCCGGCATCTCGCGCAAAACTGAAGATGACAACTCAGGACGGCCGACAGCGCCGGGTCCAGCGTGCCCGCGGCATGGCTCATCAGCGTTTCGCCGTGGGCATGGTGGCGGGAGGGCATCATTTCTCCTCCTCCACTGCATCCCGAATCTTTTCATAGGCGAGCCGCATGCGTGATTTCACCGTTCCGATAGGAGCGCCGAGCGCCGATGCGATCTCGCTGTGCGAGAGCCCTTCAATATAAGAGAGGTGGACGACTTCATATTGCTCCGGCGGCAGGGTCTCAAGAACTTTCCGGATACGTTCGCGTTGCTGGTTTCGGTTCAACGCCTCATCGGGCAAATCGTCGTCGCTCGCAACCTCATGCATTTCCGCTGGCAAATCCTGAAATGGCGCCTGCCGTCGTATCCGATCAATGCGGAAGATTCCTGGCGATGGTGTAAATCCAGGTTGCCACTCCGCCTTTTTGAGCAACAAAAAGATGCGCTTTGCGCCAAACCGTGAAAAGGGCTTCCTGCGCAATGTCTTCCGCAGCGGCAGCATCGGCCCCTTGCCTCATCATCATGGCCTTGATCCGCGGTCCGAAAAGCCGGAAGAGGTCTTGGAAAGCCTGCGGATCGCGGTGGAGCGCAATCCTTTGGAGAAGATCATCCATGCCGGATTAATGACAAAAGCGGGTTTCCGGTACAAATAACTTATAAGCGATGGCCGAGGTTCCTCCGCTTGTCGCAGAGGCGCCGATGTCGTTGGCATGAGTTTTGCTGAGATTCTGCCAGCGGTGCGCTGCTTGTTAGAGAGCTGCGTGACGTGACCCAAGTTGGAACGCGAACTTCTCCGCCGGCCTGCTTCAGGGGGTCTCCCTTGCCCTGTCGCGCCGGCGCTTTTTTTTAAGTCACGCTCTCGTTTTTTTCCAAAACGTCAACGAATTAGAAATTTTCAGGGAAATGTCATCGTCTTTCCTCTTTTCCCTCCTCGCTCTTAGCTGTATGTTCAGCTAAGAAGTACGCGGAGTGGAACGTCCACAGCTGCAGCTGAGTTCTCCGCGGAATGGATCCTTGAGGATGCCGCCCACAATGAATGAAACTCTCGCTTTGGCTGAGCTGAGAAACCTACGGCGATATGCGTATTGCATTCTTGGTAACCGGCGGTTGAGCGACATCACCGTCGAAGCCGCTCTCAACAGCCTCGTTTCCGATGTGCTAGCTGTGAGCGGTCGCGCGATTTCCCGTCTCGATCTTTACAGGAAGGTCAACGAGGCCGCTGTCGCTTCCCCCGGGAATGTGAGTACGGTTGGCGCGGGCGGCCTCTATGCACAGTTCCAGCGCCTTTCGAGGGACCAGCGTCAAATTGCAGCCCTCCGCGCTGTTGTGGGTCTTCCTTACACCGACATTGCCTCCATCATGAACATGCCCGAGAAAGGCGTCCGCCGTTCCTATTGCGAAGCGCTGTTGGCGCTGCGGGATAAGCCGGCTGCCGTCCTTATCATCGAGGACGAGGTCTTTATCGCTCTCGACCTTCAGCAGATTGTTCGGAATCTCGGTTTCTCGGTTGCTGGCATCGCCAAAAACCGCGCCGAAGCTTTACGGATTGCTGGGCTTACGAAGCCGAAGTTGATTCTTGCCGATTACAGGCTGAGGGACGACACAGGGGTCGAAGTCGTCAAGGCCATTCGGGAGCAGATGAACGCCACCGTCATTTATGTCACGTCTCACCCTGAGGAGGTCGCCGCGACCCGCGATTGCGCGGATGATCTCGTCATCGCGAAGCCGTTCAATCCCCGCGCTCTCGCAGTGGCTGTGCAAACGCATTTGGCGGCGTAAATCGTTCGCCATCCTGAGACTATTTACAAACCCCGCCAACTTGGCGGGGTTTTTGTTTCGCGAGGGGACATAACGCGCCTCCACGACAGGCGCTCATTGCTTTGCGCAGCGTGCGCAAAATCGGAACCGGTTGCGACGCAATTTTTTCTTAACGGCCTGGGACTGTGCCGCGGTGCATTTCGGTCGGCGATCACGGCGACGCCCGCGATGCGGGATGCGTTGAAGTGCGTCCGGAAAAGTGCGAAGCGGTTTTCCGATGACGACGCACGACAATCAAAGACCTAGAGCCTGCTTTTGATTCCATCAAAGGCTCTAGCCCTCACCAAACCGGTCATAGCCATCGTGGACGACGCTCGCCACGCGCGTTTAGGTAAACATTTTATTCACGGCGTCGGGCCTTAATACTTCGTGGTTAACAGGAGCGCGCCGGAATTATTTCCGGCCATGTGTTTGGTCAATAAGTTCTTTATGAGGGACGAAACGGAGGAATGCCGTGCCTTCGACCGGGTCGATGCCGGATATTATAAGTCACTGCAATTGCTATGGTTTTTATTGTTAACAAATTGCCCATTAAATAGAATTTAATGCCGGAATTTTCTCATTAACGGGACGCGCAAAAGTCCGTTAAATATATTTCGGCATCGCGAATTAACCCTTGCGAAGAGCCGGAACAGCAGCGGCGCAGGCGACGGCGATGGCGTCCCGTTCGGTGTTTTTTTCCAGAATTATCAAGGGTTGGAGCGGGCTACAGCTCTCGTTAACCCGCCAGCAAGACGTTTTCGCCGAAGATCTCTAAGGATAAGGAATGCTGGCGAAAGCGTAAGGGATAATTTGACATGCAGATCCAACAGTCGCCGGGTGCATACAAAATGAGGGACCTGAATGCCCGCGTCCGATGAAGCGCACGATGCCGTGGTCCTTATTTGCGAAGAACCCTCCCCGCCACCGCGTCGAGCTTCGCGAGAAGCTGAGGGTCCCGCGCTTCACGCGCCGTTATGAGGGCGTGATCGAGCGAACGGTCTGAGCCGATGGGGCAAGGCTCGTGCTCCTTCGGAAAGGTCTTCGCCAAAGCCGCGACCAGGCGGCCGGCCTTCTCCGAATTTGCCTTCAGGACCTTCAGGATCGCTGTGATGTCGACATCGGCGTGGTCTTCATGCCAGCAATCGAAGTCGGTCACCATGGCGACGGTCGCATAGCAAAGCTCGGCTTCACGCGCGAGCTTTGCTTCGGGCATGTTCGTCATGCCGATGACGCTGCAACCCCAGGACTTGTAAAGGAAGGACTCGGCGCGGGTCGAGAACTGCGGGCCTTCCATCACGAGATAGGTCCCGCCACGCGCACAAGGGATACCCTCCGCTTTGGCAGCAGCCTCGATCTTGTCGACGAGGCCGGGGCTTACCGGATCGGCCATTGGGACGTGCGCCACGCAACCGGCGCCGAAGAATGACTTCTCGCGGGCGAAGGTGCGGTCGATGAACTGGTCGACCAACACAAATGTGCCGGGTGGCAAGTCCTCGCGGAACGAACCGCAAGCCGAGACCGAAATGAGATCGGTGACGCCCACGCGCTTCAGTGCGTCGATGTTCGCGCGGTAGTTGATCGAACTCGGTGATTGTTTGTGCCCTGGCCCATGGCGCGGAATAAACGCGATCGGAAGCCCGGCAATCTCGCCCATATGTATGGGAGAGGAAGGCTCGCCCCAGGGCGAATTCACAGCCGCTTCCCGTTTGTTTTCGAGCCCTGGCAGATCATAGAGCCCCGACCCGCCGATAATTCCCAGAACCGCTTTCACCATCACCGTCTCCAGCTGCGCTTAGATCAACCCGCGTTTAGTCGGAATCGATAAGCGCGGAAAAGTTGATCGATTCTGAAGTGCTAGAGCAGCTTATCCACGTCCATAGGGATGCGGGCTGCCGTAGTCTTCGTTTGCGGCATCTCTCAAAGCCCGGCCCAAAATGTCAAGACATTAGCTCGATGTAGTAGAGGGAGAAAACCCACTTGGAGTCCTCCTCATCGGTCCTTTTTTCACCCGCTCCCAATGGACGCACGGCGTAAAGCGGACCGACACCGCCGATCCCGAATGCGTGGCCCCCCGCCTCGACAGCCAGAACCCAACCTTCCTTGTCGACCGCGGCAAGAGGAATCTCCGCAGCGTAGCCGTCCAGCGCAGAAAGCCGAACCGTTTTCGCCTCGCTCGGCGGTTTCGCGACAGCAAGCACTTCTTGCAAGCGCGGTCCCTTGAACACGATCTCACCGCTTTCTTCCACGACCGGCACCACCTCCTGGGGCAAGGCCAGGAGATCCGCGAATGTGTAGGCCCGCGCCTTCTCGAAATCGAGATTGTTGTGCTGGAAGAAGCGGTCCTTCTTCTCGTTAAAGGGCGGCCGGTTCGGTACACTGATAAGGCCGCCGATGGTCAGAACCACCAGTCCGCAATCGAAAGCAGATGCACCGCGGGAAGGCGTTGCGAAGGGGATTGCGGCCGCTCCGGCAAAAAGCCCGACCAGGCTTCCGCGCCGGGACACAGAACCTGAAAACATGATCGATCTCCATCGCGAGCACAGCGATGCATTGCCGTACACGGAAAGAGCGGCGTTCGCCAGATCGTATCTCGCCGCGCCCGCGCCTATCGAAGCGGACAGTCGATCAGGACCTCACCGTCGCCAAGGGCATAGACGTCCGGCGCGATGCGGATCGCCGCGGCGAGCTTCGGCGGCGGCTTGACATGCAAGCCGGCCTTCCCGTCGCCCAGAAGAACTGGCGCAAACAGGATATGCAGCCGATCAAGCTGGCCTTCTTCGAAAAACCGTGACACCGTATAGGCGCCCCCTTCCACGAGGAGTTCGACGGAATCCACGTTCTGCCAACGCATGTACGATCGCTTTACAAGAAATCCCACGACCATATCCATCGACGTAGATCGGGCTCGCCGGCTCCGGCACGGGAATGGGGTAGCCATGCCGCCGAATAATGAAGATGGGCGCGCCATTCGCCTCCAGGCAGCGGCAAGGAGCACGGAGACGTCCGTTCGGGTCGATGACAATGCGAGCGGGGTTCTCGCCAGCCACCCGGCGCACCGTCAGTTGCGGGTCATCCGCGGTCACCGTACCGATTCCGACAACGACAGCGTCGGCGGCAGCCCGAAGCCGATGCAAGTGATCGAGCGCGGCAGGGCCATTGATATCCCTGCTTTCACCCGAAGGCAGGGCAATTCGTCCATCCAGCGACTGGCCAAGTTGCGCCACCACGAAGGGCCGCGTTACTCCGCCTCGCCTGACGACATCGAGCGCACGTTCCGTATCGGTCATGCTGCTCCTATATCAATGCGGGGCCTTTTGGTTCCATTTCAGACAGCGCGCCAGCTCCGTTCGGCGTCTACGGCGTGAACAGGAAAAGGCGATGGAAAGCGAGATGCCTCTAAAGTCCCTTGGTGATGCGCGCCAGATCGCGGTCGAGCGCGCTCTTGCCGAATTCCGCGCTGCGAGGCCGGTTGCCATCCGGTCGGCTACAAAAACTGTTCTCGCCTTTCCCGTCGAGGGGCTGACCGAAAAGCACATGGCATTCCTTCGCCAGGAGGATCGCCACCCACGCCTTATCGTCCCCGGCGAAAAATTGAACGCAGCGGGCGCCTGGATCAGGCCCCCGGCGACTGTACGTTTGAAACCTTTCACTCTCGAGAAACTGGAAGCGTATTTCGCTCATCACGAGAAAACAAACGGCGTAGCCGTCACCGATCTGGCAGAGGCCGCAGCCCTTGCGCTCGCGAATCTGGCGCAACTTCTTCCGGCCGTGATCGTCGCGGATGTCAGCGTGAATGCCATGCTTGCGCTTCCCATTCTGACGGTGGACGCCGGCGACGCTTTCGCCTTCCGCGACAGGGCGGCGAAATCTCTCAAGATTGTATCGCGCGCCCTCGTCCCGCTGGCAGGGGCGGGTCCGTGCGAGTTTGTCGTGTTCCGCGGCGGCGACGGATTTCGGGACCAGATTGCCATTCTGGTATCCAATCCCTCCCCTTCACGCCCGGTCCTCACGCGCATCCACTCGGCCTGCCTGACCGGTGATCTTTTCGGCAGCCTCAAATGCGATTGCGGAGAGCAGCTGCGCGGCACCGTCGGGGCCATGGCTGAGCAAGGGGGCGGCGTCGTGCTCTATCTCGATCAGGAAGGGCGCGGCAACGGCATCTCAAACAAGATGCGCGCCTACCGGCTTCAGGACCAGGGCTTCGACACCTACGATGCCGATGAAATGCTCGGCTTCGGCCAGGACCAGCGCCGCTTCGACTTTGCGGGCGAGATGCTGAAGCAGCTTGGCTTCACCACGGTGCGCCTCATGACCAATAACCCACGCAAGATCGAAGCGCTGCGCGAGGCGGGCCTCGAGGTTGTCTCGACGCACCGCGTGCTGACGCGGCCGACGGCGCACAACGAAAAATATCTTACAGCGAAACGCGACAAGGGCGGCCATCTCCTCGGCGACATCGCGCTTGATGGCGTAGACCTTAGCGATCTGCTCACGCCGGCGGCCCAAACATAGGAAGCCACCAACGCAGAAGACCGCAAATCCAGAGAAACTCCCACAGAGAACCTGAGCGGCGCTCTCAGGTAAACCTTTCGCGAGCAACCCCCCGCCTTCGCCTCCCGATTCCCCATCAGAAAGTAATTAGGTTCAACGAGTTCACCGTACACCGATGATTTGAACTCCGCCAAGTTTTAAGACCACGCCTGAGCCCTGGTTGGAACCAGCGATCTGGCGCGCCGGTTCATCAAGCCAACTCAGGGTGGCTTAAGATGAATTACCGAAGTGTCTTTCGAGTTCTCGCTGCACTGGCTTTGCTCGCGGCATACGATAGCAAGAGCGGAGGCTGGGCAGTCAGCGAGCCGGGCGAGCAATCGCACCCGACCTTCAGCAGGCCCGGTTTGTGTGCCGGCGCGTTTGATACACCCTCTTGCATCACGCCCGGATCCGGCGAAGGCTTCCGGGACTGCCCGGATTGTCCCGAGATGATGGTTGTGCCTGCCGGCAGCTTCATGATGGGCTCCTCGGGCAATGAACCGGACCCCTTTTCCGGCGAAGGCCCCCTCCACCGGGTAACAATTGTCAGGCCTTTCGCAATCGGAAAGTTTGCCGTGACCTTCGCTGAATGGGACGCCTGTGTGACCGATGGCAGTTGCGGTGGATATACACCTTCCGATGAGGGCTGGGGCAGCGCGGATAGGCCTGTGATCAACGTAAGCTGGAAGGATGCGGAGGTTTATGCCGATTGGCTGAGCCGCAAGACCGGGCAGCGCTATCGTCTGCTTTCGGAGGCTGAATACGAATACGCAGCGCGTGCCGGAACCGACACGCTTTTCTGGTGGGGCGACTTGATATCAACCGCCCAGGCCAATTACCACGGCGAATTTACATATGCAGGCGGCCAGAAGGGCATCTATCGGCATAAAACGCTGCCCGTGAAATCTTTTGAACCGAACCCCTGGGGTCTTTATCAGGTGCATGGCAATGTTGCGACCTGGACAACGGACTGCTGGGTGGACAATTACAACAATGCTCCCGTCGATGGTTCAGCACGGACAACGGGAAATTGCAAGTTTCGGGTTCTTCGTGGTGGCTCCTGGTACGATTATCCCCAGAGTCTCCGCGTTGCTGTCCGCCTCATCATGGAGCCGAGGCTTCGGAGAAACTATGTCGGGTTTCGTCTTGCGAGGGAGCTCTTTCAGCTGCCTCTCACCTACGAAATGCGCTCCACAAGCGAATTCCGCCGGCGATAAACGGCTGTTGTGGGATACGCAGGCCGCCGCCGTTCCAAGGAGACTGCGTCACGCTGGTTCACGACAAAACTGTGCAGAGCCACGACGAAGCGGGTGATATGCGCAACAGTGTGTGATTAAACGCTCGGCGTGTATAGCCAGCGGCAATGCTGGCGTCGTAGGGTGCAACCCGTTCAGTAGTGCTGTTTCCGTTCATGACAACAAAAAAATTGCTTCTCCTTCCTGGCGACGGCATCGGCCCCGAGGTAATGGCCGAGGTCAAGCGTGTGATTGCATGGCTTCGGGAAGACCGGCCGCGCGGAGTTCGAAGTTCAAGAGGATCTGGTCGGCGGCTGCGCCTACGACGCGCATGGCGAGGCCATCTCGGATGCCGCCATGGAGAAGGCAAAGGCGGCTGATGCGGTCCTTCTCGGCGCGGTGGGCGGCCCGAAATGGGACAAGGTTCCATATGCGAAGCGGCCCGAGGCAGGGCTCCTGCGGTTACGCAAGGATTTGCAGCTTTTCGCGAATTTGAGGCCGGCGATCTGCTATCCGGCGCTGACGGACGCTTCCAGCCTCAAGCGCGAGGTGGTAGAGGGCCTCGATCTCATGATCGTCCGCGAATTAACGGGCGGGGTCTATTTCGGCGAACCGAAAGAGATCGTGACCATGGAAAACGGCGAGAAGCGCGCCGTCGACACCCAGATTTACACCGAGCACGAAATCGATCGGATTGCACGCGTGGCCTTCGATCTTGCTCGTGCGCGGAACAAGCGCGTCGCCTCCGCCGACAAACGCAACGTCATGAGAACCGGCGTGCTGTGGAACGCGGTCGTGACCCGCGTTCACGCCGAGTACCCGGATATCGAGCTGACTCACATCCTCGCCGACAATTGCGCCATGCAGCTCGTACGCTGGCCAAAGCAGTTCGACGTGATCGTGACCGACAATCTCTTCGGCGACGTCCTCTCGGATCAGGCGGCGATGGCGACGGGATCGCTTGGGATGCTGCCGTCGGCTTCGCTCGGCGCGAAGGATGCAAGCGGAAAACGCCCCGCGCTTTATGAGCCCGTCCACGGAAGTGCGCCGGATATCGCCGGTCGCGGCATCGCCAACCCCATTGCGACCATTTCCAGCTTCGGCATGGCGCTTCGCTATTCGTTCGACATGGGGAAAGAGGCCGACCTTCTCGACGCGAGCATCGCGACTGTGCTCGCCAAGGGCCTCAGGACCGAGGACATCATGCAGGATGGCATGACCAAGGTTTCGACCGCGGAGATGGGCGAAGCCGTCGTCAGCGAACTCGACCGGCTGGCGAGGGGCGCAACTTAGAGCCGCGGGGGCATGAAAAGGGAGAAGACCGGGTGGTGGCGGATCACTTCAGTGTCATTGGTTTCAAGGCGAACTCAACGGAGGCGCTTTCCGCGCTGGTAACCAACCTTCTTGAGAAGGGCGGGGAAAAACAGCCCTGTGCCGCTGGATACTATCATCGGCTGCGCTCTGCCGTGGGTCCCGAATTATGGGTGCACATGCAGAAGACCGCCGAGGCTGAGAATGACCCTTACATAGCCGTCGGCATCACCCCTTTCTTCGAGGGCGAGGGCCGCACGCCGATCCGCGTCCGCGCCATGCGGCAGCGCCCCGATGACAACCTTTTCGAAGGCGCCTTTTACGTCGAGCTTGGCCCGACCATCGCGCTCATCGACGTGGTGGATTTCGCCCGCTTTGCCGGCAAGCCGGTGCCCTTCATGGCAATGGCGCAAATCGTGGCATTTCCCCATGCGCTCAGAGTGTTTGAGAGTGAGGCGTCCTTCCAGGCCATACAGGCGGGCGAGACCGTACAAATCACGCCTCGCTCCTTCCTCGCGAGCGGACTTTTCGTTGGGGGAAATGGCTCCGGGGACCTAGTCTTTCTTGATCCCGAAGCTGAAGATTTCCGCGCCCCGGCACGCGCGTACCTCACGGGCGAGGTGCAGAAGACCGAACGCCGTCTCAACCCGGAGACTGGGCAGGAGTTCACCTGGGCCTTGATTGGTACAGCGGGTGGCACTTTCGATCTTGTGGCAGACGATGCCGTCCTGCCTCGCAGCTTGCATCCCGGAATGATCGTGGAGGGCGAGTTCTGGCTATGCGGCCGGGTCGTCGAGACCTTCGGCGCAGCCTGAGAGAAAGAGCTTTCCTTGTGTATGACGATGTGTATAGTACACAAGATCGGCTGAACAAACAGGATTCAATGCGGACGAATATCGACATCGATGACGCGCTCATCGACGAGGTCATGAAGGTGGCGAACGTAAAAACGAAGAAGGAAGCCGTGCATCTTGCCTTGCAGGAGTTCCTGAAGGCCAAGAAGAAGAAAGACTTGTTCGACCTCGCAGGCAAGATCACGTTCGAGGACAACTTCGATCACAAGGCCCTGAGACACACCCGCTCCGATGCTGATTGATACGAGCGTGCTTATCGCGCTTTTCAAGGACAGATCGGGCGTCGCTGCGCGCGCGCTTCGCGATGTCCTCGACGGGCGGGACTACTGCCTCACCCGTTTCACTCAGATGGAGCTGTTGCAAGGCGCGCGCGACGACAAGGAGTGGCTGAAGCTTTCGGATTATCTTGCCGACCAGGATTATCTCGAAGCGAGCGAAGAGACATGGGCCGCCGCCGCCCGGCTCTATTTTGATCTGCGGCGCAAGGGCTTGACTGTCCGAAGCGCAATCGACTGCTGCATTGCGGAGATCGCCATGGCGCATGGTGCGACGCTTCTTCACAACGACCGCGATTTCACGACCATCGCAAAGCTGCGCTCGTTGAAGCACGTGCAATTTGATGCCATGACCGTGCCGGCGTTCCACGAGCCGGAACAGGCTCCCTTGCGCTAACCGTCCAACCTCGATTTCGCTTGAAATCTTTCCGCGTTGCTCACCAAGGTCGATGGCGCGGCGGGGGCGAAGGAACACTCTGATCATGACCGGCACAGGCCAGCAATTCATTATCGTCGGCGAGCGGACCAACGTCACCGGCTCGGCAAAATTCCGGAAGCTGATCGAGGCGGACGCCTACGACGCGGCTCTAGCCGTTGCGCGCGAACAGGTGGAGAGCGGCGCGAATGTGCTCGACGTGAACATGGACGAGGGGCTGCTCGACTCCGAAAAGGCCATGACGACCTTCCTCAATCTCATCGCCTCCGAGCCGGACATTTCCCGCGTTCCGGTCATGATCAACTCCTCGAAATGGGCGGTGATCGAGGCGGGCCTTAAATGCGTGCAGGGCAAGGCGATCGTCAATTCCATCAGCCTTAAGGAAGGCGAAGAGCCATTTCTGAAGCAGGCACGGAAAGTCTTGCGCTATGGCGCAGCGGTGGTTGTCATGGCGTTCGACGAAAGCGGGCAAGCCGAGACGGCGGAGCGCAAATTTGCGATCTGTCAGCGCGCCTACCGGCTTCTCACCGAGCGCGTTGGCTTCGCGCCCGAGGACATTATCTTCGACCCGAACATATTCGCGGTGGCGACGGGCATCGAGGAGCATAACAATTACGGCGTCGCCTTCATCGAAGCGGCGCGCCAAATCCGCTCCGGGCTGCCGCATGTGCATGTCTCGGGCGGCGTCTCCAACCTTTCCTTCGCCTTCCGCGGCAACGAACTGGTCCGGCAGGCGATGCATACGGTCTTCCTATACCACGCCATCCAGGCCGGCATGGACATGGGCATCGTGAATGCTGGCCAGCTTGGCGTCTATGACGATCTCAACCCGGACTTACGCGAACTTTGCGAGGACGTTGTCCTCAACCGTCGGCCAGACGCAACGGACAGGTTGCTGGAAGCGGCGGACAGGTTCAAGGGTGGCGGCGCGAAGAAACAGGCCCCCGACCTTTCGTGGCGCGAACGCCCGGTGACCGAACGTCTGAAGCATGCGCTCATCCACGGCATCACCGACTATATCGACGCCGACACGGAAGAAGCGCGCCGCGAAGTAACAAGGCCGCTTCATGTAATCGAAGGCCCGCTCATGGGTGGCATGAACGCTGTCGGCGATCTGTTCGGCGCCGGCAAGATGTTTCTGCCGCAGGTCGTAAAATCCGCCCGTGTGATGAAGAAGGCAGTGGCCTATCTCATGCCCTTCATGGAGGCGGAAAAGCGCGAGGCCGGCCTCCAAAACGCGCCCGCGGCCGCCCGCATCGTCATGGCCACCGTGAAGGGCGACGTTCACGACATCGGCAAGAACATCGTTGGCGTCGTTCTTCAGTGCAACAATTACGAGGTCATCGATCTCGGCGTCATGGTGCCGAGCCAGCGCATTCTCGACAAGGCGCGCGAGGTGAACGCCGATATTATCGGGCTTTCCGGACTGATCACGCCGAGCCTCGACGAGATGGTGTTCGTGGCTTCGGAGATGGAACGGCAGGGTTTCGATGTGCCGCTTCTTATCGGGGGCGCAACGACAAGCCAGGTGCATACGGCTGTGAAAATCAGCCCGAACTATCAGCGCAACCAGGCGATCTATGTCACCGACGCGAGTCGCGCCGTGGGCGTCGTCTCGAACCTCCTCGGCGACGATCGCGCAGCTTATGTCGAAAAGATTCGCGAAACCTACGGGTCCGTCGCTCGCGCCCACTCGCGCGGGCGCGCCCAGAAGGCGCGGACAAGCCTTGCCGAAGCGCGTGGAAACAAGTTCAAGATCGACTGGGCCGGGTATCAGCCCCCGCGACCGGCCTTCTTTGGCACCCGGGCCTTTAAAAAGTACGACCTGGCGAAACTGGTCCCTTACATTGATTGGACGCCCTTTTTCTCGGCATGGGAAATCAAAGGAACCTATCCCGGCGTACTGACCGACAGCCGCTACGGCAAAGCAGCCTCGGCGCTCTATGCAGACGCGGAAGCCTTGCTCCGCCAAATCGTCGCCGAAGGCTGGCTTGTCGCCAATGGCGTCATCGGACTGTGGCCCGCGAATGCGATCGATGACGACGACATCGCGGTTTATGCCGATGAGACCCGGACCAAGCCTGTAGCTAAGCTTCACACGCTCCGGCAGCAGATCGCGCGCGCCAACGAGCGCGCCAACACCGCGCTTGCCGATTTCATCGCACCGGACGCAAGCGGCGTTGCCGACTACATCGGCGGGTTTGCGGTCACAGCGGGGATCGGCGAGGAAGCGATCGCCGAACGCTTTGCACGCGCCCATGACGATTATTCGAAGATTATGGTAAAGGCGCTGGCAGACCGGCTTGCCGAAGCTTTCGCTGAGCATATGCACGAGCGCGTGCGCCGCGAGTTCTGGGGTTATGCCAAGGATGAGACACTGCACACGGGTGATCTCCTCGCCGAGAAATATCAGGGTATTCGCCCTGCCCCCGGCTATCCCGCACAGCCCGATCACACGGAGAAGGGACCGCTGTTCGAGATGCTCGATACGGAACGGGCGACGGGCATCAAGCTGACTGAGAGCTACGCCATGATGCCCGCAGCCGCGGTTTCGGGCCTCTATTTCTCTCACCCGGAAAGCCACTATTTCGGCGTGGGCAAGATCGAGCGCGACCAGGTCGAAGACTACGCGAACCGCAAGGGCTGGCCCGTCCCGGAAGCTGAACGCTGGCTCGCGCCGATCCTCAATTACGATCGGCAAACAAGCGGTCCACGAAGCGAAGCAGCCTGAAGCAGACAGGACGAGCCTAAAACCCGAAGAACCCGCCGTAATTGTAGACGAACCTGCTTCTCCGCCGATTGCTGGCGTAGGAGCGCCGGCCTCGCCTGTGCGCGTCGATGCGGCTGGACCGGGCTGAGATGCGTAAGGTCAGAGCGCCGTTACTCCGCGGCGGCAAACTCTGGGCGATCTGAGTGTACCTCTCGCGCAGCGCATCCCACGGCGGTAGGTATCCCTCGCTCGGCAGGCCTTCCTCCACTATGGTGACAGGGGTGGGCACTCGGCCGTTGATCACGTCCTGCGCGGCCTGCAAATTGATCGCTGCTCCGCCCCCGGCGACGGCAGCTTTGATTTCCGGCTTCGTTGATCGCAATGCCATGAGCAGTTGTCGCGAGGGTTTCGTCCGGCCGGAACCGGAGAACTTGCGCACGGCGCCGCGGACGTCTTCGGTCCATGCCCTTGTGATCGGGCCGCCGTAATAAGTGAGCCTAGTCAATTCCAGCTGAATTGCCAGGATCAAATCCTTTTCATTTGCCGGAAGCACATTCGTTGTGGAACTCGTTTGAACAACGGGCTCCTTTGCTGCAAAGAAGGTCGTAACGTCGGCATGTTTAACTGCCGCGAAGCGGTTACCAGACGCATCAGATATGAGATCCAAATTCCCGAAATACTGAGGCTCCCGAAAAAATACCGCAAATCGTGGAAGTCCCAAAAGTACAGCAACGGTACAGATGATAAGGACCACCGACCGAACAGCTTCGCGAGTTATTAATAAACCCTTAACCAAAAAAGGACGACGCAACGGACTATAATCCCTAATTGATTGGTCTAACCTTATCCACGCATCCAGGGTGTTTCATCAAGATCAAGCTTGCACATAATATCCCAGGCACTACATTTTGTGGAGGGAAATTAGTGCTCGCTTAAATCGCCGCGAATCAATAACTTTAGCGCGGGGGCGTATGTAAGCGCTTGAATCGCGTGAGAAAAGGACTGCGGACCAGCGGCGGATCGCGGTCTAAGGAAGGATACCGGGTCGCGCAAGACAAGCATATGTGATTAGCGTTTCGACCGGGTATAGCCGGAATGCCTCTAAAAGGGCATGAATTCGGGTCGTAGGAATGATTCGGCGCGCCCCCGCAGACCGGCGCCGCCAGCGAAGCGGCGCCCTTAATCTTGGGGGCAATGAATGAGACACGTACTAGGTATCGCAGGCGTAACCGCGGCGGCGGTTCTACTTCTCGTATCCGCCGCAATGAACTGGCGGTTCGGATACACGCTCGGCAAGTCTGAGTTCGAATCCCAGCTTTATGGCGGCGCAAGCGCGGCGGCGGATTGCTTCAAGGCTCTCCTGCCGTTCTTTATTTTCGCCGCGCTCAGGAACAGAAGCTACAGTCAGGCGCTCGGGGGGGCGCTCTTGTTTGCTGTGTGCTTCTCTTACTCGCTCACGTCCTCGCTCGGCTTTGCAGCGCTCAACCGCGCCGACATTACCGGCTTGCGGGTGCTGAAGGTTGAGTCACATGCGGATCTGCGCGCTGATCTGGAGCGTTCGCGCGAGGCGTTGAAAGTCCTGCCGGTCCACAGGCCTGTGGGAACGGTGAACGGGGAAATCGAAGCGTTCAAACAGAATGGGCGCTGGCTCTCAAGCGCAGGATGCGCCGACGCCACGGCTGCAAAAAGCATGAGCTATTGCGAAGGTTTCTTCAAGCTCAAGGCCGAACTTGCGATCGCGGAGCAGGCTGATAAGCTTGAAGCGAAGGTCTCCCAGCTCAGCACGAGTGTCGGCGCACTCGACTCCGAAGCCGCTGCGAAGGCAACCGATCCTCAAAGCCAAATGCTAGCCAGCCTGACCGGGCGCTCAACCGAAGAAATCCAGTTGGGCCTCACGTTGCTGATCGCGCTTCTCGTGGAACTCGGCGCCAGCCTCGGCTTCTATACCGCGTTCTCTTACTGGCGCGTTTTCGACGTCAAGGGGCTTCCTGCGCTCGAGCCGGTCCGTGTGGCTGCTCCTGTGCCTGCGTTCGCTCCCATGCTGAAGGCGGTGCCTAGCTCTTCCGATCCGGAGTTGAGGGCCGCGCAGCCGAAAACCGATGTGGAGCTTTATTTCGAAGAGCGCGTCGGCCGGGAGAACGGATCAAGTGTCACGGCACTCGCCCTTTACGACGATTATTGCCAATGGTGCGAAGCGAAAGGGAAACAGCCACTTGGGTTGCCAATCTTCACGCGCCGCTTCAGCGACCTTGGTGTTCAAAAGGCAAAGGTTGCAGGCCGCATCCGCTATATGGACGTGCGACTCCTGTTCAGCTCGATTGACGACGGGTTGCCGGAACTGTCTGCGGTGTCCTAATCGGCCCACACGCATTATAAAAACCCCGCCACTCTTGGTGGGGTTTTTATTTGAGTGAATACACCGCCAGATTCGGCGACTAGGCTTGTACGTCGCCGCCAAAGGTTTCAGACTTATTCGCATGGTTCACTCGGCGTCGTTGTCCTCCGGCAGTTGGCGTCTGCGCTTCGCTTTCAGAGCATCGAGCACCAAGTGCATCCCTTGTTCTCGCGAAAGGTTCGGAAACGCCTTGCAAGCGTTTTCAAGCATCTTTGTGAATGAGTCTTGTTCATCAGGAACGACTTCGCGCTGCAGTGCTATCTCGTGCATTATCGCTGCCAATTTAGCAACGAGCGCATTTTGCACATTTGTGACGGCAATCTTATAGGGAACTCCACTTATTTTATAATCCGTCTTTTCAAGATCGATCATTTCACGAAATGTAACATTACCCCTTTCGTAAATAATAGCATTCACGGTGGCATTCTTGTTGTGTAGAAAGACAGTTTTTACTTCTCCAAAAAGGTCTACGATGTGCTTATGGGTTAAAGAAATGTCTGATACATTCTTCGAGGTATTGCGAGACGTAATTGTGATATGTTCGTTATTCAACAGCATGAATTACAAGCAAGCGTGAACTTCACTTTGAACCTTTGCCCGCCATGGAATTGAAAACCCTGACTCCGATGGGCGACAAAGCAACGGTGGTACCAGGGCAGGCCGTATTTGATCGCCGCTAATCTCCCAGGTTCGAACAAAACAGGGACTTCTTATGGGTTCGAAGGCATCTTACGCGTCACTATAAGCACAAAGCGACACGCATCGGCTATAGTACGGCATAAGTTCTTTCACTTACCGTCAAGGCTCGATTGCATCTTCTTCATAAATACGAAACGTTTTGTTTGGCATCCCCTGCGCGAGGAACAGCGGCACCGCGCTTTGGGAAATCTTACCTAAACCTAGATCAGCCCACCTTTAATAAGAATTGATAAAAGGCCGAAAGGTTGAGGACCACTCGTAAACTTGCGATGCTAGCGGAGCTTTTGAATTTGACATTCGAGCGCAAACTCGTGCAGGCGGGACTCGAATGTCAAATTCGCTCCGCTTGAGCTGCAAATGTTGCAGGCCCCGCGCAAACCTGCTTAGCGTTAGAGCATGACCGGACGTCTCATGGATCGCGAAAAGCAGGACGAGGACGCAGGCGAGCTTTCGCTGCGGCCGCAACGGCTCACCGAGTTCATCGGGCAAGCCCAGGCGCGCGCAAATCTCAAGGTTTTCATTGACGCGGCACGGTCGCGAGGCGACGCGCTGGATCACGTTCTTTTCGCGGGTCCTCCCGGTTTGGGGAAAACGACCCTCGCGCAGATCGTTGCACGCGAGCTTGGCGTGAATTTCAAGATGACGTCCGGGCCTGTGATCGCGAAGGCGGGCGACCTGGCGGCGCTTCTGACCAACCTTGAGGAGCGCGACGTCCTTTTCATTGATGAAATCCATCGGCTCAATCCGGCCGTAGAAGAAATCCTTTATCCGGCAATGGAGGATTTTCAGCTTGACCTCATCATCGGAGAGGGCCCGGCGGCGCGGTCGGTCCGAATCGATCTTGCGAAATTTACCCTTGTGGGCGCCACGACAAGAACGGGTCTCCTCACGACGCCTTTGCGGGATCGCTTCGGCATTCCGATCAGGCTTAACTTCTATACGGAGGATGAGCTTGAGGAGATCGTAAAGCGGGGCGCGCGCGTGCTTCACATGCTGACGACGCCGGACGGCGCCCGCGAGGTAGCGCGGCGCAGCCGTGGAACGCCGCGCGTGGCTGGACGGCTGCTCCGGCGCGTGCGAGATTTCGCCGCGGTCGGTGGCGAAAAAGAGGTTGACCGCAGGGTGGCAGACACCGCCCTTGGACAGCTTGAGGTCGATGCCCTGGGCCTTGACTTCATGGATCATCGCTACTTGCGCTGCATCGGGGAAAATTACGGCGGCGGCCCTGTTGGGATTGAGACCATCGCGGCGGCGCTCAGCGAAGGCAAGGACGCGATCGAAGAGGTGATCGAACCCTACCTTTTACAACAGGGGTTTATCGGCCGGACGCCACGCGGAAGGGTGCTCACACTGAAGGCTTTTCGCCATCTCGGCCTCGTCGCTCCGCAAGCGGTACGGGATAGTCAGCTTCCTCTTTTTGAGGGCTCTCGGGACGAGTGATTTGCCGATCACGAGAGCGTGAGAGCCACAGTCAAGGTTCGCCCACAGGTTTCACACAGCTGATTGGAGAGCTGTGATTTTTTTCAGATGACATTTCGCCTGGAATGCATTTTTATAAGACCTAAGCAGAGTAGCTGCAAAGGTTCCAATCCACGTGGACTTAATTGCCACGCTGGATGGAACGGAACGCCTGACGATTTAGGTTTTGCGTACGTCAGGCGATTTCGTTAAGGTTTTGTCGAACACCTCCTTCACATGTTTGTTTTATGGATAAGTACCCGTTTACGGGTATCATCATCAAAATGCCTTGATCCGAGGCGACTTCTAGATGCGTAGACGCAGGAAGCTTTTTTTGCTTATTATCAGCCCATGAGCAACGCGACGAGCATTACCTTGCAAAAGAGTTGAGCCGCTTTAGGTGCGATAGGCCGCGCCATGTGGTGCGGAGCGCTTATGGCGCTCCCGCTTACCGGGCTGGTTCTCTTTTTTGAAATGTCGCAACCCGCCAAGGTTGTGAACGCGGGTTTCGCCGCGGTGCAGATGGCGAGCAACTCCGAGGTCATTGGCGACGGCAGTGCTAGGCCATGGCTTTTTCGCGGGCATGCGTCGATCGCGCGGTTTGACGGGGTGAGCGCTCAGCGCCGGTCCGACAAGGCAGAGGCCGCGGCGCAAATCTTAACGGCGAGCGATGCGGAGCATGTTCTCGCGCGCGCTCCTTTTGGTAGCATCAAGCCAGGTTTCTATACCGAGTTCCTTAACAAAGAGCGGCATCGTATCGCGCTTCTTGTTGTCAGCCGCGAACAGATCGTTGACCGTGCAATTCCCGATAATCAGCACCTCATGAACATCACCGATGCTTCGACGGCTAACGTCATGTCTTTCTCCTGGGGGAACTGGATCTATAAGGTGGAGATCGAGGACAAGGGCGTTGAGCCTGACGTCGTCGTTCAAAAGGTCCTTTAGGGACCTTTTTTCTAAGATCCTCTTTCCATGAGCATTCGGTAGAACCCGAGTTCGCGTTCGAGGCATGTGCAGATCGTTTCCGCGTTGCGGAAACCATGCCCTTCGCCCGCAAATTCATGGTATTCGACCACGACGCCCTTCGAGCGCAGGGCCCCTGCAATCATGATCGATTGCTCTTTCGGCACCACCTGATCATCTGCCCCCTGGAATAGGATCAGAGGCGTTTCTATCGAGTTGATGTGATGGATGGCCGAACGCTCCCGGTAAAGAACCTCATGTTCGTCAAGCGATCCGCCGAGCAGGGTGGACTGATATCCCTGCTCGAATTTGTGCGTGGTTCGCTGAAGCGCGACGAGATCGCAAATCCCGTAATAACTGGCCGCACCCCGAAAAACACTCGCCGACGCGATCGCCGCGAGCACGGTATAGCCACCCGCACTTCCTCCGGTCACGAAAATCGAATGCGCGTCGGCTAGACCCTCCGAAGCTGCGAATCGGGCTGCGCAGATCGTATCTTCGACATCCGCGACACCCCAGTTGCCGTTCAGCCGGTCGCGATAGGGCCGCCCATAGCCGGTGCTGCCTGCATAATCGAGATCGAGCCAGGAGAAACCGCGCGAGGTAAAGAATAACGTTCGAGGCTTCAGTCCGCGGGCAGCCGCACTCGTCGGGCCGCCGTGCAGGCTGATGATGAGGGGCGGCTTCTTCCCCGCCGGTCCCTGTGCGTTCGGATTGGCGGGCGGATAGAGAAGGCCATAGACCTCGCCGTTCCGGCTTGGGATCACGATACGCGTCGGGCGGGAAACGAAGGCACGGTCAATATCGAGAGAGCCGCTGCGGCGGATGATCTGTGGCGCGCCGGTGGCAGAACCCTCATCGCGAAAGACGCAAAGCGGCTCCTCATCCGTCATGCCGACAAGCGCAACGCCGGCCGCGCCGGCCGATAAAGTGGTTGCCGTTGTAAGCCCATTCTTGCGAGGCTCCAAAATCCGCGCCCTGAGATCGAGAATTGCCGATTTGGTCTCGCCCCTACCCACGAAACTTAGATAGACCTTTCCGCCAGGGAGGAAGGCGTAGCTTGCCGCATTGAAGACCCACAGAGGCATCGACAGATCTCCATCGAGACGCGTGATCTGCTTCGGTTGCGCGCCGTCTCTCCAGCGATAGAGATTGCCTTGGCCAGCCGCATCCCAAACAAAGTAGAGCGCTCCATCGTCGCTCCATTCTGGCTGGAAGCAGGCGCTGCCGTTGCCGCCCGCGACTAAAACGGGCTCCGATAATGAGCCGTCTTCCGCGATGACCGCGACGAAAAGTTGAGCGGCGTCCCAGGGCATCGCGGGCAAATCCCAGGCCAGAAAGGCGAGCCATTTGCCGTCGGGGCTGATGCGCGGAGTTGCGAAGAAGTCGTGGCCTTGACGAGTAACGCGAGCCTCCTCCGCCGCTTCGCCAAGAGGGATATGCCAAAGCGCATTCTGCGGCAGGGCCGCGTGCCCATGCGTTTCGCCAACGGCGATAAGCCGGTTGCGCCGGGCATCATGGGTGAAGTCGGCGAAGCGAGTTTCCGCGATACTCACGACACGGCGAATGCCCGGCTCGGCCCCACCGGATAAATCCGCAGCATAAACGTCCTGGTCGGCGTCATTCACGAAATAAAGTGCGCCGCCGGCGACGAGAAACTCGCCGCCGCCATATTCGTGCACGCGCGAACGCGCAGAGTACGGAGGGGGAAGGAGTTCGGTCACGCCATCCTCGGCAGTCCAGCGCATGACCGGCGCGCGCCCCCTTTCCGAAGGCCGTCCCTCACTCCAGTAGATGGCGCGGCCAACGGCTTGAACGCGCCCGAAGCGAAGAGCGCTCCCCGCCACCGAAGCGGCTGAGATCGGTGAGGGCCAGTGCCCGAAGGCGTAGACATCCGGTTCCATGCTTTGCCAGCCTCACTTAAGTTTGCGATTAAGATTTCCAAGTCTTGCCGCTGCCGTTATGTGTTTTGGCCGGCGTCCGACAGTGAGATCACATATGGTATCTTTGCAAAATTTTGTGCCGCTGAAACCGGCGGAACAGAAATTATTGGCGGTCGCATCGACAGGCAAGCAATGCTCGTTCGGCCGCACGCGCCCCGACGCGCCGGCGGAAGATAATCAATTAAGAGCCGATTTTGTGCGCTTTCTGGCCCTTGGCCGTGACGCCGCAGCAGCCGTTCACGAGGGCGGCCTTAAAATCCAGGGGGCGTATATCGAGGGCTCTGTCAACCTCGATGGCGCGACGAAGGTCAGGCCACTCTGGATCGTCGGCTGCACCATAAGCGGAGAATTCAGCTTTGCCGATGCTGAGACCAAGGTCGTGAGCCTCGACAGGACCGCCGTTTCGTCGATCCGGGGCGACGGCGTCATGATTGATGGCAGCTTGTTGCTGCGCGGTACGATTATCGACGGCAGTCTGCAACTTTTCGGCGCAGAGATCATGGGGTCCCTCTCCTGCACCGGCAGCAGGATCGAGGGAAGGCGATGGCGCTCTCAGCGCCTTGCCGCGGACCTCATCACGGTGACTGTCGGCGGCAACGTGGAAATGCGATACGGTTTTGTCGCCAACGGTCTCATCCAGTTCGACGACTCTGGAGGTCGGGGGGACGTTCGATTGCTCCGAAGGGACATTCCTTTCAGGCTTCGACGCTGAGGCGAAGCACACCTCTCGCTGGGATGCGGCGATCCGGGCTCTGAAATGCCACCGGCTGAACCTCAAGGGCAGCCTGTACCTCAGAGATTGTGAAAGCGAAGGCGAAGTGTCCTTTTCCGGTGCGCAGATCGGCGGCGATATCGATTGCAGAAACGGCCATTTCAGATGTGCGGGCAATAGCGACACCACTTCGCTGCGCTTCACGCGCACCGTGGCGAACGGCAACGTGTACCTCTCCGATGGTTTCGACGCCAGGGGGAAGGTCCAGTTCAATGGCACGCGTATTCGCGGCAACATCGATTGCCAGGGAGGCGCCTTTTCGGTCCCGGGAGGTCTTCAATCTCAGGATTTTGCAGCGCCAGGCGAAGCCTTTTCGGAAGACGCCATGTCGCTCGTGAATGCGGAAGTCATGGGCGCCTTGATGCTGGCCCCCATCGAGCGCACGAAGCGGCCGGCCGCCATATTGAATGGATCGCTGGATTTGAAAAGCGCCTACATCCGCGTTCTCGTCGACAGCGAAGAGACCTGGCCACTGTCAATGAGCGGCTCTAAAGGCGCGATCAGGCATGTCATCCATCTGGACGGCTTTACCTATGATAGGTTCGGCGGCATCGCGCCGATCGACGCCGAGGCGCGCAAAAAATGGCTCAAATGTCAGCCTGCGGCGCATATGAGCCATGACTTCAAACCTCAACCCTTCGAGCAGGTTATCAAGGTGCTCAAGAACATGGGGCATCCGGAGGAGGCCAGGCTTCTTGCCATTGAGAGGCAGGGGTTTCTTGTTCGCCGGCGCTTATCCAGTTCGGAGAGCGCAAAGCGCGGGCGTGTTCGCGCGCTGCCGAGGTATTTGTGGGAGTCAACGCTCGGGCTGTTGATCGGCCACGGCTACAAGCCGCTGCGCATCCTTGTCATCATGGCGGCTGTCGGGGTGATCTTCGGATTTTACTACAAGCTCGCCGCCGAGAAAGGCATCTTCGCCCCGCGCGATGCGCAAGTCTTTACGCAAGCCGCCTTCGACAAATGCCGGGGACGCCCTGGCGGCTGGACGACGTGCTCCGAGGTTGAGCCCACATTCGCGGAATACTCCCAGTTCAACCCCTGGGTCTACTCCTTCAATGTTCTGCTTCCGGTCGTCGACCTTTACCAGGAGAAGAACTGGGCGCCGATGCGGAAGGAGGTCCGTTTCGAGGCTGGGGGCTACGCTTTCGTTGTTCCAAGCTGGGGCACCAACGCGCTGGTGCTGACCGAGGTTGGCTTCGGCTGGGTCGCAAGCCTTCTGGCCGTCGCCGCTTTCTCGGGTCTGGTCAAAACGGATTAAGACAGCGTCGGGCGGCTTCGCCAACTCTTGGCCTTCAAAATTCTCAGGATCGTCATCTGGTAAATTTTTCGGTTAAGGCCGATACACGATCTTTGGATGGCATGTCGGCGTGCAGGATAATCGGGGGCTTCCAACTAACTTCGGCAAAAGACCATCAAAGCCGTAGGGAAAGCCACATCCGACGAACAACGATGCTATCCAATCCATGCTGTGTGAAGGAGCCTATATGGCCGATTTCAGGCTGAGATGCTGCCAAGCTGAGGCGGGGTACGAGTGCAAATCATCAAGCGGTTCCAGGCGTTGATTTCAGCAACAGCAAAAGAAAGATCGGCCACTTCCTTCTCCGAGAAATGCTTACGCATCCCGGCGTAGACCTCATCGGAAACGTCGCCGCCGGTAAGGCGCGTCAGAGCTTCCGCCCAGGCCAAGGCGGCGCGCTCCTTCGGGCTATAAATCGGCGTTTCGCGCCATGCCGCGAGAAGATGCATCTGGTCCTCACCGATCCCATGGTTACGAGCCAACGGAACGTGCATGGCGATACAAAAGGCGCAGCCGTTGATCTGTGATACACGGATCTTCACCAGTTCAAGGAGCCCAAGCGACAGGCCGCTGTTTTGGACATAGGAATGCACTCCCAGCATGGCCTTGTAGCCGTCGGGAGAAACTTTGGTAAGGTCGAAACGTTGGTCCATTGCTTAGTCCTCACAGAAGTGGCGGCAAATTATTCGGCTGTCGCTTTGCCGTGACCGCCCACGACGGCCTGGAAGTTCGTCCATTCCAGCCACGTCGTGAATTAGGCCCTCGTGCGTTTAATCGGACGCTGGCACTGCAATTTATTTTGTATGAATCCTGCAAATGACGGCATTTCCTTCTTCTTCTAGATCTTCAGCGATTTCGTCTTGCCGGCGGGTTAACGAGAGCTGCAGCCGCTTCAACCCTTGTTCCCAGCTCGAGAGGGTTTCCATGGATAACTTGCAATTCCAGCAGTTGATAGCGAACTGGGCGAACTGACCGAAGTTCAACGCCAGACCATCGCCCCGATGCTTTCCGGCCACGGAGACCTGGCCGAAGTCACGTCCAGCGAAAATATAAGCTCCGGCCGCTGCTGGAGGCGCTAAGGCATTGATATAATTGGTGGCCCCTGCTTCCCTCAGGCCGCGCCCAACGCGTGCAACTGCTCAGGCAGCGGCTCGCAGAAATCGCAAGTTGAGATGGTTGCACGCCCCCGCAACCAACGCCGCGAGGTCAAGAACCTAGAGTGCGTCCGGAAAAGTGTGAAGCGGTTTTCCGATAAGACGCATGATAAAACAGAAACTTAGAGCCCGCTTTTGATTCCATCAAAGGCGGATAGGCTCTTGCAGCTTTTTTTATTTCGGAATGCGTGAGCTAACATATTTCAATCAAATTTTGGCGCTGTTAGAGGCTCAACTACCTTCTGCGCGCTCGCGGCTGGCATGCTGTTAAACGCGGCAAGCCCGAAAAGCACGAGCGAAAGCTGGCCGCCGCTACGAAGGCCGAAGACGAATGCTTCGGGCCATCATGGCGCTGTCGACGGTCTCGGAAGACTGACACCGGTTGGCTCACTTAAAATTCCCTTTAAAGCGACAAAAGCTGCTCTGACACGGCTTTAGCCACAGCCTGGGCGCGGTTGCTGACATCGAGACGCTTCATGGCCTGATCGCAGTGGAAGTTCACAGTGCGCTCGCTAAGCCCCAGGATTATGGCGATCTCCGACGAGGTCTTCCCCCGCCCGACCCAGGAGAGAACCTCGCGTTCACGATCTGTAAGGTGATAGTCCGAGCGCTTGCGCGGGCCATTCGATTGGCGGCGGAGCCTGTTCTGGATCACCGTGTGGAGCATCTCGAAATCGATGGGCTTTGTCAGATAATCATCGGCGCCGAGGCGGCGTCCGGTGAGTTCGCTGTCGCGGTCGCCGAGCGCGGTGAGAAAGACAAACGGGATGGCGGCATAATCCGGCCCCGCAGCCGCCAGGCGCTCCAGCACCTCGAACCCGCTCATTCCCGGCATGCGGACATCGCAGATCACAAGGTCGGGCCTGTCGGAAAGGATCGCGGCCAGCCCTTTCTCACCGTTGCGCGCTAACGTCGCCTGGTATCCAAGCTCGGTCAGGGCCTCAGCGAGCAAGCTTGCCGTCTGACCGTCATCTTCAATGCACAAGATCTTGCTCAAGGGGCCTTCCTATCGTCTCCGCCTTACCGGTTTCAACGGGGAGCGTCACTCTCACTCTGGTCCCGCGATCCAACTCGCTCTCGATGGTCATTCGGCCCCCATGCTGCTCCACGATCTGCTGCACAAGGCTGAGCCCGATGCCGGTGCCGGGGATCGACCCTGCATTGCTGCCGCGAAAGAAACGCTCGTGGACCCGGCCCAGTTCAGCGGCGGGGACGCCGATGCCGTGATCGGCGACACAAATTTCGACGGCGCCATCACCGGTCTTGGCCGAAATCTCCACAAGACCGCCCTCCGGCGAATATTTCAGCGCATTCGAGATCAGATTGCTGAAAGCCCGGCGAAGCAGCTTCGGGTCTCCCTGAAGCTTCGGGAGTTGATCGAAGCGCTCATCGAAGCGCGCCTTGAGGTCGATGGCCTTGTAATAGTCGACGAGGCTGCGAAGCATCTCGGCGGGATCGAACAAGCGCTTCTGCGCTTCCGCCGGGGCGTTCAACATCTCCATCTCGGTCGTGAGGCTGGCAACAAGGCTTGTCATCTGAAACACGGCAGACCGGATCTTCTCGGCCCTCTCGGCGATTTGGCCCGGCGCCGCATGATCCCTTGTCGCAATCAACCGCTGCGCATGGCCATCGATATAAGTGAGCGGCGTGCGAAACTCATGAGACATCGTCGTGAGGAAATTTCGCTGAGCTGCCGTCAGTTCCCGCTCCTTTTCAAGCGTCGCGGCCAGCATGTCCGCCTGCATCGCAAGGTTCTTGCGCGTTTCGAGAAGCTCGACGGTGTTCCTTCGCAGCACAGCGACAGACCGCGCCATCTCCCCGATTTCGTCGCGCCTGTCCTCGAAAGGGATTTTGATATGCGTGTCGTTCAAGGCCAGCTGCCGAAGGTTGCCCGCAATGTCAAGAAGGGGCCGGGAGACCGATCGCCAGAAATAGAAGGCAAGGCCCGCGAACAAAACAAGCGTGGCGAGGATGAGATCGGATATGAACCGCTGGGCGGTCGCAATGGTTTGCCTGCCGCGCGCGCGCGCAGCCTGCGCTTTCAAATGGGTCAGATCCACAAGCTGCCTCAACTCGTGCGCCGCTTTGCGAAATGTGGCGAAAGCATCGCCATGAAAGAGAGCAACAGCCTCCGAGCTTTTTTCGTTCGCGACGAGACCGGCCAAAGTCTTTTCCTGCGCCAGATGCGTCTGCCAATCGCTGGCAAAAATATCGAAAGCCTTCATCTCATCGGCATCGTGTTCGATCGCTCGATAGGCGGCGATGTCCTCGTCCGCCAGCTTCATGTATCGTTCAACTTCACTTGATTTATCTTGAGCGCCGCCGAGGAGAAGCTCGGCTTCCTCGGTCCGGACGCGCGCGACGTGATGCCGGAGATTGCCCAGGATCTGGATGGATTCCAGCCAGCGATTGCGGATTTCGGAGGATGCGAGATCGACATTGGCGAGGCTTCCAAGACTGAGGCTGCGCACCAGCATGACCGCAGCGACAAAGAGAATTGCTATCAAGGCAAGCTTTGCCGGAGCAGATCGGCGGAGAGACAGAAACGTTGACATCGTCAGCTTCACGATAAGAGCAGAATTGCTCGATCCCTCATGTAAGGCTTGGTTCCATTCCGCCACACTGTCAAAACTGACAGGCTGAAAAGCTTAACGCGACGACCATCTGCCAGACATTGATTTCGTAACCGGCGTCGTTTGCGCCACGGAGAGGATCGATGGCTGAGGACAATTCGCGGCATGGACGGCGCAGTTTGGGCAGTCGGCTCTTCCGCCTTGCGGGTCTTGCTGCCTGCTGCGCGCTTGCCTTTGGCGCTTATTCGATGTGGAGCGGAAGCCGGAAGACAGTCACCGCGCAGCAGGCGCAGCCCACGGTTCCGGTCCAGACAACGACGGTTCAGGCGAAGTCCATCGAGATCACCCGAATTGGGCTTGGCACTGTCACCCCGTGGCAGATGGTGAATATCACGCCCCAGGTTTCCGGCCGTATCGTCCAGATCCCCTTCCGCGAAGGTCATGACGTGAAGGAGGGCGAGGTCCTGGTGCGTATCGATCCCCGTCCCTTCCAGGCGGTCCTCGATCAAGCCAAGGCCAAGAAAGATCAGGATCTCGCGAACCTCGCAAATACCGAGAAGAATCTGGAGCGCGATCGAACGCTCCTCACCAAGGGCGGCTTTGCGACGCAACAGACCGTCGACAATGAAACGGCGCAGGTTCAGGTGTTGAAAGCAACGATAGAGGGCGATCAGGCGGCCATCGAGGCGGCCCAGCTCAACCTGGATTTCGCAACCGTGACGGCGCCGTTTTCGGGCGTCGTCAGCCTTCGCAACATCGACATCGGCAATCTCGTGACGCCCGCGGCAAACATCGCCACCGTGACGCAGATCGAACCGATCGCAGTCGATTTCACGCTGCCGCAAGCCGACCTTCAGGACGTGCAATCCGCGGCGAGGGCCGGCACGCCTGAGGTGCTGGTTTACGACCAGGACGGAAAGGACCTGCTCGCGAAAGGCGGGCTCGATGTCATCAACAACCAGGTCGATCAGGCAAGCGGCACCATCAAGCTGAAGGCGCGGTTCGACAACAAGGATCACCGGCTCTGGCCCGGCGCCTTTGTCCAGGTCGCGGTCGTGATCCGAACCGATCCGAATGCCTTGGCAGTGCCATCCGAAGCCGTCCAGCGTGGCCCGAACGGGGCCTATGTCTGGCTCGTCTCACCAAAAGAGACGGCGAACCGCCAGCCTGTCCAAATCGGCGAAATCCAGAATGGCGTCACGGTCATCACCAATGGCGTCAAGGCTGGCGATCGCATCGTCGTGGCCGGACAATACAGCGTTACGCAAGGTGCCCGCATCACCGAAACCAATTCGGCGCAACTCGCGCAAACTCAGGGCGAATAATGAATATATCAGCTCCCTTCATCGCGCGCCCGGTCGCAACCTCGCTCTTGATGATTGCGATCGCCGTAATCGGCATCGCAGCCTATCCGCTGTTGCCTGTGGCGCCGCTTCCCACCGTCGATTTTCCGACCATCCAGGTGACGGCGCAGCTTCCCGGCGCGAGCCCCGACGTGATGGCCTCGGCGGTGGCGACGCCGCTCGAAAAGCAGCTCGGCATCATTTCGGGGTAACCCAGATGACATCCGCGAGCTTCCTTGGCACCACGCAGGTTACCATTCAGTTCGACCTGAACCGCAATATCGACGCGGCGGCCCAGGACGTGCAAACCGCAATCAATGCGGCGGGCGGCCAATTGCCGAAGAATCTCCCGAACCCGCCAACCTACCGCAAGGTGAACCCGGCCGATCCGCCGATATTGATCCTTGGCGTCACCTCTGATGACCTGCCGATCACACAGGTCGATGACTACGCCGAGAACATGCTTGCGCTTCAGATGTCGCAGATGCCGGGCGTGGCGCAGGTCGTCATCGGAGGACAGCAAACGCCAGCGGTCCGCGTTCAGATCGACCCGGCCAAGCTCAGCGAAATGGGGTTGAGCCTTTCCGATGTGCAATCGGTCATCGCGAACGCCACCGTCGAAGCACCGAAAGGCACGATCCGCGGCGACACCGAGAGCTATTCGATCTACGACAATGACCAGCTGACGACGGCGGCGCCCTATAACGATCTCATCATCGCCTATCGGAATGGCGCGCCGATCCGCATCCGGGACATCGGCCGCGCGGTCGAAGGCCCCGCAGACACAACGCTGGCGGCCTGGATTGGCAAGCAGCGCGCCATCGCGCTGGTCGTGTTCAAGCAGCCCGGCGCCAATGTCATCGACACCGTGGACCGCATCAAGAAGGAGCTGCCGACGCTGCGCGCCAACATTCCGCCCAGCATCAACGTCACGCCGATCATCGACCGCACGACGACCATTCGCGCTTCCGTCGCCGATGTGGAGTTCACGCTCGTGCTGACCATGGTGCTTGTGGTGGCCGTCGTGTTCGTGTTCTTGCGCAATCTGCGCTCCACGATCATTCCAGGGCTGGCCGTTCCGATCTCGATCATCGGCACGTTTGCGGCGATGTATGCGCTGGGCTACAGCCTCGACAATCTCTCGCTCATGGGGCTGACGATCGCCGTCGGCTTCGTGATCGACGACGCCATCGTCGAAGTGGAGAATATCGAGCGGCACATCGAAGAGGGCATGCTGCCGCTTCAGGCCGCCTACAAGGGATCGGGCGAAATCAGGTTCACCGTCCTATCCATCAGCCTGTCCCTGATTGCGGTGTTCATCCCCTTCCTTTTCATGGGCGGCATTGTCGGGCGTCTCCTTCACGAGTTCGCCATGACGGTCACTGTTGCAATCGTTGTCTCAGCCCTTGTCTCGCTTTCGCTGACGCCGATGCTCGCGGGCCGCTTCCTAAAATCGAAGCACAAGGAGGGGCATGGGCGGTTCTACCGAATCACCGAAGCGGGCTTCAACGGGCTGGTGAACGGCTACAAGCGCACCCTCGACGTGGCGCTTCGCCATCCGGGGTGGACGCTGGCGAGCTTTTTCGCCACCGTCGCCGCGACGGCGTGGCTCTTCCTTATTCTGCCCAAGGGCTTCTTCCCGATCCAGGATACAGGCTACCTGATCGGCCAGTCGCAGGCTGCCGCTTCCGTCTCGCCGGACCAGATGATGAAACTTCAGCAGCAACTGAACGCAGTCGTGGCGAGCGATCCTGCTGTTGCGGGCGTCGTTTCCACGGTCGGGGGCACGCGCGCCCCGAACCAGGGCTTCATCTATGCGGCGCTGAAGCCGCTCGACGAGCGCAACATCAGCGCCATGGACATCGTCAACCGGCTTCGTCCCAAGCTGAAGCAGGTGGTTGGCGCAAGCCTGATCCTCGCTCCCACCCAGGACATCAATGTCGGCGGGCGGCAATCGCAGGGCTTGTTCCAATACACGCTGCAAAGCGGGCAATCGGGCGAGCTGAGTTCCTGGTCGGCGAAGCTTTTCGAGCGGCTCCAGAAAATTCCGGAGATCAAGGATCTCTCGACGGATCAGGTCCTCGACGGCCAGACCGTGACCTTGACCATCAACCGCGATGTGGCGGCCCGTTTCGGAATCCAACCCGCGGCCATCGACAATGTGCTGGCAGCCGCTTTCAGCCAGGAGCAGGTCACGCAGTTCTATACGCAGCTGAACACCTACAAGGTCATTCTCGAGGTGCTTCCCCACCTGCAAGGCAACCTTGATACGCTCTCGAAGCTCTATGTGCGTGCGCCCTCGGGCCAGGCCGTACCGCTGACATCGCTCGTCACGATCAGCACGAAGCCCGTCGCACCGCTCGTGATCAACCACCAGGCGACGTTTCCATCCGTCACGTTCTCGTTCAACCTTGCGCCGGACGCCTCGCTCGGCCAGGCTGTAAACGCCATCGAGGCCGCCCGTCATGAGCTCAACTTGCCGGAGGCCATTACCGGAAGTTTCCAAGGAAATGCGCAAGCCTTTCAGACATCGCTCGCAAGCGAACCGTTGCTGATCGCTGCCGCGGTGTTCGTGATCTACATCATCCTGGGCATGCTCTACGAGAGCTACATCCACCCCATCACGATTCTGTCCACCCTGCCTTCGGCAGGTCTGGGCGCGCTCTTGATGATGGTTCTGTTCCATATCGACTTCACGATCATCAGCCTGGTTGGCCTCATCCTCCTGATCGGCATCGTGAAGAAGAACGGTATCATGATGGTGGACTTTGCGATCCAGGCGGAACGCGAGGAAGGTCTGTCGCCGCTTGACTCGATCCGCAAAGCTTGTCTTTTGCGCTTTCGCCCGATCCTCATGACGACGGTCTGCGCCATCCTTGGCGGCATCCCTCTCATGGTGGGCACGGGGACGGGGTCGGAACTGCGCCAACCGCTTGGCTATGCGATCGTTGGCGGTCTCATTGTGAGCCAGGTTTTGACGCTCTATTCGACGCCGGTGATCTATCTCTTGCTCGACAGGCTTCGTCATCGTCTGGGCGGCCGGGAACAGCACTCCGCCCAGGCGCGGCACGAGCTTGAGCCTTGGCTCTCGCCCGCCGAGTAAGACTTATCCGAGCGCGCGATATCCCGTCAGGGCAGCCAGCGCGCCAGAGCCCGGACACCCAGCATTTGCACTGCCAGAAGGAGGCTGTCGGGGTTTGAATTCTCATGGCGGAAATGAGGTGCGATCAGTGGACTTGATCCAGACGTGTCTGCGCCTTGCGCTCTTTGATGCAGCTTCGCCGCTGCGATGGTTTCGTCAAGGGACAGTGGAAGAGGGCGCACTTTCATTTCAGTCTCCCTGCCGACCAGGCGCCCCGCACCCAATGGTTGCTGGGTTTAAGCCTTGGGGGCCAACGATCATCCTGACAGATGAGACGTAACGAACTATTTATTTAATGGCTGACTTTTGAAGCGTGGGCGCTCCTGAAACCTTCGTGCCAGCTTCGCAAAGCGCGAAGCGCTGAAAAACCAGGCCTTCCAGCGTTTCGCGCTTTATTCTTACCTGCCGCGCTCGACGTCCCTGATGGCACGTTCGGTTTCTTCCACTGCAATATCGACATGTTCCAGCGCCCGATGCTTCAAGCCGCGCGCAACCGGATCATCCTCTTCGCGGTTGACGTCCGAATGAACCTTGCGAAGCACTTCCACGGCGCGGTGAAGACGTCCGCCGTGCTCGTCCGTAACATCAACGGAGGGATGGTCGCGGAGGTCTTTTCCGTCGTCGATAGCCGCGCGCTTGATCTCGCTGATGGCCGCATCGATGTTCTGGATGGCGACATCCTCATGGCCGCTGACGGCGGGGCTGCCGGGACGATGCTCCAAAAGCCAGCGAGCCGTTCTCAGATCGGAAAGAGCATGGAGATAAGCCGGATGCTGGCCGGGAAAGTCGGCCCAGCTCAGGGATGACATGGCGACAAGCGATCCTGCCGCCAGGATAAGCGTCCTAAAATGTTTCATTTGACTCCTCAAACTAATCACGATGGAAGCGGCGATATTGATCGGCAATCGGACGGATATTGGGCGGAAAGTAGACGACAAGGCGAGGTCCACGACACTTTTTGCCGTATTCCAACGGCCGGCGTCCCCGGAAATGGTCACCCCGGACCTTGATCCACGAAAGATAAACGCACAGGGTCGGATGCGGCGGCGCCCGGGTTGTTTGCGCATTCTCCGGGTCGGCTTCGGGATCTCATTGCGGTGCCTTCGCCGGAAAGGCCAGAACAAGTCCAATTCGCGGCACCTTAAGAGTTTCGGTGTATGAGAATAGCGATCAGGGGCAGTCATTCTCGTTGGACCATGGAATTCGCGATTTTTTGGAGCAGCGAGCACGCTAGATAGGCAGGGTATTCGCGACAGGACGGATCGAGTTCCATCGCTGCCAAATTGCCGTTGGCGGTTGCCACGGTCCGGGGCTCGCGCCGCAAGACCGCAATCCAGCAAGGCGATCCATCGAAAACAAATTTAGGCACAGCCGTCGGAGCGGCCGGGTCCAGCGCTGTTGCGAAGGTCAGTAGCGCTTTTGCCTCGGCGTCCGGAAGCGGTCCATCGATCCGCTTAAGCACCGGCAGCTTTCCGCCCGAAATTCTCAAGCTCGCTTGTGCTGCGGGCGGCGGCCCTTCGGTCAAGGTAACCCTGAGCCACCGGAAGTTTCCGTGAGGCAGGCCTCTGACCTTGAAGAGGAACACCCAATCCGCTTGGCCTGTGGCAAACGCCGCTTCGGCCTCTGCCATATCGGTTGAAACCGGGCGTTTGCCGCACCGGCAGTCCAGTTCTTCGCGATAGCGGCGCTTAGGCAGGCGAACCTGACGGCAGGCTAGAAACAGCACTGCTGTCGTCAGCGCTAGCAACGCCGGCAAGGGTTTGGCGCCGGTTCCATAAATTATCGCTGCGATGAAGGTAACGAGCAGGGTCACCGGCACGCCCAGGCAGCCCAGCCCGAGCAACATGTCCTCGCCCGGCGCCGGCTCGCAAATGCGTGAAAGCTCTTCATCGCTCAACGTTTTCGGATCGGGCCACGGCTTGCGCGCGAAGAACCCGAATGGCGGTGGCGTCAATACGATGCCTCCAGTTTATCGCTAACATCGACCGCAAGCTGGGGCGAAATCCGTCCAATTGTTTGGCGAGGCTGGATTTGTGCGGCATATAGAAAGGAAGCAGGGGATTGAAGGAGACATGCGCGTTTGCGTCGTCCCCCGCCGTGCGGAGCATGGACCGGCGGTTCATATAGGAACTGCCATGCCAGCACACAGGTTGCCGTCATCGGCCTCTTGGCAGACGTTCTCCACTTGATCGGCCTCGATAAACGCGGCGCTATCACCCTCAAGGCGAAGCTCTCGCACGACCTTCCCGCTAATGAGATCGGATGCTGGCCAGGAGCTGTCGAATTGCTCCATAGATAGGCCGGATAGATTGTAACCCTTAAGCGTCGAAATTCATCAGAGGGTGAGAACCTGGGAGTCCAAATGTTGGCGAAGCCGGAGAATTCACCTTAGGATGGCGGTTGCGCCAGCGCCAACATGAACCGCCGTTCAAAAGTTTACCTTCCGGCCACGGAAGGCCGTCAATGTGAAAATGCGATACAATATTGCCGTGATGCGTCATAAAGCAGGCTCGAACCGCTGCTATAGGAATAGAAACTCAAGCGGTTCCCTGAAATGGACGTTTTAGACTTTCCCCTGTCGCGCCTCTGTTATGCGGCGCACACCGAAGACGCTGTTGAAGTCAGCCGCGCCGGTTTGCCGGCGTGGGTCGGCCGGCAGCTCGATCCTAGGACCCGAAGCGACGCCGATCTCGACGGCCGCGTTGCCGCCTTCAAGCTGCAGATCAAATACGCTGCGGGGAACGGCGAGCCAACGCCCGGCGGCGATACGCGCAATTGGCCCGCCATGGACGAGATGCGGACCCTGACCTATCTCGACGCCCCCATAGCGACGCCCTGGTCGCTTCTCAATTCCAAGACGGCGCGGCCCCCGGAAGAGCAGGCGCGCCCTCATCATGAGGTCGTTGCGGCGACCGTCTTTCGCGCCGCCTACAGCCGGGCGCAGCTCTACGAGCAAGTCGTGGCCTTCTGGCACGACCATTTCAACGTTCTTTCGAGCGACGACAAGCGGATCGGCTGCGCCCTTCCCTCCTACGACCGCGACGCCATCCGGCCCCATGCACTCGGCAATTTTCGCGATCTGCTCGAGGCTGTCGCGAAAAGCCCGGCCATGCTCCTGTATCTCTCGAACGCCTCCTCGCGGGCCGGCGCCGCCAACGAAAACTATGCGCGCGAGCTCATGGAATTGCATACGCTTGGCCGCGACGCCTATCTCAACGACAGATACGACCGGTGGCGCGATGTGCCCGGCGCCAGCGACGGCGCTCCCCAAGGCTATATCGACGAAGATGTCTATGAGGCCGCGCGCGCCTTTACCGGCTGGGCAGTCGAAAATGGCCAGCGCCTCGACGGCGCGACGGAGCTGCCGCGCACCGGCAAGTTCATCTATATCGAGGGCTGGCATGACGGCTATCAGAAGCGCGTGCTTGCAACGGAGTTCGAGCCTTTTGCCGCGCCGATGGCCGATGGCCGCAAGGTGCTGGACCTCGTCGCCTTTCATCCGGCCACCGCGCGCTTTTTGTCCCTCAAGCTGTGCCGCCGTTTCGTGAGCGATGCGCCGCCGCAAAGCCTCGTCGACAGCGCCGCCAAAGTCTGGATGGAGACAGCGAAGAAGCCGGACCAGATCGCGCTCGTCATCAAGCATATCGCCTTGTCGAAGGAATTTGCGGCCTCGCGCGGCATGAAGCCGAAATCGCCGCTCGCGCTTGCCGTGAGTTTCGCCCGCGTCACCGGCATCGATCTGACGCCGACGCCGCCGCTGTTCCATCAGCTCGGGCTTTGCGGCCAGCGTCTTTTCGGCTGGTCTTCGCCCGACGGGCGGCCAACGAGCGCGGAATATTATCTCACGCCCGAATATCTCCGCGAGCGATGGGTGCTCTTAACGAGGCTCGCGGCCAATTCGTGGAACACAGGCCAACCGAAGGCTCTCAAGCTCAATAAAGAGGGAGCCAGTGCAACAGGCGATCTTGTCGCCCGCTGGCTCTCGGTCTTTGCCGGCGCAAACGCAAAGGCGAAGACATTTCTCGCCGATCTTGGCGTCGATCCGGCGCTTTCGATCGCCGACGAGAAGCGAATTGCCCAGATCGCCGGGCTTTGCGCCGCCGCGCCCCAATTTCAGATGACGTGAGGCTGTTTATGGGATTGAACCGTCGCAACTTCCTGAAAGGCGTGCTGGCGGGCAGCGGCGGCGCGCTTCTGACGATTGAAGCGGGTCCGTTGCGCCAGCTTGCTTTTGCAGGCGCGCCGGAAACCCAGCCGCGCATTCTTGTCGTCGTCCATATGCGAGGCGCCTGCGATGGCCTCAACCTCGTGTGCCCCGCCAACGATCGGAGCCTCGTGACCGCGCGCCCGGCAGAGCTGCGCGTTCTTGCCGATGGCGACCGCGCCGGACATGCGCTCAAAACCGCGGCGACCCCCAATATCGACTGGAGGCTGCATCCGGCAGCGCCTGACCTCGCGGAGCTTTACAAGTCGGGCGCGCTCGCCTTCGTCCATGCAGCTGGGATTCCGGAAGCGAACCGCAGCCATTTCGTTGCAACCGATATCATGGACCACGGCGCGGCCGATGGCTCTGCGCTCGGACATATCAAAGGGGGTTGGCTCGCCCGCTATCTTCAGCAATCGAAGCAGAAAGCGATGGGCCTTCCAGGAGTTTCGGCTTCGGGTTCGCTCGCCGGCGAGTTTAGCGGCTTCGATGGCGCATTTTCGGTTGCGGATCTCGGCAACGGCGTACCCCTTCCCTGGGATGGCAAAAGCGCTGCCGCCATCGAACGGCTTTATAAGCAAGCGTCCGGCCCGGTCGGCGTGGCCGGTGCGCGCGCGCTGGAGGCAGCGAAGCTCGTCTCGGACAAGCTGCGGCGCGGCGCGGACGGAAAATTCGCGCCTTATCTCGATCAAAAGGAAGGCTACGACAAAGCGGGCGATCTGGGGCGGGGCTTGCGCACCGTCGCGCGCCTCATCAAGCTCGACATCGGGCTCACCGCTGCAAGCGTCGATGTTGGCGGCTGGGACACGCATGAGAACCAGCAGGGCCGGTTTCAGAACAATGTGCAGCGGCTTTCAGGCGGCCTCGGCGCGTTCTGGAACGACATCGCCGCCTATCACGACAGGGTCACTCTCGTCGCCTACAGCGAGTTCGGCCGCCGCCTCAGAGCGAACAAGAGCGGCGGCACCGATCATGGGCGCGGCGGCGTCATGATCATCATGGGCGGCGGCGTGAAAGGCGGGCGCATCCTGGGGCCTTGGCCGGGCCTTGAGGAAGCAGCGCTGGAGGAACGCGTCGATCTGGCCGTGAAAACCGATTACCGCCATGTGTTGACGGAGCTTCTGGAGTATCACGGAGGCGCGCCGGTCACTGCAGCCGTGTTCCCAGGCTACAAATCGCCGCCGCGCCTCGGACTGGTCTCCTGAACTGGCGTCATCCCGGAAAGGCGAAGCCTTATCCGGGATCGTAACAAATTGAAACGCCTACCTTTTTTCGATCCCGGCTCGCGCTTCGCTTGGCCGGGATGACAACCCGTTGTCAAGCTGGCGGCGTTTGCTCAGATCGAACCAGCACCGAACCCGCGCATGACGAGCCGGTTCAGCCTCGCAACAAAGGCCGCGGGATCTTCCGGCGTTTCGCCATCGAGGATTTGCGCCTGTTCGAAGAGGAGCGCGGAAAGATCGTTGACATCGTCCTGGTGCTGTTCCGTCACCGCCCTCGCAATGGCTTTCACGAGCGCGTGCCGGATATTGAGTTCGAGGATCGGCTTTGCGCCAACGCCGCGCCCCTGACGCGCCAGTAAGCGCTCGATCTCAAGGTCGGGCCCGTGTTTGGCGGCTACAAGACAGGCCGGGCTGTCCGCAAGCCGCTGAGAGGCGCGCACCTCGGAGACACGCTCGCCAAGCGCCGCCTTGACTGCGCCGATGACTGCCCCGGCGTCGGGCTCGTCGAGCTTCGGCTCCTCGTTCGCCGGCTCTACGAGAGGCGGCACGAGCCCAAAATCGACATCGCCCTTGCTGAGCGATTTGAAGGGCTTGCCGCCGAAATCCACCGGCAGGCCGGTCCAGAAGGAGTTGACCGGATCGCTCAGCAGAAGAACCTCGATGCCGCGTTTCTTCGCTGCTTCGAGCTTGGGATTGGACTTGAGCCGCTCTGCACTATCGCCCGCAAGGTAATAAATCTCGGTCTGATTGGGCTTCAGATCGGCGACATAGTTTTCGAGCGTCCGGTCGCTCCCGGCGGTGGTGGTGAACCGCGCGAGCTTGAGGAGCGCGTCGCGCCTTTCGTGATCCTCGTAAAGGCCCTCCTTGATGACCGAGCCGAAAGCGTCCCAGATTTTCCGGAACGCGTCCGCGTCCTTCCCGGCGAGGCTTTCGAGTTCCCCAATGACACGGCCGGTCAGCGCCTTGCGCATCTGCAAGACCTGCGGGTTGTTCTGCAGCATCTCGCGCGAGATGTTGAGCGGCAGGTCCTCGCTATCGACGACGCCGCGCATGAAGCGCAAATACGAGGGGAGCAACTCCGCGCCATCGGTGATGTAGACGCGCCGCACATAAAGCTTCACATGCGACGCCCTAGCCGGGTCGAAGAGATCATAGGGCCGCGTCGAAGGTGCGAACAGCAGAACCGCGTAGGAGAGCCGGCCCTCCGCGCGGTAATGGAGCGTCATCGCGGGCTCGTCGAAGGCGTGCGCGATCGAGCGGTAAGCCTCTGCATAGTCCTCGGGCTTCAGCTCGGACTTCGGCCGCTGCCATAGTGCGCTCGCGGAGTTGATCTGCTCAGGCTTGCCCTCGGCGTCGACGAGTTCGATCGGGAACAGGATGTGATCCGAATAGGTCGAGATCACGCGCCTGATCTCGTGCGGCTCCAGATACTTCTTCGCGTCCTCTTTCAGATGCAGCACGATCTCGGTGCCGCGAGGCACTCTCGCCGCCTGCGCCTCGGTTGCAGGCGCAATCTCGAAGCCGCCGCCCCCTGAGGACGTCCAGGCCCAAGCCTCATGCGCGCCTGCGTGCCGGCTCACGACCTCGATGCGGTCCGCCACCATGAAAGCCGAGTAGAACCCGACCCCGAATTGGCCGATCAGCCCCGCGCCGTCTTTCGCCTCCGCGAGCTTCTCCATGAAAGCGCGCGTGCCGGAGCGGGCGACGGTGCCGAGATTGTCGATGAGGTCCTGCCGCCCCATGCCGACGCCGTTGTCGGAGATGGTGAGCGTGCCTTTGTCTTTGTCAGGCACGATGCGGATCGCAAAGGGCGCGCCGTCCGCGGTCAGTCCTGGGGTTGCGATCGCCTCGTAGCGCAGCCGGTCGCAGGCATCGGACGCGTTGGAAATCAGTTCGCGGAGGAAAATGTCGGTTTCGGTGTAAACGGAATGCACCATCAGCCGAAGCAATTCGGCAACCTCAGCCTGGAACGAATGCGTTTCGGCGGCGGGTTCTTTTGAAAGCGTATCAGCGTCTGCCATCTGTCAGCTCGAAATCCCGGGCTAGCGAATTGGATTGGAACGGCACCCGATATAGCATCCTGGCGATGTCCTGCAAGGTGCTCTTGCCGGCTCCTGTGGAAGGCGTCACGCCTTTCGTGGCCCAGGAAAAAGGATTTCGTGTTGGGGTCGGGAAGAGACGCGCCTGTTTTCTCGCGAGCCTATGCGGGGCAAGTCGGCTATTTGATCCCAATGCGGGCTTCTCCGAGAAGCCCACACAATCCCGCTGTTGACCCAACTGTGACATTCGACACTGCGTAGCTCCGATCCTTCCGACAGACAGCGGCGGCAGCTCGCGTTTGCGAACGAAAAATCCTATTCAATCAATAATCGCGCCGCCTCTTAGCATCCAGTAAAGGTTTCTTGAAAAAAACTCGAGTTAGTATCATCGCTATTAACCTCAAATGCACTTACGAATATGTATAGAGGTACACTAGGTTAGCACAAGTCGACAAGATATATAGAAATTCCTTCCCATGATCTGGTCCCTAACCTAACAAGGAGTGACAATGACACTAGTGGAATGGAATCAAAAGATGTCGGTCGGCGTATCCATTATCGACGATGAACACAAGAAGCTCGTGGGGATGCTCAACGAACTCCATGATGCCATTGATGCGAAGCAAACCGACGAGGTCTTGGGCAAGGTGCTTGACAAGATGGTCGCCTACACAGTGTACCATTGCAAGCATGAGGAATCCCTCTTTGCAAGAAGCGATTATGCCGACGCGACACAGCATGCAAAAGAGCATGCCGATCTGACCAAACAAGTTCTGGACATGCAGAAGAGATGTCAAGACGGCGCCACTGCAACACTATCGACTGAGCTGCTGAACTTCCTTAAAATCTGGCTGCTTGCTCATATTCTACGCAGCGACAAGAAATTCGTACCGCACCTTAAAGCAATTGGGATAAATTAACCTGGAGCAACTTGCGGGATCTTTCGTCGAGGATGTCGCTGACCTCCGGTCTGGGATCGGCCTGCCCTGGAGGCGACCATTCGTTTGTAAAACCGATTGAATGACCGAAATTGTGCAGGTCATTGTGGCACCGTTCGCCTGAAGTGGCGCTCTCGCGGATCGCTCGCCGTGAGATCCGAAAGCGTGCATAAGCCGCTTGGGAACTTTTCGAGACGCGCGTCTTCTGCTCATGGCCTGAGATCGTTTCAGGGGGGGTTCCGCATACCGCTCGCGAAGGAAACCGTTTGCAGCGGCCCTCTTCATTCGTTGGCGAAACCGCAACAGGCTGTGCTTGGGGCAATGGCTTCGCAGAGGCGCGAATGAGGCGGCGGCGGCGGGACTTTTGGACCATTTTCCGTCAAGCAGAACCTGACGATGTATACAAAAATGCTAGTCGTTGTATTATGGCGGGGCAATTCAGGGCCGATATGGTGAATATTGCGTTGCGGCAGGGGGGTAAATTAACTCCTTATGGTTAATTTCGGGCGCGCCGGACTTATATCTGGTCCGGAACCGCGCCAAAAGATGCGTTTTTGGCGGAAAAACGCGGCGCGAAAAAATCCGTTAAATATGTTTTTGGACCATCCCGTTAACCTTGGCAGCTCCGTTTGCAGCCGCCGCGACGCAATCGTTTTCCATATTTTCCTGTGTTAAATCAATATCTTATATCAATTAACCTCTCACTAAAGCGCATTTCCGTAAAATCCCGGCACAAAAGCAATGCGGACGAAAACGCAAGCGCAAACTGGTCCAAATGTTAGCGATGCCGGAAAACTCAGCCAGGATGGCCGCCTCATAACAGAAGCCCCTCGGTTATCGGCGCTTCATTTTCGCCACAAGCCGGATTTCGATTGCAGCATTCCAGCGCCCCCGCCTATGGTGCATGCAACCGGGAGCCTTGCGCTAACGGCACCGCAGTCAACAGCTTGTAATGGGGCAAGGCCAGTGGCACGCGAAGCGATTATCCAGGAAGATACAATCATCAAGGGCAAGATCCGCAATTGCCGCCAGATGGAAATTCATGGCTTTGTCGAGGGTGAGCTTGCTGCCGAGTCTGTCCTGGTCCATCAAGGGGGCACCTTCTACGGAACGCTGAAGACCGACCAGGCCGACGTCGCCGGTTCCGTTCAAGGCGAAATTTTCGTCAAGAACCTGATCAGCATTCGCAGTTCCGGTTCGGTGAACGGTCATGTGCGCTACGGGCAGCTTGCCATGGAAATGGGCGGCGACTTGAGTGCCGAGCTTCGCAACGTGCCGCCACGGCTCCAAGGCGATCTCGACATTACGGTCAAGCGCGGCAAGTCTGTCGTCATTACCACCGAGGACATCACCGCTGTCGATCCCGACGATACGCCCGATCACCTCACCTATACGGTGAGCAATCAGCGCAACGGATTTGCTTCACTTTCGGCTCAAGCAGGGACGCCGGTTGTGAATTTTACCCAGGCCGACATCGAGGCCGGCCGGGTGCTGTTCGTTCACGATGGCGGAGACAGCACCACCGCGAGCTTCGATGTTGTTGTCGAGGATGACAGCGGGGCAACGTCTGGCGCATCCCAAACCGTTCACGTGCACGTCAAAAGCTGACGCCCAATGTCGCGGACGCCTCACTTGGAGCACCCCATCATCCCGAACGCCTCTCGCTCCTTTTGTCGTCGAGGCCTTGCAAATCGCGAGCCGGGATCACAAAAAGATAGGCGCTTCAACGTGTTACGCTCCCGGACAGCGCTTCGCCCTTTGGGGATGACGGCGGCGGCGTAGACTTCCCAGGCGGGCGCCGCGCGAATTACTTCAACAGGGCGAGCGAGGGTTCCAGCAGTGCGGGGTCGCCGCAGGCGATGCAACGCGCGGAATCCTTGGCCGGGCCGCCGTCCCAACTGCAGACGACGCCGCCAGCCTTCTCGACGATGGGAATGAGCGGCACGATGTCGAAAGGCTTGAGCTTCGCCTCCGCCACGATGTCGATCTGCCCCAAGGCCAGCATGCAATAGGAATAGCAATCGCCGCCGAACCGCCGCATGCGGACGGCTTTGGCAAGGTGGTTGAAGCGAACCTCATCCTCGCCATCGAACATATCGGGGGTGGTCGCGGCGAGCAGCGCATGGCCGAGCCCCGCGCACGCCCTCGTTTCGCAGCGCTGAAGACCTCTCGGTCCGCGATACCACGCCGCGCGGTCGTCGTTCCAGAACCGCTCGCCGATGAAGGGTTGGTCCATGACGCCGAGCAGAGGCGTGCCGTGGTGCTGCAGGCCAATGAGCGTGCCCCAAAGCGGCATTCCGATGATGAAGGCGCGGGTTCCATCGATGGGGTCGAGCGTCCAGACGTATTCGGCGCCGGCATTCACGGTGCCGAATTCCTCTCCAACGATGCCATGATCGGGAAACTCGCGCGCCAGGATATCGCGCATAACGGTTTCAGCGCCTTTGTCCGCCACGGTGACGGGATCGAACAAGCCCCCGCCCTTGTTGTCGGCTGCGGCATTATTCCGGAAATGGGACAGCGTCACCTCACTCGCTGCATTCGCAAGTTTGTGAGCCGTATCGAGCAGCATTTGCAATGATGTGGCCACTACATCCCCCATTCCATTCTAAATCGATACAAGTGCCTTTAAAAAACATTGAAAGTTTTCCACAGGCCTGGAGGCGATTTTGTTGCGTTTCGGAACCAATTGTCGCTCCGCAGGCCAATTCACGAATGCGTGGCTTGTCATTTGTGCGGTGCGATGCGATATTACTGCGGTGCGATATGCATCTTTGATGCGTGTCGCTGCCCTCCTTGGGCGTTTCCTCCCTAGACTTGGGGCCGTTCAATCATTTTGAATGGCCCTCTTTTTTTGCGCGTTTCGGGCTACTCCGCAGCCACTTTGTAGCCGCCCGTCCAGCGAGGCAATTCCTGGATGATCATGCCAATCAGACGCTCCATATCCCACTGCAATCCGGAAAAAGCGGGCGACTTCTCGAATGTCTCCTCGTTCATGTAGAGGCTGCGGTCGACTTCGATCTGGATTGCGTGGATGCCCTGTTGGGGCTTGCCATAGTGCTCCGTGATATAGCCGCCAGCATAAGGCTTGTTCAAAGCCACGCGATAGCCGAGGCTCCGCAAAAGCGCCTGTACAAGTTTTGTGATCTCCGGAGCGCAGGATGTGCCGAAGCGGTCACCCAGCACGAAGTCCGGCCAGCTGCCCCGCTCTCCCTGCTGGGATGGCATTGAATGGCAGTCAAGCAGGAACGCCGTGCCAAACTGCGCGCGAGTCGATTGCATGAGATCATGAAGCGCCGCGTGATACGGTTTGTAAAGCCGCTCAATGCGCACGAATGCCGTCTCAAGCGTCAAAGGGCCGTGGTAAATCTCTTCTTTTTCATTGACGATGCGCGCGATTGTTCCAAGGCCGCCAATGGCCCGAAGCGACTGGCTGTTGACGAAATCCGGAAGCCGGCCGTTGAACAGAACGGGGTCGAGTTCGTAGGGCTCACGATTGATGTCGATATAGGCGCGAGGAAAATGAGCCTGCATGAGCACAGCGCCTTGAGCGGGCGCTGTAGCCAAAAGCTCATCCACATAGGCATCCTCCGATTTGCGCAGCGCTTGAGCTGATAGCCGGGAGGACTCCACGAAGACAGAGGGGTAAATCCGTCCGCTATGCGGCGAATTGAACACGATCGGCAAGCGCTGATTCTGCGCGCCGACGATCGAGAACGGCGGATCGAGCTCCGCCGCAATGCACTGAGCTTCTTCGTGTGACATAGGAGGTGTCGCGAGGGCCTTTCGGCCTGAACCGATTTGCTCCCGATACTGTCTCAAAAACCGCGCGTTCGCGCAATTGCGATCTATCGGCACCCCTCTCACGTTTATGGATTGGAAGGCGAAACGCATTCCTTCAAAAAAAATCTAGAAAACGCCAGCGTGTCATGATGAAACCGGCTTCTCACAAACCCGCCGTCCTTGTCTGGTTCCGGCGCGACCTGAGGCTTGCGGACCACGCTGCGCTCTTGGCAGCCGGCGAGTCCGGCCTTCCGATTATTCCAGTCTATATCCTTGATGATGACACGTCCGGCGAATGGCGCATGGGCGGCGCGAGCCGATGGTGGCTGGCGCAATCGCTGCGGTCGCTGGAGAAAAGCCTCCAGAGGCTTGGATCGCGCCTGATCCTGCGGCGAGGGCAAACCGAGCGCGTGCTGCGTGATTTGATCGCGGAAACAGGAACAACAGCGATTTACTTCACGCGCGGCTATGAGCCATTCCAGCGGACGCTTGAGGAACGGTTGAAATGGACGCTGGGACGTTCCGTGCAGTTGCGGCGCTTCGGCGGACAAGTCCTGTTCGAGCCCGAGAAAATCGCCAACGCGTCGGGCGAACCCTTCCGTGTTTATTCCCCTTTCTATCGAGCCTTGACCCGGCGGGAGCCGCCAAGCGCTCCGCTTCCCGCTCCTCAGGCTCTGGCCTCGCCGTCCTCATGGCCGCCATCGGAGGCTCTTGAAGATTGGGGACTCGAACCGACAAAGCCTGACTGGGCGGGCGGCATCAGGGCCACGTGGACGCCGGGTGAGGTTGCGGCCTACGCGAGGCTGCGCCTTTTCATCGACAGGGCGGTAAGAAAATACCGCGACGAGCGAAACAATCCCGGCAGCGATTCGACCTCCCGGCTCTCCCCCTACCTCGCCTTCGGGGAAATCAGCCCGCGCCAAGTCTGGCATGCGGTATTAATCGCCGCAGAAGCCGCCGGGCAATCCGATATGGGCGAAGCCTATCTCAGGGAGATCGCTTGGCGCGAGTTCTCCTATCACCTGCTCTTTCATTTCCCGGATCTGCCGGAGAGAGCCTTCAGGCCCGAGTTCGAGAATTTTCCCTTCCGCGAGGACAAGCACGCTCTCAGCGCATGGCAGAAGGGCCAGACCGGCTACCCGATCGTCGACGCAGGCATGCGCCAGCTCTGGCAGACAGGCTGGATGCACAACCGCGTGCGCATGATCGTGGCCTCGTTCCTGATCAAGCACTTGCTCCAGCAGTGGCAGTCGGGCGAGGCGTGGTTCTGGGATACGCTCGTCGACGCCGATCTCGCGAGCAACTCCGCGAGCTGGCAGTGGGTCGCGGGCTCGGGCGCGGATGCAGCCCCTTATTTCCGCATCTTCAACCCCGTCCTGCAGGGCGAAAAGTTCGATCCTGAGGGCGATTACGTGCGTGCCTTCTGCCCCGAGTTGGCGAAGTTGCCCGACTCCATCATCCACAAGCCGTGGGAGGGGGACTCGGACCTCCTGACGCGTTGCGGAGTCAAACTCGGTATCACCTATCCCCATCCAATGGTCGCTCACGCACAAGCGAGAGAGCGCGCGCTTGTCGCTTTTCAAGGCATCAAGAAGCAAGTCTGACCACGGAACAGGACCCGGAACGAAAGCGGCTTCGATTGCGTTGGCTCCCCATCGTTTCGCTGAAGGAGGACATCATGCGGAATTTCACTCTCGGGGCGCTCGTCGTAGCGCTAGTCGCCTTTGCAGGCTTCTATTTCTACAAGCAGGACCACGTCACCATCGAAAAGCCTACGCTGCCAAAAGTCGAGACTCATTGACCCGGAAGGCCGGGAGCACTCCCGGCCTTCCCACAATCCCCTATAAACACTCCGTGAACGTCTTCTCCCCTCCCCTCTCTTCTTTGCTAGCCAGCCCCCGAACTCCCATATCCTGTCGTCAAACGTTGCTATCCGCATAGACAGGAGTTCCGTATGGCGTTCTTCTTCAAAAACAAAGCCGAGATGCCCGATTCCAAAAGCGCCCTGCCCGGACGCGACACCCCGATCCGGACGGCAATGACCCATTTCGTGACGAGCATGCCGCTCAAGGGTCCGTATCCAGAGGGCAGCGAGATTGCAATGTTTGGGCTTGGCTGCTTCTGGGGCGCGGAAAAGGCCTTCTGGCAGCTTCCGGGCGTGCTGGTTACAGCGGTCGGCTACGCGGGCGGTTACACGCCCAATCCGACCTACGAGGAAGTGTGCTCTGGCCGGACCGGCCACAATGAGGTCGTGCGCGTCGTCTTCGATCCCAAACGGATCAGCTATGGAAAGCTCCTGAAAACGTTCTGGGAGAGCCACAATCCGACACAGGGCATGCGCCAGGGTAACGACGCCGGCACGCAATACCGCTCCGGCATCTACACCTATTCCGAGGAACAGGCCCGCGAGGCGCAGGCCTCAAAGGATGCCTATCAATCCGAACTGAACTCGCGGGGCTTTGGGCCGATCACGACAGAGATCGTGCCCGCTCGAGAGTTCTATTTCGCGGAAGATTACCACCAGCAATATCTAGCTAAGAACCCGCGCGGCTATTGCGGCCTGGGAGGCACCGGCGTCAGCTGCCCTGTCGGCATCGGAGCGGAGCAGACAGCCTAAACCTCTGCATTTCATGGTGCACCAACTTGCCTGCGGCCGTGTTCTCGGTTAGCACTGCGACGGTAGCCTGAGGATTGCCTTAAATGTTTCCGTCCATGTTCACTCAAGCCACCCTGCTCCACTTGATTATTGCGGTGGGGCTGGCCGTGCACGCCATGAAGACAGGCCGCTCGCAGTGGTGGCTCTTTATCCTACTGCTGGTGCCGTTGATCGGGTCCATCGCCTATGTCGTAATCGAGCTTATCCCTGCGATGTTCAGGTCGCAGGGGGCCAAGAAAGTCGCGACCGAGATCGGCTCGGTGCTCGACCCCGACAAGGAATGGCGCGAGCGCCTGAAGCAGGCCGAACTCGTGGACTCGGTGGACGCGAAGCGTGCGCTCGCCGAGGAATGCGAGAAAAAGGGCATGTGGGCTGACGCGATCCGGCTTTACGAAACTGCCGCAACCGGCATCTTCGCTGACGATCCCGCCGTTCTCACCGGGCTTGCCCGCGCCCGGCTCGGAGGCGGCGACGCGGCAGCGGCGCTCGAAACGCTGGACAAGCTGGAAGACGTTCAGCCGCGAACGCGAAATCAGGAGGCTCATCTGCTCCACGCGCGCGCGCTGGAGGCGCTAGGCCGAACCGACGAGGCTTTGGCGGAATATGAGGGCGTCTCGCGCTATTACGCGGGCTTCGAGGCGAAGGCACGCTATGGCCTCCTGCTTCTGAGGCAGGGGCGCGTCAGCCAGGCGAGAGAGATGTTCATGGAGGTCGTTCGCGCATCGAGCGCAAAGCCCGTCGCGATCGCGCCCGGCGACAAGGAGTGGATCAGGATCGCGAAAGCCAATTTGCGCTGAGCTTGCTGGACGCGTCGAAGCAGAAGATCGGCCAACGTCCAAGCAGGCCAGGATCGGGACGGCGTGGCTGAAAACGCCGCGCCACTCCGGGTCAGGCCGGGTTCATCTTACAATCCCATCTTAATCCCGCCGCTGACGACAAGGCCATTTCCGCCCTCGCGCGCGAATGTGGTTTCCGCGTTCAGCGTGGCGCTGACAGTCCCGCCAAGTCTCGCGGCGACGCCGGCGGCGATCTTGCCGTAAGTGCCGCTCTCGCCGGGGACGGGGGTGAGCACGGGGAGCAGAGGCGCTGTCACCTGAGTGGTCGTGATCACCCGGCCGGAACCAAGCAAATCCTGCTCGGCGGTGACGTTGATGAACGGGCTGTAGATATCCCCCCAAAGCTGGAAGGGAACGCGCATCTGAATCCCGGCATTGCCGGTCAAGCTGTCAACATTCTGCTCGTTCACCATCATAGTGAGGAGGCTGTCGCCGGTCTCGGTGTAGGCCTGAATGTCGGCGCGGGTGTAGTTGAGGCCTGCGATCGGCCCAACGCGGACCGGCCCGGCGTCGAAGAGGTAGCCAGCCCTTGCGGCCGCAGTGAAGGTATCGGCGCTGGTGCTGCCGTGAACGATGTCGATCACGCCCTGGCGGTCGAGAGTGTAGTCGTGACGGCCATAAGCAATAAGAGCATCAGAAAACAAATTGGCGCCCGTGAACGAGCCATAGGCGGCGAGTTGATAGGAATTGATGTTGTCATGAGCGTTCTGCACCCCGAGGTTCACGCTCGAGGTGGAGTATCCGAACACGCCTCCGAGCAGAAGCAGCGGATTGACCCGGTACTCGGCCCCGACCATGCCGCCGATGGCGTCGTAATCATAGCCCGCGGCGAGAAACTGACGTTCAAGGTTGCCGCCGCCGTAATTGACGTCGCCATACACCGACCACGGGCTTTCGGGACCGCCGTCCTTATAGCCTTCGGCGAGCGCCGGGAGGCCGCGCTGGGCGTCGAGGCGGCCAAGGACGGAGGTGGTGAACCCCTGAGCGAGGCCGGTGGCGATGCCGCCCTGCGGAACCACGGTGGTTGGCGCATCGATCTGGTTTGCCATGTAGGTCGCGATCAGCGCCATGGCGGCCCCGGTGGGATGAACCGCGTTGTAGTAGAAGCAGTTCGGAACATAATTGGACGCCGGGGTCGAGGGCACCGCCTGGCAGCGGTCGTCGACGGGGGTGGGAAGAATATTCAGGCCATTGAAGCCATACAGGCCCGCGAAACCATACTGGCCCGGATTGTTGGCGATGCGGTCTTGCAGAACTCCGAAGTTGAACAGGAAGATGCGAACACCATCCTCAGCTAGCGGCCGCAATAATTGCTGGGTCTGTTGGAAATAGGTGTTGGCCCAGGCGTCGCGCTGAGGGTCGGTGAAGTTCACGCCGTTGACGCCACTCGGCGGTACGGGAAAATATTTCGAATTGCCGGTGCTGAGCCAGGCGATGTTACGGGCCCCAGCACCTACCAGTTGCTCTACGCCGGCAACCGCGAGCTTCGCAGAGTTTGCAGCGCTCGCTTCGATCAGCGCGGTTTTCTGAGCGTCCGTATTAAGACCACTGAGATCGATGGCCGTCATATCGTTGCCGCCGATGGACAGCGCGATGAGGTCGGTATTGGTGAAGTGCGTGCCGCTGAGGGCGAATTGATTGAGTTCGTAGGGGAGGCCGTAGCTAGAGCTGAGGGGGGGTATGGTGTTGGTATTGTCGGTTCGCGCGCCGCCGATCGAATAATTTGTCAGGCCGGGCAAGCCATAGATCGATCGTAGCGAGTCGACGAAGTTCGTGCTGCCGGTGAATTCGCAGGAGGTGTAGTATTGAGCACAGGGGTGATAGTAAGCACCGGGCGGGGGGTATGTAGAGGGTATTAGGCGAAACGCTCCTCCCGGCGCGGCGCCGGTATCCGCATAGCTGTCCCCGAAGCCGGTGAGGCTGGTGAACTGAGCCTGTGCAGGCAGTGTTGCGGCAGCCAGCGCGGCTGCGATCATCGCTGCCCGGGTGGATTCGCGCGCGCCGCGCCGAGCCGACATCGCTGCTGGCGACGAGGCTTGCTGCATCCACATTCTCTCAAAGGAAAAAAGGAGCCGGGCACATGCCGCTCCCGCCGCTGCGGACCCTCGCCGCAGGTGCTTTGGTGTAGCCATTTTGGTTCCGATCCAGCAATCGCAGGTGAGTTTCTCACTCCCCCGTCTCAGTTAACGCTGAAAAACCGGCGGCTTTGACAAAAGGCACGCGTCCCGCGCGACACACGCTCTAGCTTATGTTTGAGTTTTGCACAACTTAAAATGGGATGACGGATTGAAGGTAAACCCCGAAGGGGAGCCACTGCACCCGGTCCTGGAACGGTTGCCTGACTGCTGCTTAGCGCTTGCGCAACGCAAGGGAGCATTTATAACTTGGCCCTCCATGGGGATGCAGTGCCCTCGAAACCGCCTTTGGCTGATGGCCCCCGCTGATACTGGCGGCGGGAGGCTGTCTTGAACCCGCCACCTGGCGGGTATTTTTATGCGCGCCTAAACTTGGACGGAGACGCGAAACCAGGGCGCGCCTCATCGATATCGGGATACCTGATGCTGACCTATTTCTACATCGCCCTCGGAGGAGCGCTCGGCAGCGTGGCGCGCGCCTGGACAACCAATATCATGGTCGGCATGGTTGGAGCAGTTTCCCTGGGGGACTATCCTCATCAATATCGTCGGATCGTTCATAATCGGCTTCTTCGGCGCGCTGACTGCGAGCGACAGCCGCTTACAGGTTCACGCCGACGCCCGCGCCTTCGTCATGGTCGGCATCTGCGGCGGCTACACAACCTTCTCGTCATTCAGCCTGCAAACGCTCGATCTTTTTCGCGACGGCAAACCGGGGGCGGCTGTCGCCAACATCGCCTTTCCTGATCCTTTGCCTTGCCGCCGTGACGCGGGATATGCGAGCGCCGCCAATTGAACGCAGCTCCCGCGCGCGCCGCCGCCGCCGCCAAGGGGAAGGTGATGGGCGAGGCCATCTCGCGGTGCTCGACAGGCCGGAAACCGTGCCGGGGCTTCTCTCCAGTGCGGCAAGGCTGCTCGACTATGGCGGCGGCGGACGGATCGAAGCCCTCGCCGTCCGCGCCCCCCCCGTCGCCGCAATTATGGTCGCGGACCAGATCATGACCCCGCGGAAGAGGAGAGGCTTCGCGCGAAGGAGCATGTTTGGGCGACGGCGTCGAAGGCGGCGGGAGCGATGGGCGCCGGCGAGCGCGAAGGTATCGTCGCGGATTTCGTCGAAGTGGAAGGCGAATCGGGCACATCGTCGGCGAACGCGGGCGGCGTTGGGATGTGGTCGTGGTCCCCGGCGGCGCGCGGCTCGCGAGTGCGCGGGATGGGCTTCACGCCGCGATTTTCGATACGTCGCGCCCGTCCTGATCGCCCCGCCGCAAGGGCGAGGGCGATTCGGCCGCGTGGTCGCCATCGCCTGGAAAGACGATATTCGCGCGCCGAAAGCGGTGCTTTCGGCGATGCCGATCCTCTTGAAAGCGGAAACCGTGCACGTCCTGCGCGCGAGCGTCGAGGCCATGGTCCCGCCGATTCTTGAAGAGCATGGCATTCCAGCCAAAGTCCACGCGGTGGAAGGCCATGGCCCTGTCGGCGCGCAGCTTTTGAGACGGCGCAGGGGCTCGGCGCCGACCTGATCGTGATGGGCGCTTATGCGCATGGCGAGTGGCGCGAGGCGCTCCTCGGCGGCGTCACCCGCTACATGCTCGAACATGCCGATTTGCCGCTTCTCATGCGGCATTAACGGCGGCTGCGCCGATAAACTCAACTGCACATCTCCTTGACCCGCGGAACGCCGCCGTCCCCGCAATGGTTGATGCGGAAAAGGATGGAGTTTGCCATGTTGTCTGCTTTACGAAAAACCCTGATGTTGTTCTGGATCCTGACGCTGGGCGTGGTTGCGGCGGCCAAATATCTCGTCTTCACGAAGCTTCCGTCTGCGATCAAGCGGAGTGCAACCGGTGCACGGAGGCAGTGGGAGTATTAACTAATCCAGCGCTCGCTCCTACGGCGAGAGGGGACGGGCGTGGACACAGGCTTAAGATTGGGTTCGTTTCGTAGAACGGCCCCAAGTAAATATGTAAATAATTTTTAGCGAAGGCGCGCAATTTGTGGCTGTTGCTATCGGGCCAATCAGGCAAGACACTTTTGTGATCCGGAACTTTATAGTTCTTTGGTCATTGTCTGCACCAGGGGCATCCTCGTATGGAGAAAAGTCATGCGACGTGCTCGATCGCTCCTCTTGCCTGGCCTTCCCGCTTTTGGATTGCTTTGCGGACTGAGTATCGTCAGCCCCTTCGGCGCTTTTGCCCAAACCGCGGCAGCAACCTCAGATAAGGCGCCCCGGATCACGATTTTTACGACGCCTTCGGCAAGACCTCCACCATGAAGAAGGATTGGGGATTCTCCGCCTATATCGAATATGCCGGCAAGAAAATCCTCTTTGACACCGGCAACAACGCCGACATCTTTGCCCATAATGTCGAGGCCAAGGGCATCGACCTCACCAAGCTCGATTTCGCAATCATCTCCCACCGGCATGGCGACCACACAAGCGGGCTAAGCACCCTGCTCAAGGTCAATTCCAAAGTCAAAATCTATGCGCCCCAGGAGAATTTCGGCGTTTTCGGTGCGGCTTTACCCGGAACTTTCTACCGGCGCGACGAATCGCTGCCGCCCGAGATGCGCTACTTCGGCGGCAACCCGCCTCAACAGCTCCGCTTCGGAAGCCCGTGGCCGGAGGCAAACTTTACCTGGATCAGCAAGAACACCGAGATCGCACCCGGCTTCACCCTTATTGCTCTGACTGGCAAATGGGGAGCGGACTTCGAGCTGCGTGAGATTTCGCTGGCGATGGATACGCCCGACGGCGTCGTGCTCATCGTCGGTTGCAGCCACACGACGATCGAGAAAATCGTCCAGCAAACAAAGGCAACGATCAACAAGCCGATCCATCTTATCCTCGGCGGCCTGCACTTGCTTCCCGCGAAGGATGACCAGATCAAAGCCATCGCGGCCTTTCTCCACGACGATGCGAAAGTCGAGTTCATAGCCCCTGCACACTGCACGGGCGAACCGGCGTTCGGCATCCTCAAGGAGAGCTTCGGAGACAAGTATGTCTACACGGGCCTGGGCTCAACCACGGTCGTGGGCGAAAAAGTGACGATCAAAGCTGAAGCCGGCCAGCCAGTTCAGCGCGCGATGGACGCTGACGATTATCGAAGCTACCGCGAAGCCCTGGCCGCCGGACCTTATCGGGCCTTGCTCGGCGGACGGGGCCATTTTGCCGCAGCGGCCCAATAAAGAGTCTCGCAACGGAACGTATAGCCGCTTTCGATGTTGCGGGAACTAGTGGGCACAATATTTTGCGGGCATGGCATATGACAGCGTTACGGAAAATCGGAGCCGGTCTGCTGCTCGCAATTGCTGCTGGCGGCGGTGTCGCAGCAAACGGTGCGGGCGTGTATGAGGCGCAGTCACCAAGCGATACGCCAATCACACATACGATCCTTCGCCACACGAACAGCGTCCTTGGAAAAGAACTGGTCGCCTCCGGAAGGAATGCCGGCCGCATCATCGATGTCCTCACCGATGATGGCGGCCGCGTTCGCGCGGTCGTGGTGGATTATGGCGGCTTCCTCGGCGTCGGCAGCCGGAAGATCGCGGTTGCCTGGTCCGACTTGCGTTTCGACCCTGACGGCAGCAAGGCCGAGGTGATGACGGACCTTCCTTCGGAACGCCTCGGGACGGCACCAGAGGTGAAAACAGGCGAACCCGTGGTCGTTGTAAGTGCTCGTGATCGGGGGGGGAATAGCGGCGTGACGCGAAACTAGCGGAATGCGAGCGCTGCTTGATATGCCGCCTCCGCCACCGGAGGCGCGCGGTGGCGATGGCGCCAAAACCTCGCCGCAAAGTCTCCGGGGCCTGGACTGGTTCACGTTCTTTCTCGGCGACATCCAGACGGGCTTCGGGCCCTTTATCGCGGTCTATCTTGCCACGCAGAAATGGAATCAGACGGACATCGGGCTCGTGCTGTCCATTGGTGCTCTTGCAAGCCTTTTCAGTCAGATCCCGGGTGGTTGGCTGGTCGACGGCGTCAGGTCGGAACGATCGGCCGCGGCGGGCGCGGTTGCCGCCATCGGCGTGAGCGCCTTTATGATCGCCGTGTGGCCGGTCTTCATGGCGGTGGCTTCATCACGTGCATTGCAGGCCGTGGCAACCTCGGTGCTTTCACCGGCGATTGCCGCCATCAGCCTCGGGCTCGTGGGTCGGCATGCGCTTGCGGCGCGGCTCGGGCGCAATGCGCGCTTTGCATCGGCCGGGAATGGCGCCGCCGCTGTGATTATGGGGGCAACCGGCCACTTTGTTTCCGCCCAGGCCGTTTTCTTTGTAACAGCCGGTTTCACGCTCCCGGCCATAGCGGCGCTTTTTCGCATCAGGGACAGCGAGGTGAATGCGGCCAGCGCTCACGGCGGCATTGCTACCAGAGGAGCAATCCGGAATCCTTCCAGGCCTGGCGATGCTTTTGAAGAGCCGCGCGATGTTGGTTTTCATGGGCGGCATCATCATGTTCCAGGTTGCGAATGCGCCCATGCTTCCGCTTGTCGCCACCGAACTCACGAAGACGTCGAGCAGTTGGGCCGTCTCGCTCATCGGTGCGTGTATCGTGCTGCCGCAGATTATCGTAGCGTTGTTCGCCCCATGGGTCGGCCGCCTCGCTCAGAGAATTGGCCGCCGCCCGCTGCTTGTCGTTGCGTTGGCGGTACTGCCTGTGCGCGGCGCTTTTCTCGCTTTTTTTGACGGCATCTTGCCGGTTGTGGCCATACAAGCGCTCGATGGCGTTTCCGCCTCGGTGCTCGGCGTTCTCATCCCGCTTGTCATTGCTGACATCTCATACGGCACCGGCCATTTCAATCTCGCGCAGGGCGTGATCGGAATGTCGATCGGGCTCGCCGCCGCGATCGGCACGTCCGCAGCAGGCTATATTGCCGACACCTTCGGAACCCAAACTGCATTTCTTGCGCTCGGAGCAACGGGAGGGTTCGGCGCTCTGCTTCTGCTCCTCCTTATGCCCGAGACGCGGCCAAAAGATGATGCCGGAGAACAGACTCACCTAACAGGCCGCTGATGACGGTTGTTTGGAAGACTTGCATTTTTTAAAGATTGCGGCGTCAACGTTCGTCGTTTCGCAGTTAGAAAAATGCTGGCGGAAACGTTTAGTCTGGACAGAAACTGGCCGCTTCTCTGGACACTATGATTTGGCGGGCTCACACAGTTCTGAGCACGGTTTTGAACACGAAACGAAAAGACCCGCGCCACCGATTTCGGCCACAAGCCGCCGATTGTGTTCGGGACCACGGGAGCGCGACCTCGTCAAGGGCCGAAAGGCTCGCTGGTCGAAGTCGGCTTCGCGGCCGATTCAATTTTATATAATGAGCAATCGATTGACCATAAAAAATCAAAATTTTTCAGTGCCTTGCAGAAACTTATCGTAAAAGAGATCATAGAGGTTGGTGACGCGGCCAGCCTTTATCGACGCCAAGGGGATGGCGGCTTGGCTGTCGTGAACGGATACCGAAGTCAGTAGGCCAGAGACGGGGATATCGCCATCGGCGGTATCGATATGCAGCTTGTAGCCGATCCAGCTGACGTTATGGCCTTTTGCATTGCGCTTCTCGAAGCCGATTTAGGGACCTGGCTGCGCTTAAGCCTCTTCGCAAAGGTCGAGAGAATGGTCGCCTGACGGGCGCTGTTTGTTGGAGAATTACGTATATCCGCCGTCGCAGCGACTGAGGGCCGCGGGGCTAGCTATGAACCTTGCGCCATGCTAAGGCATTACATCGCTATCCGAACCTTGGCTTTTTCGTTCCCCCTTCCCCATGCGCACTTATCTCGACTTTGAAAAACCCATTGCCGAACTCGAAAGCAAGATTGAGGAACTGAGCGCGCTTGGCGAAGGCGACAGCGCGGTCTCAATCAAAGAGGATATCGCAAGGCTCCGGGAGAAGGCGCAGCAGGCTCTCGAAGAAACCTATGGAAGTCTTGATCCCTGGCAGAAAACGCAAGTCGCGCGGCACCCGCAAAGGCCGCACACCTGTGATTATATCCGGGAGTTGATCGTCGATTTCATCCCGCTCGGCGGCGACAGGTATTTCGGCGAGGACCTCGCCATCATCGGCGGACTTGGCGAATTCCACGGGCGCACCGTTATGATCCTCGGCCACGAAAAGGGCGCGGACACCCAAGGACGGCTGCTGCACAATTTCGGGATGGCGAAACCCGAAGGCTATCGCAAAGCCGTGAGGTTGATGCAAATGGCCGAGCGGTTCGGCCTGCCTGTTGTGAGCCTCGTCGATACGGCCGGCGCTTATCCCGGCATCGAAGCGGAGGAACGCGGACAGGCCGAGGCCATCGCCCGCTCCACGGACTGCTGCCTGTCCCTTACGGTGCCAATGATTGCGATCATCATTGGCGAGGGCGGTTCCGGCGGCGCGGTCGCGGTGGCCTCGGCAAATCGCGTCCTCATGATGGAGCACGCGATCTACAGCGTCATCTCGCCGGAAGGCGCAGCCTCGATTCTCTGGCGGGATAGCGCAAAGGCCCGGGATGCCGCGACCAACATGAAAATCACGGCGCAGGACCTGCTCCAGCTCGGCGTCATTGACGGTATCATTCCGGAGCCGATCGGCGGCGCCCACCGTGATCCCGATGCCGCGATCAAGAATGTAAGCGACGCGATCGAGTTCGCGCTCAAGGACTTCGAGAACCTGGATGGCCTCGACATTCGCAAACAGCGCCAGGAAAAATTCCTGACCATCGGAAGATCTCTTCCCTCAGGGCGTTAGACTGGCTTCTCTCGCACCTTTTGTCGCATTTTGGCCCCAAAAAATTTGGAGATTGCGGCCACTTGGCATGCGAATCAGGAGCCCACAACCTCAGGATGCGACCCTTAAGATTTACCCTCGGATTGCAACGGATTTTTAATCCAAAAAATCCATCCTCTCCTGAAGAAGCGCAGGGGTTCAGGGTGATGAGAGTAGTGTTGCGTTTTGCTTTGGTTGCGCCGCTCGTAGTTTGTCTGACCGGATGTCTGAATTTCTTCGGCACCGGCTCCGATGACGCCGTGGCGCCGGGCGATCGCCAGTTGCCGGCTTCCACGCAGGCGCTTCTCGCCATCAAGGGAATGAAGCTCGAAGCACCGATCTTCGTTCGCATTTTCAAGGAAGAATCCGAGTTTGAGGTGTGGAAGTACAAGGATGGCCGCTTCCAGCACTTCCGCACTTATCCCATTTGCGCCTGGTCGGGCGAGCTTGGCCCGAAAGTGCAGCAAGGCGACAGGCAGGCTCCCGAAGGCTTCTACACCGTAAGCCGCGCTCAGATGAACCCGCACAGCCTCTACCATCTGGCGTTCAACATCGGCTTCCCGAACACATACGATCAGGTGAATGGCCATTCGGGCTCAGCGCTCATGGTTCACGGCAACTGCAAATCCGCGGGCTGCTACGCCATGACGGACGCCTATATCGAAGAAATCTACATTCTGGCCCGCGAAGCCTTCAACGCCGGGCAGACGAAGTTTCACGTTCAAGCTTTGCCGTTCCGCATGACCACCTGGAACATGATGCGGCACCGCCTGAACCAGTGGTATCCGTTCTGGGTCAAGCTCAAAGAGGGGTACGACGCTTTTGAGGATACGGGAAAACCGCCGATCGTGAAGGTGTGCGGCAAGCAGTATCTCGTCAATGTGTCTTTCCCCGGTGGCGAGCCGGCGCCCGATGCCGCGTGCCCGATATATGCGAAAATCAATCCCTCTCAGATGCCGGGCATTGATGGCGTTCCGCAGACCGTCCTTGCCAGTTTGAACAAGATTGAAACGCCTTCGCGGCAGCCGGGACAGGCTTTAGCGCCTGTCGTCGTGGCAGCGGCGGCGCCGCAAGCGGCACCGTCCAAACCCCAGGCGCCCGTTGTTGAAATGGCGGAAATGTCCGCGTCGCCGGTCATCACGCGTCCCTCCGCGCCGACCCAGGTTGCGAATCTTCAATCCATGAAAGCGCCAGCCTCGCCCTTCTATCCGAGCGCGTCGAAATCAACGGCTTCAGCGCCATTGCCGGCGGTTCGTGTTGCTGCGAGCGCGAGCGCGGTTCAGCCCGTCACTTATCGGTTCGGCGAAACCATGGCGACTCCTTCGGCGGCGCCTGTTCAAGAGCCATCGAAGGCCGTCGATCCTGACGCGATCCAAAAGCCGAACCGCTCTGGAAAAGGCGGTAAGCTGAGCAGTGCTCCCTCGTCCGGCGAACCTACCGATACACAGCACTGACGCATTGTCGCGGCCTCACATGAGGCGCGCGCCTTTCGCCGAGCGCTTGTCGAAGTTCGTCTCCGCCTCGATTCCAAAGGGAAGCTCAAGCTGCGCTGGGGTGTTTGCTTTGTACTCCGGGTTCAGAAAACCATGCCCCAGCTTCGCAGCCACCAAGCCAGCCGACCTTTGCTGAGTTTTGCCGGCGATTGGGCGAGGAGAAGCTTTCGACTGCGTTCCCCTATGAACCGCCTTTGTTCGTGTGTCCATGAGCACCTGATTGACGATCGAGCCGAGTTGCCGCCATTGATGATCTTCACTCACGGTCGTACTCCATCATTTACTAACCGACGCTTGGACCCTAAGGTCGGCGCCGAGACCAAGCGTCGAGTGATTCGGTGGCTCTATTGCGACAGCGCAAGGAAATTTTGGATTATATTTTGGAAAATAGCAAGCTGCCGTGAGGCTTAGCATTTAACCCCGTATCTCGAGAGCAAGCCCTTTGCGCTACTTCGAACATCTCTCCCGAACGGCCGTCTGGAGCTACAGGTTCGCCATCCTGTCGGTTCTCATATTCGCAGGGGCCTTCATCTGGCATCGCTTTTTCGGGCTCCCAACGCCGTTCGCGCTCAAGGTCTTGGGCGGAGCGGTCGCGGGCGCGGTCGTCAGCCTGGTTTTGGCGGTTGCGGCGCTTGTGTCGATCTGGAACGAAGGGCATCTGGGTGCTGGCCGTGCATCCGCCGCCGTGTTTCTCAGTGCGCTTGTGCTTGCCGTCCCTTTGTGGTCCCTTCCAGGGCTCCTGAGATTGCCAAGGCTCTACGACGTCACGACGGACACCGCCGCGCCTCCCGCCTTCGACCGCGTCGCAAAAATCCGCCAGGGGCAGGCGAACCCCGCGCACTACGAGCCTTCGTTCGGCGCGCTTCAGGCGGCAGCCTATCCCGACATCAAACCGCTCCAGATCCAGCGATCGCTCATTGATGTCTATTCCGCCGTGCACGACGTGGCCAAAGCGCTCCATTGGAAGATCATCGACGAGCAGGCTCCCGAAGCGAGCAGAAGCGGACACATCGAAGCCGTGGATCGCACCCTTTTCTTCGGGTTCACGGACGATATTGCGATCCGCGTTACCGGGTCGGCGAAAGCGGCAAAAGTCGATGTCCGGTCCTCGTCGCGCTTCGGCCAGCACGATCTCGGACGCAATGCGGAACGCATTCGCCGCTTCTTGTCCGAGGTTAAGTTCCGCTTGGCAGAGCTGGACCGCCAGGACCGCATGGAGCGCGTGATGGCGACGCATGAAACCGACAAGCCGAAACCGCCTGCAAAAAATAACCGCAAGTAGCCATTGCGGCAGCTTCGGACGGGGCGCGCCTTGCGCTTTGGATGCAAGCGCTGCTGGTCAGGCGGCCGCGCCGGCTTGTGACTGTTGCGCTTGCCAATAAGCTCGCGCGGATCGCCTGGGCGCTGATGGCCAAGGCCGAAACCTATAAGCCGCTCGCAATCGCGCAAATGCCCATCCACACATGACGAAGTGCGGAGCGAGCGGCGTCCGGGATGGCAAATCCGGGTCAGATGAGCAAAATTCCTTCAGCCTGCCTACTTGATGGCGCTGGGCAGCAGCATCGCGATGCCCGGAAACAGGCAGATCAGCACAATCGCAACCGCCATCAAAGCGACGAACGGCAGCGTTCCCCACATCACCTCAGACAGCGGGATATCCGGCGCGATGCTCTTGATCACGAAGAGGTTGAGGCCGACAGGGGGGTGGATGAGGCCCATCTCCATCACGATGGTGATGATCACGCCGAACCAGATCAGATCGAAGCCCGCGGCCTTGACCGGGGGCAGAACGATCGGCGCCGTCATGAGAATGATCGAGACCGGCGGAAGGAAAAAGCCAAGCACTACGATGAACGTGAGGATCGCCGCGAGCAGCCCCCATTTCGGAAGCCCCAGCGAAGTCAGCCACACGGCTGCGCTTTGCGAAATGTGCAGATAGCTCATCACGTAAGCGTAGAGGAGCGAGAACGCAACGATAAGGAGCAGCATCGAGCTTTCGCGCATCGTGCCGGTGAGGATCGGCATCAGCCGGGACGGACGCCAGACGCCATACATGACGCCGATCACGATGAGCGCGAGGATCGCTCCGACGCCCGCTGTTTCCGACGGCGTCGCAAGCCCGGCGTAGAGGACGATCATCACGCCAGCAAGGATCGTGACAAAGGGCGTCACCCAGGCGAGCATCAGGAGCTTTTCCCGCATCGTATAAGGATGCTCGTTGAGGATCGCGCTTGGCTTGCCACCGCGCGCCACCACACTTCGAGCCGCATTGCGCTCGTGGCGGAAGCGGAAAGCGGCGTAAGCCGCGAACAGCATAATGAGAAGCAACCCCGGCCCGATACCGGCAAGAAACAGCTTGCCCAGCGAGACTTCGGCGGCAACAGCATACAGCAGCATGGTGACGGATGGCGGCAGGAGAATGCCGAGCGTTCCCCCTGCCGCGATGATGCCTGACGCGAGGGCGGGCGAGTAGCCGCGCTTGCGCATTTCGGGGATGCCCGCGGAACCGATTGCCGAGCAGGTGGCGGGCGACGAACCTGCCATCGCCGCGAAGAGACCGCAGGCCAATGTATTTGCGATGCCGAGGCCGCCGGGGATGCGATGGAGCCAGGCGTGAAGCGCGGTGTACAGGTCTCGTCCGGCCTCTGACCGGCCGATCGCCGCGCCTTTCAGGATGAAAAGCGGGATTGCAAGGAGGATAACGTTCGCCAGCTCTTCGTAGACATTCTGGGCGATGGTGTCGACCGAGGCGCGGGGCATGAACAAGATCATGAAGGCGGTCGCCACCACGCCAAGCGCAAACGCGATCGGCATGCCGGAGAACATGACGGCGAGCGTTACCGTGCAATAGGCGATGCCGATCGACGCGGGCGTAAAGCCGGACAAAAGAGGGGCTACGGGCCTGTGCCAGAGCAGAAGCGCGGCCAGCGCCAGAAGCGCGGCCAGGAACGCGGACGCAGACGTCCCGCGCACTTGGAGCGCAAGTTCGCACGCGAGAAGGGCAAGCCCGAGGGTCATGATGCCATAGGGGATCCACAAGGGCGGCGCCCAGGTGGATTGCGAAACCTGTCCCTCGGTCCAGGCTTCAAGGGAGAGCGTTCCCGATTTCCACGCGACGAACGCAACGAAGATCAGCGAAAGCGTGTCGGTCACCAGCGTCCACCGGCGTCGCCCGCTTTCGCCCAAAAGAGAGTCAATAATTCCGATGCGAGCATGTCCGCGACGCGCTTGTACCGCCGCTGCCGACAGGAAAACGGCGCCAGCCACGAGGAAAATTTCTAACTCGTCCTGCCATTCGATGCCGCGGCCAAGGATATGAGCGGCGACCACGCCGCCGGTCAAAACCGCGCTCGCAACAACAAGAGCGATGGAGCCGAGATTGAAAGAAAGATCAATAAAGCGTCGAAAGGCACTCGCCAGCGGCGTTCTGACGAGCGATGCGGGTAAGGGTTGGTCTTCAGCCAGAACGGCGCCGGACCCAACCTCCCGGCCCATCAGGCGACGGATCTCGCGCTGGCAAGGAGATCAGCGGTCTCGGCTGACTTTGAAGCGAAGTCCTTCCAAGCACTTTCCTCCGCGATCGCGCGCCATTTTGCCATATCGTCGGCGGAGAAATCCACAACCGCCGCTCCTTTCTCGGCGTAGACCTTGGCGGCCGCGCCGTCATCCCTCTTGGCCTCAATGGCGGCGAACCATTCCATCTCCTCCCCGACATCGGCGATGGCTTTTTGCTGGCCGGGGGAAAGCGATTCGAAAACGTCCTTGGACATCAGAAGCGGCTCGCACATGAACCAGATCGATCCTTCACGAGCGGTGGTGAGCGACTTGGCAAGTTCTTCCAGCCGGAAGGAAATCAGGCTCGTCGAGGAGGTCATCGCTGCATCGAGCGCGCCCGTCTGCATGCCGAGGTAGATTTCGTTCGAAGGCATGGTCGAGACAGAGGCCCCGGCTGCGCTGAGAACGAGATCCATCTCCCGGCTCCCGCCGCGAATTCTCACGCCCTTTGCGTCGTCGGGAACCTTGATTGGCTTTGCTGAAGCAATGCCGCCTGCCTGCCATATCCAGCTGATGAATTTGACGCCCTTCTCTTCGGCGATGCGCGCCAAGGATTTTCCGACGCTTGCGTCTTTCCACTTCGCGCCCTGCTCGTAGGTGGTGACGAGGCATGGCATGAGGCCGAGATTCATCGCGGGAATTTCCCCCCCGGCGTAGGCCAGCGGATAGAGCGAGAAATCGAGCGCGCCTTTTCGCAAGGAAGAGAATTGCGCGTTCGTCTTCATCAGTGAGGAGCCGGGGTAAATCTCGAATTTCAAGGCCCCGGCAGTGCGCTCTTCGACAGCCGCTGCAAACTTGCGGCAAAGCCGGTCGCGGAAGTCGCCCTGGTCGATCGAGCCACCTGGAAATTGATGCGATATCTTCAGCGTCCGAGCCGTTTGCGCCCTCAGCACACCTGGCGCAGCCAAAGACAAGGCAGTTCCTCCCACGAAGGCTCGTCGTGAAATCATGGCATGTCTCCAGATCAGTTTCGGCATCGTTGGCTGTTGTTCCTCTATAGCATCGGCTATAGCAAAATTGGGACTCTTTCTTGCTGCGAGAGGAGCCGGTCCCCGTCTTGTTGGCAAGGCTGGCAGCGCGCACCAACTCACGTGCGTTTGGTGAACGCTAGGTCCGTTTGATTTCGACATTTGCTCTCGAGAGTGCTGCAAGCGGATGCAAAGAATCGGACCTCCGGGCGCGCCTTCGTTTTGCTCCGTATCCGCCATGATTTTCCACCATCGACCAGCAATGCTTTGGAAGGGCCAGCAAAGAGGGGTATCGTCTTGCGCTCACGAACGGAACTGTGCTTTGGCTTGGCGCTCGTCGTGGCGGCGCTTGCGCTGGGGCATCCGCCATCGAAACGCAGTCGGGGGCTTCAGCTGCCCAGGCAAGCCCGGCAACATCGCCGGTGCCTCGCATTTCAACCCTGTATCCATTAAAGGATCAGGTCGCACCGAGCGACCCGCGTGCATTTTGGACGCGACGCTCGGGCACTTCAGAATCTATCAACTTTTCCCGTTTAATCGATGTCGATTAAAGGCGGGTTGATCTAAGGAGGCTCCCTTTGTCACCCCGTCCTCACGGCGGGGTTTTCTTTTTCGCTGCCGCTGAATTGAAGTGATAGTGTTCCGATTGCGTTCGCCAAGACACGTTCGGCATAATACAAAGTAAGAAACTGTTAACGTTTCTTTCCTTTGGTGAATAGGGTTTGATTGGAAGCGAGAGCGTTCAGTGTGACTGCGGACCGGCCCACCACGACAGGCCTAACCCCTTTCTCGCACGAAGCGTCCCTGGTACAGCAATCTTCAGACCTCCCGCAGGCCGTTCTTTTCGCATGCAAATTCAATGCAATAAGATCTCCGATGGCTGCTTCTATTATGCGCTATCTCGTCGGTAAGCGCGTTTATGTGCAATCGGCGGGCGTTCGGCCGGGAGACACAGACCCATTCGCGATCGCAGTCATGGACGAAATCGGCATCGACATGGCTCGCCATGAGCCCCAGTCGATCGAGGACCTGGAAGACACCACTTTCGACCTTATCGTGACACTGGCTCCGGAGGCGCATCACAAGGCGCTTGAATTCACGCGCACGATGGCGGTGGATGTAGAATATTGGCCGACGCTCGAGCCTTCCGCCACCGCGGGCAATCGCGAGCAGAATTCTGGAGTCCTATCGTGTGGTTCGGGATCAGCTCTTCGAGCGCATAAAGGCGCGGTTCGGCCTGACCGGAACGCCGCAGGCCTAGCGGCAATTCAACTTTTCGTCCCGCGCCGAAATACCTACATCTCTTCGCATGCAAGCCTTCGCTGCCCTCCTCGACCGGCTCTACTACACCCATTCCAATCTCGATAAGGCCGCGGTGCTCACGAACTATCTGCGCCGCACGCCTGATCCCGATCGCGGCTTTGCTGTGGGCGTCATCGCGGGCACGCTGACCTTCGAGCTGTTCAAGCGCACGCTCGTGCGCGACCTCGTGGCTGAGCGCGTCGATCCCGTCCTGCTGGCTTTGTCCTACGATTATGTGGGCGAAATGTCGGAAACGGTCGCGCATATCTGGCCGCGCGACCCGCACGGATTGATCCTGAACCGGCTGCCGCCGCTGCACGAGGTCATTCACGAGTTCCAGACGCGCGGCAAGCCGCAAATCCGCAACTATCTCGCTCTTCTCTTGGACAACATGACCCCGCCGGAGCGCTGGGCTCTCTTGAAGCTAGGGACAAGCACGCTTCGCATTGGCATGTCGGCGCGCTCGGTGAAGCATGTGCTCGCGGATTTCGGCGGCGTGAGTGTCGGCGAAATCGAAGAGGTCTGGCACGCGCAGCAGCCTCCCTATCTCGACCTTTTCGCCTGGTTGGAAAACCGGGGTCCGAAGCCTGAGTCGAAGGATGCCGTAACGTTCCATCCGGTCATGCTCGCGCATCCGCTGGAGGATACGGATCTGCCGGGCATCACCCCGGACGCCTTCCTGGCGGAGTGGAAATTCGACGGCATCCGCTTGCAGATCGTATCCACGCCCAGCGGCAAAGCGGTGTTCTCCCGAAGCGGCGACGATATTTCCGGCGCATTCCCCGATGTGCTTGCGCGGGTGAATTTCCATGCCGTGCTCGACGGCGAGCTTATTGTGAAATCCGGTGACGCGATAGCCAGCTTCAACCACCTTCAGCAGCGGCTCAATCGCAAATCGCCCGACCCGAAGCTCATGGCGAAATATCCGGGCCACATCATCCTATACGATATGCTTGCCGTCGAAGGGCGCGACCTGCGCCCTCTCCCGCTGACTGAGCGAAAAAGCGAGATGGTGCGCTGGTTCGAGGAGGCGCAGCCATTGGGGACCGAGCTTGCGCAGCCGCTCGCGTTCAAGAATCCGGGCGAGCTGCAAGCGCTCCGAGCCGAAGCCGCAAAGCTGGCATCGCCTCATATCGAGGGCCTGATGCTGAAGCGCCTCAGCTCGCCCTACGTCCCGGGCCGCCCTAAAGGCCAATGGTACAAATGGAAGCGCGACCCGATGCTGGTCGACGCCGTAGTGATGTATGCCCAGCGCGGAACGGGCAGGCGCTCATCCTTCTATTCGGATTACACCTTCGGCCTCTGGCACAATGGCGAGCTGTCACCCATCGGCAAGGCCTATTTCGGCTTCACGGATGAGGAACTGCGCGAACTCGACAAGTGGGTGCGCCATCACACGGTAAATCGCTTCGGGCCGGTGCGGGAGGTGGAGAAGACGCTCGTGTTCGAGGTGGCGTTCGATGCGGCGCACCGCTCGACGAGGCACAAGTCAGGCGTGGCACTGCGCTTCCCGCGCATCAACCGCATCCGCTGGGACAAGCCTGCGCGCGACGCGGACGAACTTGTGAGCCTCGCGAAGTGGCTGGATTAGCGCCGTTCCTCTGCAAAAGGACCAAGCCCCGCCGGAAGCTTGACGCCTTTGTCTCTGTTTGCGGCGGAAGGAAAAGGAATAAGACCCTCAATCTTTCGTTTTGGTTTTGGTTGGAAACGCAGCGAGAAGGTCTTGGAATGAGGCACGAGCGCGAATTTGGAATAAATGAGGCCGACACCGTGCCTCATCCGGGTTGGGAAATGGCAATCTTTTGGTTTTTAGCTCTGCTGTTTTCCCTCCTGTTCTGGTCTGGTGTGATAAGGGGGGTATTGGAATGATATTTCCCTGCCTGGGAAGCCGCCACAGGCGAGTCCGGTAAGATTTTGCCACGCGAACACCGCGTCGGAGCGCATGGATAAGGCGAGCCGCCACAGTCTTCGCTTGAATGAAGCTTGCTCTCTGAAGATGCCGATACAAAGGTCCGCAACCTGTATTATTCCCATTGGGCGGCCGCAAGGCCGGTGTCGAACTAAGAAGAAACTCGCCATCTGGAGATGCGGCAGCGCACGCGGCAACAATGTCGTCACCATCGGTGTTCCAATCTGGGGCGTACAGGCCATAAATTCACCCGGGCAAGCGTGCTGGAGGATCGCCCCGTTAGATCGAGACAACGAGGATTGGCTCCTCCCCGATGACTTGCCTGGCGAAAGACGCAAAAATATTCTAGAACTGCAGCCAGCTGTCATGCTATATTAAAAAGCAATTCTAAAATTTGCGGCATAGCCCAAGCAGAGCGGGTTTCCCGCGTTCAAACGAGAGTACGGCTATTGAGAGCCCAATCAGAGAGCTTCACCGATTTCATCCATAACGCCGACACCCTCATCTTCGCTGGCGCAATGGGAACGGAGCTTCAACGCAGAGGGTATGCAACGGAGTTGCCGCTTTGGTCGGCGGCAGCCAATCTCGACGCACCTGATTTGGTGGAGGAGATCCACGACGACTATTTTGACGCCGGGGCTGATGTCGCTATCACCAACACATTCAGAACCACGCCTCGAGCTTTTCGCAAGGCAGGACGAGAGAGCGAGGCGCGGGACGCACTTAAAAAATCAGTAGCCATCGCGTTCAATTGCAAGAAGAAAGCCGGGCGGCAGGTGTTCGTTGGCGGATCGTTCGCGCCGCTTGAGGATTGCTATCGGCCCGATCTTGTCCCGAGCGAGAATGAACTTCGTCGAGAGCATCAGGTGCATGCGGCCTGGCTGGCGGAAGCGGGCGTGGATTTTCTGCTGCCTGAGACAATCAACGCAGGCCCCGAAGCGCAAATCATGGCAGAGACGGCGTCGGCGACGGGCCTTCCCTTTATCATCAGTTTTGTCGTCGACTCCGATGGCAGGCTCTTGGACGGAACGCCTCTTGCTGAAGCGGCCCAAAAAACAGAATGGCCTGGCCGCGTCGGCATTGCGCTTAATTGCAGGCCCATCGACACTGTGGACAAGGCGTTTCAGAAATTATTAGCGTGTTATGATGGTATTATCGGTCTTTACCCGAATGGCGTCGGGCATGCGCATGGCGATTTCGGATGGTGCATCGAAGACCATCATGACGGAATTCAGGAATTCGTTGGAAGCGCTCTAAAATGGAAAAGCGAAGGCGCGAAAATCATCGGCGGATGCTGCGGCACGACTCCTGACTACATTGGGGCGCTTCATAGGGAACTGAAAAAGTCTTCCGGTGACCGTTTTCCACGAGCCTCCTCTTACGCTGCGGCAGCACGGCTCTGGTGCTAGAAAGAAACTCGCTATCTGAGGATGTGGGTATAAACGTCCGCAACCCGTTTCATTCCCAGTGGGTCGGCCGCAAGGCCGGTGTCGAACTGAGCAGGATTTCGCGAACGCACCAACGGATCGCCGCCAATTAAAAAAAGTAGGCGCTTTAATCCGTTACGATCCCGGATAAGGCTTCGCCTTTCCTGGACGACGAGCACGGAGCGAGCGGCTCCTGGGAAAGATAATCCGTTCGTCAGATCAGCGAAGCTTTGCCTAGGGCGGCCCGCGCCCGCACATTCTTTCGCTGAAGACGGGAGTGAGAATTTTTATTTGCTCCGACCTCTTTAGCAAAGGTGTCTATAGATTATGACATTTGGAGATCGTATTCGCTTTTTATGATAAAATAGACTATTTCTACAGATAAGCATTCCGGACGCCAATCAAAGAAGCTATTGTTGTAACGATGACAATCTCGGCGAAGGCACCTCTGTGAACGCTCCTTTCAATGAGACCTCTGCGAGGCACGATTTCACGCTGCCGGACGGTCGGCAGCAGCAGCGAGATCCCGCAAATCTGGACCTCGCTGCTGCTGACGACGTGGTTTGGATTCATTTGCGGGTCGAGGGGGCACAGGAAGCGAGCGGCGAACCGGCCATGGCCCGCCTCTATGCGAGCATTTTTGAAGCCGGGAGCTTTGAGGGCGCTCTGGCGCAAAACCTCGCCGAAAGGCTCGGCCATCCCTCCTTGCCGGCCGAAGTCCTGAAGAGCGTTCTTCGCGAACCGCTCATAAGGGATGCCTCCATCGGGGAAGCAGCGCGCGCGGATATTTCAGCCGCCGTGGAGCGCGACCCGGCATCGGGGAGGCTTCTGGAGCCGTTCCTTTTCTTCAAAGGCTACGCTGCGATCCAGACGCATCGACTTGCTCATTGGCTTTGGAAGGCGGGACGGCGCGATATCGCGCTTTATCTGCAAAGCCGGTCCTCAGAGATTTTCCAGACCGACATTCACCCAGCCGCGCAATTTGGAAAAGGGGTGTTCCTCGATCACGCGACAGGCTTCGTGGCTGGCGAGACCGTCGTGATCGAGGATAATGTCTCGATCCTGCATGGGGTCACGCTTGGCGGGACCGGCACAGGGAACGGCGAACGGCATCCCAAGGTGCGGACCGGCGTGCTCATCGGCGCAGGCGCTCAGATCATCGGCGATATTGAAATCGGAGCTTATTCCAAGATCGCGGCGGGATCTCTTGTTACTCAAACCGTGCCGCCGAGGTCCACAGCGGTTGGCGTTCCCGCTCGCATCATCGAAGGAGCAGGATCGAACAATCCCGCTGAGAGCATGGATCAGCGCCTTGAACAAGGGACCTACGAGTTTTTCACATACGTCATATGAAGAGATGCGGACCAAACCGTTGTCGGCGCCTGCCTTGCCCCTTCAGCGTGCACAGCTGCCCCGGCTTTTCCCGATAGCGTTCAATATAGGTGAATTCAGAAGCCTGAATTCGCCTACAGCGCGTTAAAGCGGGAGCGCGGCGCCAGCGCTCGGACATATTGATCATGGAGGTGACCGTTCCTTACGCATTTTCTTAGGCCGGAATCCATGAATTGATCATTGGCCCTCGCAGGCGAATCCGCTCTCTAAATTTACAATTCAAAAACAAAGCGTAAACGGATTACTCAGTCCGGTTTAAACAAATTTAACGCATTAAGCATTCAATCACGATGGCACCGTGAGGGTTCATAAAGGTTGATGACCAAAGCGTGTCCGTTTGCAGTGAGTAGGGAAAGTCGAGGTTATAATGCGTACGAGGCTGAAAGTGGGGCTTTTGGCGGCCGTGTTCGCTTGCGCGGCGTTTGTGGCGGCTAAGGCGCAGGAAGATAAATCCTATCTTCCTCCGAAATCGTCCCAGGAGAAGAGCGAAACCACAATGTCCAAAACGTGGGCTCCGAAGACGGTGCAGGCGAGGCCCGTCAGGCATGCCCGTGTTCACACGGGGAGAAGGCACGCCGCGGTCGTTCATCATCGGAGAACCAGGGTAGCCCACCACCGGGGGTATTACCGCCAGCGCTATGCCTATTACCGCCCCGTATTTCCGGGTTTCCTGTTCGGCTTGTTCAACTGGTAACGGTTCGGAACAAAGGGCTGCTGGCCCTATCATGATTGCTTTCTCGTGCCGCGGATCTTAGCTTGCAGCCAACTGATCACGGCATGAGGCATTCGTATGAGACGAGGCGCGGGTCTATCTGCCGTTCGTTTGGCGATGGCTTTCTGCGGCCTGATCCTCGGAAGCCAAGTCGTCACAACTTCCATGGCCGCAGAGGATGGCGCGGCAAATGCCGCGGATTATGCCGGTTCGGCAGTTTGCGCCGGATGCCACGAGAAAGAAGCAAAAGGCTGGACGGCATCGCAGCATGCCCATGCGATGCAAGAGGCGACGGAAGCTAGCGTGTTGGGTGACTTCAACGACGCCCAAGCCTCGCATTTCCGCTCCAAGGCGCGCTTCATCCGCAAGGACGGGCGCTTTTTTGTCACCACGGAGGGCAAGGACGGAAAGGAAGCCGAGTTCGCCGTCAAATATACGTTCGGGGTCGACCCCCTCCAGCAGTATCTCGTTGAATTCCCCGATGGGCGGTTGCAGGCGCTGCCCTATGCCTGGGATACCCGGCCCAAAGCCGAAGGCGGGCGGCGGTGGTTTCATTTGTATCCCCAGGAAGACATTCCGCCGTCGGATTCGCTTCACTGGACTGGGCCGCAGCAGAACTGGAATTATATGTGCGCGGAGTGTCACTCCACCAACGTGCGCAAGAATTACGATGCCGCAAAGGACAGTTTCAAGACCACCTTTTCCGAGGTGAGCATCGGCTGCGAAGCCTGTCACGGCGCGGGTGGAGGCCATATTCACTGGGCGCAGAATGGCCGCGCGGGCGATGTCGCGCATAGCGGCTTTGCTTCTGCCCCGGTTCCACGCGGGCCGATCTCCTGGAGCCCGGACCCGAAGACGGGCAGCCCTTCAGGATCGGCGATTGCAGCCGCTGGCAGCGTAAACGAGACCTGCGACCGTTGCCATTCGAGGCGCGGCGAATTTTCGGAGACGTGGAGGCCGGGCCAGCCCTTGGCGAACACCCATCTGCCCGCGTTCCTGACAAGCGATCTGTTCGAGGATGACGGGCAGATGAAGGACGAGGTGTTCAACACATCCTCGTTTCAGCAGAGCAAGATGTATGCTAAAGGCGTCGTCTGCACCGATTGCCACGATCCGCACAGCGGCAAGCTCAAGGCGGCGAAGAGCGAAGTCTGCTCGCAGTGTCACGATCCGCAGAAGTTCACGGCGACGTCGCATACGGTCCACCCTCAGAGCGCCGCTTCGCCTGACTGCATCGCCTGTCACATGCCGGTTCGGACCACCATGGTTGTCGATCCGCGCCACGATCATTCCTTCCGCGTTCCCCGTCCCGACCTCTCGGCAAAGATCGGCACGCCAAACACGTGTTCCTCTTGCCACAAGGATCGCGACGCCGCTTGGGCAGCCGCGGCGATTGAGAAGTGGCACGGCTCGGTGCGCAAAGGTTTCCAGACCTATGCCGAAGCTTTCCACGCGGCACGCCTCGACCAGCCCGAGGCGGGCGATCTGCTCATGAAAGTCGCGCAAGCTCCGGCGGCCCCGGCAATCGCGCGCGCGACGGCGCTTCTCGAACTGGGGGAGAGGCCCTCCGCCGCCATGCAGGCCGAAATCGAACGGGGTTTGCGCGACCCCGACCCCCTGGTGCGCCTTGGCGGGTTGAGGGCGATGGAGCGACTGCCGATCGATGTCCGTTGGACGCATGCGAAGCTTGCACTTGCCGATCCTGTCCGTGCCGTGAGGATGGAGGCGGCGACTGCTCTAGCCGACGTGCCGCTATCGACCATGAGCGACGCCGAGCGAAAGACCTGGGATAAGGCCGCGCAAGAGTATATTGCAGCGAAGCGGTTCAACGCGGACCGGGCCGAGGAACGTTCTAATCTTGCGCGCTTCTACGTCAAGCAAGGAAAGGCCGATCTCGCTGAGCAGGAGTATCTGTCCGCCATCAAGCTTGCGCCCCGGCAAGTGCCGCCGTACGTTGATCTGGCAGACCTTTACCGCGCATCCGGGCGCGAGGCGGAAGCCGAGACTCTCCTGCGCCAGGCAATCTCTGACGCTCCCGAGGCCGCGGCCAGCCATCACGCCCTTGGCCTCGCACTCATCCGGCAGAAGCGATACGCGGAAGCTATCAACAGCCTGAGACGCGCAACCGAACTTGAGCCGGGACAGGCCCGATATGCTTACGTCTACGGGGTAGCCCTTCAGTCGATGGGACAAGCAGACGAGGCGCGGCGCGTGCTGACGGCGGCGCTTCTCGCGAGTCCGTCCAACGTCGATATCCTTACCGCGCTCCTACAGGATGCTCTGAAGTCGCACAACCTCAAGGGCGCTCTTTCCTATGCCGAGCGACTTCGCATTCTTCGCCCGGACGACGTGTCGCTCGCCCAATTTATCGAGCGTCTGCGCTCGGACGCCAATCGATGAGATACCAAAATGCGTGCGCCGCCGCGTTCGCACATGAGATCACGCCCGATTAGCTAGGCTTTCGCTTTTGACATAGCTGGTATTCCAGGCGTTAACGCGGCTGTGCATGGCATGCGCCTTGCTGCTAATGAAGCTAAGTCCGTAAAAATGGGGAAATTTGTATGTTGGGAATTGGCGATAAGCTTCCGTTGTTCGAGGTTGTGGGTGTCAAGCCTGGGTTCAATGTCCACGAGGAAAAGGGGCAAAGCGCGTTCGAGACGCTGACCGAGGCGAGTTTCCCCGGCAAGTGGAAGATCATCTTTTTCTACCCGAAAGACTTCACCTTCGTTTGCCCGACCGAGATTGCCGAGTTTGCAAGGTTGGCTAACGAATTTTCTGACCGCGACGCCGTGGTTCTTGGCGGGTCGAGCGACAACGAGTTCTGCAAACTTGCCTGGCGCCGCGATCATAAGGACCTGAACAAGCTCGGAATTTGGCAATTCGCGGACACGAAAGGCTCGCTCATTGACGGCCTCGGCATTCGCTCGCCGGCGGGCGTCGCCTACCGCTACACCTTCGTCGTGGACCCTGAGAACACGATTCAGCACGTCTATGCGACGAATCTCAATGTTGGCCGCAATCCCGCTGACACGCTTCGTGTGCTCGACGCGCTGCAGACCGCAGAGCTTTGCCCCTGCAACCGCTCAGTCGGCGGAGCCACGCTGAAGGCAGCATAGCTGCATTCGTCAAATCGTTGCCGCTTGGAATGTCGGCCTTCCAACATTCCAAGCGGCGCTATGTCACGTTTCAAACATGGATGATCATGTGGTTGACGCCCGCCGCCGAACGTCTGGCGGTTGCATCGACAATCAGCTTCAGAATGCTCGCTTCCGGCTACAAAGCCACCTCTACAGAGGCGGCAACCTCGCCTGGGTCACAAACACGCGCTCCAGGGACGGTCGGATGGGATCACGTGGCGATGCTCCTTGAGGAAGTGGTGCAGCACGTGCAGGAGCCTAAGGACGTGCCTACGGTCGCCATAATCCTGGGCTTGCCGGATACTATCGACAATAATGTTCCGGATTTTTTCGGCGCCGTTCTCTAAGCTCAACATGGAACTGGCAAGGCCGGCCGCCACAATCTCGGGAATGCGCTCGTGTTCCGCGATGACAAGCACCACTTCCTCTGTCAGGCCGCAGAACGCAATGCAATCTTCCAGCGTGATCATAGCATTTATTGTCTAGCACAAGCTGTCGGGGCGCAAAATGATAAATGTCAAGACTAAAAGATGATAAATGCCGCAGCATTCTCTGGCAAGAAGACCTTAGGCGGAGCTCTTTCAGATGCTGACAGGGTCTGACGGCCGTGATCGGCGCCCACCGGACTGTGTCCCGACCGAAGCGTCTATTGGCATGGCGCTCGCGACGCGCAATGGATCGGGCGGCCAAAACTGTTCCAGCCTCGTGATCCATCCGAGTTTCTGTCAACCCTCGATCTTGCCATCGTTCGGCTGAAACGCGATGGGTTCTGGCATTGTGGCAATGCGCCACCGTCGGCACACTTTCCACAAAATCGGGCCGCGTTGAACAATATGTTCTTTATTTGTTCCGCTCTTAACGGTAGGCTGCGCCCAAAGAATTAACCCTACGGCGAGCCATGGCGACGTTGATCATTACTGAAAAAACGAGCCAGGCCAAAGACCTGCGGGCGGCGCTCGGCGATCGCTTTGGGCAGATCCTCCCGGCGGAAGGCCATCTTCTTCGGCTTGCCGAGCCTGACGAGGTCGACCCAGGCTGGAAAAGCTGGTCGTGCGTCCTGCTTAAACCGGACGGCCTCTACCCTACCAAGCCGGCGGCGCAGGGCAACAAACCGGCCAAGCTCAAAGCCATCGGGGCCGCGCTCAAGACCTGCGATCGCGTCATCCTTGCCACCGATTGCGACCGGGAGGGGCAACTCATCGGCCAGGAGATCTTGGAGCATTTCCGCTATCGCGGAGGCGTTCAGCGCGCGTTGTTCACCGCGCAAGATCCCAAGACGCTGCGGCAATCCTTCGCAGCCCTCAAGCCGAACCAGGATCTGCGCCCGCTTTACGAGGCGGCGGTGGCGCGCCAGCAGTCCGACCAGATCTTCAATCTGTCGCTGACCCGCACCGCCACCAAGACGCTCCTCGCTCCGGGCACGCGCGGCGTCATCGGCATCGGACGGGTCAAGACGCCAACGCTCGGCATCGTCTGCCTTCGTGAGCTTGAGATCCGTAATTTTCGCTCCGAAGATTATTTCGAGATCGTCGCCACGGCGAACGTCGCGGGCGGCGCTTTTCCCATGCGCCATGCCCCGCCGGTAAAGCATCGCGTCAAGGACCGAGCGCAGGCCGAGGCCATCAGCCGCGCCGCCGCTGGCCATCGGGGACCGCTCGCGGTGTCGGTCGAGCATTGCCGGCAGGCGCCGCCAAAGCTGTTCGATCTCCCGTCGCTGCAAAAGACCTGCGGCCAGCGGTGGGGCTGGACGGCCGATAGGACGCTTTCCGTCGCCCAGGAACTCTATGACGGCGATGGCAAGAAGCTGATCACCTATCCGAGAGCGGAAGCCCGCTACCTGACGGAGAACCAGATCGATGACGTTCCGGTCATCGCCAGCGCGCTGACGCGTTTGCGTGGCTTCGCGCATCTCGATCTTGCAAAGCCCGTGATCCGCCGCGGCAAATCAGGACATTTCAGCGACCGTGCGCTGAAAGGCGTCTCCCATCATGCCATAGCGCCGAACGTTAATGTACTTGATGATTTGGAGAAACGGCTCGACCGTCTCAGCGACGACGAAAAGCGGTTGTTCGCACTCATTTGCCGCTCCTATCTGGCGGCCATCATGCCGGACTTCGAGTATCGCCAGACCGTCGCCACGCTTAAAGTGGCGGCGCCGGAGGCGGAATTTACGGCTGCCGGACGCATACCGCTGCTCCAGGGTTGGAAAGCCGTCTACGGCGCAACCGAGCCGGACGCCGGCGAGGAAGCCGAACAGACGCTGCCGCCGCTGACGGATGGTGAAGAGGCGACACTGACCGAACCGCGCGTCGAGGCCAAGCGAACACAACCGCCGCCCCGCTACAACGAAGGCACGTTGATCGACGCCATGCAGAATGCCTGGCGCTTTGTGGAAGCGCCTGCCATGCGCGAGCGACTGAAGGAAGCCAAGGGAATCGGTACACCGGCAACGCGCGGCGAAATCATCAAGGGGTTGAAGCGGCAGAACTTGCTCGGCGCGGATGGGAAATTGGTGGTCCCAACCGAGGCCGGACTTCAGCTGTTCGAGCTCCTCAAAGCGGCCGCGCCCGCGCTTGTCGATCCTGGGACGACGGCGGAGTGGGAGATGCAGTTGGATGCTGTCGTAACTGGCCACGCGGACTTTAGGACCGTGATCGACGGCATAGCCGCCGAAGCGGACAAGTTGATCGCGGTTCTCAGGCGACGATCAGGCGACGCGGTGCGTCTGCAGGCGTCGCCCCCAAAAGCTGAGCGCGCGATACGCCGATCGCGAGGGCCGCTTCGTTCGGTTGATGGCGCCGTCGGCGCCAAAGCATCACCGCGGGGCCCGTCGTCCAAAGTGAAACGGATTTCGAAAGGCAAGACCGATCCCAAGGCTCTTTCGAGCACGCCCGACGCGACCAAAAGCCCTATGCCCACGGTACGCATGGTGGCCTATGCCCAAAAGATCGCCAAGGCCAGGAACTTGGCCTTGCCTCCCGGTTATGACCGCGATTTCCAGGCATGCCGCCGCTTTCTCGACCAGCATAGCTAAACGGTAAGCGATCTCGACTGGCGTTCGGAGAGACCTGCTTTGAAGCGGTTCCGCTGCCGATGCTGCGCTTGTCAAAGGGCTTTGCGGATCTTGGGGATGATCTTTGGGGCAGGTATCGTTTTTTTCGGCATCAGTGGTAAAGTGTCCGCAATCTTTGATTGAAAATCGCAGGCGAATTCGATGAATTTCTTCTCAATGCTTCAATTCAGGAATGCGGCTTGTGCATCTCAAAGGCGCAACTGGCGGCTTGCCGCTTTCTCCTTGATGTCGGGAGCCCTCATGATAAGCGCAGCGACTGCACAATCGGCTTCGGCGTGGATCGAACTCAGACCGGTGTCCGGGCGAAACATGATAGAGGTCGTGGGTCATGCACTTGCAGGTGACGCGGTCGGCGGCATGGATTTTACTTTTACGCTTCGGCGTCAGAATAAGGGCAACACCTCAAGCACCCGGCAGTCGGGCCGTTTCGACCTCGCTCCCGGTGAATCGAAAAATCTGTCGTCGACGTCCGTCAACATCGAGCCTGGCGATGAACTCACGATCGAGCTCAAGCTTCTGGATCATGGCGCCGTGGTGTCGAGCGCGACTTTAACCTCGAAGAGCACAGGCGTCGGACAAACGCTTTAGCAAGGCTGTTCCGTGCCTCATGCAACAGGCCGCGGTTCTCGCGAGCGCGCGGCACCGCCGAAGGATGCCGCTTTATTCTCCGGCAATCGACGCTTCTGTCGATAACGATCTCCCGGCTTTACCCCAATACCAGCCTCCGCGCTGGCGTTCGTCCAGGAACCGTATGCCGATGACTGGGGCTCGGCGGAACAGTTTGCTGCGCGAGCGAATTCACCCACGTTCGCAATTTTTCGGAAAACGGGTGAATATCAGTATGAGAGCATCACCAAAATCGCAGCACAGAACAGTTGTCCGCGCCGTCGAAGCGCAGCCGCATCTCGACCTCGACAAGGGGCAGGAAACGCAGCCTTGGGGAACCTTGACGGATCTTCCCATCTCGCTCGGCGAAGTGACGCGGATTCAGAGCATTGAAGCCTTAAACCAGGTGCTCTCCGACACGATCACGCTCAGGGATATGTACAAGAAGCATCATTGGCAGGTGAGCGGCCCGACCTTCTACCAGCTTCACCTTCTTTTCGACGCCCACTATGAGGAACAGGCCGAACTGGTGGACACCATCGCCGAGCGCATCATGTCGCTTGGGGGCGTTTCCGTGGCGATGGCTCACGACGTGGCCGAAATGACGATGATCCGCCGCCTTCCAAAGGGCCGCGAGACGCCTGCGATGCAGATCACGCGTCTTGTGGAAGCGCACCGCCATATCCTGGCTGAATCCCGGCAGGCGGCCAAGGCGGCGGCGGATGCGGGGGACGATGGCACGAACGACCTTCTCGTCAGCGATGTCATCCGGCTGAACGAGAAGCAGACGTGGTTTCTCGCGGAGCACCTCGTCCAGACGCGCCTCGAATAGCAGCCGGGCGCCTAGAAAGCAGAGTTCCCGAAAGTGGCCTTCCCGGTTTTGGGAGAAAACTACGCGCAAACAACAAGCTCTAAGGATCAATAAGTTGCTGGTTCTCTGGAGGCCGATAGCGTGCGGTTATGCGAAGGAAACGTATGCGTCAGAGCACTTGCTTCGCCCTCAATCAGAACGTGTTTGGACCGCGCCAGGGCAACTGCCTGTCGGAGGAGCTAAGGCTATCCTGCCATTTCGCTACGGGCTGAGGCGAGGCGTCGCTCCGCCCCGGCTTGCGAGCAACTCCCCGTTCGATGACTGAGCCGTGCTCCTCGCTTTCCGCGCTCTGTTGGGCCAGCCAGGTCTGAAGCAGTTCCGCTCCGCTTCTGAACCTTGTGAGAAGGCTCGTCATCGATGTTCGCATGTCGTCGCATACCTGGGGGTTACGTTGGCAAAACCCCCTCACATCGTTCACGGTCTGCTCTGCTGACGAGATCAATCGACGATTGTCTTCATGAGAGCTCGGAAGCAGCAAACAGACCAACATTATCCAGAACGCAAGCCGGAGTAAAAAAAACATAACGCAGAACCCCTAGCTACTCCTAGGTTTGACATCCTAGTGCTCGGGAAAAAAATAAGAGAGAAGGTAGATGCTACAATTTTAAGAGTATCTTATCTTGAAGTGGCGGGAACAACTGAGACTTAATCTATAAATAAGGAAACTACTATTGATCAATATTAACAATCGCTTTCCGCGCACAAAGCGCCTTTCTTTAAATAGAGCTTTGTGCAATTATTCCGGCCATGACCCGGCTTCAGGCGCGCCTGACTTTATTCTCAGTAATGGCGATCTTCGCAGCGACGGCGAGTAATGCGCTGTTCCTGCAGGATCGCGCGCGTTTGATGAATGGGAATGGGCTTCCAAGCACCTCGGTCTCGCTGACGCAGCTTTCGGCCGACAAGGGGGCGCTCGACAATGCTGGCGCATCCGCGTTGCTGGAAGACGATCCGAGAGCGCCTCGATTGCACATAGCGCTCCAGCGGGAACTCGCGCGGCGCGGCTATGCGAACCAGCTTCAGGTGCGTCCCAATGGCCTTCGGCTCGCTGTTCTCGCCTATGAATTCGATAATAGCTTGCCTTTGACCGGGGAACCCACCGAGGCCTTGCTGAAGCGCGTGCTTTTTGATGGCAACCAAGGCCCGCGCGGCTCTTTTTCAGACCGCGCCGAACTCAATACGAAGCTTGTGACGGAAGCCCAGAGAATGCTCGCGGGGCTAGGCTTCTTCCGTGGCACGTTCTCGGGCCGCATCGATGTCTGGACTTCCAACGCCATCAGGGATTTCGAGCGGCATCGCGGCATCCCGCTGACGGGCCGCCTGACCGATCAAACCCTACTCGAGCTGATTTCCTACTCGGGTCAGCCCATCCGGCTGTCGTAGGCTTAGCAGGTTGCTTAAAAACGATGCGGCCCATGGTTCAACAAGCTCACCATTAGGTCCAAGCCGTTGGTATTACTCGACCTCATCCTGGGCCTGTCGAAGGATGGAGGCAGGATTTCCGCCTTTTCAGCATCCTGTTAGGCCTTTCCCTTTCGCTCTCGCCAGCGGTGTACAGCTGTGACTTTACTGTGGATTAAATTGTCGTTTTGCTTGACGATTTATTGTTTTACGCATGAAATCTTCGGTGAATTAGATTTGAAAGTAGATTCCCGGGGGCATTTTTATGAATAATATGGATTGTGATATTCGCGCCGACAACTCAGGGTGGAGTTTCGACGGGATTTCTGGTCAATTCGAGGATCATATTGAAAAGTCGGTTCCGTATTATCGCGAATGCCATGAACTCGCGGCGGGATTGAGTGATTTCTTTGTTTACGATGGGGCGCGGGTTCTGGAAATAGGAACATCTACCGGCGCGCTATTACGATCAATCGCTGACCGCCATCCAAAAAAGAAGATAGATTTTCACGGGATTGATTTAGTTGAGAGTATGATCACGGAGGCCGAAGAAAAGACTTCGGATGCGAGAATATCTTTCGAGTGCTGCGATTTCTTCGGATACCCCATCAAGAATTGCTCTTTGATTTTATCCTTCTACACAGCGCAGTTCATTCGCCCCGCGCAGAGGCAAACCTATTTTAACAAGATATTTGAGGCGTTGGATTGGGGGGGCGCCCTCATCCTCTTCGAGAAGGTCCGAGCGCCTGATGCTCGGTTCCAGGACTATTTGATGCAAATGTACAATGATTTCAAGCTTACCCGTGGATTTGACCCTGACAGCATTATAAACAAATCAAGGAGCCTCAAGGGGGTATTGGAACCGTTTTCCGAGGCCGCAAATATTGACATGCTCAAGCGGGCGGGATTCGCCGATATTGTGTCAGTCTATAAATGGATATGCTTCGAAGGGTTTATAGCCATAAAATAGGAATAAAAATCAATGCATAGAGAAACAAGGCTTACCGACGGAAAGCGTTGGGTGGACCCAAAGAACACTTATGGCTATAATGTTCCGAGCCGCGCCGAGGCGATCGCGGAATACATTCCCGACAACCAGCACATTTTAGACATCGGCGCCGGCTCGATGGTTCTAAGGAGATTTCTTAAGTCTGGTTGTATCTACCAAGCTTCAGACATCCACGATAGAGGCGATGGGTGCCTGATATGCGACTTGAATAAAAAGGAATTCCCCCAGGGTCAATATGATTGGGTCGCGATGATCGGCGTTATCGTATATCTCAACGACCCGGCGTGGGTCTTGACCAAATGCCACGAAGCAGCTCCGAGATCTTATCGTTACGTATAATCAGCGCCCCGATTCCGCCCCAACCACCGAGCCACCGCCTGATAGCGGATGGCGTCACTATTTTACGCTCTCAGAATTTTGGGGCCTGCTGACAGAAACCGGATGGAAAATCGTAAGGCGCGAACCTCTCCAGATCAACTCCAGCCAAACAGTCTTTGTTTGCTCTGGATAACCGTAACTTACCGCAGGTTAATGTGAAGCCGCCTCCGGGCGGCTTTTTCATTGGAACGCTTTGAAGGTAGCATCCACAGCTTCGAAACGGCGCACTTCGTGGATAAGCCTGATGCCAAAAAGGCACGCATCTGCGCCTGAGCACGGCAATCGCAAATCGTTACACTTTTTGCGGTGGCGTCCGAGGTAAACAATCTCTTAACAGTCTCAATTCAAAGCGTACCTCATGATGGCGATTCTCTTTGTTCGGGGGTGGGAAGAGCTGGGGCAATAACTCATTCAAATCGGGCGGGCATGCGAAGCGCTATCGCGCGACATAACCGAAAGAGGCGGGCGAATCGGCGCAGATCCCAGATCTTGGGATTGGCCGGGCTTTTTTTGCTTGGCGGGTGTACACTCCTCAATCCGCATGTGCCGACGCCTGAGGTCGAGATTCCAGACGCCTATATCGGTAAAAGTGCGAATCCATCGAAGCCGGCGGCGTCGCCCTATGAGTTTGCGGTCTTCAAGTCAAGGAAGCTGACCGAGTTGATACAACTTGGCCGCGGGTTCAATTTCGACGTGGGCGCTGCAATTGCCCGCATCCAGGAGGCCGAAGCGCAAGTCCGGATTGCAACGCAGCCACTCATTCCGCTCATTCAGGCCAACGGCTCTGCGAGCCAAAATTTGGTGAGCGGCATAAAGACAACCTCGGTCATCGCTCAGCTGACCGCAAGCTATACGATCGATTTCTGGGGTCAGAGCCGCTCGCTCTTGTATGCCGCTATAGCGAACCAATATTACCAAAGCTTTGCTGCCGCTACGGTCGCCATTTCTACGGATGCCAGTATCGCGAACACTTACTTTGAAGCGATCGGCACTCAAGAGCAGATCGATATATCCAAGCGAAACCTGGAAGCAGCCAAGCGCATTTTAAAGGCCATCCGCGACCGCTTCGCGGCGGGAACAGCTAGCGGTCTCGATGTGGCTCAGCAGGAAACGCTTGTCGACAATATTGCGGTCACCATCCCGCCCTTTGAGCGGCAGCTTGAGCAATACAAACATGCCTTGGCCGTGCTCGTGGGGACGGCACCGGAGTTTTTCAGCTATAGAGGCGACAAGCTTTTCTCGATTGCGGTGCCTGTCATTCCGGCGGGCCTTCCGTCCGAGCTTTTATGCCGCCGCCCCGACATCGCAAGCGCCGAAGCGCAGCTTTCTGCCCAGAAATTCAACGTTTCGTCAGCGCGGGCGGCAATGTTCCCGACCATCCAGCTTACCGGCAATGGCGGCTTCCAGAGTGTGGCGTTGGCTTCCTTGTTCCAGCCACAAAGCGCCTTTTACAACGCTGCAGTCGGCGTAACCCAGCCCATAACGAACGAGTATCAATTGCAGGCTCAACTCGATCTCCAGCGTGCAACCTATGGGGAACTGCTTCAGGATTACCGCAAGGCGATCGTTTCCGCCTTCCAGGACGTAGAAGACACTTTGATCGCCTACATCAAGGATGCCGAGCAGGAGCGCCTGCAGCACGAGGCCGTGCTTTCGGCAAGGCGGGCTTTCAAGCTGTCGGAGGATCAATTGAAAGGCGGCATCATCGATGCGACGACGCTTCTTCAAGTGGAGCAAACCTTATTTACGGCGGAACTTGCTTACGCGCTTGTAAGGCAAACTCGCCTTCAGGCTGCAGTTTCCCTCTATGAGGCTCTTGGTGGCGGGTGGTATAAGCCGAACGACGCTGCAATCGCGGAAGTTGCATCGGTTCTACAATGGAAAGCACGGGTACAATGAAAAGGCTGTTGCCATACCTGATTTTTGTTCTGATTACAGGCGGCCTTATTGCTTTCGTCTACAAGGACCGCATCTTCCCGAAGCAGGAGGCAGGAGGTGGGGCGCCCGGCATGACGGGTGCGCCGGGTAGCCGCCCGCAGGGCAACTTCCGCCGGGGCAGCCAAATTGTTCCGGTGCTTGCGGAAAAAGCGCGAACTGAGAATGTGCCCGTTTATTTAAGCGGTGTCGGAACCGTTGAGGCCTTCAATACAACAACTGTCCGTACCCAGGTTAGCGGCCGCCTGACCGATGTGCCCTATACCGAAGGCCAGGATGTGAAGGAGGGCGATGTCCTTGCGGTGGTGGACCCTGCGCTCTATCAGGCTGCGTACGACCAGGCCGTCGCCCAGAAGGCGAAGGACGATGCGCTTCTCGCCAATGCGCGCCTGGACGAAAAAAGATATATGGACCTTGTCAAGACGAACGCGGCAACCCAGCAGCAGGCTGACACGGCGAAATGGACGGTCCTGCAGGACGAGGCCCAGGTCAAACTCGACCAGGCCTTGATCGACAATGCCAAGGCGAACCTCCAATGGGCAACGATCAAAGCTCCAATCGCCGGCAGAACGGGCATCAGGCTCGTCGATAAGGGCAACCTCGTCAGCGCGACGGATGCGACGGGAATCGTCGTCATTGCTCAGTTAAGGCCTATCGCCGTTGTGTTCACCCTTCCGGAAAGCACCGTGGCAGGAGTTCTTGATGCGCAGGACCGAGGCCCTGTGCCTTTGCAGGCCGTAACTGGCGTGGGAGTTCTAGGCGAAGGGACACTCCTCGCGCTTGACAATCAAATCGATCAATCCACAGGCACCGTGAAGATCAAGGGCATCTTCCCAAATGACAAAAACAGGCTTTGGCCGGGCCAGTTTGTTAATGTGAAGCTGAAGCTCAAGACCCTTGAGAACGCAATTGTCGTGTCGTCAGTCGCCATTCAGCAAGGCGCGAACGGAAGCTATGTTTATCTTGTCACGCCTGAAAATACGGCGAAGCTCACCTATGTGAAGGTGGTGCAGGAAGGTGAGAAACAGTCGGTGATCGGCGAGGGCGTTGCGGCGGGCGATACCGTGATCACGAGCGGCTTTGCCAACCTTCAGGACGGTTCAAAAATCAAGATCGACACCGGTACAGCCAACGGGGGGCCTTCCGCGAACGCGGCTCCCGCCCAAGAAAGCGGGACAAAGACTGAAGAGCAAGGCGCGAAGGAAGGCAAGCCGGAACGCAAGCGCCACAGAAAAGAGGAGTCGGCGGAAGCGGACGCTCAAGGCGGGGAGCAAGCCGGGACTTGGAAGAAGCCCGTGCAAGCGGATGCTGCTACCACCGAGGGCACGCGCCGGCCATGAGCATTTCCGCGCCGTTCATCGCGCGCCCGATTGCTACGTCGCTCCTTGCTGTCGCGGTGCTGCTGAGCAGCGCGCTCGCCTATTCGTTCCTGCCGATCTCCTCGCTTCCGCAGGTCGACTATCCCGTCATTCAGGTCACGACGCAGCTTCCCGGCGCAAACGCGGACACGATGGCTCGGCTCGTAACCGCGCCGCTTGAACGCCAGCTTGGGCAAATCCCCTCGCTCGAAGGAATGAGTTCGACGAGCTCGCAAGGGGTGAGCCAGATCACGCTTCAATTCAACCTCGACCGCGACATCAACGCCGCCGGCCAGGACGTACAATCTGCCATCAGCGCCGCAGGCGGCACACTCCCGCAAAACCTGCCTTACCCACCGGTTTACGCGAAGGTCAACCCTTCCGATCCGCCCATTCTGACCATCGCGCTGACGTCAAAAAGCGTGTCCATGGAAAGGCTGAGCGATCTTGCGGACACGCTTTTGAGCCCGAGGCTCAGTCAGATTTCTGGGGTGGGCCGCGTCACGATCCAGGGCAATATCCGGCCCGCGATCCGCATCCAGGCCAACCCGCTTCAACTTTCCTCCTATGGGCTTGCTCTAGAGACCGTGCGCGCGGCGATCGCCAACGCCAATGTCACCGGATCGAAGGGCGTTCTCAGCGGATCGGACAAAGCCTACCTCATCGGCGCCAACGATCAGCTCGAAACCGCCAAGGCCTATGAAAACATCGTTGTGGCTTACACCAACGGCGCGCCTGTATTGCTGCGCGATGTCGCGACGGTCATCGCAGGCCTGGAGAACAACAAGGTGGCGGCGCGGTATAATGGCGTGCCTGCCGTCGTTATCGACATCCAGCGCCAGCCAGGGGCGAACATCGTCGGCACTGTCGACCGTATCAAGAAAATCCTGCCGAAGCTTGAGGCTGCACTTCCCGCGGGCGTGAAAGCAGAGGTCGTCGCCGACCGCACAGGCACCATCCGCGCGTCCGTGCGGGATGTGCAGTTCACGCTCGTGCTGAGCGTCGTCCTTGTGGTGATGGTCGTGCTTTTGTTCCTGCGGACGCTGAGTGCAACAATTGTGGCGGGCGTTACGCTGCCGCTGTCGCTGATCGCCTCCTTCGGCATCATGTATTTCGCCGGCTTCAGCCTGGACAACCTCTCGCTCATGGCGCTGACCATCGCGACGGGGTTCGTGGTCGACGATGCCATCGTGATGATCGAAAACATCATGCGCTACATCGAGCGCGGCGAGACGCCGATGGCCGCTGCCTACAAGGGCGCGGGCGAGATCGGATTTACGATCGTGTCGCTGACCGTCTCGCTCATAGCGGTGTTCATCCCTCTTCTTTTCATGACCGGCATCGTTGGACGCCTTTTCCGCGAGTTTGCTCTCACGCTGACCATCGCGGTGCTTACTTCGATGGTGATCTCGCTGACGCTGACGCCAATGATGAGCGGCCGGCTTCTGCGCCTTCCCCGCCATGGCGACGCGGCGCCATGGTATGCAAGGCTGGCTGAAGCTCCGATCACCGCGCTTACCGTGTTCTACCGGACCACGCTTGATATTGTGCTGCGGTTCCGGATGCTGACGCTGATTGTGGCCGCACTGACGCTGGTCTTGACGATCACAATGTATCTGGCCATCCCGAAAGGCTTTTTGCCCGACCAGGATACTGGCTTCCTGACGGCAGAAACGGAAACCGCTGCGGACGTGTCATTCGACAAAATGAATGCGCTTCAAAACAGCGTCGAGAAGATCATCCGCAAAGACCCGGATGTGCTTGGTGTTGTATCCGTTGTCGGCGTCGGAACGACGAATGCAACGCCAAACGTTGCGCATTTCGCACTGACCTTGAAGCCGAAGGGCGACCGCACCGCCAGCGCAACCGAGATCATGCAGCGGCTGACCGCTGCGACCACCGGCATGCCCGGCATTTCGACCACATTCCAGATTGTGCAGGACATCCAGATCGGGACGGCGCGCAGCAGCACGCAATATCAATACGTGCTTGTCGGGCTCGACCGTGATGGCTTCTCCACATGGGCGAAGAAGCTCGAAGCCGAGCTCAAGCGCGACCTGCGTTTGATCCACGTTTCCTCCGACATTCAGGAAGACGGCAACGCCGTGATGATCAACACTGACCGCGTTATCGCGGGCAGGCTCGGCGTCACCATGCAGGCGCTGAACGATACGCTCTACGATGCCTTCGGGCAGCGGCAGGTTTCGACCATTTATGGGCAGTCGAACCAATATCGCGTCATTCTCGAAGTCGATCCCAAGTTCCAGAAGAATCTCGCGGCGCTTGGGTCTATCTACGTTCCCGGTAATGCGATCAGCAACACGACGACCGGCAACTCCGTTACGGGGCTTTCCAGCGGGAGTTCCGGACCGACGGGCTCGTCCATTACAGCGGTGCCCGCTATCGGGCAAGGAAGCGGTGCGCAGGTTCTGCTTTCGTCTTTTGCGACGATCGAAAGGACCGTTGCGCCGCTATCGGTCAACCACGTGCAGCAATACCCCGCGGCGACCATCAGCTTCGATGTCGCCCCTGGCGTCTCTCTCGACGCCGCCGTCCAGGCCGTGGCCGATGCGACGGCCCGTCTTGGCATGCCAAGCTCGATTGTCGGCAGCTATACCGGCGCCGCGGCCGAGTTCAACGCCTCGCTGAAAAGCACCCCATTACTCGTGCTCGCCGCGGTCGTGACGATCTACATCATTCTCGGCGTGCTGTACGAAAGCTTCATTCATCCCTTTACCATTCTCACGACGCTTCCATCGGCAGGCATCGGCGCGCTGCTCGCGCTCGAATATTTCGGCATGGAATTTTCGTTCATCGCGCTCATCGGCGTCGTCCTCCTGATGGGCATCGTGAAGAAGAACGCCATCATCATGATTGACTTCGCGCTCGATGCCGAGCGTCACCGGGGCATGACGCCGTTCGAGGCCATCCGGGAGGCCTGCCTGCTTCGCTTTCGTCCGATCATGATGACGACCGTTGCGGCGCTCTTGGGCGCGCTTCCGCTCGTTCTTGGCAGCGGACCAGGGTCTGAGTTGCGGACTCCGCTTGGCGTCACCATCATTGGCGGCTTGCTGTTGAGCCAATTCCTGACCCTTTACACGACGCCTGTGATCTACCTCGCCATGGACGGCCTGAAGCGCCGCATTGAGCGGCTTCTAGGCATGGGAGAGCCCAGTGAAGTGCCTCCCAGAGGCCCGGGCTCGGCAGGCGGTCCGCCGCCAGCGGGCGCGCCCGCCGCGCCGGAAACGCGGGGCTAAGTGTCTACTATTGTTGAAGGACGACTCATGCATTGCGCGGCATGCCCCCTCACCCCAGCCCTCTCCCGCAAGGGGAGAGGGCGTTCGCTCGCGCTTGCAACAGCGTCCCTTCTCCCGTTAAGCGCGCCTTGGCGCGCTTGCAACCCGGAATGCCTGCATCCGCAAGCAGATGCAGGACGGGAGAAAGACCGGATGAAGGGGGGTTACGTTTCACCCACCAATGAGCCCGGGTGCTAGGCCCATGAACCCCTCAGCGCTTTTCATCCGGCGGCCAATTGGGACCATCCTGCTTTCAGTCGGGATCTTCCTTGCGGGCGTCGTCGCCTATATCAAGCTGCCGGTCGCGAGCCTTCCCAGCGTCGACATGCCCGCCGTGCGGGTGAGTGCAACACTTCCTGGAGCCGATCCCGAGACCGTCGCGGCCACCATCGCTGCCCCGCTTGAGCGGCACATCGGCGAGATTGCGGGCGTCAATGAGCTGACGTCCACGAGCCAGCTCGGCTCCACGAGCATCCAGGTTCAGTTCGACCTGTCGCGGAACGGAGACGACGCCGCCCGCGATGTGCAGGCGGCCATCAACGCGGCGCAGGCCGATCTTCCGACGACTTTGACACGCCGGCCGACGATCAGGAAGTCGAACACCGCCGGCGCGCCAATCATGATCCTGGCCATGACATCCCCGATCAGGCGTCCTACCGATCTTTACGATCTCGGCGACCTCATTGTCTCGACGCGCATCAGTCAGATCAGCGGCATAGCCGAAGTCCTGATAGGAGGAGCGCAGACGCCTTCGGTTCGCGTCGTCGCCGATCCGGGGGCATTGCAATCGCGCAGCCTTGGCTTTGAAGATGTCCGCACCGCCATAACGCAAGCCAATTCGCTCGTTCCGATCGGAACGCTGAACGGGCCCGAGAAGTCAACGATCGTAACGACAAATGGCCAGATCGATAAACCGTCGGATTACGCGTCGCTGGTCGTGAAAGTGAAGAGTGGCAATGTCGTTCGCATCGGCGACATCGCCCAGGTTTCAACGGGCACGAGCAACAGGCTCGCGGCAGGTTACTTCAACAAAGACAACGCCGTCATTTTCATCATCTTCAAGACGCCGGACGCGAACGTCGTCAACACGACCGATCAAATCTACGCTCTGTTCCCGGAGCTTCACCGGCTTCTTCCGGCGGACGTAAAGCTTGAGGTTTTGAACGATCGAACCAAGACCATCCGGACCAGCATAGCCGACATTCAGAAGACGCTTCTCGCAAGCATCTTTCTTGTCATGATGGTGGTTCTGATCTTTCTCCGCCGCATCATTCCGACGGTTGCGGCAGGCGTCGCGGTGCCGCTTTCGCTCGCAGGCACCGTCGGGCTCATGTGGCTTTCCGGCTATAGCCTCGACAACATCTCGCTTCTCGCTCTGACCATTTCCGTTGGTTTTGTCGTCGATGACGCCATCGTCGTGATCGAAAATTGCTACCGCAACATGGAAGCGGGGCTGAAGCCGCTCGAAGCCGCGCTGCAGGGCTCGCGGCAGATCGGCTTCACCATCATCTCCATCAGCCTGTCGCTGGTGGCCGCTTTCATCCCGCTTCTCTTCATGGGCGGCCTGATCGGCCGGCTTTTGGGCGAATTCGCGTGGACGCTGACTTACGCGATCCTCATTTCCGCGGTGGTGTCTCTCACTCTCACGCCGATGATTTGCGGCCGCTTCATCCGCCGCTTGCCGCGCCCGCGCGAAACATGGCTCGACCGCCGGATTGAACCCTTTTTCGAAGGGATGATAAGGGCCTACGACCGCTCGCTCACCTATGCGCTGCGGCACCAAGGGCTGATGCTGCTTGTCACCCTAACGACGCTGGCGCTGACTATCAACCTGTACATCGTTATGCCTAAGGGTCTCATTCCGCTGGGCGACACAGGTCTTGTGATCGGGTTTGCCCAGGCCGCTCCCGAGGTATCCTTCAATTCCCTGGAAGATATTCAAAAGAAGGTCACGGCGATTTTGAACTCCGATCCCGACGTTGATGGCGTGGCCGTATCGATCGGCGGCACATCCGGCTTCGGGCAAAGCAATCAAGCCCGCTTTTACATGTCGCTGAAGCCGATCGAGGAGCGCAAAGATACCGCGATGGCCGTAATCGGCCGGCTGCGGAAGAAATTGGCCGAGGTCAAGGGCATCGACGTTACAATGTTTCCGGGCCAGGAAATTCAGTTCGGCGGACGGCAGTCCCGCGCGCAATACCAAGTGACGCTTTGGGGGCCGGACCTGAAGGAAATCGCCGAATGGCTTCCAAAGCTTCAAGAATCGCGTCAAGCAAGTATCCGGTGTCGTCGATGTCAACAATGACCGTCAGGCGGGCGGCCCGCAGGCGATGGTAACCATCGACCGTGTGAAGGCCGGAAAATACGGGATAGCGGTCAAGGATATCGACGCCGCGCTCAACGACGCGTTCTCGCAGCGCGCCGTGTCGACCATTTATTCGTACCGCAATCAATACAACGTCATTCTGGAAGCAAACCTGGACGTGCAGCGCAGCCTGGCGGGGCTCGATACCATCTACGTCAAAGGCAGCCAGGGACAGCAGGTGCCTCTTAGCACCATTGCGACCATCAGCGTCACGTCCCAGCCGCTCGTGGTGAACCACACAGGCCAATTCCCCGCCGCGACGATCAGCTTCAACACCGCACCGAATGTCACGCTCGGACAGGTTCTGCCGCATGTCCTGCAGATCGCCAGAGATATCCAGCTTCCAGAATCACTCCATTTCGAGCTTGCGGGAGAGACGCTTGCCCTCCAGCAGGAGCAGACGTCCGAAGTGCTGCTCATCATCGCGGCGCTTGTCGCGGTGTATCTCGTCCTCGGCATCCTTTATGAAGACCTCGTCCACCCCCTCACCATCCTGTCGACGCTGCCATCGGCAGGCTTCGGCGCGCTGCTCACGATGCAGGCGACAGGGCAGTCGCTCTCAATTATCGCCTTCATCGGCATTATTCTTCTCATTGGTATTGTGAAGAAAAACGGCATCATGCTTGTCGATTTTGCGCTTGAAGCGGAGCGGACCAGGGGGCTGTCCAGCGAGGACGCCATTCGCCAAGCTTGTCTTGAGCGTTTTCGGCCGATCCTCATGACGACGCTCGCAGCCATGTTTGGCGCTTTGCCGCTGGTGCTCGCTTCCGGGCCGGGCTCGGAGCTTAGAACGCCGCTCGGCTATACCATCGTCGGCGGCCTCGCGGTCTCCCAGTTGCTCACGATCTATACGACCCCCGTGATCTACCTCTGGCTCGATCGCCTGCGTACACGGAGCAGAAGAAGGAGGCAAGCGCCGAGCGTTATCGTAGCCCCACCCTCATAAAACGAACCGCTATAAGTCAGGACGTTTTTTGCCATGGAGGCCCCTTGCAGCCGGAAAGTTATTTATATATTTACTTGCGGTGTTTTGCGAAACGAACCCAATTTGGTTAGCCGACAAGTGGGCTGCGCCTAACGCAAACTTCGCTAATTCAGCCAAAAGCGTGCCCGGACGAGGCCATCGAGCGCGATCCTGTGGCGCCGGCCAAGCGCTCCGCCGCCGCGCTCGAGCCTTGACGCATGACGCCCGATCAAGCCTACTACGGAGCACACAGCTTTGCCGCCAGTCCGCTTGGGGCCTAGCCTTGGCTGACGATCCACTTATCGAAGCGGAAAAACTGTCCGAACAAACGGAGCCACCTCATAATTACAATTCTCGCGCTGGTTCGCGGGGTTCAGGCTCGTCCTTGTAACGGCCCCCGATTACGATTGGCGTGGTTCGCTTGACCGGTTGCCCCTCATGAATGCCGTACCAACCCACGTAGAGCGCCGGCAAGAAGACCAGCGTCAGGAAGGTCGCCGCGACGATGCCGCCGATCATCGCAAACGCCATCGGCCCCCAGAACACCTGCGGGGCGATGGGGATCATGCCAAGACTCGCGGCTGACGCCGTGAGCAAAATCGGGCGCATGCGGTGCCTGGTGGCGGCCACCACCGCCGCCCAAGGCTCAAGTCCATCCCGCCTCATTTCATCGACCTGGGCGACGAGGATGACGGAATTGCGAATGATAATTCCTGTAAGCGCAAGCACACCGAGAATGGCCACAAAGCCCAGGGGCTTGCCTGATAACAGAAGCGCGGCCACGACGCCGATCAGCCCGAGAGGCGCCACGCTCACGACAAGGAACAGCTTCTGGAAGCTCTGCACCTGCACCATGATACAAAGCGCCATAACGAGGAGCATGATCGGCACAATCGCAACGATCGGCCCTTGCGCCTTGGCGCTCTCCTCAACCGCGCCGCCCACCGCCAGCTTGTAACCGGGCGGCAGCGCGCGCTCAAACTGGGATATTTCACCCTTCAACTGCGATACGACGGTGGCAGGCTGGGTGCTGTCGTTGAGCGTAGCGCGCACGGTGACAGTCGGGAGGCGGTCGCGCCGCCAGATGATGGGCTGTTCGAGCCCGTATCGTATTGCCGCGAAGGAGAGGAGCGGGACCACCCCGCCGCTCTGCGTCGGAATTTGAAGTGTCCGGAGCGTCTCAAGCGTATCGCGCTCGCCCGCCTCAGCGCGCCCCACCACGTTGATGAGGTAGATGCTGTCGCGCACCTGGGTTATGGGCGTGCCCCCGACCACGCCGTTCAGGATGCTTGCGAGGCTAGCCGAGCTAACGCCGAGTTGCCGCGCCTTATCCTGCGCGATATCAACGCGCAAAACGCGCCCCGGCTCGTTCCAATCGAAGGTCGGCACGTCGAGATGCGCGTTGCCGCCGACGATATCCGCGAGTTTCAGCGCTTGCTCGCGAAGGCCCTGCAGATTTGGTCCGCTTAGCCTGTATTGAACCGGGCGGCCCACAGGCGGACCCAGCGACAAGGGCTGAATAAGGACGTCGGTCCCGACAAACTGGTCGCGCGCAAAAGCCTTCAACTTCGTGTCGACGCGGTCGCGCGCGTCCAGCGATTTTGTCACGAGCACAATCTGCCCATAGAACGCGTTTGTAAGCTGCTGGTCGAGCGGAAGATAAAAGCGCACGGCCCCCTGCCCAACATAAGAGGACCAGCGCTCGATATCCGGGTCGCCCACGAACTCCTTTTCGAAGCGATCCATCTGTGCCTTAGTCTCAAGGATCGTGCTGTTCTGCGGCAGCGTCAGATCGACGAGAAGTTCCGGGCGGTCCGAGTTCGGGAAGAATTGCTGCTGCACGAAGCCCATCGCGAGGACCGAGATAGCCAGCATCGCCACGCAAATGCCGACGGTGAACCAGGGCCGGCGCATCGCGCGGAGAAGAAACGTATCGAAAAGCCGTACGAACCGGCTGGGATTGGCCGGATCATGCGCGGGAAGGGTCTTCGGCAGCATCGTGACGCCGATCAGAGGCGCAAAGATTACCGCTACGATCCAGGAGATCAAAAGCGCGGCGGCGATCACCACGAACAGGCTATGCGTATATTCGCCCGCCTGGCTTCCATTGAGGCCGATGGGAATGAAACCGGCCACGGTGACAAGCGTGCCAGTGAGCATGGGAAACGCGGTCGACGTATAGGCGAAGGTCGCTGCCTCTTTGAGGCCGTCGCCCCGCTCCAGGCGATTCACCATCATTTCGACGGTGATCATGGCATCGTCGACAAGGAGGCCGAGCGCGATGATGAGCGCGCCAAGCGAGACGCGCTGGAGCGCGATGCCCTGAACCTGCATCGCAATGAAAACGATGGCGAGCACGAGGGGTATGGAGAAAGAAACCACAAGCCCTGCCCGAATGCCGAGCGTAAAAAAGCTCACGGCGAGAACGATAATCACGGCCTCGAAAAGGGCCCCCGTGAACCCGCCCACGGCTTCCGCCACAACATTCGGCTGATCGGAGACGAGATGGACGCCAACCCCGATCGGGAGATCGGCCACGATCTCGTCCATTCGCTTCTTAAGGTCATCGCCGAACTGCAGCACATTCGCGCTCTTCCGGGCCGCGATGGCCAAGCCGATGGCGGGCTGGCCGTTATAGCGGAACATCGCCTCGGGCGGATCCTCATAGCCACGCGAGATTTCGGCCACGTCGCTCAGCCGGAAAAACCGGTCGCTGACGCGCAGATTGATGGCGCGCAGGCTTTCTTCGGATGCGAATGCGCCGCTGACCCGGAGGCTGACCCGCTCAGGCCCCGCCTGCATGACGCCGGAAGGCTGAACGGCATTCTGGTTTTGCAGCGTCTGCACGAGCGCGTTGATGTCAAGTCCGAACGCCGCGAGCTTCCGCGCAGAGAAATCGAGATAGATGGTCTCGTTTTGCGCGCCGATGACCTGAACCTTGCCGAGATTTGGGACATTACTGATACCAGTCCGGACCTGCTCGACGTAATCGCGAAGCTGCCGGAAGGTCAGCCCGTCGGCTGTGAAGGCGTAGATATTGCCGAAGACATCTCCGAACTCGTCATTGTAGGCCGGCGGCCGCACACCGGACGGCAGCTGATACTGAATGTCCTGGACGTGCTTGCGAACCTGATAGAACTGCCAGGGCGCGTCCCTGGTTGTGTCCTTGAGGTTGACGAAGATCGTCGTCTGCCCCGGCGTTGTGTAGCTTCTCGTGTAGTCGAGGCTGTCGACCTGCTGCAGTTCCTTCTCGATAGGGTCGGTGATCTGATTGACGGTTTCCGCGACCGTCGCCCCTGGCCATTGCTGCTGGATGACCATCGTCTTGATGGTGAAGTTGGGGTCCTCCTCGCGGCCGAGCTTGCCGTAGGCTATGAACCCGGCCAGCGCCGCCACAATCATCAGGAACCAGACGAGCGACCGATGCTCGATCGCCCACTCAGACAGATTGAAAGACCTCATGGGAACGGATCCTCGGGATGGCGGACGCGCTCCCCGCCAATGAGAGAATGAATGCCAGCGGTGACGACGCGGTCGCCTTTGGCCAGGCCCCCGGACACCTCAACGATCGCACCTGTCCGCTTGCCGATGACGATGGGACGCAATGCGACCGTATCATCCGGGGTCACGATCCAGACCGACGCTTTCCCATTCTCTTCGAGAACGGCAGTGGCTGGGATCTCGATCACAGGCGGAATGCTTTGCGGCAGAGAAACGGCAACGGTCGTGCCGAGGCGGAAGGCGGCTGGCGGATCATCGAGGCTGAGGCGAATGCGCTGGGTGCGCGTCGCCAATTCGGCAAGCGGCGTGATCTCGCGGATTTTGCCGGATGCTGAGACGGCGCTGTTGGTCAGAAGAGCGACGGCAAAGTCTGAGTTCGGCTGAAGTTGACCCATGAGTTCAGCCGGAACGTCGAATACGGCCTCCCGCACATCCGGCCGGGCGATGGTTACGACCGCTTGCCCCGCGGCAACAACCTGCCCCACCTCGGCATCCCAGGAGGAAATTACGCCATTGTAGTCAGTACGAAGCTCGGTATAGCCAACCTGCTCTTTCGCTTTCTGCAAGTTCGCCAGCCCTTGGTCGAGCTTGGCTTGCGCTGTCTGCCGGTTTGTGGTCGCGGCATCGACCTGGGCTTGCATCGTGCCCCCTGTCGCATCCGCGAGAAGTTTCTTCTGCCGGTCTTCGGTGGCTTGCGCGTTGATGAGGGTCGCTCGCGCATTGGCGACATCGGCCTGCGCGGAATTGAGCGAAAAGCGCGTGAGCCTGGGATCTAGCGAGGCCAGAAGCTGCCCAGCCTTCACGAGATCTCCGACGTTGACGTCGCGCGTCACCATCCGGCCCGCGATCTGGAAGCCCGCGGAGCTTTGATAGCGGGGCTGGATCGTTCCGGTGAAGGGACCGAACATCTCGACCACGCGCGGTTGGACGAGGACCGAGAGAACCGGCCGCGGCGGCTCAACCGTCTGCGCCGTTTCCTGACGCGAGCAGGCCGCAACAAGCAGGACGAGCAAAAACGGCGCTATCGCGCGGGATAAGAATCCATTGATCTGGCCAGCGGACATCCCGGACGCCGCTCGCTCCGAGCGTCGTCGTCCCGGCCAAGCAAAGCGCGAGCCGGGATCGCATAAAGGACGACGCTTGAATTCGCTACGATCCCGGACAAGGCTGCGCCTTTCCGGGATGACGGCGGCGGCGAAGCTTGATCGCCTCATCGGGCATCCCCTTGCACGGCAGTCACCGTTTGTCCCGGACGCAGGAACTGAATGCCGGCCGTGACAACCTTATCGCCCGGTTTCACTCCGCCCGACAGGGCGAGTTCTCCGGTGGCGAAGCTTTCAATGGTCACGATCCGGGGGGACACGCGATTTCCCTCGCCGAGAACCCAAACTGCGGGCTTTCCCTGCCACTCGTATAAAGCGCTCCAGGGCAGGACAATGGCTTCGCTCGAACCAAATCGCGCATTGCCCGTAACTGCTGCTCCGAGCGTCATCTCGGGCGGCGCATTCATGAGCCTGAGCTTCACGCGCACCGTCCCGGACTTCGAATCCACCGTGGGAGAGACTTCGCGCACGGTCGCGGCGGCTCTCACCTTCGGGTCGGACTGCAGAATGATATCGATGGGCGTGGTTCTCGGACGGCCGCTCACCAGGGCTTCATAGACATCGAAAATCGCGTCGCGCGGACCGTCCTGAGCAAGCGTAAAAATTGTCCTTCCGGGCTGCACGACCTCGCCGGCCTCGGCATTGCGCGCCACGATGACGCCATCAGCGCCCGCTCGAAGCTCGGTGTAGGACAGCTGCTCTTCCGCTGTTTTGAGCGTCGCCTTCGCGGCGTCGAGCTGCGCCGTGGCGGCATCGAACGACGCTTTCCCTTGATCATAAGCCGCCCGCGTCGTGAACCCGCTTGCGATGAGCGACTGCTGGCGGTCGAAATTGGCCTTCGATTGCACGAGCACCGCTTCCGCGGAAGCAACCGCGGCTTTCGCATTATCGGCGTCGGACTTCTCGTCACGGGGATCGAGCGTCGCCAAAACCTGATCGGCCGTCACATGGTCGCCGATCTCGACGGCGCGGCTGACGATTTTGCCGGTGATGCGGAACGCGATATTCGTCTGAACGCGCGCCTGAATTTCGCCCGTCAGCTGAATCTCCCGCGCGACTTGTGACATCTCGGCCGTAATGGTTCGGACCCTGACAAGCTCGCGCTCCGATCCCTCGGCACGCATTACGGACGCCGACAGAACGATGCTGGCGACGCAAAAGGTTTGGCCGATAGCTCGCTTCACACTCATTTTCCCCCGGGACCTTTCACGCCGAGTGGCGGATATGCGCGGCCCCCTGAAACCGCTGCAAACGGCCAGCCTATAAATGCCGCGTTCCAGGCTTTACCGACAAGAAAGAAATTTGCATGGCGGAGAGACCGGTTTCGAACATTGCCGATGGTTCGACAAACTCTCTGAAAACACGCAACCTCATCTGAGCCTGTCGAAGGCTGAAGGCGCGGAATGAGATGCAAATGGACGTGGAAGACCGTCTGACCTGCGGCCTACCCCACATTCACGCCGAGATTGGAGCAATCGGGCTTGCGATCCCGCAATAGGGAGGCACGCGCTTCATTGGCAAGCAAGAAGAGAACGCGGCACTCCTCGTCGTCTGGGGGCCACCGGGGCGTCACGAGGCTTCGCCATGATGGTGGTGGGGCTCATGCTGATTCTCATCAGCCATGTCCGTTTCGTGCGCAACAAGCGCATCATCGATAATCCAGGCACAGTCGCCAGTCTCGGCGTTGCAACAGAAACCACGATTACGGCGGTGCTCGTGCTGCTCGTTTCTGTCTATTGCATTGCTACTCTTGCCCGCTACGCAATCCGATAGCCTCCCTAGCAGGCGCTCAAGCACCGAAACTCGATATTCCGGTCGCGTATGATGCCGTCTGTTCTAGGTAAACATGTGTTAACTTTCATCCACCCGGCGCGCAATGAGCGCACTGGTCTCGATCACTTCGCTCACGATGCCCCCAAGACTGAAGCCTGAACTTAAGTCTCTTATATCATTGATTAAATCATTAATCTTGCTGCCAAGGCCGGCCTCGTTGATGGCTGAGATGGAAAGGGCGCGTTCCACAAGATGCTCCGCAGGCACGGTGCGTTTCTCGATAACGGAAATCCGTTCGAGCCGGGCAAAAGGGGAAGCGAGCAAAATTTCTTCGTTGGGAAGCCAATCGGCTGAACGGCGTGTCTCTCTCTGAACGTCCTCGGCCGCATGGCCGTCGATGATCCGCTGGTAAGGCTCGACCCACGCGTTGTCACGATGCTTTGGATGAGAATCAGAAAACAGCACGACTGCTCCGTCTCTTTCGACCATTGTATCAAGACGCTGCAAAGTGTCCGGCCGGTCCATCCAGTGAAATGCACGGCCAATCGTCACCAACTTGAATATCCCAAGTTCAGGGCCTATGCTGAACGAGCTTCCTGATTTGAAGTGGACATTATCCGCTCCAGTTGCCGCTAGGCGTGCGACTTCGAGCATCTCGGCTGACGGATCGACGGCCAGCACTGATCTCACGAACGGCGCGAAGTGCATTGCCAACTGTCCGGGCCCGCAGCCAAGATCCATCGCCGCATCTTTCGCTCCCAGGCGAAGGTCCTTGGCGATGCGTGAGATGAGCCCCCGCGCATAGGCCGGCCTGCCTGCAAGATAGTGCTTGGCCGCCGCTGCAAAGCGGCTGGGTTCGAGGAAGACTTCTTCCGGCATGGCAAAACATCCACGGTGGCTCTCGATTCCAGTGGCAATGAGATGGGCCTCCGCCACGGGCTTTTCATCCGTTGGGTCCGGCAGAGTGGTAGCCGGGTTCCAACGCTACGCCTCGACAAACACGCCGCATCGAGAAATGGTTCGACCAGAAGAGAACCAGCCGTTCAGCGAACCCGGTTGGTGCCTCTTTCGCAGCGCAAAGCCCCGCGAAGAACTCGGCTTGACGCGCCAACGGATCGCCGCCCCCGTCGTCCAGGAAAGGCGAAGCCTTATCCGGGATCATCATGGGCGGCCTTGGCCAAACCAAGGCCGCCTTTGTCTGAAGTTTCAAGGATAAGCGTCTGACCGCAGCTTGAGCGATAAACAGCTACAATGTGGCCCGATCCAGCTCGCGGCGGCCCTGGGTCCCGCGGCCGGGACGCTCCTGAAGCAGCTCGATAGCGTGGCGTGCGATCATCGCTTCCTCGTCGGTCTTGATGACGAAGATTTGGGCGCGGCTCGAGAAGCGTCGAAATCATCGTGACGTTGCGCTGGTTGCGGGAGTCGTCGAGGTCCAGCCCGATCCAATGCAAATCCTCGCAAATCCGGTGCCGGATGCGAGCGGAATTCTCTCCGATCCCGCCGCAGAAGACAAGTGCATCGAGACCGTTCAGAGCAGCGGCGAGCCCGCCCAGTTCACGCCGGATGCGGAACACGAAAAAGTCGATCGCTTCCTCCGCCTCGGACGTCCCGGCAGCTTCAAGTTCGCGCATATCGCCGCTGAGGCCGGACAAGCCTTTGAGGCCGGACTGTTTATAAAGGAGGTCGGCAATCTCTTTGGTCGACATTCCTTCGTGATCCATCAGATAGAGCACGACGGCAGGGTCGAGCTGCCCGCATCGCGTTCCCATGGGAAGCCGTCAAGCGGGGAAAAGCCCATGGTCGAGGCGATGCTCCTGCCATCCGGACTCCGCACATCGACGCGCCCGCGCCGAGATGCGCGATCACCACCCGACCGGCGGCAGTATCCGGGCGCGATTTTCCGAAGCTTTGCCGACACATATTCATAGGAGAGGCCGTGAAAGCCGTAGCGCCGCAAGCCTTTGTCGTAATATTTGCGCGGCAATGCAAAGGTATCATTCACCCAAGGATGGGCACGGTGAAACGCGGTATCGAAGCAGCCGATCTGGAAGGCTCCGGAAATGCCACATGCGCGGCTGCGATCCCGGCCAGATTATGCGGCTGGTGCAAGGGAGCGAGTGGCACAACTCTTCAAGTTCGGCGATGAATCCTCGGTGAGGACGAGCGGTTCGGAGTAATGCTGCCCCGCCATGGACAACGCGGTGCCCGACCGCAAGAATATTGATGCCGGGGACATGAATCTTCAGCACGTCCACAACGTGAAGCAAGGCTTCTACATGCTCGCCCCCCCTGTGCTTCGGAAGCATCTTGAGTTCTCGATCACCTCCCCGGTGCTCGATTTGAGGATGAATGCGGTGCGGTGTCGAGCGTTTCGACCTGCCCTTTTGCCTGAAGCACCGGATTCCGACCGTTCAGATCGAACAGCGCGAATTTCAGCGAGGATGATCCCGCGTTGATGGTCAGGATTCGACTGTCATGCGGCTTCCTGTACAGCGTGACCGCCATGAACCTGAGAGGCGCGGTAGAGGGCTGCCACCGCGCAGGAGGCGAGTCTTGCCTTCTCGTTGTCGGCCCGGCTTGTCAGGATGATGGGCACGCGAGCGCCCAGCACAATGCCGGCCGCATCGGCGTGCGCGATGAACACGAGTTCCTTCGCCAGCATGTTTCCGGCCTCGAGATTGGGCACGATCAGAATGTCTGCCTTTCCGGCGACAAGCGAGGTGATGCCCTTTGTCCTGGCGGCCTCCATGTCGATCGCATTGTCCATGGCAAGCGGGCCATCAACGACGCCGCCTGTGATCTGTCCGCGATCTGCCATCTTGGAGAGGACGGCCGCGTCGATCGTGGACGGAATTTTGGACGTGACCGTCTCGACCGCCGAAAGTACGCCGACGCGGGGCCTTACCATTCCGAGCGCAATCGCGAGATCGATCGCGTTCTGGGTGATGTCGACTTTTTCCTCCAGTGTCGGCGCGATGGTGATCGCCGCATCGGAGATGAGCAGGAGATGTTCGAGGCCGGGCACATCCATGACAAAGACGTGCGACAATCGCCGTCCGGCCCGGAGACCGCCGTCCTTTTTGAGAACCTCATGCAAAAGCTCATCCGTGTGGAGATGGCCTTTCATCAGCGAGTCGGCGCGGCCCGCATGAACGAGCGCCACCGATTTCGCGGCTGCGTCAAGCCCACTCGACGCCTCGATGATCTCGTAGCGCGATAGCGAGAAGCCAGTGGCCTTCGCCGCTGCCTCGATCCGCCGCCGGTCGCCAACTAGGATCGGCTCGATGATGCCGAGTTCCGCCGCCATGATTGCGCCAGCCAGCGCATGCTCGGCTTCCGGGGCGACGACCGCGGTCCTAAGCGGCTTCAAGCCCTTTGCCCTGGTGATGAGGGCATCAAAGTGCTTATGACGCGTCACAAACACACTGGGCGCTTGCGCATCATCCAGCTGCACTTTCTGAACCGGGGCCAGCACTTCGGCAATGCCTTCGGCGATTGTGTCGCCATTGCGCGAGACGCTGGTGGCCAACGTCACAACATTGCCCGGCCTCTTTTCCAGGACGCGGACTTTCACGGTCAACTCTTCGCCGACATGGGCGCGACCCAAAAACTTCAACGTCTGCCCCTTGTACAGCGTACCTGCCCCAGGAAGCACATTGCCAAGGACGGAAGAGATCAGTGCGCCAACCCACATGGAGGGCGCAACAATCTTCTCGGAAACCGTGTCCTCACTCTCTTTCGGCAGATGCATCGGATTGAGGTTTCCGGATGCATGGGCAAAAATAAAGAGGTCGTTCGCGGTCAGAACGCGATTGATGGAGGCCTCGTCGCCAATCCGGATTTCCTCATAGGTCTTGTTTTCACGCATCATGAATGTTCTCTTCCTCAGCCGCTCTGGCCGCGCCTTGATAAAGGTTTCGTCCGAATTCTGACTGTGAGAAGAATCGGAACGGCAAAAGGCGATGATCACCCGCGCGAACGGCGCGGAGGTTTTTGCAGGGCAAGATTAAACACACATCCTCCCTGCTTCGGCGACGTTTCAACCGTGGGGTCACGGACCACTTCCGGAACCCGTAAGGCAACGTGTAGGACATTTGTATGACAGTTTAGCTAACGGTTGCGATGACTGCCACCTAAGGATGTCACAAATATGTTGCAACGCAAAATTAGCAATTGCCTAGTTATCCTGGTCAGACGCAAGCCTGGGTGCCCCGCCCATGCCGAAAGGCCCTATATGAAACGCATCATCATCGCCATCGCTGTTACGGCCTTAGTGCCATGCACCGCCTCAGGCAAGGATAAAGCGATTCATCCTCAGCATGCGTCAGTGTCGGCCTACAAGCCATTACAAGGCTTCACCCATACCATTGGCGGACGGTATTTCGTAGGATTTTTTGTTGCGACGCAAAAGCGCTGTGCCGTTACCGTTGTCGATGCAACCGTAGGCGATGACCGCAGTTTCGACGGGCCCCGGCGCCAGAAGTTCGAACTTGAGTCTGGAGCCCGCGCTGAAATCAAGGCCGACCACGGCAAAGCGCTCGGCATCGGCTGCTCGGCGGACGCGAATGAAATTACGGTCGTCGCGTTGGAACCGAACATTCCAGAGTCCGCGAGCCGCTAACTAGGGTGGGCGTCCTTGCTGCGAACGCTTGCGGTCGGCCGCCCGGCCTGCTAGCCATCCCCTCGGATTGAGAAATGAGGGGAACATGGTCGCCGAATGCACGAATGGCCTCGATACGGGGTTTGTGAGCCTCGGGTATGCCAAGGTTATGGCGCTCGGCATCGTGCAAGGCATCACCGAGTTGATGCCCATCTCCTCGACCGCCCATATGCGCCTCGTACCCGCTGTTCTCGGCTGGCGCGATCCAGGCTCGGCGTTTTCGGCCGCAATGCAGCTCGCAGCCCTGGCGGCTGTCATCGCCTACTTCTGGAGCGATGTCCGCGGGCTTGTGTTTGGGTCGGTGTCGGCGGTTGCGCGGAGGGATTGGCGGGACAAGTCGTTTCGGTTCGCGGTTGCCATCGTGCTGGCGACGATTCCCATTGTTATCGGCGGCCTGCTCTTGTCCCCTGTCCTCAATGCCTGCAACTCGCCTCTGCGCACCCTGTTGGTCATCGGCTGGGCGAGCGTGGTCATGTCCTTGCTCCTGGCGCTTTCCGAAATCCTGTGCCGGCATCGCCGCACTCTGGAGAAAGCCTCACTGCTTGACGCGTTGATTGTCGGCCTCGCCCAGGTCGGGGCGCTGATCCCTGGCGTATCGCGCTCCGGATCGACCCTGACCGCTGCGCTCTTCCTCAATTTCAAGCGAGCAGAAGCGGCACGCTTTTCGTTTCTCCTGGGCCTTCCTGCCATCACGCTTGCTGGTTTCAAGGAATTGTGGGAGCTTCGGCTTGCCGGCCTGGACGCCTATGGGTGGTCGGTACTCGGTGTTGGGCTTTTCGTCGCAAGCCTCTCGGCGTTTGCAGCCATCTGGGGATTGCTGCGGATCCTTGAGAGGTATTCAGCGTGGCCTTTCGTTGTCTATCGCGCGTTGATGGGCCTCGTCCTGGTGGTCGGCAGCTATCTGGGATGGCTTGCCTGAAGCGGAGCCAGCGTGTTGGGGCCGGGTGTCTCGCTGGCAACAGCACAGGCTCTTAAGCCGCTCGGGGTCGAGGCGGCCGAAGACTTCATCAATGCATGTGTATTCGGCTGAGCATCGTCTTGAAGTCGCCTTTTTACCGTGGCTGAGAATTGGTATTTGGCGAGGTGGAGGAAGCCGTGCCCAAGAGATTTGCCCTATGCCTTATTTGCTGGATTGCAACGTTCCAACTCGGTTTGACAGGGGCGGCGGCTCAGTCCGAACCTGCTCCTGCCGATGCGCAGTTCGCCCCAGTGCCGCAGCCCGGCATGAACTCCCGACGATCCACGTCTTCTCCTCATGATCCGCAATGCGGTCATAGCACTCAATCAAGCAAACCTGACAGGAAATTACTCTGTCTTGCGGGATCTGGGCACGCAGAATTTCCAGATGTCGAACACCTCTGCGCGGCTTGCTGAATCGTTTACGACGCTTCGTGCACGAAGGCTCGACATTTCTCCGGTCATGTTCTTCAACCCGAAATTCGCAACACCTCCGATTCAAGATGGGCAGATCCTTCGAGTGACAGGCTACTTCCCTACAACGCCTGAACAGGTCAATTTCGATCTCGCTTTCCAGTTATCCGGCGAGCAATGGATGCTCGCTGCGATTGCTGTCAACGTCGCGCCTCCAGGCGAGAACGTCCAAGCCTTCGCTGCCCCAACTCCCCAGCCCGCCCGCACAGCTGAGACCGCCGATGCGAAGCCTATCCGGATTGACCTGACCCAACCTTCTGCCGCAGCCCACACTCAACCGGCTACCCCAAAGAAGGCCGCGTCGAAGAAGCCGAAGCCGCCCGCTCAGAAAACCGCCGCGGCCCAACCAGCTTCTTCACCGGCTCCCGTGGCCGCCCCCGACCCGGAGCCAGCGCAGACGCCTAAGCCACCCTCACCACCAAGCCCCAACGGCCCCGCATGGGACCCCTTTGGGCGCTAACGTGAAAAATTATATCCTTTGCGCCTTCGTCTGCGCGCTCCTGGCTGCCTTTTGCGGGAGTGTGAACGCCGAGGACGCTTTCGATCAGCAGGAAGCGAAGAAGGCGTTCGGCTCGGTGAAAGCGCCCGTTGCCCAAGCTCCGCAGGCGATTGGACGTTATGAGCGCGGTTGCATCGCGGGTGCGCAGAAAATCCCTGCAAGCGGCGCCGGATGGCAGACGATGCGACTCTCGCGCAATCGCATTTGGGGCCATCCCATCCTGATAGCTTACATCCAAAGGCTCGGGGGCGACGTGAGACGGCTGGACGGCCTGCCGGGCATCCTCGTAGGCGACATGGCCCAGCCGATCGGAGGCCCTTTGCAGGGCGGGCACGCGAGCCACCAGATGGGCCTCGATGTGGACCTTTGGTACACACTGATGCCCGATCACGCTCTCTCGGCTGATGAGCGCGACCACCTTGCTGCGGACAATATGGTGGATCAGGCCGCCTTGACGACCGATGCAAGGAAATGGACGCAGGCACAGGTCAAGCTTCTTAGGCGTGCCGCCTCCTACGCAGAGGTCGCTCGGATTTTCGTGCATCCCGCCGTCAAAAGGACGCTCTGCGAAATCGCCGGGAGCGACCGCTCATGGCTGCAAAAAATCCGCCCCTGGTACCAACACGACGACCACTTCCACGTGCGCCTGGATTGTCCTCCCGGGAACCCCGCTTGCAACTCTCAGGCGCCTGTCGCAACGGACGATGGCTGTGGCCAAGAATTGGATGACTGGTTCAAAAAATTGAGGGCGCCTCCTAAGCCGCACAGAAGGTCGATTGAGCCCGCAAAGCCAAAGCCGATGCTTGTCTCGGACCTGCCCAAGGAGTGTCAGGATTTGCTGCTCGCAGCAGAAGACGCTGCTAAGCAGAAAGACGCCTGGACGCCAAACTGACGCTCGTGGAGATTGAGCGTCAGTCACACGGCAAAATCGAAAGTCACCGGCACATGATCTGAAGGGCCATTCCAGCTGCGCGCACTTTTCAGAACAGCGGCGCCGCGTGCGCGGTCAGCCATTCCTTCGCTTCCCCAAATGTGGTCCAAACGACGCCCGCGATCCGAGGCTTGCCAATCGCGGGCTCGATAGCTCCACCATGTGTAGAGCTTGCGCTCCGGAACGATAATGCGCCTCACGAGATCGACCCACGGCCCGGCGTCCTGAACCTTGGTTAGCGCCTCCACTTCCACCGGCGTGTGGCTGACCACTCTCAGTAACTGTTTGTGGGACCAGACGTCGGTTTCAAGCGGCGCGACGTTGAAATCGCCGAGCAACAGCGCATGGGCGCCGCTAGCGCCGCGCCAAGCGCCGAGCGCGGCCAGATAAGCCAGCTTCTGCTTGAATTTAGGATTGAGGGCGGGATCGGGAATATCGCCGCCAGCGGGCACGTATATGTTGTGAACCGCAAGCCTTTCACCGTTCGGCAAGACAACTGCGGAGCCGAGATGCCTCGCTTCGGCCGTCCCGCAAAAGCTCTCGCGGGGGAGAGGCTCCAGGGGGAGTTTCGAAAGCGTCGCCACCCCGTGATAGCCGGGCTGGCCGCTGACCGCGATGTGGCTATATCCGAGTTCTCTGAACCCCTCGCCTGGAAAGAGATCCTCCCGGCATTTGATTTCCTGCAGGCACAAAATGTCGGGCCTGGCCTCGCTCAGGAAGCGCGCGACCAGATCGAACCGCAAGCGAACGGAGTTGATGTTCCAGGTGGAGATTCGTAATGTCATGGGCACAAAAAAAAGCGCCCAACTCCGGCGAAGGTTGGGCGCTTTTGCGTTTTCACGCATGCGCCGGGAGGGAAGCCGGCGCTGGAAAACTGATACCTTCGGCTAGACGGGGGGGCACTACCGATGGTGACTGGCATCAGCCTTCCAATGTCTGTAAAATAGCATGTGTTAAGCTGGATGCAAATCAAAAATGCTAGATTCTAAGCTTGACAGTTGCAAATCTGCCGTCGATCCGGTCGATCACTCCCTATGGAACCCGACATCTTTGGAGAACTCAAAGAGTTCCGCCGAAACGCGCTTGTTCTGCTCAAGGTCGTTGACCTCAATGCGTGTATTAAGACCCTGAGCGTCGGTAATGATCCATTGCTTGAGGCTCATGTCCGCTTTGTTGAAGAAGAGGCTGATCCGGCCTGCAGCGTCACCCTTCTTGTCCTCGACCGTCACAACAACGGTGTCGGGCCCCTGGTCGATGCCAAGGATGTTGGCTTCTTTCGACAGATCTACGGTCTCGGACAACAAGAGCCGGAAAGGCGTCATTTCAAGTGGATATTTGTCCGAGGTGTTGAGCGCATAGTCCTCGATGGCGAGGTAATATCCGTCGGAAATGATTTTCAAACGGCTCGGCAGGCTGTAGTCGAAGCGCAGTCTGCCGGGACGCGCGAAATAGAATCTCCCTTGTTTTTGCGTATTGTCCGGGTCCGTCTGGATGAACGTGCCTTCCAGGTTGGCCAGTTTATTGAAATAATCGTTGACCTTGCCAATGATCTCCGGGTCACTCTCCTGAACGGGACGAATGGGAGCCGGGGCCGCAGCCTGCGGCGGCTGCGCAGTTTTCGCCTGCCAACCGGCGCCTCCGCTTCCTCCCACGGGACTGCCAGCCTTTGCGGCAGCCGTAGGGCCAGGAGCGGGAGCGGCGGGGGCTGGGGGAACAAGAGCTGGCGCCGACGCCACCGGTGGCGGATTCGATGGGGTCGACTTTGCGACCGCCGTCTCGCCACCCTGAGCGAACGCGACTTGCGGCAAGGTCGCTATGATCAACAGCCCAATCAAGCGGCGTACGAAACGCGCGCCGGTGCTGGAAAAGCTGGGAGCCTTGCAGCATTGATCCATCGTTCGGTCGCCCCTATGCGAATGTTTTCGATTTGCGGCTATGAGTTTGGAAGAAAGCGTCAAATTCTGGGCGATTTCATGCCCGCGGGCATATTCCCGCATGCGACAACGCTTATTGACCTGCGTCGAGGAGGATCTCGCGCCGGCCTGTCCTGCCTGGTGCGCCAATGATTCCCTCCTGCTCCATGCGCTCGATCAGGGAGGCGGCCCGGTTATAGCCTATGCCGAGACGACGCTGCAGGTAGCTCGTCGTCGGCTTCCTGTCCTTCAACACAATATCCACGGCCTGCCGATAGAGGTCGCTGCCGCCGCCCTCCCCTCGCGGCGAGGGATTGTCATCAAGGCTGTCGCTATCCTCAAGAATGTCGTCCCGATAGGACGGAAAGCCCTGCGCTTTCAAATGGCTGGCCACGGCCTCGACCTCGTCGTCCGAAACGAAAGGCCCATGAGCCCGGATGATACGGCCGCCCGAAGCCATGTAGAGCATATCGCCCTGGCCGAGGAGCTGTTCCGCGCCCTGTTCGCCGATGATCGTGCGGCTATCGATCTTTGACGTAACCTGAAAGCTGATCCGGCTCGGGAAATTGGCCTTGATTGTGCCGGTAACCACATCCACGCTCGGACGCTGCGTCGCCATGATGAGATGAATGCCAGCCGCGCGCGCCATCTGCGAAAGCCGCTGAACCGCATATTCGATGTCCTTGCCGGCAACCATCATGAGATCGGCCATTTCATCGATGACGACCACGATGTAGGTCATCGAGACAGGCTCGAAAGTCTCCTCCTCCTCGATCGGCTCTTCCGTGTGAGGATCGAAGCCGGTCTGCACCATGCGGCGCAACTTCTGACCGCGCAGCTGCGCCGTCGCAACCTTCTGATTGTAACTCGTGATGTTGCGGACGCCGAGCTTGCTCATCAGCTCGTAGCGCGTATTCATCTCCTTGACGGTCCATTTCAGCGCGGCGACGGCCTTTTTGGGGTCGGTCACAACCGGAGCCAGCAAATGCGGGATGCGGTCATAGACAGACAGCTCGAGCATTTTTGGATCGATCATGATGAAATTGCACTGGCTCGGCGGCAGCCTGTAAAGCAGCGACAGGATCATGGTGTTGATCCCGACCGACTTGCCGGAGCCGGTGGTACCCGCGATCAGAAGATGCGGCATGCGCGCGAGGTCCACCACAATCGGCTCGCCGCCGATGGACTTCCCGAGAGCAAGCGGCAACGCGGCCTGCGATTCCTGGAAGGTGTTCGACTCGATGATCGCCCTCAAGGACACGATCTCGCGTTTCGGATTGGGAAGCTCGATGCCGATGGCGTCGCGGCCAGGCACGACCGCCACGCGGGCCGAAACGGCGCTCATGGACCGGGCGATATCGTCGGAGAGTCCGACCACGCGCGAAGACTTCGTTCCCCGCGCCGGCTCCAACTCGAAAAGGGTGATGACGGGGCCGGGATAGATCCCCGATATCCGGCCCTTCACGCCGAAATCGCCGAGCACGCTCATCAGCGCAGAGGCGCGCTGCATGAGGGCAGGATCGTGCGCATTCAGCTTTTGCGAGGCGCGGGGCGCTGGCTTTAGGAGCGAGATCGGAGGAAGCGACGGGGCGAAAGTCTCCTCATCCTCTTCATCCACGACCTCGGCCGCCAAGCCTCTGTTCTTCACATTGAGGTGGGGCTTGCGCCGTTTGACCGCTTCGGCTCCATTCTTGAGTATCCGCCGCGCCTCGTTGCGAGCGCTCTCAATGGCGTTTCCGGTTAGTCGACGGAGCGGCGACGATGTTTCGGGCTCCTCGCCACCGGCGGCGCTTTCCGGGTTAGAGCTGCGGCGCCGCGGCCCGAAGAAGGGCTCAATCCGGATATCCTCGAACACGTCCGCATCCTCAAAAGCCTCCTGCTGCGGCTCATGTTGAGGGACCTCTGATGGTTTCAGCGAGCCGAGATCGCTGGGCGCCGTCAAGGAGGCAAGTTCATCCGCCGCGAGAATCGACGGTGCTGGCCGGCTTCCCCAATCTGCGAAAGGCGACGGCGCGCCGGTGCGAACCGGCTTCGGCGACGAAACGTCTCTCGTGCGAGGCTCTGACACCATCGTCGGAGGCAGGCGCGGTTCTATGCGAAGCTTTGTCAACCACGTCTCCCGAACTGGGGCGGGCACCGTGAGCGCGCGGTCTCGCGGCGAGAAACGGGTGACCCAGCTTGTTATTTTGTTTGGACGGGTGGGGTCGGCGCTCTGCGGCTCCGGCGCCGCCTCAAATCTTGGCGGATCAATAATATTTGCGGGGCCGCCGCGAAGAGCAATCGATAGAACTTTAGGAGTCAAGCCGCAGGCTCGGAAGACGCTCCATGCGCCCGCTGCCAGAAAGAGAAGCCCGAAACCTGGCCAAAGCACCGCGCGGGGAACAAAAGTGGAGAGCTTGGCGACGCGCGCGGCGATAAAATCACCAACTATGCCGCCAAGTCCGCTTTCGAGGAGCCAGCGCGAAGGCGCTGGAAACATGGCGAAGAACGCGGGAACCGCCAGCGTCGCTAGAGCCCAGTATACAACTCTCAGCCGTGGCCGAAGCGGCAGGTGACCACCCGCAATCCGGATGCCGAGCGCAGCAAGCGGCAGGACCAGAAACGGTGCGGCAAGGCCAAAGCTTTGCATGAGTGCATCGGCGACGCTTGCGCCTCTACGCCCCAGCCAGTTATGCGGTTGCGCCAAAGTCGCGTAACTGGAGCTCGGATCCCCGTAGGACCAGCTGATCAAGGCAAGCCAGCAGGCCGCTGCGATACCAACAAGCGAAGCGCCCAGCAGCCGCCAAGGCAGACGGCGCAATTCGACCGTAAGCGCCTTCGGCAAAAACCGTGTCCGCCTCGTCTGCATCCGCGTACGCCACCCCACTCATAGCTCTCGTCACAACAAGAACGACGCGAGCCGGTCCAAAGCTTCCCGCGTTATGTCGAGCGGGTCGACGAGCGCGAGCCGAGCATAATCCTTCGCCGGATTGACCCCGCAGGCGTCGGCTTGAGCCAGATAAGCACCGGGAAGGATTTTGACACCGTATCCTTTCCAAATGGTTTCCGCGGCGCATTCACCTCCGCCAAAATTTAATAGATCAAGCCAGAGAAAGAAGCCTCCGGCAGGTTCGTAATATCCCGGCGCGTCGCCGAGCTTGCCTGATGCAAGCGCGACCTTCTCCCGGTAAAGCGCCCGACTTTGAGCCACATGATTGTCATCCGCCCATAACGCCGCCGAGGCGTGCTGAATGGGAACCGGCACTTGCGGCGAGGCGACGTTTCGGTATTGCAGGTAGTTCTTCAGGAATGCGCCGTCACCTGCAACGAAGCCGGAGCGGAATCCCGGAGAATTTGATCGCTTGGACAAAGAATTGAAAACCAGAATGCGGTCGAAACCGCCAGAGCGCGCCCCGACTTCGAGGGCGCCGGTTGGAGGATCATTCTGGTAAATTTCGGAATAACATTCGTCGGAGAAAACATAGAAGCCGTGTTTCCGCGCTAACGCGATGAGTTGTTCGAGATAAGCCGCCGAGGCTATGGCTCCCTGTGGATTTGCGGGCGAGGCTAGGTAGAATGCAGCCGTGCAATCCAGGACCTTCGGGTCAAGCGCACTCAGTTCCGGAAGGAAGCCTGTTGCAGCCGTTGCGGAAAGCAACACCGGCTCGCATCCAGCTGTCAAGGCAGCCGCGTAATACGCCTGATAGAACGGGTTCGGCATCAGAACCGCGGCGCGGCCTTTTCCTTTCAGCGCGACTGCAATGATCAGCGCCGAAACCAGACCCTCCCTCGTTCCACAGAGGGGAAGGATGTTGCGCTCAATATCGACACAGCCGGGTTCAAGCCCATACCGTCGGACGAGCCAGGCGCCAATCGCGTGCCTTAGTTCAGGGATGCCGCCGATAGGAGGGTATTTGCCGAAACTTCCCCAATGACGCGATATGATTTCCGCGGCGAAGCGCGGGACGCCGTGCCTCGGCTCCCCGATCGTCATATCGATCGGCGATGCACCCGGCTTTTCATTTGCCAAAAGCTCCCGAAGCCTCGGAAAAGGCGATTGGATCGCGGACAAGATCGTAACTGACAAAGACGCTCCAAACGCTGTCCTTCAACCTGAAACGGCGGGGACTTTACACCCTGATGCAGATAATGAAAACGCGAAAAAGCCCGGGATGCGATCCCGGGCTGCGCCGAAAGGCGAGCCGCTTCAAGGGAGGAGAAAGAGCGGCTCTCCTGGGGCTTGGGGTGGCCTAACTCCACCCCTGGTGTTCCTACATATTGTATGCGCGCTCGCCATGCTCGGAGATGTCGAGACCTTCGCGCTCGCTCTCGGCCGAAACGCGCAAGCCTACGATCGCGGAGATGATGAGGAAGACGATCAGGCTACCCACTGCGGACCAGCCAACGGTGATCATCGCGTTCTTGAACTGAATGAGAACCTGAGCCGCCATGTCGTAGTCGGCGATAGGGCAGTCGCTGGTGACGATGCCGTCCTTGACCACGCACTTTGTGTAGTCGACAACGCCCGCGCCGCCGTAGAACGGAGCCGCGACGATGCCCGTGCCGATCGCGCCGACGAAGCCTCCTATCGCATGGACGCCGAACACGTCAAGCGTGTCGTCGTAGCCAAGCGCGCTCTTCACGGCGGTACAGAAGAAGAAGCAGATCGCTCCAGCAACAAGGCCAAGCACAAGCGCGCCCATCGGCCCTGCGTAACCGGACGCAGGCGTCACGGCCACGAGACCTGCCACGACACCCGAAGCAAGGCCGAGAAGGCTTGGCTTGCCCTTGAACAGCCACTCGACGAGCATCCAGGAGATACCCGCCGCGGCGGTTGCGACGAAGGTGTTCGCCATTGCGAGAACCGCGCCAGCATTGGCTTCGAGGTTTGATCCTGCATTGAAGCCGAACCAGCCGACCCAAAGGAGCGAAGCACCAACCATTGTGAGCGTCAGCGAATGGGGAGGCATCGCCTCTTTGCCATAGCCGATGCGGCGGCCAAGAAGAAGCGCGCCGACAAAGCCCGCGACACCGGCGTTGATGTGAACGACTGTGCCGCCAGCGAAGTCAAGAGCGCCCATCTGGAAACCGAAGCCTGAACGCGCCAGCGCCGCATCGTTTGCCGTTGCCAGATCATTGGGACCAGGATTGAACCAAACCGAGTGAGCGATCGGAATGTAAACAATCGTGCACCAGAGGATCGCGAAAAGGACGATAGCCGAGAACTTCATCCGTTCGGCGAAACCGCCGATCGCAAGGGCTGTCGTGATTGCCGCGAAGGTCATCTGGAAGCAGACATAGACGAGTTCGTCGATGCCGACGCCGACCGAGAAGGTCGATGCGGGCGTCTTCGGGTCAATGCCTTGCATGAAGAGCCGTGAAAGGCCCCCAAGGAAGGGCGACGTGGCCCCACTGCCCTCGGTGAAGGCGAGGCTGTAGCCGTAGACGAACCACAAGACGCAGACGATGCACTGGATCGCGAAAACCTGTGTGAGCGTGGAAAGCATGTTCTTTGTACGAACCATGCCGCCATAGAACAAAGCGAGCCCCGGAACCGTCATCAAAAGAACGAGCAGCGATGATGTCATCATCCAGCAGTCGTCCGCTTTGTTTACAACGAGATCGGGAGCCTTGACCGCCGTTGCAGCGGCTCCTGCTGCGGCTGCGGCTTCTTCGGCGAACGATGGCTCGATCATAGCCATCGCCGCCAACGCCGCAGCTCCGAAAAGAGTTAAGTTACGCCAGGCCGTTGTCATTCTTCTTTCCTTTTCCCAATCACAGTGCATCAGCGTCAGTCTCACCGGTGCGGATGCGCACCGTTTGCTCGATCGGCGACACGAAGATTTTGCCGTCCCCGATTTGCCCCGTCTTCGCGGATGTCGAAATGGCCTCGACGACCTTTTCCACCAACTCTGTCGGAATGACGATCTCGATCTTCACCTTTGGGATGAAGCTCACTTCATATTCGGCGCCGCGATAAATCTCGGTGTGCCCCTTCTGACGTCCGTAGCCTTTCACCTCAGTGACCGTCAAACCCTCGATGCCCAGGCCGTCGAGAGCCTGCCGCACCTCTTCGAGTTTGAACGGCTTAATTATTGCCATCACCATCTTCATGATGAGTTCCTCCAACAATTTCCTGCCTTCGAACTTCGCCCATTTTCTATCGAGTCCGCGCCGGATAGGGCGAACGCGAAGACAAGGCTCCTTATGGCATATCAAAAGCTGTGCCAAAAATGCCTGTGCAGACATACACGGTGCTGCAGTGCCGAAACACGTTGAATTTACCTTTGCAGGCGAGAGACAGCCAGAACAAGCGGCTGAATTTTGAGCAAACGCAAAAAACTGCCCAAGAAATAGGCTTCTTGCATGACGAAGGTGCAGCTACTTTTTCGGCAGTTCTGAATTTAAACGCCTTTTTAACCGATAATTTTCGCCGGCGTTAACTGGGAAAACCCCTACAAACAAGGGCAATCAGCTCTTGTAGTCGCCACCATGGCGGAGGCGAAGGAACGATACAGGCGGCCTGCCGAAACTTATCTCGACCGAAGGTGTCCGTTCTTGTCCTCGGTCGTGAGCATCCCCACGCCAAGAGCTTCTATCATGGTCGCAAGCTTCGCAAAGCCACGCTGATGCGCTTCCAGCATTTTCGTCTCCCCCCGGGTTGCAATTTTCTTAGAAACAAGTGGAACAGCCAAGCGTTCCCGGTCGTCTGGGCTCGATGCAACGCGGGTTTGCGACGGAAAGAAAGAAACCACCCAGGCTTTCGCCAAGGTGGTTTCAAATGCCCCAGAGGGGGAAAGTCTTAGCCGCCCGCAGCAACCGCTAAGTCGAGCTGACCTGCGACCGCGATCCGTCCGCGCCACAGCTGGCACCACTCGTAACCGCTGCGAAGCCCCATTTCGTCCCACATAACACGGAGCGAACTGACCAAGTGGTCCATCTGGGCGTCGGTGTGATTTGGTCCTGGTGTCAGGCGGATGCGTTCCGTGCCACGAGGAACAGTTGGATAGTTTATCGGCTGCACATAGATCCCGAAGCGATCGAGCAGTAAATCCGTCAGAGCCTTGCACTGCACCGGATCGCCGACGAGCACCGGCACGATATGGCTCGGCGTGTGCATCACCGGCAGGTTCTCGAGCGCCAGTCTCTCTTTCAGGACGGCCGCGCGGAGTTGGTGTTGTTCGCGCTCCACTTGGCTCGTCTTGAGGTGACGAATGCTTGCGAGGGCACCGGCGCAGATGACCGGGGCGAGAGAAGTCGTGAAGATGAAACCAGGAGCGTAAGAGCGTATTGCGTCAACGCAGGCCTTGCTCGAAGCGATGTAACCGCCCATCAAGCCGAAGCCCTTCGCCATCGTCGCCTCGATAATATCGATCTTGTGCATCGCATTGTCGCGCTCGGCTACGCCCGCGCCATGTGGACCATACATACCAACGGCGTGAACCTCGTCGATATACGTCAATGCACCATATTTCTTGGCAAGATCGCAAATGTCGCTGATCGGGGCGATATCGCCATCCATGGAATACACGGATTCGAACGCCACGATCTTCGGAACATCCGGGCCATATTCCTGAAGCATGCTTTCGAGGTGCTCAAGATCGTTGTGGCGCCAAATGCGCTTGGGGCCGCCGCCTTGCCGGACACCTTCGATCATCGACGCATGGTTCTTCTCGTCCGAGAAAATAATCGCGCCCTTTAGGATCTTCACAAGTGTCGAAAGCGTCGCCTCGTTCGAGACATAACCTGATGTGAAAAGAAGAGCTGCTTCCTTGCCGTGCAGATCGGCGAGTTCTCTTTCCAGCTCAACGTGATAGTGAGTCGTGCCGGAAATATTGCGCGTACCGCCGGAGCCCGCACCGACGTTGTCGATCGCCTCGTGCATGGCGGCCAACACGGATGGATGCTGCCCCATGCCAAGATAGTCGTTAGAGCACCATACGGTGATGGGCTTTGTGCCTTCTGGAGTGTGGTGAACCGCACGCGGAAACTCTCCGCGGTGCCTCAGAATGTCGGCGAATACGCGATATCGTCCCTCGGAAGTCAGTGCTTCCAGAGCTTGGGCAAACTTCCCGTGGTAGTCCATAAGCATTCCTCGTTGGCGGGTCGGCGCGCACACGGATGCGCCGGGCGAAAGAGCCAGCTTAAGTCGTACTGGCAGAAATTCCGCCTGTGACGCCAGATAATTACGCGAACAGGAACGGAAGTCCAGGCATTAGAAGCATTACAAACTGACGCACGTCAACTTTTTTTGACATTTCGAGATGTAAACGCAACTAGACAGTTGATGTTGGCCCGTCAGCTCAACTTTGAGCTGCGTTCATCCTGCCCTGCGAGACCTCTCCTCTCTCTAATCAGGTTTAGAAAACGAATGAATAGGTAGTGACTATCCTGGGGGCCGGGCGAGGCCTCAGGATGATATTGGACCGAGAAAACGGGGCGCCCTTTAAGCCGGATGCCACAATTGCTTCCATCGAATAAAGAGACGTGCGTTTCCTGCACAGAATGGGGTAGGCTCTCGCGTTCCACTGCGAAACCATGGTTCATGGAAGTAATTTCAACCTTTCCCGTCGTATAATCCATGACCGGGTGGTTTGCTCCATGGTGCCCATGAGGCATTTTTATCGTTCGGCCGCCGAGCGCGAGCCCCAGGAGCTGATGACCGAGACAGATGCCAAACAGGGGGATCCCAGAGTCGATGACCTTTTGAATGACGGGTAATGCATATTCTCCAGTCGCGGCGGGATCCCCCGGTCCGTTCGACAAAAACACCCCGTCCGGCTTTCGACTGAAAACGTCTTGCGCGGTAGCATAGGCGGGGAGCACGGTCACCCGGCATCCTGCCGAGGCGAGACAGCGTAGAATGTTGCGCTTGATGCCGTAATCAATCGCAACGACATGGATCTCCGGTTCGTCCTGCTGCGCGAAGCCCCGGTTCCAGGTCCATACCCGCTCGCTCCACTGGTAGCTTTGCGTCGCCGTTACGGTTCGGGCGAGTTCGGCACCCTCCATGCTGGGGCAATGACGGGCCTTGGCTTTAAGCGCGCCGAAATCGAAAGCGCCGTCGGGGCTGTGCGCGATGACCGCATTAGGCATGCCGCTTTCGCGAATGAGCATCGTCAATGCGCGAGTGTCGATGCCGCTAATGCCGACGACGCCGCGAGCGCTGAGCCAGCGATCGAAGTTCTGGGCGGACCTGTAATTCGATGGGCTTGTTATCGGGGCATGGAGGATGCATCCGCGCACGCCGGAGGCAGCCACGAGATTTGTCGTCTCGATGTCTTCCGGGTTGGCACCCACATTGCCGATATGCGGAAAGGTGAAGGTGATAATCTGGCCGGCATAGGACGGATCCGTCAGAATTTCCTGATAGCCCGTGATCGCGGTGTTGAAGCATACCTCGCCCGTCGCTTCTCCCGTTGCACCAATCCCATCCCCCTGAATGATCAGTCCGTTTGCGAGAACGACAGCGGCTGTGTAGGGGCGGTCCCCCCATGCGGTGGCGCCAGCATGGCTGGTGAGTGACATGGCGTACCCCTGGACTCCATAGTTGCGCGCTTTCGGCGGTGACCAACTCGACATCGGAAACCTTAGCAGACGCGTGACTTGTTTGCCCCGGACTTCACCGCGTAGGGACAGGCACTTCCCCGCGATAATCGTAAAATCCGCGCTGCGTCTTTCGACCAAGCCACCCGGCTTCCACGTATTTCACGAGTAGCGGGCATGGTCGGTATTTGGTATCCGCCAAACCCTCATACAATACTTGCATAACAGACAAGCAGGTATCGAGGCCGATGAAGTCTGCGAGTTGAAGAGGCCCCATCGGGTGGCGCGCACCAAGCCGCATGGCAAGGTCGATAGCCTCGACCGAGCCCACACCTTCATAAAGCGTGTAGACGGCCTCATTGACCATCGGCAAAAGAATGCGGTTCACGATAAAGGCAGGAAAATCTTCAGCCACGGTGACCGTTTTTCCGAGGGTCTCGACGAAGCCGCGCGCATTATTGAACGTCGAATTCATCCGTCGCAATGCCGCGGATCATCTCAACCAGATCCATGACCGGCACTGGGTTCATGAAATGAACGCCGATGAACTGCTCGGGGCGGTCGGTAACGGCGGCAAGGCGGGTGATCGAAATTGACGACGTATTGCTGCCGATGATCGTGTGCGGCCTCAGCTGCGGGCATAGCGCAATCAGGATCTTACGCTTGATATCCTCGTCTTCTGTCGCGGCCTCGATGACGAGGTCCGCCTCGACTAACGCATCCAGCGAGCTCGCATAGCTGATCAGCGAGAGAGCCTTATCGCGGTCCGCTTCCGTGATCTTTCCGCGATGCGCTTGACGGCTCATATTGCCATTGATCGTGGCAAGGGCTGTCTCAACCCGCTCTTTACTGATGTCGTTGAGAAGCACATTGTAGCCGGCGAGGGAGACGACATGGGCAATACCGTTGCCCATCTGCCCAGCCCCGATGATCCCCACCGTTTTGATGGGGGCCTGCTCCCGCCCCTCACTTCTATTGATGAACGGATTACCGCGAAACATTGGGGTTGTGGCTTGTACCATCGTGAACTCTGGGTTCTGTGCGGGCTATTTCCGGCTGTCGAGCGCCGCTTCAAATTCGGGCAGGATCTGGAAAAGGTCTCCGACAAGACCATAATCCGCGATCTGGAAAATCGGGGCTTCCTCATCCTTGTTGATGGCAACGATGACCCTTGAGTCCTTCATGCCGGCGAGGTGCTGAATAGCGCCCGAGATCCCAACCGCAATATAAAGATCGGGTGCAACAACCTTGCCAGTCTGGCCAACCTGATAGTCGTTCGGGACGAAGCCTGCGTCTACGGCCGCGCGGCTCGCGCCCACCGCCGCGCCGAGCTTATCGGCTATCCGCTCCAGGAGTTTGAAGTTTTCACCCGACTGCATGCCTCGGCCGCCGGAAATGATGACCTTGGCGGCAGTGAGTTCTGGCCGTTCCGATTGAGACAATTCTTCGCTGACAAATTGGGAAATGCCGTTCGGCGCGGGCACCGCGATGCGATCGATGGCAGCCGAACCGCCTTCAGGCGCGGCCGGAAAAGTCGTGGTGCGGATCGTCAACACCTTCTTGCCTTGGCTGCACTCGACAGTCTGAATTGCGTTGCCGGCATAGATCGGACGCTCGAACTGCGTCGGGTTCAGTACCGCCGTCACATCCGAAAGCTGCGCGACGTCCAGAAGAGCCGCAACCCTTGGTGCGAAATTCTTGCCTATCGTTGAAGCAACGGCGACGAGAGCGTCGTATCCTTCCATTAGCGGGACGATGAGCGCAGCCAAATCTTCCGCGAGCTGAGCCTTGAGATGCTCGGCCTCCGCAAGAAGAACTTTGTCGACGCCGCCAAGAGCAGCCGCCTTCTGGGCTACCCCCTCGGCGTTCGCGCCGGCGACAAGAACATGGACCGGCGCGCCAAGCGCTTTCGCAGCCGTGAGCGCCTTGGCAGTAGCACCGCTCAGCGCGTGATTATTATGCTCTGCAACCAGAAGAACGGCCATTATTGCAACACTCCAGCCTCAGTGCGCAGCTTCTCCACGAGTTCGCTTGCAGTCTTCACCTTGACGCCAGCCTTCCTCGTGGGTGGTTCGACCGTCTTTATCACCTTGATTTTAGGAGTAATGTCAATTCCAAGCGCTGCCGCATCGTGCTCATCGAGAGGCTTCTTCTTCGCCTTCATGATGTTGGGCAGCGACGCATAGCGAGGCTGATTGAGCCGCAAATCGGCTGTTACAATCGCAGGCAGCTTCAACGCAACGGTTTGCAGGCCGCCATCGACCTCGCGAGTCACGTCAAGCGCGCCATCCTTGGCCGCTATCTTGAATGCGAAAGTGCCTTGCGGCCAGTCGAGAAGCGCAGCGAGCATCTGCCCGGTTTGATTGAAATCGTCGTCTATGGCCTGCTTGCCGAGAATGACAAGGACGGGCTTCTCCTGCTCGACGGCGTGCTTGAGGATTTTCGCGATCGCCAAAGGCTCAAGGTTCAGATCTGTCTTGTAAAGGATGGCGCGGTCAGCTCCCATCGCAAGCGCGGTCCTAAGCGTCTCCTGTGCCTTTTGAGGCCCCACCGAGACGGCAACAACTTCGGTCGCGTGCCCGGCTTCCTTAAGACGAAGAGCCTCCTCGACGGCGATTTCATCAAAGGGGTTCATGGACATTTTGACGTTCGCGATGTCCACGCCGCTTCCGTCCTGCTTAACCCGGATTTTTACGTTGTAATCGACGACCCGTTTGACGGGTACGAGTATCTTCATGCGAATAGTGCCCTGGCTCTCTTATCCATCGAATATTCTGCACCGCACCGCCGGGTCAACTTATCTGATGGTTTGATCGTATTCATTTGCAGCGCCATTCAGAAAATCAAGCGTATTTCGCACCTGCGAAAGAGTCAATGCGCCGCAGGTTAGACATTCGGCCAGCTATTACTGGACGCCGGTCGCCGCATCGAACAAAGGGACACCGGGCCGTCTCATGATGACGATGAGGAGCACACCCGCGAAAAAGCCGCCAACATGGGCCCACCAGGCGGTCGCCTCTCCCGTCAGGAGAATACCGCTTGCAATCTGGTACATGATCCACATGCCGATGACGAAGGCCGCGGAGAACCGGAGCGGTAGAAACGAAACAAGCGGGACGGGGAAAAGCACCCACACACGGACGTTCGGATGAAGAATCACGTAAGCGCCGATGACGCCTGCGATAGCGCCGCTCGCGCCGATCAGAGGCACGTCCGGCGAGACGGTGACCGCGCTATGCACGACAGCCGCGATGACGCCGCAAATCAGATAGAAAATAATAAATCGGACATGACCTAGCGCGTCCTCGACATTGTCGCCGAAGACGAAAAGAAACACCATGTTTCCCAAGAGGTGCCAAATACTGCCATGCACGAACATGTAGGTCAGGAGCCTGAATTGTTGGGGCACATGCTCCATTAAGGCATGAACGTTCGCAACGTTGCGCGGCGTGAAAGCCAGGGCATCCACGAAACTGGCGGGTGAATGTAAAACCAGATGGGTTTCAAATACGAAATATATCAGCGTATTCAGGACGATCAGGCCTACCGTCACATACTGGAATTTCACCCTTTTGAGATGGTTCATGTCCCAAATCGGCACAAACAGCATGGACGAACCCGATTATCTTGAAACTATGCATTACGCGAACAGAATATGCATTATTACGCATTTTTGCCCGGTCGCCATAGAAGATCCGACTTGCCTTTGTCATTGACATACCGGCTGGCGACAAAAAGGTGATCGGACAAGCGGTTGATGTAACGGCTCACCGCATCGCTCACTTGCGCTGGCTCGGCTTCTCGTAGTTCCACGATGCTGCGCTCGGCGCGGCGGCAAACCGTTCGCGCCACATGCAGCGCGGCCGCGGCGTGCGAGCCTCCCGGGAGGATAAAGGACGCCAGCGGAGCCATCTCTTCATTCATGAGGTCGATTTCGCGCTCCAGCCGCTCAACCTGCTCGATTTTCATCCGCAGAGGTGTGTAGGGGAGCGGTTCGCCTGTATCCGGCACGCAAAGGTCGGCTCCAACATCGAAGAGGTCGTTCTGGATCCGCGTCAGCATGTCAGCGACCAGGGCCTGATCCACTGGCAACAGCAACCGCGCCACGCCAATGGCTGCATTCGTTTCGTCGACGGTGCCATAGGCCGCAATACGGAGACTGGTCTTTGGCACACGCTTGCCGCTCCCGAGAGCGGTCGTGCCGTCATCGCCAGTTCTTGTATAGATTTTTGTGAGGACAACCATGTTGCCTACTGAGCTGGACCTCGTTGGAAGAGGCCCCAAGGCATAACACAGTTAGAACTTGATGCCTAGCCGGACACCCGCGTTTGTGAGGCCCCGGTTGTTGCCGCAGAGGCCCGCGTTCGACATGTGATCAAGCGTTCCCATCAAACGCCAATCTTGCGTCAGGGCGAGCCCGAGCGAAGCCAACTCCCTGAAATTTACCTGGCACCCGTAGGAGGCTACTTCCAGCTCATGCAGGGGGCCATCGTGAGCGGCCCCGCCGAATGACGTCTCGAAAAAGGTGTTGCCGATCAGCTTGGCGTCCCAGGTCGCGCCGAAGTAGAACTCGTCGGTCTTACCGAAAGCGATGGTCGTTCCGACATGCGGGCGCGGCGTCAGGAAGAAATCGAGGATGCTGTTTTCGTAGCCGCCGGCAAAGCGACCACCAAGAACCTCAAGGTTCATTGCGCCCGTTCCTTCGCCATGGGCGTTGTCGATCGCCTGCTTGAATGCTCCGGCGCGGACTTCATCCACATTCCAGAAGGGGTGCGCGGTGGTTTCGAACGGCTGTATGATGTCGGCACGGCAAACGGCCGGCAAAACGGCGACGCACGCGGCATACCGCCATGGCGAACAAACTCCGCCTTGACCTAGTAATGAAATCCCCGTCCACAAGCGCCCCCGTTCTTTGGATTAAGTTTTGGGCAAACTCGCAATACTTGTCAAAACAGTTGACGCGCCTTTGTTTGGTTTTCTCTTCTCTGTGGGATAATTGACACTTACCGATACGAAGATGCGAAGTAGATGGCCGCCATGATGATGACGATCGCAAGAAACTGCAGCGCTATACGCCATCGCATGAGAGTTTGACTGCGGCTGGCGCTGCCGCCGACCGCCATATTCAGAAGCCCGAGCGCGAGAACGGCGGCAACGGCGATCAAGGCGATAAGAATTACAGACTTGAAAACGACGGGCATCCGGGTCCTCCTCTCTCTGGATAGATAACGTCCGGAAAACGCTTTTATGCAGGCTTCCGTCCATCGCCGCTCACCGGTCGAGGCGGCGATGGGTGAAGACCCCCTCCGCCGCATGCCCCATCCGATCACGCCGTCGACGCCACCACCTTCAATTCAAGGCGCGTTCGATGTCCTGATGTCCATTCACAAGCCTGGGATCGGGGTGCTCATCGACGCGGCGGCAAACCACGTCGAAAAAATACTGCCGCTCGACAAGCACGGCCTGATTGCTCCAGTTCCGATAACGGGAGTCCGTTAGGTAGTTGCCGCTCGGAAGTTTGCGAACGGCGTGTTTTTGTACCGTCTCAGGATCCCGTTCGCAAAAGAGCGATGCCGCCCTGAACTTGTCGATGCTGCCGTGTTCCAGAAACATCCTGAGCTGCGAGAATGGCGCGGCTCTCTTCGGGTCAAGAGAGCGTGCGATCGGCTCAAGCAAGCCGAAGGTTTTGATATACTTCGCATAAGGCACCCCCTCGCCCGGCTCATGCCGCGAACGAAGGCAGAAGCTTTTGATGTCGTGCTCCATCATGTCCGAAACGCAAGCATCGAGGCATTGGCGTACCCGCGCCCCAGGCAGCGGCACGACGTCGTTTTCCAGGATCAGAACGTAAGGATTCTTGGCTCGCTCCGCGATCGCGCGAAAACCACCGTAGATGCCGAGGTTCTCGGCGGTGCCCGTGTAGCGGACGCCTGCCTCTTCCGCGACCCCTTTGTCATCGGAAGTGATCGCATTGAAATGAACGAAGAACTCTCCCACGCAATCAATAAGCCCGCTCTCACGATGAGCGCTGAGCGCCCGCGAGGTCGTCCGCAACGCACCGAAGCTGAGCACGCCTGCGGAAACAAGCGAGGCGGCGCTGCGCGTTCCAGAATCCGGTGCTGCCAGGACATTGTTGCTGATCGCCATGAACCACCTCCTCACCGTTGCCGCTCGCCGATGGGCTTTCGAATCTCTTATAGCAACCGCCGGAGCGTTCAACTCCAGCTTTTCCACCCCATCAGCCGGCGAGGGTGTACGGGAAGTTAAGATTTGTTTTGTAAAGCGCTGTTTACATCTCTTGTTGAAGCCCTTATGTTCTTGTTACGTTCCCGGCTCGAGAGGGTTTCCATGGATAACTTGCAATTCCAGCAGTTGATAGCGGAACTGGGCGAACTGACCGAAGTTCAACGCCAGACCATCGCTGCGATGCTTTCCGGCCATGGAGACCTGGCCGAAGTCACGTCCCTGATCGAAGCCCGGTTTGCCGTGCAAGCCATCTGTCCCCATTGCCAAAGCAAGACTGTGGGATCGTGGGGCAGAGCCTGCGGTCTGAAGCGCTATCGCTGCCGAGAGTGCCGCAAGAGCTTCAATGCCCTCACTGGAACGCCGCTGGCGCGGTTGCAAAAGCGCGGGGTCTGGAAAACCTACGCTCAAGCTGTCGCGGACAGCGTGAGCGTGCGCAAGGCCGCGCAAAAATCGGGCGTCAGCGTGCCCACGGCGTTCCGGTGGCGGCACCGGTTTCTCAGCCTTGCCAAAGACAACAAAGCCGAAGCGGTCAGCGGCATTGTGGAAGCCGACGAAACGTTTTTTCTTAAGTCTTTCAAAGGCGCGCGCAACACGGGCCGGGCGCCGCGCAAGCGGGGCGGCACAGCATCCAAACCTGGGGCGTCAGACGAACAGGTTCCTGTGCTGGTGCTGCGCGACCGCTCGGGCGCCACGGCCGATGGCGTGCTCGAAAGCCTCAAGGTCGCCGAGTTCTACCGGGTCCTCACGCCGGTTGTCGCCAAGGATACCGTGCTTGTCAGCGACGGCGCGCGTGCCTATGCCTCTTTCGCCACCGAAAATGGCCTTGGCCATGTGGCGCTCTGCGCCCGCGACGGCGAACGCAGCCGGGGCGTCTTTCATATTCAGAACGTCAACGCCTACCACAGCCGCCTGAAAACCTGGATGCGCCGGTTCAACGGCGTGGCCACAAAATATCTCCCAAGCTACCTCGGCTGGCGCCGCATGTTCGAAAGCGAAGGCGACGACGTCAGTTCGCAGCGCTGCCTCTTGGCTGCCCTGGCATGAACCGCTACAGAAGATGTAAACAGCGCCTTCCTTGATGCGGTTTTCCATCTCGCCGCGGGCGCAGTAGATTTTTTCGTAAAGCTCCTTCGCTTCAACGGCTTCGCTTGTCAGTGAGGTGACGATGAAGCGCGGGTTTTTGCCTTTGGGAAGGTGCTCCGCCTTGGCGACCACCCGGCGCTCGCAGCTCCAGCTTTTTAGGGTTTGGTAGCGCAGTTCCTTGAAGATTCGTTCGGGTTTGCCGCTTTCCTTGGCTTTGGCCTCAGCCTCGGCCAGTTCGTCTGCGATCGAGGCTTCAAGCCTTGGATTGCGGGCAAGGCCGAAGACATAGTGAACGCCGTGCGCCTCGCACCAAGCCATGAGGTCTTCCCGGCAGAAACCGGAATCCGCCCGAAGCCAGATCTCGACGTTGGGCCAACTCTGCCGGATTTGGGCGACGATAAAGGCGATCTCCTCCTTGGCGCCGGCCGAGGCGTCGATGTTCGCAGGCCTAAGCTTCGCCAGAAGCAACTCCCGGCCGCAGAAAATGTAAAGCGGCAGATAGCAGTAGCACTTGTAATAGCCATGGAAGAACCGGCCTTCCTGATCGCCGTGGATAGGATCGTCGGTGGCGTCGAGGTCGAGGATGATGCGCTCCGGCGGGGTTGCCTGGCCTTTGAGAAAGAGGCTGACAAACAGCCGCTTCATGGCCTCCTCGTCCAAACTGAGTTTGCGATAACGGTCATCTTCCGTCCTTGGCGCGTGTTCGAGCCGGTTCAGCGTCGACTTGCCAGCCAGCGCCGCGCAGTCGGATCGCTTCGCTTCCAGCTTTCCCGACACAAGCCCCAGCACCGGATCGTGGCGCAGATCATCGTGATCGTTAAGATCCTCGTAGCCAAGCGCAATGCCATGAATGCGCTGGGCGAGCAGCGTCTCGACCGCGTGCTCGATGCGGTCCTGCCTGTGCGGCGATCAGTCTCTCGCAAAAGCAATGCGCCGGCGTTCGAGGTAATGGCCCCACCGTCAAAAGCCGCTGTGACTTTCCGGCTTCCGAGGCTGGCGAAATCGAGGGAATCCTGGCTACACTCTGTCTGCATCGGGGACGTCCTCTGCTCTAGCCGAAGCCTTTGTTGCAGAAGAACTTTCGCTGATTCAGAGCCCCGATGCACCTATCTCTCGTGAGATATCCGGGCTAAACCCGATGGGCACGTGGCCCGCGACGCGTCTGTATTTCCAATAGCGATATTCAGTACTTCCCCAATGGAAAATAAGCTTAATAAAACATTAGAGAACAAAGTGCATATTGATTAATTAAACAAGTCTCCCGTACTTCCAAACAGAACTTCCCCCCGGATGAAAAATTTGTTTACTTCGCAGGACACCGACTTTTGGTGGAACCCCGAGGCCGCGAAGCCTTCGGATGCCACGCAGAAAAGCTTTGGAGCGACAGGGCATAAAGGACAGGATATTTTGAAAAATCCCGTCATTCTTGCTCTGCGCTGCATCGACCCCTCGCTGCCCAAAATCGGTAGGCACGAAGCAGACAGGCTCAGAATTGCCAATGAGGTCATCCTGCAACTTGAATTGTCGAGCGTGGTAGCCTCGAATAACTCGGACGGCGCCGCGGCGCAGGCCTTCGGAGAACGCAGCGGCGGGGAGCAGGTCAAACGAACGCGCGCGGAGCTTGATGCATATCTCGAGCGACCCGAAGGAGAGGAAATGCGCAGAACTCATCGGGGGCGAGAACAGCGCTCGCGAAATCCGATCCTGGCTGCACTCACCGAGAACGAACTTTGAACGGGCGATCGCCTTTAGCGCGCGCCGGGGCCGCGATGGAGCCATGGATAGTGCCGCCTCAACACTGCCATAATGCTTTCTTTGTTGCGCTTTGGGCATTGTCTCAGGCCGATGCAGCATCCTAGATGCTTATCTGCTTTTGATGAAAATCAAAAGCGGGCTCTAAGTTTTTGTTTTGTCGTGCGTCTTATCGGAAAACCGCTTTGCTCTTTTCCGAACGCACTCTAGTGGTTCGATTTCGACATTTGCATCCGTTTGCAGCACGGTCGAGAGTAAATGTCGAAATCAAAAGGACCCCTAGCAACTTTTGACTCTGGTGGAGCTTTTGAATTTGATATTTGAGCGCGAACTCTTGGCTGGCGGGACGCAAATCTCAAACTAGCTCCGCTAGAACATGCCAGGATCTTAACGTTCAGCAGGAATGGGGGCATCGATGGTAGACTATGAAGAGATTCCGCAATCCGTTTTGCTTCAGTCCAATATGCCGGCGGTCATACAGAAATTTCGCGACAAGGCCCTCGCATACAAGCTTCTCAAAGATATCGATCTGAAATTCGAGTCCGTAAAAGTGGCCAGAGTCTCAGCCGATCGCTTCCTTTTCGACAGCCTCGGAGAAGTCTCTGTTGATCTCTTAGGTATGCCGGGCCTCGTTCTAAAATTCTCTGGAACAGGAGAGTACAAGCGGGAAGAGCGCCGCGTGTATCTGACCGGTTTTAAGGTTTTAAACGATGTTACGGGTGTCGCGAATAAATTGATCGAGTCAACGGGAATCAGCGTCGGCCGGTCACTCAGTGTAACCGAGCCTGATGACGCACTTCTTCTCTCCCTTTTTCCCTGGGGAAGCTCATAGGTCTTCGGTCAGAGCGAAATTCGTACCAATAGTCAAAGTACTATGCGTATGACACAGAATCCAAATCACCGAGGGTAGGCCTATCGAGGCTGGCAAGCTCTGCGCAATTATTTGCGGCTAGAATATTGGATAGATGGGTGTTTCAAAGGCTAACCGTGTGGCCAGCCTGCCAGCCCAAACCGGCGATGGTGGTCAAATGACGACGATTTCGAGCCAACTCGGCGCAAGCGCCTACAGCCTGCTCGTGACGTTATCAAACACCGCACAAGACACCATAGCGCCTGCTTTGACATCGACGACTGTCTCCGCCACATTGTCCGCAGCCATCGGTGGTGGCGCAACCTATAACCTTTCGGCTGAGACCCAGAATGCGCTCGCAACGTTGAGTGCTGTCTCCAACGGTTCGTCGTCCGTAAGCTTGGCGTTATCCGCCTATGCTGGGAATAACGAACCATCCGACACATTGGCCATCCCAGGGTACGCGCAGCCCGGCTTGCCAGAGCACTTCGCCTGACACACCTGCCGTCGCTGCGGCGAAAGCCGCCGCCGCCAATAGCGCAAGCTACAGCTTTGCAACGGTGGCGCAAAATGCTCGCACCGTGCTGGATGCCGGAGAACGCTTGGACCGCCGCTCGCTCTACGCCGTCGCGAGCAACGAAGGAGGCCTGTTCAACGCTACCGAACAGTCGTTTGCACAGAATAAGATGGCAATGCAGGAATCAAACGCTCTTGGCTTATCTGGATCGATGAGCGGTTCGGAAACACAGAGCATGAATGCTTTCGGTAACGCCATCACATTCATGGAAAATGTGAGCCCTGAAGAAAAACAGTCAGTTGGATGGGCTACGGAAATAGCGAACCTGAAAACATCTTACAATGATTTCGCCTCAGACCTCCACAAACCCACCCAAACGGCTGATGCCGATTACGTCAACCCGTTGGTGAAAGTGCTCATGACAGCGCTGAAAGCTGCGCAATCTAATCCGTCGAAGGATATGACCGTCGGACAGGAAAACACGATTGACCAGATCAAAGGTCAATCGTGGGCGCAAGGCTTCCAATCTCAAATCGACCAAGCCTATTCGGCGCTCCTTAAGAGAAATACAAGTCTGAGCTGAGCTTCCGACTCAAGCTCACGCGTGTCAGGCCTTAATGCGCCGCAGAGCCGTTGCCGGCCGGGTTCACGTCCACAGCCACCTCAACCTCGTGCTCCCCTCCGCCAAGGAGCACGCCGCTCACCGGGCTCACATCCTGGAAATCGCGGCCGAAAGCAATCGCAATATGCTCTTCCTTGGGGATGATATTGTTCGTGGGATCGAAGTCGACCCATCCCCATTCGGGCGACCAGACTGAAATCCAGGCGTGGGAAGCGTCCGCGCCGACGAGCTTCGGCTGGCCCTCAGGCGGGTAGGTGAGCAGATAGCCGCTCACATAGCGCGCGGCGAGGCCAAGCGTACGCAGGCACGCGATTTCGAGATGCGCGAAATCCTGGCAGACGCCTCGCTTGATCTTAAGCACCTGCTCGACCGACGTTGCCGCATCTGTCGCGCCGCTCTGATACTTGAATTCGCGATGGATCCTCGCGGTCAGGTCTTGCACCGCTTCGAGGAAGGGACGGCCATCGGGAAAGCTTGGCCGCGCAAATCTGTGGATGTCGCGCGTTGGCCGGATGTATCGCGATGGGCAGGAATATTGAACGGCTTCAAAGGTTTCCGGGCCAAGGTTAGCGCGGAGCTGGGCCGCGACGTCGTCCCAGCTCGCAGACCGGGCCGTCTCGATGGGCCATGGCGCCTGGACATCCACCTGCGACCGCGAATGAATTTCGAGCTTGGTATGATCCTGCTCGATTGTGATGATCGAGGCCGGATTGCCGAAATCGTCCGTCAGCTCAGTTTTCGACGCGGGGGCCGGATCGATGATCAGGCTGTGACGCAGAACGGTTTGCCGCATGTGCGACCGGGGCGTCAAATGCAACAGGTGGTGGGACTGCGAAACGGGTGCTGAGTATCGATAGATCGTCCTGTGGCTGATCTCGAAATTCATTGGCCCCGCCCGAACCGGGTGTAGACGCGCCGAAGATCGTCTTCGGTGAGGTTGAAGTAACGGCGAGTAATTGCTTCGGAAAGCTTTGGCAAGCCCGAAATAAGATTGCTTAGCAGCTCCTGCAGTTCGGGCCGGTTCCCCTCGGCATCGGCATGCTCCAGGCTCGTAACCTTGGCAAGGCGCACACGGGTCAACAGGTCGAGAACAAGGCGCTGTTCCTCGTTATGAGGCGCATGCGGCGAGGCCTGAGGCAAGGCATGGAGGTGATCGTGGATCGCGCAAAGCTGGAATCCGATACCGCGCGGGTTCGATTTGTCGACCATGAGAAGATCGAGCACGAGCGAAAGGATTGGCGCGAACAGATAGCGCTGCCGGAACGTGATGGTGCTGTCAGCGACATTCAAAACGAAGAAGAGGCGCGCCGTTTCCTCGTCTTCACGCTTCTCTTCACCAAACAGCGTGAGAAGCAGCTCCGCGAGGTTGAAGGCGCGCTCGAGACGGCGGCCCATGTCCTGGAATCGCCATCCATAATTCCGCGTCATGTTCTCCGCGGTCAGCCCGTTCATGGCCGCGACCGTGACGATGCCCGCATTCAGTCTGTCGAGAAGCGTCACCGTATCGGCGAGTTCGATGGCCTTTGGCGAGGCGATGTTCGCGAACCGCAACAGCGTCTGCCAGACCTCCAGCGAAAGGCGCTCGCGCACGATGCTGCCGACCCGCAGGATGTTGCTTTCAAGGCCCGGAAGGCTGTGGGTCCGGCCGGGCGCCGTCATGATGCGCCTCACGGCCTGCTCGATCGCGCGGCCGTCGGAGCCGAGCCCCGCCTCGCCTGGGGGCTGATCCTTGGTGAGGATAAGCTCTAGCGCCTTGCGCCTCCCATCTCCGCGATCCAAGGCGCCGGTATCGTCCGCGCGGGTGAGCGCACCTCGCGCAATGCGCATGACCCAGTCCGCCCGCTCGCAATAACGCCCCAGCCAGAAGAGGTTATCGGCGATGCGGCTGCGCAGGCCTATCCCCGTTCGCAGCACGCGGGCCACCTCGCCTGCGGGCCGCATTAACGAGATGTGAGGCGCATGCGCCTCCTCGTCCGAAGCGATCCAGACATCGCGCGAGTGCCCGTCCATGGCGGACATCGCTACCCCTGGCGTCCCATCGAGAGACATCGCGAGTCCGCCGGGCATCACGCGGTAATCGCCATCGACCGCCACAACATAAAGACGTACAGCAAAGGGGCGCGGTTTCAGTCCATCAGACGTCCAGGATGGCGCTGTTGCGCAGTCATGCCGCTCCTCGGCGACATAATCCTGACCATTCATTTCGAGGTCGAACTTCAGAGCCTCAAGTTCGCGCGGCGTAAGACTGTCGGGCATGATCCCGAGTTCCGCCCTGCCCGGCCGCCCCGTGCCTTCATGAGCGTGGCGGATGACGAAGCGCTCGGGGTGCGCGAAGACGTAAACGCGAGCTTCCATATCGCCGAGCCACCGGCGGTGCGGCTCGTGCAGGATCAGGTCCTGGCCGAGAAGCGAGCGTGCAGCTTGAGGAAGATGCGGTGCGAGGCCGCGATTTTCGACAACGGATGTGCCAAGGAAATTCATGAGAAGGCGCTGGTTCTTGCGCAGCGCCTGAACGAGGCCGACAGGCCCCGCAAAGCCGTTGGGATCGAGTTCGAGCGGATCGCAGTGCGAGCCCTCGACACATCGGATCATGAGATCGATCGGCTTCAGGCCCTCCAGCGTCTTCATGTAGACGCGACTGCCGATCACACGCAGATCTCCGCCCTCGACAAGCTGGAATCCGAGATAGCGCGACAGGTAGGCGTGGCTGAAATAGTCCTCGTGACGCGGGCCAGGCGTCAGAAGGGTGATCAGCGGATCGTCGCGCTCGATGCGCTGCAGGAGTTCCGTTTGGAAGTCCTGGAAGTGAGGAGCGAGCCTGAGACCCCGGCAGGCACGGAACACATCGCCCATGAGCTGGCCGTGGAGAAGCCGGTTGGCAAGCGGGAACCCAACACCGGCTGGCGTTTCTGCGTGGACGTCGATAATTCTCCACTCGCCGCTCATATCGCGGATGAGATCGGCGGCGAAAAAGTTGATCAGATGATTTTGGGGCTTCGGTTCGCGGCAGGCGCGAAGGAAGGCCGAGTCGCTGAAAACGAGCCGCGGCGGGACTTTGCCCGACTTGAGCAGGATTTGCGGCCCGTAGAAGTCCTTCGCGATGAGGTCGTAAAGCGTGGCCCTTTGGACCAGTCCGCGCTCAAGGTGCGCCCACTCCGCGCTGGATATGACAATCGGGATGAGGTCAATCGACCATGGCTGCCGGCTGCCGGGCTCCGCAAACAGGTCGTGGGCAATCCCGTTTTCGCGAACGAGACGGCGCAGCCGCTCCTGGCGTTGGAACTGCTCCTCCGGAGAAAGAGCGCCGAACGCATCGGAGAAGGCCTTCCAGTGCTCTCTGACCACCCCATCGCTGCTTACGGCCTCGTCGAAACCATTAGCGGGGGGGATGTAACTGGCCAGTAAACCTTCCGTCGGGACAAGATTTGTCACGGTGCTGCTCATGGCCCGCACTAAGCCGCTCCCGACCGTGCCGGAACGTGTAATCCGCTAATTTTCTTCATATCATCCCCCGCCCGGCACCGAACCCTCGGCATCTTCGGGCAAGTCTAACATCACTTTTCAGGCTTCGCCAGCACACCCGAGCCATACACCTTTTCTTAGCCGAGCCGGGCGATTAGCCTGAACATAAGGGCTAAAATAAGATGGTTGTATTGCAAGAGAACAATGCTCGCTTCAGAACAGCTTGAGCCCGGGAGGCAAAGGCAGCCCGGCGGTTAGTGCCTGCATCTTTTCAGCCATCGATTTCTCGGCTTTTTGCTTCGCGTCATTATGAGCCGCGACGACGAGGTCTTCCAGGATCTCCGCTTCCTCCGGCTTGATGAGGCTGGCATCAATCGAAATTCGCGCCATCAAGCCCTTGCCGGTCAGGGTCACTTTGACCAAGCCTCCTCCGGAGGTTCCCTCCACCTCCATGGTTTCAAGCTCGGCCTGGAGCTCCGCCATCTTGCTCTGAAGCTCCTGCACTTGCTTCATCATGTTCAGGGGATTTTTCATGAATATGCCTCCTGGCGTTGACCCTAAGCAGAAATTCCCGAAAGTGGCCTTCCCGGTTATGGGAAAAAACTCTGCGTAAACAAGAGACTCTAAGCAAACATTCGTTGCTGACCAATGAATGTTTGCTTAGCGCTAATCAAGCGAGCGCACGCTTTTGATTTCAGCATCCGGGAAATGATGCATCACATTCTTGACTGCCGGATGTTTGCGGATTTCGTCCACCGCCCGGGCTTCCTCCTCGCGCCTGCGAACGCCAAGCGGCGGCATGCCTTGCACTTCGGAGAGGGATACGATCCAACGCTCGCCCGACCAGGTCTGAAGCTTGCGCGCCAAGTCCGGCGCCAGATTCTTGGGCGCGCTTTCCAACGTATGAAGTTCAAGGAAGCCCGGCCCGAATTTCACGAGTTCCACCTGTTCCTCAAGGGCGATCTTCAGCCTGATATCGCGGAGCTGGCCCGCATGAGCGACAATATCCTCAAAGGAGGAGAAGCTTCGCGTGGCGGAATGATTTTCGCCGCCATCGGTTTCATCCCGGCCGGTGCCAGGGTCCGCGCTCACAGCCTGCGGCGCGGGCGGCCTCATAGTCCGGCGAGGCTCGGCCTTCTTGTCTGGCCTGGGCGCTGGAATCCCCTTCAACTCGCCGATGATCTCCGAGGGCGAAGGAAGCTGCGCCGTATAGCACATGCGGATCACGAGCATCTCGACCGCGGCGAAGGGCCTCGGGGCGCGGGCCGCCTCGTCAAGCCCCTTCAGGAGCATTTGCCAGGCTATGGAAAGGCGCGAAACCGCAAGGTCGGCGGATAGATTGTCCGCTCGGGCGCGGTCTTCAGCGGAGAAATCGGCCGGATACAGCCCCGGCACCGCCTTCAGGCGGCCCAGCGCGTGAACGGCATCGGCAATGTCGGTCAGGATCATGAGCGGATCGCCGCCCTTGTCGTGCAGCGCGTTCAGTGAGGAGAGCGCCGCCCCGGCCTCGCCCGCAAAGATACGTTCGAGGAGGTCGAAAACCGCGGCACGCCCGGAAAGCCCGAGCATTTCGGCTACGGCCGCGGCGGTGAGCCGCCCCTGGACGAGGGTCAGGGCCTGATCGAGAAGCGACAGGCCATCGCGGACCGAGCCTTCAGCGGCGCGAGCGATCAGCGCGAGTGCCCCATCGTCAGCTGTTTGCCCTTCCTTGGCGAGGACGCCCGCGAAATGCGAAGCCAGAACTTCCGCATCGACGCGCCTGAGATCGAAACGCTGGCAGCGCGACAGGATCGTGACCGGGACTTTGCGGATTTCGGTCGTCGCGAAGATGAACTTCACATGCGGCGGCGGCTCTTCCAGCGTCTTCAGAAGTCCGTTGAACGCGGACTTCGACAGCATGTGCACTTCGTCGATGATGAAGACCCGGTAGCGCGCTGCGGCCGGCTTGTAGCGGACGGCCTCGATGATTTCGCGAATATCGTCGATGCCGGTGTTGGAGGCAGCGTCCATTTCGAGAACGTCAACATGGCGGCTTTCCATGATGGCCTGGCAATGCACGCCAAGCTCCGCGATATCGAGCGTCGGCTTATCCGGGACGCCTGCGCGTTCGTAATTCAAGGCGCGAGCAAGGATGCGCGCGGTCGTCGTCTTTCCCACGCCCCGCACGCCCGTCAGCATATAGGCTTGGGCGATACGATCCATTGCGAAGGCGTTCCGCAAGGTGCGGACCAAAATGTCTTGGCCGATCAGATCGTCGAGCGTTTGCGGCCGATATTTGCGAGCAAGAACGACGTAAGGCTTGATCGCCAAGGGTTCCGTCTTCGCCGCCGTTTGCTCTTGGGGATTATCGCTGGAGGTGCTCATGGGCCACGGCGGACGGGTCCAGCATTCGGAATTGAGAAAGACCCCAGATACTAAGAGCGCGGTGAGAGGCTGGACAGCAACCCGCATCGGATTCGTTAGGGCTGCTTCCTTCCGGACCTGACCCGGTTGGCGAGCGATACGTCCGCGCCAACCTCCCGCCCCTATATTGCCGGTTCAGGCGCTGCGCGCAAGTCCGCTGTGCACCTTTCCAAGCATGAATATCTGGCTTAATTGTCACGCCCGCGTTCAAAAACCGCTCCGGAAGCGGTAAAAGGGACATGCATGGCATGCTCTGTCACAACAAGGCGCTATGAAAGCGGTCTTGCAACTTCGCCGCGCCGCACCGTATTTTCTGCAGAGGCTGACAAGCTCGACCTGGGAGAGAGAATGACCGCTGCCGATCCTAACGAAGACTTTTACAAAAGCTTGCGGAAACCAAGTATCGCGGCAGAGATCCTCTCCGAGGCGTTGCCCTATATGCAACGCTACGATCAGGCGACGATAGTCATCAAATATGGCGGCCACGCCATGGGCGATGCGAAACTCGCCGAAAGCTTCGCGCGCGACATTGTCATGCTTGAACAGGCGAGCGTTAAGCCGGTGGTGGTGCATGGCGGCGGACCGCAGATCGCGAATTTGCTCACCCGGCTCGGCATCAAGAGTCAATTTGCAGGCGGCTTGCGCGTGACGGACGAGGCGACGGTGGAAGTCGTGGAAATGGTCCTCGCGGGCACCATCAACAAACAGATCGTCTGCCAGATCAACCAGCTTGGCGGTCACGCCTGCGGCATCTCCGGCAAGGATGGCAATCTCCTGATTGCGAAAAAACTGGCGAGAACGGAGATCGATCCGGATTCCAACATCGAGCGCGTGGTCGATCTCGGCTTCGTGGGCGAGCCTGAGGAGGTGAATCCTCGCATCGTTCAGGTGCTTTCGGCGAAAGAGTTCATCCCGGTCGTCTCACCTCTGGGAGTCGGCCGTGACGGCACCACCTACAATATCAACGCCGATACCTTCGCAAGCGCGCTTGCGGGCGCGCTCAAGGCGAAGCGCCTCCTGCTTCTGACCGACGTTGCCGGCGTCCTCGACCAGAACAAGAAGCTTATCCACCGCCTGACCGTTTCGGAGGCAAAAGCGATGATGGCGGACGGTACGATCACGGGCGGCATGATCCCCAAGATCGAAAGCTGCCTGAGCGTGATCGAGCAGGGCGTGGAGGGCGTTGTCATTCTTGATGGGCGCGTGCCGCACGCGGTCCTTCTCGAACTGTTTACCGAGCACGGCGTCGGCACGCTGATCGAGCGCGATGCCGATGGCTGATGCCGCGGCCGACGGGGCCAGCGTCGCGGAAGCCTTTGCCGGCACGCAGCTCTGGATTTTTGATCTCGACAACACGCTCTACCCCGCCGAATGCAATCTGTTTGCGCAAATCGACCAGCGCATGTCGGCCTTCATCCAGAATTTGCTGGGGCTCGATCCCGTGGCGGCGCGGAAGGTTCAAAAAGATCTGTACTACGAGCACGGCACTACGCTCTCCGGCCTTATGTTGAAGCATGATGTGAAGCCGGACGTCTTCATGGATTTCGTGCATGACATCGATCTTGCCCCTGTCTCGCATATGCCGGAGCTCGAAAAAGCGATCTCCCGGCTCGATGGACGCAAATTCATTTTCACGAACGGTTCGGCTCGTCATGCCGAGCGGGTCGCCGAAAAGCTTGGCGTGCTCGACGCCTTCGACGGCATCTTCGACATCGCGGCGGGAGGCTACGTGCCGAAGCCGAAGCCGGAATCTTTCGCGCGTTTTCTCGATTTTTGCGCAGGTGGACAGTGCAAGGCCGCCATGTTCGAGGACCTGCCGCACAATCTCGAAGCGGCGCACGATCTGGGCATCGTCACAGTGCTCGTCCGCTCCAACTACTACGATCATCCCTCGCAGCACGCGCTCAAGGAGGCGCAGGCGCTCCCGCGCTACATTCACTTCGAGACGGACAACCTCACGCGCTTTTTGAATGATGTCGTCTCGGCGGGCGAGGGCGTAGACCTTATCCGCGAAGACGGCTGAGCCGAATTTGCTCGGGCGCGCCAACGAAGGGCAATCGCCGTCATCGTCCCGGAAAGGCGAAACCTTATCCGGGATCGCAACGGATTGAAGCGCCGCCCATTTTGCCACGGCTCACGCTTCGCTTAGCCGGGATGGCGAAGCGCGAAGTGAACGGCGTCCCAGACGACCCGTTAGCTTGGCCCTCACACCAAAATATATGGCCATGCCAAGCGCCGCATGAGCGCGCTGCTCTCTTATTTCAGATTGCTGAGATAAGATGCCACCGCTGTGATTTGGGGGTCCGTCAACGTATGTTGAACAGGTGCTTTTACGCCTTCCTGTTCCTTGTTGATAATGGCCCAATTCGTCAGCACTTTGACGGTGTAAGGATAGACCTGCCCCGCCAATCGCGGGGTCAGCTCGGAGCCTTTTGCCTCCGCACCGTGACAGCTTGTGCATGAGGGAATGCCAGAGTCCGGAACCCCGGCTTCATACAGTTTCTTGCCTTCGGGTATGAGATCCCTGTTGCCGCCGCCTGAAGGCGCCGGGTCGAGTCCGTGAAAATAGGTCGCGACAGCCTTCCTGATGGCGGGGTCGACGCTTCCCAAGACAGGCACCATAAACGTTTCCGCCGTGACGTTATCCCGCTTGTGTTCGGAAATGATTCCGAACTTGGCTTCGAGATAGGGAACCGTCTGCCCCGCAAGGCGTGGAACGGAATAGGCCGCTGCAAGGCCCTGCCCCTGCTGGCCATGACACTTCTTGCAGTACGCTATCTTGGCCTCGACGTCTTTCGAATGCTCAGTTCCGCTTTCGGCATACGCCGGTACAGAAAGCGCCAGGATCACCGCCGGCAGTGCCCATCGCAAACCGATACGTTTCATAGTTTCGCCTCCCCGCCTTCGTTTAAGTTTCCGGAAAAGACGTTCATCCGGAAGCGCCATGCACCTTCCCGGCCAGGCTCAGGCTTTGGAAGATTAAGAGCCGGAAAATCGAAACCCGATTTTCTAGCACGAAGCGCATCAATTGCAAAAATTGAGATACATCAGATGCAGCACTATATCACTGCTACTCTTTAACGCGGCCTTAGCTTTTCACAAGATACAGCGAAAATTGACGAGACGGGTTTGCTGCCGCGAAGACTTGCTATTGCGCCGTCCGCGTCGTGAATGCCGCGGGGGCAGACTGGAATGGGGCTCTGAGCGCGGAAAGTCTTTGGGCGGAGACCTTGAGCGACGCAAGGCTCAGCGAACCGTTCTTGATTGCGTCGGACACGCCGCGAACGACAAGATCCCTGACGACGGCCGGGCTTTCCTTTCCCCCGTCGATCACGATGGCATCGCATCCCCGGTTGAAAGAGCTGGCGGCCTCGGCGGGATTGCCTCCCTTTTTGAGGGTAATCAGGCAAAAACGAGGCCCCCTCACAAGTCCGTCAAACACCAAGAAAGGCTGCTCTTCGCTCGACATGGTGACGGCGATCGCCATGCCCGGATAGGAGACAAGCAGCGTTTTCAAAGCTCGAACGGCAACATCGCTGCCATCAACAACGGGAACAGTGACGATGTTGTCGTCGCTGTGGCCAAGGATGAAGGTCTTGGCGAACACGCCGGCCTGAAGGGGACTGTCCCCGAAGCTTGCTGACGGGTCTCGCGCGGGACCTCCCAGCGCCGGCCCGAAATTCAGATTGAAGCCGGAACCAGCCAGGAAAGTACCCAGGGAACGATAGGTCAGGTAGGCATATTCGGGATCGCCCTTGGACGCCACCTCATGCTCGGAAGGCCAAGATTCGAAATCCTTGATATTGGGAAAGGCTCCGCCAGCGCCGCCGATTTCGCTGATCGCAAGGAGAGGCTTCGCTTCGCCGCTTCCCTGCCCAAGAGATTTGACGAGTTCCTTAAGCTGGATTTTCGACTGAATGTTATCGCTTCCGAACATGACACCGGCGATCAGCCCGTCATGGATCAGGGCGCGAATCGCTTTCGGTCCAGTGTCCGAGGGCTCGCTGCCGCTAAAGCGCATGATCATAAGCTTTCCGGCCGCGCGGTTGATTTCCGGATCGACGGCCGGGACAGCTTCCTTCTGCGGCTGCGGGTGGGGCGCATCGGCAGCGTCCGGCGCTGGCTTCTTCTTCTTCGGGGGCTGTTGCGAACTCGGCTTGGAATCCGCCTTTTCGTGCTTGGCGCCCTGGCGCACGCGATCAAGCTCGTTCTTAAGACGCTTGCGAGCCTCCTCCGTGGCGGCATCATCGCTCGCGGAAGCGCCATCGTTTTCGACTGTTTTCACTTTGCCGGTGAGGGAAGGGTTCCCGTAAGCAAGCGACGGTAGCCCCGGCAAGGTTGCGCCGCTATACTCCGCCGCGGAAGCCGCTGCGGCAAGCAGAACGAGGCAAAGGACCAGTCCGCCCACAAAGGGATATTTTTGATGCATTGGCAGGAACGTCGGTGGTTTTCTCGATGTGTTAGCGGAATGCGGACGCCCGGTAAAGCAACCTCACCCGCTTTTGACCTTTCGAGTTACAAGGCACTGATAGCGCTTGCAATATTTGCTGCGTTGATGAGCATTTCCCCCTCTGCGAAGGCGGCGGCAGACAAATCGCTCATAAAATCCCAGGAAGGGAGCTCCGCCCTGCTTCGGGGCCGATTCGACTTGGCCGTTGCTGCCTATGACGACGCGCTAGCGGATACAAATCTCCCCGCCGCGAGCCAGGCCGGCCTTTACAGCGACCGCGGCGTCGCCAAATGGCGCCTGAAGCGGGCTGACGAGGCCGTCGCCGATTTTACCAAGGCCGTTACGCTCAATCCCGAGTATGCGCCCGCCTATAATAACCGGGGGAACGTCTTTCTGGAGATGAATCGCGCCGAGGACGCCTACAAGGATTTCGATCGTGCGGTCTCGCTGGCTCCGGATTTCGGCGTCGCTTACAGCAACAGAGCAAACGCGAATCAGAGACTGAACAAGCTGGAGGCAGCTGAAAAGGATTTCCGCAAAGCCATCGAGCTTATGCCGGGCAGCGCGGTCCCCCTTAACGGACGGGGCAAGATCGCAAGCGCGACGGGACAATATTACACCGCGCTTCGCTACCTTAACCGCGCGATTGCGCTCAACGCCCAGTATGCCCCCGCCTATCAGAACAGGGCTGCGGTTTACGCCACTCTCAAACAGAACGAGGAAGCCGTACAAGATCTGGACAAGGTGATCGCGCTGGCCCCCGACAATGCAAACCTGTACGTGGCGCGCGGGCGAGCCTATGCGCGGGACAATCGCTGGTCTCAGGCTTTCCGGGATTTTTCCAAGGCCATCGAACTCGCTCCCGACAACGTGCCCGCGTTGGCGGGCCGCGCCTCGCAAAACATCGACAGGAAGCGCGCCGACCTGGCCGTGGAGGACCTGAACCGCGCGATCACGCTCGATCCGAAAGCCGCCGACGCCTACTTTTGGCGCGGGCAGGCGAAATATACAATGGGCGATGCCCAGGCGGCTGAGGCCGATCTCAGCAAAGCAATCGAGATCGACCCTTCTTTTGCCGATGCTTACAGGATCAGGGGGAGTTATCGGGAACGCGCGGGCAAGCGGGACGACGCCATCGCCGATTACCGCCGTGCGGTTGAACGCGATCCATTCTCCAAGGAAGCGCGCGATGCGTACAAGGCGGCGAGCGGGGACACGGCGGACAGTATCGTCAAGCCGTTGGCGCCTGCCGTCGACGGCTGGGAAGTCTTTTACTTCGCGTCGGGGTGCTATGCCGCGTTGAACGAGCGCTATGCGAGAACCCCCATTCTCCTTGAGGTTCAAAACAGCGGCCCGGTGGAGATCGTCGAATGGACGCCATTGAAGGAAAGCCTCTCGGGGATCGGACTTCTGCGCTACCGCGCGGGAGAAAAAACGGAGTATGTGGTCATCATCGATCTGTCACGCGGGCAAGTGGTCAGCATCGAACCTTATATTTTGGGCGATGCGAAATCGAGATGGGCATGGACGCAGAACGCGGTGACGGTGACGGACCCGGACGGTTTGGCAAGTTTTTACGAGCTGAGAAAGGCTGCCGACGCCCGCGCCCCGACGGCCCGCCGGGATGAGAATCCGTTCTCACTATTTGGTGGTGGCAGGCGCGGAAACAGGGGCGGCCCGGGCCTTTTCGGCTGGCTTTTTCAATAATCGGCCTGCCTTATCCCCGAATAAAGCCAGCCCCGGAAAGAGGCTGGCCTTATGCCGAAGCTTTACTTCGCGGAGCATGCAAACTCAGAAGGAAGCCAGGGCGCATTGATACAGGTGTTGTCCCATCCGCGCGCGTTCGACCGGTGTCTCCAGCCATCGTCGTAGCCGTAGCCATAGCCGGGGTTGTTCCAGTATCCCGCCGCATAGGCCGGCCGGTGGGCATAATGGCGGTGATACGTCCTCGTCTGGGCTGTAGCGCCAGCCAAGGGGGTAACAAGCATTGCGAAAGCAGCCGCCAGAGTTACCAATTTCTTGCCGGTATCCATGTAAACCTCCTAACGAAAATGTCGTCGAGAGGTGGGAACAACTTGACCTTCCAACCGTTGCGTAAACTTCTGTTGAATGGTACCAGCTTAAGCTTCTATAAATACTTTACTATAAAACTTTATACTTCTATTCGATATCTAAAAAATAGATAGTACTCTTGTCATTGACTTACATTTGCAAGAATTTGAATCCATTGCCTCAGCCGAGAAAGCACTCCTCAGGCGGCATCTTGCAGTTATCAATTCTCACCGGGCGCGGCGAACGCCCGCTTTGATTGCGTGAAGGATCGGAGGCGTTGAAGCTCGATTAACGTCAAGAAAAAGCGCCGCTTTCACAGACTTCAGGCTGAGCGCGCGCCAAGCGCCGCAAAGATGAAGGCGAAGCCCGTCAGCAGCATGTTGATCCCCACAAACAGCCCAAGAACCCAAAGCGCTGTGGACGGCCACTCCGCGATCACAAGACCGGCCAGCAAAAAGTCGATCAAACCGCTGATCAGCAACAGCACCCAGCGGCCCGTCTCACCCTTGACGGAGAACGCGAGGAAAAAAGTCGCGATGCCATGCACGATAAAGTAGGCCGTGAGCACCATGGTGAGCGTGACCGCGCCCTCGAGAGGATACCATGCCAGGATGAAGCCAAGGATCGCGGTGAGGATCGAGAGCAGGAGGGACGACCAGTAGCCGGGAGCGCGCGTCGAGCGGACCAGCGAAACGGCCCGGAAAACGCCCGAGAAGAACACCAGCCAGCCGACAAAGGCTGCCGTGGCGACCGCAGCCAATTGCGGAAGCGCGACCGCTATCATCCCGAGGATGACGAGCAGAACGCCTTGCACGGTGAAGAGCCGCCAATGCTCCTTCAGGCTGCTCCGCATGGCGCTTTCAAAGTCGTTCTGGTTGACGCTTGGCGAGGTCATAGGCTTCTTCTCCCTTTTTCTGGATACGTTGTTATGCTCCGTACTGCGACGGCTTTCAACGCGGATGTAACCAATAAATTTCTCACGCCCCGGAATTGATGCAGTGTGAAAGGCGCCAATCCTTGAACTATCGCCATGTCTATCACGCCGGGAATTTTGGGGATGTCCTGAAGCACATCGTTCTTCTCCTATGTCTGGACTATCTCCAGAAAAAAGAAGGGGCGCTGTGCATCGTCGACGCCCACAGCGGAGCGGGCCTTTATGACCTCGCCTCGGAGGAAGCGGCGAAAACGCGCGAGTGGGAACGCGGTATCGGCTGCCTTCAAGCTAGAACCGGCGCACCAGGCGATCTGCAACTCTATCTCGACGCGGTTGAAGGCGATCTGAAGGAAAGGCGCTATCCCGGCTCGCCGCTTCTCATCGCGCAGCGGTTGCGGCCACAAGACAGGCTGATTGCAAACGAGCTTCACCAACCGGCTTTCGAAGCGCTTCGCCATACGCTGGTGCCTTTCAAGAATGCCCGCGCGACGCGTATCGACGCCTATGAATGCATCCGCGCCCATATCCCGCCCAAGGAAAGGCGCGGGCTCGTGCTGATCGATCCGCCCTTCGAAGAGAAGAACGAATTTGAAACGCTGGCGCGCCAGATGCGGCAATGGAAAAAGCGTTGGGAGTCGGGAGTGTTCCTGCTCTGGTATCCGATCAAAGCGCATTTGGCCGCAGTGGCGCTGAAGGATGCGGCCCGAGACCTCGCAATCCCGCGGACATGGGCCGTCGAAGCGCTCGTCCTGCCCCGCGACCGCGCCGAGACACTGAACGGCTGCGGCGTTCTCGTCTTCAATACGCCTTATACCGTGCCCGAGCGCGTGGACGCGCTTTTGCCGGTCCTGAAGGAAGCGATGAGCCTTTACGATGTGTCGTTCCTGTGGGAAGTCCCCGGCTCCTGAGCCGCATGTGCTGGGCGGGATTGTTGGCTGCGCCCCGGCGTTTCGCCTCGCTTCCCCGCAAACACACATCCGCCTTGTGAGTCTCTTGCGGAAAGCCTCTGCCTGAGCCTTTCCGAAAAGGATACGCTGGGGCTCGCGCTGAAGCGCGCCGGTCGTTAATTCGAAGATGCTCTCGTTAACCTGCCGACAATACGAATTCGCCAAAGATCTTTCAGGTGAAGGAACGCGGACGAAAACGGAAGTGACAAGTTGACAAACAGATGCCGCCACACACGGAATGCATACAAAAAGCCGCTGGCTCGCAGGCCGGCCTTTGCATGGCGCCTTCAGGTGGAGAATTCTATCTAGCGGGTCAGAAGCGCATACGGGATGTAGGCAAAAACGAGCGGCACCACGATCGCCGCGATGGTGCGCTCGATCGTGATGGCGCGGCCTGGCCGCCGTCCCTCGGCGATCGCCGCCGCCCAAGCCGGGTCCTTCATCCACATCCGGGAGCGAAAATAGGCATAGGCGGCAAAGGCTGCGTATGCGCAAAAAATCGAGGCCGTCGCAACAACAAGTCCGGATCTGACAAAGACAAGCATGCCGGCCAACAAGGTCGTAATGAGTGCAAGCATGTGCGTAGTTCCTCGCCTCAACGGAAACCGCACCCCGGGGGCGGCTTCTGGCACCCCAACTAACTCCACCCCCGCGTTTTGGGAATGCGGCACTTTCTGCGATAGGAGGCTTGAACCGACAGATCAACGAAGCTGCCCAAATGCAACGCCGCCTTGACGATGTAAGGCCTGTCGAGTTCCTCGCAGCGGATGGTGCAGGCCGCCCTGCCGTTTTCCTTTGTCGCCATGTCGAACACCCTCTACTCTCAGACAGAACTGTGATGCCCTCTTTGCTGGCCCTGATGTCGTCAGTTGGTGGACGCTCGGCTCGGATTGGCGTAAAACCTAACAAAATTTGGGGACGGGAATGGGCTTACTCAGCGATCTTTTCACGTGGTGGAACGGCGCGACGCTTTCGACGAAGCTTTACACGAGCGCGCGCGGCCAATTTGTCGGAGAGGACGAAACCGGAAATCGCTATTACCAGGACGCGAGCGGAAAGGGCACGGCCGGACGGCCGCGCCGCTGGGTGATCTACGAGGGCTTGGCCGAAGCCAGCAAGGTTCCGCCGGAGTGGTTCGGCTGGCTGCACTATACGGTCGACTATCCTCCGACTGAGGAAACCTACCATCCAAGGCCTTGGCAAAAGCCTCATTCGGAGAATTTGACAGGGACGCCGCTGGCCTATCGGCCGCCCGGAAGCCTCGTTGGCGAGATGCGCCGCCCGAAGGCAGACGGCGATTATCAGCCCTGGAAGGCTGAATAAGGCGCAAGGCGCTGCCTTAACCGTAACGTGACCATACACCAGGAACAGGCGCTGATGCGGCCGGTTGTCGCAGTATACCAACCACCTGGAATACCAACCACGTTGCCTTCACCATATCGGAACCGCCGCACGCGCCCGCGCTCAGCCTGATCCTCGGTCACAGCGCGACGATCCCATCCATCGTCGGAGCGGTCGGGTGCCGAATTAATCAACAACGCTGCAATCGTTCAGCTCTGCCTCGATCTGATCATGCTGTAGGGGCTGCGATCCTTCTTTTCCTTGCGGGAGTCCGCCGGGGCCTCAGCTTCCGCGCCCCGAACGGCGTGACTTCGGGCCAGATCGCGGCTGCGATGTAGTATTTCGCCGCTGGTTTCGGCTCGAAGGCGCCCGCGATGCTCCTTCTCGGCTATGCGAGCCTGATCGTTTTCGATGTCAGGGCCGCATGGAACCTTGAATCTCCGCCCTATTTCGCCCGCTTGCGACCGATTCGGATGCTAATCCCGATTGTCAGCCTCGGATTTATGCTTATCCTGTCCAGAGGCTAGTGCAGCCCACGTCCATCTGGACGCGGATAGGCTGCTCTAGCAGTTTAGGAACCGATCAGCTTTTCCGCCTTTAATCGAGTCCGATCAAAGGCAGTTGGTCCAGCGGGTGGCGCGACACCGCGCGTGCCCTAACGGAAGCAGGACTTACTTTTGTTTGCCTTCAATAATAGTTACGCCCGGCTCCCGGAACGCTTCTATTCGCGGCTTGCCCCGATTAAAGTCGCTTCTCCGCGGCTTGTGCGGTTGAATGAGAAGCTTGCCCTGCATCTCAACCTCGACCCGGCTGCCCTTTCCTTGCCTGACGGCGTCGCTGTCCTCGCGGGCAACAGAATTCCCGAGCACGCCGACCCTGTCTCGATGGCCTATGCAGGCCACCAGTTCGGAATGTTTGTTCCACAGCTCGGAGACGGCCGCGCCATCCTGCTGGGCGAGGTTATCGATCGAGACGGCGTCCGCAGGGATATTCAATTAAAGGGATCGGGCAGAACGCCTTTTTCCCGGAGCGGCGATGGGCGCGCGGCGCTTGGACCCGTGCTTCGCGAATACATCGTGAGCGAGGCCATGGCAGCGCTGGGCGTCCCAACCACGCGATCGCTTGCGGCGGTTACAACCGGTGAGACGGTCTGGCGCGAAAGGCCGCTTCCGGGCGCGGTGCTCACAAGGGTGGCGCAGAGCCACGTCCGCATCGGCACCTTCCAATTCTTTGCAGCGCGCGGCGACGTGGAGGCAACCCGCCAGCTCGCGGATTACGTCATCGCCCGCCACTACCCTGAAGCCGCTCACGAGAAAACTCCCTCCCTCGCGCTTTTGAACGGTGTGATCGCGCGCCAGGCGGACCTCGTCGCCAGGTGGGTGCTCGTCGGTTTCATTCACGGCGTGATGAACACCGACAACATGTCGATCGTGGGCGAGACCATCGACTATGGCCCTTGCGCCTTCATGGACACGTATCACCCTGAAACGGTCTTCAGCTCGATCGACCATTTTGGCCGCTACGCCTATGGCAACCAGCCGCGCGTCGCGCAGTGGAACCTTGCACGCTTCGCCGAGACGCTGCTGCCGCTTCTCGCGGAAGACACCGATGCCGCCGTCGAGGTTGCGCAAGTGACACTCGCTGGCTTCATGCCCATCTTCGAACAGGCTTTCGCGGCCGGTCTTCGGCGCAAGCTCGGACTGCTTCGAGCTGAACCAGAAGACACACTGCTCGCCAAAGACTTGCTCGACCGCATGGCTCAGAACAGCGCCGACTTCACGCTGACCTTCCGCCGCTTGAGCGACGCCGCTGGCAGCGCCGACAGGGGCGAGGACGTGAGGCGTCTTTTCGCCGATCCCGGCGCTTTCGACGAATGGGCAGCCCGATGGCGCGAACGCCTCTCTGCCGAGGGCGCCGACCCTGCCGAGCGCCTCGCTGTCATGCGGAGCGCAAATCCGGCCTTCATCCCGCGCAATCATCTGGTCGAAGAGGCGATCACGGCAGCGCAAGACCAAAGCGATTTCGAGCCGTTCGAGACCCTGGTCACCGTGCTGGCCGCGCCTTACGAGGATCAACCCGGCTTCGAGCGCTATGCAGAACCGGCGCGTCCCGATCAGGTTGTGCGACAGACGTTCTGCGGAACGTGAACTATAATTCTGCGGCAACTTGTCGCATGACCTCCGAAAATCTAATCATTCTTATAATATGCAAGCAGAAGGTTGCCGGCGGAAGTTGAATTCGGCTGCTTACTGCTGAGATGAGCCGTCATTCGAACTACTCCCCGCTTTTTTAGTGCATATCATGGGCGTAAAACGCTTCGGCTGTGTTTGCGTGTTGAAATATAAAGTTGAGGCTTCAATTCCGGGGCTGACTGCCCTACAGAAAACAAAAAAACTGAAGTCGCGGGAGGACATCTATGGATGCGGTGGTCAGGACTTCGAAGGCTGTCGGGCGGAAACTGCTGTGGGCGCTGATAGCCATTCTCGGCGCGGTGTCCCTGGGCATCATCGCCTTGAGCAGGGGCGAAACAATCAGCGCGGCCTGGCTCGTCATTGCTGCGGTTTGTGTTTATCTCCTCGCCTTCCGCTTCTATGCGCTTTTCATCGCGAACCGCGTCCTGCGCATCGATCCATCCAAGCCGACGCCCGCCTACCGTCACAATGACGGCCTCGACTACGTTCCCACGAACAAATACGTGCTCTTCGGACACCACTTCGCGGCCATCGCCGGGGCCGGTCCGCTCGTAGGCCCGGTGCTTGCCGCGCAGATGGGATATCTGCCGGGCACGCTCTGGATCCTGATCGGCGTCGTCTTCGCTGGCGCGGTTCAGGATATGACCGTCCTGTTTTTCTCCGTGCGGCGTGATGGACGCTCGCTTGGCGACATGGTTCGCTCAGAGATGGGGGGTGCTGCAGGCGCTATCGCGCAGATCGGCGTGATTGCGATCATGGTGATCCTCCTTGCCGTGCTCGCGCTGGTCGTGGTGAAGGCGCTGGCGGGAAGCCCGTGGGGAACCTTCGCGGTCTTTGCGACAATCCCAATTGCGTTCCTGATGGGCATCTATGCCCGATATATTCGTGTGGGGCGCATCGCGGAAATGTCCGCGATCGGTGTCATTCTCCTTCTCATTGCGCTGGTTTACGGACGGTATGTCGGCGACAACCCGCAACTCGCGCCTTATGTCGACCTCAAAGGCGAGACGCTCGCGCTGATCATCATCGGCTACGGGTTTGTCGCGTCGGTCCTGCCTGTGTGGCTGCTGCTCGCGCCGCGCGATTACCTGTCGACCTTCCTCAAGGTTGGAACGATGCTCTTGCTGGCGCTTGGCATTCTCTTTGTGCAACCCGACCTGCAAATGCCAGCCGTGACCAAGTTCATTGACGGCAGCGGGCCGGTCTGGTCCGGTGCATTGTTCCCGTTCCTCTTCATAACGATCGCCTGCGGCTCCGTTTCCGGTTTTCACGCGCTGATCGCGTCCGGCACAACGCCGAAGATGATCGAGAATGAGAGCCAAATCCGCTTTATCGGCTACGGCGCGATGCTGACGGAATCCTTCGTCGCCATCATGGCGATGATTGCTGCAACCGTTCTCCATCCCGGCGTCTATTTTGCCATGAACAGCCCCGCCGGCCTGATCGGCACGGATGCCGCGAACGCCGCTCAGGTCATCTCGAACTGGGGCTTTGTCGTCACCCCGGATGCGCTGACGCAGATGGCGCAGGATGTCGGCGAGAAGACGCTCCTTTCACGCACCGGCGGTGCGCCCACCCTCGCGGTCGGCATGTCGCAAATCCTGTCGGGCTTCCTGGGCGGCCAGACCATGATGGGCATCTGGTATCATTTCGCAATCCTTTTCGAGGCACTGTTTATTCTAACAACCGTCGATGCCGGGACGCGTGTCGCGCGCTTCATGATCCAGGACATGATCGGCACCGTCGTCCCGTCCTTCAGGCGGACGGATTCATGGTTGAATAACTTGGTTGGGTCAGGTCTCGCCGTCGCCGCCTGGGGCTATTTCCTCTATCAGGGCGTGATCGACCCGATGGGCGGAATTAACACCTTGTGGCCGCTGTTCGGCATATCGAACCAGATGCTGGCGGGGATCGCGCTCATCCTCTGCACTGTCATTCTGTTCAAGATGAAGCGCGAGCGCTATGCCTGGGTGACGATACTACCGACCGTCTGGCTTTTGGTCTGCACACTGACTGCGGGCCTTCAGAAGATTTTCAATGATAATCCGAAGATCGGCTTCCTGGCCCATGCCCGCAAGTTCGAAGACGCTCTGGCGTCCGGTCAGGTTCTCGCTCCAGCCAAGACGCCGGCCGAAATGCAAAGGGTGATCAATAACGACTATGTCGATGCAGCGCTTGCAGGGCTTTTCGTTGCCGTCGTTGTTGCGATGGCGATATTCGGGTTGATCGCACTCGTGCGCGCGTTCGGGAGCCCGTCGATCACATCGGCCGAAATCGGAGAAGCCGATGCGATGCAGGGGGTTGCCCGTGGCTGAGCGGCTGAAACCGTGGGAGTTGCTCGTACGCACGGCACGTCTCATGGTCGGCATACCCGATTATGAGACCTATGTGGAGCATCGCCGGACGCAGCATCCCGGCGAGCCGGTCATGACGTTTGAGGAATTCTTCCGTAATCGTCAGGACGCACGCTACGCCGTTGGCAGAGGCAAAATCAGCAGGTGCTGCTGACCCGGCCGCCACGCCGCCGTGGACAAGTCCGTCCCACGATCGCGTCACCTCCGCACCCACCTCAATTCTGATGCTAATCAAGCTGCATCCATATTGCGATTTCATTGAACAGGATCGGAGACAATGACCTTCCCTCAGATGAAAACCTTAGGCGTTGCACTGGCAATCACAGCCCTGGCCTCGCCTCTTCTTGCGGCGGCCGATAATTATGAGTTCCAGGCTGGCGCCGGCGAGTTTAAAGCCGGCAGAGGCAGGGTGATCTCCATCAAGGTGATCGACAAACGGACAAAGAAGCCGGTCCCCGGGGCGACCTTCGTTCACACCGCGCTCGACATGTCACCGGAAAACATGGCGGACACGAAGGGCAAAATCGCCGTCGATACTTCGACCGACCCCAACGTCTATCGCTTCAAGGCCGATTTCACCCTGTCAGGCGTCTGGGCGCTGAAGCTAAAGGCGAAAGTGCCAGGTGAAAGCCAAACCGTCGATGGTGTCCTCATCCTGAGAGCCAACGACTGACCGGCGCTGGTCGATCCGTCAACGGAGACGGATCTGCGTGCGGTCGGAATGACCTTCGGCATCCACGACGGTGATCTGAACGAAGCCCGGACCGGGCGGCTTCAGGAACGTGTCACGCCGGTGCGGCGAGGAGGTAAGCGGTACGCCATCCACGAGCCAGGTCAGCGGTAGCGTTCCGCCTTCCGCTTTGAGCGCGACGGGAAGCTTCTCGCCCTGCCCCTCCGAGGACGCGATCTCAACATCGGAGTTTGGCGGCGGGAATGCGATGTGCAGCGCTTGTTCGTGGCCAGGGCCGCTTGAGGCTTCGCGCTTCTGTTCGCGGAAAATGCGAAGAGGTGGCGGCAAATCCGCCGTCTTCCGTGTGCCGATGATGTTCGGGGGCGCGCCAGCGAAGGATGCGCGATGCGGACCGATGGCGCTGAACAGCTCGAAAAGCACTGGAGCCGCCACCCGCAAGCCGACAAGTCCCGGCACGGAGCTGGCATCCGCGCGACCTGCCCAGACCGCAATCGTATAATCGCCGTCGAAGCCCGCAGCCCAGGCATCACGGAAGCCGTAGGAGGTGCCGGTCTTGAAGGCGACCGCGCCCGGCGTCACGTTCGGAGGCACGGGCGCGCCACGCAGGATGTCGGCAACATACCATGCCGCAGCGGGCTGAAGGAGCACGGGGAGTTCTTGAGTGCCCCAGATGAGGCCAGTTTCTTTCTGGTAGCGAATCGGTATGACGCTTCCGCCGCGAGCCAGCCCGACATAAAGCGTGGTGAGGTTTTCGAGCGTGAGGCCTGCGCCGCCAAGCGCCACCGTGAGATTGCGCGGCACAACAAACGGCATGCCTGCCTCGCGGAAACGCGCGGCCAGCTTCACGGGGCTGACCTCGTTAAGCACCTTCACCGCGGGGACGTTGAGCGAGAGTTGAAGCGCGGTCCTGACCGTCACCGTTCCATGGAACACATTGTCGAAATTGACCGGCGCATAGCCGTCGAAGCGCACCGGCCTGTCCTCGATCAGCGTCTCGGGGTGCGCGAGCCCATCCTCGAAAGCGAGGCCATAGATGAACGGCTTCAGCGCCGAGCCGGGCGAACGGATTGCGGTTGTCATGTCGATCGCGCCGAGTCGCGCATCGTCGAAATAACCCGCGGAGCCGACGTGAGCGAGCACCTCGCCCGTGCGGTTGTTTACCATCAGGGCCGCGATCGAGATTTTCTCTCCGAAACTCTGCGCGTTTCTGCGGGTGACGGTCTCGGCAGCTTCCTGGAGAGTACGGTCGATCGTGGTCGCGATTGTGGACTGATCCGGCAACGTCACCGTGAGCCGTTCGGAGAGATGCGGCGCAAGCGACGGGAAGTCGCGGCGTCCGCGCGGAACCGCCTGCGCGAGTGCGGCTTTCGCGTCCGACGGCGTTATCGCTCCGGCCGCGACGGCTCTTCGAATAACGCGATTGCGACCATTGACAAGGGACTCGTACCCGCGGTCCGGGCGGCGCACTTCAGGCGATTGCGGGATCGTCACCAGGAGCGCGGCCTCGGCTATGCTGAGCCGCTGCGGCTCTTTCCCGAAATAGGCAAGCGATGCCGCGCGGACGCCTTCGAGATTGCCGCCATAGGGAGCCAGCTTGAGATAGAGCGAGAGAATTTGACGCTTGCTGAGCGTCCACTCGAGGCGCGCGGCGTCCGCAACCTGCTGGAACTTGGCCGTGATGGAGTGCGTTGGAGAGCCTCTGAGCAGCCGCGCCACCTGCATCGTCAGCGTCGATCCGCCCGAGATGGGTTTGCCGTGCGCAATCGCTTGCAAGATGGCTCGTCCGAACGCAAGAGGATCGACGCCAGGATGCCGCCAGAAACGCCGATCCTCGAACGCGAACAAAAGTGCGAGATAGGTCGGACTTACATCCTCAGGCCTCGCATCAAGACGCCAACGCCCGTCGGGAGTGGTGAAGGCGCGCAACAGCTTCCCGTCGCGGTCGAGAACAAGGCGCGACGACGATCCCGCCACCTCCAGGGGCAGCGGATCGAAAAGCTTGAGCGACGATGCGCCAAACATAACGAGAGCGAAAAGGAGGGCGCCGCGAATGAACCATTTGTGGGTTTTACGCTCACTCATTCACGACTTACCCTATCCAGAAATGCCGCGGGCATCATCCCAGAATTTCAGAAAATTGGAAGGACTCCCGCGATGCGCAAGAGCTATTTCGGGGGTAACCAGGAGGAAAGCGGCGAAAGATGCCCGATCACGTTATTGTGCCGCCGTGATTTCCACCTTTGCTCCGGAGGTGCGCGCGAAACGATCCGGCCGGTACATGTCCTCGACCCGAGCACCGGCATGGGTGTAAACGCCCGGGCTCACCGCCCGCATGACATAGGCCATCGTCATCTGAGCCGGAACCTTTCGCCCTGTGTCGGTGAGCGAGAAGGCCGCGACGAAGCGGTCGTCCCGGAATGACGAAAACACCGGGGTATAGGTCGACGGCAGCCACGAGAACGCTTTCAGGTCCGAGCCTTTCAAGAGCGCCGGGTTCTCGATGTCGAAGCCCGCGGGCAGGCGATCCTCGACAACGATTTGCGCAAGCTTCGGCATCAACCTCCGTCACCTTCAGCACCACGACCACGCGGTCGTTCTGCTTCAGCTTTTCGAAGGGGATTTCGCGACCGTCCGGCGCATAGGTCTTGCGCTCGATCTTGAACCCGCTCTCGGCGGATGGTTCCGGCTCCAAACCCTCGCCTGTCACGAGCACCGAGGCTGGCACGGCTTCGGGGCCGCGGTTTGCGATCACCAGCCCCTGAGAGGTGAATTGCGCTGGCGTCAGCGTTGTTTGGAAAGTCTCGGAGGCGGCGTTCGGCAGGATCGCACTCACATTGGTGATATGGATCGGTCCGCCGAAATCGCTGCCGGAAAGAACAGTCTGGAACGATCCTTTGACGGGCGCGCCGTTCACTTCGAGGGCCAGGTCTTTGTTCTGCGCGTCGAGCGTGCGCGCCGCGAGCAGAAGCCACAGGCTTTCCTGCGTCGTCGTCTCCTTTTGCTGCGCCCTGAGCTTCACGACAATATTGAACGCCTTTTGCAACTGTGGCGTCGAGGCGCTGCTCTCGCCCATCAGCGCAAGCACGGCGGCGGCGTCTCGAAGCTGCGTGCCGTAATCGGCGCGATAGGCGAGAGGCACCTGCGGATCCGGCGTCACGAGCGCCGATAAGGCGGACGCGAAGGTCAGCGTCGCCCTTTCCTTGTCGCCGAGCATGGCGAGGCCTGCCGCAAGCTGAGCGCGCGCAATCGGGGTCGAAAACGCGTCGATCTTCGTATCGGCGTAATAGCGCAGATCGCCGAGAACGCTGCGGCCGGACCGCGCCAGCACATAGAGTGCATAGGCAAGGTCTTCGCCGCCCTTCTTGAAGTCGCGCGCGTTGTTGACCGCGTTCTTCAGCCTGTCGAGCGAGATCTCATAGTTCGTGTCACGGACGGCGTAGCCCTTCTCTCGCGCGCGGGTCAGGAAGTCGGTCACATAGGCGGTCAGCCACATGTCCTCGCCGTACGGTCCCCACAGACCGAAAGCGCCCGATGAAGACTGCATCTCATAGAGCCGCGCAATGGCCTTCTCGATGGCGGCTTTCGCCTTCGGCTCTTTGCTGATCCGCGCGCGCGACGCGACCTCATCATAGTAGAGGAGCGGAAGCGCGCGGCTCGTGGTTTGCTCCGCGCATCCGAAGGGATAGCGGTCGAGGCCGATGAGAAGCCCCGGCACATCAAACGATGCCGTGCGGCTCGCGGTCAGCGAGATCTTCGCGGTCGCCGGAACGAGATCGCGGATCAGTTCGCTGCCGACACGCAGCGAGCCGGTTGTGGCGACGAGCATCTGTGTCGTGCGGCGTCGCACGTTCGGCGCGGGCGGTTCGACCGCGATGGCATAGGTGCGCTCGATGGCGACATTCCCCGGCCCAGCGAGCGAGAAGGAGACGTGTCCATCGCCCACCGACGCGCCTTTGAGCGGGATGGTCTGGCTGACGCGCTTTTCGAGATCCAGCGTCAGCGTCCGCTCGGCAGAGCCGACCACCTCGACTCCACCATCGCCCTTCGCTGTCAATTGATACGTGCCGGCAGGAGCCTCCACGTTCTCGATGCTGAGATGCAAGGTGGAACTATCGCCCAGCATCAGGAACTTGGGCGGCGTGGCCTGCGCCACAACCGTGTCGCGGACAATCACATCTTTCTCGCCGGACCCGATCTTGGATGGCGTCCAGGCTTGCGCCGCAAGCCGCATGGTGCCGTTGAAGGGCGGCAGCGTGAACGTCACCTGCGCTTTGCCGTTCGCGTCGGCCTGAAGCGGGCCGGAATAGACGGCTAGCGGCGTTTCCGCGAGCGGCCTGCCGCTCATTTCGAGGCCGCCTTCGTCGCCGCCTGAGCGGACAACCCCGCGCACGCCCTGCATGCCGTCGATAAGCTTGCCGTAAAGGTCGCGCATCTCAAGACCGAGTCGCCGCTGACCGAAGAAATAGGACGCGGGCGCGGGCGTCTTGTAGCGCGTGATATTCAGGATGCCGAGATCGACGCCGGAAATGACAACAGTCGCGTTCTCGCCCGTATCGAGGCCTGAGATCGAGGCCGACACTGTGACCGGCCCGGCGGGACGCACCGCTGGCGGCGTCTCAAGCGCGACAGACAGCGTGCGCGACTTGGTGTCGAGCGGTATCCATTTTACGCCCACCGCGCGGCTCGGCATTCGCTTGGCAGCGCTATCCATCGGGCGATAGAGGATTGCAGTCGCATAAGCGCCCGGTCCCCAAGACGGATCAGCCTTGAAGGTGGCGGACCCGCCCGACGCGGCGACATCGATCATCTGCGTTGCGAGCACCTTGTCGCTGACGATGGCGACCAACGCTTGCCCAGCCATGCGCGGCATGATCGTCACTTTGACATCGTCGCCGGGTTTGTAAGAGGCGCGATCGAGCGCGAGGTTCAGGATCTCAGGCGTGTCCGAGGTTTCGGAGACGAACCAGCCCGCCGAAAAGGTATAGCTGGTCACCGGGCCTTGCGCCGTGGCTGACGCGATGTCGAGCCGGTAGTTGCCGGAATCGACCGAAGCCTTGATGCGGACCGTCCCCGTCGCGGCCGTGTTGATCACGCCGCCCGCAACACGGTTCTCATAGTTCACAAGCTCGTACGACCAGCGATTGTCGCGGCTATACCATTGGAATTGGCTCTCGACGCGCTGAATCTCCCATTTGAGGCCACTTATTGCCGCCTGCTTGCCGTCCGGGCCGATGCCCACGATCTCGAATTCGGCAGCCGCACCCTCCGGCACGGAGCCGTCAAAGAGCGGTTTCACGCCGATGAAGCTTTTGCTGGTGTTCACTTTCATCGCGATCTTGTCGGCGAGCACGCGTCCGCTCGGCTCACGCAGGCGGACGACAACGTCAGCGGCCAAAGGCTTCGAGGTTTGCGGCAGATCAGGCAGCGCGACGGAAACCGACGCTGCACCTGTTGCATCCGTATTGGGAAGCGCTTCGAGTTCCTTGCGGACGGCGGTGAACTTCTCGGTTTCAAGGCCCACCCGGTAACCGGGGAAGCCGCTAACCTCGCTCGATGCGGAAATCGACATCTCGCCTTCGATGCCGAGATTGGAGGCGGGAGCGCCATACAGGTACCGGCCAGCAAGGCCGATGATGCCCGGAGAGCCAGCCGCGATCACAGGCTGCGACGCGGTCAGCTTCATCTCAAGCCTTTCGGGAACGTAATCCTCGACGAGGAAGGTCTTCTCGTAAAGAGCGGGGGCCTTCGGATCGACAAAGGCCGCCAGCCGCCACGAACCCGTCATGGCCGTATCCGGCAGCGCGATCTGCCAGCTGCGGCCACCATTGGCTTGGTCGGCCAGTGTTTCGCGCCGGTCTTCGACACCATCGGGGCGGAACAGCTTCACTATCAGCGGCATGGAGGGAACGGCGTTCGCACCTGCGTCCCGCAACAGCGCAGTCATGTAGACATTTTCGCCGGGGCGGTAGACACCGCGTTCCGTGAAGAGCATCGCGTCGAGCGGCCCTGGAGGCGTGCGGCCGCCGACGCCGCGATCGGACAAATCAAAGGCCTGCTTCGTGATGTCGAGGAAGCCGTAGTCGCTGTCCGCCCCACGTGCGATGACGAGCGCGGGCGCAACGCCGCCAATGCCGTGCGTCAACGCAGCTTCGAACGTGGCCACGCCATGAGCATCGGTCTTGGCTGTGCCGAGAACTTCGTTGTTTCGCGCGACGAGCCGGATTTCCGTATCGGCAACCGGACTGGCGGCGCCGAGCGAGCGGACATAGACGTGGACGCCATCCGCGCCGGAAAATGCGGTCAGGCCCAGGTCGGAAACAACGAACCACTGGGTGGTCTTCAGGCTGAAATCGCTATCCGCATCGCTGTCGTTGTCAGGCTTCGCGCCTTCCTCGGCGGCGCTCGCCGCGATAACATAAAGGCCGGGTTTCAGGTTCGGCAGAAGCGTATCGACCGGAAAGGCCGTCGTGACCTCCTCGTTCAACTTCGAGGTGACCGGCATTTCACCGGACCAAAGCTTCTCGCCCTTCTGATTGGCGAGTTGGCTCAGTTGATAGGTCTCCATCGGCTTCTGGAAGTCGCCGTCGAGCACCTCCTGCGTCAAACGGCGGTCGCCGATGCGATAGATCGTAGCCTTCACAAGCTTCGTGTTGATGCTGACGATCGGAATGCCCTGCTGGCCGGTTTTTGGCAGAACGTAATTGCGCGCGGAAAAGCGCACGGAAGGCGAACGGTCGCGGATATAGACGGTCAACTCCACCGGCTTCGGTAAAAGGTCGTCTTCCGTCGACGGGATGCCGCTGCGGACCTTAACCTCGTAGCGCCTGCCGTGCAGCAGGTCTTCGACGCAAAGCTGCGAGCCCTGCACACGCACGGAAGCAGGCTTCTCGTTGTTCACCGTCACGTAATTCGTGAAATCGATACGGCCCTTGGCGAGATCCTCGGAGAATTGCACGCAGATGCGCGGCGCATTCAACTCATTGTCCGACGTGTAATCGAGCATGCGGAAGCCGTGCTCGTTGAAAGCCTCGTCATAGGCCTGCTGTACGTCGGTGTCGGCGGCAAAGCCGAGGCTCATCTTGTAGATGCGCAGAGCGGGCCGCCACTGGTCGCGTGCGCCAAGGCTTTCCGCCAGAACTGCCAGCGCTTCAGCTTTCGCCTCGGAGGTCTGCGAGCGCGTATAAGCGATATAGGCGGACGAGCTTGCATTGCGCGCAAACGTGGACTTCTCGCTGTATTTATCGGTTTCTATGGCGAGATATTCGCGCGCGAGTTGCAGCCAGGTATCCGCGTTCTTCTTGTCGAGCAGCGCCGATGACGCGAAAGACCCTGTCGCGGACCGGTGATCGTTGGCCTCGCTTGCCTTCTTGCCCTCCGCTTTCCACGCTTTGGCGTCCTTGCCCTTGGTGGGCCATGTGGCCTGCAGCGTGTTTTCGAAAGTTTCCGATTCCCGGACGATGAAGTCGTCAATAGGCGTCTTTTGCTGTGCTGAAGCCGCGACCGTGACGGCGAGCACAACGAATGCCGCAAAGAAAAATCGGATCAAGAACATAGCGCCAACTCGCGAAAAGGTTGTACTACTTACTTGGGAGATAAGTGCCGCGAAAACTTGGGCTGATGCAAGGCAGAAAAATGTCTCGAAAGGTGATCATTTCAAGGAGGAATGCTGAAGATATTGTGTTGGTTGACCGGTGAGGACTTTTCATAAAGCAGCCGATGGCGACCTTATTGACAAAACGGCCACGAAGCCGTTAAGGGCGTTTCCCTATGTCGCGGCAGTCTCTGCAAATAATGCGTTCCAGCGTCCTCTCCGTCATTACGGTTTTCGCCATGATGCCGCTTCCGGCGGTTGCGCAGGGTGAAGACCTGAACGCCTATATCGCCAAGGCGCCGATCACTGGCTTGCCGCCGGGAACCTACAGCCGGTGGACGGACGAGCAGAAGAAGACGGCGATCAAGCGCGTTGGAGGATTCTGCGAGTTTTTGTGCGTGGATTCCTACGGCAGCACCTCCTTTCCGAACAAGGCTGCGGCCGATCGCGCGACGGCCGAAGCCAAGGTTTGTCTCGCGGCCTGCATCATCAATCATTTGCCGGCGGATTACCCGCAATTGGTCGCGATGAAGCAGGACCTTCGCGCCGATTTCGAAAAGGCCAGGAAGCTCGGTTCGGCGATGGCCTGGCCACTGCCGGGAAAGTAGCCGAAAGCCTGTAAGCGAAAAAACTCCGAGATGCCCAAATTTGTTACAATTTCCTGCTCGCGCCTTGATTGCATCCCCCTGCGAGTCTCATTCATAGTTGAGATGTTCGCGGACTGGATGGGGCCATGACGATACTCGGCGGGTTGGGGTTGCTTTGCCTTCTTGTGGGCGCGGGCATCTGTTGGAGTATTCTCTCCCACAAGGATTGGTAACACCGGCCCATCCTATTGCCTGCTCATGAACTTTTCTCGTCAGCGCGGCTCCACGCTCCAACCGATGCCTCCTGACCCTTGGCGACAGGCCCCTGGTATCCAGGCCGCAATTCATGTACCTTTAGCCATTAAATCCGGGATCTCAAGTCATGCGTGATCTGCCCGCCCTGATCGTTGCCGTTTTGTTTGGCGGACTGATACTGTTCGGTCTGCTCTGGTTGTGGTTCTGGTTTGAACAGAACTCGACTTCGGGTCGCTATGGATCCTCATCCCAAGACCAGTCCGGATACTCGTCTCAGGACCAGTCCGGGTACTCGTCCCAATACCAAAATGGATATGACAACCGGTATAGCGCATACGGCAACGGTTACAACGCCGGCCAAAGTCAACCGATATACCCTTACCCACCCGTGAGAAGGCGGGCGCGGCCGTGTTATAATCCTTGCTATTGAAACCGCCGCGAAAGTCACGGCTTATGCTGAGCCAGGATTTCCTTGCCTAGCGCGGTTCCGCAAACAGTAGAACCAAAGCAAAACCGTAAAAGAAAAGGCGGACCGTACACCAAAACGGGCTCCGCTACCGTCAGCTATTCCGGGGACCCGATTATCTCGCTGTCACCTGTCAATGCGAGACCGGCCGCGCCCGCTTTGCCAGATCCGGGGCCAAAAGGCTGGCTTTGTTTACTGTTCCGAGCGCTGTCGCTACGGCCAAGGCGTCACGCGGCGTCAAACCCCGCTGAATACTAATTCTATATGCTTCAACAAGTTGCCTTTGAAGATCAGAGTCTCTGGTCCAAGGAAAAGGGACCTCATTAGTCTCCCGAAATAACAAATCAAGAACTAATTGACTGATACGCCACATCCTCTTCCTCTTTCCGAAATTCTTGCATAAATAGGGTAACCAAACTTAAGAAAAACAACGTTGATTAATATCAAAACTATCGCAGGCCCAGGCTCATCCTTTAGGGCGAGAGAGGGGCACCTAACAGTGCGGGCTTGCCTCTGCCACAGATCTTGCTCATAGCTGCCGCTTTGAAATCGAGCAATGGTGCGGGATGAGCCTTTATCGCGGTTTTCTAACGGTCGGCGGATTGACGGCGGTCAGCCGGGTCTTCGGATTTGTCCGCGACGTGCTGCTCGCCGCCGTCATGGGCACCGGTTGGGTGGCCGACGCCTTTTTCGTGTCGTTCCGCTTCCCCAACCTGTTCCGCGCGCTCTTCGCGGAAGGCGCTTTCAATTCGGCGTTCGTGCCGCTTTTCTCCAAGCGCCTCCGCGCCGAGGGCCAGGAGAGCGCCCGCCAATTCGCAGAACAGGCGCTCGCCATCCTGTTCGTGGGCGTCACCGCGACCGTGATCACAGCCGAGATTTTCATGCCCTATCTCGTCAAAGCGATCGCGCCCGGCTTCAGCGCCGATCCCGAGAAATTCCGGCTCGCAGTGCTCCTGACGCGGATCACTTTTCCCTACCTGGTCTGCATGTCGATGGTGGCGCTCACAGCCGGCATCTTGAACGCGCTCGGCAAATTCAGCGCGCCCGCCGCGACCCCCATCGTTCTCAATCTCGTCCTGATCGCGGTAACCCTGTTCGCGGCCGCAAGCGGCTTTTATGACCAGCCGGAAGCAGGCATTATTCAGGCGTGGGGCGTGACAATCGCGGGCTTCGCCCAGCTCTTCGTTGTGGCCTGGGCCGCGCGCCGCCTTGGCATGGACCCCGGCTTTTGCTGGCCGCGGCTGACGCCCGAAATGCGCAAGCTCATCAAGCTCGCGGTGCCGGGCCTCATGACGGGCGGCATCAATCAGGTGAACATTTTCATTGGGACCATGATCGCCTCGCTGCAGGCGAGCGCCGTCTCCTTCCTGTATTACGCCGACCGCATCAATCAGCTTCCGCTTGGCATGGTGGGGATCGCCATCGGCGTTGTCCTCCTACCGACGCTGTCACGGCATTTGGCGGACCATGACGAGGCGGGCGCCCTAGCGAGCCAGAACCGGAGCCTTGAGTTTGCCCTTTTGCTTACGCTGCCCGCAGCCGTCGCCCTCGTTGTTATCCCGCAGCCGATCATCCAGGTTCTTTTCCAGCGCGGCTCCTTCACGTCCGCCGATACGCTGCAGGTCTCTACCGCACTCGCCGCCTTCGCTTGCGGACTGCCTGCCTTCGTGATGACGAAGGTTTTCCTGCCCGGCTTTTTCGCCCGCGAGGATACCAAGACGCCGATGTGGTTTGCGATGGCTTCCGTCGCGGTGAACATCGGCGGCTCGCTCGCGCTCTTTTTCGTGATCGGCCATGTCGGTATTGCCATCGCCACCACCCTTTCCGGCTGGACGAACGCGATCTTGCTTTCCACTACGTTGGTTCGCCGCGGTCATTTCCAGATCGACGCCGCATTGCGCAGGCGTGCGCCGCTCATCCTGCTTGCGAGCGTATTGATGGGCGCGGCGCTCTACACCGTGAACCGGGGCGTGGCGCCTTACTTTGAACCGGGGCACAGCGGGACCGTTCAGGCTATAGCCCTTTTGGTGCTCGTCGGGAGCGGGGCTCTTGTGTACGCGGGCGCAGCCCAGATCACGGGCGCGATGCGCTACTCCATGATCCGCCGCGCCTTGTCGGGCGCGTGATTTGAGATCGCCCTCCCCTGTCGAAAAGCAGTTGCGCGCCACCTGCGCTGACCGCCTCCATAAGCGCGGTTCTGAGGCTGATATTGAAGTGCCACGACGAGGAGGCGCCTCTCTTGCCGGTTCAGTTCAGCGTGGACAGCGGCCCTTACGGCCTCCTCTATCCGATCAAGCGGCTTTCCTCGCTTACGGTTTATTGCTCGCTCAGTCTCCGGCAGGATCGAAGGTGATGCGAAGGCGGCTTCCCGTGGCGGCTGCAAAGCGCTTCAACGTCCGTTTTAAACGCGTTGGACGCGTTTAAACCAATCAAACAACCCATTGAAGATAATTGGAAAAATTAGTTATATTCTTAGATATGGTCGTTCTACCAAACAAAGCCAATTTTAACCGGCCATAAACCTTCTGGGTCTGTTGAGGCGGAGCAAACCGCCAAGCCGCAAGGCATCGCAGGCAGCGGGGTTTCTACTTGAGAAAGCGGTCGTACAAGGCCAGCACCAGTTCGATGCCGATCAAGATGATGATGTAGATTTCCAGCTGGTGGCTGGTTCGCGTCGAAATCAGATCCGTGATCGTATCGGCTGTTTCCCGTATGACGACGAGTTTGCGCTCCACGCCCCGCGCACGCGCCATGAGGTCGTACTCATCAACGAGCTTCGCCCAAAGCCGCTCAAGCTCGGGATGGTCCCACAAAACATCCGGCTTTTCGTCGAGATCGACACGGGACGCGAGCCGCTTCTGGATCAGAAGAGCCTCCCCGATCTGCTCGAGCATCCCCGATCTGGGGCCGGACGGCAGGCGTCGCTTCATGAGGGTTGCCGCGACAGGTTCGATTTTCTCGAAGGCGGCGGCGATACGGCGCTCGTCATAAGCCAGCGCAACCGAGACCGCCAGCGCCTCGCCGACGAGGAGCAGCTTCTCGGGCTCTGCGCTTCGAATCCGGATTGCGCCCGAGCTTGAGAGAAGAGGCTCTTCCTCCGGGCCAATCGCGACGACGGCAGTTTCAACCTCCTGGTCCTTCAAGGGTTGGATGACGCGGCGTGTCAGGCCATGCACCATCTCATCCTCTTCGATCGGGGACATATTGAAGAAGACTACGGCGCCAAACTTGAACAGCATCGCCGTTCCGTTGCTTGCTGTCTTAAACGCGAGCGGGTTGGTGGAGAACGCGTCCTGGCGTTCCAGCCCTTTCATATCAAGACCTTCGCCAAGCAAGAGCGCCCTCGCGGTCATTTCCTGTACGGGCCGAATGGTTATTTCCTGCGTCGGCATGCAATCATCTCATGGTTCGCGAACGGCTGTTACGGCGCTTTGAATTGGGATCCCCGTGAGCCAGGTCAGAGACACTTTCTATTACACATACGGCTGGAATCTAACCCCAAACGCACGCACGCCCGGAACCTAACACTGGCACCGGTTTTGTCGCGGTGAACATTTGGGTGGAAACTTATGGATTTTCGCAGGCGCGATATTCTCGCCGCGGCGGCGATTTTGATCATGGCACAGCGCAGTGGGCGGGCCGAGATCATTGAAGGACGCGCCCCTTGGAGACCGCGGGCCGGGAACCCGCCAAAGCCCGCGATCACCAACCGTTGGATTTTCTTCACGCCTGCCGAAGCCGAAACCGTGGAAGCAATCGTGGACCGGATCATTCCACCGGATCCGGATACGCCGGGTGGCAAAGACGCCGGCTGCGCCGTTTATATCGACAACCAGCTCGCAGGGGGCTACGGCAGTTCGGAAGGGCTTTATACCCAAGGCCCGTTCCGGCAGGGCACTCCGCAGCAGGGCCCGCAATCGCCGCTTACGCCCGCAGACCAATACCGTAGGGGCCTCGCCGATCTCAATGATCACTGCAAAAGCAAATATGGCGGCAAGCCCTTCGCGCAACTCCCGGACGAGATGAAGGATGCGGTTCTCGGCGAGCTTGAAAAGGGCTCGATCCAGTTGCGCGATCAGGACGCCAGAGCATTCTTCAAGCACCTTGTGAAGGACACGCGCGAAGGTTTCTTCGCCGATCCCATCTATGGCGGCAATCGCGACATGGCGGGCTGGAAGATGATCGGCTTTCCAGGCGCGCGCTACGACTACCGCGACTGGGTATCCCGCCATAACGAACGCTACCCCTACCCGCCCGTGAGCATCAAGGGCCGGGAAAGCTGGACCCCGGGAAAGGTATAGGGGTGCTCATGGCTCGCAAGCTTCCCCATAAGGACGTTGTTGTTGTCGGCCTTGGCTGGACCGGCTCGATCCTCTCCTATGAACTCGCCGATGCCGGCCTCGACGTGGTCGCGATCGAGCGCGGGCCCTGGCGGGATACGCCGACCGATTTCCCGCCGACCTACGACCAGGACGAGTTGCGCTATCGCATCCGCCATGAGCTGTTCCTGCGTCCGGCGCAAACCACGTTCAGCTTCCGCAATAAATTGGACCAGACCGCGCTGCCGATCCGCAGCTGGGGCGCGTTCATGCCGCCGAATGGCGTTGGCGGCGGCGGGGTGCATTGGAACGCGGAGACCTGGCGCTTTCTGCCATCAGACTTCGTCCTGAAGACGCACCTCATCCAGCGGTACGGCGAAAAGTTTATTCCGCAGGATTGCACCATTCAGGACTGGGGCGTGACCTATGATGATCTTGAGCCCTACTATGACCAGTTCGAACATCTCTGCGGAACATCGGGCACGGCCGGGAACTTGAAGGGCCAAGTCCAGCAAGGCGGCAATCCCTTCGAAGGGCCCCGTTCCCGTCCCTACCCTACCCCCGCTCAGCCTCAGCCTTTCAGCCACGCGCTGTTCGGCAAGGCGGCGGCCGAGCTGGGCTATAAGCCTTTTCCACAGCCGTCCGGCAACCTGTCCCAGCCCTACACCAATCCATGGGGCGTGAAGCTTGGCCCGTGCACCTATTGCGGTTTCTGCGAGTGGTTTGGCTGCGGCAACTATTCGAAGGCAAGCCCCCAAACCACGGTTCTGCCTGCCCTCATCCTCAAGAAGAACTTCAAGGCATTCGACAATTCGGAGGTGACGCGCATCAACGTCGACAGCTCCGGAAAGCGCGCCACGGGTGTGACCTTCGTGGATACCTCTGGCGAGGAGTGGGAGCAACCCGCCGACATCGTGATCCTCTCCGCCTACACGATTTTCAACGTCCAGCTTCTTCTGCATTCAGGCATCGGCAAACCCTACGACCCCGTCGCAAACGAGGGGGTTATAGGACGAAACTATACCCATCAGACCATCTCGGACGTGGTCGGCTTCTTCGACAAGGACAAATACATCTTCAACCCTTTCATCGCCTCGGGCGCGATCGGCATGTGTATCGACGAGTTCAATGGCGATAATTTCGATCACGGCCCGCTCGGATTCATAGGCGGTGGCTATATGGGGCAGGTGCAGACAAATGGCCGTCCAATTGGGTTGAGCGAGAACGTTGCGGAAGGCATTCCCTCCTGGGGCGCGAAGTGGAAGCAATTCATCCGCGATCACTATCAAAGCACGGTTGTTCCGGGAACAGGCGTGCACGGCAGCTTCTACAGCTACCGCGACATTTATCTCGATCTCGATCCCACCTATAAGGACCGCCTCGGCCGCCCGCTCGTTCGCATCACCATGGATTTCCATGAGAACGAGCTGAAGATGAACGCCTATCTCACGGACAAATTCGCTGAAATCATCAAGCAGATGGGCGCCAGCGAAGTCCTTAAAAAGCCTCGCAAAGGGCCGTACGACATCACTGACTATCAGACGACGCATCTCTGCGGCGGCGCGATCATGGGCACGGACCCGAAGACGAGCGCCATGAACCGTTATTGCCAGAGCTGGGACGTGCCGAACCTGTTCGTGACGGGTGCGAGCAACTTCCCGCAGAACGCAGGCTACAACCCGACCGGTACGCTTGGCGCGCTTGCCTTCTGGACCTCGAAAGCAATCCGCGAAAACTACCTCAAAAATCCGGGGCCGCTTGTCCATGCATAAGGGCATAAAGCTTGTCGCCGCCGCCTGTATTGGGCTCGCCTGCGCTGGCAGCGAGAAAAGCCGGGGCGCCGATGAACAGGATTTCAGCCTGATTCAAAAGGGCGAGTATCTTACAATCGCGGCGGACTGCGCCGCATGCCATACCGTTCCGGGTAGCGGGAAACCCTTTGCGGGCGGCCGGCCCATCGAGACCCCGTTCGGCAACGTGGTTTCTCCGAACATAACGCTCGACCGCGCAACGGGCATCGGAGATTGGACTGGCGAGGACTTCAAAGCTGCCCTCAAGACCGGCATTGGGAAGGGGGGCGTGCATCTCTATCCCGCGATGCCTTACGTTTATTATTCCAAGATGACTGATGAGGACGTCGCCGCCATCTGGGCCTACCTCTCGACCATTAAGCCAGAGCGAAATCCGGTCGTTACGAACCAGCTGCCCTTCCCCTACAATATCCGCGCCTCGCTCTGGTTCTGGAACCTGCTCTACCGGCCAGCGCCCGGCTGGCACGCGGACGCAGGCAAATCCTCGGAATTGAACCGCGGAGCTTATCTGGTCAATGGACCGATGCATTGCGGCGCGTGCCACACGCCGAAGTCTTTTCTCGGCGGCGATTCCAGCGCGAAGTTCCAGGGCTATTCCATTCAGGGCTGGCATGCGCCGAACATCACGAACGACAAGCAACTCGGCCTTGGCACCTGGTCGGTTGAGGATATCGCTCAGTATCTGAGAACGGGGCACAACAAGGTGGCCGCCGCCTCCGGTCCCATGGGCGAGGAAGTGGAGCGGTCCAGTTCCAAGGTTTCCGATAAGGATCTGAAGGCCGTTGCGGCCTATCTGAAGGATCAAAGCTCTTCGGAAAACACGCAGCCACTGGCAGTCAACGCGACCGATCCAGCGATGAAGGCCGGTCAGGCCATCTACAGGGATCAATGTTCCGCGTGCCATAAGCTCGATGGGAGTGGCGTGGCAGACATGTTCCCGGCGCTTAAAACTGCGCCATCCGTTCGCGCAACTGATCCCATGTCTCTGATACACGTCGTCATGAACGGCGCGAAAAGCGCTGCAACGGAACAGGCCCCGACCGGTCCGGGAATGCCCAGTTACGCGTGGCAGTTGAATGACGAGCAGATCGCCGCCGTTTTGACCTATGTGCGAAACGCATGGGGTAACGCTGCCGCTGCGGTTTCGGAGAGCGACGTAAGATCTGCAAGAACTTCGCTGGCGGCGCGGGCGGATTAACCGTGTACAGCCAGTTGAATTGGGTTCGTTTTAATTTCCGCCAGCCACCAGGGATAGCCATTGGCAAAGGCGTCGCGATTTATGGCGACACATAAAGACTAAATAAGTCTCTGGTAAAACGATCTACGCAATTGATCATCACTGACTTGTTCCACCCGATTTATTTTACAATCCAGAATAACATCCGCTTTATCATGCCGGATCATAGCGTTCTGCCGTGCGTTCTTCCCCAATGCCGCGGCTTCCAAGCCGCCATCAGCAGCAACATAGAGGAACACCCTTTGCTAAGCACCGAACAACTCATCCCGGCGCTCGCGTTCACAACGTTTGCTATCGCGATTGTCTATGCGCTCGTAAACTTCTTCCGGACAAAGAAAAGGCAGGGCGAGCAACAACAAACGCCTTTGACAAGAGCCAGTGAACAGAGACGGGCTCGTGAGGGTTCGATCATCGGGAAATAAGGGTGCTTGGAGCGCCTCAGATGGTCTGAGGCGTTCCAACCTTGCGAGGATCGTCAAATGCCAAAGGAAACCAAGGACCAGAAAGACACCGTGGGCCGTGTCATGCATGAGTACAAGCATGGCGAGCTTGAAACCGCCAGTGGAAAGTCCGTGAAAAGCCGCCGGCAAGCGGTCGCAATTGCCTTGCGCGAAGCAGGGGCTTCCAATCAGGAAAGCGCAGCGAAGAATCGAGAAAATCTCAAGAAAACGAAGAGAAAAGAGCGCGAGGGAAAGACCGCCAAACAACAGAAGGAAGACCATTTGTAGTCTTCCTCCACCTTCGCATTAACGGTGCAACGGCGTTGCAGCTAGTCCGTGCCGGCGCGGCGATCCCAGCTGGAATGGGCCCTGACGTCGCGATTATGATCTTGTTCGAGATCCCATGCACGGAGTTCCCTTCTCCCTGCATCATGGCGTCGAAACCGGTAAGCGCGACGGCAAGCGCACCGGACTTTGGCCTCTTGCCTGGCAACGTGTTCTTGACGCTCCGCGAGCGAAAATCCCAGTTCGATGGCGCTGCCCATCAAATCTTGGCGCAACACGACCGCAAAGGAATTTACAAACGACTTCGTCGCATTGTAGAGCGCTTGTTCGATGCCTGGGATATAATCTTCCACCGAGCGGGTTATCAGGATGCGTCCATTTCCGCCCGGTGGTGGAGTGTTCATGCGGCGCGGTGCTCTACTGTTTGTCATGAGCGCGAATGGCTGCCGTGGCTGTGTTGTCCGCCCTTCTGTGCCGCTGCTGTCGCGTCGGCCTTATTTCCGCGCCCGCGTCCCTCGCCGCCGCCCTGTTCCTCGTGGAAGGCGTGCTCAACATCCGTCACAGAGCCATATTCGCCCTCTGGTATCTCTTCGAAAGTCTTCAGCACTTCGTCACCGACGCCATTCTTGCGGGCGAGTGAGACGAGGTCATTCTTGCTCATCGGGAATTTAGCGCCTTTGAGGCCGTGGGCCAGGTCCGCTGCGGATGTGCGCGCCATGATCTTCTCCTGTTCGGGCTATGTTTCGAAGACAGGGATGGCGCTTTGGAAAGCGCAACCGCCTGTCGTGAGTCAACGAAGGCAATGCGCTCCTGTTCCTTCCTCAGGGAACGGCGCAAAGGCTTAGATTAGGCTTGCTCAGGGGCGTGGATCGAGTGCCGGGCCTTTGGGTTTCTACAGTCTTGATGCGCCTGCAGCCGAAGGATTTTGTGAGTGGCCCCACACGAAGAGTCCCCCGCCCTCGAAAGCTCCTACTCGCCCGACGAAGAAGAGATCCCCGAAGCGGAGCGTGGTCTTACCGACAAAGAGCAAAGCGAAGTCCGCGAGGCCCAACGTCCCCGCGCGCCCGTGGTCTACGAGATCATTCGGCTGGAAGGCGAAAGGGAACTACAGCGGCCAATTGCTTCGCTCTGGTGGTCCGGCGTGACTGCAGGTATTTCCATCGGCTTTTCTTTTCTCAGCCAGGCCGCTCTGGCTGCCGGTCTTCCACAATCGCAGTGGAACCACGTCCTGGCATCGCTCGGCTATTCAGTTGGCTTCATCATTGTGATTTTGGGGCGTCAGCAGCTTTTTACAGAAAACGTGCTGACGGCTGTTCTGCCCGTCATCACCCGCTGGAGGGTGAGCTGGTTCCTGAGAATGCTGCGGCTTTGGGGCATCGTCCTCGCCGCGAATGTCGTCGGGTGCTTTTTGTTCGCTTGCGCCTTTGCGCTCCTCCCGATGCTTGGTGACCAAGTCACCGGGGAGATGGCGAAGCTCGTAGAAACTTTGATGCACAATTCTCCATGGGAGATGTTCGCGAAGGGCATCGGCGCCGGCTGGCTCATCGCTGCCGTGGTCTGGATCATAGCATCCGTTTCCAGCGGGCAGTTCCTGGTCATCGCCCTTCTGACTTATCTCATCTCCCTCCTCCAGTTCACCCATATTGTCGCGGGAACGGCCGAGGTTTTGTATGGCTGGGTTGCGGGACTTCTTACGTTCTACGACGCATCGGTGAAGTTCTTCCTCCCTACGCTCGCCGGAAACGTGTTCGGGGGAACCATCCTTTTTTCCGTGTTGAGCTATGGCCAGGTGCGCGAGGAGATCTTCGAGGAGGGGGAGAGACACCAAGATTAGGCGCGGCGTGCGCTAAATCGAAGCCGGTTGCGACACAAATTTTTCTAACCGGCCCCAGACTGCGCGGGATGTTTCAGCTTTGCTTCGCCAATCTTGCCATTGCCGTCTTAGACGGCGCGCATTCGCAACCGCGATGGTAAACTATTCGCCCCCGGCGCCGGTTGTTAATTTGAAGTTGGTTAATAGGACTGCGCCGGATTTATTTCCGGCACCGTTCGATGCTTGGCGACGGACCGATTACCGATAGTAGCGCCACATCCGCTGCATGGTGCGGATGATCTCGTCGGGGGGCGGGGCGAAGGGCTGGAGGTCGATTCGGACGATGTTGTCGTAGCCCATGGTCCAAGGCAAACGCATGAGGAGCCGCCAGATGGGAAGGCGGCGCCAATCGACCAGAAGCGCGCTGTTGAGCGGCTGTTTAAGCTTGATGTGGAGTTCTTCCATCTCGAGCGTACGGATCGAGTAGGTGACGAGGCTTATCTCGTCGATCGCGCGCCAGGCGATGAGCCCGAAGCCGTCGACGAACAGTCCGTACTGGCTTGCGCCGAGTCTTGGCCTGCTCTCGGTGAAGGGGAAGAGATAATAGGCTGAGCACCCTGCGAGGATGGCCGTGATGGAGAGAAGCTGGTACCCCCAGGTGAGCCATGCAGCGAAGGTCGCCGCCGTGATCGCCGCAAGCGTATGAAATCGCGCGGCTTCTTTTTTGTTGTAAGGAAGAATAAATCCTTCCTGCAAATAATCCGGAAGTCCTGGTCGTCGCGCCATGAGCCGGTCCCGATAACCCCTCCACTAACAATGCGACGACGCTATAAGGTGTCTCAGCGGCCTGTCTGTCCGCGGTGCCTTAAAAAATGATCGGCGAGAACAAGAGCCATCATCGCCTCCCCCACCGGCACCGCTCTGATACCTACGCAAGGATCGTGCCGACCATTTGTGGCGATATTCGTCTCATGGCCGTGCCCGTCAATTGTGCGCCGAGGCGTCAGGATCGAAGAGGTTGGCTTGACGGCGAACCGAGCGACGATGGGCTGCCCGGTTGAAATGCCGCCCAGGATGCCGCCCGCGTGATTTGACAGGAAAACGGGCTTTCCATCCGGGCCTATGCGCATTTCATCAGCATTTTCCTCGCCGGAGAATGCCGCGCAATCGAAGCCATCGCCGATTTCAACGGCTTTGACGGCATTGATGCTCATGAATGCGGCGGCGATGTCCTGGTCGAGCTTGCCATAAATTGGCGCGCCGAGCCCGGCGTGGACGCCGTAGGCGACAACCTCAACAACCGCTCCGCAGGAAGACCCGGCCTTGCGAATGCCGTCGAGATACGCAGCCCAGCCTTGAACGGCGGTGTGGTCCGGCGAAAAGAAAGGGTTTTGGTCAACTTCCGCCCAGTCCCAATTGGCGCGATCGATCTTCTCTGGCCCGAGTTGGACAAGCGCACCGCGAATGGAGACGCCGGGCAAAACCTTGCGCGCCACGGCGCCTGCGGCAACCCGCATGGCGGTTTCGCGCGCAGACGAGCGGCCGCCGCCTCGATAATCGCGGATGCCGTACTTCTGGATGTAGGTGAAGTCGGCGTGGCCGGGACGGTACTTGTCCTTTATTTCGGAATAGTCTTTCGAGCGCTGATCTTGGTTGTCGATCTGAAGCGCAATCGGCGTGCCTGTCGTAACCTGCGTGCCCGCCTCATCGGAAAAGACCCCGGACAGGATCCTGACCTTGTCTGCTTCCTGCCGCTGCGTCGTGAAGCGCGACTGCCCCGGCCGCCTTTGGTCGAGGTAGGGCTGAATGTCATCCTCTGTGAGGGGAATGCCGGGCGGGCAGCCGTCGATCACGCAACCGATGGCGGGGCCGTGGCTTTCGCCCCATGTCGTGACGCGCAACAGATGACCGAACGTGTTATGGGACATAACAATGCGGCCCTATCAAAGCCATGTCAGTGTATCGCCATCAATCATGAGCACCTTATCTTGCGGCGCGTCAAGATCGAGGATCTCGGCCGGGGCAAGCTTGAGAACGTAGCCGCGAATGCAGCGCGCCGTCCCGTAATGCGCGACAACGACGGAGTCGGATGTCAGGCTTCCAAGCCATTCCACCACGCCCCGGTACACATCGCGGTAGCAATTGCCGCCAGGCGCCGCGACATTCCACCGGTCGGCCTGCCGGCGGGCGTAAGCCTCTGGATAGCGGGCCCCAATATCCTGCCAAGTCAGGCCCGCCCACGCACCGAAGCTGATTTCCTTCAATCGATCGTCCGTGCGATAGCCCTTGGCAGGGAGGCCCATCGTGTCGCGCACGATCTCCATGGTCTGACGTGCCCTCAGAAGCGGGCTTGCGACAAAGGCGAACCGGTCTTTGGCCTCGATCAATTCCGCAAGGAGGCTGCCATTGCGGCAAGCCTGCCCACGGCCTTTCTCGTTGATCGGAATCTCCAAGGTGCCTTGGATGCGCTTCGAGGCATTATAATCGGTTTGGCCGTGCCTCAGGAAATAGATCAGCGGCATTGTGCTTGCCGTCAGCGTTTGCAGGAGATGCTGACGCGGGCTTGCCCCTCGTTGAGATTGGTCTCCATCAGATTGATCTCGCACTCGACATCCTGGCTGCGGAAAACTTTGCGTTCGCCAAACGACAGGCCGAAACCCTGGCGGTTGACCGCGACGCGAACCTGCCTGGACCCTATGGATTGAAGCGAGAGCCTCACACCGATCTCGTCATATTGCTTTTCCTGGTCCTTCTTCAGCATGACATTGTCGTAAAAGACGACAGCGGCAGGCTCTGTTTTTTTCTCTTGCGATACGGTGATCGCGGCAGCAGTGGGAACGGCGGCCTGCTGCGCAACGGCTCCCGCCCCTGGTCCAGGAAGCGAAGCAAGCTGCGTCTGGCACCTGCCAAATTGATCCGATGCGGTCGCCACAAGCTGGCGAAGCTGAGCGATATCGGCGCTTGCCGCGCTATCGGCGCGGCCATGCTCTTCCAAGAGCTTCGCCTTCAAGAGTTCGATGGATGCCTGGAGAACTTTGATCTGATCGACGACCGAGGATTGGGTGGTTTGCGGACGTGTCTCCTGCGTCTTCGCATTAGCCGAAATGGCCCGAATTTCGTCCAGGATCGCCTTCGGAACCTTCGGCTCCGCGTTCAGCAAAGTCACGACAGCCGACCGCACTTCTTCGGCTACCACACGCCGCACATTCGGCTCCTGCGACTGGATGGAGGAACTCAGCGACTTCAATTCCTCCGCGAGTGCCTTCGGCATTTTCGGCTCTCCGCTTTGCAAGGATGCCATAGCCGAGCGCACTTCCTCGGCCACCGCGCGCCGCACATTCGGCTCTTGCGACTGGATGGAGGAACTCAGCAACTTCAATTCCTCCGCGAGTGCCTTCGGCATTTTCGGCTCTCCGCTTTGCAAGGATGCCATAGCCGAGCGCACTTCCTCGGCCACCGCGCGCCGCACATTCGGCTCCTGCGACTGGATGGAGGAGCTCAGCAACTTCAATTCCTCCGCGAGTGCCTTCGGCGATTTCTGCTCTCCGCTTTGCAAGAATGCGACGGCAGCGCGAACTTCCTCGGCCACCGCGCGCCGCACATTCGGCTCCTGCGACTGGATGGAGGAGCTCAGCAACTTCAATTCCTCCGCGAGTGCCTTCGGCACTTTCGGCTCTCCGCTTTGCAAGGATGCGACGGCAGCGCGAACTTCCTCGGCCACCGCGCGCCGCACATTCGGCTCCTGCGACTGGATGGAGGAACTCAGCGACTTCAATTCCTCCGCGAGTGCCTTCGGCACTTTCGGCTCTCCGCTTTGCAAGGATGCCACAGCAGAGCGCACTTCCTCGGCTACCGCGCGCCGCACATTCGGCTCCTGCGACTGGATCGAGGCGCTCAGCGACTTCAATTCCTCCGCGAGTGCCTTCGGCGCTTTCGGCTCTCCGCTTTGCAAGGATGCGACGGCAGCGCGAACTTCCTCCGCCACCGCGCGCCGCACATTCGGCTCCTGCGACTGGATCGAGGCGGTCAGCGACTTCAATTCCTCCGCGAGTGCCTTCGGCGCTTTCGGCTCTCCGCTTTGCAAGGATGCGACGGCAGCGCGAACTTCCTCCGCCACCGCGCGCCGCACATTCGGCTCCTGCGACTGGATGGAAGAGCTGAGCGCGCGAATGTCATCCGTAAGAGCCTTCGGCGCTTTCGACTCCTGCTTCTCGATATTGGCGTTCACCGCCCGGACCTGATCGCGGATATCTTGCAGCGCGTCCGTATAGTCGGGCGTAAGAGGCGTAGAACCGGGCCTATCTATTGCGGGGGACGGCGCCATCAAAGGCTTCAAGGTGTCCTGCCTCAAGCCATCCACCTGGCTTGAGAGACCCCTGATCTCATCCAGAACCAGTTTCGTGCCGGAGTCGTTGTCGGCGGCGGCGCTCGCCTTGACTGCGGCAAGCGCCTCCACCTGCTTCGCTAGGGCGTGGACATCATCAAGGACAGGCTTTAGAGAAACAACGCCGCCATCGCCAGAGGGAATAACAACCTGGGTACTTGAGATGTGCGCCTTGATCTCCTCGAGGTTGCCGCGGCCTGCGGAGTAGCCTGCATAGAAGCCCACCGCCCCCGCGATCACAAACGACATAATCGCCGCCGCGGCGAGCAAAACCAGCGCCTTAAATGGTTCCATGGATGAGCCGCCCCGATGCCGCGCGAATTCGGCATTCTAAAAATGATCGCCTTTAGTTCTTATGATTTCAGCGATTCGATGGCTGAACGACGGCGATATCTGGCGCATCCTCTGCTTTCATGCCCACAACGTGATAGCCGGCGTCGACGTGATGCACCTCCCCCGTGACACCGCGGCTCAGATCGGAGAGAAGATAAAGGCCCGCACCGCCCACGTCTTCGATCGAGACCGTCCTGCGAAGCGGCGAATTATATTCGTTCCACTTCAGGATATAGCGGAAGTCAGCGATGCCGGAGGCCGCGAGCGTCTTGATCGGCCCCGCCGAGATCGCGTTTACGCGAATTTTCTGCCTGCCGAGGTCTTCGGCCAAATACCGAACGCTCGCTTCGAGCGCTGCCTTGGCCACGCCCATCACGTTATAGTGCGGCATCACCTTCTCGGCGCCATAGTAGGTCAGCGTCAGCAGTGAGCCGCCATTCGACATCAACTTCTCGGCACGCCTGGCGATTGCCGTGAACGAATAGCAGGAGATCAAGAGCGTTTTTGTGAAATTGTCCGCCGTCGTGTCGATGTAGCGCCCGTCCAGCTCTTCCTTGTTCGAGTAGGCGATCGCATGCACGACGAAATCGAGGGATCCCCAACTGGATTTCAAAGTTTCGAAGACCGCATCGACCGAGGCGTCATCGGACACGTCGCAGGGCAGGACATGCTTCACACCGACTTCCCCTGCAAGCGGTTCCACCCTTTTCTTCAAGGCATCTCCTTGATAGGTAAAGGCGAGTTCAGCCCCTTGATCTGCGGCTGCCTTGGCGATTCCCCACGCGATCGACCGATTGTTCGCGATGCCCATGACAAGGCCGCGTTTTCCGCTCATCAACGATGCTGATTTGGCCACGTTCGCTCCCCGCAGTTAAACGGTGATGCATCCTACACATTAAGCTCGCGGCGTAAAGTGTGAGCTTGGAATGCCACGACATATTGATGGTCACCGCAGCTATGCGTGCTCCGCCTACGAATTCGGTACACCCGCGCAAATCTTCGCGATAGGATGCCCATCCGCGATGAAACGTCCGACCCCAAATCCAGAGCCGCAAGCATGACTGCCAGAGCCGAAGCAGAAGATTTTACCGACGCGTCACATCCCGAAGCCCTTTTCAACGCATGGTTTGACGAGGCTGAGCGCACCGAGATCAACGACGCCAACGCGATGACGCTGGCGACCGTCGACCAGAGCGGCATGCCAAATGCCCGCGTTGTGCTTCTCAAGGGCTTGGATGCCCGTGGCTTCGTCTTCTACACGAATATCGAGAGCGCAAAGGGGCAGGAGCTCCTGGCGCACCCAAAAGCCTCATTGTGCTTTCATTGGAAGTCACTCAGGCGGCAGGTGCGCATCAGGGGAGTTGCGGAGCCGGTGAGCACGGCAGAGGCCGACGCCTATTATGCCTCGCGCCCGATGGGAAGCCGCATCGGAGCCTGGGCCAGCCAGCAATCGCGGCCGCTTGCCAGCCGGTCGGAGCTGGTCGAGGCGGTCGCCCGCTTCGAAAAGGAGTTCGAGGGGATGAACCCGGCGCGGCCGCGCTATTGGTCCGGATTCCGTGTCATTCCGCTTGAGATCGAATTCTGGGCCGATCGGCCGCACAGACTGCACGATCGCATTACCTTCACCCGCGAGAACGCGGAAATGCCCTGGAAAAAGACACGTCTCTATCCGTAAGGATCCGTGCGAGCGGTTCTTTTTTTCGATACCGTCACCGCTTAATTACGTATCACCTTGGCTATGGCTTGAGCATTTGCCGCGTTGTGCTGGCGCGCTTTTATGCATAAACTTCATGAGATGCACCCATCCTAGCCAGGATCAGCCCATGAAGCTCATTACAGCCATTATAAAGCCATTCAAGCTCGATGCGGTGCGCGAGGCGCTCGCCGGTGCCGGGATCGACGGCATGACCGTCACCGAGGTCAAGGGCTATGGTCGCCAGAAGGGGCACACCGAGATCTACAGGGGCGCAGAATATCAGGTTGATTTCCTGCCCAAGCTTCGGATCGAGGTCGCCGTCCCGGACGAGGTCTCGGACAAGGCCATCGAGGCCATCTCGGAAGCGGCGCGGACCGGCGAGATTGGCGACGGCAAGATATTCGTGGTGCCGATCGATCATGCGGTGCGCATCCGAACAGGCGAAAACGATAGCGATGCCCTCTAGAGCAGCCCACGTCCATTTGGACGCGGTTGAGTTCTCTAGCACTTTGGAATCGATCAACTTTTCCGCCTTTAACCGATTCCAATTAAAGGCGGTGATCTGACCGGGCCGCGACGTAACGAACTGAGGGCAAGATGAAAAGACAGAGTTTGGCGCGGCTTAGCGGCTGCGTTTTTCCGGCTGCGTCATTGTTTCTGCTCGGCGCGACGCCAGCATGGGCGCAGACCTCAGGGATCGATGGCGCGGATACGGCGTGGATGCTGGTTGCCACGGGCCTCGTTTTGATGATGACCATGCCAGGGCTCGCGCTCTTCTATTGCGGCATGGTGCGCAAGAAGAACGTGCTTGCCACCATGGCTCAGAGCTTCGCCGCGGCGGCGGTGGTTTCGGTGCTCTGGATGATCTTCGGCTACGGACTGGCGTTCACAGGCGATGGCTCCATCATCGGCGGGTTCGACCGGATTTTCTTGACCGGGATCACGATGACGTCCGTCAGCCCCTTCGCGAAGACGATCCCCGAAAGCCTGTTCATGATCTACCAGATGACGTTCGCGATCATCACGGTGGCGCTTGTCGCGGGCTCGGTCGCGGAGAGAATGCGGTTTTCCGCCTTCATGCTGTTTTCGATTCTGTGGCTGACCTTTGTCTACATCCCGCTCGCGCACTGGGTATGGGGCGGCGGATTCCTCGCCACGGCGGGCCTGCTCGACTTCGCAGGCGGCACCGTCGTGCACATCAATGCCGGCATCGCGGGGCTTATGGCCGCCCTCATCCTCGGTAAGCGAAAAGGCTACGGCACCGAAAACCTTGCTCCCTACGATCTCTCCATGGCGGTGGTCGGAACGGGCTTGCTCTGGGTTGGCTGGTTCGGCTTCAACGGCGGCTCGGCTTACGGAGCGGGCTCGCGCGCGGCCATGGCAATCGTTGCGACGCACCTTGCTGCAAGCGCGGGTGCCCTGACCTGGGTCGGCATGGAATGGCTCTCGCGTGGAAAGCCCTCCGTCCTTGGCCTGATTTCGGGCGCGGTTGCGGGACTTGGCACGGTCACGGCGGCGTCAGGCTATATCCTGCCCTGGCACGGGCTGGTGATCGGCATTCTCGCGGGCGCGACCTGTTTCTTCGCATCGACGACAATCAAGCGCTGGCTTGGCTATGACGATTTGCTCGACGTTTTCGGCGTGCACGGCGTCGGCGGCATTCTCGGAACGATCCTGACCGGCGTGTTCACGACCGCAGCCGTCTCCGCCGGCGCGGACGCACCCAATGGATATCCAGGCCTCCTTGAAGGAAACGCCCGGCAGGTCCTGATCCAGCTCTATGGCGTCGGCGTCACGGTCGCATATTGCGCGGTCGCCACATCGATCATCCTTCTCGCCGTTTCGGTGCTGACCCCCTTGCGGGTGCATCCTCGATCCGAATTCGAGGGGCTGGATATCGCGGAGCACGGCGAATTGATCCACACGTTCTAGAGCTTTGAAATAAATCACCTTTTTCGCCCTTAATCGATGCCGGTCAAGGGCGGGTTGATCGAGTGGAGCCCTCTCTCGTTCCCGTTCCGTTCACAGGAACGAATCAGCGACATCCGGCGGGCAGACGGCTGGAGCAATTTGGCGAGCCGACTTGTAAGTCGCCCATGTCGGCTCGTAATCGCCGTTCGCCTCCGCGCCCCAGCACTCCCAGCCGTCGCGGAGTCCTCGCGCGAAAAGCTCCACAAACGGACCCGGCGAGCAGGCCTCGATCAGGCCGAACTGCTCATCAGGCTTGCGGCTGTGCTCGCGTTTGCGCGTGGCGAGGTAATTCACCTGGCGGCGGCCCGGAGGAAGCGTCCGCGCATTCTTGCCGCGCACGCCGAACAGCAGAATCTCCGTCACGTTGCGGAAGTAGAAGCCGACGCCCCGCCCATCCGGGCCGCCGTCCTTGCGGATCTTGTGCCAGACGATGTTCGACTTGTACGTGAAGCCCCAGGCCTCCATCACGCCAAGCGCTTCGGGAAGGAGCGCGTTCGGCGTCCACAAATACAGGTGGCTGGTCGCCGCCGCGATCTCCGAGACCGGCAGCGCCATGATCTCTTTGAGCGTCAGCGTCTCATAGCGGTTCAAACGCTTGTGCCCCGGCGCAACCTTGCCCGTCCTGTTCTGAAATTGCCACGGCGGATCGGCCAGGATCGCGCCGAAGCGCCTCCCCTCCATCGCCTGCAACAGATCGTCCCCAGCGTCCTGCATCGCCCCCGACTTACTTGCATGCCGCGCTGAGCCTAAACGAAAGGTATCAGTAACTCCAATGGTCCAAAATCCCGGCCATCCTAAGCGCGCCCCTAAATTGTAGATAAAAGCGCTTTACCGGGAAGTAAACGCAATAAGGTGTTGATTTTAATTGATAATTTTAGAGGACAACCTGCGCCGGCTCGACTGCGAGAGGAGCGGACGTGGTTAACAGACGCGCTGAAAATATATTTAACGGACATTTGCTCGTCCCAGTAAAGGGAAAAATTCCCGCGTTAAATTCGATTTAATGGACAGTTTATTAAGCATAAAAAAGCTTTGTTTTCAGCAGGTTAGAGCCAATCTCCCGCGTCCCAACCGAAGGCGCGGCGCTTGTCCTTTCCGGGAAATGGTCCATTAAGAAAGCATGAAATGGACCAGAAATGAAGCCGGCGCGATTGCTGTTAACCAAATTAGCATTAACGCCCCGGCGCGGAAACGATGTGTTTACCGCCGATGGCGTGGCCTGCGCCATCGGCGGCTCGTGCGTACCCGTCATCCACAGCGGCGGGAACCTAAATGCGCGGTTTCGCGCCCTTGAGGGCGAGGGCCGCGATAAGGCCGGGCATGTCGCCGACTGGGATGATGTGATCGTTCGCCGCGAACGGCATCGGGATCTGCTCGGGTCTGAGCTTGGGATCTTTCTTGGGCTGAGTGGGGTCGTGAACCGACCTTCAAGAACTTCGAACTTGAGGCAACAAACTCTTCAAGAGCGGACGTGATCGATTGGGTTCAATTGCTCCGATCTCGCGGGTGAAATTGATCCATAAGGGACATGAATAACTATTAAGTTAGTCTCTGAGCGGCAGCGCAGCGCCGATGCAGCACCTAATCCCGGCGACGAGAACTTAGGCCGGACCACCAAGGATTTATGTCGTGCCCTTCGGCGTCGTGTCCGCTTCTGGTATCCTCCCTGCAGGAGCCGCAGCCGTGAGGTTGACAGCAGACGGCAATCATGGTCCCAGTTCTGAAATACCGGCCTGCGCATTCTGGGAGAAGAATAATCTCGAAAACGGGCTTGATTACCCGTCCGGGTATCGCCGATGGATGATATTGCTCAAAGCGAACCGAACATCGTGAGTCATGGAAAAGAGCGGCCATTACAGAAAAAGACACCGTACCGCTATAGTGTCGCGATTGCCATTGTTCTCATCGCGGCGATCTTGCGCATGGTATTTCTCCAGTCGCTTGAAACCCACAATGCCTTTATAACTTTTTATCCCGCTGTAATGCTGGTCGCGCTCTACGGAGGCCTGCGCGCGGGCGCTTTGGCGACGTTCCTTACAGCAGCGCTCGCGGATTATTTCTGGATCGAGCCGGTCGGCTCCTTCAGTGTGACGAGCCGAGCGGATTGGCTGGGTCTGGCCATCTTTGCTGTCACTTCCCTGCTGATTTCATGGATCGTCGAACGTTTGCGGAAAGCCCAATCGCGCTTGCGGTGGGTTGAGGCGGAACGCCGGGCCGAGCTAGAGCGAATGATCGCCGAACGAACGGCGGAGTTGGGCTTGGCCAAGAATGAAGCCGAGCTGGCGAATGAGGCAAAATCCCGTCTTCTTCTGGCCGCCACGGCCACGGAAGCGGAGTTGCAAGCGGTGTTCGATTCAGTGCCGGCGGGTGTTTGGATCACGCGCGACCCATCCTGCGGAACCATGCAGGGAAACCGTATCGGCAATGCGTGGATGCGTATCCCCGAAGGGACCAACGCTTCAAAGTCTGCTCCGGATCCGAACACCCTTCGCTTTGAAGTTTTCGACAAGGATGGCTTGCCGGTTCCGAACGATCAGCTTCCTATGCAGCGAGCCGGGGGGCGGCGAGGAGGTGATGGATTACGAGTTCGAATGGCGGTTTCCAGACGGCGGAAGCCGGAGCCTTTACGGAAACGCCACACCCTTGCGCGATGAAGGTGGAAACCTTGTCGGCGCGGTGGCGGCCTTCATAGACGTCACCGAGCGCAAGCGGGCCGAGGCGGCGTTGCGCGAAAGCGAAGAACGGGTAACGGCTCAAGCGCCGCGAGTTGGAGGCCATCCTGGAAGCAATCCCTGAGCGGCAGTCTTTATCGCCGAGGACCCGGCCTGCGCTCAAGATGCACCTCAACCGGGCAGGCCAGGAACTCCTACGGCTTTCCGCAAATGCAAATGCCTCGAAATCGGCGCCTGGTCGGCGAGGCGCCTCAGCATTTCGAGGTGCAGTCCAAGGGCCGCGTCCTTTCTCCTGGTGAGCTTCCCCTGCAGCGCGCCGCTGCCACGAAGAGCATGATCGAAGCGGCAGAATTCGAGCCCCACTTTGTGGACGGAGATCTGCAAGCACTTCTTTGGGAATGCCTTGCCCCTTCTCGACGATGAGGGAGAGGTGCGAGGGGCTGTCGGCGCTTTTGTTGACATCACCGATCGCAAACTGGCTTATGACGCTCTGCGCGAGAGC
>CAWIVD010000029.1:0-39422 GCA_963839435.1 uncultured Alphaproteobacteria bacterium
TACATCTTACCCCTGTCTGGTCAAGAAGCCGCAATGGTCCATATCTTTCGCCTGATGAGTAACTTTTTAACCAAACATGTGGCGAGAAATAAATCCAGCGCGCTCCTGTTAACCGTCTTCGGTTAATCTTTCTGCGCGCGAACGAACCCTTTACCAAAACGCGCGCCGCGAGCGCCGTCCAGGCTACATCCGGCGTTCAATCGAACGGGGCCGTCACCATGATCGTCGCCCGCGATGCCTCGATGCAGGCCCGCGCGGTCGATGGCGCCGCAACCGGTTTCGATTGAACGTTCGTCGCGCTAGAGCCAGACCCTTTCTATCCGGGGCTGGCTCAAAGTTAGTTATTTTAATCCGCGCTGCGCGAACACAACAGCAAGCCCGGATACTGAGCCCGGAATGTCCTGATGTCACTCACACGGATATATGCGGTGTCCCCATACGGTGCAGTTATCCAAGCAACCGGTGGTTCTTTGGCCAGACTCGAAATTGTCATCCGGCTTTTAGTAGAGGGCTTCATGGCCCAAGCCGTTTGTCATGCGGCCATCGGGGCCGGCTGCCATTATATGGCCCTCGGCCGGTTGGATGCCGCAGCCAGCCATCTATCAGCCGCAATGCGCGGCGGAGAATTCATACTTGGCTGGGCTAAATTCGATACACGTTGGGAACCGCTGCGCGGACATGTTGCCGGGCTATGAGCTTGGCGTCATGGGCCTCGGTATTGTCTCCTCATGGCCCGATGCGGGCTTCCCCTTTCTCGGCGATGAGTGCCTTCATTTCACCGCGTATTCGAAGGGGACGCGCAGCGTGTGCGATTGCTTGCCGGCCTCGGACGGAACGGGCGGGAAGGGCGCGGCGCGCTCAAGCGATGTCATCGCGGTCGTGTCGAGGACCGGCGATCCTGAACTAACCACCACGTGGTGGTCCAGCAGTTCGCCGGTCGGAGCAAGGGTCAACTCAAGAACGACGCGCCCTTTCCGCATGGTCTTGGGGCGAAGAGCGTTCTTCATCAAAGCCTGGTAGACCCTGCTATTATAGAGCGAAAGCACCTCGTTCCGGCGGGCTTCGAAAGTGCGCGTTGCGGCGCGCTGCTCTTCCTGCACTTCGCTGGATGGCGCGGGAGTCGAGGGGGTTACCTCGACGATCTTCTTTTTGGGCTTCTTTTCCTCTACCAACGGCACGGGCTCCGGCGATTCCTCGGGTGGAAGCTCGACTTTTTCCTCCTCTTTCTTGACCTCCTCCTGCACCTGCGGCGCAGCCTGGCCGCCCAACGAGGCTTCCTGGTGTTGAACGGAGACCGCAGCGAGACCGAGACTTTCTTCGGATTGCATGGTGATCGTGGCGACGATCGTCAGGTCATCGCCGCCGCTGCCCGATTGCAAGGCGGACAGGTCAGGCTCATGCGTGGCCGAAGCAACCAAGAGGCCAAGCACCGCGATGTGGACGCCAACAGCGGCGGCGGCCGATACAAAACGAACCCAATTCATTGCGCAGCCTTGGCGGGGAGCGTTGCGTCCTGCGGACTTGCCTTGGCATCTTGCGCCTGCGACAGGAGTGAAATCCGCTGGTAGCCCGACGAACTGAGGCGGCCGAGAAGCTCCATCACCTCGCCATAGGGAATGGTCTTGTCAGCCCTGAGATAGACGACGGCATCACCCTCGCCCGACCGCAACGCGGAAAGCCGGAAAATCAGCGAACCGGCATCCACCCGCTCGTCACGGATATAGAGACCGCCGTCCGCCGCGAGCGTCACTATGACCGGCTTATTGGGCTGGCTGATCCTGTGCGCTGAGTTTTTGGGGAGTTGTACCGGGACGCCGGCGACGAGCAAGGGCGCGGTGACCATAAAGATCACGAGCAGAACAAGCATAACGTCGACCATGGGCGTCACATTGATCTCCGCCATGATCTTCGTCTGAGACGGACGCTCAGTTCCGTTACTGGGGTTCCAGCCCGCCATTGGTCAACCCTTGAGTTACATGCACCGATGCTGGCTTCGAATTGACCGCAGGCCGTGTGTGGGCCTCACCGTAAACGCGCAGTTTAGAAAATTTTACCACCGCAGCCGACAACCGGTCTGCCAGGCGGCTCAGCGAAACATTCGCCTGGTTATAAAAAATCACCGCGGGGATTGCGGCGGCGAGACCGATTGCGGTTGCGAACAGCGCTTCTGCGATGCCGGGCGCAACAACCGCAAGACTCGTATCCTTGGCCGCTGCGATGCCTGTAAAGCTGCGCATGATGCCCCAGACCGTTCCGAATAGCCCGACAAAAGGGGCGGTGGAACCGACTGTCGCCAAGAAGGGAAGTCCGGACTGAAGTCTTTGCAATTGGGCACTCGTTTCCATTTGCAGGCTTCTCTCCAGCCTCGCGTTGAACTCGGCCTGCGTTTCGCCATCCGCAAATGGCTCCGCATCCGCGATTTCTCTCATGCGATCCACGAGCCAGTCAGAAGCCTTGCCGCGGCTCGCTCCCCCGCGCTCAAGAACCGATACCTGCCGGGAGAAGGCCAGGATGCGCATCAGCTTCTCGAACGCAATTGTCCAGCAAATGATCGAAGCAGCGGCGAGAATCAGCATGACTCCTTTCACCACCGGATCGGCGTTCATTAACAGTTCGAAGACTGGAAGGCGGTCCATGCTGATCCCGAAACCACTTTGGAGAGTGACTAAAGCTCAGAAACTTCTGCGACCTGTTGGCGCGTCATACTATTACTTACTCGGGTTCGACCAAGCGACGACGAAAGACCTTCTCGGGGGTATGCCCGATTCCAGGTTAGAGGGCAAAGTAGCGTCGCGGCTGCACTTTTCCAGCCCCGCCACGCCTTCAACGATGAAAAAATCTTTCCGCCTACTGTTTCTTATCCTTTCGCCGGGCGCCCCGAATTGTGGATACCGCCTCACTATGGCCCGCCTTTTGCTTTGTTCCATGCAGCTCGAACGATTGATTCCTATCCTTAAGAGTGAGTTAATAGAGCGAACGGGATCTTGACACGAGCCGCAAACGGCCGGGGGGTGAATACGAGATGGTAAGACTAATTGCGCTTGCAGGGTTAGCGGCATTGTCTTCTCTGTACAACGCCGCTTTAGCTGATGCAGGCGAACTACTTCGCGTGCAGGGTCACCTCATGCGTTGGGCTCCTGAAGCGGCTGGTGGCAAGACGGTCATCACCTACTCAATTCTACGAGGCCCCTACCAGGTCGAAAGTGGAAAAAACATACTCAGCCCCAGCAATTGCGCCAGAATGCACGCTTTCGCGGATATCATCACGAAATCTCCAGGCATCACGGAAGAGAAGGCTAAGAACGAGCTGCAGGCAGCGTTGCGGACGTGGGAAAATGTTGCAGACGTTGCCTTTGCCGAGGTGAATGACCCGAGCCTCGCCAACATCGTGATCGGTGCGGCCGACGATCCGGGCGGGCGCGCGTTCGCAAATTTGAGCTATCGCAGCGAAAAAGGCCTCACACCCGTCACGATGGCGCTCGGCAAGCCGGATTCCTCCGCCTCGCCGGTCCCGGACGACAAGAGCGCCGACGGATCCATCGTGCCGATTGATCAGGCCTATGTCTGCCTGAACCCGAAGTCCCGTTGGAAGACGGGCTTTGACGGCAACCTCGAGGTTTACGATCTCAGACACACCTTCACGCATGAGGTTGGTCATGCCATCGGCCTCGATCATCCGGACAGTACGGGCGCAGTGATGGCCTTCCGCTATGACGAGCGGGTTCGGAATTTGCAACCGTCCGACATTGCGGGTGTGCAAAGACTCTACGGCCCGCACGCAGCCGCAGAATAGAGGGCTGGCGCGGCGTCTGCCGTTCTAAATGCCTAAAAATTATGCAGCACTGTCCTCCCTTGCGCTGCGCCGCGGCGGCGAACAGGTTTCCCAGCCATGATCTCGCTCTTTGGGGCTGATTTTCACCAGCAAATAAGACGATGAGATAAGCCGTGCGTCTCGAAGTCCGTTGCGCGCCGAGTCCTTTCCATCGTAAATGAATAAGCTACCCCCGAACCGAGCCGAGCGATCATGACGGACCTGCTTTTGACTTACCTTCCGCTTGTCATCTTCTTCGCCGTCGCACTCTTCATTGCGCTGGCGCTTCTCGTCGCGCCGTTCCTTGTCGCTCCGAACAAGCCCGATCCGGAAAAGGTCGCCGCTTATGAATGCGGCTTTCCCGCCTTCGACGACGCGCGCATGAAGTTCGACGTGCGTTTCTACCTTGTATCCATCCTGTTCATCATCTTCGACCTCGAGGTGGCGTTCCTCTTTCCCTGGGCCGTGGCCTTCAAGGAAGCGGGCGCGTTCGGCTTCTGGGCGATGATGATCTTCCTTGGCGTTCTTACAATCGGCTTCATATATGAGTGGAAAAAGGGAGCGCTGGAATGGGATTGATCAAGCAACCATTTGGTGAGCCGCTTTTCGAAAAATCAAGCGAGGGCTCCGGGCTTTTGACCCCAGCGGGGGGATCTGACGCATATTTCAAGAGTGTGAACACCGAGCTGTCGGACAAGGGGTTTCTCGTCACGAGCACCGATGAGCTCATCAACTGGGCGCGCACCGGCTCGCTGATGTGGATGACGTTCGGCTTGGCGTGCTGCGCCGTCGAGATGATGCAAGCCTCGATGCCGCGTTACGACGTGGAGCGCTTCGGCTTCGCGCCGCGCGGCAGCCCGCGCCAATCGGACGTGATGATCGTCGCTGGTACGCTTTGCAACAAAATGGCGCCTGCTCTACGTAAGGTTTACGACCAAATGCCGGAGCCGCGCTATGTCATCTCCATGGGCAGCTGCGCGAACGGCGGCGGCTATTACCACTATTCCTACTCTGTCGTGCGGGGATGCGATCGCGTCGTCCCGGTGGACGTTTATGTCCCAGGCTGCCCGCCGAGCGCCGAGGCCCTTGTTTACGGCATCATGCTCCTTCAGAAAAAGATCCGCCGAACGGGCACAATCGAACGCTAACAGCCGGAGCTAAGCAATGACGGAGACGGGGAAGCTTGAGGCCCTGGCCGAGGCGACAAAGACTGCCTTTCCCGATGCGGTGCAGGCCACGCGCGTCGCTATCGGCGAGCTGACGCTCACGGTCGAGCGCGCCCGAATCGCCGAGGTTGCGCAGTTTTTGCGCGACGATCCCGCATGGCGGTTCAAGATCTTGATCGACATTTGCGGCGCGGATTACCCTGAGCGCGCCGAGCGGTTTGAGGTGGTCTATCACTTCCTGAGCGTCTACGAGAATTTGCGGGTGCGCCTCAAGCTATCGACAGACGCCACCGCGACCGTTCCCAGCCTTGTAAGCGTGTTCCCGGCAGCAAACTGGTACGAGCGCGAGGCTTATGATCTTTACGGCATCTTTTTCGAAGGCCATCCCGACCTTCGCCGCCTCCTCACGGACTATGGCTTCCGAGGGCACCCGCTGCGCAAGGACTTCCCGCTCACCGGCTTCGTCGAGGTTCGCTATGACGAGGAGCAGAAGCGCGTGGTCTACGAACCCGTGAAACTGCCGCAGGAGTTCCGCAGCTTCGATTTCCTGAGCCCATGGGAAGGCGCCCATTACGCACCGCTGCCGGGCGATGAGAAAGCGACAACAAAGTAGCAGGCGAAGCAGACGGCGCCGCAGGTCAACCGGGAATTCAATTGGGGATGTTTCTCTTCCGAGATGCGAGGGTTATTTACAATTGTAGTCGCAACCGTTAATGGCGCGAAAATCGTATAGATGGCGATTGCTCTTGGAGATGATATGTCCGCACTGGAAGCGGCTTCGCGCATAAATGCTGGTTCGCCAGAATTAGACAGCTGGCGAAGTGTTGCATCGAAGGAAGCGAAAGAAGGCTGGCACGACCGTGCTCAGCTTGCGGCGGCATTCTTGAGGCCCGGAGATATCGTCTGCGATCTTGGAGCCGGCGCCCAGCCTCTGAGGAGATTCCTGCCCGAAGGAGGGCAATATATTCCCGTCGACTGCGTCGACACGCTTCCGGGAACGCATCTCGCAGACTTCAACGCGCCGGATTTCACCCTTCCCTCGCAGGATTTCAACGTGCTCACCGCGCTCGGCGTCGTGAACTGGCTGAAGGATGAGGAAGCTTTTCTCGCGCGTCTCTCCCAGCTTGCCGAGGGCAAGTTCTTCATTTTTACCTACGACCTTTGGGCCGCCCAGCGGGAGCTTGCCTCGCTCGACGGGTGCATGGCAGTTTTCTCCCGATACATTCGCAATCTCACCCCGGCCATCGTTTTCAGGCGGCGCGTGTTTTTTACCGGGACATTAGGGCGCGGCGAAACAAACGGCGCTTTCCGGACGCCTACGACGAACATATATTTGAAATATCTGCGGCCTCAGGAATACTTGGTGCTCAAGCTTCTGAAGCTGAAAATGATGCCACGATGGCTCGCCTGACAGAGGCGGCCTTTCCCGGAAAGAGAGAGATACGATGGCTGATGGGGGTGGAACACCTGAAGTGGGAGGCGCGGGCTCTGACCTTTGCGTGAGGCCGCCCGACAACCGCAATTTCACCATCAATTTCGGCCCGCAGCATCCGGCCGCACACGGCGTGCTGCGTATGATTACGGAGCTTGACGGCGAGGTGGTGCGAAGGATCGATCCGCATATCGGCCTTTTGCATCGCGGCACCGAGAAGCTCATCGAGTACAAGACCTATCTTCAGGCAATCCCATATTTCGACCGGCTCGACTATGTCGCGCCTATGAACCAGGAACATGCGTTCTGCCTCGCGATCGAGCGTCTCCTCGGAATCACGCCGCCGATCCGCGGCCAGCTCATCCGCGTGCTCTATAGCGAGATCGGCCGCATCCTGAACCATATTCTCAACGTCACGACCTTTGCGCTCGACGTCGGCGCTCTGACGCCTCCCCTCTGGGGCTTCGAGGAGCGCGAAAAGCTCATGGTCTTCTACGAGCGCGCGAGCGGGTCGCGTCTGCATGCGAACTATTTCCGGCCAGGCGGCGTGCATCAGGATCTGCCGCAGGCTCTCATCGACGACATTGCCGCGTGGTGCGATCCGTTCCTGAAAACTCTCGCCGACATCGACGAGCTTCTGACCGACAACCGCATCTTCAAGCAGAGAAATGTCAATATCGGCGTTGTCAGCCTGGAAGACGCGATGGCCCACGGCTTCACGGGTGTGATGATGCGTGGCTCCGGCGCACCGTGGGATTTGCGCAAATCCCAGCCATACGAATGCTACGCGGACCTGGAATTCGATATCCCGATCGGCAAGAATGGCGACAACTGGGACCGCTACCTCATCCGCATGGAGGAGATGCGTCAGGCGGTCCGCATCATGAAACAGTGTCTTGAGCGGCTGAATTCGCCGGCCGGACGCGGCCCGGCCCTCTTGCCAAATCACAAGGTCACGCCGCCGCGGCGCGCCGAAATGAAGAAGACGATGGAAGGTGTCATCCATCACTTCAAGCTCTATACCGAAGGCTTCCGCGTGCCGGAAGGCGAGGTTTACGCGGCCATCGAGGCACCGAAGGGCGAGTTTGGCGTTTATCTCGTGGCCGATGGCACGAACAAACCCTATCGCTGCAAAATCCGGGCGCCCGGCTTCCCGCATCTCGCGGCCATGGACTTCCTCTGCAAAGGCCACATGCTCGCCGACGTGTCCGCTGTGCTTGGCAGCCTCGATGTCGTCTTCGGCGAGATCGACCGCTAAGCGGAACATCGCCAGCAGGCTCCGGTTCATCATCGTCGATGAACTGGAGATGCAAGTGGCTAAAATTTCAAAGAAAAACGATCCCAAGCTTTGGGAGAAGGTGAAAGAGGATGTGACCGCCGGCGAGAGGGGGGGCCGTCCGGGGCAGTGGTCGGCCCGCAAGGCCCAGATGGCCGTGCAGGGCGCCCGCGCCACGAGCTCGAACATACGCGCTGGCGCTGCTTGCTCATGAACCGGGGGCACGATTCACCGAAGGATTAGCTCGCCCGGCCAGCTTTTATTGCTGGCGGCGCGCAAAGGAGATCGGATAGGCCGCATTGCGGATGTCGATCATCGGATCGTCCGACTGCTCGATTCCATCGGGGAGCTGGCCGGGGAGAAAGAGCAGTTTATTCTCGGCCTCGAAAGGATCGGCGGCCACTTTGGCGATGGTCAAAACGCCGATGTCCACCTCTTTGCGGTCATCCGGCCACGGCTTCGACCCATCGCTGGTTTGATCGCCCGGCGCGGCGAGCTGCGCCTTCAGATGGAAGGTGATCGGGCCTTTCTTGAGCCGCTCCTGCACCTCGTCGATAAGAAAATTCGGCTCTTTCTGCTGCGCTTCGGCTGGATCAAGGTGCACGATACGTTCGGGCACAAGGTGATAGCGGAAGGCTTGTTTCTGCCCGGATTTGTTCACGAACACGAAGGCGTTGACGCCGCGATATTCCTCATGGGCGAAACTGTCGGGCGTATGAACGGCGGCATTGGCGGCGGCGATGTTGGGGTGCGCGGCAACGAACTGCTCGACCTTCGTGGGCTTCGGAGCGTCCGGCGGGCTCGCGGCAATAGCCAGGAACAGGTCTCGGAAATCGGCGCCGTTCGAGACGGGAAAAAACTTCAGGGCGTTGATGACGAGATCGCTGTCGCTTCCGTCTGGCAGGTGAAACTTCATCGCGATGCCGTGCGGGTTGGCGTCGGGAATGCCGTCCGGGATAGCCGGGATGCCCGTGGCATCGGAGAAACGCGCCGTCAGCGGGATTTCGCTTCCGTTGAAAAGCGCCGCCTTGCTCAGCGCGGCGGCTTCGGGCGTCGCCTTGAAACTGCCTTCGACAACGATGCCTTTCGCATGGTTGGTCCGGAAGCCTTTATGCGCGCCGAACACCTGGGTCATGGCGTCCACGATCTGCTCCGCGATCGGCTTTTCGTCCGCAGCGGCCGCACCGGGCCATACGAGGCAGGATGCGATAATCGCTGCTACAGTGCTTCTGTTTGCCATGGAACGCCCAACTGCCTTTGTTTGTGATTTCACTCCGGCAGATAACAGCGGCGGCAGGGCAAAAGGTTCCCGGTCTATAAGGCGTGCAATTTTTCAGCCGGCACTTGACGCGGCGCGGCCGTTGCGCCCTTACTCACCGTGCCAGTTGGCCGGATGGCCGCTGCCCGAAAGGCGCGTTGTGGGCCGCAAGGTCGTAGCGCTTTCCGGGTGGAGGAAAGTCCGGGCTCCACGGAAACACGGCGCCGGATAACGTCCGGCGGGGGCGACCCCAGGGAAAGTGCCACAGAAAGCAAACCGCTTTATTGCTGGCCTATCGCGCGTCTCGCGCTGCTTGAGGCCGGAAGGCTCCGAGTGTTAGGCCCTCGATACAGCAAGGGTGAAAGGGTGCGGTAAGAGCGCACCGCGGCCCTGGCAACAGGGCTGGCAAGGCAAACCCCGCCGGGAGCAAAACCGAATAGGGGCGGCACAGTCCCGCGGCTTCGGCTGCGGGGCGGAATGCGTTTCCGCATCGCCGTCCGGGTTGGTTGCTTGAGGCGCGCGGCGACGCGCGTCCCAGATGAATGGCCATCGCGGCGGAGCGATCCGCCGCACAGAACCCGGCTTACAGGCCAACTGGCATTTTTGTCACCGTATCGCCACATTTGCTCGGCGATTTGGACCATTTTGCGCTTGCGCCCCGGTTGAGGCCGGATCCTGGGAAAATGCGCCTTGCCGGGCGGTCAACAGAAATAAGCCATTGATTTTTAATGAGAAATTTCGGAGAAGATCGCGCCGCGCGTCCAAAGATCAGACGCGATCAAGGTAAACAAGCAAAACCGAAACATATTTAACGGACTTTTGCGCGTCCCGTTAATGAGAGAATTCCGTCATTAAATTCTATTTAATGACAGCCGGTTAAGATTAAAATCATTTCTAATTCAAGGGCTTGTAGCCGCCGTCCGCTGGCCATCAGAAGCATGACGCTCCGTACACGCCCCAAAATGGACCATAAATAAGATATGAATTGGACCAGAAATAAGCACACGGCCGCTCGCTTTAACCATAAGCCCATTAACCACGATAACCTCGCCGCGCAGGGCAACGGTTTGTTAACCTCGAATGGCTTGCATGTCTCCGTTCGTTGTCCCTGATCGTCGCTCGCGGCGTTTCCCGGATCGCCAAAAACTCCCCGCTCGTGATTTGCCGCGATCCCGGATAACGCTTCGCCTTTCAGGGACTTGATGACCCGGATGTTTCGGCCAATTCCGTCGTCATCAGACACTCGTGGTTCACGAACTCACGAAATATATCCCGTGGGGGATACATGACCGCCTTGCCGCGGACCATGGCGGCGATGATCCGCGCCCAAAGTCTGCGGGAGATGGAAGCGGGGGGGACTTGATCCGCGGATCGGAGAGCGGCCATGACACGAGGGGACGTTCGGAGAACGAGCCGGGCGCCTATTGTTGCAACGAAGCTTCTTTCTCGGGGACTGGGCTTGGTTCCATCTTCTTCTTCCTCGGCGGCCCCATGAGAAGCGGCTGAAACAGGATCGCCGCCGCCATCGTGCAGGCAAGCGACAGCGCAAGCAATTTCCCCATGCTGGACGTGCCGGGATGGTTCGACATCCAAAGGCTGCCGAAAGCCACGGCGGTGGTCAGACCGCTAAAGAAGACAGCGCGAGTGAGGGGCGAAGCCAGGAGATCGGTTTGGCCCTGACGCCACGCGACGATGTAATAGATCTTGAAGGCGACACCCAGGCCCAGCAGGACCGGCAACGCGATGATGTTCGCAAAGTTGAGCTTGAAGCCGATTGCGGAGCAGATCTCGAGCGTCACCATGGCGGCGAGGATGAGCGGAAAGAGCGTGAGCCCTACATCCGACACCCTGCGCAGGAAAAGCCAGAGCAGGATCGCGATGGAAAGCAGCGCCCAAATCCCGGCCTCGATGAAGGCGCGGACCACCGTCTCGCCCGCCTTCTGAATGCCGACGGCCTCGCCGCTCGCAGTGGGCTCGGCCTTCAAAACCGCATCGACGAACCGTTGCAGCACCTCGGTATTGTTCGCATCGCCTTTCGGCGTCACCGAAACCCGCGCGCTCCCGTCCGGCGTCTTCCATTGCCGGACGAGGTCCGGCGGGAGATTGTCCAGCGTGATGCGGTCCGGATTCAAGCTCATCTTCAGATTTTCGAGCGTGATGTCGAGCGGCGGGATGAGGACATCCGCAGCGCGTTCACGCGTTTCAACATGCGCCTTTGCGAGATTTGACAGAGCTTCCGACAGATTTTTAGCCGCTTCCGCCCCCGGTCCATGGCGTTGGCTCGCGAGCGCGCCGAGCGATGCGGCGGTTGCCTCGAGGCTCGACACCACCTCGGCGTCTGTCGGCAGCGCTTTCACTTGCGCGGGGTGCAAATTGTCGTGGAGGAGGTCGGCTTTCTCTTTTATAGCCGCGAGCTTTTGATCCTGCCCCTCCGGAATGAAGGTCGAAAGCGTCATCGCGCGCGCGACCTCGGGCAGCGCCTGCAAAGTCTTCGCCATGTCATTCGCTTGATCGAGCGACGGCGCCACGATCTCGGCCGTCCGTCCGGCCACTTCCGCATCCTTGCTGATATCCAGATAGGTCGCAACCAACTCCACTTTGGGATTGCGGAGATTCATCGGGTTGAAATCAAACTGAAGCCAATAAAGCAGGGGGCTCGCCGCCAATACTACGGCAACGGTTGCGGCAACGATGGCGATGCGATGCCGCTCCATGAAGCGCTCGAGCGGGCACAGGAACGCATAGCCAAGGGGCGAAGCTTCAGGCGGCGGATCCAGCATGCGAAGAAGCGCCGGCAGCACGGTCAGGCTCAGGATGAGCGCGATAATCATGCCCATGCCGGCAATTTCGCCAAGCTCCGAGACGCCTCGATAAGCGGTGGGAAGGAAAGAGAGAAAACCGGCGGCGGTTGTAAGAGCCGCGAGGACAAGACGGCCGCCATTGTTCGCGGCGGTTTCCATGAGCGAGGGCATGAGGCCGTGATGTTCGTAGCGGGCGGCCCGGTAGCTCACGCTGAATTGCAAGCCGAAATCGACGCCGATGCCCACGAACAAAACAAAAAAGGCAATCGAAATCGGATTGAGCGCGCCGACGAGAGAAAGCCCGGCCGCTGCTGTAACGGCAAGCCCCAACGCCACGCTGAGGAAGACGGCGAGGATGATGCGAAAGGAATGAAGGGCAAGCCAGAGGATGAAAAGAACGGTAGTGACGGTAATCACCGCATTCCGGGCCGCGCCCTGGCGCAGCGTGTTGAACTCGTCATCGGCAATAGGAACGGGTCCCGTAAGCCTTACCGTCACGCCCTGCTGAGGCAGTTTCAAATCCGCGACCGTTTGCCTGATCGCGTTGGTGGCCTCCCCACCGGGTTCCAAAGCGTCAAAATTGAGAACGGGAGAGATGGTCACGAACTGTCGCGTCTGAGGTTTGGCCGAACTGCCCTGGAACTGGCTGCTCCAGCTGAAAGTGGCAGGCTGGCCGGCGAGAACCTTATCGATCGTGTCGGACAGGGCCTGGAATTCCGGCGCGAGAGCATCCAGCGGCACCCTTCGGAAGATCACTCCACGGAGGCTCAGGCCGATGGAATCCATGACGCCTCTCAGGCTCGGGTCGGCGGCGAGGCGGCCGAGCAAAGGACCCGAGCGTGAAAGCTGATTGAGAGTTGCCGTAAGCTCGGGCTCGGGAAGATACAGAAGCCCGTTTCGGCGGAAGAAGAGGGAGCCGTTTCCTTCATTCACGCCCCGGATCCAGTCGTGCCGCTCCTTGAGCCTTTTCGTCAGACGGTCTGCCGCTTCTTGCGCGAGTTCCGCGGTCGGCGCGTCGATGACGGCGAGGATCATGGTTTCCCAGCCTGGAAACGCCTTTTGATAAGCGGCCTGATGCTGACGCCACGGAAGGTTCGGCGAGATCAGATCATTGATGTTCGTGTCGATTGCAAAATGCCGGGCGACAAAAACGGCAGAGCAGGCTGCGACCGCCAGCGCGATGGCGAGAACGAGCCACCTTGCACGCGCGCTGAACCAGACAATGCCAACGAGGATGCGTTTCAACATCGCTTCAACACGCCGTTAATAATAGCGGCGCCATAGGAGGACAGCGATCAGGACTGCCATGATTGTCAGACCGAAGGTCCACCATCCTTGCGGCGTCTTGGGAACGCCGGGCTGTTTTTCAATTTCGTCCTCGAGGGAGAAAGGTTCGGGCGGTTCGGATGCGCCCTCGCTCGGAGAAATGCGAGCAGGATCTTTTGCTTCGTCTCTCTTTGCCATCAGTTTCAAGCTCATGCGCAAATGACGCCTTCGGAATAACTGCAATGCAGAAAGCGCCGAACTGTTCCGTCCAGGCCATGCAAGGCTGTCTCCCAAGCTTAACTCAGGCGGGTGAAATAATCGGCAAAGGTCAGCGCGAACATGATGATCAGCCAGAAAACTCCGCCCGTTGCCGCAAGCCGCAGGAGCGTTCTTTCCCGGAGGAGGCCCATGAAAAACAGAAGCCCCATGAGGGCCATGAGCGCGGCAATGACGACGTTGACGGTTGTGTTGTAGCCGCCCAGCGGAGCGAAGGCCGCCCAATAGGACATGCCGAGCAGGATGAATTCGGCCAGGAGGATCGTCCCGTTACGAAACCAAAGTCGCCTGATCAGGAGCGCCGTTTCCGCGTTCATGGCGCTCGCCCCGAAAGATAGAGAAGCGGATAAAGGAAAATCCAGATCGTATCGACGAAGTGCCAATAAAGCCCGATGGTTACGAGATCGGGGATCTTCAAGGATGTCAGCCCGCGCATGAGCCAGGCAAGGCGCGCGACGATCACGACGCCGATTGTGAGATGGATGCCATGCAGGCCGGTCATCACCCAATACAGCGCCCAAAACATCGACGCGCCGCGTTCGGCAATCGCGAAATGCGTATTGGGGAAAAGGTGGCGGCTGAGATCTTCGCTCCACTCATAGCCTTTGACGGCAAGGAACGCAGCCCCGAGGATCGCGGTCGCCGCAAGGCACCGCCAGACAAGTCCGCGCAGGCCAAGCCGGCCGCCTTGCACCGCCATCACCATTGTGAGGCTGCTCGTCAAGAGGATGAGGGTGTTGATCGTTCCAAGCTTCAGATCGGTCGCGCGAGCGCCCGCCAGGAAGCCGTCGGCATGGGTGAAGCGGTAGACGGTGTAACAAAGGAACAGGCCGCCGAAGAAAAGCATCTCGGTGGCGAGGAACAGCCACATGCCGAAGCTCGCGGCTTCCTGCTCCTCCTCGATGGTTTCCCATGGTTCGGGAATAGCGGGCTCAGCGACGGGAAGTGCGGTGTCGTCGATTGAGATGCTGCTCATGAGCCCGCTCCCGCAAGCTGAGGATTGGCGGGGCGATCCGGGTCCTTGTCCTCCTCATAGTCGTAAGGCTCTTTATTGACGACGGGCGGGGTTACGAAATTTTCGGGCGGCGGCGGCGAGGTCGTCTGCCACTCCAGCCCGGTCGCATTCCACGGATTGCTGGGCGCGTTCCGGTGCGTGAACAGCGACCACGTCAGGTAAAGGATCGGAAGGAGATAGGCCGCCGCCAGAACGCTCGCACCCGTCGACGACATCACATGCAGCGCCTGAAATTCGGGCGGGTAAACGTGATAGCGCCGCGGCATGCCGAGATAGCCCAGGATGAACTGCGGGAAGAACGTGAAGTTGAAGCCGAAGAACATCATGATGGCCGCAAAACGCGCCCACGATTCCGGGTACATCTTGCCCGTGATTTTCGGCCACCAGAAATGCAGCGCGGCGTAGAGCGCCGACACCGATCCGCCCACCATGATGTAGTGGAAATGCGCGATCACGAAGTAGGTGTCGTGGACATGGACGTCGATCGGGATGGAAGCGAGGAACAGCCCGGTCAGGCCGCCGACCGTGAACAGGCCGAGGAAGCCGAGCGCATAGAGCATCGGGGCTTCGAAGGTGATCTGGCCGCGAAACAGCGTCCCGGTCCAGTTGAAGACCTTGATCGCCGATGGGACCGCCACAATGAAGGATAACAGCGAGAAGACCAGCCCGGCATACGGCGACATGCCGGACACGAACATGTGGTGGCCCCACACGAAGAAGCTGATCGCCGCGATGGCCACCAGCGCATAGACCATGAAGGTGTAGCCGAAGACCTGCCGCCGCGCGAAGCAGGTGATGACTTCGGATATGACCCCCATGGCGGGCAGGATCATGATGTAGACGGCGGGGTGGCTGTAGAACCAGAAGAGATGCTGGAAGAGGAGCGGATCGCCGCCATTGGCCGGATCGAAGATCGGCAGGCCGAAATAACGCTCCGCCGAAATCAGAATGAGCGTGATCGCAAGAACGGGCGTGGCGAGGATGAAGACGAGGCTGACCGCATACATGGCCCAGACGAACAAGGGCAGCCGGAACCACGTCATGCCCTTGGTGCGCAGCATGTGGATGGTTGCGAGGAAGTTGATGCCTGTCGCGATGGAGGAGAAGCCCGCAAAAAAAACGCCCGCTGCCGCCGCGAGCACCGCCCCGTTCGCGAACATGGTCGAATAGGGGGTATAGAAGGTCCAGCCCGTGTCGACGCCGCCCGATATGAGCACGTAAATAACAAAAAGGCCGCCGATCAGGTTCAGATACCAGCTGATGAGATTGAGGCGCGGAAAGGCCAAATCCTTCGCGCCGATCATGAGCGGTATCAGGAAATTGCCGAAGATCGTGGGGATGGACGGGATCAGGAAAAACCAGACCATGACCACGCCATGCAGCGTGAACAGCCGGTTATAGGCCTCGTCGCTCACGACATCCGCTTGCGGCGTCATGAGTTCCAGCCGGATCACCGCCATCGCGCCGCTGCCGATGAGAAAGAAGAACGTGACCGTAATCGCGTAGAGAACGGCGATGCGCTTGTGATCGGTGGTTGCGAGCCACGACCAGAGGCTCGGCGTGTCCAGGTAGGAATGCGCGGGCGCCGCGACAGGGGACGGCCTCGGCGGGTTTTGACCTACGGTGATGTCCGTCATCCGGCCCTTCCCTTATCTTTTAGCGAGCGGATATAGGCGGTCAGCCGCAGGATCTCGTCGTCTCCGACAAGCCCCTCGAAACTCGGCATGAGGGGTTCGTATCCGGCGACGACATGCTTGTCGGGCTCAAGGATCAATTCGCGAATGTAGGCGTCGTCCGCGGTGACGATCCGGCCATCGCGCAGATGAACCGCGCTGCCATAGACGCCCGCCAGATGCGGCGCTTGAACGCGCGATCTGCCGTCATGGCAGCTTGCGCACCCGAGCGTGGCGTAGAGCGCCGCGCCTTCCTTGGAGATGTCGGCCGATTGGGGCTGCTCGTGAAGCCATTTCGAGAACTCGTCCTTCGGCATGACGACGATTTCCCCGGTCATGCGCGAGTGTTCCGTGCCGCAGAACTGCGTGCAGAACAGGTGAAAAGTGCCGGTTTTCGTCGCATTGAACCAGGTCTCGGTATATCGGCCCGGCAAAACGTCCCGCTTGATGCGGAATTCGGGCACGTAGAAGGAATGGATGACGTCCTCGGATGTCATGACGAGCCGCACCGGCTCGTTGACCGGCACATGCAAGGCATTGATTTCCCGCGCGCCGTTCGCGTGCTGGGTCTTCCACATCCACTGCTTGCCCACGACGTGGATTTCCATCGCGTCTCGCGGCGGTAAAAGCGTCGAGAGGTCGGCGCTGCCGGACCACCAGAACAGGAACAGGGCGAGAAAACAGGTTCCGGCGGTCCAGCCGATCTCGAATTCGCGGGATATGATGTCGCGAAGCGGTCCGCGGTTTGCGTTGGTGCCTCGCCGGTATCGCAGCGAGAAGGTGATGATGAGGGCGACCACCAGAGTGATGATCGCCGCCGACACGATCATGAGGATGAGAAACAGCGTGTCCGTCGCGGGCGCCTGGGTGGACGCTTCCTCGGGAAAGAGCCTGAGACCGCTGTTCATGAGGGGTGGCCTCCTCGCTTTGCAAAATAGATGGCTGCGCCCGCAATCCCGGCGAGCGTCAGGACGCCGCCGACCGCGAGAGCGGCCCTTACGGTGGATGCGTAGGCGCCGTGGAGCGGACTGTGCCCGTAGCAAAGAAGCCGGATGCCTTCCACGAGGCTGGAGAAACTGCCTCGCCCGGCGTCGGTCAGTGCGGCTTTGAAGGACTCCGGGTTAAGGTTCAATCCCGAGATCAACCGCGACACGCGCCCATCCGGCGTCAGGATCACGGCGCCAACCGGATGCGCATACTCATCCGTCTGCGCGTCGTAGACCGGGGTGTAGTTCAGGGCCTTCGCCACGCTTGCGATTGCGGCGGCGTCGCCATTCAGAAAACGCGCCGCCGCCTGAAGGCCGGGATAAGGCGCGAGTTGCGCATCCTTCATGGCCTTGGCATCCGCTGGCTTGTCCTTGGGATCGATGCCTATGACAACGAAGGAGAAATCCTTGCCCGGCTCCAGACCTGTGTTCGATAAACCATAGGCGGCAATCGCGAGCGTCGTTCCGCAGATGAAGCGGCAGGTGTAATCGACGAGAATGAGCGCGGCCGGTTTATCGCCGACGGCGGCGTTGAGGCTCAGCGCCGCGCCTGTGCTGCTTGTAAAACGCGTCTCAAGCGGCAGGGCGGCGCCTGCGGCCGGATCGAGGATCGCCGCATTGAGCTGCCTCGGCGAAAGCGCTGCTTTGCACGGCGCGGCGAAGAGAACGAGCGCCAGGCAAACCCCGCCAATCGGGCCAACGGTTCGTCGTCCGGGCCAAGCGAAGCGCGAGCCGGGACCGCAAAAGCGGAGGTGTTGCGGCGTGTTGCGATCCCGGATAAGGCTACGCCTTTCCGGGATGACGGCGCTGCCGACCGGAATGCGCCTCATCGCTGCACCCCGTTCTGAGCCGGGTTTTGCTGTGCCGACTTGGCCGTTTCGTTCTTTCCCTTTGGTGGTGGCGGAGCCTTGTTGAGATCGTCCAGCGAGCCAAATGCAGCGGCGCCCTTGGAAGCGACGATCTGCATGGCGCGCTCGATCGGGATGCGAGCGATGCCCTGCTCCTTGTCGACCCAGGCGTATCCTTGCAGTTGGGCCTGCTCCTTCCGATGGAGCAGTTCCAGATCGGAGAGAGGCGTGCGCTGGAGTTGGGGGGCGGGGAAAGCTTCGAGCTTCAACGGCTGCCGAGTTCCGACTACGTCGCTGAAGTAAAGGAAGAGCCCGGTGAGGCAGGCCGCCACAAAGATCAGAAACCCCACGGCGACAGAGATGACGGGGCGCGCTGGCACGCCCTCCGGCTCGGTCTGGGTTACCTGCGTCTCAGGCATCGCTGCGCCTCCCTTCGAAGATGAAGCGGCGGCCCCATTTCTGGACGCAGACAAGCGCGCCTGTCATGGCGATGGAAGCAATCGCCGCGGCCAGGATCGATTGCGCCGTCATCAGCGGCGCGAGGAGCCAAAGATTGTGGAGCGCGATGCCAAGAAGCGCCGACCCGCCGACAAGGCGGAGGGGCCGTCCGTTATTGCGAACCGAACCATAGAGAAGCGAAACGACCGGAATGGCAGCGCCAAACAAGACAGCGGCTAAAACAACGTAAAGCCAGCGCCCGCCGCGCTCAAGATACCACTCCGCCTGATCCGGCAGATTGCCATACCAGTTCACGATGTAGGACATCAGTCCGAAGTAGAACACGCCGAGAGAGGCTGCGAGCAGGAAGCCTCCCACATCGCCGCGCGCCTGCCTGTCAGCGATGCTGGGCGCGAACAGCGCACAAGCCGCCAGCCCCGCCATGAGGCACTGGATTGCGATCTCGGCGTTGAAGGCGCTTGAGATGAACGGGGCGCCCGCCGACAAGATCCAGTCGAAGCCGAAAACATAGCTCGACAGGCCGAAGAAGACGAGGCCCAGCGCCGCCGTCAGCCGCGAGACCGGTCCGTGGATCAGGAGCAGGACGGCGAACAGCGTCCAACCTGCGAGCGCAACGATCGACCGAAGGACGAAAGATGCGGGGTTCAGGTAAGCCGCTTGAACATCGGGCGGCACTTGAGCAGGCGACGATACCCAGGGATAGAGCGCGCCGAGATGGATCGCGACCGGTATCCAGAAGACGGCCAGCAACGGCACGCTGAGGAGCAGCGCCTTGAGAGGTGGGCCGAACTGCACGCCCCAGCGAACATGAACGAGGTTATGAATCAGGAGCAGCGCCATGCTCCCAAGCGTCACTTGGCTGAAAAGCACGAAGGCCAGGAGCCAGCCCTGTTCGGCTGCTCGGGGATCGACAACGAAAAAGGCAATCGTCGCCGCGCCGGCTGCAACGAACAGCGCGGCAAGCACGCCCTGCGGGATCGCAGGCGACTGTGCCTGGCCGTGAGCGGGAGCCAATGTCATCTGAGCTTCTCCCGCGCTTCAGGCGCAACCGCAACCGACGCATATTGCGACAGCTGCAAGGCGCGGATGTAGGCTGCGATGGCCCAGCGGTCCTCGACCGAGACGCGGTCCGCGTAGGGGTACATGACGCCGAGACCCTGTGTCTGGACACTGAAGAAGAACTGGCCATCGATCTGGCGGAGCCCGTCGCTGTGATAGGAGGGCGGCGGCGGAAAACCGCGCTGCACCACCATGCCGTCGCCATAGCCGGAAAGGCCATGGCAGGGCGAGCAGTAGGCGTTGAAGCGATCCTGCCCGCGCGCCAGGAGCGCGGCCGTAACCTCCGGCGGCTTGTTCTGCGCGGCATCTCGTGCGAGGTCGCCTTGCGCAACCGTGCCCGCCGGAAGAGGGCGCGCGGAGGTGCCGTCGGGCCAAATCGAGGACGGAGCATAAGCCGTATATTTCGGCTGCTGCGTCATGGAAAGATCGCAGCCCGCGAGAAGAAGGACGGCAAGCGGTGCGAAGCGTCTCATGGCTCACCCTCCGAAATCGAGGAGGCGCCTTCCGCTTCGAGAATCTCGCGGAGCCGGGTGTTCCGCGCTTTCTTCCTTCGCCGTTTCCACGGCCAGGAGGAAGCGGTCGGAACTGGCCCTTTCAACACCGCGAACATCGAAAAGCGAATGATGAGGGCTCGGCAGGCCGCAATGGATCAAGAGCGCGACGAAGCCCGTTATGGCCGCTACAAGGATGCCAAGCTCAAACGGGAAGAGCAGGAAGACAGGCCAGCTATTGAAGGGCCGCCCCCCTAAATCATAAGGATAGGCGATGGCGGCGCTGTACCATTCGAGGGCGTAGGCGAAGGCCGCTGCCGAAAAGCCAGCGATGGCCATCGGCCTTCGAATGTTGGCCTGTTTCAAACCAAGAACGCCATCAATTCCAGCGACCGGAAACGGCGTAAGAGCGTCCTCGGACGGGAAGCCCTCCTCCTTCGCCTTCTCGGCGGCCCTCATCAGCGCTTCCGGCGTATGGAAGGTTGCGACCAGCGTCTTCATGCCGCCGCCTCCTCGCGCCGAAGCTCCTGAACCTCGTGGATGGACACGACGGGCAAAAGCCTCACGAACACGATGAAAAGGAAGGCGAAAAAGGCGAGCGGCGCGAGCAGGAAGAGCCAGTCGCCAACCGTCGGATAGAACAGCCGGTGCATGCTTGGCATGTAGTCGTGGCTGAGCGTCATCCAGAGGATGAGAATGCGTTCGAGCCACATGCCGACGTTGATCAGGATCGAAACGGCGCAGAGGAGAAGCACGCTGCGCCTTGCCGCAGGGAACCAGAAGATTTGCGGCAGAGCCACGTTGAAGAGAAGCATCGCGTAATAGAGCGGCGCATAAGGCCCGGTGAACATGAAGGCGACGACGCTCCGGTCAATCGCCCGCCCGCCATACCAGGCCGAGAACCATTCAGTGGCATAAGACGCGCCCATGATAAGCGCGGCGGCGGCGAGCATTTGCCCCATGATGTCGAAATGCTGAAGGGTCACGATGGATTGCAGCCGGAAGCCCCAGCGGATCAGCGCCGCCAGCACGATCACCATCGCGAAGCCGGAGAACATCGCGCCGACAACGAAATAGGGCGGGAAGATCGTCTCTTGCCAGCCCGGCATGAGGCTCGCGGCGAAGTCGAGGCCGACGATGCTGTGCACGGAGCATACCAGCGGCACGGCCATCGCCGCCATGGTCACGGTGAAGGTGCGGTACGCGGACCAGTGACGCGCCGAGCCGCGCCAGCCAAGCGCGAGCGTGCCGTAGAAGACCTGCGCCGTGCGGGATCTCGCCCGGTCCCTCAGCGCCGCGAGGTCCGGGATCATGCCCGTGTACCAGAAGATGATGGAGAAGAGCAGGTAGCTCAGGATCGCCCAGAAGTCCCAGACAAGCGGGCTGCGCCATTGCGGCCATAGCGTCATCGTGTTCGGATAGGGGGCGAGCCAGTAGAAATACATGGGCCGGCCCAGATGGATCACCGGGAAGATGCCCGCAATCGTCACGGCGAAGATCGTCATCGCTTCGGCGAAGCGGTTGATCGAGGCGCGCCAGCGCTGCCGCATGATGAGCAGCATGGACGAGATGAGCGTGCCCGCGTTGCCGATCCCGATCCACCACACATAGTTCGCGATGGCGAAGCCCCAGACGACGCTGGAGTTGATGCCCCATATGCCCACACCAACGGCCAGAAGCCAGACCAGGCCACCCGCCATGACAAGGGTTCCGAGCGATGCCGCGATGAAGGCGATCAGCCAGCCTCGCCCGGTTCCGTCACCCAGCACCGGCCGCGCGACAAGATCGGTCACATCCTCGTCCTTCAGCGAGAGGGCGACGAGTTCGCGGCCGCGAGGCAGGGGCGCGCGATCGGCATGGAAAGGGGCGTCGGCGACGGTCATCCCTCACCTTTCTCCAGGGCTGGATTGGGATTGAGAACCCGCGCGAGATAGGTCGTGCGCGGGCGCGTGCCCAAGTCGCCGAGCAGCGCGTAATGCTGCGGCTCCGAGCGCAGCCGGCGAACCTCGGAGTTCTGGTCCAGGTCGCCGAAGTGGATGGCGCGGGTCGGGCAAGCCGCCGCGCAGGCCGGAATGACCTCGCCGTCGCGGATCGCACGATTCTCCTTTTCGGCCTCTCTGCGCGCACGGCTGATGCGCTGGACACAGTAGGTGCATTTCTCCATGACGCCGCGAGCGCGGACCGACACATCCGGGTTCTTCTGCGCGTGGAGCACTTCGGCGCCGAGGGTCTTGTATTCCTGACCGTCGGCGTAACCGAAGAAGTTGAAGCGCCGGACTTTGTACGGGCAGTTGGCTTCGCAAAAGCGCGTGCCGACGCAGCGGTTGTAGACCTGGACGTTGAGGCCTTCGCTGTCGTGGATGGACGCGGCGACAGGGCAGACCGGCTCGCAGGGCGCTTTCTCGCACTGCATGCAGGGCACCGGCTCAAAACCGACGACACGCGTCTGGCCCGGCCCATTGTCCTGCTCGTAGGGATCGATGCGGATCCAGTGCATGAGGCGGCCCCATTCGATTTCGTCCGGTCCGACGACGGGGATGTTGTTCTCCGCCTGGCACGCCATCATGCAGGCGTTGCAGCCGATGCAGGCGGTGTTGTCGATGACCATTCCCCACGCCGGCTCTGCCCGCGCGCTCGGAGGAAGAAGCGACGGCTGGCTTTCCTGGTTCCTTTTCAGGTTCGCGGAAGGGAGGCCCGCGAGCGTCAGGACCGGAAACAGGTCCTTCGTCGCTGCATCCAGCCGGGTGACGGCTGTCGCGATTGCAAAATCCTCGCTTTTCGGGAGCTTTTCAATTTCGACCCCGTCCAAGACCCAGGGCGTTCCCGTTTCGCGAAGGGCGAAGGCGTTCGCGCCCACGCCGGTGCCGATGTCGCCCGCCGCGCTGCGGCCATAGCCGAGGGTGAGGCCAACGACGCCGTCCGCATGGCCTTCGCGCACAAGAACGGGAACCTCAAGCGTCCGCCCATTCCTCGAAAGGCGAACCTTGTCTCCATTTTTCAGGCCGAGTTTCGCAGCATCGGCCTTGTTCATGCCGAGCGAATTGCCCCAGACCTGCTTCGTGAACGGCTTCGGGCACTCCTGCAGCCAGGCGTTCTGGGCGAAGCGGCCATCCCAGAGGGCAGGGTCTCCCGAGAGAATAAGCGTAGCGCCTTCAGCCGGGCGCATCGGCTTGATCTCCGGGACCACTGGATTTCCGGGGTTCGCCGCCGGGTAAGCGGTATCCGCGACGACGCCATTCTCCAGGACTTCGCGCCACCAGTCGTCGAAACCGGCTTTGCTGGCATAGGGCCGCCATGTGTCCCTCACGAGATCGTATGGCTTCGCTCCTGTCTGCCCGCTCAAGATCGCGATGAGGTGATGCGCCGATCGCGTGTCGTAAAGCGGTTCGATGAGCGGCTGGACGATGCTGGCAGTTCCATCGAAGGCTCGCAGATCGGACCAGCTCTCAAGGGGATGCGAGGCGGGAAGATGCCACTCGCAAAGCGCCGAGGTCTCGTCGGCGATCTGGGAGAGGTGAGCGCGAAACTCAGCCTTTTGCAGCGCGCTTCCGAAGTTGAGGTCAGCCGGGGCGTCGTAGGCTGGATTGCACTCGATCGCGACAAGCGTCTTGACCTGCCCTTCATTCAGACTTTGCGCGAGTTCGTGGAGACCGGGCTGGCCGTCGCTGCCCGCCACCGGATCGAGATAGGTAATGGGTGCGTTCAGCTTCGCGTTGATCCAACCGGCGAGCGCCTGAACATCGGGCGAAAGCGTAGGCCCAGCCAAGATGAGCCCGCGTCCCTGATGCGAATTCAGATCGCTGAAAACGGCATCGGCGAAGCTGGATAACGGGCCGCGCAACGCGGTATCGGGTACCGCGGCGCCCAAGCGCCTGCCGATCTCGCAAGCGATGCGCTCCATATCGAAGGGAGAGGCCGGGACGACATGATCCGCACTCGCTCCCGTCAGCGTCGGAACCGGCTCGACCGCGTAAAGCCGGAGCATCTCCTTCGTTTCGCGCCTGACCCGGCGGCGATCCGCGAACGCTCTTGCCATGGCAATCTGCTGAGGCCCGGGGTCGAGAAAGCGCGAATCCAGGCTGAAAACAACGTCCGCATCCGCGAGCCGGGGAACGATATTCAACGGGCGCCTGAAAACGGACAGCGTGGCGGCCGGTTGCCCGTCATCCATCGGCTCGTAAGCGTGCCAAACCATGCGGGGGTACATGGATTGCAGGGCTTTGATCTGCCGCAGCAGCGTCGGGGAGGTGATGCGCCCCGTCAAAAGCCGGAGGGCAGCGCCTTGATCGGCGCGGTGAACGTCTTGTCTCTTTTGCCAAGCCGCCGCGAAGTCCGCCCAGGACCGGATTTCGTGGCCCTGCTTCAGCGCCTGAGACCGGTCGGGGCTGTAGAGGTTGAAGATCTCGGCCTCGGCAAAAACATCCGTTGACCCGAGGCTGCCCGGATGGCGCGGATTGCCCTCGATCTTGGTCGGCCTGCCTTCGTGGGATGTCACGATGGCGCCGCGGCCATATCCGCTCAGCGCGAGCGTGGTGGCGAATTGCAGCGGAATGCCGGGGATGAGCCGTTCCGGCATCTCGACATAAGGCACAATCTCTTCATGCGGCTTCCCGCAGCCTGCCGCGGCCAGCGCCATGCCGCCCGCCAGCAGCTTCAAGGCCTCCCTCCGGCGCAGACCGGAGCCGCCGTCTTCCTGGTCTGTCTCAGGCTTCACCGGTGGCATATCGAGCATTCGATCAACCGTGCGGAGTTGATGTGATTGACCTTGACGAGTTCAGCGCCTTTCCGGTCCTGATCCGGCGGCGGTTGCCATTCCATGTTGAAGATCTCATTCGCGGGGCGCAGGTTCGGCGCGGGGTCACGGTGACAGCTCAGGCACCAGCCCATGGTCAGGGGCTTGCCTTGCGCCGTCAGCGCCATCTCGTCGATGCGGCCATGACACGTGCTGCAGCCGACGCCCTTGGCGATGTGAATGCTGTGGTCGAAATAGACATACGCGGGAAGGCGGTTCACCCGGCTCCAGCGGATGGGCTGATGCGTCGCGAGGCTTTCCCGCACCGGCGCGAGCAGCGCCGCGTTCGTCCAGATCTGCGAATGGCAGGTCATGCAGATGTGTGTCGCCGGGAGGCCCGCGAAGGCCGATTTCTCGACGCCGGAATGGCAATAAACGCAGCCTATGCCGAGTTCGCGGGCGTGATGCTTGTGGCTGAACGGGACGGGCTGCTCGAGAATGACATCCTGGCCAGTCACATACGAGGAATGCATGTACCCGTAGGTGACGCCAATCGCCAGAAATGGAAAAAGCGCCCCGCCAATCAAAACGGAGCGCATAATCACATTCGCGCGCGGGCGGAAGATCTGCATTCAAGTGCCGAGCCGAAGATTTCAGGGTCGCGAAAGTCACGCAGCAGGTATAATCTGTCAACGTATATTATGTTCCTGCGGAGTGCGTTTCGTATCAGTTGCAGCAAAGCTTATGCCGTACATTTATTTATTATTGCAAAGACATAGTTATACTGGAACATGAGCAATCATTCTGCCTTGGTTCGAATATAACGCAGCCCACAAGGCGAGCGAGATCTTATCAAGAAGGCCGATACCAATATGAGAAACGGCTCGCGTCAGAAAGTCGTTGTCGTAACAGGGGCCAGCGCTGGCGTGGGCCGGGCGACGGTCCGGGCGTTCGCCAGGCAAGGCTGCTCGGTGGGCCTGATCGCGCGGGGAACCGAGGGGCTGGAAGCCGCCGCGGCAGAAGCCCGGCAGGAAGGCGTGCGGGCTGTCACGGCGCCGGCCGATGTCGCGGATGCTGATGCGGTGGAGCGCGCGGCGGCTCAGATCGAGCGCGAACTCGGCCCGATCGACGTCTGGGTGAATGTCGCGATGACAACGGTCTACGCGCCCGTCGCCGAAATCACGCCTGCGGAATACAAACGCGCGACCGAGGTCACCTATCTCGGCTATGTTTACGGCACCATGGCTGCCCTGCGTCGGATGCGACCGCGAAATCGCGGCACAATCGTTCAAGTCGGCTCGGCGCTTGCCTATCGCGCAATTCCGCTCCAAGCGCCTTATTGCGGCGCGAAATTCGCAATCCGCGGGTTCACGGACGCGCTTCGATCCGAACTGCTGCACGACCGCTCGAATATTCACATAACGATGGTGCAGATGCCCGCGCTGAACACCCCGCAATTCAACTGGGGCCGGAATAAGCTGCCGATGCGGCCTCAGCCGGTGCCACCGATCTACCAGCCCGAAGTGGCGGCGGACGCCATCGTTTTCGCATCGACCGCGAGAAAGCGGGAAGTCTGGGTCGGCGCATCATCCTTCGAGGCGATCCTGGCAAACAAGATTGCGCCGCGGTTCCTCGACCATTACCTCGCGCGCTTTGGCTATCAATCTCAGATGTCTTCCGAGCCCGCCTTGAAGGACGCGCCGGACAATCTCTTCAAGCCCATAGAAGGCGACTTTGGCGCGCATGGCCGCTTCGACGCGCAAGCACTCTCTTCCGTTGACATGCGATCGCCTGTCTTGCCCAACTGGCTGGTGACGGGCGGTGCGATGCTCGGGCTTCTTTATCTCCTGCGGACCCTGTTGAAGAGCCGCTCGCGCAACACCGCAACTATAATGGGAAAATGACTACATAAGTTTCAGGTGGCGTCGCAAAGGGCCAGCCCCTGGATCTTGCGGACCTTCATAAAAGCTGTGTCTTGGCCTTAATTCGTCCAGGCAAATTTTGTTTGCAACGGCCTTCCGCGTCATACGGCCTTGACGATTGTTCCCCGTCGAGCCGGTTGTCGCGTGCGACAAAACATCGAAGATGAATGCGAGTGCCTGTTCCACGGGGGGCGTGAAATCCCTCGGAAACATTTCGCGGAAGCATCGGGACAGAACCACTTTCATGGTTTCAAAATGTTCGGTGCGCACCCCGACGTGAGCGTGCCGCATTCCAAGCTTCTCGACGGTGGGAATGGGCGCTTCGCCAGTCCATGCGTTGACGGGCCAAAGCTCGCTCGAGCGCGTAAGCCTGACGATGCTCCATAGCATAAGCGTGAACTGCCTGTGTTGCTCCTGCATGTCGCCCTTGAAGAGCGGTGCTGTTTCCGGCATCGCTTTCAGGAACCTGTCATACATAAGGGCAACGACATCGGGCAGCCGCGTCTCTGCAGTCGCGAAGAAAGCCCTTAATGCCGCAAGCTGTTCCGGGCTCATCGCAATAACTCCACGCTGCACAAAATGTTTGCGGCCAGCGACGCGATGGAAGGAGCCCGATAAGCAACATTTCAAGGCGGACAGACCCAGTGGATCAGAGCCTAAGCTTTGCGAATTGTCAAACTATATGCACACGCTTTAAGTGCTTATCCTCAATAAGTTTTCCCGGCCAGCCTGGCAGCGGCCTTTTCATGGCCGACGAGCGGCAACAGGTCCTTCAGTTCCGGGCCGCGCTCAAGTCCGGTCAGGGCCAGACGCAGGGGATGGTAGAGCGCGCGGCCCTTCGCGCCCGTGGCCTGTTTCACGGCCTCGGTCCAGCTCCGCCAGGTGTTGGCATCCCATGGTTCGGGCGGCAGATGCGCGAGCGCTTTGTCCAGGAAGGCGGCGTCTTCGATCATGGGCGTGACCGGCCCCTGGACGACGGTCCACCATCGATCCACGTCGGCGAAAACCTCCAGGTTGGCTCTTACTGCAAGCCAGAAGGCTTCGCCGCCTTCGATGCCGCGCGCGAGAAGACGCTCCGCTATGGCTTCATACGGCGTGGTGTGGAGCAGCTTTGCATTCAGGCCCTTCAGTTCTTCGGGATCGAACCGCGCCGGAGCACGGGAGATCTTTGAAAAGTCGAAGAGAGCAGCCAGCGCTTCGAGGCTCCCCTGGGGGTGGAGAGCTTCGGACGTGCCTATCAGAGAGGCATGTGTCATCACGGCCAGCGGCTCAAAACCTTGCTGGCGCAGTCCATGAATTGAGAGCGATCCGAGCCGCTTCGACAGCGCCTCGCCCTGCGACCCGACCAGAAGATTGTGATGCCCGAATATTGGCGCCTTCGCGCCCAGCGCGTCGAAAATCTGGAGTTGAACGGCCGTGTTCGTGACGTGATCTTCGCCGCGAACGATGTGCGTGATGCCGACGTCGGCGTCGTCGGCGACGCTCGTGAAGGTGTAGAGCGGCGTGCCGTCCTCGCGGATCAGGACGGGATCGGAAACGGATGCAGCGTCGATCTCTTGATGCCCTCGGATCAAGTCGTCCCAGGCCGTTGGCCGCTGTTCCAGGAGGAAGCGCCAATGCGGCTTGCAGCCCTCTTCTTCGAGCTCGCGTTTTTCCTGCTCCGTCAGCTTCAACGCCGCGCGGTCGTATACGGGCGGATGACCGCGCGCCATCTGCCGCTTGCGGCGTCGGTCAAGTTCTTCCGCTGTCTCGTAGCACGCATAAAGCCTGCCTGCCTGCTTCAGCTTTTCTGCCGTCTCCTCATAGAAAGCGAAGCGCGCCGACTGCCGGAACTCCTCGTCCCAGGTGAGGCCGAGCCAGGTGAGGTCGTCCCGGATGCCCGCGACGTACTCCTCCTTTGAGCGCTCCAGGTCCGTGTCGTCGAAGCGCAAGATGAAGGCGCCCTTCTCGCGGCGGGCGAAAAGCCAATTGAAGACGGCTGGCCTGATATTGCCGATGTGAAGCCGGCCGGTAGGGCTCGGCGCGAAGCGGACCTTTACGGACATTACGTCCTCCAAAACCTGATCGTCGTCCCGGAAAGTGCCTTGGCGCTCATAACGGACATTTCAAATGGGAGCGCCTTTCGAAATCGGATAGAGCCCGTTGGAGTCGACCCGGCCATCCACCACGACGATGAATGCTCCTTCTGGATGGCCGCCTCAAGGGCGGCCATGACAATCCGGCCAGTTTCCCACCTGACTTCCATGCTTCATTCTCAGAGCGTCTCGCGGAAGCGATTGACAATGGGATAGCGGCGGTCCCGGCCGAAATTGCGTTCGGTGATCTTGACGCCCGGAGCCGCCTGCCGCCGCTTATACTCGGACAAATACAAAAGTCGCTCCACTTTTTTGACAGTCTCGGGGGAATGGCCGCGTTTTACGATCTCCGAAAGCGGCTCCTCCCGGTCGACGAGGTGCTCCAGGATGTCGTCGAGCACATCATAAGGCGGCAGCAAATCCTGGTCCGTCTGGTTATCGCGCAGTTCGGCGGTGGGCGCTTTGGTGATGATGTCTTCCGGGATGACCACGCCAGTTGGACCGAGGCAGGTCTTTGGGAGCGCCGCGTTCCGGAAACGGCACAACGCATAAACCTGCGTTTTGTACAAGTCCTTTATGGGATTGAAGCCGCCGTTCATGTCGCCGTAAAGCGTGGCATACCCTGCCGAGACTTCGGACTTGTTGCCTGTGGTCACGACCATCCCCCCGAACTTGTTGGAAACCGCCATCAGCGTCGTGCCGCGAATACGCGATTGCAGATTCTCCTCCGCGATGCCTCGCCCGGTGCCTTCAAACATCGGCTCCAGCATTGCATCGAACCCTTCGACCGCGCCGTGGATCGGCACAATGTCGTAACGGACGCCGAGCGCTTGGGCGCATGCCGCCGCATCGGACAACGACGCATTCGATGTGAACCGATAGGGCATCATCAGGCAATGCACGCGCGCCGCGCCGATTGCATCCACCGCCATCGCCGCGCACAGCGCCGAATTGACGCCGCCCGAAAGGCCGAGCACAACGCCGGGAAAGCGATTTTTCTCAACGTAATCGCGCAGGCCGAGAACGCAGGCGAGATAGGCCGCCTCGGAGCCCTCTTCGATGATCGCCATCGGCCCCGGCATACACGTCCAGCCCTCGGTCTCGCGCCGCCATTCCGTGACGCAAAGCGCCGTTTCCCAGGCAGGCAACTGGACCGCAAGCTTCCCGCCCCGGTTAAGCACGAAGGACGCGCCGTCGAAAACGAGTTCGTCCTGACCGCCGATTTGATTGACGTAGAGCAGCGGCAAGCGCGTCTCGGCGACCCGCGCCACGGTGACGTTCTCGCGCAGCTCGCGCTTTTTGAGCGTAAAGGGCGAACCGTTGGGCACGAGGAGGATTTCCGCCCCGTTTTCGGCAAGGCATTCGGTCACGGCGTCCGTCCAGATGTCCTCGCAAACGGGCAAGCCCAGGCGCACGCCATGGAAGTTCACCGGCCCTGGCAACGCTCCAGGCGCAAAAACCCGCTTCTCGTCGAAAACGCTATAATTCGGCAGATCGACCTTGTAGCGCACCGTTTCGACCTTGCCGCCGGCAAGCAGAGCCACGGCATTGTAAACTTTTCCGTTTTCGCCCCAGGGCGTGCCGACCACAAGCGCCGGCCCGGCACCTTCGGTTATCTTTGCGAGATCGCGCGCCGCGTTCATGCAAGCCTGGACAAAGGCCGGCTTCAGGACAAGGTCTTCGGGCGGGTAGCCTGCTATGAACAGCTCGGAGAAAACGACGAGGTCGGCATCTTGCTTGCGCGCCTCATCCCTCGCCGACCGAGCCAAAGCCGCGTTGCCGGTCAAATCTCCGACAACGGGATTCAATTGCGCGCACGCGATGCGCAAACGATTGGTCATCCAGCAAGCGCCTCCGGGAGCCGCTTTCCACAGACCGCCGGCAGCTCCGCCTGAAAAGAAGATAACGCCGTGAACATTAGGCGCGAGGGGGCTGTCCTGCAAGAAGCGCACGACGGATCGTGGGAGCGATCCGTGCCCGGCTTCGCATGTTGCCTTAATGATGCGGATTTGCTACAGGATGTCTTACATCGAAGCTTGTCGCCGGCGTAGCACAGCGGTAGTGCAGCGGTTTTGTAAACCGAAGGTCGGGAGTTCAATCCTCTCCGCCGGCACCATTAAAATCAATGCTTTAGCTCAACTTAACAGTTGAAAGCCTCGAATAAAATAGGCCCTGCATAGGCGCCTCGGTTAAGTTGCCCCCCGCTCTGACGCCCGGTGAAGTGGGTGGCCGACTCATTTTGAAGCGGTCACCAGCAATAAGTTTTCTCAACATGAATTAACGCCGCGAACGACAGCTGCCGTTCTTGCGCGGCGGAAAAGTTGAGCCGTCCCGCAAGCCGGGCGCCCGGCGAGGAGCGCCGTCCCGCGCTGGAACGAACTCCTTCGATTGTCTGTTCCGTCTAAGACCCGTCGCGGAATCGCGACTTTAGTTTTATGGAGACGGCCATGAGAAATTTCGTGATCGCCGCATTGGCGATATTTGCTTTCGCGGGCTTCGTTACGTCCGCAGAAGCGCGTTCGCGAGCGACATCGTTTACAGAGGCTGCTGAGTTTGCCCAGGATCTTAAATCGAGCGGGCAGTTCGAGATCGAGTTCGAGCACCCTCGCGCTTCGGACATCGAGCAATGACGAGATCAAGAAGTTCGCCCAGAAGATGATCGACGACCATACAGCGGCGGACAAAAAGCTGATGGATACTTTGAAGCAGGCGAAGTTGCCCACCCCCGAATATGCGATGGACACAGAAGACAGGGATTTGATCAACCAGCTTACCGTGTTGCAGGGATCGGCTTTCGATCGGGCCTATGTCAGGGATCAAATTCAGGGCCACAAACAGGCGGTTGAACTCCTTGAGGGTTATTCGAAGCAGGGCGACAACGAAGCTCTGAAGCAACTCGCCTCGACCCTCCTTCCCACAATCAAGGAACATCTGCAGATGGCCGAAGGATTGAGTTCAAGCGTTACGGCGAGGCGTTAGCTGAAAGCCGAACCAGGCCCCTCGCAAAAGCAACCGCACGATAAGCCCGCGATGCATTCGCATCTGCGGGCTTTCGCACGCGAGGAAATGATTGCATCCGCGGCCGTTCCTGTCCAAATCAGCGCAACCGATACTCACGACAGGCATCATGGCGGCTCCACTCCTCACGCTTCAGAATTTTGCGCTAACCTTCGGCGGCACTCCGCTCTTCGAGGACGCCAGCCTGTCCGTCTCCGAAGGGGATCGGATTTGCGTCGTCGGCCGAAACGGTTCCGGCAAATCCACCCTCATGAAGATGGCGGCAGGGCTTGTCGAGCCGGATCGCGGAACGCGCTTCATCCAGCCGGGCATCACGCTGCGCTATCTTCCGCAAGAGCCCGACTTCGGGGAGCACAAGTCGGTGCTGTCCTATGTCGAGAGCGGGCTTGGACCGAGCGACGATCATTATCAGGCGCGCCTGCTTCTGGGTGAACTCGGGCTCACGGGCGAGGAAGCGCCAGCAACCCTGTCCGGCGGCGAGGCGCGGCGGGCCGCCTTGGCCAAGACCCTTGCGCCGAACCCGGATGTGTTGCTCCTGGACGAGCCGACAAACCACCTCGACATCCAGGTCATCGAGTGGCTTGAGAAAAGGCTTGGCGCTATGCGTTCGGCGCTCGTGCTGATCAGCCACGACCGGCGCTTTCTCACGAACCTGTCGCGCTCGACTGTTTGGGTCGACCGCGGAACGACGCGGACGATCACCGTCGGGTTCGGCAGCTTCGAGGCCTGGCGCGATGACTTCCTTGCGCAGGAAGAGCTTGATCGCCACAAACTCTCGCGGAAGATCGAGCGCGAGGCTGACTGGCTCCGCTATGGGGTCACGGCGCGCCGCAAACGCAATGTCCGCAGGCTCGGCGAGTTGCAGGCGATGCGCGAGGCGAAGCGGAACGCGAAGCGCGCTCCGGGGCAGGCCAACCTCCAAGCCGTCGATGGTCCGCTTTCCGGAAAGCTCGTGATCGAGGCGAAGGGCATCTCGAAGGCTTTCGACGGCAAGACCGTCGTCGACAAATTCGGCATTCGCGTCCATCGCGGCGACCGCGTCGGCATGGCCGGCCCGAATGGCTCGGGCAAGACCACGCTCCTGAACATGCTGATCGGCAAGCTTGAGCCGGATGAAGGGTCTGTGCGTCTCGGAGCCAACCTCGAAATTGCCAGCCTGGAGCAGGGCCGGGACAGCCTCAAGCCGGAATGGACGGTGGCCGACGCGCTGACAGGCGGCAGCGGCGATCTTGTCGTCATCAATGGCGCGGCAAGGCACGTCGCGTCGTACATGCAGGATTTTCTGTTTCAGCCGGAGCAGGTGCGGACGCCCGTAAAGGTTCTTTCGGGCGGGGAGCGGGCGCGGCTCATGCTGGCGCGGCAGCTCGCCAAGCCGTCCAACCTCCTCGTTCTCGACGAGCCGACGAACGACCTCGACCTCGAAACGCTCGATGTGCTGGAAGAGATGCTGTCCGATTATTCGGGCACGCTGATCCTCATCAGCCACGATCGCGATTTTCTCGACCGCATCGCGACGTCGATCAATGTCCCCGAGGGCGGTGGCCGCTGGATCGAATATGCGGGCGGCTACACCGACATGGTCGCGCAACGAGGCGGACGCACTTTCGCGCCGGACGCTCCGGTTAAAGCCGCAAAGCCAGCATCACCCGTCGCAAAGGGAACGAGCGACGCCGCCGGCGAGCCGAGGACAAAGAAGCGGCTCAGCTTCAAGGACAAGCACGCCCTCGAAACGCTGCCTGCGAAAATCGCCAGCCTGGAAAAGGAAATCGCCTCACTCCAGGCCAAGCTCTCGGAATTCCGCGCTTTACGCGAAAGACCGCCAGGCCTTCGAGCAAGCAAGCGCTGCGCTTGCCAGGGCGCAAGACGAACTGGCTGAGGCGGAACATCGCTGGCTGGAACTCGAAATTCTGCGCGACGAGATAGAGACGGCGCGAGAGAGTTAAGAGCATTCAAGCCGGTGTTCTTCATGGATTAACTGCTGCGCTCGCCGGTTCCTGCGCTTGGATGAGCGGGGGTTGCTAATATCAGAAAGTCCGAATATGAAGTAATATCCTTCTTTATTTTCTTATTTCGGGCTTTCGGCGGCGATGGGCGTCAACCTGGATCGAACCTACGAAGTGATCGCTAAGCTAAACCGGGCTATCACTTCCCAGGACATCTGCGACGCGCTCACGAGCTTCACCGGACGCTATGGCCTTACTTGTATGCTTGCGGGCACGCTTCCCTCGCCCAAGGCGCGGATACAAGAACGGCACCTTCTTGTGTCCGCATATCCGCCTGGTTGGATGGACCGCTATCTCAATCAGGATTACGCTCGCGTCGACCCAATTATCCACCGCATTAAACGCGATCCCTCTCCATTTCCGTGGTCCGAAGATATGGCCCTCCCCGAGAGCGAACACTGCGCGCTTGCCAAAAAAATGTTCAATGAGGCTGCCGATTTCAACCTAAGAGCCGGGTTTGCCGTCCCATTGGTCACGCTTGAGGGCGCAGTCGCAGCGGTGTCGCTCGGCGGCGAGGCTGTTGACATACCTCCCGACGCTTTCGGGATGATCAGTGTGATCAGCACATTTGCAATCGCACGCGCGATTGATATTCGCGACCGGAACCGAAGGTGTCAGCGCCCTGGCCTTACGCCGCGCGAAATCGAATGCCTGAAATGGGCGGCCGAGGGCAAGAGCGAGTGGGAAATCAGCGCCATCCTTCACATTTCCGAGCACACGGCCGATAAGCATCTCGCCAACGCGCATCGCAAGCTAGGCGCTGCAAATCGCGGACACGCCGTAGCGCTCGCCATCCGCTGGGGTTTCATTTCCTGATGGGATGCAGCCTCAGGCCCCACCAGCCCGCGGCCCCGAACAGCCCTGTCGGGGGGACCGTCAATCCCCTCGTAGCTGGGCCACAATAGCTTTTATCTCTCCACGGAGGAGTTCCATCTCTTCATAGAAAGAAAGGTGATCGTCGGGAAGACGCCGCAGCGCTTCGGCAACGGCGCGAAGTCGTTCCGCAAGGTTCGCCAAATCGGCCTTCGCTTCGGTGATCGAAGGCATGGCCCCGATCCTATGTCATTGAGAATTGGCACAGGTTATATTCAATTCTTGCAATACTAATAATTACGCGTTCGCGTAATGGGAGCTATGTCGGAGCCCTGGGTTCATGATCCTATCGCATCGACTGAATGGCCGCTCGGAAGCCGAACATAATTTAGGCTTGCCTTCCGGTCAGAAGGCAAGCCGAACGAATGGCAGTGCTAAGCCTTTTCAGTTCGCGTGGCCCGCATCAAGCGCTGCCGTTTTTCCCGGCGTCTTCAGGTCGAACCAGTTGTTGCCTTTTGGCAAAAGCCTGTCCTTGAGGAAGGCAAAGAAGACGGGCGGTTTCACCATTTCAACGAATTCCCGCGCGGGCGGCGCAGCCAGCGCAACAGCGACGACAGCGACGGCCATGAGCGCGGATGCCCGGAGCGAATGGTAGTCGAAGAGCTTGAGGGCGGTTCCAAATGACTTTTTGATCTTTTTGCCTTCAACATCGACAGAATAAATCTCGTCGAGCACCAGATGGATGACAAAGCCGATAAAGAGGAAAAGCCCGGTCAGCCACGCGAGCGCGGAAGGCTCTCCTAAAATATGGTCGAATATATCGGCTGTTAATATCGCAAAGAACGATCCGGCCAGGATCGAGTGGAAGACGCCGCGATGATGAGTGCGTTTCTCGAAAGCTTTATAAAGGCCGTATCGCGTCACGAAATAGGCGCCAAGCCAGATGATCCAGAGTTCGGCAATGGAATGCTTTTCGTTCAGGGTGAACAGAGCGATGAACGCGGCCACAATGCCGAGCACGCTGAAAAGCATGCGCGCCGGAACTGCCCTCTCAAGGTCGATGTCCGGCAGAATGCCGCCGATGGTGCCAGCCAGCGTCAGCGTCAGCAGATAATTATTCGGTGCGGCGTGACCGGCCAGCGCGACGGTTGCGCAGAGCCCGCTTCCAACTGACGCGACCGCTAAATGGGTATTGAAATTTGCCATATGTGCCCTCCGTTAACGCGACCCTAACCGATTCGCGTTCGCGGCCATGTAGCGGGCCGGAGGTTGTCCTCAGATAGCTGTCGTCAGAAAATCGATATTCCGCGAGCGACGCCACCTTCTTTCCGAGGGCCTTGGAGCGGACGGCAGTCATTTCCACGAGGAAAATACTTCTCACCGTGGAGTTCTACGACCGGGTTCAATCTCAAAGTCAGAACAAGCGATCGAAATCGCTCAAAATGCGTTCCTCTGCTACCCGATGATTGTATGCCTCTATTGCAGCGGTATTTTTATCGCGCCATCTCCGTGGGCCAAGCACCGCTACAAGTTCAGCCAGTCGGCCTTCGAGTGCCTCCGAAAGATTGATGCCAAGAGCTTTTGCCTTGGCCGCGAGGTCAGAATTAACACTTACGTTTACGGCTCGCTTCGGAGCCGTGCTTATCGTAGGTCATAGGCCCAATCCACAAGGAAGTGAGCACAAGCGTTGCGCATGACCACACGCATAGCAAGTGTTGTCTGCTTTCAATCCCTGTCTCTGCGCGGGAAGCTGGCCTTATCGCCGGCGGCGATTTCCGTCGTGCGCAACGCGTCCGCAAGCCGGGCCTTGGCGGAGCCGGGTTTCAGGGGCTTCTGCTGGCTATCGTGCGGCGCCCATCCGCAAAGGTAGAGGATTTCGAAAGTCGCGCGCACCTTCCCGTCACTACCGGTGAAATTATTGGCGTAAATCTCCAGCGCCTGGGCAAGCGTGCCGCGCCGCATCGGCTTTCGGGAACGCGCAAAAAGCGGATTGGCGCCGCCCATGGCTTTCAGCTCCCTGATCAAGGCCAAGGGGTTGGGGTAGGTCACGGTCAGGCGTTCCGAGATCCACGACGGGGAGCGCAAATCCCGCGCGTTGCAGAAGGCCGCCCATGTCGCGAACGTCCGCCGTCGGGAAAACTCGCGGCGACACGCCGCCGAGCGTTTCCGTCTCGGCTGTCATGAAAGCCTGCCGCAACTCGATGAGGCTTTCGCCGCCAAGCAGCGCACCAAGAAAAAGGCCATCGGGGCGGAGCGCGCGCCGCATCTGAATGAGCGCTCCCGGCAGATCGTTGACGAGGTGAAGCGACAGCGCCGATGTCACGAGGTCGAGCGAACCATCCTTCAAGGGGAGTGCTTCCTCCGTTGCCACGGCGCGTGGGGCTGGACAAGCCTCCGCAAGCGCCATCACCGGGCTCAAGGAGATCGTTTTTGTGTCGGGAAAGCGCGCGTTGAGGAGCCCGGCGACAACGCCATGATAGGCGCTGGCGTCGGCGGCCAGCTCAAAGGTCCGGCTGATGCCTTCGAGCCGGCCGACGAGCTCTTCGGCGACATGACAGAGCAGGAAATCGGTTCGCGGGAGTGCGCACGCGGCTCGCCCGAGATTGGCCAGGATAAGCCGGCGATCGAAAATATTGGGGCTGTTCAAAGGCTTCACCCGGATCTATGGTGCATTTTAGAAAAAGTCATTCCTTCTTGTGTTGTGAATGTTCCAGCGCGTCACCCAGCTTGCCGCCGAAGGCTTGAGATACTCAGCCGATCTGATCCTCCCGGCCGTGTGCGTCTCCTGTTCCACGCTCATTACCCGCCACAATCTTCTTTGTCCGAGGTGCTGGAGCGGGCTCAATCTCATCACGCCGCCCGTTTGTGACAGGCTCGGCATTCCCCTTCCAGCTTATGAAGGGACGGAAAAGCATATCTCAATGCACGCGCAGGCGAACCCTCCCTTATTTTTGCGCGCGAGGGCCGCTGCGCATTATGGCGGTGTCATCCGCCGTCTCATCGTGCGCTTCAAGTTCGAGGACAAGCATGAGCCGCTGCCCCTGTTCATAAAGCTGATGCGGGAGGCAGGGCGCGGCCTTCTCGCGGATGCCGATATTCTTGTCCCCGTTCCGCTTCATCGCCTTCGGCTCCTGCAGCGGCGCTTCAACCAGGCCGCTCTTTTGGCCAAAGGCTTAAGCCGGGTGTCTGGCGTGCCCGCTTGCGTCACGTCCCTTCAGAGGACGAAGCGAACCAGGGCGCAGGTTGGCCTCGCTCAAGATGCGCGTCAACACAATGTGGCGGATGCCTTTGGCGTGAGCCGAAGCGGCCGAAGCGCGGTGCGCGGTAAGCGTGTCGTGTTGATTGATGACGTTATGACCACCGGCGCAACAGCAAATGCCTGCACCGCCGCACTCTTGGAAGCAGGCGCGAGCAACGTGGACGTGCTCGCGATCGCACTTGTCGCGCATGGCATCGAGGAGCCGATGGAGGATGAGTGAGCGCTATAAGCCGCATCAGCCGAAGCTGGACTGAGACGCTGTTAGAGGCCATGTCTCTGCGCGCGAGTGATGAAAGGAAGACTGATGCCGCCCGTGACCATCTACACAACGCCGTCCTGCCCTTATTGCCGCCGCGCAAAGAACCTCTTAACCCGCAAGGGTTTTGTATTTGAAGAGATTGACGCGAGCGACCCCTCCAGTCGCGAACGCATGATCGAACGGGCGGGCGGAAGTTATACCGTTCCCCAAATCTTTATTGGTGCCAGGCATATTGGAGGCTGTGACGACCTTTATGCTCTCGATGCGAAAGGCGAACTTGATCCTCTGCTGCAAAGCTGAGCAAAATGGAAGACAACGATAAAGGAGGCGGTTAAAGCATGTCGGACAAAAAAGATCATTTTCGAGTGGCCCTCGTTCAGATGCGGTCGGGGAGAGACGTTCGGGATAATCTTTTGGAAGCCGAGGCCTTTATACGCGATGCCGCCCGAAAAGGGGCCCAGTTCATACAGACCCCTGAAAACACGCTCCTGATGGAGACGGAAACGGCGCGGATGTTCGAGAGAATCGCGCCGGAGGAAGCGACCGAAGCAATCCCGCACTTCTCGGCCCTCGCCAAAAGCTTGGGCATCTGGCTCCATATTGGTTCCATTGCCATCAAGGTCGGCGAAAAGCGAGCGGTCAACCGAGCCTATCTGTTCGCCCCGGACGGGCAGGTCGCGCTCCGGTACGACAAGATTCACATGTTCGACGTGAATCTGCCAAGCGGCGAAATCTACCGGGAATCCGCAATCTACGTTCCAGGCGAGACCGCCTATGTGGTGCAATTGCCATGGGGAGGCCTGGGCGTCGCGACGTGCTACGACATCCGCTTCCCGGAGCAATACAAGGCGCTCGCGAAAGCAGGGGCGAAATTCCTGACCGCGCCTTCGGCGTTCACGAAGGTCACGGGCGAAAAGCATTGGCACATCCTTCTCCGCGCCCGCGCCATCGAAAACGGCTGTTTCGTCTTCGCGGCGGCGCAAGGGGGGCGGCACGCAAACGGCCGGACAACGTATGGGCACAGCCTCATCCTATCGCCCTGGGGCGACATCCTCGGCGAGGGGGGGACGGAGCCCGGGCTCATCATCGCGGATATCGATATTGCGGACGTGGACCGCGTTCGCGCGCGGATCCCGGCGCTCGATCATACACGCGACTTTGAAGTGGCTGTCCTGCCTCAGCCGAAGCTTGCCGCGCTTGAGGCCCTCGAATGATTAGTGTCCTGGCGTTCTTTAAGCGAAAGCGGGCGGAACTCACGGCGAAAAACGCCCCGCCCGAGGAAAAACAGCGCCAGCCGGACCCAGGAAAACCCGCCCGCTTTATGGGCGGAGCCTGCGAAAAGACGCAGGACCTGCTCGCCGGTCATGACGGCGAGCGCGTCGGGTTTCGCAAGCCGGTGCAAGGCTGACACGGTTACTCGGCTGTCCAAACAGTTGTGGTTGCCGCTAGAGTGCGTCCGGAAAAGTGCGAAGCGGTTTTCCGATAAAGACGCACGGCAAACAAAAACTTAGAGCCCGCTTTTGT
>CAWIVD010000030.1:0-32405 GCA_963839435.1 uncultured Alphaproteobacteria bacterium
GCCGGAGGGTCATGCGGGCCGCAGCCGAAAACCTGACGCCGGTCACGCTCGAACTCGGCGGAAAGTCGCCCGCGATCATTGGCGGCGACGCCATGCTGGCTACCGCCGCAGAGAGCATCGTGTCCGGCAAGCTGCTTAATGCGGGCCAGACGTGCATCGCGCCCGATTACATCCTCGTTCCTGAGGAACTCCTGGAAAACCTCGTCGGCCTGATCCGGCAACGTCAACAAACTTTATCCCTCTCTCAAAGCGAACCCCGACTACACCTCGATCATCAACGCACGCCACCACGCGCGCGTTACGCGGTATATTGAGGAAGCCCGGCAGCACGGAACGCGCGTTATCGAGATCAATCCCGCCGACAAGACGCTCTCGCCGCAGGAACGCAAAATCGCCCCCACGCTTTTGATTGACCCCGCCGACGATCTCGCTGTGATGCGCGAGGAGATTTTCGGCCCCGTTTTGCCGATCAGGTCCTATCGCGCGCTCGATGAGGCCATCGATTACGTGAACAGGCGGCCGCGACCGCTGGCCCTCTATTATTTCGGCCAGGATAAGGGCGACCGTGACAAGGTCCTGGAAAGGACAACCTCCGGCGGGGCTTCAATCAACGAGACGCTGATGCATGTGGTGGTCGGGAACCTGCCCTTCGGCGGCATCGGGCCGTCCGGCATGGGCGCTTACCACGGCGAATATGGGTTCCAGACTTTCTCGCATCGCAAAGGCGTGTTTCTGCAAAGCCGCTATAACGCTGCACGCCTCATGCGGCCGCCTTACGGCAAGGTCGCCAACGCCATGAAGAAGATTCTCCTCAGCAGGTGAGGAAGGGCAGTATAAAGACATCAAGGTGGCGTGAACTCCCACTTCAACACGACGTCAAACGAGCAGGAGCACACAGGGCAAGCGCGGTTCAAACGGCTCCCGGGCCGCCATAGGATGTCGCCACGCTCGGCCCTGATATCAACCTTTTTGCATCGCTCATCGCGTCGACGGTGCGGTAGACCTGCCCGAGCCGCGGGTTGCGTCCGAGTTTCTGGCGGTTCGCGAATAAGGAAATCCCAAAAAAGGTAATTGAAAGAGCATGCCTTCGGCACTGTGCGCTGCTTCACATCGCGCGCGCGGCCTTTGCGGTAATCCGACATCTTGTTGAGTGCCGCTTGCGGCATAGCGCTTGGAGCCAAGCGAGCCGCCGTCGCCGAAGAGCGGACATGCCGAGCGTGTTCGGCAGTTCCACCCAACGCGCTCCTTCATAGGCGTCGGCATAAAACAGCGAGATACTATTCGCGGGCTGCGAAAGGGTCGGCGGGCCCTAGATGTGGTGGGCGCAAACCTCCTCTCGCGTCTGCGCGACGCAGGCCCGCATGAAAGCCAGTCCGTTTTCGCGCCCGAGTGGAAATCGCGCAAATGCCGCCTGCTTCGAGAAAGCTAAGCCTGTCGTAGCCCGGCATCATCAGCCAATAGATGCGCGGACATATTCGCGCCAGCCGATCGTGCGCCGCATCTCGCGATAAAAAATTCCATTCAGTGTTGTTTTCTGTTTGCCGCCTGCGACTCGACCATGAACACTACGGTGTCGCCTACGGAGCGGGCGTTTAGGCTTGGAAGCGACCGCGAAAGCTGGTAGCCAGCGATAAGAACGAGGTTTTTCATTCAGTGGGCGCGGCGCGTCCCTTGGATCGGCGGGATGCTGCGGTGCCCGCGGATCAGGCGTCGAAAGGTGGGGCGATCCTGCAGTCGATCTAATTTAGAAACCGGTGCAAGCCAACGAAGCCACGATCCCGCTCAGGCCGCTGCCCTCGATACCGGACGCGGTCATTTTCGGTGAAATGAGGGTCATGAGAGCACAGGCGCCGATTGCGCCCCAAAGCACGGCCAACGCCAAGTTTTCACGCGATACTTTCACGATGGCACCCATGGTTGAGGTTGCGCCGCTAGTGAGCCTCGCTGATGGGTTCTACGCAACCTCAACCTGCATTTACGCTTAAAGGATTGTAATTTATGCTTCTCGGCAACTTTTGATTGTGGTATTCTAAGGTTGCGCTTACTCAAGGCGCATCACTTGCCCCACCCGTCTTACGTTCGTAAGGCTCCAGCCTCATCAGTGAACCAAGTAACCTGAGATGGACCCCCATCCCATGGATGTGAATCTTATTGTCATAGCAGTCAGTGGTCTATTTTTCGCCGGCATCATCAAGGGCGCAACCGGAATTGGATATTCGTCGTGCGCTCTGCCCTTCCTCGTCGCATCTCTTGGGTTGAAGGAAGCCATCGTCCTCGTCGTCGCCCCGGCGATGGCGAGCAACGTAGCAGTCCTTTTCACAACCGGTTCCTTGAGCCGCAGTTTGCGGAAGTTCTGGCCGCTCTATGTGGCTACCCTTCCGGGCATCCTTTGTGGCGTTTTTCTGCTGATTTGGGCGGACAAGCACATTCCAACCCAGGTTCTTGGTGTCATCATTTGTGCTTACGCGATTTCAGGCGTTGCTGCGGCCCAACCTTTCGATTTCGCCGAAACTGGCAAGGGCCGCGCAGATCCCGGTGGGATTTTTGAACGGGCTACTTACGGGCTTCACCGGTTCGCAAGTTATGCCCTTGATGCCCTACATGCTCGCCCTCAACCTGGAGCCGACTCTTTTCGTTCAGGCGGTGAACATCGCTGTCGTGATCGCATCAGTCTTTTTGGGCTTTGGGCTCTGGCTAGCGGACTTGATGTCAGCGCCGGAATTGAGCTTGTCCGTCCTGGCAATCGCCCCAGCGCTACTCGGGGTACACCTCGGAAACTGGGCAAGACGCCATATACCGGCTTCGCAGTTCAAGTCTATCGTGCTAGGGGTCCTTCTCCTGATCGGCTTTTCGCTCGCGCTCCGAGCGTGAGCGGGGCCTTAGCCGGAGGCGTGGCATATGAACAGAAGAGCAATCACCTTATACGAACGCCATAGTCACGACGTCGCCGTCCGCGGTAGCGAGCACAACTGGAGAGTAGTCCGCAGGAGTTTCACCCGCAGCCTCACGCCGAGCGGTGCGTGAACCTCTCACTTCACACCACTCCCATAAAGCAAATGCGCTTGCCATCCCAAATATCCAGTGTGAGAGTTGCGGGCATTTCCGCGAGGTTCCCGCCCGCGTCTTGCAGTTCCGGAACCGCTTATGCTTCCTCATCGCCCAGGCAACCAGCGATTTGTTGATAACTCCAAAGCCGAAGGTTGGAGCCGCCCGTAATACGCAATCTTTGAACGCGCGGGTCGACAAGCACGATCAGCAAGGTGATGAGTCCGCTCGACCGCCTTTCGCTGATTGAGAAGCGGAGCGATCCGCCAGCCTAACCGCCAGCGCCCATGCCGCGTCCCGCGCTTGAGGCTGCGGACATCTTCCGCAGCCACGGGGATGGCTGGCGAAAGGCCAACGCCGGACATCTGAGCCTCGGGCAGTTGAACGCAATGGCCGCCATCGAAGCCTGTCGCACGGCGGAGCTTGGGGGGCATGTCGCGCGCTGCGAAGACTGCGCTCATACCGTCGTCAGCTGCAACTTCTACGGCAACCGGCACGTTAATATATTTCCGCCTCGCCTGTTAATCATTCGCGCGCCTTTCGCAGCCCGCCGCGGAGGCACGCCCTCTCTGGTCAGGCCGTCACTCCTTCTTGTACGGGCTGGATTTCCACGCTCGTGCCGCAGCCGCAGGCGCTTGTCTGGTTGGGATTGTTGAAGACGAAGCCGGATGTCAGCTTGTCGGTCTTGAAGTCCATTTCCGTGCCGAGCAGGTACAGGATAGCAGACGGCTCGATGAGGATGCGGACACCCCTGTCCTCGACGACCTCATCGGTTGGGCGCACATCAGCGGCATACTCCATTGTGTATTCCAGCCCTGCGCAGCCGCCCTTCTTCACGCCAACGCGCAAGCCCACAATGGACGTGTCGAACCGGGCCATGATTGCCTTCACGCGCTCGGCCGCTGCATCTGTCAGTGTTAAAACCTTAGATCTCGCCCTTGTCACCCCTGCCTTCCTTTCCCACCGCCGTTACCTGGACCTCCGGATCAGAACATATTCAACGCCACGCGCGCCTCATCCGACATGCGGCTCGGATCCCAAGGCGGGTTGAACACGATCTGCACGCGAACCAAGCCTACACCCTCCACCGTGCCAACGGCATTCTCCACCCAGGCCGGCATCTCGCCAGCAACCGGACATCCCGGTGCTGTCAGCGTCATCTCGACGTCCACTTCCCGGTCATCGTTGATATCGATCCTGTAAATGAGCCCAAGCTCATAAATATCAACGGGGATCTCGGGATCGTAGACGGTTTTCAAGGCAGCAATAATCCCGTGCGTGATGCGCTCGATCTCCTCCTCAGCAATCGGGTGTTCCTTGAATTCCTTGGCAACTTCAACCGTATGCGCGCAGGGCTGCGGCAATTCCTTGTGCGCGGGCAACTCCTGCTGATCATCCCACGGCGCGTGCTCGATGGGGGTTTTTCTGTCTTGCATGGTTTCGGTCATCTGAAAAAACGCTCCGCTTTCTGAAGTCCTTCCGCGAGCGCCTCGACCTCGGCGCGCGTATTGTAAAGGCCAAACGAGGCCCGGCAGGTCGATGTCAGGCCGAAGCGCGCGAGAAGCGGCTCGGCGCAATGGGACCCGGCCCGGACGGCTATCCCTGCGCGGTCCAGGATGGTGGCAACGTCGTGGGCATGCGCGCCTTCCATCGCAAACGAGACGATCGCGCCCTTCTCCGCCGCATTACCGATGAAGCGCAGCGAATTGATCGGTTTCAAAAGCTCCTCCGCATAGCGTCTTAGATCGGTTTCATGTGCGCGAATGCGATCCTTGCCGATGCTGTCCATGTAATCCAGCGCGGCGGTAAGCGCGGCCGCTTCGGCGATTGGCGGCGTTCCGGCTTCAAAGCGATAGGGCGGATCGTTGTAGCGCACAGTGTCGCAAGTCACGGTCTCGATCATCTCGCCGCCGCCCTGATACGGGGGCATGGCGTCGAGATGCTCTCGCTTGCCGTAGAGCGCACCGATGCCGCTCGGGCCATAGACCTTGTGGCCGGTCATGGCGTAGAAGTCGCAGTCGATGTCCTGCACGTCGATGGGAAGATGAACCGCGCCCTGGCTGCCGTCCACGAGCACATAAGCGCCGTGAGCGTGGGCGATCTTGCAGACCTCCTTCACCGGCGTGATCGTGCCGAGCACATTCGACATATGCGTAATCGCGACCATCTTGGTGCGAGGCGTGATCGCGGCCTCAAAGTCCTCAATCCGGAACTCGCCTTCGTCCGTCACCGGCACCCACTTAATGACCGCCCCGCGCCGCTCACGGTGGAAGTGCCAGGGCACGATGTTCGAATGGTGCTCCATGATGGTGAGCACGATCTCGTCGCCGGGGCCGATATGGAGCCCACCGAAGGATTGCGCCACGAGGTTGATCGCCTCGGTTGCGTTCTTGGTGAAGATGATCTGCTCGTGGCTCGGCGCGTTCAGGAACTTGGCCACGCGCTCGCGCCCGCCCTCATAGGCGGCTGTCGCTGCATTGGCGAGATAATGAAGCCCACGATGAACGTTCGCGTATTCTTCCGCATAAGACTTCATGAGCGCGTCGAGCATCGCTTTCGGTTTCTGCGCGCTTGCCGCGTTGTCGAGATACACGAGCGGGTTTCCATGAACCTTGAGCGATAGTGCCGGGAAATCCCGCCGGATTGCGTCCACGTCGTAAGGTCTCGCGGCGATGTCCTTTTCTATCAACGTCATCGACGTGTTCCTTTCGACTTATAGTGCCGGGTTAAGCGTGACAGGGCCGTCGGGAAGCCATGCCGCGATCTTTTCATCGAGCGCGGCCCGTAAAGCCTCGTTGTCGATCTTGTCGAGCGCTTCCCCGACAAAGGCCGCGATAAGGAGCGAGCGCGCCTCTGGCTCAGGGATACCGCGCGCGCGTAGATAAAACAGCATGTCGTCATCGAGTTGGCCCGCGGTTGAACCGTGGCCGCAGACGACATCGTCCGCGAAGATTTCAAGCTCCGGTTTTGAATCGAACTCCGCATCATCGGACAGAAGCAAAGCGTTCGCCATCTGCTTGCCGTCGGTTTTCTGCGCGCCTCGCTGGACGATGACCTTGCCCTGGAAGATGCCGCGCGACCGTCCATCCAGCACGGCCTTCACCAGCTCCCGGCTTTCGCAACCGGGCGCGGCGTGATCGACGACAAGCGTGAAATCGGCGTGCGAATGCACCCGCTGAAGCATGGCACCGGCGTAATGGCAGCGCGCGTTCGGCCCCTCGAAGCGGATAGATGCTTCTGCGCGCAGGAGCGCCACGTCGACCGCCATTTGCAACGGCTCGTAATGGGCGCCTTCAGCCAATGTAACGACCGCTGAGGCCAAATGCGTGGAATCCTTCCCGGCAGCCAGCCTCACATGCTTCAACGATGCGCCCGCATGCGATGGCAAGGCGCGTGTGCGAAATGGCCTGTGATTGATGCGAGCCGTGCGTTTCGATGAGCGAAACATCCGCCTCCTCGCCGATGTTGATCTCGTGCTGGAGGGCATATAAGGCGTGCTTTTCATCCGTCGATATGAAGATCATATGGATTGGTTTTTCGAGCCGAGTTTTCGGCGAAACGGCGAGGATTGCTCCATCGGTCGCGAGCGCGGTGCTGAGCGCTGCGATGACGTCGCGCTGCGGGAGAGTAAACTTCGCGGTCGCCTGGGCGGAAGCGCCATCATCCTCCAGCACCTGATGCAGCGGCACGAAGGTGACGCCATGCGCGTCGTGGATGGTGGACAGATCCGGACGAAATCGCCCGCCGACGAATACCGCCCGATAAGCGTCCAGTTGAGCAAGCGATTTGCCGATTGCCGCCTCGACGCTGACATCCGGAACCCTTAAATCGAGGCCGCCAAGCGGATGGACTTCCGGCATAAGCGCGCGGAGATCGGTGTATTTCCATTCCTCCACGCGGCGATGGGGAACCCCCAGAATAATGAATGCGTCGCGGGCGGCGTCTCTCCAGGCGCGGACGGCGGCCGATCCCGCTCCGGGCAGCTTCCCGGAAACGCCCGCGTAGAGATCGAGAAATCGCTGCTCAGCAGGCGTTACGGCAGGCCGGATTGTGGTCTGGTGGATCGTCATCGCTGCCCCTTAAGCCGCTTCCGTGCGATAAGCCGCATAGCCGGTCTCTTCCAGCTCAAGGGCAAGCTCCTTGCCGCCCGAATGGAGAATTTGCCCGCGCGCCATGACGTGCACCACATCGGGCACGATATAGTTCAAAAGCCGCTGATAGTGCGTAATGACGACCATTGCCCGGTCCGACGAACGCAGGCGGTTCACCCCATCGGCGGCAATGCGGATGGCGTCGATGTCGAGGCCAGAGTCCGTCTCGTCCAGAATGCAGAGCGTGGGCTGCAACAGCGCCATCTGGAGCACTTCGTGACGTTTCTTCTCGCCGCCGGAGTACCCGGTGTTCACAGGCCGCTTCAGCATATCCATGGACATGCAGAGCTTCTCCGCCTCGGCGCGGACCGTCCGCATGTAATCGGGGATCGAAATCTCGCCCTTGCCGTTCGCCTTCCGCTGCGCATTCATGGCGGCGCGCAGAAATGTCAGCGAGGCGACCCCCGGAATTTCCATAGGATATTGGAAGGCGAGAAACACGCCTGCATGGGAGCGTTCGTCCGGGGACATGGCCAGAAGATCCTTGCCGTCCCAGGTGATCGAGCCCCCAGTCACCTCATAATCGTCCTTGCCCGAAAGCACATAGGCGAGCGTGGATTTGCCGGAGCCGTTCGGCCCCATGATCGCATGAACTTCACCCTTCGGCACAGTCAGATTGAAGCCGCGCAAGATCTCCTTGCCGTCGATTTCCGCATGCAGATCTTTAATTTCGAGCATGTTTTCTCTACTTCCCAAGGTCATCGGAACCCCAGCGCCATCGCCAGGCCCCATTCGTTTTCTTCCAGGCAATCCAAATAAACGCGAACTCGAGAGCGACAAAAGCGACGGACCAAACAATGACGGCTTCGACGGTCAACTCACTTCGATAAGCCACAATTCCCCCGAGAAAGGCGTAGGCGATGACAATGAAGCCAAGCGTCGCGAGCCAACCCCTCCAGTTTGCAGGGCTCGCGCCCCAGCCATATCGCTTCGGCTTGAACCAATACGTCATTTGCGCACCAGGACCAGACCGAGGATGACCAGGAACGGCAGCGCTATCAGATGCCGAGCGGCAGCAGCATAGCCAAACGCCTTCGCAGCGATGGCGTAGTCGCCGATGGGCACGATCGACGTGATGAGCAGCGTCGCGCCCGTTGCGCCAGGCTTCCGTGCGAATGCGAAGCCGATGATGATCAGCCCTAGCGCGATGTCCCGAACGCCGATGCCTGGAGCCAGCGCGATATCGGCGAGATGCGAGGGATCGACCCCGAACGCTTGTACGGCGTTGAACGGCGACGTGATGAACCACACGCCGGCGAGGCTGATGAACACTCCCAATAATCCCGCCAGGATCAGTGCCATATCAGCCCCTCACCCTGTCCTCTCCCCGTGGGAGAGGAGACGATGCACCAACCGTGCGAACTCCCTCTCCCAGAGGGAGAGAGTTGGGGTGAAGGGGTACAACGCCAGCCGTCTTTGCAATCTCGGACAGAACGCCCTCGATGTTGGACATCACGTCATTGTTCCAGAACCATACAACGATAAGCTTTGCGCTATCACAGAGAAAATCGTCGACAAACCCGCAAACTGGACCCTGCCTCTTGAACTTCAACCCATACGGCCGCCTGTTGCAGAGATGCGCCCACAGCTTATTTTCGGCGTTCGTCGAGGAGCGTCGAAGCTGCCGAGCCAAGTCGAGCTTATCGTCCGCAGTCAAGTTCACAGTCCGATCCCCTCACCCAACCCTCTCCCAATGGGAGAGGGTTTGCGACCGCATTTATCCCACGCTGCCTTCGTCCCCGTCAGGCTTCCGCATATTGCGCGACCCCGATGCCGAAGGACCAGTTCTCTTTCGCCACTTCAACCAGATTGATCAAGATATCCTCTTGCCTCACGCCCGGATTTTTGGTCAACTTCTCGACAATACTAGCATATAACGCCTTTTTTTGCTCGACGGTGCGAGTATTATTCACGGTAAGCTGTATAATTAGAAGATCATCCGAGTGTGCGATGCCAGGATAATTATAGCTGTATTGTATGTTGTCGGCGTCATATTCGTCGATCAACATAAACCTGTCGTCTTCCGGCACACTGAAAGTTTCCCGCATAGCGGCGTAGATGCCGTCGAGGATAGCACGCTTATACTCGGCCGATTTCCCGCGCCTAAGCGCTACACGTGTTAGAGGCATCGCTTGTTTTTCCCTTCTTTTTTACCCGACGCTGCCTTCGAGGCTGATCGAGATCAGCTTCTGCGTCTCCGCCAGAAACTCCATCGGAAGCTGCTGGAGCACGTCGCGCACGAAGCCGTTCACGATGAGCGCCACCGCGTCTTCCTCCGACAGGCCACGCTGAAGGCAGTAGAAGAGCTGATCGTCCGAGATTTTCGAGGTGGTCGCTTCGTGCTCGAACTGGGCGCTCGCGTTCTTTGCCTCGATGTAAGGCACCGTATGCGCGCCGCACTGATCGCCGATTAGCAAGCTGTCGCATTGCGTGAAGTTGCGCGCGTTTGCAGCGCGGCGATGCGCCGAGACGAGACCGCGATAGGTGTTATCGGAGCGGCCCGCCGCGATACCCTTCGAGATGATCCGGCTCGAAGTGTTCTTGCCGAGATGCACCATCTTGGTGCCGCTATCCACCTGCTGGCGGCCGTTAGAAACGGCAATGGAGTAGAACTCGCCGCGGCTGCCGTCGCCGCGAAGGATGCAGCTTGGATATTTCCAGGTGATGGCCGAGCCGGTTTCCACCTGCGTCCAGGAGATCTTGGAGTTGCGGCCGCGGCAGTCTCCGCGCTTCGTCACGAAATTATAGATGCCGCCCTTGCCATCTTTATCGCCGGGGTACCAGTTCTGCACCGTCGAGTATTTGATCTCGGCCTCGTCGAGCGCGATCAATTCCACCACGGCAGCGTGAAGCTGGTTCTCGTCACGCATTGGCGCGGTGCAACCTTCGAGATAACTCACATAGGCGCCCTTGTCGGCGATGATGAGCGTGCGCTCGAATTGACCCGTGTTCTTTTCGTTGATGCGGAAATAGGTCGAAAGCTCCATCGGGCAGCGGACGCCTTCGGGCACGTAAACGAACGAGCCGTCGGAATAGACGGCCGAGTTCAACGTCGCGAAATAGTTGTCGGTGGTGGGGACCACGGTGCCAAGATATTTGCGCACGAGCTCGGGGTGTTCGCGCACTGCCTCGGAAATAGAGCAGAAGATTACGCCAGCACGTCCCAGCTCTTCCTTGAAGGTCGTCACGACAGAAACGCTGTCGAACACGGCATCCACTGCGATGCGCGGCCCGGTCACCTTCGCGCCTTCGACGCCTGCCAGCACGGCCTGCTCTTTTAGTGGAATGCCGAGCTTTTCATACATGCGAAGCAGCTCGGGATCGACGTCCGCCAAGCTTTTCGGCCCCTCGGTCGATTTCGGCGCTGAGTAATAATAGAGATCCTCGTAATCGATCTTCGGGTAATGGACGCGCGCCCATGTCGGCTCTTCGAGCGTGCGCCAGCGCCGGTAGGCTTCAAGCCGCCACTCAAGCAGCCACTCGGGCTCGCCCTTCTTTGCGGAAATGAAGCGCACGATGTCTTCGTTTAAGCCCTTGGGCGCGCGCACGCTCTCGATGTCGGTCGTGAAACCGTATTTATACTTGTCGACATCGATCTCGCGGACCCGATCAATGGTGTCCTGAACTGGCGTCGCCATGTGTCACTCCCTTCATTGTCATGCCCGGGTCAACCCGGGCATCCAGAGCCGCATTCTCAACTCTGGATGGCCGCCTCAACGGCGGTCATGACCCAAAACTAAGCCGCCTGGCGCACCTCGCGCCCACGACAAATCTTCGACAAAGCGGCCGAGAACCGCTCGATGTCCGTTTCCTCGGTACTCCAGCCGGTCGACACGCGGATTACGCCTTCGCTCAGCCCTTGCGAGATGCCCATGGCGGCCAGCACATGAGACCGCTCCACTTTCCCTGACGAGCAGGCCGAGCCCGAGCTTACGGCAATGCCTTCAAGATCGAACGCGATCAAGAGCATTTCCGCGCTCTTGCCGGGGATGGCAAAGCAGGTCGTGTTTGGCAGCCGGTCCGCCTTCTCGCCAAAAATCACTGCATCCGAAGCGATGGCTCGCAACCGTTGTTCGAGCCTCAACTGTAAAGCTTCCGCTCGCGCTTTCCAAATCACCTGCGCTTTATCGGCTGCGTGAAGGGCCGCGGCCAAGCCCGCGATGCCCGCTACATTCTCGGTCCCGGAGCGGCGCCGGCCTTCCTGGCCGCCTCCCCGGATCAACGACGCGGGTTCCGGCTCGGTGCTCTGCCAGATCACGGCTCCAACGCCCTTCGGGCCGCCGAACTTGTGAGCGGAGAAGAACAACGCATCCGCCTCGGCAAAATCTTGAAGCGGAATGCGACCCACTGCCTGCACGGCATCGCACACGACAAAGCCGCGTTTGATTTTTGTCAGAGATGCGACATCCGACAAAGGCTGGATTACGCCTGTTTCATTGTTCGCGGCCTGCATGGCGACAATCGCGGGAGCCGTCAAAGCCTTTTCCAGCTGTTCGAGGTCAACATCTCCCCTCGCAGAGACAGGGACAATCTGAACGTCCTCGGCCGCGAAACGATGCCCTTTCAGGACGCAGGGATGTTCCACTGCCGACGTAACGAGCTTGTGTCCAGGCCGGGCCTGCAAAAGCCAATTCGCCGCCTCTGTGCCGCCGGAGGTGAACGTCACAGCCTGCGGCTTTACCTGGAAAACCCGAGCCACGATTTCACGCGCATTCTCGACGATGCCGAGAGCCTCGCGTCCTTCAGCGTGGATCGACGACGGATTCCCGTTGCAATCCAGCGCAGCCAACATCGCATCGCGCGCCTCACGCCGAAGCGGTGATGTGGCATTGTGATCGAAATAGCTACGAACGCTCATGAACCAACCTTTGCTGCCGCTGCGAGCTCGCTCAAAGAGAAGCCCGCGACCGGCGCCGAGTAGCGACCATGCAAGACATCTGCCAACGTAGCCGTAGCCAGAAATTGCTCGATGTGAGAACCAAGCGCGTCCCAAAGGAAGTGCGTATTACAGCGGTGAGATGAGACGCATCCGTCTCCCTCCCTCACGCACCGCGTCATTCTCACCGGCTCATCCACGGCGGCCATGACCTCCCCGATGCTGATCGCATCCGCATCGCGGCCAAGTACGTACCCCCCACCTGGCCCTCTGACGGACCTGACGAGGCCTTTGCGCCGCAGCTTCATGAAGAGCTGCTCAAGATAAGCGAGCGACAATTCAAGGCGGCCGGCAACGTCGCCAAGCGAAATTGGCCGCGCGTCGCTTTGCCTTGCAACTTCGACAATCGCCATGACAGCGTAACGACCTTTCGTACTAAGCAACATTTTCTTCCTTCTTCGCGCCAAATTTGCGCGAAGGCCGTGGAAATTTACGCCTCTGTTATGATATGCCACGTCATACGCTGCTCCAGGGCACGCGACGGGCTCGAACACGTCGAGGATTCTTCACTCTGTGTATAGGATTTCCGACTGCAGGAGTCAACTTTTGACAGCGCCCTCCTGACCGAAATTGTCCAAATGGGAAGGCCTTAACGGCTCAAGGGCCATCCGCTCTTTCGAGAAGCGGCCGGAACATTCAATTAGACAAGCATGACAAGGAGCCGGATTTTGCATCCGGAAAAAGAGGTTCAGAATGCCCGAAGTCATCATCAATGGACCTGCCGGCCGCATCGAAGGACGCTATCATCATGAGCCCACGCCCGGCGCGCCCATAGCCATTATTCTTCACCCCCACCCCCAGTTCGGTGGGACGATGAATAACCAAATCGTTTACAGCCTTTATTATACCTATGTGCAAAGGGGCTTTTCTGTCCTGCGCTTCAATTTCCGGGGTGTCGGGCGCAGCCAGGGCATTTTCGACCAAGGGCCGGGGGAGCTTTCGGATGCCGCCACAGCTCTCGATTGGCTACAACTCGCCAATCCTGACGCAAAATCATGCTGGATCGCGGGCGTGTCCTTCGGCTCCTGGATCGCCATGCAGCTCCTGATGCGGCGACCGGAGATCGATGGCTTTATCGCAGTCGCTCCTCCCGCCAATCTCTACGACTTCAGCTTTCTAGCTCCCTGCCCGTCGTCTGGCTTGATGATCAATGGCGATCGCGACCGGGTTGTGCCCGCAACCTCTGTTAAGACCTTGGTGGACAAGCTCAAGACGCAGAAAGGCATCGTCGTGAGCCACGAAATTGTACCAGGCGCTAACCATTTCTTCGAAGACAAGATTGACGACTTGATCGCAGCAGTGGAAAAATACCTAGATAAGCGGTCCTCGGTCGCGCCGAAGCCGTCGCGCAAAGAGAAGGTGCCGCAGGAAACCGAGTTAAAATGAACGCCCGTCACGGGCATCACCGGCTGTAGGTCAACACAAGCTTAAGCTGCCGAGATAGCTGGAATAACGCTGTTGGTTGTGTTAATCAAATTACACGCGGTGAGGATTTATTAACCGGATCACGAGAATATGATGGCCTGGATCGTTCTTTTGACAGTGGCCCATGCGCCTGAACTCTTATTCAAAACGCGGTATGAGACCGCAAAGGCAGACGGCAGCGCCGTCTAAGAGCCTGCGGCCAAAATCGAGCAAAAGCGCTATGGGCAGCACCATTCTGATTGTCGAGGACAACGAGCTCAACATGAAGCTCTTCCACGATCTGCTCGAGGCGCATGGCTATAAAACGCTGCAAACGAGGAACGGCATCGACGCCATAGCGCTTGCTCGCAAGCATCGGCCAGATTTGATCGTCATGGATATCCAGCTCCCGGAAGTGTCCGGTCTCGATGTCACCAAATGGCTGAAGGAAGATGACAGTTTGCGTCACATCCCGATTGTCGCGGTTACGGCCTTTGCGATGAAGGGCGATGAGGAGCGTATAAGGGAGGGCGGCTGTGAAGCTTACGTCTCGAAGCCTATCTCCGTGTCGCGATTCCTTGAAACGATCCGCCAGTTCATCCCATCCACACTTTCCTAGAGCCTGTCCGCTTTTAGCAGACTAAAAAGCGGGCTCTAAGTTTTTGTTTGTCGCTACGCCTTATCGGAAAACCGCTTCGCACTTTTCCGGACGCACTCTAAGCGCTGGGGATATCGGGGAAAACTCGAAGACCGCGCATCCCGTTATAAAAGCACAATGCTTTGCCTGTATCGTTTACGATAAAATCAGAAAGCATTGATAAATAAGTGCTTGAGGGATATCCTGAAAAACACGGAACGAAATTTTGCCTGTCGAAGTTGGTGGCGTGTTAAGGAGAATTAGCGCAAAATTCGCGAATTAAGGCAGGAAGATGGCAATCCGGCCTTGCCAAACGGCAATTTTTTCTCATACTTGGATTTAAAAGATACCCTGCGGAGTGCTCAGGTCCGCCGCATCTCCTGGGTCCGTAGGGAATAGACCGAAGCCTCTATGTCGTCGCAAACTGGAGGTCTTCGGCAGATGCTATTGGACCACGCCCTCTTGGTTCAATGGCGCTAAGATCAGCTCCGCATATCCAATCGGATCTACCCCGCTGCCGATGGTTGCGGAGCTGATCATATTTCCGATTCAGCGGGAGCTTGCGCTGCGGGTGCTGTGACCCGCCAGCCTACTTTATTTTAGTTTCTTTGAATTCCACGTGCTTTTTCACCACGGGATCGTACTTTTTCAGCGCGAGCTTTTCCGTCAAATTCCGCGGATTTTTCTTAGTTACGTAATAGTAACCCGTCCCGGCGGAGCTCATCAATTTGATTTTCTGTGTTACAGGCTTAGCCATGGTAGGTTCCAAATATCTCCAATGCAGGCTGCAAAGTGGCCAAATTGCCTTAGTATGTCAAGCCGGTGACGAGCATAATTTCACTTCAGTTGAAAAGTCAGCGCACTGCGGTCACTTCACGCGGCTACCGAAGGCTTTCTATGCTGAAGGGTCCACAGCCGTGTTCAAGCTGCCGGCCCCCTCAAACCCATGCATTTTAAGCGCCCACTGAAGCCCCACTATCGCACCCTTCACAACAGGCAGAAAGGCGAGGCTCAACATGGCCGTAAGCGGAAGCCAAATCAGGAAGTGCAGCCACAAAGGCGGCTCATAAAGAAGCTCTACCGTTATCAGGGACGGCACGATGATGTGTCCCACAATAAAGATCGTGAAATAGGGCGGCGCGTCATCGGCCCGATGATGAAACAGCTCCTCGCCGCACGATGCGCAAATCCGCGACGTTTTGAGGTAAGACGAAAATAGCGTCCTTCGCCCGCATTTGGGGCAGCTCAGAGAAGCCCCGCGCAGGATGGATTTCAGAACGGGCCTGCGATCAGCGGGACAATTGGCGTTGGTCCAACCATGACTGGGATAGGGAGCGTGCTCGCTCCCGAAACTGGACTGCACTCGATCTACTCTTTCTATCTAGATCGCTTTTTGGGCGCCTTCGCCGCATTCCGGGCCGCGTTCCCGCCGCGCTTTTTCCCAGCCCTTGCGAGCGCGGGTGCATACCGGCCGTCGCTTAGCATCTCGAACCGAAGCGCGCCCGCGGCGGGGTTGGCTTCGACAAGCTTCACATCCACTCGGTCCCCGAGCCGAAAGCTTTCGCCGCTGCGCTCCCCGACAAGCGCGTGATGGTTTTCGACGTGCTTGTAATAGTCCCGCCCAAGCGTCGCGATCGGCACAAACCCGTCGGCGCCCGTGTCGAGCAGCTTCACGAACAACCCAAACCGCGTGACGCCGGCGATGCGGGCCTTGAACTGCTCGCCGACCCGTTCTGCCAGATGCATCGCAATGAGCCTGTCCACGGTCTCCCGCTCGGCGGACATCGCCTTTCGTTCGCTCTGCGAGATCGCCTCGGCAATGGCATCGAGCTTCGACTTCTCCGCGTCCGACAGGCCGCCCTCGCCAAGCCCGAACGCGCTCACGAGCGCCCGGTGGACGACGAGATCCGCATAGCGCCGGATCGGCGAGGTGAAATGCGCGTAGCGGCGGAGATTGAGGCCGAAATGGCCCAGATTGCCGGGCCTGTACTCGGCCTGTGCCTGGGCGCGCAACACAACCTCGTTCAGAATTTCCTCATGCTCCGTGCCGACCGCTTTCGCCAGGATCTTGTTGAACTGGCCGGGGCGATTGAAACTTGTCTTGGGAGCGTTGATATCGATGCTGGCCAGGAATTCGCTAAGGGCCACGAGCTTTTCCGCCGAGGGTGCATCATGCACCCGGTAGATCAGGGGCGACTTTTTCAATTCAAGGGCTTCCGCCGCCGCGACGTTTGCCTGGATCATGAATTCTTCGATGAGCCGGTGCGCCTCAAGCCGCTCGGGAACGATCACGCGCGAGACAAGCCCGCGCTCGTCGAGGACGATTTTGCGCTCCGGCAGATCGAGGTCGAGCGGCCCGCGTCGGTCGCGCCCTTCCTTGAGTATTGTATAGGCCTGCCAAAGCGGCTTCAGAATTGGCTCAAGCAGAGGCGCCGTCTTCGCGTTGGGCTTCCCGTCGATGGCGGCCTGGGCATGGCTGTAGGAGAGCTTCGCGGCAGACCGCATCATCGCGCGCACAAAGCAATGGGATTGCTTCTTGCCATTGCGGTCGAAAACCATGCGCACCGCGAGGCAGGGGCGAAGCTCGCCTTCATGCAGCGAGCAAAGGCCGTTCGATAGCGTTTCCGGCAGCATCGGGACGACGCGGTCGGGGAAATACACCGAATTGCCGCGCAGGCTAGCTTCGTAATCGATCGCCGATCCTGCCCGGACATAGAACGAGACGTCAGCAATCGCGACGACAACAATGCAGCCGCCTTCATTGGCGGAATCGGTGTCGGGCTCGGCCCAAACCGCGTCGTCGTGATCCTTCGCGTCTTCCGGATCGATGGTGATGAGCGGAACGCGGGTCAGGTCCTCCCGGTGGCGCATCGCCGCTCCCGGCAGTTCCTCAAGCTCAGCGAGACATTCATCGCTGAAATGGTCTCGCAAGCCGTGATTATGGATCGCGATAAGGCTGACGGCTTTTTCGGCTTTCGGGTGTCCGATACGCTCGGTAATACGGGCCGATGGCCGATGGGAGCGCAAATCGCGAACGGTGTCGAAGCGCACAAGCTCGCCGTCCTCCGCGCCGTCCATTTCGCCCTCCAGAACGGGCCACTCTTTCAGATCCTTTTTGTCGATGGATTCGACAACGAAGCCGTGTCCCGATTTTCTCAAAAGGCCGAGCTGGCGGGGCCTCTCGCGCGGAAGGCGCTTTATAGGCGAAGCGAGGAAGCCGATTGCGTCGGCGCCGCCGTCATTTTCGCCGCCAGCCTCGCGCAGACGGGCGAGCACGTGGTCGTCCACGCCGATGGCTGGCCCTTCATAGCGCCTTGTGATCTCGAGCAGGATCCGAGGCGGCGCGCCCTCTTCGTCTTCATTCCAGTGAAGGGGGGAGGCAATGAGATCGCCGTTCCGGTCCTGCCCGCGAACGACGATGACCGCGACCTTCGGCAGAGTCTCTTTGCGCATCCCGCGACGGGGGTCTGCGATCAGGCCATCGGCGGCAAGCTCCTTGAGCATGCGCTTCAGGTCAATCCGGTCGGAGCCCTTGATATCGAAGGCACGAGAGATTTCACGCCGGCCAATATTAGTCGTGGAGGCTCGGATAAATTGAAGTATGTCTTCCTTGGTTGGTACTTTTGAGCGCGCGGGTTCCGCGCGCTTCACTTTTACGTCCATATTGTCTTTCTTGCGCGGCACGGGCTAGTGAGCCTTGACTGCCGCTTTTGCTGGTGCCTTCTTGGCCGTTGTTTTCGGCTTCTTGGCAACCTTCGCTGTTCCGTTTCCGTTGGCGGCGGCAGCTTTAGGCTTTGCCGTCTTGGCCTTGCCGCGCGCCTTGGTCTTCGAGCCGCCGGCTTCCATCTTCGCCGCGATGAGCCGGACGGCCTCTTCCAGGGTCAAGGCCTCGGGCGCCGTAGCCTTCGGAACGGTAGCGTTGATTTTGCCAAACTTTATATAGGGACCGAAACGACCGGAGAGAACCTCGATCTTGCCTCCAAGCTCGGGATGCTCGCCCAAGGCCTTGATCGGCGTTGAGGTGCGAGCCGCCTGGGCTTTGCCACTGCCTTCCGCAATGGCGGTGACCGCGCGGTTCTGGCCGATCGTGAAAACTTCGTCGGCATCGATTTTCACATACTTGCCGTCATGCTCCACGTAAGGACCATAGCGGCCAAAACCTGCCATGATCGGCTTTCCCGTCTCGGGATGAAGGCCAACCTCGCGAGGCAGCGCGAGAAGCTTCAGGGCATATTCCAGATTGATCGCGGCCGGGTCCGCCTTGGATGGGATCGACGCGCGCTTCGGCTTTTCGCCATCGCCGCCCTCGCCCAGCTGGATATACGGACCGAACCGTCCGCTCTTGAGGCAGACGGGCAGCCCCGTTTCGGGGTCGTTCCCAAGCACGGTGTCGCCGGGTGTCGCCGCGGCCTCGCCGTTGTCGCCATCGCCTGTCTTAAGCTGGCGGGTGAAGCGGCACTCGGGGTAATTCGAGCATCCGATGAAGGCGCCGAACTTGCCGACCTTCAGCGAAAGCTGTCCCTGGTTGCACAGAGGGCAGAGCCTTGGATCGCCACCATCCGCCTTTGTCGGGAAGATATGCGGCCCAAGCAGCTCGTTCAGCGCATCGAGAACCTGCGTAACGCGCAAATCCTTGATCTCGTTCACCGCCCCGATGAAGTCGCGCCAGAACTCCCGCAGCAGGTCTTTCCAATCGAGCTTGCCGTCCGAGATCTGGTCGAGGCGGTCTTCGAGATAAGCCGTAAAGTCGTACTCGACGTAGCGCTTGAAAAACGCCTCAAGGAAGGTCGTGACGAGGCGGCCCTTGTCTTCCGGTTCGAGGCGCTTCTTTTCGAGCTTTACATATTCGCGCTCTCGCAAGAGGCCCATGGTGCTGGCATAGGTCGACGGGCGGCCTATTCCCAAACGTTCCATCTCGCGGATCAGCGTGGCTTCGGTGTAGCGCGGCGGCGGCTCGGTGAAATGCTGCGTGGCCTTCACGCCCGCGTCGCGGAGCTGCTCCCCTTCCTTCAGCTTCGGAAGGCGGCCGCCTTCTTCGCCTTCCTCATCGTCTTTGCCTTCCTCATAAAGCTTGAGGAAGCCATCGAACATCACGACGGAACCTGTCGCGCGCACGCCATAAGGCTGACCGTCGCGGCCCTGGACGGAGATATCGACCGTGGTGCGCTCGAAGTCCGCGCTCGCCATTTGGCTCGCCACGGCCCGCTGCCAGATCAGCTTGTAGACCCGCGCTTCCTCGGCGGTGAGCCCTTTCAGCTTATCGGGATGACGGCGGAAATCGGTCGGGCGGATCGCCTCGTGCGCTTCCTGCGCATTTTTCGCCTTCGTCTTGTAATGTCGCGGGGCTTGCGGGACGTAGCGGCTGCCGAACTGCGCCTCGATCTGGCTGCGGCACTGGGCGATGGCCTCGGGCACAATCTGCACGCCATCCGTTCTCATATAGGTAATGAGACCCACGGTTTCGCCGCCGATGTCGATGCCCTCGTAAAGGCGCTGGGCGACCTGCATGGTTTGCCTCGGCGATAGGCCGAGCTTGCGGGAAGCCTCCTGCTGCAACGAGGATGTTGTGAAAGGCGGTGCAGGGTTGCGCTTGTGCTCTTTCGCTTCGATGCTCTCGACGCGGAAAGGCTGGCCGCCTATGGCATCGCGATAGGCATGCGCCGTCGCTTCGTCGGAAACATCGAATTTGTCGAGCTTCTTGCCGCTGCGGGCGACGAGACGGGTTTCGAACTCGTCGCCGCCAGCCGTGCGAAGCATGGCCTCAACGGTCCAATACTCGCGCGTCTTGAAGGCTTCGATCTCGGCCTCGCGGTCGACCACAAGGCGAAGCGCGACCGACTGCACCCGCCCCGCCGAGCGGGCGCCCGGCAATTTGCGCCAGAGCACAGGCGAAAGCGTAAAGCCGACGAGATAATCGAGCGCCCGGCGCGCCAGATAGGCATCCACCAGCGGCTCGTCAATAGCGCGGGGATTGGCCATCGCCGTCATGATCGCGTCTTTTGTGACGGCGTTGAAAGCGACGCGCTCCACCGCGACGCCATTCAAGGCGCGCTTCTGCTCCAGAATTTTCAGGAGATGCCAGGAAATGGCCTCGCCCTCGCGATCCGGGTCGGTTGCAAGGATAAGACGGCTGGCGCCTTTGACCGCCTTGGCGATCTCGTTCACGACCTTCTGCGAGTCGGCCTCCACCTGCCACGACATTTCGAAATCGTTGTCGGGCAGAACAGAACCGTCCTTCGCAGGCAAATCGCGGACATGCCCGTAGGAGGCGATGACCTTATAGTCCGCGCCGAGATACTTGTTGATAGTTTTCGCCTTCGCGGCGCTTTCGACAATGACGATGTTCATTCAGTGGCGTTCTAATTCGTTAGGCCGAAGCCTGGAGAGGCTAAAAGCTGGCTGAGAAAGATCATCCTGGAACTGCGGCGTTAGCGGTAAGAAAGTTCCAGAAATGCTCCGGCTGTGCTTGCGCAGTAATTTGTCCTGCATTTTGGTTATCTTCCTAAGACTCTGACGGACCGAGTGATTTTTCCGATGAAAGGGTTCCTTGCCCGATCTCCGCAAACCCGCATTCTTTAAAAACCCATTTCCGGGAAACTCGATGCCATCCCCTCTCCCAGACCTGGATGCGAGTCTGTATTGCGCATCCGAAGTGAATAAATCAAGCTCGAAGCGTTTCCGTTGGAATCCCGGTTGAGAACTTTGAGTGGCAAAAGCCTCGCGAAAGCCAGCCGCTATTATGGGCTCTTGCCGCATGCGCGAGTTTGCCGGGAGCTGCAATTGCGCTACATTCAAACCATGAACATGAGACCTTTCGTGGACACGCCTCGGGACCGAACAACGCAAGCAGCGGAGGGAATGCTGCGGCGGCGTTTTACCGTGGAGGAACTGGAGGCCATGGTTGCTGCCGGAATTCTCGGCGAAGACGAGAGGATCGAGCTGATCGGCGGGGAGGTCGTGCCGATGTCGCCAAAGGGCAATAGCCATGAAGTTTTGAAGCATGGGCTTAATATATATTGGGCGCGGCGTTTGCCAGATCACCTCACCTTTGCAGCTGAGACCACGTTCCGGCTTACGCCAGACACTTATCTCGAACCCGATTTTGTGTTCTTCGATCGAGCAACGAGTATAAAAGGCTTGAACGCAAGCACCGCGCTTTTCGTCGTGGAAATCGCGAATTCGAGTTTCGCTTACGATATCGGGCGGAAGGCCGCGTTGTACGCGAGCTTCGGCATCCCGGAGCTTTGGGTTATTCACGCAGTGCGGCTTGAAACGCGCGTTCATCGAAGGCCGTCGCTAACGGGCTACCAATCCATGCTGGATTTGCCCTCCGACCAGCTGCTTGTTCCGGCTTGCTCGGAAGAGCTGGCGGTTACACTATCGAGCCTGCAGCTCAATTAGCCCGCGGCCTCTTCAATCGCGGCATAAACGGCGTCAAGCTCTTCGGGCGTGGTGCAATAGGGCGGCATGACGTAGACCGTGTTGCCAAGGGGACGCAGCAGCAAGCCGCGGCCGAGAAAAAAGTCGTACAGCTTCGGCCCAACGGCTGCGAGATATCCGCCCTGCTCCACATCGAAATCGACGGTGGTTATTGTGCCGAGTTGCCGGACATTCGAGACGCGGCCATCGGTCCGCAACGGGGCTAGGCGTTCCGATTGCGATACCGTAAGCGCTGCGATGCGCTCGCGGACAGGTTCGCCCTCCCATACGCCGAGGTTGGCCACGGCTGCGGCGCAGGCGATGGGGTTCGCGGTGTAAGAGCTTGAATGATAGAACATACGGGCGCGGTCGGGAGCGTAATGCGCCTCGAAAATCTCCGGCCTGCAAAGCGTGACCGCGAGCGGGATGGCCCCGCCTGTCAAGCCCTTGGCGAGGCACATGATGTCCGGGGAAATGTCCGCTTGCTCACACGCGAAAAGTGTTCCCGTACGCCCGAAGCCGGTCATCACCTCGTCGGCGATGAACAAAACATCGAATGCCTCGCAGATGCGTTTCAATTCGCGCAAGACCGACGCGCGATAGATGAGCATGCCTCCCGCGCCGAGGATCAGCGGCTCCAGGATAAGCGCGGCGGGGGGATCGCGGCGGCAGGCGGCCTCGAACGCATCCAGGGTTGCCTGCTCGGCATCCGGGCCAGGAAAAGGAATGCGCTCCACCTCGAAAAGAAGCGGCTCGTAAGGCGCGTTGAACACGCCCCGCGCGCCAACAGACATGCAGCCTATGGTGTCGCCGTGATAGCCGTGTTCCAGCGCGACAATATGTGAGCGCGCTTCGCCCCGATTGCGGAAGAAGCCAAGCGCCATCTTAAGCGCGACCTCGACCGAGGTCGAGCCGCTATCCGAAAAGAAAACGTGCGCCAGACCCGGAGGCGTGATCGATAGAAGCCGTCGCGCCACCTCTTCCGCTGGCTCGTGCGTGAAGCCCGCGAAGATGACCTGATCGAGCACGCCGGCCTGTTTCTGGATGGCTTCGACGATGGGCGGGTAATTGTGGCCGTGCGTGATAACCCACCAGGAAGAGATCGCGTCGAGGATCCGCGTGCCGTTCGCCGCCGTGAGCCACGCGCCTTTCGCCTCGGTGATTTTCGTCATCACCGGCTGGAGCGCATGCTGGGTGAAAGGGTGCCAGACCGGCGATTTCGGCTGTTCAACCATGGTTGTACCCGAAATTCCGCAAATCGAAATTCGCCCGAAAGGCTTCCGCGAGCCCTGCCGCATTCAGTGGCTCAACGATTGGCAGGCGGCCCAAGCGTCGCGCTCTGCCAACTCTCGTGATTGCGCTCTCCACATCGTCGTCCGGATTGCCGATGAAGACGACACCGTGGACGCGCATGTCGCGCTTTGCCAGTGCTTCGAGAGAAAGCAAGGTGTGATTGATCGTGCCAAGTTCGGTGCGGGCGCAGAGGGCGATGGGCAGCCCCCAGGATGCGAACTGGTCGATCTGTAATAAGTCATCCGATAAGGGGACAAGCAGTCCACCCGCGCCTTCGATGACAAGCGGCCTTGCGCCCCAGGGCAGCGGAAGCCGCTCCGGCTTTATGTCTATGCCCTGCCGTTGTGCTGCAATATGCGGGGATGCCGGAATCTTCAAACGATAAGTCTCCGGAAAGACCCGATCAGGAGCCAGACCAGACAAACATCGCACCACATCGCTGTCCGTTTCGCCTTCAAGTCCTGCCTGGATCGGTTTCCAATAATAGCCGCCAAGAGCGCCGGCGAGCGCCGCGCTGAATACGGTTTTTCCGATCCCGGTATCCGTTCCGGTTACGATGAAGCCGGAACTCATGGCTCCAAGCGCTCCAGTTCGAAGCGCAGCGCCTCGATCATCTCGCTGACAAGCTCCTGGCTCGCATGAAGCGTGAGCGCAATCCGCAACCGCGCCGTGCCTTCGGGCACCGTGGGCGGCCTGATGGCGCGGATGTCGTAGCCGTAATCGCGCATCGAAGCCGCAAGCGCCGTCGCGCGCTTGTCGGAGCCGACGACTACGGGGATGATCTGTGATCCGCTCGGAGCGACGCCGCAGCGGGACTCGATTGCGGCATTCGCGAACGCAATCAAGGCCGCGAGCTGCTGCCGTCGCTGAGGCTGCTCTTTGCAAAGCTGCAACGCCGCACGAACAGAAGCCGCGATGATCGGCGAGGGCGCCGTTGAAAAGATGAATGGCCGTGAATAGTTGACGAGAAAATCTCGCAGGATTTTCGGACCGCAGATGAGAGCGCCCGAGGTGCCGAGCGCTTTCCCGCACGTGTGAAGCGAGACGACGTTCCCTCGCCCCTCCAGCCAACCGCCGAGGCCGCGGCCGTCGGGTCCGAACACACCCGTGGCATGAGCCTCGTCGATGACAAGAACGCCGTCGTGGCGTTCGGCGATAGCAGCGAGATCGCCGAGCGGGGCGCGGTCGCCATCCATACTATAAAGACTCTCGACGGCGATCCACGGGCGCCCTTTATGGCCTGCCGCGCGCCAGCCGCGGATCTTATCCTCGACCGCGTGGGCGTCATTGTGCGCCGCTCCAACCATTTCGGCTCTTCCCGCGCGCATCCCGTCGTGGGCGCTTGCATGGATTAGCGCGTCGTGGACGACGAGATCGCCGCGCTGCGGCAAGGCCGCGAACAGCGCAGTGTTCGCCGAAAAGCCGCTGCTGAAATAGAGTGCCGTTTCGGAGCCGAAAAAAGCCGCGGCATCGGCCTCCAGGCTTTCGTGTTCCGGGCAATTGCCGCGCAAAAGGCGTGACCCGCCTGCGCCCACGCCGACGCCGCGGTCAAGCGCGGATCGCACAGCGTCTTTCAACTCCCGCGAATCCGCGAGCGCGATGTAATCGTTGGACGTGAAATCGTGGCCCGCAGGAAGGGCGAGCTGGCGCAGCCGCCCGCGCTCCTTCAAGGCCGCGAGCGCGTCCTCATACGGCTTCAGCATGAGCTTCTGCCTGCTCCTCGAGCGGCATCGGCGACAGGCCAAGCTTCGAAAAAAGCGCCGTGTCCTTGTCCTCGCCGGGGTTTTCCGTCGTGAGGAGGGTATCTCCCATGAAGATCGAGTTCGCCCCCGCGAAGAAGCAAAGCGCCTGAAGCTCGTCGCTCATTGCCGACCGTCCTGCCGAGAGCCTTACCATCGAACGCGGCATCATGATGCGGGCGAGGGCTACGGTGCGAACGAAGGCGATCGGGTCGAGCGGCGGCGCATTCTCAAGCGGTGTGCCATCGATAGGGATGAGAAGGTTGATTGGGACACTTTCGGGATGCTGCGGCAGATTTGCGAGCGTCACCAGCATGTCGACCCGGTCAACCGGCTCCTCTCCCATGCCGAGGATGCCGCCGCAGCAAACCTTGATGCCGGCCGCCCTGACATGGTCGAGCGTCTCCAGCCGGTCCGCGAAGGTCCTCGTCATAATGATCGCGCTGTAATAGCGCTCGGACGTATCGATGTTGTGATTGTAATAATCGAGGCCCGCGAATTTGAGGCGCTCAGCGTCGCGGCTCGTGAGCATGCCAAGCGTCATGCAGGTTTCCATCCCGAGCGACTTCACGCCGCGAACCATGGCGCACAGCACATCGAGATCGCGTTCCTTGGGGCTTCGCCATGCCGCCCCCATGCAATAGCGGGTCGCACCGGACGCCTTCGCCTTCCGCGCCTCGCCGAGGACGCGCTCGACCTCCATGAGCTTCGAGGCTGACAACCCCGTGCTGTAATGGGAGGATTGGCTGCAATACGAGCAATCCTCTGCGCAGCCGCCCGTCTTCACATTCAACAGGCGGCTCAACTGGACTTGGTTCGGATCGAAATGGCGGCGGTGAACCGTTTGGGCCTGGAAGAGAAGGTCGTTGAAAGGCTGGCTGTAAAGCTCTTCCGCCTCCGCACGCGCCCAATCGTGCCGGTCATCATCGTGTTTGGACACGGTACGCCTAACCTTCCATTACAAACTGCGCCTCGTATTTAGAACGGCTTCGCCGGCTGCGCAATGCCGGAGGTGATGCGCATGGCTGTCCGTCGCAGCCAGTGATTTTGTATGCAACGCACGGCGGGTAGAACTTCAGTCCAATTTTTTCCTGTCACTGTCTGCGCCTGCTGCCCCCAATTGAACAGAGGGCCCGTTACAGAAGAAGCAGACTTTGTTCGACGCGCCAACGGGTCACCGCCGCCGTCGCCCCGGAAAGGCGAAGCCTTATCCGGGATCGTAATAAGTTGACAAACCTATCTTTTTGCGATCCCGGCTTGCGCTTCGCAAAGCCTCGATGACGAAGGAGCGGCGTCCACACATGACATCCGTTGTCGGATAAGCGAAGATTGCCTCTTAGTCAAAGCGCAGCCGCGACGATTTCCGCAAGGTGGCTCGTTCTGCGGCCGGTTCCCTGCTCAATCTGCTCGCGGCAGCTGAAACCATCCGCTATGATGAGGCAATCCCGGTCAGCGGCGCGAACCTTGGGTAAGACGACGCGCTCGCCAGCCTTCATCGACACATCATATTTGCCGGTCTCGAACCCGAAAGATCCCGCCATGCCGCAACATCCGGACGGCATCACCTCATAATCTAGGCCCAGGCGCCCCATCACCTTTGTCTCGGCATCCACGTCGAGGACGGCGTAGTGGTGGCAATGAACTTGAGTCAGCGCCTTCTTCTTCACCTGGGGCAGTTCGAACTCCCGGCAATGACGGTCCAAAAACTCACTGAACAGGACCGTATTCTCCTTCAGCTTCTTCGCTGTCCTAACCCGTGGGAACAGATCGGTCAGTTCGTCGCGGAAGGTGGCTACACAGGCTGGCTCGAGTCCCACCATGGGCGTTCCGCTCTCTATCTCGGGGCCGATGCTATCGATGATCTGGCAGAGCCACTTCTCGGCCCTGTCGAGCATCCCCCAATCGTAAAGCGGGCGCCCACAGCAAAGCGGCTTCTCGGGGGTGACGACCTGCCATCCCGCCGCTTCCAAAACGAGTGTCGCAGAGATGGCGGTCGCTGGCCGGAAGTAGTTGTTGAACGTGTCCGGGAAGAGCAGCACACGCCTTCCGCCCGGATTGAGTGTCGGATTGCGCCGCCGCCATGCCGTGTAAGTGATAGGCGCGAAGGGCGGGATCGACCGGTGTTGCGATATTCCCGCCACGCGTTTGCCGAGCGCACCCAGAAGACCGTTACGAGCCGCTGCGTTGACGAGACCGGGCGCGAAGCTTGCAGCCCTTGCCCAGATCGGAATGAGCCCCATCGAATAGGCTGAACGCGGCCGCATCTTGTTTTCGTAGTAGTGAGAGCGGAACTCGGCCTTGTAGGTGGCCATGTCCACGTTCACGGGGCAATCGCGTTTGCATCCTTTGCAGGACAGGCAAAGATCGAGCGCGTCTTCAACAGCCGGATTGTTCCAGGTCTTTTCGATAGCCCCACCGTGCAGCATCTCGAAAAGGAGGCGCGCCCGGCCTCTCGTCACATAGGCTTCCTCATGCGTGGCCATATAGCTCGGGCACATGACGTTGCCGCCCGGCACAGCGGACCGGCATTTGCCGACGCCGACGCAGCGGATCGCCGCACGGGCGAAATTTCCTTCATCGTTCGGAAAGCTGAAATGGGTGTGGACGTGGGGCGGGACGTAGTCTGGCCCCAGCCGCATGTTCGAGGTGATGGGAAATGGGTCGACGACCTTGCCGGGGTTCATCTTCCAGTCCGGGTCCCAGATGGACTTGAACTCTCGGAAGGCCTCGATCAGCTCGGGACCGAACATTTTCGGCAGAAGCTCGGCCTTGGACTGGCCGTCGCCGTGCTCACCCGAGATCGACCCGCCGTGCTCCACCACGAGAGAGGCCGCATCGTCAAGGAAACGGCGCATCTTTTTCAGCCCTTCCGTGGTGCGGAGGCCGAAGTCGATGCGGCAATGAACGCATCCATCCCCGAAATGCCCATAGAGGGTGGTGTCGTAATCGTAGCGATCGAGCAGGGCTCGGAATTCCCTGAGGTAATTGCCGAGGCGTTCGGGGGGCACGGCTGCGTCCTCAAACCCTTCCCAGGCGTCAGGATGGTGCGGGACGAAAGCCGTGCTTCCGAGCCCCGCCTCGCGCGCCTTCCAGATAAGCTGCCGCTCGTGTTCGTTTTCAGCTACCTTAATGTGTGGCGGGTTCGGGCGTTCTTTGAATGCAGCCTCAAGCGCCTTCGCCTTGCCGGTCGCTTCCTTCTCCGTCTCGCCGCCAAATTCGGCGATGAGCCATCCGCCGCCCGGCGGCAGAATGGCGATACTGCTCATATCGGCGTGCTTGTCGCGCATGAACTGGATCAGCTTTTCATCCATCGCCTCGAGGCCGATGGGGCCGTTGTCGCGGACAAAGGCGGCCGCATCTCCGGCCTGGTAGATGTCCGGGAAAGCGATCACGGCGACGGCGCGTTTGGGCGGGCTCGGAACGAGGTTCAAGGTGGCTTCGAGGATGGTAACGCAGGTTCCTTCCGAGCCGATGAGAGCGCGCGCGACGTTGAATCCATTCTCGGGAAGAAGGTCATCGAGATTGTATCCGGAAACGCGGCGCGGGATCTTGGGATAGTTCCGGCGGATAAGGTCGGCGTAACGGTCACGGAGAGCGGCAAGGCGGCGATAGATTTCGCCTCTCGCGCCGCCTGCCGCGATGATCTCTCGGAGCTCCGAAGGCGATGTCCGGCCAACCTTCAGGCGCAACCCGCGATAGGTGACAATTTCGAGTTCCTCAACATTGTCCGCCGTGCGCCCTGCATAGACAGAATGCACGCCGCAGGAGTTGTTGCCCATCATGCCGCCGAGCGTATTGTGATCGTGCGTCGAAGGATCGGGGCCGAAGGTGAGATGATGGTTCTCCGCCGCGTTGCGGAGGATGTCCAGATTGCATCCGGGCTGAACCCGAGCCAACTTCCGCTGCGGATCAACGTTCAGCACTCCGTTCAGGTATTTCGAGAAATCGGCCATGACGGCGGCATTGCAGGATTGACCGCACAGGCTCGTGCCGCCGCCCCGCGACAGGAACGGCGCGCCATACTCGCGGCAGCATTCAAGGGTTGCCAGGACATCGCCGATAGACTTCGGAATCACGACCCCGATCGGCACCTGCCGATAGTTCGAGGCGTCGGTCGAGTAAAGCGCACGGCTCATGTCGTCAAAGCGTACTTCACCTTCCACCCGCGTCTTCAAGGCCGCGGCTAATCCATCTGCCGTCCTGACTGAGACGACGCTCGTCCAAGGCTTCGGTCTCTGGGTCTCCTGATCGGGTATGGTGTGCGGATCAACCGTGAAGCCTTGAACGCTGACAGACATAATTTTCCTCGGTTCACACGGCGTATTGCCGCGCGTCTTGGTGCTTGAATTCGAGGCCAAGACCGGGGCGGCTGGGATCGGCGCGGATTACGCCGTCCTTCGGAATGGGCGCGCCATCGAACAGCATCTCTTCGATGCGGACATGATCGTGGAACCATTCCTGATTCCAGAGCGAACGCGCGGCGAGAGCTGCGTGCAGATGGAGCGCGGGCGCGCAGTGGACCGAGAGTGGCCGCGAGAAGGCGGCGCAAAGCACATCGGCTTGCAAGAAGCCGGTCAGGCCCAGGCAGCGGGTCGCGTCGGCCTGCTGCACATCGGTTGCGCCTGCCTCCAGCATGCGGCGGAAGTAAAAGAGGTCGTAGCCATATTCGCCCGCCGCGATCTTCATGCCGTCCGGCGTCCGGTCCCGGATGAGGCGCAGCCCTTCGAGATCATCGCTCGAAACCGGCTCCTCAAAATAGACGACGCCCAATGACGCAAAGTCTTCGGCGAAGGAGAGCGCCTGTTTCCGGTTATAGGCGCCATTCGCGTCAACGAAAAGCTCGGCGCCACCGATGGCGCTCCGGGCGGCCTTGACGCGGTCGAGATCAAGGGAAGGGTCTGTGCCCACTTTCATCTTCACCCAGCGCATACCTTGGCCGGCCCAAGCGCCAAGCTGATCCTCCAGGCGGCCGATGGAATAGGTGGTGAAGCCTCCACTGCCATAGATGGGAACGGCGTGGCGCGCCGCACCAAGAAGGGACACGACCGGACAATCCAGCAACTTGCCTTTCAGATCCCACAGCGCCGAGTCCACCGCTGAGATTGCGGTCGCGACCAGCCCAGCCCGGCCGATGTTCCGGATGCGGCTGAGCATCGCTTTGTGAGCGAGCGGAATTGCAAAAGCATCAAGGTCAACAACCGCCTCGGCGAGTGCCCCATTGATGATCGCTGCGGCTGCGGCGTCCGTGTAGCTGTATCCTATCCCGGTCTTGCCGCCGGCATTGACCTCAGCCAGCACGAGCGTCGTCGAATTCCAAGCGAAACGTCCCATCCGCCTCCGGAGCATCGGTCGGGATCGTGAAAGCACTGGCCGAAACACACTTGATGGTTTCATCCGGCACCGCCGTGGCTGCTTAAACAACCTCACGGACGGTGTTGGACGCCACCGTGAGAGCGATTTCCCCCGCGTGCGGCGTGCCGCGAAGAAGACTTTCGGCAAAGTTCTTTGCTTGCTCCACCGTCACTTTCGGCGGCAGCGGCGGTTCATTCGGATCGACAACGGCTTCGATGAGAACTGGCCCGGGTGTGGCCAGAGCTTGGCGCAGCGTCTCGCCGCATTTTTCGGCGTCGTCGATGAAGAAGGATTGGACGCCGCAAGCGCGTGCAACTCCAGCGAAATCGATCGGCTGCAACTCGCAGCCAAACTCGGGATTGCCGAGGAACACCATCTGTTCCCATTTGATCTGGCCGAGCACGTTGTTCTTGATGACGACGACCTTCACGTCCAGGCCGTATTTTGCACAGGTGGCAAGCTCGCCCATCAGCATGGTGAGACCGCCGTCGCCGACAAAGGCGACGGATTGCCGGCCGGGAAAGGCCACCGCCGCCGCGATGGCGTAGGGCAGCCCGCAGGCCATGGTCGCGAGGTTGCCTGAGCAAGAGAATTGCTGGTTTCCGCGAATGTCCAAGTGCCGCGCGATCCAGGTCGTGATCGTGCCCGAGTCGGTAGAGACGACTGCATCATCGGTGACGCACCGGTTCAGTTCGTAGGCGACGACCTCCGGCTTCATGGGCTTGTCCCGGCGCGTGCCACGCTCCTCCATGAGCTGCCGCCATTCCTTCATCCGGTGCTGCGTCTGCATGAGGAAGCCGCGGTCCTGCTTGGGCTGCACCTTCGGAAGCAGCGCGCCAAGAACGCGAGCGCAGTCTCCGACGAGGCCAATGTGAGCGGGGTAACGAAGTCCGATTCTCTGCGGGTCAATGTCGATCTGGACGCATTTCGCGCGGCCCGGCTTGGGGTAGAATTCGATATAGGGGAAGCAGCTCCCGGCAATGAGGAGCGTGTCGCACTCTTCCAGCGCTTCCTGGGCCGGCTTGGTGCCAAGCAGCCCCACGCCGCCGGCGGAGAACTCGCTGTTATCGGGAAGCGCGCCTTTTCCAAGAAGCGCCTTTAGGACAGGCGCGCCAAGCCGCTCCGCCATAGCCGCAAGCTGATCGCGAGCATGGATGGCCCCGCGTCCCGCGAGAATACAAACCTTCTTGCCCTCGTTCAGAATTTCAGACGCGACTTGCAGATGGGCCTCGCCCGGCATATGCGCGCTCTCCGCCATCGTGTCCGAGACGTGATGCGGAACGTTGCGGGGCGTGCGCCAATCGTCCTTGACGGATAGAGATTGCACATCCGTGGGGATCGTGACGTGCGATACGCCGCGATAGGCGAGAGCCGTGCGGCAGGCAAGCTCGGTCACGTTTTCGACGTGGGCCGGTCCCATGACCCGCGAGTTGTAGACGCAGACATCCATGTAGAGCTTGTCCAGCTCCACATCCTGCTGGGTGTAGGTGTGCAGGAGGTCATGGAACTGAAGCCCGGTAATAGCGATCACAGGCGCGCCATCGAGCTTGGCGTCGTAGAGGCCATTCAGGAGGTGAATTCCGCCCGGACCCGACGTGGCGAGGCAGCAGCCCAGCCGCCCGGTATACTTGGCGTAGGCGCAGGCCATGAACGCCGCCGCCTCCTCGTGCCTCACCTGAATGAAGCGAATGGCGTCGGCCCTTTTCCTCAAGGCCTCCATGATGCCGTTGATCCCGTCGCCGGGAATTCCGAAAATCGTGTCGATGCCCCAAGAAGATAACGTGTCGACGAGGACGTCTGCGGCAGTCGTTGTCATGTGTGCAACCCTGGTGGAATAAGGGTGTAACGACCCGCATCCGAGTGGGTTCCAGGCTCGGGCGCGCGATCGCGCCTATTGTCAGAGCGAACGGCGCCGGTCATGCCGGTCTTCGCAGACCGCGATCAGAGTCTCGCGGGAACCGATTGAGGTGACGCTCTGGACCAAGAGGCGGCTGCAGTCGCCCAGCGCGGCGTGCGCTCAATTGAAACCGGTTGCGGCGCCACCGACCACGCCGGACTGCATCGAGGCATCCCTGGCGGCGATCATGGAGACGGCCCCGTTCGCCCGAATGCAGGATGCTTGTCACCCTGGACGGCGCTCGCGGCGCGCGTTTTGGTAAAGGGTTCGTTCGCGCGCATAGGGATTAACCGAAGACGGTTAACACAAGCGCGCCGGATTTATTTCCCGCCATGTATTTGGTTAAAAAGTTACTCATCAGACGAAAAATATGGACCATCGCGGCTTCGTGAGTTGACAGGGGTAAGATTACGTAAGTTTTTGAAAAACCGCTGATTTTTGTGATTAACAGATTGCCCCATTAAATAGAATTTAATGCCGGAATTTTCTCATTAACGGGACGCGCAAAGTCCGTTAAATATATTTCGGCATG
>CAWIVD010000031.1:0-83635 GCA_963839435.1 uncultured Alphaproteobacteria bacterium
AGGCGCTTTGCATCGTCAATGGCGCGGGCGAACAGATTTGGCGGCCGCTTCTCAATCCCGAACGGCTGCAATTCTCCGTCTTCGTGGATAAAGGGCCAAAAGGATTTGGCCTCATCCAGAAAGAGCGGTCCTTTGCCAGCTACCAGGACGTCGATCAGCAATTCGAAAAGCGGCCGTCTCTCTGGATCGAGCCGCTCGGAGATTGGGGCGAAGGATCAATCGACCTGATCGAATTGCCCGCTCCCGACGAGATCAACGAGAACATCGTTTGCTTCTGGCGTCCCAAGGACGGGCTTGGCCCCGGCATCGGCCACCGCTACCGCTATCGCATGCATTGGTGCTGGAACCCTCCCATCGAAAACAAGAAGGCGACGGTGCAGCAAACGCGCGTCGGAGAAGCGAAAGACGGGGAAATCGCTTTTGTTGTCGACTTTGCGAACACCGAACTTTGCGAGGGCTGCAACGCCGCCGCCATCATGCCGAATGTGACAGCCTCGGCGGGCGAGGTGCGCAATGCCAGGCTTGCCGCCGGGCCTGGCGCGGGCAAATCAGCGGCTCCGCTTCGAATATGCGCCGTCTGGCGGGGATCCGGTTGACTTGCGCGCGCAGCTTGTTGCCGACGGAAAGCCGGTTTCGGAAACATGGATTTTCCGATGGGCGCGGTAATTCGCCGCAGCCTGTTCGAACGGAGCTCGTCGAGCCGTTTCTCTAGCCCAGGCTCAAGCTCATCCATCATTCTCGTCATTCTGGAAAACCTGCTAAGGATACAACACTCACCATGGACCGGCGGGACGTCCTCAAACTCAGCGCGGGCTTCGCCGCGGCTCTGTTTTTGGCGCGGCGAAGCTGTGTCCGTCAGCGCTTCGCCGAATCTCTCGACCAGCGCTGCCCATGGGCGAGAGCTGCGCCGTTCTCGCGAGGACATCGTGATCGAGCGGGCGCGCCAGCTTTCGCAAGCGCCCTACGCTTCCGCCGCAAGACACCATTCCAGCCGCATACAAAGACCTTAACTACGACCAATACCGAGCAATCCGCTTCAAGAAGGATTTGGCGCTGTGGGCGCACGACAATTTGAGCTTCACGGCCGAATTCTTCAGCGCCGGATATATCTATCTGAGCGCCGGTCCAAATTTTCGTCGTAGATGGAGGCCAGGCTGCGGAACTGAAATACGAGCCCGATCTCTTCACATACGGTCCCGAAGTGAGCCGCCCGCCGGAAAACACAAACCCAGGCTTTTCGGGCTTCCGCTTGCACACGCTCATCAACAGGCCGGACGTCATGGACGAGTTTGCGGTTTTCCAGGGCGCAAGCTACTTCCGCTCGAAGGCGCCCGGGCAGGACTACGGGATGTCCGCGCGCGGGCTCGCCATCAACACGGCGCAGCCGCCAGCGGACGAGTTTCCGATCTTTCGGACCTTTTGGCTCGTCAAGCCAGCGCCCGGCGCTTCCAGCTGTCACGGTTTTTGCATTGCTCGACAGTGTAAGCGTCGCGGGCGCCTATAAATTTGTCATCTCCGCAGGGCAAAACACCGTCATGGATGTGGACTGCACGCTCTTTCCGCGAACGACGATGACCTATGCCGGGATCGCCCCTCTGACGAGCATGTTCTACTTCGCGCCCAGCGAGATGACTATCGCGCGGACGACGCGCGGCAGCGCGTGCACGACTTCGATGGCCTTTCCATCTGGAACGGTAAGGGCGAGCACATCTGGCGCCCGCTGATCAATCCGAGCCGAAACCAGTTTTCTGCTTTTGCCGATAATGGCATCAAGGGCTTTGGTCTTCTGCAACGGGAGCGCAGGGCCGATCGCTACCAGGACTTCGACGCGCAGTATGAGCTGCGCCCAAGCGTCTGGGTAGAACCGAGAGAAGCCTGGGGCGAAGGGTCAGTGGACCTCGATTGAGCTTCCGACGAAAACTGAGTATTTCGATAATATTGTTGCGTTCTGGCATCCGAGAGACACCGCTCCAGGGCGGCGGGACTTATTCGTATCAGCTACCGCCTGACCTGGTGCGCGGAACCGCCGATCCGCCGCAATTTCGCGCGCGTTACGCAAACCCTCGCCGGCGCTTCGCCGCAGCATAAGGGCATGCGTCAGTTTTCTTGTCGATTTCGCCGGGACCGAAGACTTCAAACTTTGCGATGATGTTGACGATTTTTGCGGCGACGACGAATGGAAATGTGGAACTAACAGCAAGCGCAGGTGCTATCGTGAACGTTGCTATCCGGCGGAACCGGATTTCCGGCGGACACCGCGATCAGTTTCGATTACCAGCCTGCGGCTGGCGCTGTCGAAGCAGACCTGCGCTGTTGCCTTGTCGCGGATGGCAAGCCAGTTTCCGAAATTTGGGTCTATCGTTGGAAGGCCCGAGGTTAGGGAATGCACGATACACTTCCGAGGCCAAGACCCCTCCGATCCCAGCCTCGCGCGTGCAATCCGTTTTCGCACCGCAAAGCCTCGAAAGGTTTGACCGGGCGTCGCGCGGGCGGCCCCGCCCCGATTTCGCGGCTCCCTGTTGGCGCCGTGGGATCATCTTTGGCGGGTCCTTCGCGATCACCGCCTATCTGGTCCGCGAGCTATATTTTGTGCTGAGCGTGGGAAGCTTCACTTGGCTTGAAGTCGCGCTGATGATCCTCTTCACGGTCAACATTTTTTGGCTCGCGCTCTCGTTCATGACGGCGCTTGCCGGGTTCGTGATCATTGGGCCTTGGCTTGCGCCGATCGCTCGTTGACCCGGCCGATTATAATGCAAACGCGCCCTTAGCGGGAAAGACGGCGATCCTGGTTTGCACCTACAACGAAGCGCCGGAGCGTATTTTCGGAATGGCTTCGGCAACGATGAACTCCCTCGCGAAGCTAGGGCAGCAGGAAAACTTTGAACTATTCGTCCTCAGTGACACCACCGACCCCGATGTCTGGGTTCAGGAAGAAGCGGTTTTTCAGGCCGTACGCGAGCAGGAAGCCATACGGGCTCGCGAATTTTCTATCGCCGCCGCTCGGCAAAATACCGGCAAAAAGGCGGGTAATGTCGCGGACTGGTGCAGACGGTGGGGCGCAAATTACGACTACATGCTTGTCCTTGATGCCGACAGCCTGATGACGGGAGAGGCTGTAGCAAAACTTGCGGCGATCATCGAAAATAATCCCGACTTCGGCCTCGTTCAGACGGTACCGATAGCCATCGGACGCAACACGCTTTTCGCGCGCCTTCAGCAATTTGCAGGCAGGCTTTGCGGATTGCCGATGCCGCAACCGGGCTTGCCTTCTGGCACCGGGGCGTCAGTAATTTCTGGGGACATAACGCGATCGTCGGACACGCGCCTTCATCGAGAGCGCGGGCCTTCCTATCCTTCCTGGTAAACCGCCATTTGGCGGGCCCATCCTCAGCCATGATTTCGTAGAGGCGGCTCTTCTGAACAGGGCGGGCTGGCGCGTTTGCATGGTCCCGGACTTGCCGGGCTCCTATGAGGAAATACCGCCGGGACTAATCGATTTTGCGATGCGGGACCGGCGATGGGCGCAAGGTAACCTCCAGCATTCTCGCGTGCTTTTCGCGCATGGGCTCCATTGGGTCGGCCGGGTGCATATGGCGATGGGAATCATGGCCTATGTTTCGGCGCTCGTGTGGTTCCTGTTCCTGCTCATTGCGCTGGCCCTGACGCTGCAATCGATCTATACGCTGCCGCAATATTTCAGCGACGAATTTTCGCTTTTCCCGCAATGGCCGATGCAGGATAGCGAGCGCTCGCTCGAACTGTGATCCTTACGCTCGGCCTTTTGCTGCTGCCGAAGATTTCGCCTACGTGCTGGCGCTCATGGAAGGAAGAGGCGCGGTTTCGGCGGCGGCTCATGTTTGGGGGCGTGCTGGTTGAAACACTCCTGTCCTCGCTTTTCGCCCACATCATGATGATCCTGCAGTCTTCCGCGGTCATCGACGTATTCCGCGGCCGCGATAGCGGCTGGAAGCCGCAAAGCCGCGATGACGGATCCCTGCCGGTCCACGAAATCATGGAATTTCATTGGGTCCACATGACTCTGGCACCGCCCTCTCCGCGCTCACACTCTATTCGTCTATCATTCTTTTTTTCTGGATGCTTCCGGCTTCCCTGAGCCTCGCGTTATCGGGGCCTCTTTCAGCCTGGTCTGCTAAGAAGATCACGGGCGAGGCATTCGCGCCTTGGCCTTCTCCAAATAGAGGAGGAGAACGCGCCGCCTCCCATCGCAGGCGGAGGCAGCTCAAGCGCAAAGCAGATCGAAAAAGCGGTGCTTCAACGGGAAGCCATCACGCAGTTGGCGGAAAGCCCGAAACTCGGAGGCTTCATCGCGAGCTCATCCAGATGCAGCCGATCACACTTGAAATCCCGAATTGGCCCAATCTCGCGATTGCCCGGGCTAAATTGGAGGTCTCTGCAAATTTGACGGAATTGCTCAATCTATTGACGCCCGCCGAGAAAGCGGCTCTGCTTTCCGACCCGGAAAGTCTTGCGCGCTCGAAGCCCTCATTCCTGCCGAAATTCCGCCAGAAATCGCGCACCAATCTCCGAAAGAGGCTTTGGAACAGACATCCTAGCTCTATCGGAAGGGAAACGTCATGTCACCTGTTAAGGTCACGCCGCTTCTCCTTACGGTATACCTCCCTGGTTATGGCCTCCGGATCTGCGCCCGCCGCCAAACCCCATCATCCTTGCGCAGGCCCACTACCCCGCAACAGCTGGAAGAGGAGCGTAAAAAAAAAGCAGCAGGAACAACAAAGCAGCGCATGGGCAGGGTCAGCAGCAGCAAACAACGTCCCAAAGCCCCAGGAGGGCAGCCTCAGCAGCCGCCAAGCCCCGCAGCCACCGCAGCAGGCTCCGCAACAGCCGCATTCCCAGGAAAAATTCCAGGCGCTGGCTCCCCAGCAGTTGAAACAGGCCCCAGGCCCCTCAAAGGCTCAGGCCCCCCAGCTTCAGCCGCAGAAAACGCGAGGAGCCACAACCGCATCTCCAGCAGCTCAAAAAGGCGCAGGCTCCGCAGCCTGAGCCGCATGCGCCTGCAGCCCAAGCGCAGGAAACCCAGCCTCAGCCGCTGGCGCCGCAGCGGAGCGGCAGGAAGTCCTGCAAGAGCCGCATCGCCCAGCCCTAACGCTTCAGGCAGGCTCCCGCCGCAATTGAAGGCACGCCGCAGCCTCTAGCTCAGAATCAGCAAATCTTTACAAGCAGCAGCAGCTTCAGTTTCAGCAGCAAAGGGCACGTTAATCAGCAGCTGCAACTCAGCATCAACTGAGGGGCCAACAAGCTTTCCGCGGAAGAGCAGAGAGCTAAAGGCCCGCGCGACGCTCATCAAGTTGACCGGGAAAGCCTGATCGAAGGAGCAGCAGCAGGCGGCGGCGACTGAGAAGTCCTGCCGAGATCAACGAGCGGCTGAGACTGCAAAATGAGCGTTTCGCGAAAATCAGTGCCGGGCGACACAGAGCATCGACCTGCCGGCCAGCCGATCATCCGGGAGCCCGGAAACCGGACCATCTTCCGTGTAACAACCACGCGTTCATCCGGCATGATGAGACGGCTAACTTCGGGTTGTACGGCGGTTGCCCGCAGACGTGCGGGGCCCGACGGAAACACGGTCTCGACAATTGTCCGTCCTGATGGAAGCCGGATCGAGGTCGAGGTCGATAGCTATGGCCGTCCGCTTCGCCGCGTTCGCATTTTTCCCCGACGGGAGGCGGTTCGTTCTGTTCGAAAATCGGGATCGCGCCGGGCGTCGGCTTCGTCGCGCTCGGCTCCTTCGTCGTCGATCTGCCCGCCGCGCACTACGAATCCCGCCCGGCGAATACATCGTCGATGCAGGGAAGCTTCGAGGACGAATCTATGGGGCGCATTATCCGCTGGACCAGTGGAGCCCCTGCCTCGCGGGTATTCGCTGGATGAGGTTCTCGCCAGCATTTCCTAACCAGCGGATGCGCAGCATTAGCCTGAACTCAATCCACTTCGAGTTCGGTTCCTGGGAAATCGGCCCCGACCAAGCTCCCAATTGCTTAAGCTGTCGCCGCCGTCATGCGGGATATTACAAATCAGAACCCCGGCGAGGTCTTCCTTGTTGAGGGCCACACTGACGCCGTCGGCTCCGACCTCGACAATCTCAGCCTTTCGGAGAGGCAGGCGCGGGCTGGGGCAGTTGATCTGCTGGCACAGCAGTTCGGTATCTCGCGGGAGAACCTCGTCACCCAAGGTTATGGTAAGCAATTCCTCCTCGTTGATACGCCCGAGAGGCCGGAACGCGGAACCACCGTGTGGTTATCGGGCGCATCACACCCCTGCTTAAGGGTATGACGAGCGCTACAGCAATCGATAAAAGCGCCCGCGGACGGAAAGCCGCGCCAGCTACGCCGAAAAAACCAAGCGGGCAAACCGTTGCCCGCTTTTTTTATCGAGGAGGCCTGGACGTCCTATCCTGGATTTGGACTATCGAATTGAGCTTCATCCTTGTGCGCGGCCTGGCAATTGGCCTGGTTTGTCCTTAGAGACCTGGTTTCCACGCTTCTCTGGCTTCTTATCCTCGCTTGGCTCCGTCTTGAGCGTGCGCTATCGCAGCTTTTCCGCCGGCAGCATCGTCTGCGCTATTTTGCGCTATGGCGGCTATGGCCTGCGCGTATTCTGGCGCTGGCTACGTGGCGCGCCAGGGGGGGCCTTATGCCACCGCCCCGGCCCCGGGGCATGAAAGAGGAGCTGCGGCGAGGGGGGCACTGGAAAAAGACGCCGCGCGCCAATCGGAACGATGTCCATATCCGAGCAGCTCGAATATGATCCTCGTGGGGTTGATCTACCTGCTGTTTTTACACCTGAGAAGCCCCGCGAACCGCAATCCGGCTCTCAACTTAGAATTCACGTCCAAGCGCGGCCAGGGTCAGCGCTCAAGAAAAATCCTGTCTGCGGTGTCTTCTTGATTGCCTTCGAAGCCTATGAAACGGAAGGCGAGACCTCATCTTTCATCTTGAAAAGACATAAAGATATGTTTATACGCATTTTGAGGAGGGAGATTTGATGCGTAGTTTCGACGATATCGTTGGTCTATTGCGGGCGGCGGCCGAGCCGACCCGGCTTCGAATTTTGAATTTGCTGCTGAGCGGCGAATTCAATGTCAAAGACCTCACCCAGCTCTTAGGGCAAAGCCAGCCGCGCGTAAGCCGCCATATCCGGCTCTTGGCGGAGGCCGGTCTGATCGAGCGCTATCAGGAAGGTAGCTGGGTTTTCGTGAGGGCGCCTTCCGACCCCGTCATCCGCGATTTTGTCAGAACCGCGCTTGGCCATGATCGCCGGCGGACGATGCGCAGCTCGTGCGCGATGGGGAGCGCCCATCGAAATCCGGATCAAGCGCGCGGGCTGTTGCTCAATCCTATTTTGATGATCACGCCGCTGAGTGGGATCGCATCCGTTCGCTTCCACGTGGCAGAGGGAGATGTCGAACAAGCAATTCTTGAGGCGTTGGGCCCAGGACCCTATGAGTTGCTGCTTCATCTTGGCGCGGGAACAGGCCGCGTGCTGGAACTCGGCGAAGGATCGCGCCCGTCAGCTCGTCGGCGTCGACACAAACCGCGAGATGCTCAAGTGCAGAAAGCGTCCGTATCGACGGGGCGCAGAGCTTTCCAACTGTAGTGTCCGGCTCGCCGATATCTACAATCTCCCTTTCGCGGAAAATAGCGCCGACGCGGTCATCGTACACCAGGTGTTGCACTTCCTCGACAATCCGAAAGCAGCCCTGCGCAGAAGCTTGGCGCGTTCTCAAGCCTGGAGGCAGGCTGCGCCGTGCATCGATTTCGCACCGCATACGCTCGAATTCCTAAGGGAAGAGCACGCGCATCTCAGGCTTGGTTTTTCGGCGGGAAGATGAGATTGCCAGCCTGGCTGACCGAATGCGGGGTGCCCTTTCGACGAGCTATCGGGAGCTTCGCGCAGCCTCCTTGGATGAAACCGCGCTGACCGTCGCCGTCTGGACGAGCGAGAAAGCCCGCGTCCCAATGTGACGAAATGGAAAGCCGCCTCGTGATGAAGACATTTCAGCAGGCCAGACGGGCTCATCGCCGATTGCCGTGAGCTTTGAATTTTTTCCACCGAAAACGGCGGCTATGGAGGCGGCGCTTTGGTCTTCGATCAACAAGCTCGCCCCGCTTTCTCCGGAATTCGTATCGGTGACCTATGGCGCTGGCGGATCAACGCGCGAGCGCACGGGGGCGACCGTTTCGCGGATTTTGACCGGAACCTGATTCAGACCGGCGGCTCACCTAACCTGCGTTGAGGCAACCAGAGAAGAAGTGGACACTGTAGTTCGCGCTTATTGGGACGCGGGCGTTCGCCATATCGTGGCGCTACGCGGCGATCCACCCGAGGGCACGGGCGCGCCTTACGTCCCGCACCCAGGGGATTACGAAACAGCGCTGATTTGACCGCGGGGATCAAGCGGATCGCGGAATTTCGAGGTTTCGGCCTCGGCCTCTAGCGAAAGCGCCGAATCGCCGACCATCGAAGACCGATCTCGACATGTTGCCGGCGAAGGTCGATGCAGGCGCGTCGCGCGCTATGACGCAGTTCTTTTTCAACAATGAACATTACTGGCGCTATCTCGGACGCGTCCGGGACCGGGGCATAAAGATCCCCGTCGTACCGGGGCGAATCCCAATCCATAATTTCAAGCAGGTCGCCAACTTCGCCTCCCGATGCGGAACCTCGATTCCAACCGGCGTGGCCCGACGATCGAGGGCTTGACGGACGATCCTGAAACCTCGCAGCTTGTCCGGCCACGGTTGCGGCCGAACTGGTCGAACCCGTCCCGGGCGGCGTCAAAGAATTTCACTTTTACACGCTGAATCGCGCCAAGCTCGTCTACGCCAACGGTCATTGCTCGGTGACAGGCACACCGAACCGGCGGCCCGCCGTTGCCGGTAGGGCATAAGGCTCGATCTGCCATGACCAGAGACGAACGGATTGCGGCCCTTCGCACCGCCGCCAAAAAACGGATACTTATTCTCGATGGCGCGATGGGACCATCATCCAGCGCCATCGGCTGAAGGAGGCCGATATCTGGCGACCGATTCAAGGATTGGCCGAGCGATCTCAAGGGCAACAACGATCTTCTGGTCCTAACCCAGCCCGGCATCATTCAAAATTCACGGGGCTTATTTCGAGGTCGGGGCGGATATCACCGAAACGAACACCTTCAACGCTCAGGCCGTGTCGATGGCGGATTACGGAATGGAGGGGCTGGCGTTCGAGATCAACGTCGCGGCCGCGAAACTCGGCCCGCGAGGCCGCCGACAAATACACGGATTGACACCGGAAAAGCCGCGTTTCGTAGCGGGGGCCATCGGGCCGACGAACCGGACAGCATCGATTTCCCCGGACATGAACAATCCCGGATTTCGGAAATGAGTTTCGATGAGCTGGTCACGGCCTATAGCGAGCAGACCCGAGGCCTGATAGAAGGCGGCGTCGATACCATCCTGATCGAGACTGTGTTCGACACGTTGAATACGAAAGCCGCAGGGTTTGCGGTCGGGAAACCTTCGACGCCATGGGGCTCGAGCTTCCGCTGATCATCTCAGGCAGATCACGGATCTCTCGGGCCGCAACTCTCAGGACAGACGCCGGAAGCCTTCTGGTATTCCCGCAGGCATTTGAAGCCTTTCTCGATCGGGATGAATTGCGCGTTCGGTGCCGAGCAATTGCGGCCGCCCATCGCACAGATCGCCAAGGTCGCTGACGCGCATGTCAGCGTCTACGCCAATGCCGGATTTCCGAACGCGATGGGCCAAACCGATGAGACGCCAGAATCCATGGCGGAACTACTGCGATCCCTGGGCCGCCGATGGCCTCCTCAATATCATCAGCGGCTGCTGCGGCCCCACCCCCGACGCATCTCCCAAGCGATCGCGCAGGCAGTGGCACCCTTCTCGCCCGCGGAAGATCCCTGAAGTCGAACCCCGTTTGCGTCTTTCGGGGCTCGAGCCCTTCGTCCAGGGACCGGTAATTTTCAGCGTCCGCTTATCTGTCCGCTGTGCTGAGAAAATAGGCAAAATCGGAGGCAAATTGCTCAAGATTTCAGCGGAAAATTATATTCCGACCCAGTACGTTGCTGTGTCAATCTTTTCTTTCAATTGACGTTTTTATAACACCGCGTCTGGTCCGCGCCGATTAAGGGCTGATGCGCTTCAGGGGGCTGCATGGCAACGATCACGGCTTTGAAGAATCCGTCGACGGTCGCTGCGATCGATAATTACAGTCCCGGCTCAAGCTACTGTGAACTGATCGGTCACCCGAGCACCGCAACCGGCATCTGACCGCTCTTTGGCATCGTCTTCAGCAGCTCGAGCTCGAACAGTTTCGTGACGCGCGCAAAACGCCGAACGCGAGCTGTTAACGCTCGGTATCACCTTCCCCACCGTCTATAGCGACAGGACCACAATCGATCGCATTCTGCCCTTCGATGTCATTCCGCGCGTGATAACCGCGCCCGATTGGCGCAAACTCGATCGCGGGATAAAGCAGCACATCAAGGCGCTCAACTGTTTATTTGGGATGTCTATCACGAGCGGAAGATACTGAAAGACGGCATCCTGCCAGCCGATCTTGTTCTCGGGAATTCGAATTATCAGCCTGCGATGATCGGCTACGATCCGCCTTGTGGTACTTACATCCATATCGGCGGTACGGATATCATTCGTGATCCGGCCAGCGAATTTTTCGTGCTTGAAGACAATGGGCACACCCCTTCCGGGGTCTCCTATGTGGTCGAGAACCGCCATTTGATGCAGCGCGCCTTTCCGGATTTGATGCACGGATTTGCCATAGAAAGCGTCTCCGAATACGGGACTCAGCTCGGCGACAAGCTGATCAAGTCGCCCCCAAGGGCATTGCGGATCCGCAGGTGGTCTTGCTCTCGCCCGGCGTGTTCAATTCGGCCTATTTCGAGCACGGCTTCCTCGCCCGCGAATCGGGAATCCGCTCGGCGAGGGCCGGGATCTCATCGTCGATCACGATCAGGTCTGGCTGCGGACCGCGTCGGGCCCCAGCCCGTGCATGTCATCTATCGCCGTCTCGACGACGAGTTCCTCGATCCGGAAATGTTCCGGCCGCAAGCGTGATTGGAGTCAAGGAACTCATGCGGGCCGTGCGCACGGGGAACGTAACGCTCGCCAACGCCGTTGGAAACGGCGTCGCCGATGATAAAGCGGTCTATGCTTATGTTCCGGAGATCATCCGCTATTATCTCGCCGAAGAGCCGATATTGCCCAGTGTCGAGCGCATATCTGCCGGCGCCGGAGGCTCTCGCCAACACCCCTCGGCACCTCGAAGAGCTGGTGGTCAAGGCGGTCGACGAATCCGGCGGATATGGCATTTGCGATGGGCCCGAAGGCGACCAGAGCTGAGCGAGATCTCTGCCGGGCTCATCTGAAGGCGGAGCCAGCGAAGTATATGACCCAGCCCACGTCGAGCTCTCGATTTGCCCGACTCTCACGATGAAAGGGTCGATAGCCCGCCATGTCGATCTGCGGCCGTTCGCGGTGTCTGCCGAGGAACCGTGGCTATTGCCCGGCGGATTAACCCGGGTGGCGCTTCGCCAAGGCTCCATGTCGTCAATTCCAGCCAGGGCGGCGGGACGAAGGACACCTGGGTTCTGAAGGATGCTGACCCGTTGAGCGGTCTCCTGTCCCGTTACGCCGAAAGCGTGTTTTGGATGGCCCGGTATTTCGAGCGGGCCGAAAGCCTCTGCCCGCATCATAGAGACACAAACGTCCTTCCAGCGCGGGCGGCAAGATAATTCCTGGGGGTGGATCGTTGCCCTCTATGCCGATGAGAAGGCGTTCGCGAAAGCGTTTCCGAGCCGACCGCAGAAAACGTCATCCGCTACTACATGGCTTACATCGACAATCCGGGTTCGATCCAGTCTTCGATCCGCTCCGCTCGCGAAAACGCGCGGGCGCTGCGCCCGATGTTGTCGACGGACATGTGGTATCAGCTGAACGACTTCTATAACCGGCTGTTCGCCTTCGGCCCGAACGACTTCTCCGAGGTCCGCCTGTCACGCACTTGCGATGCGATCAAGCGCGGTTGCTATGCGCAAATCGGCGTTTCGGAGAGCACGCTTTACCACGACGAGACTTGGCCGTTTTTCAGGCTCGGACTTTATCTCGAACGCGCCGACCAGACGAGCCGGCTTCTGGATGTGCGCTTTGCCCAGCAAGCGACGGGCATGGCGCACGACGAAGGGCACTATGACTTCACTTTCTGGACCATTCTCTTACGCGCGGCTTCCGCATATCATGCCTACCGGCGCGTTTTCCCCCACTACATCGACCCGGGCGAGGTTGCCCGTTTTCTGATTTTCGATCCGCGTCTGCCGCGCTCTCTTGCTTTCTGCGTCGGAGAAATCCAGGCGATGATCGAGTTCCTGCGGCGCAATTGCGGGCTGAAGAATGCCGCTGGGGCGGCGGAGCAGGCAGAGAAATTGATCGAAGGGCTCGAAGCCGCCAGCAAAGATGAGCGTCTGCTTGAGAACCTCCATACATTCAACGACTGGGTGCAGCTGAGCCTCATTCACATCGCGGAAGAGTTGGGCCAAGCTTTCTTCGGCTATGCGCAGACGCCGGAGGTGGCGCGGGCGTCGAGCCAAACGCAATCCCAGACGGTGGCGGCGCGCTGACCGCCAAAAATACTCCTGCCCGGTTAGAAAGAAACCGGCCGCGAGCCCTTTGGGCAGGGGCTTGATCTCGACGCGGGCGCTCGCCCTTTGATCCAACATCACAAAGTTCTTTGTCGCGCGCCGGCGCAAGAAATTTGACCGCCGTTGCAATCAACTCCATTTCGAGAGTTAGATAGTTTTGGACGAATTTTTGCGGAGCGGGCGAGCTATGAATTTAAGACTTTGGGCTATTTCGCGGATTGTTTTCCCGGCCATTCTGGCCATCGCCGTGCTTCCTCCCGCGGGTGCCTGTACGCGCTCTTTATACGTGGGCGACGAGAACACCGTGATTACCGGCCGGAACATGGATTGGAAGGAGGACCTGGGCTCCAATCTTTACATCTTCCCGGCCGAGATGAAGCGCGATGGCGCTTCGGGGCCTAAGTCCATCCCCTGGACATCGAAATATGGGAGCGTTGTCGTCGCCGGATACGAGGCGGGCACAACCGACGGCATGAACGAAAAGGGCCTTGTCGCGAACATGCTCTACTTCGCGGAATCCGAATATGGAGCGCCAGATCCTTCGCGTCCCTTCCTGTCGATCTCGGCTTGGGCGCAGTTCGTCCTCGACAATTATGCGACGGTCGCCGAGACCGTAGACGCGCTGCGGGCCGAGCCATTCAATATGCTCGCGCCGACGCTCCCGAACGGCGCACCTGCGGCGCTTCATCTGTCGATCTCGGATCCGACGGGCGACTCGGCCATTTTCGAATATGTCGGCGGAAAGCTCGTCATTCATCACAGCAAATACTATACGGTGATGACGAACTCGCCTGTCTATGACCAGCAGCTCGCGCTCAACGCATACTGGAAAGGCATCGGCGGCCTGACGTTCCTGCCGGGCACGAACCGGGCCGCGGACCGTTTCGTGCGAACCTCGTTCCTGCTCAATGCGATCCCGAAGAAACTCGACAAGAATTATATTGACGGAGTTCCCCAGCAGTCCTACACCTATCAGGCCGTTGCGAGCGTCCTTAGCGTGCAACGCGCCGTGAGCGTCCCGCTCGGCATCACGACGCCAGACCAACCGAACATTTCCTCGACGATCTGGCGCACGGTCGCGGACCAGAAGAACCTCATCTACTATTTCGACTCGGCGACTCGGCCGAACACGTTCTGGATTGCGCTCGCCAAGGCGGATCTAAGGCCGGATTACCGGTGAGGAAACTCACCATATCCAATGGCGAGGTATTCTCAGGCGAGGTGAGCGGGCAATTCAAGGAGGCACAGCCCTTCATGTTTCTGCCGGCGAAGCCTCCTGCAAATTAGCTCGAAAGGCATTATCGCCTGTCCTCATCCGCGCCAAGATTGGTCCATAACGTCATCGTGTCGATGAATTCGTGGATTAAGTGGTCAACTCTGCCGCGAAGCAGATACATTTTTCGCGGGGGAAAGAGCTTTTGACTAGCACCATTTATAGCCTTCGCTCGCCAATTGCCGAAACTGCTCGGCGCCGCCAGGACATTCTCGGCAGGCGGAGGGAGCGATTTTGTCTTGGTCGCGGATCGCTCGGCCCCTAAAAAAGCGCCTCCGCCTAACTTCGCCCTTTTCGCCGATGCAGCCGCTCCTTCCGGAGCCACCCCGCCGGGCTATGCGCTCATCGCCGACCGCAGGCAGATCTTAACGAACGCCTGGTCCAAGCGTGCGGTCTACGCCGCGATTGCCGTTGCGTTTCTTCTCCACCTTCTGGTGCTCGTGCCGTTCCTGGTGCGGCCCGCCCCCAATCCCGCAGACGCGGTCCGGGAACTGGGAATGGAGGAAGGCGCGCCCGAACACCTGAACGTTTCGGTCATCAGCGAGGCGGACCTCAAGCGCCTCAGCTCCGACCCTTTCCGCCAGGAAGCGCCGCCTTCACCGGCCCCCACCGATAATCCTGCCCCTCCCCCGGAACCGCAAGCTGCTCCCAGCCTCCCCAACCTCCCGTGAAAGAAGCGAAGGCGGCGTCTTCCGCCGCGGAGCCCGATGCGTCGGACAAGAAAAGTCCGCCTTTCGATCCGGCTGGCTATATAGCGAGCATGTCCGAGCAATTCGGCTTCCAGCTCAAGCAGGCTGTGAATGCGGCCGACGCGCGGCGCGAGGCCCAGCACACGCCGCGCCAATCAGGCAACGTCAGGTCCCTGCGGCCGGGCGCGACTCACCAGGGGAAATCCGATGAGTGGGAGCGCAAGGTCATCTGGGCGCTCAGCGCCACCAGGCCCATGGGGAACGAAATGGGGCAGCGCCGTCGTGACCTTCGTTGTCTCGGAAGCGGGCCAAGTTCAGGGCTTGAGACTATCAAGACTAGCGGCGACAACCGGCGGGACCAAGGCGCGCTCATGGCCGTAAGGCAGGCGCGCATGCCCGCTCCGCCCGGCCGGCTTGCCGCTAGGCGACCGGGCTTTCAATATCGAGTATATTTCGCTGCCGGATCATTAGTCCGCCGCGAAGGAGAATGCCATGCCCGCTACGCCAGAGTCCGAAGCGCGCACCCGCTCCTTCGCGCGCGTCATCGGCCCCTTCCTCGTCATCGTTCCCAGCATCGTCGCAGTCCGCGCACCGGACATGGGAGCGCAGCTATCGGCGTTCTTCGAAAACGCGGCGCTGGTGTGGATAACGGGCAGGGATCCTCCTCTTTGGCGGCCTGCTGGTCATTGCAAACCATCAATACTGGTCGAGCGCGTCCGCGATCCTGATTTCCCTGTTCGGCTGGTTCCTTGCCCTTCGCGGGCTGGCGCTTCTGGTCGTACCGCACCTGTATGAGAAAGTTGGCATCGAGGCGATGAACGCGATTCCCGTCGTCCGGATCGTTTTCAGCCCGGCTGTGCTCGCCGGTCTCTGGCTGACCTATACGGGCTGGATCGCCAAGCCGCCGCGACAGCCTTGAAGTCACATGCAATCGAGCGCGAACATGACCTTCGGCTTCCCCGCCTCCGGATTGTCGAAATCCGTGATATCGAGATAACAGTGATCCTTGCCACTGAGGGTGCTTCCGGCCTCACCGGAGCTTGACCATAAATAGCGGCTCTTCAGATCGATGCGGGCGCCGACGCCAACGGTATAGGATTTTCCGCCCACCGATATGTTGATGGCCCTGTTCGCAAAAGGATGCGCCCAAACCTGGACAAACTCCAACGGGATATGGTCTCCGGTCAGGTCGGCAGCCTCACCGACTTTCAGCGTGAAAATGCCAATATCGGAATGACGGGCTCGATCTTGAGCCTGCGCCTCAAGAGGAGGAGCGGCTGCCAACGCGATTGCGAACGCCGAAGCTGCCAAGGCCTTCATGGTATTGCTCCTTCATGAGAGCGGAAGACATCTATCGGTGGCGACTGAAATTCCTTGCCCTTCCAGCCTGAAAATGCGCGCCAGGAAGGATAGTGATTGCATAGATTACCATAATCCCGTTTAGGTTGAGTTGAAAGGCTTTTGCAAATTGTCGCTGCCATCACCACCCGGCATTTTGTATGCATCCTGCGAATGGCGGCATCTGCTCGTCAATTTGACCTGACGCTTTCGTCCGATTTCCCCTTCTGAAAGAGTCTCGGCGAAGTCTCCTTGCCGGCAGGTTAACGAGAGCTGATGCTCGCTCCAACCCTTTATAATTGCGGGATAATTGCGAGAAAAATAGCGATCGGGACGCCATCGCCGCAGCTTTTCCGGCCGCGCGCAAGCGTTAATGCGCCAAGCCAAACCGGGCTATGCAGTTGACTCCCGTAGCCCTAGATGTAGTAGTTCGGGGCATGCAGCAGTATCCTGCGAACATGGCCGATTTCATGGATATGTTTCCGACCGAAGACGCGTGCTTGGAGTATTTGAGCCTGGTGCGATGGCCGGACGGATATCAATGTTTGCGCTGCGGGAAAGGGAATTACTGGAAGAAGGCCCGTGGCCTTTTCACCTGCCGCGCATGCGGGTACGAGGCTTCGGTGCTGGCAGGCACCTTGTTTCAGGACACGCATAAACCGCTCCGCTTGTGGTTTCAGGCGATGTGGTATGTGGTGAACCAGAAAAACGGCGTCAGCGCGCTGGGGCTGCAAAAGGCGCTGGGCCTGGGCAGCTATCACACCGCATGGGAATGGTTGCACAAGCTGCGCCGCGCCATGGTTCGTCCCGGCCGCGACAGGCTCTCCGGCATCGTCGAAGTGGACGAGACTTTCCTTGGCGGCAAGCGGCGGGGCCGCGGGCGTGGAGCCGAAGGCAAGGCCTTGATTTTCATTGCGGCGGAAGAGGCGAAAGACAGCGAGAATGCCATTGGCCGCATTCGCCTTTCCATGCTGGAAAACGCCGCTGGAGAAACGCTCGCAAAGGCGGTCCAAGCGGCGGTTGAACCAGGAAGCCTTGTGCGCTCGGACGGATTAAGCAGTTACGGCTATCTGCCCAGCTATGGTTATATCCATGTTCCCAGCTTTCACAAGGAAGCTACCCCCGGTGATCCGACGCCATTGGCGCACCGCGTGGCGTCCCTCCTGAAGCGCTGGTGGCTTGGAACGCATCAGGGCGCGATCAGCCCGGACCACCTTGCCTATTATCTCGATGAGTTTACCTTCCGGTTCAACCGGCGGACCTCACGTTCGCGAGGCAAGCTGTTTTACCGGCTCATCGAAGGCGCACTGCAAAACCGGTCCGGTCCCAGCCAAGACGCTGGCACAACATCTAGAAGGGCGGGAGTCAACTGCATAGCCCTGGAGCCTAAACATATTTAACGGACTTTTGCGCGTCCCTTTAATGAAACAATTCGGCCATTAAGTTCTATTTAATGGGGATCGATTGAGATAAAATGCTATTTTTTTCAAGGTCTTATCCCCATCGGTCAAATGCGCGCGGCTCCTCGTCTTGCGCTGAATAAACCATTTGTTAGGACGATCTGGACCAGAAATCATTCCGGCGCACGAAAATTAACCAGCTTCGGATTAACACATCGGCGCGGCAACGAGGCGTTTACCCAAAGGCGTGCGGCAAGCGCCGTCCAAGATGACAATCCGTCAACCAAATTGGCGAAGCCTGCCTATCGTTCAGTCGGACGCGGGCGCTCCCGCGATCGTCGCCGAATGCGCCTCGGCGCAGTCCGGGGCTATTAAGAAAAATTGCGGTCGCGACCCAGGAACGGCGATGGGCAAAGACATCGTGACTTATGGCGGTCCGCATAAGGCGCTTCCGAGCCCGCCGCGTGCGCAAGCGATGATAGGAGGCGTGCTCTCAATGCCTCGGCAAGCCGAGCACGGCTCGCTTCATATCCCAATAATATTGATAGAGCTTCACGCGCGTCATGGAGAGCGGGATCGAAGGCTCGGTCGGCGGCAGCGGCCGCCCATGCGTCTTTATGAGTTCCTTGATGCGCCAGTGCATGTACCGCTTTTGGCTTCTCGTGCAATAGTGATTAACCCAGGTCGTGGTATCGAGTGCGCTCCTGCCGTGAAGCCATGCCACCTCGAAGAACGACGACTGCTCCAACAGGCCGTTCCGATCGCCTCTGGCGCGCATCTCGTCGATGAGCCAAAGTACGTCTTCGAGAAGTGGCTCACCCCAACCCGATTTCAGGCCGACCACCCCACTATTGCCGTCGAGGCGGAACTCGCTGCTCGGCTTGTGCAGCGCGCGATGGGGGAAGCCGGAAAGGTCCGGTGGGAAATGGGAGACCGGCGGCCGATTTTCGAATTCCCAGAAGATGGCTCCTTCCTCGATCATAGAGTTCACGGCGGCCGTAAACCCTTGATAAAAAAACATATCGGAGTCCAAAAACACGCAGACGCCGCCGTTTTGCCGAAGCGCATGGAGCAGGACGCAGGGCTTCAACCGCAAAACATAGCCTCGATCGCCAAAATAAGGCTCATCGATACTTCGAATGTCGACGATCTCAACGCCAAGGTCTGCGTAGCGCTCAGGATGATCGGTGTAGATGACGATCCTGTGCGGCGCCGAGGAATCGGCCTTGAGGGTCGAAATGCAATATTGCATCTCGAGTTCGATGCCATGCTCGTCTTCCCGCAAATGCGAGAGTTTGCGATGGCCAAAGTCAAGATAAACAAAAACAGGGGAAGCCATAGATCAACTTATCTTCTTTGATGAGGGAGATAGGTATACGGACGGGAGAGGACCTACACCTTGCCATCCAGCATCGCAAGTCTGGTCAGCTAGAGCCTATCGGCTTTTGATGGAACTCAAAAGCGGGCTCTAAGTTTTTGTTTGCCGTGCATCTTTATCGGAAAACCGCTTCGCACTTTTCCGGACGCACTCTAAGCCAACTCCGTTTGCCCCTTGGCGCGCGGGACGGAGGTGTTTAACTCGCGAGCGCAACGCGGATCAAAGCGGACAGCGACTTGGCGTCGACTTTTCGCATGATAGCGGCGCGATGATTGTCACGGTGCGCTGGCTGATTTGCAAGTCCGCCGCGATGATCTTGCTTGGGCTGCCGGCCAATACCTCTGCGGCCTCCTTCGCCAGAAATGAAACGGGTCGCTCCTATTGGAGATGGAGCATTGCTCGCCCGGAGCAGCAACTTCCTATTGCGCGGCCGGAACGCCGATGCGCTTGATTTCCCATTCAAGCATGATCCCGCTGTGTGCAAAGACCCGCTCGCGGACAAGCTCACCAAGCTGCTCAATGTCGGCGGCGGTGGCGCCTTGATCGTTGATGAGAAAATTGCAGTGCATTTCGGACATGTGTGCGCCGCCCACGCGAAGACCGCGGCAACCAGCCGCGTCGATGAGTTTCCAGGCGCTATGGCCCGGCGGATTTGTGAAGGTTGAACCCCCAGTCCGGCTTTTTATGGGCTGATGCGTTTCGCGATACTCGGCGACGCCCTTCATCTCGCGTTCGATTTCAGCGGGCTCGCCTTCGTGGCCTTCAAAAATGGCGTGGGTGAAAATGGTGTCGCCCGGAATGCCGCAATGGCGGTAGGTGAAGCCCATCCCAGCGTTGTCGAAGACGTGGACATTGCCGCTCCGGTCGACCGCGCGCGCCTCGGCCAGCACGTCCTTCGTTTCGCAGCCATGCGCGCCCGCATTCATGCGCAGCGCGCCGCCGACGGTTCCGGGAATACCGCGATAGAACGCGAGCCCAGCGATCCCCGCTGATGCCGCCACCTGAGCAAGCCTGACATCGGGCATAGCCGCACCTGCTTGAATACGGGTAGCACTGATGGGAGCAGCCTCGTTGAAGCCCCGCGCAAGGCGAATAACAACGCCGGGTATGCCGCCGTCGCGCACAAGCAGGTTCGAGCCGACGCCGATGACGATCACCGGACAATCGAGCGGGCAGCGCGAGAGGAAATAAGCGAGATCGTCCTCGTCCGCTGGCGTGAAGAGCACCTGGGCCGGGCCGCCTACGCGCAACCATGTCAGATCGCTGAGCATGACATTCGGCAGAAGCCTGCCGCGAAGGTCAGGCGCGACCGCGCGAAGACTTGGGACAAGGTCCGGGAACACGATTACTCAGCCGCGCCGGCAAACGCGGTATAAAGGCTGAGACGGCCCGGAAGGGCGTGCGTCCATTCACTGATGGTGCCCGCGCCAAGCCCGATGACAAGGTCGCCGGGCCGTGCGAGAGCCGCCACCGTGCGTGTGAGCGCATCCTCCCCGTCGATAGGATAGACGCGCGCGTGCCCCGTTTGCCTGATGCCCTCGACGAGCCTGTCGCGATCGAAACCGTTCGGCGCTTCGCCGGCGGCATAAACCGGGGCGATGAGCACCATGTCGGCTTCCTTGAAGCATTCGCAAAACTGGTCGAATAGCGATTTCAGCCTCGAAAAGCGGTGGGGCTGCATGACGGCAATGAGATGGCCCTTCGCAGCGCCACGCGCGGCACTTAGCGCGGCCGCTATTTCCGTGGGGTGGTGGGCATAATCGTCGTAAATCGAGACGCCGTTCCATTCTCCGGTCGAGGTGAATCTGCGGTCGACGCCTTCAAAGGTCGATAGCGCCTCGAAAATCTGGTCGGGCGTGAGCCCGACGTGCTGACCGACCGCGATCGCCGCGGCCGCGTTCAGCGCGTTGTGCGCGCCTGGAACCCGAAGCTTGAATGCGTTTCTCCGGGCAGGATGATGACCAGCGCCTGCGGCCAGGATCGTGTCGAAGGTCACCGATCCGCCATTCGTGACGACCGTGTCGATCCGCGACTGCGCATCGAGTGCGCGCCCGAAGGCTGCCATCGGCGGGCGACATCCTTCCGCCTCGAGACGATTGAGGAGGCTTCGTACAACGGGATGGTCAATGCCCGGCACGGCAAGGCCATTCTTCGGAATTTGACGGAAGAAGGTCAGGAACGACTCGTGGAGGGCGGCCTCCGTCCCGTAATAATCGAGATGTTCCGGGTCGATGTTTGTCGCGACGCCGATCTCGGTCGGCAGCCGGATAAAGGTGCCGTCCAATTCGTCCGCCTCGACCACCATCCATCGGCTCGAGCCGATCCGCGCATTCGATCCCCAGGCGCGAACCACGCCGCCGACAAGAACGGTAGGATCGAGACCGGCCTCGGTCATCATCCAGCCGATCATGGCTGTGGTCGTGGTCTTGCCGTGAGAGCCTGTGACCGAGATCGTCCGATATCCCGTCATGAGCGCGGCGAGCGTATCGGCCCGGCTGAACACAGGCAGACCTTTCTCGCGCGCAGCCTTGAGCTCCGGATTTGTGTCCTTGACCGCGGTCGAGATAACGACCGTCGCTGCGCCTTCGAGGTTCCCTGCGCACTGGCCAACGAAAACCTTGATGCCTTTGCTCGAGAGGCGGCGAAGATTTGCTCCGTCTTTCTGGTCGCTGCCTTGAACCTCAAGGCCACGCGCGGCCATGATCTCGGCGATGGCGCTCATGCCGATGCCGCCAATGCCAATAATATGAACGCGACCGCCAGAAAGCGGATCTTTCATTGCCGTGTCCTCTTTTCCCTTAACTGCCCGCGAGCAACTTGCCCGCATGATAGAAGCCAGATTCCTAAGCAGTTACTTCTTCGCCCACAGCCGAACCTTGCTTTTCCGCTAACTCTTCAAGCAAATTCGCAAGATTTTCAACAGCTCTGTAATTCGCGAGAGAATGCGCAGCCGATGCGGCCCTGACGAGCGCCGCAGGATCCTCGAAGAGACGGCGGACTGCTCCGGCAAGCCCCTCTGCGGTCAGCGAACCCTGCGGGTAACAATATCCGGCGCCGGCGCTCTCCATTCGGGTTGCATTTTCGAGCTGGTCATTGTCCTTGGCATTCGGAAGCGGAACGAGTATGGCGGGGCGGCCAAGCGCGCAAAGCTCGGCGACCGTGGTGGCGCCGCTTCGCGACACGATCAAGTGTGAATTGGACATCCTGTAGGGAAGGTCCTCGAAGAATGTCGCAAGTTCGGCAGCGACACCGCAAGCCTCATAGGTGTCGAAGACCTGGTCGATATCCTCGGCGCGGCACTGCTGCATGACGAAGAGCCGGTCCTTGACCTGCTGAGGCAGCAACTGCAGCGCCTGCGGCATTATTTCGGAGAAGTACCGCGCTCCCTGGCTGCCGCCAAAGACAAGCAGATTGAGCTGGGCCTGGCTGCCCGGTGGACGATAGGGAACACTCTGCAAGTCGAGAACAGACTTGCGAAGAGGTGTTCCCGTGACCCGCGCTTTCTGCAGAAGCTTGCCTTCGAGATATTTCGTGTTGTCGAAGGAGCAGGCTATGGCCTTCACCATCGGCGCCAGAAAGCGGTTGGCTTGGCCCATCACAGAGTTCTGTTCATGGATCGCGGACGGAATGCCACGTCCCATGGCGGCGAGAACAGGTGCGAGCGTCGGATAACCGCCGAAGCCTATGAGGGCTTGGGGCCGTGCCTCCCCTATGATCCGGTAGGACGCCTGGAAGCCGTTGCCGAGCAGGCCGAGCGTCCTTGTCGCCTCGATTGGGGAACGGCCGTGGAAGGTCGCCGCGGCCACCTTGTAAATCTTGCGCGCAGGAAAATCGGCGCCGAAAACGTTGCCGCGCGTATCGGTAATGAGATCGACCTCGTAGCCGCGCCGGACCATTTCCTCGCAGAGCGCCTGGGCGGGGAAAAGGTGGCCGCCCGTTCCACCGGCCGTCAGCATGATCGAACCGCGGCTCATGGAAGCGTCTCCCTGCCGGGCGTCATTGCCAAATCCCCAACCCCCGGAAAGGCCTGGGAGGCGCACTTGAACATGGACCGCTTCGTCAAGGCGACGATCATGCCAAGAGTGATCGCGGTCGCGAGTAGCGAGGACCGGCCGTAGGACACAAAGGGAAGCGTGACCCCCTTCGCAGGAAGCAGATTCAAGTTTACTGCCATATTGATCAAGGCCTGCAATCCGAAAATCATGACAAGGCCCGCAGCGGCGAGACGTATGAAGGTCTCCTGCTCGCGGAACGCGCCTCTTAAGGCTCTCCAGACAATTAAGCCATAAATAAGGATCAGGAACAGGCAGGCGGCAATGCCCATCTCTGCAGCCACTGCTGCGAACACGAAATCGTTATGGGCGTCGGGAAGCCGCGTCTTCGGGAAGCCTTCGCCCAGGCCATGCCCGAACCACCCCGCATCGCGGAAGGCGCCGACGGCCACAGACGTTTGCAGAGACTCGGCGGTTCCCCCGGTGAAGCGATTAATGCGGCTCGTAAAATGAGGCATGGTGAAATAGGCTGCGGCGAGGCCCGCCAGGAACACAACCAGGAACAAGGGCGCGATGCGGAGCGAGTAGCCGGACAGGAAGAAAAGACCGCACCAAACGCAGGTTACGATAATCGTCTGTCCCATATCCGGCTGCAGGACGAGAAGCGCGACAAAGAGGAGGAGCATCGACAGCGCCAGCTCAAGCGCAGGCATGTCCTGCCTCTTGACGCTTTCCGAAAACAGCCACGCGGACAGCACGACGAACCCCGGTTTGACGAATTCGGACGGTTGCAGGAACACGCCTCCGACAATCAGCCAGCGCGCCGCGCCGTTGCGCTCGATCCCCTGCAGAAGCGTGGCGCCCATCAAGAGGATGCCGCCACAGAACAGAAAAAGAGCAAGGCGCTTGATCTGGGTGGGATTGAGCAGCGAAACCCCGAACACGATGGCGAGCGCGATGATTAAGCCGCGCGCGTGACGTTTCACGAAATAAAAGGGCTCAAGCTTGAAATGCAGGGCGCTCTGGGGGCTTGCCGCGACAGAGGCGCCCAGACCGGCAAGGGCGAGCAGGAGAATAAGCGCCAGCAGCGTGCGGTCGACTGTAAGCCACCAATCGGTAACGACCGCGCGCTCTGCCCGCGAAAAGCTCATGCGGCACGATCCTTGGTGGGCGCTTCGGGCAAAGCCTCGACGAGGACACGGAACACGTCGCCGCGAACTTCGAAGTTCGGGAACTGATCGAAGGAGGCGCAGGCAGGCGAAAGAAGCACGACCGCTTCACCGCCGGCCGCGGACAGCGCATCAGCCGAGGCATCCGCCACCGCCCGGTCCAGCGTCTTCGAGATTGTGCAGGGCAGATTGCCGCCGACAGTCTTCGAAAATGCCTCCGCAGCCTCGCCGATCAGATAAGCCTTCCTGATGCGCGGGAGATACGGCGCGAGGCTTTCAATCCCGCCTGCCTTCGGCTTGCCGCCCGCGATCCAGTAGATGTTGGAGAAACTCGAAAGCGCCCGCTCTGCCGCGTCGGCGTTCGTGGCCTTTAAGTCATTCACGAAGAGGACATGGCCGATACGCCGGATTTCCTCCATGCGATGGGCCAAACCTGGGAACGTCCGAAGCGCTTGCGCAAGCTTTTCCCAAGGCAGGCCGAGGCTCCGTGCCGCAGCCAATGCCGCGCTCGCATTCTGGGCGTTGTGCGCCCCTCTGAGCGAGCCAATTCCGGCCAGATCGACGCGGTTCGTGACTTCGCCATCCGCCACCTCGAACAACTCGGAGCCTTGCGCGTAGATGCCGGTATGAACCCGATGACTTGCCGAAATCCGCAACGTTTTCACGCCGCGCGCAACAGCTCTCGCCGCGATGGCGTCGCAGAAACCGTCGTCCGCGCCGATCACCGCTGTGGCCCCTTCGGCCGGACGCGCAAACACCTTCTCTTTAACCGCCGCGTAGTTCTCAAGCGTTCCATGCCGGTCGAGATGATCGGGCGTGATGTTCAGCAAGATGCCTGCGTCAGGATCGAGGCTTGGGGTCAGGTCGATCTGATAGCTCGACAATTCCAGCACGTAATGCCGCCCGTCCTCGAAGGGAGGGAGGTCGAGAACGGCGGTGCCGATATTGCCGCCGCGAACCGCATCGAGGGCCGCAGCCTCAAGGAGATGGTGGGTCAGCGCGGTGGTGGTGGATTTCCCGTTCGTGCCGGTGATGGCGATGACGGGCGAAGCGGTGCGCGCGCGCCGGCGCTCGCGCATGAAAATCTCGGTGTCGCCGATGATCTCGGCCCCATGCGCGTGGGCAAGCTTCACGGTCCAATGCGGCTCTGGGTGGGTGAGAGGAACACCTGGGGCGAGGACAAGCGCGTCCACCGCACCCCAATCGGCGGCTTTCAGGTCGACAAGAGGCAGTCCGGCCGCTTTCGCCGCCTCGCGCCCCTTCTCGCCGTCGTCCCAGGCCAAAACCGAAGCCCCGCCCGCGAGCAGGGAGCGCCCCGCCGCCAGCCCGGATAGTCCCATTCCGAAGACGGCGACGGTCTTGCCCGCCAAGGTGTGCGCTTCGATCATGTTACCTCAGCTTCAGCGTCGTCAGCCCGATAAGGGCAAGAATCACGGCAATGATCCAGAAACGCACGACAACGGTCGGTTCGGCCCAGCCCTTCTGCTCGAAATGGTGATGGAGCGGCGCCATTCGGAAGACGCGTTTCCCTGTCAGCTTGAAGGACACCACCTGGACAATGACCGAAACGGTTTCAAGCACGAACAAGCCGCCCACAATGGCGAGAACGATCTCATGCTTGACCGCAACGGCAATGGAGCCGAGCGCGCCCCCCAGCGCGAGCGAGCCGGTGTCGCCCATGAAAATCATGGCTGGCGGCGCGTTGAACCATAAGAATCCGAGCCCCGCGCCAAGAAGCGCCCCGCACACCACGGCCAATTCACCCGCGCCGGGCACGAAGTGGATTTGGAGGTAATCTGCGAAGATCTTGTTTCCGACAACGTAGGAGATGACGCCGAAGGCGGAAGCCGCGATCATCACCGGCACAATGGCGAGCCCATCGAGCCCATCAGTTAAATTCACCGCGTTGCCGGCGCCCACGATGACAAAAATCCCCAGGCAAACGAACAGTATCGGGCCGAGATTGATCACGACTTCCTTGAAAAAGGGCACCGTCAAGGACGTTGCGAACGGTTTCGAGCCGGCGGCAACGATGGCATAGGTGGCAAGGCCCGCAACAAAGAGCTCAAGAAAAAGCCGGAAGCGCCCGGAAAAACCTGATGACGTGCGCTTTGTCACCTTCAGGTAGTCGTCGTAGAAACCGATGAGCCCGAACGAGAGCGTCACAGCAAGAACGATCCACACATAGGGACTGAACGGATTCGTCCAAAGCACCGTCGCCACGCACAGACCGAGCAGAATCATGAGGCCGCCCATGGTGGGCGTGCCCTTCTTGGTGATGAGGTGTGATTTCGGCCCATCCTCGCGGATGGGCTGGCCTTTGCCTTGGCGCAGGCGCAGCGAATCGATCAGCCAGGGGCCGAGCACGAACACGACAATCATCGCCGTCACGACCGCTCCGCCCGTCCGGAACGTGATGTACCGGAAAAGGTTGAAGATCGGCGATTCCTTGCTCAGTTCGGCTAATAGATAAAGCATCCGATGGTCCAGCCTTTATACTGCAGCGCGGCCGCGTTCTTCCGCCGCCAGATTTGAGAAGCGCAAGCGCAGCGCCTCCGCCAGGTGACCCATCCGGCTTCCGAGAGACCCCTTGATCATGACCGCGTCGCCGCCCTGCACCGCGTCCAGCAAAACAGCGCGCAAATCCTCGGATTTTTGAGCCCAGCCGCCCCTCTTTTGCAGAGGCAGCCGGTCATAAAGATGGGCCATCAATGGTCCGGCGCAGAAAACGAGATCGATGCCGGTCGAGTCAACCGCGCTCACGAGTTCGGCGTGGAATTGTGGCCCATCGTGGCCAAGCTCCAACATATCCCCCAAAACTGCCACGCGCCGCGGACATTTTGTTCGCGGCGTCGTGCCGAGGACCTCGAGCGCCGCGCGCATCGATGCCGGATTGGCGTTGTAGGATTCGTCGATGACGAGAACCGGCCCCTCTGGCGTGTTGAATGCGGAACTCTTCCCCCGGCCTTCCGGCGCCTCGAACCGGGCGAGAACTCGGCCGCGGTCTCGATATGAGCGCCTGCAAGTTTGGCCGCAGCAAGCGCCGCGATCGCGTTTAAAGCGAGATGGCGGCCGCGGGCGCTAATTAGGAACTTCAGGCGGCTGCCAAGGATATCAGCGATAACAACCGCTCCTTCCTCGACGGCTTCGTAGCTCAACAACCGTGCATGGACGCCAGGACTCTGCCCGAACGACACAACGCGGGCGTTTTTCGCGCGTGCGTGCGCCGCCAGCCTCGCAAAATGCTCATTGTCGGCTGGAAGAACAGCAATTCCGCCTTGCTCGAAACCTTCGAATATCTCGGCTTTTGCATCGGCGATCTCAGCCACCGACTTGAAGAACTCGATATGAACCGGAGCCACCCAGCTGATGATCGCGATGTTCGGGAGGACGAGGCGCGTCAACGGCGTTATCTCGCCTGTATGGTTCATGCCGATCTCGAAAACGCCGAAGGCCGTGTCTCTGGGCATTCTCGCAAGCGATAGAGGCACACCCCAGAGGTTGTTGTAGGATTTTTCCGAGGCGTGTGTGGGCCCCGACGCCGAAAGCATCGTGCGCAGCATCTCTTTCGTGCCCGTCTTGCCGACGCTCCCGGTTACGGCGATGATGCGCGCGCTGGTCCTGCTTCGGGATTGCCGCGCGAGCGCATTCAGCGCCTCCAGCGTATCGGGCACACTAAAGAGCGGGGAGGAGGAAGGTGCTTCAAAAGCCTGTTCCACGACGGCGGCGGCAGCGCCATTATCGATCGCAGCTTCGGCGAACCGATGCCCATCCATGCGCTCGCCCTTGATCGCAAAGAAGAGATCGCCGCGCTTCAAAGTGCGGCTGTCGATGGAGATACCGCTCACCGGAATGGCATGGGAGCCCGTTGGCGTGGATTCCAGCGCCGCCGCGATTTCTTGCGTCGTCCAGAGCGGGTCAGCCATTGCTCGCCCTCCGGGCAACTGCCGTGAGCGCTGACGCAACGGCCTCGTGATCGGAATAGGGAATGACGGTCTTGCCCACGATCTGCCCGGTCTCGTGGCCTTTGCCCGCCACAAGCAGAACATCGCCTCTCTTGAGGTTGCCGGTTGCCATCGCGATCGCGTCGGTACGGCCCGCGATTTCGATCGCGCCGGGCGCTGCCGCCATGATAGCGCGCCGGATCGCGGCAGGCTCCTCGCTCCGGGGGTTGTCATCGGTGACATAGACCTCGTCGGCGTGAGCCATCGCCGCGCGTCCCATCTCGGGGCGCTTTCCTGTGTCCCTGTCGCCGCCGCAGCCAAAAACGACGTGCAACCGGCTGCTGGCATAAGGCCGCAGAGCTTGCAGCGCCTTCACGAGCGCGTCGGGCGTGTGGGCATAGTCGACAAAAACGGGCGCGCCGAGTGCAGTCTCGCCGATATATTCCAAGCGGCCTTTCGCGCCCCGAATGCCTGCCAAGGCTGAAAACACGGTTTCTGCCGAAGCGCCAAGCCCGAGGGCCATTCCAGCGGCAACGAGCGCGTTCGAGACCTGGAATGCGCCGGCGAGAGGAAGCGCAACGGAAAAGTCCCGGCCCTGGAAGGTAACGGAAAGGCGCTGCTTGAAGCCCTCGCGCGCGGTGCTGTTGAGGGCGATCGCGTGGCCGCCCTGCCCGACGGTCAAAACGTTGAGCTTGCGATTGTGGGCCGCCTCGATGGCTTGGTCCGCGCCGGGGCTGTCCGCGTCGATCACGGCTGGCGAGCCGGGCGGCAACAGCTCCCGGAACAGGCGCAGTTTTGCCTGGAAGTAATCCTCGAAGGTGGGGTGATAATCGAGATGATCGCGCGTGATGTTTGTGAACGCGCCCGCCGAGAAGCGCACACCATCGAGCCGGTGCTGATCCAGGCCATGGCTGGAGGCTTCGAGTGCCAGGTGGGTCACGCCCTCTGCCGCCAACGCTGCCAGATATTTGTGAAGCGTGACCGGATCGGGGGTTGTATGCGCGAGCACTGTCTCCCCTTTGTTTGTCACAATGCCGACCGTGCCAAGGCTCGCGGCCTCAAAGCCGGTCGCGGCCCAGATTTGGCGCAGAAAAGCCGCAACGGATGTCTTGCCGTTCGTGCCTGTTACCGCCGCGACCGTTTCCGGCTGCGCGGCGTAGAAGCGGGCGGCGAGGCGAGCGAGAACCTGCCTTGGCTCACTGGAGCGCAACACCGGGATGCTCAGCGCGTCCGCCACTGCGTTATCCTCCGCGAGGATCGCGGCTGCTCCTCGCGCTACGGCTTCCCCCGCGAATGCCATGCCGTCCGCCTTCGTGCCCGAAAGCGCTACGAACAACATGCCAGGAGCAACCAGCCGGCTATCGGCTGTAAGGCCAGTAATTCTGATATCCAGGGGAATACTGGTACTGACCGTAAGCGGAATATCCTTGATTAAATCCGCTAATCTCATAGGGGTTCCGTCGATAGAAGCGCTGCCGCACTCTGGGAGCCGCCTGTTCATAGGGGGTTGCGGCGGCTTCGTCAAACCGGGGTGTGGGCAAGATGTCGAGCATCGGAGCGATCCGCTTGATAATTGCGCCAGCGGTCGGAGCTGCGTTTTGCGAGGCTTCGTTAATCTTGCCCGGCTCTTCGGGCTTCGGTTCGTCGAGCGTGACCATCACGATATATTTCGGCGAATCGATCGGGAACGCTGCCACAAAGCTGTTGATCACATCGTGGGTGTAGTGGCCATCCTTCACCTTGAGCGCGGTTCCCGTCTTGCCGCCGATGGCGATGCCGGGGACCGCCGCGCGCCGCCCCGTGCCTCGCTCGACCACAAGGCGCATGAGATCGCGCATGACGTCGCTCGTCTGGGGCAGCATGAGGCGCTGGCCTTTTTCGTCCGCTCCTTTTTCGGAAAGAAGGAAAGTGGGCTTGATCCGTTCGCCGCCGTTGACCAGAGAGGCCATCGCGCCTGCGAAAAGGAGCGGCGGGACCGCGATGCCGTGCCCGTATGCGATGGTAATCGCGTTGGTCGGCCTCCACACCTTGGGAAAGACCGGAACCGGCGAAGCGCCAGCCTCGGTTTCGATTTTCTCAAACAGGCCGAGCGACTTGAGGAACGCCTGCTGGCGAGCCACTCCCGCCGCCATCGCGATGCGCGCCGCGCCCGTATTCGAGGAATGAATGAAAATATCTTCGACGCTCATCATCTGGCGTGTGGCGTGAGGATCGCGGAGAAAGAAGTTGCCGACCGTCAAGGGGCTTGCGTCGAAGAGCTCGTAGCGGTTCGCAACGCCCTGATCGAGCGCCATGGCAATTGTGAGTGACTTGAAGACGGAGCCGAGTTCATAAACGTCGGTTACGACGCGGTTTTGCCGGTTCTGCTCCGCGGCCTGCTCGCGGCGGTTGGGATCGAAATCCGGCAACGAGGCCGAGGCCAGAACCTCGCCATTCCTCACGTCGAGCACAAGCCCGAGCACGGCCTTCGCGCCGTACAGGTCCATCGCATGCGAAAGCTCGTCCGTCAGGACATGCTGGACGCTCAGATCGAGCGCAAGCTTGACGATCGGCCGGTCCGTGAGCGAGGTGGGCGTGAGCTGCGAGGCGAGCTTCTGGTCGATATACCATTCGACGCCGCTGCGGCCCTCATTGTCGACGTTGGTGATTCCGAGAATGTGCGCCGCTTCGTTCCCGGCCGGGTAAACCCTCTGGTTCGTGGGAAGGAGCGTCAGGGCGGGAATGCCGAGCGCGTGCACCGCCTCGGCCTGCTTCGGGGTCAAGCCGCGCTTCACCCACTCGAAACGGCTCGTTTTATCGCGGAACTTCTTCGCGAGCGCCGCCTGATTGAGATCCGGAAACAGAGCCGCGATTTTTTCAGCCGCATCGTCTGCGTTGACGATCTGTTTCGGGTTTGCGGCAAGCCAGTAGATGCGGATGTCGGTGGCGAGCAGTCTTCCGTAACGGTCGACAATGTCAGGCCGGTTCTTCGCGAGCACGGCCGGCCCGGTCGCCACCGCAAGGACAGGCAGATCGTTAGCCGATGCGCCGTAATGGACGATCCGGCCCGAAACGATTGTAAAGGCGCAGACGAAAAAAAACGCGAGCAGCGCCTGCGCGCGCCGTGCGTTTTTTACGGCCCGATGGGCGCTGTTCGAGCCGCCGAGCCGATGGCAAAGAGTCGCCAGCGTGACCATAGCCCTTTAACGCACCCCGGCGGGAGCCGTTTGAGTGGATGCTTTTTCGATGAGCGCCGCGATGCCGTCTTTGCGAGCCACGGATGCGCTCGAAGTCAGAGCAGTCGCGACAGCACCTGGCGCCACGGCATTCCATGGAACGAGCTGCGCGGATGTAATCGGCTCCAGCTTGAGCGTCTTGCGCGCCATGTCCTCAATACGTTCCGGCCTCGAAAGATAGCTCACCTCCGCGCGCATCAGCGCCAGAAAATCTCCTTCATCCTGGAGCGCGTTTACGAGGTCGCGCGCTTCGGCTTCAAGCGCGCGCGTTTTGAGCTTGAGATTATAGGTGTAGGCGAAGAGGCCCACAAAAATTCCAAAGGCCAGAAGGCAAAGCGTACGCATAACGGTTTATCCCATGCGAGCGTCGCGAGGATTAGTGCATGGGCGCCGTAAATTTTCGGTGTGGAGGTTGCTTAAAGAGAAGTTTTTTTGCCTCAGGTTGTCGTCAGGACAACAACAAGAGGCCACGCGACGCTTCTGCCGCGGGCGCAACCCCGCTGAAGCAGACTTCAGGCCGCAGTCGAGGCTCGGACCCGGCTCCCAACGCTGAGATCAAACAGCTTCTGTGCAAGGATCACCGCAGCGGGCGCGTTCACGGCAGCCGCATCCGCGCCGACGCGCATGGCAAGCTCCGGACGATTGATGAAAACAGGACCGCCGACCATGATGCCGATCGACTTGTTGCAGGACTGCTCGCGGATTGTCTTGATCATGTCGGCGAGCGCACCCAGGCGCAACTCACAGCTCAACGTAATTCCGGCGATGGCGAACCATTCGCCATGAACGGCAGCGGCGATCAACTCGGGCGTCGAGCCCTCCTCGGAGTGGACATCCCAGCCCGCCGCGCGCATGAATTTCTCGACCATCGCAAGACCGAACCGGTGCTGCTCGCCCAAGGTCGTTGCGGTAATCACGCGGCGCACATCGCCGAAGGCCGGAATCCTATGAGTGTCGTTGAAAATGGCCAGCATTTTTTGCAGGCGGGCCACGCCGAGCGTCACGTCGAGGAAATCGCAACGGTCGTCTTCCCACATCTTGCCGAGAAGCCGCGCAACCGGTTCCAGGAGTTCGACAAACAAGACATCCAGCGGCAAGCCGTTCCGCTTCATGTGCGAAATGTAGCTGGTCACCGCCTGGACATCCGGGCCAAGCACAAGCTTGGTCAGCTCCTGGATCTCATACTGCGACGGTGCAAGCGGATCGCTCGCGCCAGGCGCCAGAACCTCGCGATGAATCTGCATAAGGCGCGGAATGATTTCCTGTGCGATCACAGCGGCCAACCGCCGTTGCCTGTCGGCAGCCTCAGGTGTCGCAGTTCCTTTTTTGGAAGCAAACGGGCCTTTTACAAAAGGCCCCGAGCGGACGAGCGATGAAGAAACGGCTGGCTGCCCAAAATTCCTCATCAATCTACTACCTTCCCCAACGCCTGCCATAACTTTAACCACCCAAATCACATTTTAGTGATGATACGACAGTTTCACGGCACTTCGAGGAAGAAACGCCATTTGCGACATTAAGTCTATTCATGATTATCAAGGAATCGCAAGCATTTCTTCGTGTCGTATGGAACCTTCGCCGACCCGGGCTGTTCGCAGCGCGGGCTCGACAACTCCCCATACATGTTGTGGATGTGCCACATCCGGCACGAGCATTGCGCCCGGCCAAGCACGGACTCGGCAGCCTTCCTTTTCGAGCGGTCGGGAGCACACGCGAGCCTCTTGCCGGCATGGCGCGCGCCGGTGATCTCCCTGTTTCAATCTTCGAGCCGTTCGGCTTTATGAACAGGGAGGCGCATCCGCACCCCGCATGCCGCCGCGAGACGCCGCAACGGGTGCACAGGTCTCGCAGCACCGCAGGCGCCCAGAATGCCGGCGCTTCGGTTTCTTCCACGATCACGATGGCGAAAACCTTCAGCTTTGGAATGGGTTGAGGGAGATGACCATAGCCCGGCTCACGACTAAAGTCGAGGAGAGATTGTGCCGCGGGGCTATGGGCATCTAGATGGAGGAAAGAATTTCTCCTGCTAAGGTCGCTTTTGCGAGGCGAAGACGGCGGATTTCGGGGCAAATGCCTGGAGCAATTTCGGCAGATAACGGGAAAACTCGATTTTTTATTTCTCGGGCGGGTACGATGCGCAATTTGCCGCAGCCATAGGCCGCATCCTCGAAGACGCGGGCTTCCTCCGGCAGGGCCGCTTGGGAAGACCGCGCCGCCGCCGTCTCGCTCGGCTTGTTCGCAGCCGAAGAGGCGGCGCAGTTCCTGCTCGACCGGACAAAGCGCTCGGATAAGGAAGGCGCCCGCCGCCGCGCCTTCGCGCGCGTCCTCGATGGTCACATAGGCGCTCGCATTGCGGCGGGGGCTGCCGGCGACATCGCGCGCAGGCTCGACGCGGATGCCTGGGTCGTCGCTGACGGGGCGATCAGGATAACAAATCCCTTCTCCAAAACGTGTGGGGGTAAGTGCAGGGAACGGGGCGGTCGAATGCAACTGTGTCCCGGCCGCACTTGTGTTGTCCTTATTCCTGCCGGAATGTCATTAGCTTAGAGGTCGGGCCGAATATTCGGGGTGCAGCCATAGATGGCACGTTTCCGCCCAATGGCGCGCGTTTCAAGCGTTGCCGTTCTGCGCACGACAGGTCAGGAAGGAAATATGAGCCTCACACCGCAGCGCGAATTCCACATCGTGCTTATCAAGCCGGCTCACTACGACGATGACGGCTACCCGATCCAATGGTTTCGATCAGCAATCCCCTCCAACACGCTTGCCTGCCTGAATGGTCTGGCGATGGACGCACAACGCCGCGGCATCCTTGGCCCAGACGTTCAAATCCATATCCACACCTATGACGAAACCAACCGGCGCATGCGGCCCGGCAAGATCATCCGGATGATCTCCGAACGCGGCGGTAGAGCGCTCATTGGACTTATCGGCGTGCAATCCAATCAATTTCCGCGCGCGGTCGATATTGCCGGCCCGTTCCTCGAAGCGGGCCTCCCTGTCTGCATCGGTGGTTTTCACGTCTCCGGCTGCATCGCCATGCTGCCGGAATTGCCAAAAGACATGCGCGATGCGCAGGCCCTCGGCATCTCGTTCTTTGCGGGGGAGGCCGAAGACGGCCGCTTCGACAAGGTTGTACGCGATGCCTGGGAGGGCAAGCTCGCCCCGCTCTACAATTACATGGATCAGCTGCCGGCCCTTCAGGGCCAACCGGTCCCGATCCTTCCGCAAAAGCATTTGAGCCGGACCGCGGGCGCACTGTCGAGCATGGATTTAGGGCGCGGCTGCCCCTATCAGTGCTCGTTCTGCACCATCATCAACGTGCAAGGCCGCAAGAGCCGCTTCCGCACGCCGGACGACCTTGAGAACATCATCCGCGAAAACTACGCTCAGAAAATCTATCGCTTTTTCATCACGGACGACAATTTCGCCCGTAATCGCGATTGGGAAATGCATTTCGACCGCATGATCGAGCTGCGCGCAAACGGGTTTCCCAAGATCGGGTTTACGATCCAGGTCGATACGCTCTGTCACAAAATCCCGAACTTCATTGAAAAGGCGTCGCGAGCCGGCGTCCGCCGCGTCTTCATCGGGCTGGAGAACATCAATCCGGACAATTTGCTTGCCGCCAACAAGCGTCAGAACAAAATCACGGACTACAGGGAGATGCTGCAGAAGTGGCGCGCCCATGGCGCGATCACATGCGCCGGCTATATCATCGGTTTCCCAGGGGACACCAAGGAGTCGATCCTGCGAGATATAGAAATTATCAAAACTGAATTGCCGCTCGATCTCCTGGAACTGTTCAACCTCACCCCCTTGCCCGGTTCGGAGGACCACAAGCTCCTCTTGGAAAAAGGCGTGTGGATGGATCCGGACATGAATAAATACGATCTGAACCACCGGGTCACTCATCATTCCAAAATGAGCGACACGGAATGGGACGAGGCATGGCGAGCCGCTTGGGCCAGCTTCTATAGCCCTGACCATATCCGAACGATCCTTCGCCGGGTTGCCGCCAGCCCGAAGGGGCGGCCAGGGACAACCCTGTCGACACTTCTCTGGTTCAAGCTCGTGCACACTTACGAAGGCGTTCATCCGCTCGAAGGCGGCGCGCTGCGCCTGAAATTCCGCCGCGATCGCAGGAGCGGACTTCCGATCGAAAGCCCCTTCCTCTTCTATCCGCGCTATTTTGGCGAAACCGTCCTCAAAGCCTGGCGCTATTGGTCCAATTACAGGCAATGCAATGCAATCCGGAAAGAGGTGCTGGCTGCGCCGGATCGATTGACTTATACGGACACGGCGATCGCGCCGCCAAAAGCGGACGAGTTCGAAGCCCTCGATCTCTATCATGCAACATCCGGGGCCGAGGCTGCGCTCGCGCGCAAGCATCTCCACGACGACATTCGGGCGAGAAGCGGCGCCGCTGCCACAGTGCGAGCGGCAATCGCCGAGTAGAATGAACCGTACGCCGCATGCTCCCTTCGTAAGCGCGAGCCGGGTGGTAAAAACGTAGGCGCTTCAACTTGTTACGATCCCGGATAAGGCTTCGCCTTTCCGGGACTTGATGACCCAGATGTTTCCGCTAGCAAAAGAAGCCATGAAAACATTGGCGAATTTTCGCTCCAATGTCATGGCCGGGCTTGTCCTCCTCCAAGGGCGGCCATGACGACGGAATTGGCGGAAACATCCGGGTCATCAAGTTCCGGGATGACGGGTTCGGCGTGCGATGGCGCGTCAAACAAAGTCTGCTTCTTAGTTCGCCACCGGCCTTGCGGCCGGCCCACTGGGAATGAAACAGGTTGCAGACCTTTGTATCGGCATCTTCAGGTGGCGGGTTTCTTTGGGCACAATGATATGCCCTCGGGTTTCAGGCGGCACTGGCTGTTCGTATCTCTGTATCCCGCGACCCAAAATCTAACGTGCCGCCCGCCGGCGACAGGCGGTTGCGCTCTTGCGCTTCAGTGAAGGCTTTTAAGCGCTTTGCCGACCTTTCGAAGAGTTGTTCGCTGAGCCTGGCTGTCAAGTACCGGGCGACCTTTGGCGAACGGCAATAGGCGCGGAGGATACGGCTCGCGTTTTTGGCTTTCACGGCCTCGATGACTTCAAGCCATTGCACACGGGCATCAATAGATTTTTGATGCTTTCTAATTATCAAGCGCTCTGCTGCCGAAAGGCCTGGCAAAGCTTCCAGAACGAAATCAATGTCGCGCAACCGCTCTAAGTCTTGCTTTGAGTGCTTGTCGCTAAGGGAGCCAGGTCGAATGACGGAGATATAGCCACAAGCCGGGACAATCCGAAACCGCGCGCCCATGGCGAGTAACCGGGCGTAAAATGCATAATCCTCGCCAAGGCGCAGAGCCTCGTCGTAGCGAAGGCAATACTTTTCCAGAAAGGATCGCCGGATCATCGGCTTTAGAAAGCCAAGTTCTTTTCGGTGGCGTCCTTTCCTGGAAACGTTTCCAAGAACGAACCCGCGCAGATCGCAATCCCAAGGTTCGAATTGCGGCGCATGAGCAAGGAGTTGGGCGTCAACATCGCAGCAATCTTCGTGCACTTGAAGAAGATCGTCCGCAATGACGTCGTAGCTCTGCGCCTGATCAAGCGCGCGGGAGAATCGCCCCGGCAACAAAAAGTCGTCGCCATCGAGTACAGTGATCCATGGCGCAGAGCTTTTTGAAAATGCCAGCGCCGCATTCCGTGCCGCGGCGGGACCTCTATTTTCCGGGAGCTGCAAAACTGTCAGGCGATTGCTTCCATCATCAGCCGAATGCGCCCTCTTAGCGGTCTCATCTGTTGAACCGTCGTCTACGACCAAGACTGAAAGAACCTCTGGTTCGGCTAAGGCCGAGGCAACGGCCCTCCCAATGGTATCTTCCCGGTTCCATGCTGCGATGATGACATCCACGCCGCGCAAGCGATCGTGCTGGCATGCCGGTCCGGAGTAAACGACCTGTCCTTCCACACCACAACTTATATTTGCCATTGCAATCCCATAAGAAACTTTGAACTTCACTGTATTAAAGGGTAGCCGCCAGATATTTCTTTATTCTAAATACAAATGCACAACTTTGATTCTTAAAATGGGATATAGTTAAAAGATTGCTCGTTGGCGGAGCTGAGCTCCACGACCTCGGCGGACCTGACAAGTGCGCGTGTTGGTTGCTTCCTTGTCAGTACAAGCTTTCCCCTCATTCACGGAGGGGTCAGCATCCGCATTAACGCTTTCGAGGCCTGCTCATAGTTCACTCGCGTTACGGCCCGTCAGATTGCTCGACCGCCGTCACGCCGAAGGCGTGCCTCCGGCACTTCGCGGCCTTTGTCACAGGGCTTCCGCCCAGCCAGTCACCCGGCTAAGCCGCCTGTCAGCTACCGGAGCTAACCAGCACCTCTCCGGGTGGAACCTTCCTCCACTGGTCATCCGCGCCCTCGTGGCGCACGTTAACGGATCGTTCGCCGCGCCGGACGTTAAGACAAATAGGGTTAACAGGACCGCGCCGGAATTATTTCCCGTCATGATTCTGGTCAAATATTGTATACCACCGCGGAACGAAGGGGCGCAGCGCCTTCGGCCAGACGGAGATGCCGCGTCGTAACTTATTGAAGTAAAGCAATTTTTTGTGGTTAACAAGTTGCCCATTAAATAGAATTTAATGCCGGAATTACTTCATTAACGGGACGCGCAAAAGTCCGTTAAATATATTTCGGCTTGGCGCATTAACGCTTGCGAGGAGCCGGAACAGCGGCGACGCCCGGGGCCGCGATGGCGTCTCGTCCGGTGTTTTTCCTCGCATTATCAGGGGTTGGGGCGGGCTGGACCTCTCGTTAACCTGCCGGCAAGACGAATTCGCTGAACATCTGTCAGAAGAAGGAATTCAGGCGAAAGCGTCACGGACAAGTTGACAAGCACATGCGGCCATACACGGGATGTATACAAAATGCCGACCCTTTAGAGCTTATCCGCTTTTGATGGATTCAAAAGCGGGCTCTCAGTTTTTGTTTTGTCGTGCGTCTTATCGGAAAACCGCTTTGCACTTTTCCGGACGTACTCTAGCGCGCCGCTTCCCGCCGCGACAGTGCAAGATCAGTCATGCAGTCCATCATGCGGTCGATGTCGGTGCGCGTTGTGCGATGGTTGACGATGGCGCAGCGAATGACGCTCTCGCCGCCGATGGTCGTCCAAGACGGCGCTGCGACGCCACTATCATGCATGTCCAGGACAAGCTCCCGGTTGAAGGCGCGGTCGCGGCCGCCCCGGACACCGAAGCATACAATATTCAAAGCCACGGGCGCTTTCAGCTCGAACAGCGAACTCTGGCGCACTTTCTGAGCCAAATATTGAGCGAGTTCGCAATTTGCGAGCATCGCATCGCCGATGCGGTCTGCGCCAAGCGTCTCGATCGTCATCCAGGTTTTCAGGGCGCGACAGCCGCGCGACAGGTCGGGACCCAGGTCGCAGGGCCAGGTGTCGCCGGCGGCAAGGCCACGCTTGGATCGCTGCAGATAGGCGGCGGGCATTGCAAATGCCTGTTTGTGCGCCGCGCTATCCCGAACGAGGAGGAAGCCGGCGTCGTAAGGCACGTGTCCCCATTTGTGAAAGTCGAGCGCAACCGAATCCGACTTCTCGATCCCGTTGAGCCGCGGGCGAAGTTGGGGCGAAAAGGCTGCAAGTGCTCCGATGGCTCCATCGACATGGAACCAAAGACCTTCCCGCGAAGCGACCTGCGCTATGCGCTCGAGCGGATCGAGCGCTCCTGTGTTCACGGTGCCTGCCGTGCCTGCAATGAAGAAAGGCGCGAACCCGTTGGCACGGTCTTCCGCGATTGCCATTTCGAGCTTGGCAACATCCATGCGTCCGGATTGATCGACGTCGATGGTGCGCAAATTCGCGGAGCCCAGCCCCGCAAGTTCCATTCCGCTGGCGATGCAATTGTGGGCCTCGACGGAGGCATACGCGACAAGGCAGGAGGCGGTATTCGCCAGCCCTTCGTGGCGGGATTGGTAGCCCGCGGCCTTTGTTCTCGCCACGATCAAGGCCGCGAAATTCGCCATGGAGGAGCCGGTGACGAAAACGCCAGACGCGCCGCTGGGATAGCCGAGCGCCTCGGCCATCCACTGCGAAATCTGCCTTTCGACATCAAGGCCGATATGATCGCGCCCGCCGCAGTTCATGTTCAGGGCTGCGGCAACCATCTCGGCGACCATGCCGACCGGCGTCCCCGATCCATGTACCCAGCCCATGAAGCCAGGATGAAGATTGCCCGTGGCGTAGGGGATGATGTGAGTGCTGAGATCGCAGAGCACCTCGCCGAAATCGCGCCCGGCGCGCGGCAAAGGCTGCTGGAACCGCTTGCGCGTTGCCGCGGGCGCGGGCTGCCACACAGGTCGGTCCCTGATGGTTTCGATATGCGTGATCATGTCGTCCAGCACGGCGTGTGCGTGTTTTCTGAATTCGCTCCAGTCCGCGGGATCGAGATCGCGGCTCACGGCGCCGTCCGACAACTCTGGCGCGCCGGCAGGAAAAGGCTCGGCGTCGCTATCGCAATCTTTGGGCAAAACAGCTCGTGACATCGCTTACTCTAGTGTGGCGTCCCGCAATTGCCTACACCACTCGCGGCAAGCTCTCATAGGCAATTGCGAGACACAAGCCACACTAGCCTCCTTCTTTTGCTCGTGTCCCTTATGTCTCCGAATTGCCGTACGATCCCGCTGCAAATTGGGCGGCAATTCGGAGACGGGACACTAGAGTTGACGTTCAATGAGAGACCACTTCTCGAACAGGCTGTCGAGGTTCGCCGCAACGGGTTGAAAGGCCTGATCGATATCGCTTCCGCCGTTCATTCGTGCGGCAACGCAAGCCAGGGTGTAAGCCGAAGCGGCCACGCGTAGCACCGTCCTGTCCCCCAGGCATACCGGTTGCCCGACATGGCACACAGGGCCTCGTCCGGGCTCCCTCAAAGCCGCCTGGATCCGTTGCGCTGCCGAGAAGGTAGAAGAGGAGCCATACCTGTCCCGCACCGCCAAAGGCACAATGGTGCTCGATCCGAAATCAGGTTCATCATGGTCGAATTCAATACCACGAAGGTTTTTTGCCCTTGCGCGCACTTCTTTCGCAAAACGGTCCGCGATCCTTGTCTGCAAATTGTCGCCCATGGCAGCCATTGAGGCAATTCCATCAAGTGCCGCGACCCATCGCAGACCGAGACCGATATTCGTTTGCGACACCCACATGTGTCCGAAACGATGCCGAAAAGCCCTGGGCCAATCCAACGCCGCGCTGTAATCGGCAATTCCCCCTGGAAGCGATGGTCGCGTTGCTATTTCGTCCGCCAATAAGGCAGGTAGCAGCACGACCCCACAGAAGGGTGGCCCGCCAGCAAATTTAGAACCCGTTGCCTGGACCATAAACCCGTCCTCAAGATCGCGCTTGATCTGCGTCAAGCTGCATCGAAGCTGGCAGGCGTCAACGACAACGCGGACACGCCGGGGCGCGCTCGCCATAAGTGTACGCGCAGCCTGCCGCGTCAGGCCCGTGAGCCCGGTTTTCGACGTGTCAAGTACGTGGAGCAGCACGGTGCGGCCGCGCCGCAACTCGCGCTCAACAGTCTGTGCCGCTTCCTGATCGATCGCTTCGGGATCCCGGGGCGCACCTCTCGCATCTCGAATTGGAACAGCAGCGACCTCGATCCCTTTTGCGGCAAACCCATCAATTGGGCCGCCAACGGCGATTGGCGCGCCAAGAGCCGTTGAATCTGAGAAGTGTCGGCCCGAGGCTGCCATTGGAACGCCGCTTCCGGTCTCTTCCGGGGCTATAAGAATGTTTGTAAGCGGCTCCGTGGTGAGGCCGGCGGCCATTGCGAGGGCAAGGACTTCGGCATCCGTTCCCGAAGGGGCGAGGACCCCCTCCGAGCCGGGAATGCCAAGGAAATGTGTGATGGCGGCTCGGATGTCATCGAACCACTGATCAATCGGCAAACTAAGCAGTTGGTTGAGCGCGTGCCCTGCTGCTGCGAAGCCGGCCTCGGAGATTGTGTTGGCTGTCGTCGATGCGAACGAGATTTCGTCACAGAGAGGCGTTGTGGCCGTGCCGTAGCGATTGCGCCGCGTAAGCGGATCGATCCGCATCCGGGCATCGCCGCCTTCGGCCAGCAATATCCCGAGTGAGGCGCGGGCTTCACGGTTCGAAGCCAGCGTCAGCAAGCCGTCCTTGCGCGCTCCAAGCATGGCTCGGACTTTCCCGTCATGTTCATGAAAGATGGCTGCACCGGCGTTCCAGGGCCGACTGGAAAGCGCTGAACAGGTTTTGCATCGCGGGCAGCTTGTAGGAAAAGATGCCGGTCGCATCCATGGCGTGGACAATCATGGCGACCTGCGCCTCGAACAGCAGGAGCCGTCCGTCCGGCATTTCAGCGCAATCGATTACGAAATAATCGAGGCCGAATTTCCTATAGAGGGCATTGAATGCTGCCGAGTGGCGAATGGCAAAAGCGATATCGAAGTCTTGCATCCAAGACGCTTCCTCAGCGCGCCACGCTTCGTTCTCTTGCATGCCGGAATTGAGATAATGGACCATCCAGTGATTTGAGACAGCCCAATGGCTGGGGAAGGGCCGCCCATCGATGACGGCGATCCTCTGTTTTCGAAAGAAGCCGTCAGGGCCGGCGTAGTCAACAAAGGGCGCTAGATAGAATTTCTGTTCGGACTGCTTCTCTAAATAAGCTCGAATCTCCGGCGGGCTATCTATCTTCTCCAGGCCCTCACCCGCATGCGAACCATATGGCCGTACGATGATTGGAAAATTCTCGTTCGGCAGGAGCATACCCAGCCCGATCCCGTCACGCGCCAGCTGATGAAGGGAACCCCTATGGGCTCTTACTGTGGCCGGAGCAATAATCGACGCCTCATCGGCGAACATTGCAGCAACTCTATCGCGCGTCAGCGCCGCTATATGCTGGGGGGCGCCGTTCATGATCGGCCTCGGCCAGCCCTCGAGCAGCCGTTCGAGGTTTGCAAGGACGGGACCATTCGCCTCGGATTCGCCAACCGCGATGAAGGCGACGTCATGCTCGGGAAGGTCTCGCAGGTCCGGGGTCTGGCCGTCGATGTAAACCAGCGTCAGGACGGCATTGGAGCCTTCCGTGAGAAAGTCGATCGGGGTGTTGGCCATGAAGTCGCCTTCCGCGACGAATGCCAGGACTTTCAAGCCGTCGCCGCTACCGTGCGCGCGGGCGTAACAGCGGCGGAGTTTCAACGCCATCTGTTGGAGTTCAAGCCCCTTGCTCCGCTGCCCAGTGGTTTGAAGAATGACCGACATATCCAGAAGGGCCGCAGCATCCGTGGGATCGGCGGCATATCGGTTGAGGAGCTGGCCCCAAACTGCGGCAAGATCGCCCTGACGATAGGCGAGTCTAACAATCGCAGCCATACCCAGGACCGAAGAGGGGTGGTATGGAAATTTAGCGGTTGCTACGACTGTCATTGATCCAAATTCTGCTAAGTCATTGGGAAGGAAAATGTAGCTTTCAAGACTTGTGCTAAACTTGAATGGCATTTTAGTATGTTCAGAGGAAAGCTTCGTTGCTTAAAATGAAATAAGGGAAGATCCCTAATACGGTGAATAGTGTTTCTCTTCGACGATTGCCGATCCGAAAAGCACGTTTATGTCACGCTTGAGTGCGGCCCGCTTGTCGTTTTCCTGATAGACGCGGCGTGCGAGTGCGACAAAATCCGGGCCGAAATCGCCCATCCGTTCGCATTGACGGATCGCGTCTTCGATCTCCCAGAGGGCGCAGTTTGTGCGTTTCAGCTCCGCTGTCAGCCTGTCGATGTGAGGTCCCGAAATGCCGCGGCTCCTTTTCAAGTCGCCGAGCAGGACCAGTTCGCGCCTGACATTGAACAGTTTGCTCGGGTCAGGGACGCGCTCCGCCTTGATTTCCAGAATGGTGAGTTTGTCGATCAGTTCTCCAAACGCAGCCGGCAGAAAAAGCGGACCTGTCGAGCTCTTCGCTTTCTCCGCCATGAGCGTTTTCAGCGCGTCCGCCACGTCTGTGAACACACCCTCCCAGTCGCCCATGGAACGCTGCCGGAAAAGGCGCATGGTCGGATACCAGGGGGAATCGTTACGGCCGAGCATCCACCGCCATTCGGGGATGTGTTTCAGCGCGATCCAGACGGGCCGCCCCAGCGCACCAGCTAGATGGGCAATGGATGTATCGACACTGACGATCAGGTCGAGATTGACCATGACGGCGGCGGTGTCGAGAAACGCATCCGGGCCTGCGTCGAAGTCGTCGCCAAGCGTTTCGATACGCACGCCGGAACTCGCGATCTGCTCAAGGCCGTGCACCTTTTGCAGAGAGATGAGGCGGCAACCCGGAAGGGCCGCAAGCGGGACGAAATTCACAAGCGGTGCGGCGCGTGCGACGTCGACCTTGGGATCGGGGTTGCCCTGCCAAGTGATGCCGATTTTGAAACCGTCGCCGCCAAGGCGCTTGGCCCATTTCTCCTTGAGGCCCGCGTCCGCGAACAGATAGGGCACGCGGCTCGGCACGCTGTCGAGTCTCGTCTTGAACGCGCACGGTAAGCTGAAAAGATGCGCCTGATAGTCGAAATGTTCGGCCGGGTCGATTGTTGTAACGAGCCGCACGCCCGGCGCTTGGCTCAGAAGCGCCACCATATGGGGCAAGCATTCGACCGTTGCGTCAATGCCGCGTTCGGCCAGCAGTGGAAAATAGCGGGCGAGCATGATTGCGTCACCGTGAGCAGCCTCATTTATGACAAGCAGCTTCTTTCCGGCGATGTCTCCCCCATTCCAAACGGGGAAGCGGCGCGCAAGCTTCGCCTTGCAATAGTTGGGCGTGATCAGGCGATATTCATTGCCCTCGAAGCCTTGCTCGAACTCGCCGAGAAGCAGTTGCAAGGCGCTGAGCGCGGCGTGGGCGTCCGGCAGATCCGGCTTCAAGGCGAGCGCGTGTTCGAAATCTCGCCGCGCCTCCGCGACGCGGCCAAGATACTGCAGTGCGAGGCCACGCCCGCAATAGGCCGTCGCCGAGGCCGGATCGGCCATGAGAGCGCGCTCAAAAAAATCAAGAGCCTCCTCGATCCTTGTGCTCTTGAAAGCGACGATGCCCTGCCCGAGCAGCGCTTCGACGCAAGCAGGATTGCGAGCCAGCGCGTCATCGAACATGGCGGCAGCCTCAGACAGCCGTCCCATTTCGCGAAGCGCGCCTCCTCGATTGCACAAAGCGCCCAGATGCCTGGGATTGAGAGCCAGGGCTTCGTCAAACGCGGCCAAAGCGTCGTGGAGGCGGCGATGGCCATAGAGAATATTTCCACGGAGAAACAAAGCTTCGAAATTTGCTGGCTCCCGCTTCAGGAGCGCGTCGCAAGCCGTGAGTGCTTCTTCCAGGCGCTCAAGCTTTTGGAGAGACGTGGCGGCACCGTAGAGCGCTTTGCCATAGGTGGGGACGAGCTGAAGGGCGGAGCCGAAGCATTTGCTGGCCTCCGCGTGATTGCCGAGCGAGGCTAGGATCGCCCCGCAATTGTACCATGCTGTTTCATTGGAAGGGTCGGCGTCAAGCGATGCGCGAAGTGTCTCGAGCGCGTCGTCAACGTCGCCATCGTCATAGAGGAGAAGGGCTTTTGCCGCCAGCGCGGGCGAATGACCGGGCGATATCTCAAGCGTGCGATCATAACAAGCCAGTGCATCGGCCCGTCGGCCGGCGCCTTCGTAGGCCGCGCCGAGATTAAAGAGCGTTTCCGCATTTGCGGGCTTGATGCGAAGGAGAACGTTATAATTGGCAATCGCTTCCTTGAAGCGTTCGAGCCGCTGCATGATTCGGGCGCGGCCTTCGAGCGCTTCGGCGTAGCGAGGATTGTGTGCGAGCGCCCGGTCGTAGAAGGGGAGGGCAGTTGTGTCCTTCCCCGCGTTCACATAGATCAGCCCCGCGAGATAGCACGCAAACGGGTGGCCGCGCGTCAAGTGCGGATAGGCGATCAGACACGCCAAGGCATGGTCCACTTCTCCTGCGCGGAGAAAGCTAAGCGCCTCTTGCAGAATATCCTGAATGCCCGGCGCAGCGGCACCCTTGGGAGAAGCGCGATCCATCGAGCCTCCGGCTTGTCGTTGCCGGAACTAAACGACGGGAAGCTTCTCCGAAGCTGATCCGGGCCTCGATGTCAGCCCAGCCAAACCTGCGTTGATCGGGAAAGCATCTTGTGCCCCAATCTTGAAGACCGCTAAATTTTGCCTTGTTTGCCGGTCATATTAGTACAGTATTCTTATTTTTTGAGAGGATAACTCTCAAATGTAGCAACATATTCCTAGATCTGTTTTTATTCCTAATGTTTGGCCGTTGCCCGGTTGGCGATTGGAGAAGCGATGCAGGACGTTGTCGAACGCAAACCGCGTGTTACCGGCGCGCCGATAAAAGAAAAAAAGCCATGGATTAGCGAGGACTGGCTTGCGGTCTGGATCGGGCTTTCCATTTTCGGGCTCGCGGTGTCCGGGCTTTATGGGCAGGATCTTCTCGGCTGGGCTGTCACGACGTCGGTCTGGACCGATGTCAACAAGGCACTCAATACTGCGTCGAAAGCCCACGCCGATCTGGGCGGCTTGGCAGCCTTGGCCCTAACCTATGCGGCGCTTCTGTCGGTGTTGACGCTCTCAGCCGTCGCTCTTGGCTTGAGCGTCTGGCGCTTCATTCTCGGATTTACGTTCGTATTCGCCCTCGCTTATGCGAGTTGGATCGCCGGAAGCTACGCGCATATCGCGGTGGTCACGCCGGCGGATCAGCAAAAGTTTGGCATCAACTGGTCCCTGAAACTTACGAACGAGGCGGGCTTCATCATCGCGCTTCTCGCGGGGCTTATCATCGCCAATTTCCTCCCCCGACTTGCGGAATGGCTGAAGGAGGCAATCCGCCCCGAACTCTACATCAAGATCGCCATCGTGATCCTCGGCGCCTTCCTCGCCGTGACCGCCGCCGGGAAGCTCAATCTGGCCACCTCGTTGCTCATACGAGGCGCTGCGGCCATCGTAGAGGCGTATCTCATCTATTGGGCGGTGGTCTATTTCGTGGCGCGGAAGTGGTTTGGATTCAGCCGCGAATACGCCGTGCCGCTTGCCTCCGGTATTTCAATTTGCGGCGTCGCGGCGGCCATCGCGACCGGCGGCGCGATCCGCGCGCGGCCTGCCGTGCCGATCCTTGTCTCCTCGCTCGTAGTGATTTTTGCCGTCGTCGAGATCCTGATTCTGCCGTTCGTCGCGCAGACATTTCTCTCGAGCGAGCCGCTTGTCGCGGGCGCCTGGATGGGGCTTGCGATCAAGACTGACGGAGCCGCCGTCGCCGGTGGGGGCATCACGAAGTCCTTGATTCTGGCGAAAGCCGCTTCGCAGGGCATCCACTATCAACCAGGCTGGATTCTCGGCACGACCGCAACCGTGAAGGTGTTCATCGACATATTCATCGGCATCTGGGCGTTCATCCTCGGCTGGATCTGGACGAACTACATCGACAAAGACCCAAATGGCGAGAAGGCTAAGGCCATCGAGATCTGGCAGCGCTTCCCGAAGTTCATTCTCGGCTTCATCGTCACCTTCGCGGCCGGGCTTTACCTCGCGCTCGGTACCTCCTTTGAGTCAGCGAAAGTCACAGCCGCCATCGGCGAAGCCAATGTGTTCCGCGTGATCTTCTTTATCCTGACATTCTTCTCCATCGGCGTTCTGTCCAATTTCAGGAAGCTTTGGCAGGAGGGGATCGGCAAACTCGCGGCGGTCTATCTCGTGAGCCTCTTCGGCTTCGTTATTTGGGTCGGGCTTGGCATTTCGTGGATTTTCTTCAGTGGCGTAAAACCGCCCCTGGCCGGGTGAGCGGTAGGAGCAAAACATGTCCGATCTTCGCAATGAACTTGAGAATGCGCCCGTCGAGCCACTCCTACCGATCGAGAAAAAGCTAATTGGCTGGAGCCTTGGGATCGGCCTGACGCTCCTGGCCGCTCTTATCGCGCTGAATTACTTCTACCCGATCCAGGTCTAGGCAACTGGCGCGCAAACAAATCGCCGCCGTTGTCATCCTGGACAATGCTGCTTCCGGAGGCGTGGCACGGCGCAGAACCCGGCTTACAGGCCAATTGGCCTTTAATATGTATGTTGCGAAAGGCGGCATCTCGCTTAATCCCCCAAATCAGCTTGCGCTTGCGTCCGCAGCGCTTGGGCCGAGATGTTAGAGAAAAGCTCCTTACCGAAAGGTTAAGGACATTAGTTCCTTGACATAAAACGGAAAAAAGGCAAAGGGGCGTTGCGCCACTGCGGCTGCAAAAGGCGTTGGGCCTGGGCAGCTATCGCACCGCATGGGAATGGTTGTACAAGCTGCGCCGCGCCATGGTTCGTCCCGACCGCGATAGGCTGTCCGGCATAGTCGAAGTGGAGGAAACTTTCCTTGGCGGCGAGCGCCGGGGGAAACGCGGGCGTGGAGCCGAAGGCAAGTCCCTGATTTTCATCGCGGCGGAAGAAGCGAAAGACAGCGAGAAAGCCATTGGCCGCATTCGCCTTTCCGTGCTCAAGAACGCTGCTGGAGAAACGCTCGCAAAGGCGGTCCAAGCGGCGGTTGAACCCGGAAGCCTTGTGCGCTCGGACGGATTAAGCAGTTACGGCTATCTGCCCAACTATGGTTATATCCACGTTCCCAGCTTTCCGAAGGAAGCCACTCCTGGTGATCCGACGCCATTGGCGCACCGCGTGGCGTCCCTTCTCAAGCGCTGGTGGCTCGGAACGCATCAGGGCGCGATCAGCCCGGGCCACCTTCCCAATTATCTCGATGAGTTTACGTTTCGGTTCAATCGGCGAACCTCACGCTCGCGCGGCAAGCTGTTTTACCGGCTTATCGAAGGCGCGCCGCAAACCGATCCGGTCCCAGCCAAGACGCTGACACAACAGCTAGAAGGCCGGGAGTCAACTGCATAGCCCTGAAGCCGAAACATATTTAACCGCGCCGTTTCAACGCCGAAATGCAACAAGGAGCTTACGCTGCGGCGAAGAAGACCTCGCTGGGTGTTTTGTAACCGAGCGCTTTTCTGGGACGGGAGTTGGTTTGTCCTCGACCCGTTGGACATCGGCGGGGGTGAGGGTAGAGAAGTCGGAGCCTTTTGGGAAGTACTGTCGGACGAGGCCGTTGGTGTGATTGCAAATATCATGTGATTTTCATACCAAAGTACCGGAAGAAAGCGGTCTTCGGCAAAATCAAGAAGAACCTCGGCGCTGTATTCCATGACTTGGCCCGGCGCCGGGAATGCCGGATCACGTAGACATACTGATCTCGATGCCGCCGAAATACTCGGTTGCCGAAGTGATCAGCGCCTGGGCAAAGCCAGGATGATGAACTGCGCCCAAACTCTTGACAGCGAACACAGGGCGCGCGAGATCAATAAGCTTGGCCACGATGTGCGGCGGCTGTCATAGAGCAGCAAAGCCTGACCACGTTGCACCGCTCGCGCGAGCTTCTGATCAAGGCCCGGACCATGCTGGTGAACGCCCTGCGCGCCCGTCTGGCCGAGTTCGGGTTTGCGGCGGCCAAGGGGCATCGGCAAGCTGGCGGACCTCATCAAGATCGTCAGCGAAGCCTCGGCCAGACCGGAAAAACCCGCTAACCTCATCGGGCGCAAAACCCACCACCATGATCGGGAGCCGGTCCGCGGATCGCAGCAGGGCAGCGGCCATCGGCGCCGCAAACGCCGGACACTTGAGCGCACCCGCCGAAAAGCATCACGCTAAAAAACCCTTGCAACGGGGGAGCCATCCACACATGAGGGCTCCCAATTGAAAACATTCGACCTCATCCTTGAGCTCGTCGAAGGACGGAGGCAGGATTTCCGCCTTTTTCGGCATCCTGCCGTGAGAACGTTGCCGGAAAACGGAAGGGACCCGCCGGGGCTGTGTGCGGTTATGGCAACAGGTTAACGGCGACGTTATTCCGGGTACGCATTTCGGCTACCCATGCCGGCAACGTTCCTTTACAAACGGGGGGTGGTAAAAAAAGCGTCCAGTACACGTGTTTAGAGCAGGTAGCGTAACTCATGTCGGATTTGTCTTTGTTTCCGTCCCGATTTGACTATGCGTGCAGAGCCAAGAGACTATCCCCCAGGGAAGTCGCGGAGCGAGCAGGCCTTCCCGCAGACGCTGGCCGGGATCTCCATGTTACTGCGATCCACCTTCCACTTTACCGTCTTTGCTATGTCGCTGACGCGCTTGACGTGAGCCTTGATTGGCTTCTCGGTCGCGTGCCCGAAACGCAGAGATATAGCGAAGCGGCGCAGTGGCGCTAAGCCTCCATCCTCGCCTTGGCCGCTTCGTAGAACACGATTGCGGCGGCGTTGGAGATATTCAGGCTCTTGATGGGCCCTGGCGCTGAAAGGGCATAAACAGCGTCGCATCCTTCCTGGATGAGACGACGCAAGCCCTTATCTTCGGCGCCAAAAACGAAAACGGCGCGGGGTGCAGCCGAGGCGGACCGCTCGAAGCGGTCCGCCCCTTCCAAGTCGAAGCCGAAACATTGAAAGCCATGCTCTTTCAGCCGTTCGAGGGCGCGTGAGAGGTTGACCGCGGAGACGACCGGCACATGGTCGAGCGCACCCGAGGCAGTCTTTGCCAGCGTTCCCGAAAGAGGCGGACTGTGCCGGTCCTGGACGATCAACGCCGCGACGCCGAAAGCGGCGGCGGAGCGAAGCACCGCACCAACGTTATGCGGGTCGGTGACCTGATCGAGCATGGCAATCGCGGCCGGCCCCTCTTCAGGCAAACCATCCAGGAATTCCTCCAGGCTTGGCTGCTCGAGCGGCTCCACATGAAGCACAGCGCCTTGATGGACCGCCCGCCCGCCAACGAGCCCGTCGAGTTCTGGCGGAAGTAAGGCAGTAACCGGGACCCTTCTCGCGGTGATGAGCGGTGCAAGCTTAGCGGCGGCGTTGTCTGTGAGATAGGCGTGGAGGGTAATCCGCTTCGGATTGGATAAGGCAGCTTCCACGGCGTGCAAGCCGAAGAGCGCTTGCTCAGGCGGAAGCTGCGCGCGTTTCGATCGCTCCCCTTCCGTGACGCCCGGCGTCCCTGCGTGAGAACGCTGAAACCCCTTATTCCTGAATTTGGTACGCGCCATGATGCCGACCGGCTAGAGAAGGCCAAGCTGCCGCGGCAGCTGCAGCGAGATTTCGGGGACGAACGTCACGAGCAGCAGGAAGGCGAGCATCGTCGGCAGCCAAGGCAGAACCGCAATCGCCAATTCACCAATCCCCATTTTCGTAATGCCCGACGCCACATAAAGGTTCAGCCCAGACCGGCGGATGGCAAAGGACAACCTCCATATTCACTGCCATCAAGATCCCGAGATGCATGGCGAGCGCCGCCGTGACCGGAAACAAAATCGGCACCATGATAGGCACGATCGCCCCCGGGTCCATGAAATTTCCTGCTGCGAGCAGAATGACGTTAACAAGCAGCAGGAAGGCCACGAAGCTCAGGCCCTGCGTCAGCATCCAACTCGCCATCTGCTGCGGGATCTGCTTCGACGTCATGGGGAAGGAGAACACACGGCATTCGTGATGATGCACAAAAGCATGGAACTCATGGCGGCGGCTGTGTGCAGGAGGCGAAAGGAGCGGGGCCATCACTCCCCCGCAGCTTTATGAAGCTTAAGGAAAGCAGAACCTTTGCGCTTCGCCACCCTCATTGGTCAGCGTGCTGTCGCACCTGCACTCGCGTCTGCAGATGTTCCGGTAACCTCGAAAAGCGGGTTCATCGTCCGGACGCCCTTGCCGGTCTCCGCCGCGAAACCAAGATGCTCGCCGATTCCGAACGCATCCTCGGTGGTACGCAATAGCGCGTAGTGGTTATAGGGCGTTGGATCCTCGACATGCCGCGGACCATGATTGGTCACGACGATCGTCGGAATATGGCCGCCGCCGAAATTTGCTTTCGAGGCGGGGTCCGAACCGCAGCAGCCCTGTTGGCCCTGGGATCTCGCTAAGTCCTCGTCCCAGGTTATAACGATGGCCACGTTGCCAGGGCCCGACCATACCGGCGCAGCCATGATCTCGTCCACAACATCTCCGATGGCCTTGTCGCCGCGCCGGATCAAAGCTGCAGTCTTTCCGGCGCAGTCAGCCGGCGGAGCGGGCTGCGCTGAATAAAGGCCGTGCATGTCGTTGCACTGGTTTAGGATGATGTGTGCGTAATTGGGAAGTGTGCTTGCGGTAAGATCGGAGCGAAGCTGCTCGAGTGGAACGATCTTCTCGGCGATCTTTGCATCCTGGCGAACCCTTTCGAAATTTACGAATCCATTATGCTTGGCGGCATAGAGGTAATTGGGGCGATTGGGGGCAGGGTTTTTATCGCTCGGGTTGAAGATGGCAAGCGACCCTGGCGCAGGCAGATCCTCGAAATAGCCTTTCCAGGTCAGTTTCGCATCTGCCAGCTGGTCCACGAGGCTCTTGGCGGCTATCGAGTGAGGAACATAGTTCGGGTAGAATGCATAAGGACAAGCGGCAGAGATCTTGAATGGCTCGCAGCTCCAGGGATCATCATCGCTGATGCCGAAAGTGTTGCCGCCAAGTATTGCGACGTAGTTCCCCTCGCTTGGGTGAACCTCGCCATAGAAATTGGTCGCGAGGCCGTACTCCTTCGCGAGCTTGTTCAGCCGCGGCGCGTCTTCGCTTCCAATGATCTGTTCGTAATTCTTATTTTCCGCCACGATGACAAAGATGCGGTCGTAGCGCGGCAGCCCCTCCGCGGCCGCGCCCGCGGTGCAGCACAGCGCGATTACAGCGCCAAGGGCCATTCTGAAAGGAGTCATCTTTATCAACCCACAAAAATGCTTCTGCGGCGTGACCTATAGCAAGGGGGCCGCTGAGTGGGAAGCCTAGCCGGGCCACGCCGCTCTGGTTTCAGTGAAAGAGCCTGAAAAACATTGCTTCGCTAACGGCGCTCTACCTCGTCTGCTGCCAACTGTCAGGGCGTTCGACCCATACTGATCAATCGGACAAGCACCGATGACGCGCATGGGCAGAATTTCCACTTGCCGTCCCGTCTGAGCAAACGAGACCACCTCTGACATCCCACTTAGGAAACAATTCAAGAAAGTCGGGTATCCTGAAACACTTAGAGTCGCGTGAGCGTCCCATCGCCACCCAAAGGAACCGGAAATGTCGGCACAGCTTCAGCCTAACGAGGGTGACGATGGCGAGTTTGACCTCGTCAGCATCCTCCTGCGTGGCGGGGATGTCTGGAACCTTTGGAGGATACGACATAGAGGATTCGCGCTAAATCTCAGCGGGGTCGATCTTGGAGATGCCGATCTCCGAGGAGCCGATCTGAGCGGGGCCGACCTCAGATGGAGCTATCTTGGACGGGCCAATCTCAGCGGAGCTGATCTGAGCGGGGCTGACCTAAACGAGGCTATTCTTTGCGAATCCAATCTGAACAAGGCTGACGTCAGAGAAGCCAATCTTGAGCAGGCGGATTCTGAGAAGGCCAATCTCAGCGGGGCCAAGCTTGGTGGGTCAAATCTTAGCGGAGCGCATCTCAGGTGGGCGAACCTGAGAGAGGCCGCTCTCCCAGCGGCCATTCTCGTCAAGGCCAACCTCATCGGCGCCATCCTGAGAGGGGCCGATCTCATGAAGGCAGACCTCAGTGCCGCCAGCTTTCACTACGCCAATCTCAACTCGGCCAAGCTGCGCGGGGCCAATCTCATAAAAGCCGATCTTTATAGGGCGCATCTAAATTTGGCAGATTTCCGCGAGGCCAATTTAACAGGTGCTAGTCTTAGAGAGGCTACTTTAGACAACTCCTTCCTAGCTGGAGCCGATCTTAGTGGCGCTGATCTCCGCGGGGTTAGCCTTTTGGGAACTCGGTTCCAAAAGACCAATCTGAGCCGGGCGAATCTTAGCGGTGCAGATTTCCGAGACGCCAAGCTCCAAGGCGTCGATCTCCGCGGCGCCAATCTTCAAGAGGCCAATCTTGGTGGTGCCGATCTCACCGAAGCTATCCTCTAAAATGCAAGTTTTAGCCGTTCCGAACTGACACGGCCGTATTCAGGACTGTGCCTTTCGCATATTCACGGCCGATAGCTGAATTCTGAGTTATCGACGGGACTTTCTCGTGCTGAGGGTGATGCGGCATGGCACGAACATGCCGCCCTCGGGTCGCCTTTAGGCAGGCTTGAGATACGGCAGCAGAAAGTCCGCCACCCAATGGTTGGCGTTATCTGTATGCAGCAAGAGGCCTGGCGGCCTATTGTCATGCTGCCGTAGTTTTCGCTATATAATCAAGTCTGTTATAAATTTTCTAGATTGCTTTCCGGGAGAGCGCTATCGCGGACCTTCAAGTGCAAGCGCACCGGTGTCGCCCGTTAGGCCATGGTATTTCGTTGCTCCTCATTTGGCCCGCGCTTCGCTCTCAAGGTGACATTTGCAGCAACAAGGTCCAACTGGAAGGTTACGCAGTTATTAGATTGCATTTCTTACGAATGAAACTTTAGAATTGGATTGCGCTATGAGCGAAATGGATAAAATAAAAAGCAGAATTATTGCCTCATATTCTGCGTTATTGGTCTGTATACTTCAGTTTACAATCGGAGTCATGGCATTAATAAGTTTATTCCAAAGAGTTTTTTTAGTCTATTTATCTCCAATGCTGGCAGACTTTATACAATTCTGGAGAAATTTCACAAAGCCAATTAATATAATTATCGATCATGTTATACCGGTTACTATACCTCAATGGTATCCTGATGTATTTATAATTTCATTTATGGTGTCAATTATGGTAACGCAGGCACTCCCTGACACATTCAATCCTGATGATGGGCCGATTAAACGCGCACTAATGCGATGTGCAGCATTATTGTTATTGGCTTTGTCGCTGTATGGATTTGCCATGTTGCCAGTGATCATTATTTTTGCCTCTGGCGAAAACCAAACCGGAAGTACTTCTAGGCCGGTGGCACTTGGCCTTTCCGCAGTTCTTATCGCGACCATCATATTTTTTGCGATCAACGCGCTACTTACTAGGTAAGCCTGTACAGCCCAAGCCTTTCGAAAGGCGCTTTCCGCGATCCTGAGCCTCTCGAGGGAAAGCTCAATCGAAGCCGCCGCCAGCCCAAACCCCCGCTGTTTGGCGATGCCGGGGCTCCACACACATTTGACACGCTCACCAGACAACGCCTCGGAACAAATCGAGCCGCTCTTTCAGATAATCGCGCTCGACCGTCATTCCTTCATTGCCGAAGACCAGCGTCTCCTCGTTCCCTTCCGCAAAGCGCGGCCATTCGGCCACCCCGCCGCCATTGGGATCGCCGGTCTTTGCGAAATTCGTCCAATAGATCACCATCCGGCGGCTCACCTCGTAATTGTGCGGGTGCATCAGCTGCGCGAGCGGAAAGGGAACAACCCGGCGGATGTTCCCGAACGCATAGGCCACTTCCAGTCCATGCGGTGTGCCCCCGATCAGGCGAAGAAGCGGCGGCTGGAAATCAAATCCATAGTGATACACGGGCTGGCCCGCGCGGGTTGCGGCGCGCGCAATCATGCGAGCCGGTTCCACAAAATTGGCATCGCCCCAGATATGGTCGGCCAGGAAATCGGGCGTCATAAAGAGCTGCGGCCGGTACAGATCCGAAAGGTCGTCAAGCTGCGGGGCCACCGCATGCAGCACCTCGTCGGCGGTGACGTGAAAGGTGCCGCGTAAGAGAACGCCTTCGTAGCTGTTTGCGCCGGCGATCATGGGAATGCGGGCCTGATCGCCGCGGGAGAAGACGGGTTCCATCTGGTCGGTCAGAAGCTGCCCGTCGAGAAAGGGTGTGTGATCGGAAAGCTCCGGGATAGCGCCGAGCGTATGTTCTATGGTCTGCCAGCTCTTGCTCCGCAGTCCCCGTAACGCTTCATCGTCCTTCAACCCAAAAGCCTTTGCAGCTTTTTCTCCGATCTCATGCGCGCCGAGGAACTTCCCCGCTTGCGATGTGAGTGTCGGCGCAACCCAGCGCCCGCCGCCGCTCTGGACGATTGCTTTATGAAAAAGGCCACGCGCCGAAGGTGCGGTCATGAGCGCAAGGGTGGATATGCCACCCGCCGATTCGCCGAAAAGCGTGACGTTCGATGGATCGCCGCTGAAAGCCTGGATGTTGCGCTGAACCCATTGAAGGGCCGCAACCTGATCCAAAAGCCCGAAATTGGCAGTCGGGGCATTCTCGGCCTTTGCCTCTCCGGTCAGGAGCGGATGGCCGAAAAAGCCAAGGAAACCCAGCCGATAGTTCAGCGTGACCACCACCACGCCCTTCATTGCGAGATTGGCGCCATCATATATCGGCATGCGGGCGGAGCCTTTGCTGAAACCGCCGCCATGCAACCAAACCATGACGGGCAGCCGTTCAGCGGAGCGTCCCGAAGGCGACCAGATGTTCAGCGTGAGGCAGTCCTCGCTCATGTCCGCGGCCGGGACATCCTTGCTTGGCGCCTGGGGGCAGGCGGGTCCAAACCCCTTCGCCTGGCGGACGCCGGTCCAAGGCAGGGGCGGCTTTGGAGCCCGCCAGCGCAGCTCACCAGCAGGCGGCGCCGCATAGGGGATGCCTTCGAAAACGCGCAGGCCATCCTCGATGTCGCCATCAAGTTCGCCAGTCTCGACCACGGCATGGGACCGAACTTCAGCAATGCAGCGCTGCGCACCCGGCAGGAGAAGCATCGACATGAGAAACACTGCGAGCGCGAAGCAAAAGGGGAATTCTGCTGAAACTCATACTTACTTAGCTCTTTACGAAACGCATGCATGTTCCAGGGCGTGCCGGTGGCCTTTATCCCGGCGCGGGAGAATAGGCAAATCACAAGGCGTAATTGAGAAAGGCCCTTCCGAAGGTTAGGCGCCACCTACCGCCGTTCAAGCGCTTTTGGGGCGATCAATTGGTCCGCCTTTAGCCAGCCCCGATTAAAGGCGGGTTTAAAATCGCCGTCCAGTCGAACAAAAAGCCAAACGCTTGGTCGCTCAACTGGCCAAGCTCGGCTTCAAGGCCGAACTCCAACCTTTAGCCAGGGTCACGAATCCGGGTTAACGGCGGGTTTTTGAATGAGGCTTTGGAGATAATCCGGGTTCACGCCTGCGATTTTCCTTCGGAGCTTAAGACTTATCTTATCGGGTGTTGCGCGGAGGAGATTGACGGCGAAGTGACGGATGACGGTCATGGTTTCAGCGCCGTGTCCTTTTCTGACACGGAATAGATCGTCCTTGAACGTCACGTCGAGCACACAGTGCACGGCGTTCTCGATCAGCCAATGGCGGCCTGCGATGAAATGACCGGCGCTCTACGCGTTTCGGCGAGTGTGGAAAACGTTTTTAGCCGCTGGCGCTTGTGGGCGAATTTGGCGAGCTGTTTGGTACCATGAATAAAAGCTCCCGCAGGCTGAAAATCATCTAGCGTAGCGAGCCAACGAGGTGCAAGCAGGCACGTATCGACGCTCCTTACGGGAACTCCAACTGCTTAACGGATCGGCGAAAGACAACTCAGAGCTAATCTAAGCGTGATCGTGGCGGGGGAGTAATCCGTGGGTACTGATGCTATAAAGCTATCAGAGCGTTGTTCTGCGAGTTCGACGGAGGACTTTTCGTTATGCTGAGACAGCTTGTTCGGGTAGGCAACTCTTTTCCAAAGCGGCTTTTTGTCGCCGTCAGCCTGCTTTTGTGCCTTTGTGCGGATGGCGCTTGGGCCGCCCAGACCCGCAAACCCGCGAGCACGATCGATTGCGCTTCCGCCTCGAATAAAAACAAGCCGCCCTGCAATGTTGAAAGTCCAACAGGGCAGGTTACCGTTTTTTGGCCGAAGCTTCGCGCGGGCAACGCTGTTGGTCAGGTGCTCGAATCAAAAATGGTCGTGTGGATCGACAAGGCCCGCGTCGGCATGGTCAATGAAGATGCCCCGCTGACGCTTAGCCTTCCAAATGGCCCTCATACACTTGAGTTGAAACCGTATGACGATTGGCTCGAGAATATAAGACCGCCCAAGCAGACGCAGATCACAGTCGCTGCGCAAAGACCGCTTTATCTTCAAATCATCCATCAAGGGTGGTCGATTACGGCGAGCGAACTCGACGCCCCTACAGCTCAAGCCGTGCTTTCCGGCGGTGAACCTAAAGACGAAGCCAGTGCCTCACCGTCCCAAGCTGCGGTCTCCGATAAGGAACCGAAAGACAAAGCTGAAGCCTTTCCTTCTTTAGCGTCGCTCTTCAGTGATAATACGAAAATAAAAGCGCCAAGCGGGCCGCCCGCAACCATCCATCTCTATTGGCCAAGACCAGCGCTCGACTTCGGCTTTCTGGACAAGTTTAATGCGGCTGTACCGGTCTTCCTGAACGGAAAACGCGTTGGCGCTATTACGACGGGCGAATATTTGGTGGTGACGGTTCCATCGGGCGAGCAGGTCCTGGGACTGGATGTGGGCTCGTCATCCGGCCGGCTGCTCAACCAAAATTTCATTCTTGGGGCAGGAACAACGCGCTATTTTCACGTCCAACACCATGATGAGTTCAGGATGGCGGAAGATTTGCCAGAAGAAGCCGCTGATTACGCCAAGGGACTGAGACAGCGAGAAGTGTCCGCGCAGTGATGTGTCTATTTGTTCCACGCGAGGATCGCCAGCGCGGGGCGCGCGCTCAAGGGAAAACGTTCGTTGCGGGGCGTTGCCACTTTGAATGTTAAAAATTGTCGAAAGTCCTCGCAACGAATTGAAGCGCCGACCTTTTCGCGATCCCGGCTCGAGCTTCGATCGCCAAGATTGGACGTGCGCCCCGCCAGACTGGCCGTAATCGATGCCTCGTGGGGAGTCCGCGCCGGACTTGTGTCTTTTTTTCCGAGCGCCAGTACAGGGACCGGCGAAGGTTGCGGCGGCTCGCAGTTTGAAGCGGGGAGAAGGCATGACTGAACAGCGATGGTACGCCACTCGAAACGCCGCACGGACCCGTGGTGGAGACGCTGATCGAGCGCGGCTTTATGGTTCACGCCATCAATCCGAAACAAATGGATCGCTTCCGGGACCGCTTCACGCTGGCAGGAGCCAAAGACGATAGCCGCGACGCCGAAGTGATGGCGTCGGCCTTGCGCACCGATCCGCATTGCTTGCGGCTGCTGGCCGCCCTCGACCCAACCGTCATCGAACTGCGCGAGTGGTCGCGCATCGCAAGCGAGCTTGGCACGGAGCGTAACCGGCTCACCAACCGCTTGCGCGAGCAGTTCTGGCGCTATTGCGCTCAAGTAGCGCGAAGCGCGATAGCGCAGCAGAAGAATTTCCCGCCATGCTGGAGCTCGAAAGCGATCTTGGCGCCCCATGGCTGCTCGACCTGTGGGAGATCGCGCCCACGCCCAGCAAGGCCGCGCGCATCCGCGAGGGGACGGTAGCCAACCTGCTGAAGCGCCACCGCGCTGCCTGTCACCAAGAGGTCTGGCAAAAAGTTGCATCGTTGTCCGAAGGCAAACCTGTAGCAACCGGCTTGCCAACGCCATGTATCATTGGGCGCGCATCGCCATTCGGCATGATCCAACGAGCAAAGCCAAATACGCTGCCCTGCGCGGCCCGGGGCATAGTCATGGCCGGGCTTTGCGATCTGTCGCAGATCGCCTCCTCAATGTCGCTTGCGCCATGCTCAAGAATGGCGCCCGTTCAACCCCTCGCTCGAAGCCCAAAAGACCCCTTGCTAAACGGTGGGGAGTCCAATTTGGTACACAAACGCTCTCACGGTTGATATCAGCCGCATTATCGGCCGTTGTTCGTGTCCGGCTTTTGCCCGACCTTCAGGAACTCGGTAACAAACTCGCGCAGGCGCGGCTGCCGCGCCTCGATATAGGGCAGCGGACGCAAAACCTCGATGGCGGCGATGCCGATGCGGATCGTGAAACCGCCATTGATAAGCCCCTCGCCAAGCCGCTTGGAAAGACGCGACGTCATGCCATGGCCAAGGAATTGACCAAGAATGTCGTCCGTAAACGCGATGCCGCCCGTCACCGCGAGATGTGCCGCGATGAGGCGCATGAGGCGCAGGACGGAAATGAAGCCGGGCCTTCCTCCGTAGACGCCAGCAAGAGTGCGAAGCATCCTGAAATTCTCGTAGGCCACGAACCCAACAGAGAAGACCGCAGCCGGGCTCAACGCGGTCACCATCGACACCCGGCGCCCTGAAGTCCCGACAGTTAGGCGAGCATCCCGGTCCAACGGGAACAAGAGCTCACGCTCGGTCAACGTCAGGACCTGTTTCGCATCCAGAATGTCGCCTTGATGCCGCTTGAGCCGAGCAACCCCATCTGCCAATTCGCGCCGCTCCTCAAGCATGGCGCGGATTTCTCCCGAGGCGCTACGAGCTTCGGATGCGTTTTCGGCGGCCAATGCCGCGTCCGCGCGCTGCCGGACCAAAGTGATCGCTGACAAGCGATAAAGCCCGGCGATCTCGCGCGAGAGGATCATCACGAAAGCGAAAACCGCCGTCGCCAAAAGGAGCGTGGCCGCCCAGCCGAGCCAATCCTTCCGGCTCAGCAACGTCAGGAACGTGTCCTGGACCCAAACCAAAAAGGCAAGGAAGAGAAGGCCGGTGACGGCGCTCAGGAAAATGCTGCCCCAACTGCGTCCGACGCGGACGATCTCGGGCACGCTCGGGATTTCGCTGGGAGCGCTGGGCGATGGCGCATACGAAGCCTCTTGCGCCGGAGCCTCAGCCCTGGCTGCTGCCTCCGCCTTCGGAGCATCAACCCTGGGAGTAGCCTCGACCCTTATGGGCGTTTGGGCTCTGGCCGTCGAACTCGGCGCCGCGCTAGGCGCGGGCTTGTTGGCCGCCGGCACTTCCTTCGGCGGAGGAGGTGGAGCATCGATCAAGCGAGGATCGTCGAGACTGAAGGCCACCGGAGGCCGGCCCTTGGGTGCGCCACTCATGATAGTTTGTCACCGATCAGAAAGTTCAAAGCCTTATCGAGCCGGATATGTTGAAGCAGCGCGCTTTGCCCGAATCCGAGGCCGGTCTGCTTCTGCGGCCGAAAACGGACGAAGTGGGCCGATCCGGCCCCAGCATCCAGCCATTCCGGCGTGAGAGCCAGCGCCGGGTCTTCCGGCAAATCTCCGGGGAAGATCGCAAGCTGCTCCTTGCCGTCGAAAACACGCGAGCCAAGCCGTTCGCCCTTGACCGGCACCCCGACAATGCAGGGAAGCCGGTCGTTGCCGTATTTAGCTTCCGCCTCGCTCGTGACGCGCACGCTGGCGAGCGCAAAAGCCCGCACCTCCGCGCCCGAGAAAGACGCGCGCTGGATGCTTTTCTTGGCGATCAGCTGCAAAATCGCTTCAAGCCGGTCGTGATTGGTATGGTGGAGGTGATCCGCCTTCGTGGCCGCGAAAACAATGCGGTCGATGCGCCGGCCCGTAAATAACGAGTGCCACGCATTCTGCCCCTGGCGATAGCAGCGCAGCACATCGCTCAAAGCGCGTTCCAGATCCGCGACCGCCGCCGCCCCGGCATTGACGACGGTCAGGACATCAGCGAGTACGATCTGACGGTCCAGCCGCGCGAAATGATCGCGATAGAACGGCACCACCACATGCGTCTTATAGGCCCGATAGCGCCGCTCCATCATGGCCCAGAGGCTGTTTCTCGGCACCATCGCGTTGTCGGGCGTATCGAGCGGGAAAAAGGTGAAGGCCGGCGAGCCCGCCATATCGCCCGGCATCAGGAACCGGCCGGGCGGAAGGCATGAGAGTGAGAGCGACTCTTCGCGGCATTTCCGCAAATACTGGGTGAAGATTTCTGCACCCTTCTTTGCGAGTTGCTCGTCCTTTTTTGCGACGGCATTGATCGTGGCGAGGAAGTCGAGCCAGTCCTTCGCGGCCGTGGCGCGGACTGCCTCGCGCGCCTGCGAAATCGATTGGCGCGACCATTCTTCGTAGGTCAGATCGAGAAGCGGCAGATCGAGAAGCCACTCGCCCGGGTAGTCGACGATGTCGAGATGCATCGTCTTCGTACCGAGTGCGCGCCGCATCATCGCAGTCGGCGAGAATTCGAGCGTCAGGCGAAGCTCGCTGATGTGCCGCGTACCCTCAGGCCATTCGGGCAAAGGGCCGGAGAGCTTAGCGAGGTTACCCTCGTAATCAAAGCGCGGGACGGCATCGTCGGGCTGGGGCTCCAGGTAAGCCTTCACGATCCGCTTTTGAGCGAATGGCTCGAAAAAGGGAAGCGAATTGCCGGCAAGCAGATTGTGAACGAGCGATGTTATGAAAACGGTTTTCCCGGCTCGCGACAAGCCCGTCACCCCGAGACGAACGGACGGCGCGAGGATTTGCCCCGCCGCGTCCTGAGCGCGCGCCCACGTTTCGGCCGCTGAGTTCGACAGGCGTTCCAGCAATCCCGCTACCTCTGGCGATGCAAGAGAATCGGCAAAGGTTGTACCAGCAGATGCGCCTCAGCGGAACCCGCTCTTTTTGTAGCAGTCTCAAAGGCCGACATAGGTTCGGAAACCAAACTGCATCGGACCTTTGCAGTAAGCCTTCGGAGGCAAGTTCGCTCCAGCGCTTGCGGCGACTGGGGTGCGAACGTGCCTCCGGCTGTTCGAGTGATTTCTCTGCCGTCGGCTTCAGCGTCGCTAAGCGCCGGAGGAGCGATCGAGAATGCCCTGGATGTTATCGAGATGGCTCTGATCGACATTCTGGCCGTGCTCGAGCCTGTCCCCAAAAACGGCAGCGCCGGCGCCGCCCATCACGCCGAGCTGCTTGGTCAGCTCCGACAGATCCTTCATGGGCGGGTTTGGAGCTTGCGTCGGTATCGGTGTTGGGGAGCCGCCGCCGCCCTGCGGTATTTGGGCACTTCCCCCTCCAAGGGCTCCGCCGAGTACATCACGCAGGATCTTGCCGAAAATATCGCCTCCAGGAATTTGTGGAGCGCCGGAACCGGAGCCATCTTGTCCGCCCGGCATAGGGATTTGGATCGGCCCCCCACCGCCGACAATGACGGGCTTAATGGTGCCGTTTTGAATTCCTTTAAGAACCTCACGCAGAATAGTGCCGAGTAGGTCGCCACTGGGTCCGGCCTGCCCCCCCGTATCCGCAGGAACAGGAAACGGCGAGGGGGCGGGACCCGCGTTCGTCCCCGCCGACCCCGGCCCCCCCCGTCCGAAGATTTGTCCCAGGATATCGCCGAGGGGGCCAGCGCCTCCGGATGAGGGAGCGGGAGCAGAAGTCGCTCCAGTCAACACGCGTCCGAAAACCTGTCCCAGGATGTCGCCAAGTCCGCCACCTGCTCCGAACGGGCTTAGAGCACCTTGTGCGCCAAGAGGTGCGCTCACAGAAGATCCGCTCCGCATCAGTCCGGAGACGACAATCCCGGCAAGTGCGGGCAGCATTTTCCCCAGAATGGTGGAATTCACTCCTGAAAACTTCTGCACCTGGTCAACGACAGCCTGTCTCACCTCCGGCGAGCCGAATATGACGGAAAGGGCCAAATTTCCGGCAGCGAGCCCATCGGGTGAAAGCGCCAGCTTCGCGTCGTCGAACAGAGCAGGAAGGTCCTTCTGCTGTCCCATGAGAGCGAACAGGTTGCCGAGCCCTTCGACGGTCGATGTCGATTGCTTCAAACCCGAGGATAGGGCAGGAAGCAGCGCCGTGACCGCCGACTGGGTCTGTTCCGGGGTCAGATCCAACTCACGCCCGAGGATCGAGATTGCTTCGCCCCCGTTCGCGTTGTCCAGAATTTCAGAGAGACTTGCCATGGCCCATACTCCTAACTTAGCCGTTTCTCCAAGAGCTTTTAAATGGGTGCCGTTTTCATCCGGTACACCGTCTATAACGAACTAAATTTCCCGATAAGGCTCTCCTTCCGCTAAGCCTTCGTCACAATATATTAAGGTAGATACCAACCAGCGTCGAGGCTGCGTTTCCGGGCTCGCGCCGTCGTGAGGCCCTGATGCTGATTGAGGCGAATTGGCATCCCTCGCACTCAACCCGTTGCCTCTCCGGAACGCGTCCGAGAAAGCGCGGCGGCATCCTTCCCTACCTCTGACGATGCAAGACGAGCGCAGCGGATCTGGCGTTTTGCGCGGCAACTCGCCGCCGCAAGCTCACAGCCGGCCCCGCCTCCCACCTCAGTGCGACCGGATAAAATTCATCCCATTCGAAAAATTTTCCGATAATTGTTTGCAGCCTATGTTATTGACACTTGTCAAGCTTTTCACTGCTGAAGTGTCAACACCTTGAATAATTACAATGGAGTCCTTGGAGACCGAGAATGCCCAGGTTTCACTTAATTTCTTTCGCTGCCGCCATCATGTTAGTGATCGCCGGCGGCAATCTCGCATATGGCGTCAATATCAAGCCGGGCGCCCGAAGCGCCATCTCTCCAGCATCCGACACAGTGCTGGTCCGCGGGGGCGCTCGCGGGGTTCATCGTGGCGGCGCGGTTGCCGTGCGTGGCCCTCACGGTGGCAGAGCGATCGGAGTTCATAGCAGTAGCAGGGTAGCAGTCCATGGCGGCGGCAGAGGTGTCGTACGACGTCCTCGCGGCGGTGGGGCCGTTGCAGTGCGCGGCCCACATGGCGGTGGGGCGGTTGTCGCGCGCGGTCCTCATCGCGTCGGTTCGCGCTACGGCGGCGGCGTCTGGTACGGAACGGGGCGGCGCTATTGGGGCGGACGGTGGTGGGCTTATGGCGTAGGCTCTTGCTGGCGGTGGACCGACATCGGCTACGTCTGGATTTGCCAGTAGCGCGGCTGCAATCTTTGACGGAAAAGAAAAGCGGTGGCCGGGGTTAACCCGGCCTATTTTCCCGTGAGGGTGGCGCCAATCGAAACGATGGTGATGAGCAGCATCGCCAGGAGGCCATAATCGACCACATTGAGATGGACCATATTGGCGAACCGCCGAGTTGAGGGCATGCTCCAAGCAGAGGCGTCACTCGATTTTTGTACAAAGCGATTCATAGCATACTCACTTGGCTCGGTTGCTATATCATTCTTACCACCCTCAAATTTCTGATTCGCCAAGCTGCAGCCTTGTGTTTGCGCCTTATTATATGAAGATTAGCCGTTCTTACGAGTGCGGCTGTCACGGCCCAGCCTCGAGGCGTTCATGGTCCGTTCGACGAAAGGGAAGCTTGGCACTATGGCTTTCCGGCGCGTTATAGCGGGGAGCCGTTCCCTCTACTTGACGACCGGAGCCTCCTCTAAAACGAATACTCGAATCCGGCGGTAAACCCTTGAAAGAGCAAGCCGGATCCGCAGTTGATGCCAAGCGTACGCACATTCGATGGTGTCGGAAGTTCCGTCGCAATGGTCTCCTGGATCTGTCCAGGCGCCAAAGCAACGCCGTCGAGCCATAACGCTTCGTAGCCTGCCTTCAGCGCCAACCTGTTGCTAACTTGATATTTCAACTGCACGCCCGCTTCGCTGACGAACGCGGCGTGGTTAGTCGAGGCGTTCGATGGGTACACCTCCTTATGAAGGCTAACCCCAGTTGACTGCCCCGCATTGTCATCGAAGAGTCCGATCTTTATCAGCGCGTTAAGCGAAAAGCGACCAAGCTCCAGTATTTTCCCATCCACGCCAATTTGAGCGCCGTAAAGATTGTTCTCGGTGTTGGTATTCCAAAAAGGTGGGATGATTTTTACGGGGGTCAGCGTTCCCAGAAGATTGTCATTCAACTGGAGCCAACGGAAACCCGCCAGCACGGTCACACGGCTGGAGATTTCCAGCCGCCCGTTGGCCTCGGCGCTATAAAGATTTGTGGTGGCACTCCATGCCATGGCCTGGTCTTTGAGATCTTGCGTTTGCCAGAAGGGGTAAGGAGCTTTCATCAGCAACCAGTCTGCGGGGTTGTCAGGGCCAATGGTCTTGGTGTCGCTCTGGTTGAAGATGTTAAAATATGACAACTCCGCGCTGTAACCGGAATCGCTATGATAAATCAGGTCAATTTTTGGCCCAACGGAAAACCCTTGCTGAAACTGGCTGCTGTTGAAAGCTTCGACGCTCGGGGCGTATTGCACAAAGGAGAATGGCACGGTGAGCGGCACCCGCTCGACGAGCGTTCGATCTACGCCGCCACTGCGTTCCAAGGCGATAGCCTCGGCTGAGACCGTCCATCGTGGAGCGTCCTCTGCCCATGCGTCGGTTGAATACTCTTGGTCTCTGGCCGAGGCGCTTACCGGCATGAACAGCGTCGGGAGCAGAGTGCAGAGAAAACAGGTTGCCGCAAACCTCGCGAAAGCGCGTGTGGTCTCAGCATCGTTCATCGATCAACGTCCCGGTAGGGCGAAGTCTACGCGAGACGAGCGCTTCTGCGTTTATGCACATCCTAAGGTAGTAGCACTTAACTCCTGCTCGCAATAGGAGTTCGCCCGCTGACGCAAACCACGATAATCTTGTTGCTGAATTACAACTGAAGGTGGCGCGCCGGATTTCGATTCCGGCGGCTTGCTCGACTCAGGTGAAGCGAGACGGCGCCCGGTTCCGCGGGCGCCCGTTACTGCTCACCATAAGCCCCGCTTACGCATCACTTCCGGCCGGTCAGCCCCGCCTTGCGGAATGCGTCGGCGAAGGCGCCCCCGCCAGCGTCCGACTTGCCGCCTTTCGGCGCGGCGCTCATCTTTTTCGGCGCTATCTGCCCCTTCGGCGCGCCGCCTTGCGGCCGGTCGCCTGCGCCCACTTCATCGTCGAGCCGTAGGGTCAGCGAAATGCGCTTCCGCGGCTGATCCACCTCCATCACCTTCACACGTACGATGTCGCCGGGCTTCACCACCTCGCGCGGGTCTTTCACAAAGGTCTTCGACAGCGCGGACACGTGCACTAGCCCGTCCTGGTGCACTCCGATATCCACGAAAGCGCCGAACGCGGCCACGTTCGTCACCACGCCCTCCAGCACCATGCCAGGCTTCAGGTCGCTGATCTTCTCCACGCCCTCCTGGAAGGTCGCAGTCTTGAAGGCGGGACGCGGGTCGCGGCCGGGCTTCTCCAGTTCGCGCAGGATGTCGGTCACGGTCGGCAGGCCGAAGGTCTCGTCCACGAATTCCTTCGGGGCAAGGCCGCGCAGGATGGGCGCATTGCCGATCAGCTTCTTGATGTCCGTCTTGGCCGCTTTCACGATCTTACGCACGACGGGGTAAGCCTCGGGATGCACCGAAGAAGCGTCGAGCGGATCGTGGCCATTGGGGATGCGCAGGAAGCCCGCCGCCTGCTCGAAGGCTTTCGGGCCGAGCCGCGGCACCTCTTGAAGCTCCGCGCGCTTTTTGAAAGCACCTTTCGTGTCACGATAGGCGACGATGTTCCTGGCGAGGCTTTCGCTGATGCCGGACACGCGCGCCAGGAGCGGCGGGGAAGCGGTATTCACGTCCACTCCCACGGCGTTCACGCAGTCTTCCACCACCGCGTCGAGCGAGCGCGAGAGCTTCGACTCGGATAAGTCGTGCTGATATTGGCCGACGCCGATGGATTTCGGGTCGATCTTCACAAGCTCGGCGAGCGGGTCTTGCAACCGGCGCGCGATGGAAACCGCGCCGCGCAGCGAAACGTCGAGGTCCGGGAGTTCGGCGCTGGCATAAGCGCTCGCGGAATAGACGGACGCGCCCGCCTCAGACACCATGATTTTTGTGAGCTTCAGCTCCGGCGCAATCGCCACAAGTTCGCTCGCGAGCTTGTCGGTTTCGCGGGACGCGGTGCCGTTGCCGATGGCGATCAACTCCACCTTGTGCTCCTTGCAGAGGCGGCCGAGGATCGCAAGCGACTCGGTCCATGCCCGCCTCGGCTCGTGCGGATAAATCGCCGTCGTGGCGGCAACCTTGCCGGTGGCGTCCACCACCGCAACCTTCACGCCAGTGCGGAAGCCCGGATCGAGGCCCATCGTGGCGCGGGTTCCGGCGGGCGCGGCAAGCAGGAGATCGCGCAGATTGCTCGCGAACACCCTCACTGCCTCTTCTTCCGCCGCTTGCCAAAGCCGCATGCGGAGATCCACCGAGAGATGCCCCTGAATGCGTGTCCGCCAGGCCCAGCGCACGGTGTCGTTCAGCCATTTGTCGGCAGGGCGGCCCCGATCGGCGATGTTGAATTTGCGCGCGATGCGGGCCTCGTAAAGGCTCGGGCCGGTGGCAGGCGCTTGCGCCGGATCTTCCGGCTCGAAATTCAGATCGAGCACGCCCTCTTTCTCGCCGCGATACATCGCGAGGATGCGGTGCGAGGGCATCTTCGTGAGCGGCTCCGCCTTGTCGAAATAGTCGGCGAACTTCGAGCCTTCTGGCGTGTCCTTCTTGTCGTCCTTCGCCTTGGCGGCGAGGCGGCCACGGCCCCACATTTCTTCGCGTAAGTTTCCGATGAGGTCCGCGTCTTCGCCGAAGCGCTCCACCAGGATCGAGCGCGCGCCTTCGAGCGCGGCTGTGGCGTCGGCCACGCCCTTCTCCGCATCGATGAACGTCGCGGCGATAGCGTCCGGAATTTTCGTCGGGTCGGTAAGCAGCGTGTCCGCCAGCGGCTCGAGCCCCGCCTCTTTCGCGATCTGCGCCTTCGTGCGCCGCTTCGGCTTGTAGGGCAGATAGATGTCTTCGAGCCGCGCCTTCGTATCCGCTGTCATGATCTGCGCCTGGAGCGCATCGTCGAGCTTGCCCTGCTCGCGGATCGAATCGAGAATCGCGGAGCGGCGCTCCTCCAACTCGCGCAGATAGCCGAGCCGCTCCTCCAGCGTGCGGAGCTGTGCGTCGTCGAGCATGCCCGTCACCTCTTTGCGGTAGCGCGCTATAAAGGGCACCGTCGAGCCGCCGTCCAGAAGCTCGACCGCCGCCTGCACCTGCTGCGTCCGCACGCCAAGATCTTCCGCAATCCGCTGTTCGATGGACTTCATCGTTTACCGCTCCGCTAGTGGCGCCGCCCGCGAAGGCGGCTCGAATTCGAGCGGCGATCATACGCGGGCGGTGGCGGGATTCAACGTTGAGCACGCTGCGCGGTCTGAAGACTTCCCCACAAATCTGTGATGGGGATTCACTCGGATTACTTGACAATCTTGAGATGCGCCCGCAAACGCTTAGCGTTACGTTGACTAAGCACTGCGATAGGGATTGTCTTAATAAACTTGCACAACGCGCGGATTTGGCAGGTATTGAAAAGCTTACCAAAGATGATGTGTTTCTTCCATTACGGCGCTAACGAGGTAGCGGGGCAATGTATAAATACTAACATCGTTTCATTTGCAGCATATCATCAAACAGGGGCAGCCGAAGCGTGTAAGCTTGTTGATGGAGTGAAGAAAGCGATCCACGATAAAGCTTCCGGCCCCCTCTGACTTCTTTACAGGCAAGTGGCGTAGTGCCGGAGAAAGGGCCGAGCGCGACGGCGTTAATTTAGCGAGGCCCCGCGTCGCCGACGAATTGATCCGTCAGCGCGTTAATTCCTCAGATGGGGAATGTATGGGATTGGTGGCGGCGCAATACGAAGTCGCAGCGGCCGTCTCTGTCTTCCTTGCGGCGGCCAGTCGATGCTAGCATCGACTGGCCGCCGCCAAATCAATGTCGCGGAGTCCCGACGGGTGTCGCAGATCCAATTCTGATCCGGTTCCGAGCCGCGCTCGCGGCGAGGCGCGACTGGACTCCAATTACGACATTGCCGTCTTTCTCAGAGACCTTGACAACTTCGCCGCGGAGCGGGCAGGGTCGCCGCCATAGGGACCGAGATTCCTTACGACACCGGCGCTGTCGTCAACGCAATTCCCTTTAAGGCGGGAGCTTACAAGGAGCGCACTGGCTTGAGGCAGGAACTGTGCCGGGATGGCCTTGATCTATGACGCCGGAAGCGGAAGACTACTTGAAAAAGGCGAGAGGGCATCTCGATGAGGCTCGGTAGATCGTCGAGATCGGCTCGGCCTGGCCAAGGCTGCGGCGCGATCTGCCTACTACGCTGCGTTTCATGCCGCCCAATCTCTCATCGTCGAGCACGTGGGCAGAATTGCGAAGACGCATTCGGGCGTTCACGGCGCATTCGCCAGGCTACCAAAAGAGACATCTGGTGATGAGCCAGCATTTTCGACATTCCTTGCGCAATCCTATGTTTACAAGGAGATGGCCGATTACGGCGTCGGCGGCGCAGAACTGACCATGGCCGAGGCTAAGAACGCAATTGCGATGGCGGAGCGCTTCATCGGCCGGGCAGCAGCCGCGCTTGAATAGTTTGCGCGCCGGATTGCGGAACGGTGCGTAGGCGTTTCGTCGCTCTCGGCAGAAGGGCCGGGGCAAGCCCGGGGACCGGCATATCCAAGATCAGTCCCATCTCCAGGGGCGTCGCCGCCGCGCTGGCGCTGGGTGGCTGCGCAATCGACGTGAGCGTTCGTGAGTTCCGCGCTGTGCCCGTCCCCGCGCCGCGATCGTCCGGTTGCTCTGAACGCGAAAATGTCGCGCGGATCGCCGCTCCTAATCAGGCGGGAAAGCGCGGACCAGATTGAAAAGTAGATGAAGCGGCGGCTTAGCTTTAAAGAGCGTTGGTTGCCTTCTTTTTATAACGCGATCTCATCCTCCGGCGATCATACACAATATTCCCCAAGAAGCAGCAGGCAATAAACTTGCAAAAAACTCTGAGATTATTGGATATTCTGTCTTGTATTTTTGGGCATCTCCACTTTGTCTTGTAAACTCTGGCAGGGTTCGGTGGTATCTCTATATAATGGCAGCCAAGCAAATAAAGAGAGCATCTGCAGACGCATTTTCAAATATCTGTTGACAAACAACGGGAGAGGTCTAGCATTACGTTAACTTGCAGGACGAATTCAAAGCAAGTAACGCTACCACACCAGTTAACCTTGGTGAATGCTTCAACATCGCCTTTGGTTTGGCGGTCAATTTTGGGGGCCGGGTTGTGACCGGATATTAACGGCTGTGGATCAAATACCACAAGCGGTTTGGAAGGCGTTACTCGAAAGAGAACAAAACGGGAACAAAGATCGACCAACCTGCCCAGAGAGCGGGGAGCAGGACGCTGAGATGGCGGCTAGCGCGGCGTGCACAAAATCGGAACCAGTTGCGACGCAAATCTCCTTAACAGCCCCGGATCGCACCGAGGTGGACGGGGCGATACCGTTTCGGTGTATCCCCACCACCGAGGCATAGGAGAGTTCTGATGCCTGTCAGAGTAATCAACCACCCGCCGCAATCATGTCGGACGGCGGGCTGCCTAAGTGATCGGAGTGATCGCCGCCGCTTTTCCTTTACGACAGAGGCGGCACGCGAACTCGGCTTAAATCTGTCGTGCGTATTAGAGGTTGTCTTGGGGGCACAGATCTCAGCCGGAGGTTGGTATTTTTACCGCGAAGGTAAGTCATAAGATGCACCAATCTTATACGGCACAGCATCCGCACGAGCAAAGCTTGATGTTACTGTCTACGCTGTCAATTTGAAATCATACTACGCATCGCAACGCTACAGTTGCTGGGGCAGCTTTCGGAATCTTAAACCCTGGAAATCCCAAGAGAGTTGCGAAGGGCTATACTTTTGAGAAAATCAACAGTGCGAAATTGAAGAAATTTGAGGCAGCGTAGGGCTGCGCAAGCTTTAGCGGGCTGTCTGAATTTTGCTTGTTAGGGTGTGTTAGGCTTTTCATCTTGCTTTTTATCCTGCCACGTATGAAGGCTTTTAGCTGAGGGTCGTTAAGTCGCATGCATTCGAGACCGTTTACCTCGATGTCAAACCGAGAGCCGTCGGAACGCTCCAATTCAAAGACCTCGTAATCACTTATGGGCACCACTTTCGATAATCGGTTCTATTTTTTCAACTACAAACGTGATCATCTACCCTTTGAGGCCAACTTGCCTAAATGTGTAGCTTCAAATTTGAATTTGAAGCCTCTGGCAACGGAGCCGCATCCCTAAAGTTCGGCTCAGGCTTAATAATCTCCTAAGCGGGCCAGCGGGTACCAACGCGCGGGTCCGGTTGTGGAGGACCGAGTAAATGTGCTCCACGTGAGACTTACCGCTCCCGACCCGTAGGACGCAAAGCGCAAAGGCGTTGTGGTAAACCCATGCATGTTTGCTCGGTTTGAGCACAGAGCCGCCAAAATCTTCGTGCTGATAGCGCTGACGGTTTTGCGCGCTGCCTCACGAGGCATTTGGAAGCTCAAGCGCGAGGAAACGGGCATAGGGAGCGCGTTCGATGTCTAGCACAACAGGCAAATTCCACCATGTCGCGGTCTTGATGGGTGGCTGGTCTTCGGAACGAGATGTTTCGCTCAGATCCGGCGTAGCCTGCGCGAGCGCACTGGAGCACCTGGGCTATCGGGTCACGCCCATCGACGTAAACCGGGACATTGCCGACCGTCTTGCCATCCTCAAGCCCGATGCCAGCTTCAATGCGCTTCACGGCAAATGGGGCGAGGACGGCTGTATCCAGGGCGTGCTCGAGACGCTTGAAATTCCCTACACGCATTCGGGCGTGCTGGCGTCCGCGCTTGCGATGGACAAGGCGCGCGCCAAAGTCAGCTTCAAGGCGGCAGGCGTGCCCGTGGCGGACGGGATCGTGGCGAGCCGCGAGACGGCTGCGCGCGGCCATCTCATGCCGCCGCCCTATGTCATCAAGCCGGTCTCGGAAGGATCGAGCGTCGGCGTCTACCTCGTGCGCGAGGATCATGAGCACCCGCCGCAGGAGTTGACCCGGCCGGACTGGGACTATGGCGACGTCCTCGTCGAGAAATATATCGGCGGCCGTGAACTGACCTGCGCCGTAATGGGCGACCGGGCGCTCGATATCATCGAGATCATGCCCGCCGACGGGCTCAGTTTCTACGATTACGAAGCAAAATACGCAAAAGGAGGCTCACACCACATTCTGCCAGCACAAATTTCACCGGACATTTACAAAGTTATCCAAAAATTGGCAGTTGACGCTCATCATGCGTTGGGCTGCCGGGGCGTAAGCCGTGCCGATTTTCGTTTCGACGATCGGCCCGGAGGAACAGGCGAACTTGTCTGCCTTGAGGTCAATACTCAACCAGGCATGACGGCAACATCGCTTGTCCCGGAACTCGCTGCCCATGCTGGATTGACGTTCGGTGAGCTTGTTCGGTGGATTGTGGAGGACGCCTCTTGCAACCGGTAAACCAAGAAAAGGTTCGATCAACGGGCCTGGGAGACCGCGGGGCGCAGCCAGTGGAGAAGGGGGCAACCCAGTCTTCCTGGTTTTCGATGGCCCAGGCGCATGCAGACTATGCGGCGCGGGTTGGCTTCGTGGTGAGCATGATGTTCCTCGCCGCGACTGCATTTTATGGCCTTCACCTCTCTGGCGCTACGGCGGCGATCTTCGACGAAGTTGCCGTGGTGGCTGACCGGGCTGCATACGACGCGGGTTTCCGCGTGGACGACCTCACCATTTCCGGTTCCAAGAACACGACGCGAGAGGTGCTTCTGAAGGCCCTCGCCTTGCCGTATGCAAACTCCTCCCTCTCCTACGATGCGGGGGAAGCGCAGGACCGCCTTCTGAAACTCGGCTGGGTTTCCTCCGCGGAGGTGCGCCGGGTACTGCCTTCGCGGCTGGAGGTGCAACTCAACGAGCGGGAGCCCTTTGCACGATGGGCCGACGCTGAAAATATCGTGCAGGCCATCGACCGCGAGGGGCGTATCCTGGGGCCAGCCGATGGGCGGTTCGAGACTTTACTTCTCTTCGCCGGCGAAGGCGCTCCCGCCGAAGGCGCAGAGCTTATCGACGCCCTGACCAGCCACGAGGCTATCAAGCAGCATATCGCGCGGCTTGACCTCGTCGCCGAACGCTTCTGGCAGGTCAAGCTTGACAGCGGGTTGGTCTTGAAACTCCCGCGCAAGGTCAGTGAGTTAGTTCTCGGGAAGGTTGAAACGCTTCTGGCCAGCAGCAAGATCTCCGAAATGGCCTTGGATACGATCGATTTGCGTCTGACGAACCGGACGGTCCTGCAATTGCGCGAGCCGACCTTGGCCAACCGCGACAAGGGCGTCTCCACCATTACGTCGGGGCCGGCGCAACCCGCATTGCCGCCGAGAAGAGGCAGGGCCTTATGATGGACGAGCGGCGGCAGACCTCTCGCGGTCCGTCGCGGTTATGGCCGTTCAGAACGCGAGACGAGATCATAACGATCGTCGACATGGGGACGCAGAAGCTCGCCTGCGCGATCGTCTCGTTGTCCGCGCCGCGCTTCGGCTTCGACGTGGGCGCGAAAAACATTCGTGTTCTTGGCAGCGGGGTCGTCAGATCGTCCGGCTTCTCAGGTGGCTGCATCGCCAATCTGACGGCCACAGAAACGAGCATAAGGCGAGCTGTGGCGCAGGCGGAAGCCCAAGCTGGCATGACCGTCGAGGATGTCCTCGTGACGGGGCAGTTCCAGGGCCTGGCCGCAGAGACCTTCGGTGCAAGCCTGGGCGAACAAGGCACGATCCTGAAGGAGGACATCGACGCGATTTCGATTGCGGCTGGAGACTATTGCACGAAGGCGCAACGCAAGCTGCTCCATCTTTTTATGACTTCGGACGACTCAACTGACGGAGAGCCGGGGAAGGTTGGGGGCGAAACCGATGTTGTCGCGATTTCCATGCCGCTGCGCGGCGCGCGCCAAATTGCGTCGTGCCTCGCCAAGAGCCTTCTCACGGTCCGCGGATTCATCGCAGGCCCTATCGCGTCCGCTCTGGCTGTAACCAACACATTGGAGCGATCGGCTGGAATACTGGTGATCGACATGGGCGCCCAATCCACAGGCTGCGTTCTCTTTTCGCGCGGCGTGCCTGTCTTTGCCGATTGCATCACGTCCGGAGGGCAGCAGATATCAGAAGAGATCGCGCGCGCGTTCAGTCTTCGCAAATTTGAAGCGGAACGCCTTAAGATCCGCTACGGGAGCGTCTACGATAGTCTGCAGGCCGATATAGATTTGCCGATCCAAAATGGTGAAACCCACGAGCCTGTGTCCAAATTTTCTCTTAATCATGTTATTCGATCAAAGACATCGATCCTCCTCCAGGCCGTTAATGACCGGTTAAAGGGTGCTGGATATTCTATTCCTTTGGGGGGAGTCGTGCTGACCGGTGGCGGAAGTCTGCTTCCGGGAGTTCCGGAGCTTGGTTCGCATCTTCTCGCGGCGGAAGTCAGAACGGCAAAACCCATCAACTTGAACGGTCTCAGCGCCGGGAATGCGTTGAGTGCGCTTGTTGGAGGGTGTCTTTATGCAAGCCGGCATCAGTCCGCGGGAGAAATGCCATACGCGCCCGAACTCCTGGACCAAGATAGTAGCTACGCGTCTCGAATCAGCCAATGGCTGCGGACAAGCTTTCTCTAAGGTCGGCTCCGCGCAATCGGCTGCAGGCATAAGCGAGCCCAAAGCTCAAGAAGGGAGCCGACGAGGCCTGCCATGGGAATAAACCTGCAACTTCCAGGATTGACGGAGTTGCGGCCGCGCATCACAGTCATTGGCGTCGGCGGCGCAGGCGGCAACGCCGTTAACAATATGATCGAGAGCAGCCTCGAAGGCGTCGATTTCATCGCCGCGAACACGGACGCGCAGGCTCTCGCGACATCAAGCGCCGGGACCGTCATTCAGATGGGCGCGGGGGTCACGGAGGGGCTGGGCGCGGGCTCCAGGCCGGAAGTCGGCGCCGCCGCGGCCGAGGAAACGCTGGAAGAAATACGCTCCAACCTAGATGGCGTCCATCTTCTGTTCATCACCGCCGGCATGGGAGGCGGCACGGGTACGGGCGCTGCGCCGATCATTGCCCGGACTGCGAAGGAACTTGGCGTCCTGACGGTCGCGGTCGTGACAAAGCCCTTCGAGTTCGAGGGGCAGCGGCGGATGCGCACGGCCGAGGTCGGCATCGCGCAACTCGCGAAGCACGTCGATACGCTTATCGTCATTCCGAACCAAAACCTCTTCCTGGTCGCGAGCGAGAAAACCACATTTGCCGACGCCTTCATGCGCGCGGACGATGTACTGAAATCGGGCGTTTCATGCATTACCGACCTTATGGTCAAGGAAGGTCTTATCAACCTCGATTTTGCTGACGTCCGCACCGTCATGCAAAATATGGGAACCGCCCTGATGGGGACAGGCGAGGCGGAGGGCGACAAGCGTGCGCTGCAGGCTGCAGAGGCGGCGATCTCAAACCCGCTTTTGGGCGAGGTTTCCATGCGCGGCGCGAAGGGCCTGCTCGTAAGCATCACCGGCAGTTTCAACATGACCCTCTACGAGGTCGAGGAGGCTGCGTCGCGTATTCGCCGCGAAGTCGATGCGGACGAGAATCCAGAAGTAAACATTATCGTCGGCGCGACCTTCGATCCCTCTCTGCAGAACCGCATTCGCGTGTCGGTCGTTGCCACGGGGATCGCCCCAGGTGAGCACATCCCTCTGATGCCGCGCGCTTTCTCGGAGAAAGAACCCAGTCTCGCCGACCGCATATCCCCGACAGCGCCGAGACGCGGCTTCCTGCCGGCGCGCGAGCCGGTGAACGCTCAGAAGCAGCAGCAGGACCGGCGTGTCGTGCTGGAGCCGAAGGTGAGGAAGAACCAGGACAATGACGGCCCAGGTCTCGTCGCCTCGCCAGAAAACGCGCAGCGATTCGAGCCCCTGCCTCCTGCAAAAACCGCGCGGCCCCCGCGCAGGCCATTGACTTATCAGGACTTCCCGGAGCTCAGCCAGGGGGACACGCCCGCAAATGGCGCACCGGCGAATCGAGCAACCGCAAAACCGCGCGGATTTTTGGACTGGATGGCTGGCAAAGACCGTAGCTCGAGGGCTTCCTCCCCCTCGAAATCCGTTGCAATTCAGCAACGCCCACAAGGTGAAAAATCGGTTTCAGATCAAGAATATCGCAACGGTTCTTCGCTGACTTCCGGAAGAGGCCAGGGCGAAGGCTACGCCAGCGACGCTTCCTCGAGCCGGCAAAATTCCGAGGAAGCTCTTGAAATTCCAAAGTTTTTCAAGAAGCCCGTCTCTTAAGAATTGCGATTTTCCCGATCTCGCAGACCCGCGTGCGCCCGCCATGCGGTCGCTCGTCTCATCTTGATAAGTCGATTTTGAACGTCCCCCGTAACACACTGTTAGAAAGCGTGATTTGAAGCCCCGCCGTAGCCACAGCTAGGTTCGCATCGCTGAATGTAGTGAGTCTTCGGTGTGCGGAGCCAGCGGTGTTCCAGGAGTAGCGTGAGAGTATCGATGCTTTACGGCTAAGGCCTCAAGCATCCACTCGCGTTGGGGAGGCGTCTTCCTTTGGGGGCAAGGGAAAGCGCCATGGCACAAAAGAACGGCGCAAACTTATGAGCTTTCGAAGCTATTCGAGCAGGCAATCAACGGTCGATCGCGATATCGTCCTCAAGGGCACGGGCGTCCACAGCGGCGCCGAGGTCTCGTTGATCCTGCGCCCTGCCGACGCGAACACCGGCTATAATTTCTACGTCCAGGGCGGCGGCCGCATTGGCCACGTACCGGGCGATTTCCGGGCGGTCAGCAATCTGACGCTCTGCACGGTCCTGAGCGGCATGCACGGCGTGTCTGTGGCAACCGTGGAGCACCTGCTGGCGGCCCTTCGCGGTCTCGGCGTCGACAACGTCGATATCGAGGTCGATGGCAATGAAATTCCGATCATGGACGGCAGCGCGGAGCCCTTCGTCGACGCAATCGAAGAGGCCGGCTTGCACGAGTTGGACGAACCGCGCCGCTACATCAAGGTTCTGCGCCCCGTGCAGGTGAAGGACGGCGAAGCCATCGGAGAAATTTTCCCATACAATGGCTTCCGTCTCGACATCGAGATCGACTTCAACTCGCCTTTTATCGGCAAACAGCGTCTTGATGTCGACGTGACGCCCTGGTCCTTTAAGAAGAAGCTCTGCCGCGCCCGCACCTTCGGTTTCATGAAGGATGTCAAGCAGCTTTGGGCCGCCGGGCGCGCGCTCGGCGCGTCGCTCGAGAACACGGTGGCGATCGGAGACGACCGGATTATCAACATCGAAGGGCTTCGCTATAGCGACGAGTTCGTCCGCCACAAGGCAATGGACGCGGTTGGCGATCTCGCATTGGCTGGCGCTCCGATTCTCGGGCTCTACCGTTCTTCCCGCGGCGGCCATCGCCTGAATTCGGCCGTGCTTCACGCCCTTTATGACAATAAGGATGCCTGGACCATCGTCGAGATGGCCGAGAAGCCCAATGCCCGGCACGTCGCTCCGAGCGCTGAATTTGGCATCGCCTTCGCCACGCCGAACTTCGCGCCCGAGACCGAATGAGGCTTCGGCCATCGCCACACGCTTCCTATTCATCCGCTCCGGGGCTGTAAGCGGGCATTTCTCAAAAACGTAGAGGCCGGACGCAACCGGAATTGCATTGGCACAATCTCGCCAACGGTGGGAACGTTCGGCGCCGCTATTGCTGAGGTTGAGTGCTCTTACAGCCAGGCCAGCTCTTGGGGCGCACGGCTCTTGGCTGCTGGCGCCTTCGTTTGCCCAGGAGCGGGCGTGGGGACGGGAGCTTTTTGCGTCTTTACGTCGATGCGGAAGAAGGCGATGCCGGCCTGCAGCGTCTCGGCCTGTCCCGACAGCGCATCCGAGGTCGCCGACATCTCGTCGGCGGCGCCCGCGTTCTGCTGGATCACCTTGTCGAGCTGTTGGATGGCCTGGTTCACCTGATTGGCCCCGATATCCTGCTCGCGGCAGGCGGCGCTGATTTCCTCGACAAGCTCGGCCGTCTTCTTGATGTCGGGCACAAGCGTCACAATCATGGCGCCGGCCTCACGGGCAGCCGTAACCGTTTGGCCGGACAGAGAGCTGATCTCGGCGGCGGCGATCCGGCTCCGCTCGGCGAGCTTCCGCACCTCCGAGGCGACCACCGCAAAGCCCTTGCCGTGCTCGCCCGCCCGCGCCGCCTCGACGGCCGCGTTCAGCGCGAGAAGGTCGGTCTGGCGCGCGATCTCCTGCACGAAGGTGATCTTCTCGGCGATGGTCTGCATGGCGTGGACCGCGCGGTTCACGGCGTCGCCGCTCGCTTGTGCGTCGGCGGAGGACTGGCGCGCGATCTTCTCGGTCTGGGCCGCGTTGTCGGCGTTCTGCTTGATGTTGGCGGCCATCTCTTCCATTGCGGCGGAAACCTCCTCGGCGGAGGCGGCCTGCTCGGCGGCGCCGGCCGCCAGTTCCTGGGATGCGACCGAGAGCTCCTCGCTGCCAGACGAGACGCTATCGGCTGCTGTCAGCGCATCGGCGACGACAACCCGAAGTTTCGCGGTCATGCGCTGCAGTGCGATGCCGAGTGTGTCCTTGTCGGACAGAGGCTTCGGCTCCACGCTGAGATCGCCGCTCGCGATCGCGTCCGCGATCCGGGCGGTGGTGCGCAGATTGGCGGTCATACGATTGAGGGCCTCGACAAGGTCCCCGATCTCGTCCCGCCGGCGCCGATCGATGTCCTTTGAGAAGTCGCCTTTCGCTACGGCGTCTACTGCTGAATTGACTTCCGCCAGACCGGTCTTGATGGCGCGCACGAGCGAATAGCCAAGCAGCGCGCCAAGTGCGGCGGTAAAAAAAAGAGCAATGAGTACGATGCGTTCATTCTCCCAGAGGTATGCAAAAAGCCGCTCAAAAAAAGTCTTATCCACGTCATCGAGATAAAGCCCGACCCCAACATAACCGCCAATTTCTGGGACGCTTTGTATGAGAGAAAGCTTAGGCGTTATCGGGCCACCGATCCCTTTTTCGCGCTTATAGGTGACAAAACCTGTCCCGTTCGGCCCCTTTGCCAGTCTTATGAACTCTTTGACAAATTTGAAGCCATCAGCGTCGGCTACTTCGCTGCGGTTCTGGCCGATTTTCTTTGGGTCGTCCATACTCGTTACAACGCCATGATAGTCGTGAGCAAATATGTAATTGACCTCTTTCTCATCTCCGAAACGAGTGGACTGCAAGACCGAGAAGAAAGCTTTCCTGCCAGCCTCGCTCTGTGGACCGCCTGCCGCCTTCATGTCGGCGCGAGCGATCGAAATCGTCAAATCCAAGAGATTACGAAGCTGACCTTGGCGCTCATCCAGAACCTGGGCGCGCATCATCGCGAAAGCGATGGCGGCAACCAATGCAATACCGAGCGCGCCTAAGAGTAAGGCGAGATTGATTCGGGTCGTAATTTTCAGGCGCGCGAGCATGAGGGGGTACTCAATTTTTAGTTGTGCTCATCATGCCCTGGCCAAGTAAAGGCTTGATGACTTTTTGGTGGGAACACGAAACGACGGCCCTGAGCGTCAAAAATTCAACAGCGGCCATCGCTCGGCAGATCCCTGGAACCTGAAGGTTGAGATGTTGGCCAAGGCCGCGGAACTTTGCCCAAAGCAACTTTCGGCTGAAAAACTCCGCAATTGACCATCATTCTGTTGCTTTCTTCCGTAGAACGATGAGGGTAGCGAAGGCGATTCGCGCTCGAAACGGGGCTTTGGAGCATGGTGAGATGAGATTGCGATTTGTCGGGCAAACTGCGGTTGCGATACTTTTGGCAGCTTGGCTGGCTGGCTGCAGCTCAATGGGTTCCCTGTTCGGCAACGATGATGCGGCCAAGCTCGATAGCCGTCCGCCGGACGTGATGTACAAAGATGCCGAAGACAAGCTCGCGAATGGCAGCAGCACCAAGGCTGCGGAGTTGTTCGAGAGGATCGACCAGCTTTACCCGTATTCGGAGGAATCCAAGAAGGCGACCCTGATGGCAGCCGTCGCCTATCAGAAAGCCGGAAAAGGTGCGGAGGCCGTGGCTGCCGCGCGCCGCTATTTGCAATTGCACCCCGGTGCGAAAGACGCCGCGATGGCTCAACAAATTATATCCGGCTCCTATTTCGACCGCGTCTCGTCGCCGTCTCGCGATCAAGGCGAGACCAAGAAGGCGATCACGGAGCTGGAAACGCTCCTCCGCCGCTATCCCAACAGCGAATATTCGGAGGAGGCAAAACGCCGAATCAAGCTCGCCCGGGACACGCTCGCGGCATCCGAGATGAATGTCGGCCGCTACTGGCAGAAGAAAGGCAACTATCTCGCGGCCGTGAACCGGTTCAAGACCGTTGTCACGGATTATCAGCAGACCGCGCACGTGGAAGAAGCATTGATGCGGCTCACGGAATGCTACATGGCGCTCGGCATCGTGAACGAGGCGCAGACAGCGGCGGCTGTTCTTGGACACAACTTCCCGGATAGCCAGTGGTACAAGGATGCTTATGCCCTGCTTCAATCCGGCGGCACGGCGCCACGGGAGGATTCCGGCTCGTGGATCAGCCAGAGCTGGAAGAAGACGGTTTCCAGCGTGGCGGGTTGATGCTCGGCCGGTTAAGGCGCGCTGCTCTTGAGACGCGAATCGCGTAAGGGGAAGCCATGCTAGTGGCTCTTTCGATCCGCGACATCGTTCTGATCGATCACCTCGATCTTTCGTTCGCCAAGGGGCTGACCATTTTCACCGGCGAAACCGGGGCGGGCAAGTCGATCGTCCTCGACAGCCTGAGCCTTGCGCTCGGCGCTCGCGGCGATGGCAAGCTGGTCCGAAAAGGGGCTCAATCCGCCACGGTGACGGCATCCTTCGAGCTTCATTCCTCACATCCTGCGAACGGTCTCCTTCGAGAGCAGTCTATCGATGGGGAGGACCTGCTGATTGTGCGGCGCATCCAGTACGAGGATGGGCGCACAAAGGCTTTCGTCAATGACAGACCTGTTTCGACGGCTCTGTTGAAGCAACTCGGCCGGGCGCTTGTGGAAATCCACGGGCAGCATGATGACCGCGCTCTGCTCGATCCGGCAACGCACCGCCATCTTCTCGACCTGTTCGGCGGGCTCGTGCCGGAGGTGCAGGCCGTGTCGAAGCTCTGGGAGGACTGGCGCGAGCGCAGCAAAACCGTGGCCGAACTTCAGAAGGCGCTCGAACTCGCCGAACGCGAGGCGGACTACCTTACTGCTGCCTGCGACGAACTGAACGCGCTTGCGCCCCAGCCCGGAGAGGAAGAGACGCTCGCCGAAAAGCGGCAGGCGATCCTCTCATCGACGAAGTTGCGGGAGGATCTCGAAAGCGCCGCCGACGCTCTGTCCGGCCCCGTATTCCCCGATGCAAAGCTGAACGTCGTGTTGCGAAGGCTCGAACGCCTATCGCTTCTCCCGGAACGGTTGAAGCCTATCCAAGCCGCGCTGGAGCGCGTCTTGATCGAGGCTGAAGAGGCGCGTTCGCTTGTCGCGGCGCAACTCCGCTCGGAAAGCCAGGACAATGTGGAGGCGATCGAGGAACGCCTTTTCAGGCTCCGGGCGGTTGCTCGGAAGTATCGCGTGCCAGTAAGCGAACTCCCTGCGGTTCATCAGCGCTTCCTTGACGACCTTTCAAGGATCGAGAGGGGCGCCGAGACGCTGGAAGCCGCGCGGAAGGCGGCCGAGGGTGCGGCCGGTGCGTACACAAAGGCGGCCGACGCACTGAGCGACAGGAGGCGTGTTACCGTCGCACTTCTCGACGCCGCGGTTCAACAAGAACTGGCGCCGCTGCGGCTTGAAAAAGCGCGGTTCATGACCCAAACTGAAAAGCTGCCCGAGGATAAAAGTGGCCTCGCTGGCGGCCCTTTCGGGCGTGAATCGGTCATGTTTCATGTTCAGACAAACCCTGGATCGAACCCAGGCCCATTGATGAAGGTCGCTTCCGGCGGCGAACTGGCTCGTTTTCTGCTCGCGCTCAAAGTTGTCCTCGCCGAAAAGACCACCGCCCCTGTTCTCGTCTTCGACGAAATCGACACGGGCGTCGGCGGGGCGACGGCATCCGCGATCGGGGAGCGCCTTGCGCGGTTGGGGCATCGGGCGCAGGTCTTGGCTGTCACGCATTCCCCGCAGGTTGCCGCGCAGGCGGATGCGCACTTCCGGCTTTATAAGACCGCCCACGGCGATGGCGAAGCTGTCTCCGTCGAAACCCACGCCGAAGCCCTCGACATTGACGGCCGCCGCGAGGAGATCGCTCGCATGCTGGCAGGCAAAGAGGTAACGGAGGCGGCGAGGGCCGCTCAATACGGGGCCGCGCCCTGCGCGCCTTCGTTCAGTTACGTGCCTTTGCTGGCGCCGAGCCAGGGGTGCTCGAACATGCCGGCGCCGCCCCAGTGACGATCCCAGCCGGTGGCCAGTGGCGCCGCCGGCCGGCAGCCGCGCGAGCGCGGCGGCGAGCGCAGGCTCGCCGATCTCGTCGTCGGCGCCCGCCGTCACGCTCGCCACCACGGCCGGCAGCACGAAGCGCTCGAGCGGGTACTCGTCGATCGCGGAGCCGCCGCGGCGTAGTGGCCGGCGGCGTCGATGTGGGTGCCGCTGTGGCTGCCGAGCGCCAGGCGCGAGACACACGCCAAGGGCGCCGCCGACGGCGGCGTCGACGAGCTCGACGACCGGATCGCCGGGGTAGATCGGCATCCCGGTCGGCGAGGCTCATGACTGCGGATGGAAACCGGAGTCCGTCACGCGTTTGCTCCGGCGCGGTGCAGCTCCCTGTTCGCTGGGGCCTCGATCGCGGGGGCGTACCGCTCGGGCCGGGTCGAAGTTGCGGGTCAGCAGGAAGTAGGCGGCGGCGGTGACGACCACGCCGACCATCCAGGCGATGTCGACGCTGTTCAGGTGAGTGACCGGCGATCGGCCCCGTGAAGTAGCTCTTCAGACTGACCAGGTTGAGCAGCACCATGAAGGGGACCTCGGCCGCGAAGCCGATCGCATAGGCCAGCATGCCGCGCGGCGACCAGACACCGTAGATGCCGTGCGGCTTGAAGATGTCGACGATCGAGTAATGGCCGCGACGCACGAAGAAGAAGTCGATCAGGTTGGTCGTGGTCCACGGCACGAGCAGGTAGAGCATGAGGGTCAGGGCGGTGTCGACGACGCCCACGGCGCTCGTCGAGATCGCCTTCGCGATCACGAACCAGATCACCGTCAGCACGAGGATCGTGACGATCCGCGCGCGCTTGGTGGGTGTCACCTTGCGGAACGAGTCGACGCCGGCCAGCGTGGGTGAGCATGCCGCCGTAGGCGTTGAGTTCCATCGTCGCGGCAAGCGCGCTGGCCGACACGAACGCGGTGAGGCCGGGCCGAGGTGGCCGATCACATGGTTGCCGGCACTCTGCAGGCCGGACGAGGCCGTCGGTCGCGCCCAGACGGACGGCGAGCCAGGCGCCCAGGGCGATCAGCCAGACCGATGGGATCGACCGCGCCGCTGAACACCCAGGCGATGGTCGAGCCCTTGGCGGTGCGGCGCGGCAGGTAGCGCGAGTAGTCGGACACATAGCCGGCGTAGGTCAGGTTGTAGGCGGCCGCCGCCGAGAGCTGCGCCATAAAGCCGGTCCAGTTGAAGCCGTAGGCCGTGTGGCTGGCGACGTGGCCGGCGTGACCGGTGAGGATGCCGATCGAGATGATGCCGACGAGCGGCAGCGAGGATGTAGAGCAGCCAGCGGAACATGCGGTGCAGCCAGTCGTAGCCGTAGATGGCCAGCAGCGCGGCGCCGGCCGTCGCAACGACGGCGATGACGTTCGCGTTCCAGCCGAAGGTGCCGTGCAGACCCTGAGCGAGCAGCACCTGGTCGGCCACGT
>CAWIVD010000032.1:0-34835 GCA_963839435.1 uncultured Alphaproteobacteria bacterium
GCTTGGCGCATTAACGCTTGCGCGCGGCCGGAAAAGCTGCGGCGATGGCGTCCCGATCGCTATTTTTCTCGCAATTATCCCGCAATTATAAAGGGTTGGAGCGAGCATCAGCTCTCGTTAACCTGCCGGCAAGGAGACTTCGCCGAGAAATCTTTCAGAAGGGGAATCGGACGAAAGCGTCAGGTCAAATTGACGAGCAGATGCCGCCATTCGCAGGATGCATACAAAATGCCGGGTGGTGATGGCAGCGACAATTTGCAAAAGCCTTTCAACTCAACCTAAACGGGATTATGGTAATCTATGCAATCACTATCCTTCCTGGCGCGCATTTTCAGGCTGGAAGGGCAAGGAATTTCAGTCGCCACCGATAAATGTCTTCCGCTCTCATGAAGGAGCAATACCATGAAGGCCTTGGCAGCTTCGGCGTTCGCAATCGCGTTGGCAGCCGCTCCTCCTCTTGAGGCGCAGGCTCAAGATCGAGCCCGTCATTCCGATATTGGCATTTTCACGCTGAAAGTCGGTGAGGCTGCCGACCTGACCGGAGACCATATCCCGTTGGAGTTTGTCCAGGTTTGGGCGCATCCTTTTGCGAACAGGGCCATCAACATATCGGTGGGCGGAAAATCCTATACCGTTGGCGTCGGCGCCCGCATCGATCTGAAGAGCCGCTATTTATGGTCAAGCTCCGGTGAGGCCGGAAGCACCCTCAGTGGCAAGGATCACTGCTATCTCGATATCACGGATTTCGACAATCCGGAGGCGGGGAAGCCGAAGGTCATGTTCGCGCTTGATTGCATGTGACTTCAAGGCTGTCGCGGCGGCTTGGCGATCCAGCCCGTATAGGTCAGCCAGAGACCGGCGAGCACAGCCGGGCTGAAAACGATCCGGACGACGGGAATCGCGTTCATCGCCTCGATGCCAACTTTCTCATACAGGTGCGGTACGACCAGAGGCGCCAGCCCGCGAAGGGCAAGGAACCAGCCGAACAGGGAAATCAGGATCGCGGACGCGCTTGACCAGTATTGATGGTTCGCAATGACCAAGAGGCCGCCAAAGAGGAGGATCCTGCCCGTAATCCACACCAGCGCCGCGTTTTCGAAAAATGCCGATAGCTCCGCTCCCATGCCGGGTGCGCGCACTGCGACGATGCCGGGAACGATGAGAGGAAGGGGCCGATGACGCGCGCAAAGGAGCGGGTGCGCGCTTCGGACTCTGGCGTAGCGGGCATGGCTTCTCCCCTTCGCGGCGGACTAATGATCCGGCAGCGAAATATACTCGATATTGAAAGCCCGGTCGCCTAGCGGCAAGCCGGGGGGGGAGCGGGCATGCGCGCCTGCTTTACGGCGATGAGCGCGCCTTCGTCCAGCCAGTTGTCGCCGCTAGTCTTGATCAGTCTCAAGCCCTGAACTTGGCCCGCTTCCGAGACAACGAAGGTCACGACGGCGCTGCCCCACTGCCGTTCCCCATGGGCCTGGTGGCGCTGAGCGCCCAGATGACCTTGCGCTCCCACTCATCGGATTTCCCCTGGTGAGTCGCGCCCGGCCGCAGGGACCTGACGTTGCCTGATTGGCGCGGCGTGTGCTGGGCCTCCGCCGCGCGTCGGCCGCATTCACAGCCTGCTTGAGCTGGAAGCCGAATTGCTCGGACATGCTCGCTATATAGCCAGCCGGATCGAAAGGCGGGCTTTTCTTGTCCGACACGTCGGGCTGCGCGGCGGAAGACGCCGCATTCGCTTCTTTCACGGGAGGGTGGGGCGGCTCGGGAGCAGCTTGCGGTTCCGGGGGAGGGGCCGGATTATCGGTGGGAGCCGGTGAGGGGGGCGCTTCCTGCCGGAAGGGGTCGGAGCTGAGGCGCTTGAGGTCCGCCTCGCTAATGACCGAAACATTCAGATGTTCGAGCGCACCTTCCTCCATTCCGAGCTGCCGGACCGCGTCTGCGGGATTGGGGGTGGGCCGCACCAGGAACGGCACGAGCACCAGAAGGTGGAGAAGAAACGCAACGGCAATCGCGGCGTAGACAGCACGCTTGGACCAGGCGTTCGTTAAGATCTGCCTGCGGTCGGCGATGAGCGCATAGCCAGGCGGGGTGGCTCCGGAGGGGGCGGCTGCATCGGCGAAAAGGGCGAAGTTAGGCGGAGGCGCTTTTTTGGGGGCCGAGCGATCCGCGACCAAGACAAAATCGCTCCCTCCGCCTGCCGAGAATGACCTGGCGGCGGCGCGAGCCGTTTCGGCAATTGGCGAGCGAAGGCTATAAATGGTGCTAGTCAAAAGCTCTTTCCCCCGCGAAAAATGTATCTGCTTCGCGGCAGAGTTGACCACTTAATCCACGAATTCATCGACACGATGACGTTATGGACCAATCTTGGCGCGGATGAGGACAGGCGATAAGGCCTTTCGAGCTAATTTGCAGAAGGCTTCGCCGGCAGAAACATGAAGGGCTGTGCCTCCTTGAATTGCCCGCTCACCTCGCCTGAGAAAACCTCGCCATTGGATATGGTGAGTTTCCTCACCGGTGATCCGGGCTTAAGATCCGCCTTGGCGAGCGCAATCCAGAACGTGTTCGGCCGAGTCGCCGAGTCGAAATAGTAGATGAGGTTCTTCTGGTCTGCGACCGTGCGCCAGATCGTCGAGGAAATGTTCGGTTGGTCTGGCGTCGTGATGCCGAGCGGGACGCTCACGGCGCGTTGCACGCTAAGGACGCTCGCAACGGCCTGATAGGCGTAGGACTGCTGCGGAACTCCGGCAATATAATTCTTGTCGAGCTTCTTCGGGATCGCATTGAGCAGGAAAGAGGTGCGCACGAAGCGGTCCGCGGCCCGGTTCGTGCCCGGCAGGAACGTCAGGCCGCCGATGCCTTTCCAGTATGCGTCGAGCGCGAGCTGCTGGTCATAGACAGGCGAGTTCGTCATCACCGTATAGAATTTGCTGTGATGAATGACGAGCTTTCCGCCGACATATTCGAAAATGGCCGAGTCGCCCGTCGGATCCGAGATCGACAGATGAAGCGCCGCAGGTGCGCCGTTCGGGAGCGTCGGCGCGAGGATGTTGAATGGCTCGGGCCGCAGCGCGTCCACGGTCTCGGCAACCGTCGCATAATTGTCGAGGACAAATTGCGTCCAGGCCGAGATCGAAAGGAAAGGGCGCGAAGGATCAGGCGTTCCATATTCGGACTCCGCGAGGTAGAGCAGGTTCGCGACAAGGCCCTTTTCGTTCATGCCGTCGGTTGTGCCCGCCTCGTATCCGGCGACGACAACGCTCCCATATTTCGATGTCCAGGTGATGGACTTAGGCCCCGAAGCGCCATCGCGCTTCATCCCCGCCGGGAAGATGTAAAGATTGGAGCCCAGGTCCTCCTTCCAATCCATGTTCCGGCCGGTGATCACGGTGTTCTCGTCGCCCACGTATAAAGAGCGCGTACAAGCACCCGCGGGAGGTAGCACGGCGATGGCCAGGGTGGCGGGGAAAACAATCCACGAAATAACCCAAAGTCTTAAATTCATAGCTCGCCGCCTCCGCAAAAATCCGTCCAAAACTACCTAACTCTCGAAATGGAGTTGATTGCGACGGCGGTCAAATTTCTTGCGGCGGCGCGCGACAAAGAACTTCGTGATGTTGGATCAAAGGGCGAGCGCCCGCGTCGAGATCAAGCCCCTGCCCGAAGGGCTCGCGGCCAGTTTCTTTCTAACCGGGCAGGGGTATTTTTTGGCGGTCAGCGCGCCGCCACCGTCTGCGATTGCGTTTGGCTCGACGCCCGCGCCACCTCCGGCGTCTGCGCATAGCCGAAGAAAGCTTGGCCCAACTCTTCCGCGATGTGAATGAGGCTCAGCTGCACCCAGTCGTTGAATGTATGGAGGTTCTCAAGCAGACGCTCATCCTTGCTGGCGGCTTCGAGCCCCTCGATCAATTTCTCTGCCTGCTCCGCCGCCCCAGCGGCATTCTTCAGCCCGCAATTGCGCCGCAGGAACTCGATCATCGCCTGGATTTCTCCGACGCAGAAAGCAAGAGAGCGCGGCAGACGCGGATCGAAAATCAGAAAACGGGCAACCTCGCCCGGGTCGATGTAGTGGGGGAAAACGCGCCGGTAGGCATGATATGCGGAAGCCGCGCGTAAGAGAATGGTCCAGAAAGTGAAGTCATAGTGCCCTTCGTCGTGCGCCATGCCCGTCGCTTGCTGGGCAAAGCGCACATCCAGAAGCCGGCTCGTCTGGTCGGCGCGTTCGAGATAGAGTCCAAGCTTGAAAAACGGCCAAGTCTCGTCGTGGTAAAGCGTGCTCTCCGAAACGCCGATTTGCGCATAGCAACCGCGCTTGATCGCATCGCAAGTGCGTGACAGGCGGACCTCGGAGAAGTCGTTCGGGCCGAAGGCGAACAGCCGGTTATAGAAGTCGTTCAGCTGATACCACATGTCCGTCGACAACATCGGGCGCAGCGCCCGCGCGTTTTCGCGAGCGGAGCGGATCGAAGACTGGATCGAACCCGGATTATCGATGTAAGCCATGTAGTAGCGGATGACGTTTTCTGCGGTCGGCTCGGAAAACGCTTTCGCGAACGCCTTCTCATCGGCATAGAGGGCAACGATCCACGCCCAGGAATTATCCTGCCGGCCGCGCTGGAAGGACGTTTGTGTCTCTATGACGCGGGAGAGGCTTTCGGCGCGCTCGAAATAGCGCGCCATCCAAAACACGCTTTCGGCGTATCGTGAGAGGAGACTGCTCAAGCGTCATCCTCCTTCAGAACCCAGGTATCCTTCGTTCCGCCGCCCTGGCTGGAATTCACGACGATGGAGCCTTTGCGAAGCGCGACGCGGGTGAGGCCGCCCGGCAGGAGCCATGTATCTTCGCCCGTCACCGCGAAAGGACGGAGGTCGACGTGGCGGGCGCCTACGCCTTCATCACAGAGGGTCGGACAAACCGAAAGCTCGATCATGGGCTGGCTTATGTAGTTGGATGGATTCGCCTTCAGCTGATCCCGGCAGATATCGAGTTCGGCCTTCGTCGCCTTCGGGCCCACGCAAATTCCGTAACCGCCGGACTCGCCGACGGGCTTCACCACAAGCTCATTGAGATGGCTGAGCGTGTAGGCCAAGGCATCCGGCTCCCGGCAGATATGGGTCTCGACATTGGGCAGGATTGGCTCTTCGCCGAGATAGTATTTGATGATGCGCGGGACATAGGCGTAAACCGCCTTGTCGTCGGCGACGCCGGTGCCGACGGCATTGGCGAGCGTAACATTCCCTTTGCGCACGGCGCGCATCAGACCCTTAACCCCGAGCACGCTTTCAGGCCTGAACGCCTCCGGATCGAGGAAGTCGTCGTTGAGGCGGCGGTAGATGACGTGGACGCGTTTCGGACCCGATACGGTCTTCATGAACACCTTGTCGTCGTCCACGAACAAATCGCGGCCCTCAACAAGCGGAATACCGATCTCCCTGGCGAGGAAAACGTGCTCGAAATAGGCCGAGTTGAACACGCCGGGCGAAAGCAGCACGATCTGAGTATCGGAGATGCCTGGCGGCGCAACCTCGAGAAGCTTGTTCCCGAGTTGCGTGCCGTATTCGGAAACGCTCTCGATCGCAAAGCCTTGCATGAGATCGGGGAAAGCCCGCTGCATCAGATGCCGGTTCTCGACCACATAAGACACGCCGGAAGGGGTCCGCCCATTGTCCTCCAGCACGAAGAAATCGCCGGCGGGATCGCGGATGATGTCGGTTCCGCCGATGTGGATATAGGTGCCGCAGGGCGGGTTATAGCCGACCATTTCGGGCTGGTAGTTCGAGTTCCCCAGCACGAGATCGGACGGCACGAGACCTTCTTTGAGAATCTTGCGGTCGTGATAGACATCCCAAAGAAACAAATTCAGCGCCTTGATGCGCTGCTTGACCCCGCGATCGATTATGCGCCAATCGGCGGCTGTGATCACACGCGGGATGACGTCGAATGGCAGAATGCGGTCGATTGCGGTTCTGTCGCTATAGACGGTGAAAGTGATACCCAGCGTAAACAGCTCGCGTTCGGCATCCTGCGCGCGCTCGCGGAGCTGTTGGAGCTCAAGCTGCTGGAGGCGATGCCAAAGGGCAGTCAGATGGCGATTCCGGTTCTCGGGTGAACCGATCAGTTCACAGTACCTTGAGCCTGGGCTGTAATTGTCGAGCGGAGCCACCGTGGACGGATTCTTCAAAGCTGTGATTGTCGCCATGCAGCCCCCTGCAGTGCATCAGCCCTTCATCGGCGCGGACCAGATGTGGTGATTTAGAAGTCAATACAAAGAAAAGACTAACACAGCAACGTACTGGGTCGGAACATAATTTTCCGCTGAAATATTCAGCAAAATGCCTCCGATTTTGCCTATTTTTTCAGCACAGCCGACAGATAATCTTGTCGCTGAAAACTCACGGTCCCTGCACGAAAGGTTCAAGCCCCGAAAGCCGCAAACGCGGCTCAACCGCAGGGCTCTCCCGCGGCGGGAACGGTGCAACTGCCTCCGCGATAGCTTTAATATGATCCGGGGTGGTACCGCAACATCCGCCGACAATATTCAGCAGGCCATCGGCTGCCCAGGAACGCATTGCTTCAGCCATGGACTCTGGCGTCTCATCGTACTCGCCCATAGCGTTCGGAAGGCCTGCGTTTGCATAAACGCTGACATGCGTGTCTGCCACCTTCGAGATCTGAGCGATGGGCGGACGCAATTGTTCTGCGCCGAAAGCACAGTTCATGCCGATGGAGAAAGGCTTCAAATGTCGGAGGGAATACCAGAAGGCTTCGGGGGTTTGGCCCGACAGGTTGCGGCCCGAGAGATCCGTGACCGTGCCTGAGATCATGAGCGGAAGCTCGATTCCCATGGCGTCGAAGGTTTCCTTGACCGCAAACCCGGCTGCTTTCGCATTCAGCGTGTCGAACACAGTCTCGATCAGGATCGTATCGACGCCGCCTTCGATCAGGCCTCGGGTCTGCTCGCTATAGGCCGCGACCAGCTCATCGAAACTGATGTTCCGAAATCCGGGATTGTTCACGTCCGGCGAGAGAGACGCCGTGCGGTTCGTCGGCCCGATGGCGCCAGCCACGAAACGCGGCTTTTCCGGCGTCAGTGCCGTGTATTTGTCCGCCGCCTCGCGGGCCAGTTTCGCCGCCGCGACGTTGATCTCGAATGCCAGCGCCTCCATGCCGTAATCCGCCATCGACACGGTCTGTGCATTGAAGGTGTTCGTTTCGATGATGTCCGCCCCGGCCTCGAAATAGGCTTCGTGAATGCTTTGAATAATGCCGGGCTGGGTCAGCACAAGAAGATCGTTATTGCCCTTGAGATCGCTCGGCCAATCCTTGAAGCGCTCGCCACGATAATCGGCCTCTTTAAGCTTGTGGCGCTGGATCATGGTACCCATCGCGCCATCGAGAATAAGAATGCGTTTTTTCGCGGCGGTGCGGAGGGCGGCAATCCGTTCGTTGAGGGTCATTGCAGATTGATCCTTAAGCCGTGACCGGCTGCGGCGCGGCGCACGGTTCGTGATGCCTGATCCCGAGCAGATGGCAGATGGCGTAAACGAGAGTGGCGCGGTTCAACGTGTAGAAGTGAAACTCCGTGACGCCGCCCGCGACAAGGTCCATGACCTGTTCGGCCGCAACCGTTGCCGCTACAAGCTGCGTCGTTTCCAGATCTTCCGCCAAGCCCTCGAAGCGCTCGGCCACGTCGGTTGGAATCGAGGCTCCGCAGCGCGATGCGAAGTTCGCCACCTGCTTGAAATTGTGGATTGGGATTAGCCCCGGTACGACCGGGATGTTTATGCCGCGGGCCCGGACGCGTTCGAGATAGCGCCAGTAACAGTCATTGTTGAAAAAGAACTGGGTCATGGCGCGCGTCGCGCCTGCATCCACCTTCGCCTGCAGCATGTCGAGATCGGTCTCGATGGTCGGCGATTCGGGGTGCTTCTCAGGATAGGCTGAGACTGAAACCTCGAAGTTCCCGATCCGCTTGATCCCGGCGGTCAAATCGGCGCTGTTACAGTAGCCGCCGGGGTGCGGGACGTAAGCCGCGCCTGCGCCCTCCGGCGGATCGCCGCGTAGCGCCACGATATGGCGAACGCCGTCCTCCCAATAACCGCGAATGATGCTGTCGACCTCCTCTTTCGTCGCCGCGACGCAGGTCAAGTGCGCAGCGGGTTTCAGCGAGGTTTCCTTCAGGAGGCGAGATATCGTCGCATGCGTACGCTCCCGCGTGGATCCGCCGGCCCCGTATGTCACCGAGACGAAATCCGGGGTGAGCGGCTCCAGCTTGCGGATCGCGTTCCACAGCGACGCCTCCATCGCGGCCGTCTTGGGAGGAAAGAACTCAAAACTGACCGCGATCGCGGGATGTATCGCGTGGTAGTGCGTGCTTGCCTCCGTCACGAAGCGGCCCTCCATCTTTCCATTTTTGCGCTGGCTTTCTCGCCTGCCCAGACGGCGACGGTCAGCGGGTTGTTGTTGACGTGATCAGCTTGCAGTTCCCGGTAGGTGCTGGAGCCCAGCCCGCACTCCTCAAGCCACCCGGCTATTTCACCCGCCGCGAAACCGAGGCGGACATGCGCGTGCTCCTGCCGCAGGAATTCAAGGTTGTGAGGCGCGAAGTCAATCAAGACGAGGCGGCCACCCGGCTGCAAGACGCGAATCGCCTCCATTAAAGCAGCCTTCGGGTTGTCCAGGAAGTGCAGCACCTGATGAATAATGACGGCGCCTGCGCTCGCTTCTGAAAACGGTAGATTGTAGATGTCGGCGAGGCGCACGCTGCAATTGACGAGGCGCGCGGCGTCCAGGCGGACGCGGGCGCATTTCAGCATCTCACGGTTCGTGTCGATGCCGATGAGGCGGCGCGCGCGGCTGGCGGCGAGTTCGAGAATGCGTCCGGTACCCGTGCCAAGGTCTAAGAGAAGCTCGTAGGGGCCGAGGCCGAGAGCGTCCAGAATTGCCGCCTCCACATCCGGCTCGGGAACATGCAAGGATCGGATGCGGTCCCACTCCGCGGCGTTTTCGTCGAAATAGGTCTGGGCAAGGAGCGAGCGAGCAGCCCGGATTTGGTCTGCGCGTTCTGCATCGCGCAGGATTTGCGCATCGTCGGAGGCCACCATCGATAAAACGGCTGCGATAAAACCGCGAACGCCGGGGTCGGACGACGCGCGGACGAAAACCCAGCTTCCTTCCTGATAACGCTCGATCAATCCGGCTTCGGCCAGAAGCTTAATGTGGCGGCTGACGCGGGGCTGGCTTTGACCGAGAAGCTGGGTGAGGTCCTTGACGTTGAACTCGCCGTTCTGGAGGAGGCGCAGAAGGCGAAGACGGGTCGGCTCGCCGGCGGCTCGCAAGCGTCCGACGGCGTCATCAAAGCTATCCATGATCGCCCTTATCATGAATGCCTTATAAAGATATGTTTATATGTTTTCAAGACAGAGTTGCCGCGCCGAACCGCGGACAACGTCAGTTAAACAAAAGAAGGTAAAGTGCGCCAACCAGCAGCATGTTGAGTTGCTCCGAGATTGACATCGTGCCAAACGGCCTGCGGCGCCTTTTGGAAGGAACGTACTTGACGACCTCTTTCGTGATCACCTTCGGGGAAGGGAGAGATAAGGCGGACGTTGGGGCTCCCCGCAGCCAGCGCCAGAAGATGTTGAGGCCATAGCGGCCGTAGCGCAGCATCGCAACAGTGCCGCCGACGAAGCTGCGATAGCGCACGCTCAGAAGGAGCCAGGCGACGATGAAAATCCAAAGGAGGGTGGAAATCAGGTCGCGCAGCACGAACCAGGCCAGCGACCAGAGAATGCTCAGGACAAAACTGAGAGCGGTCCAAAGCAGGTTCAGGATATCCATAGCCCCCCCGGGGAAGAAGCGGACGTCTGCCCGCTTCTCTTTATTTAGCCCAATTTACTGCCGGGCTTCTCCTTCTGGAGCGCCATATCCGCTGCTGTAGCGGCTTTGATCCCCCTGGAGAAGCGGCGTTATGCGTCTGACAACCACACGCCGGTTCCGGCGTTCCGGCCCATCGGTTGGAACCAGCAGAAACTGCTTCCCGTAGCCTTGCGTGACAAGGTTTTCACGCGGCACACCGAACTGCTGCGACAACAAATCCGCGATAGCCTGCGCCCGGCGATCCGAAAGGCTTAGATTGTCTTGGTCCGAACCCACGGCGTCGGTATGGCCTTCGATAAGGAAGACTTCGCCGGGATTGGCGTTCGCCGCGTCGCGGATTGCGGCCGCGACGAACTCAAGCATGACAGCCTGCTCTGGGCCCACGTCCGCCGATCCGAACTCGAAGTGGATGGTGTCGATGCTGATGCTACGCATCCGCTCGCGCAAACTCACACTCGCGAGCACCTCGTCAAGCGAGTATGTGCGATCGAGGGGCGCCACGGGCGGCGCCTGGAGCGCCCCATAAATATCGTCCTCGGATGCAACGCTTGCATCGACGATATATTCGCCGCGCGGAATGTCGATTTGCGCTGGCGGCAGAGCGACAACGAAGGCGCCAAGGGCTGCGAGCCCTATCCCCGCCGCGATAGCCCGGTTCTCGAAAAGCACAAACCGCCGCCCGTCGGGAAGGAAGCGAACGCGACGAATGGGCCGGCCGTAGATGTCGACCTCAACCTCGATGCGGCTGCCGTCCGGGCGGTTGATTGTTGAGATTGTGTTCCCGTTGGGGGCGCGCTGCGTCTGCGCGTTTCCGCCATATAAACGAAAGTTCGCGGATTTCGTCATGCCGGATGTACGTCTGATTGTTCACCGTGAAGATGGTGCGGTTGCCCGGCTCCTGGATATACTTATGTCCCCCCGCATCCACGATCTCGCGGCGCTGCGAGGTGATCTCGCGAAGGCGGTCGTTTTGCAGCCTGAGCCGCTCATTGACCGCCGCCTGACTGTGCTCGGCAGCTGCCATTTGCTGCTCACGTTCGATTAGCCTTTGGCGGTCAGCTTGATGCGCATCGCGCTCGCCCCTGGCTTTCTGCTCTTCGGCGGAAAGCTCATGATGAAGCGCCATCTGTGGCTGGTGAGCTTGCTGCTGCTGCAACCCTGCCCTTTGATGCTCAACCTGAAGCTCCTGCTCCGTGTGACGCTGCTGGTCCTGAAGCTGGTGGATCTTCGCCTGGTCGTTCTTGATGCGAGCGTCTTCCAAAGCCTTGCGCTGGGCGTCCTGCTGTTTCAGGAGTTCCTGGTGCTGGGCGGCTGGCTTTTGCTGTTCAAGCGCCTTTTCCTGGGCTTGATGCTGCAGGTGCTGTTGTTGCTCTAGAGCTTTTTGTTGGTCTTGAGCTTGTTTGGGCTGCTGGAGATGCTGTTGCTGCTCCTGCGCGTTATGCTGCTGCAGAGGCTGCGCGCCCTGAGCATTGTGCGGGGGCTGCTGCTGTTGCAGGTGCTGTTGCTCAAGCGCCTTTTGTTGTTCTTGGGCCTGCTTCTGCTGCTGGAGGTGCTGCTGTTGCTCCTGCGCATTGTGTTGCTGCAGAGGCTGCGCGCCCTGGGCATTGTGCGGCTGCTGCTGTTGCGGTTGGGCCGGCCCGTGCGGCTGCGGCTGTTGTTGGAGCTTTTTTTTGCGCTCTTCTTCCTGTTGCTGCGGCGTAAGCAGTTGAGCCTGAGCGAGTATGATTTGCGGTTCGGCGGCGCGCGCTGTCCCTGACACCATAACAAAGGGAGTTATACCTGTCAGAAGAAGCGGCATGACCTTCATGGGTGACATGTCGTTTCCCTTGTTGGTTGGAGCTAGGAAGCCTGCTCCAAAGCCTGAGCCGATGATTGGTGCGCCGTTTCTGGCGGAATTTCGGCAGGTATGAAAGCTTCCAGTCGCGCAAGGCTTTCCGGGTCGGAAAGCAGTGCGGCCTTTTCGCCCGGCTTCAATAGATTAAGCAATTCTGTCAAATTTGCGGAAACTTCTAATTTCGCGCGGCCGATGGCGAGATTTGGGGAGATCCGCAATTCAAGGGTAATGGGCTGCATTTGGATAAGCTCGCGATGAAGCCGCCTGAGCTTGGGGCTGCGAACGAGCTGGGTGATGGCCTCCTGCTCCTGCGCCGCTTTTTCCACCCGCTCTTGGGCATCGGCTGCCTCCGATGCAATTGGCGGCGGAGCCTTCTCCTCCTCTATTTGGAGGAGACCGAGACGGCGAAATGCTTCGCCTGCCGACCGTTGCGCCGACCAGGCCGAAAGCGGGCCCGAAAACACGAGGCCAAGAGACGCCGGAAGCATCCACAAGAAAAGAATGGTGGATGAATAGAATGTCAGTGCCGCAAGGCCAATTCCGAGCGTCATATGCACCGAATGAAACTGCATGATCTCCCAGAGGGGTAGAGATCCGTCGTCCCTCCGCTGGGGCTTCCACCCGCTGTCGCGCCCGCGGAAGACGTCGATGACCGCCGAAGACTGCAACAGCATCATGATGTGCGCGAACAACGAGGACAGAACGGTTTCAACGAGCACGCCCCCAAACAAAATGAAGGCCCCTCCGAAACCGCGCCGCGACTTCCCGTCCATGATCGCCAGCACGTAGGCAAAAATCTTCGGCAAGAGCAGAACGCCAAGCGTCAGGATCAAAAGCTCCAAGGACCGCGCGCTGTCCTGAAGCGGCCATTTCGGGAACAGCGAGAAGCCATCAGGGAAATACTGCGGCAGCGTGTAGATGGATTGGAGCGTCAAAGACAGCGCGATGATCAGGAACAGGAACCACACAAGCGCAGAAACATAGGCCATGATTCCCATCGCCATGTGCACGCGGCTGACCCAATGGAGGCCATGCGCAAAAAGCACGCGCGAGTGCTGGAGATTGCCCTGCGCCCAGCGCCGGTCGCGCATGGCGAAATCGATCAGGCCCGGAGGAATTTCCTCGTAGGAGCCGGGCAAATCCGGAACCATGCAAACGCGCCAGCCCGCGCGGTTCAAAAGCGCGGCTTCGACAAAGTCGTGGCTGAGGATTTGCCCACCGAAGGGGGGCTTTCCCGGCAACATCGGCAGACCGGCGCTTTCGATAAAGGCGCGGGTGCGGATGATCGCGTTGTGGCCCCAGAAATTGCTGACGCCCCTGTGCCAGAAGGCGAGCCCTGTGGCGAGCATCGGCCCGTAAAGCCGGCCCGCAAACTGCTGGAGCCGCGCGAACAACGTATTCCGCCCGATCGAGAGCGGCACCGTTTGGACAAGGCCAAAATCCGGGTTCTTCTCGATGATGGCCGCAAGCTTGGTGACGGCCTCGCCCGTCATGAGGCTGTCGGCATCCAGGACGAGCATATACTCGTAATTGGCGCCCCATCTCCGGCACCAATCCCCAATATTGCCCGCCTTCTTGCCGGTGTTGGCCGACCGTCGCCGATAGAAGATGCGTGAGCCGGTGGGTTCGCGTTCCCGGACGGCTTGGAAGGCGGCTTCTTCCTGCACCCAGGTATCGGGATCGGTCGTGTCGCTGAGAACAAAAAGGTCGAAGCTGTTCTGCTGGCCCAGCTTGGCGATCGACGCCATGGTGGCGACGGCCATGCCGAAGATACGGGCCGGGTCCTCATTATAAGTACAGACAAGGAGCGCCGTCTTGCTCGTAAGCGCGGTTCTCGGATCGTAGTCTTTCGGATCGACGAGCGATCTTCGCATGCCGGACGCGATGACCACAAATCCGGCGAACGCCGTCATGAAGGACAGCGAGAGCCAGAAAATGTTGATGGCAAAAAGCACCATCAGAGCGATTTCGAGCGCTGCAAAGCTGCCGACGCTGAGAACGAGATAGAGCTCACGGATGAGGTATGCCGTGATGGCGAAGGCGCCCCCGAAAACGAACGCGCGGCGCCAAAAGGCCTCCGGGTCGAGCTTGGGCTGGCGGCGGGTGGAACGGTCGAAGCGGTCGAGGCTCTGGGGCGCAAAAACCGACTGCTCCCGGGAGACGGGGATCGGAGGGGTCTCGGAAAGCGGAAGAGTATCGTGCATCCTGGCCCTCAAGCCGTCCAACGATAGAGCCAAATTTCGGAAACTGGCTTACCATCTGTGACAAGGCAACAGCGTAGGTCTGCTTCAACAGCGCCAGCCGCAGGTTGGTAATCGAAACTGATCCGATGTCCGCCCGAAATCCGGTTCCGTCGGATAGCCACGTTCACGATAGCACCTGTACTTGCTGTTAGTTCCACATTTCCGTTCGTCGCGCCGCAAAAATCGTCAACATCATCGCAAAGTTTGAAGGCGTCGGTCCCGGCGAAGTCGACAAAAAACTGACGCATGCCTTTATGCTGCGACGAAGCGCCGACGAGGGTTTGCGTAACGCGCGCGACGTTAAAGCCAATCGGCGGTTCGGCGCACCAGGTAAGGCGGTACCTGTACGAATAAGTCCCGCCGCCCTGGAGCGGTGTCCTCGGATGCCAGAACGCAACAATATTATCAAAATACTCAGTTTTCGTCGGAAGCTCAATCAGATCCACTGACCCTTCGCCCCAGGCATCTCTCGGTTCTACCCAGACGCTTGGCCGCTCCTCATACTTCGCGTCAAAGTCCTGGTAGCGATCGGCCCGGCGTTCGCGTTGGAGAAGACCAAAGCCCTTGATGCCATTATCGGCAAAAGAAGAAAATTGGTTTTGACTCGGATTTATCAGTGGGCGCCAGATGTGCTCGCCTTTACCGCTCCAGATGGAAAGACCATCGAAGTCGTGCACGCGTTGCCGTACGTCGTCCGCGCGGTAGTCATCTCCTGGGGAGAAATAGAACATGCTCGTCAAAGGGGCGATCCCGGCATAGTTCATCGTCGTTCGCGGAAAAAGCGTGCAGTCAACATCCATTATTGTGTTTTGCCCTGCGGAGATGACAAATTTATAGGCGCCCGCGATGCTCACACTGTCGAGCAATGCAAAAACTGTGACAGCGGAAGCGCCGGGGGCGGGTTTGACGAGCCAAAAGGTCCGAAAGATCGGAAACTCATCCGCTGGCGGTTGCGCCGTGTTGATCGCAAGTCCGCGCGCAGACAGTCCATAGTCCTGCCCGGGCGCTTTCGAGCGGAAGTAGCTTGCTCCCTGGAAAACCGCAAACTCGTCCATGACGTCAGGCCTGTTTATGAGCGTGTGCAAGCGGAAACCTGAAAAGCCTGGGTTTGTGTTTTCCGGCGGCCGGGTCACTTCGGGACCGTAAGTGAAGAGGTCCGGCTGGTATTTCAGTTCCGCAGCCTTGCCTCCATCTACGACAAAAATTTGGACAGGGGCTAAGTAGATATATCCCGCGCTGAAGAATTCGGCCGTGAAGCTTAAATTGTCATGCCTCCACAGAGCCAAATCCTTCTTGAAGCGGATTGCTCTATACTGGTCATAGTTAAGGTCTTTGTATACGGCTGGAATGGTGTCTTGCGGGGAAGCGTAGGGTGCTTGCGAAAGCTGGCGTGCCCGCTCGATCACTATGTCCTCGGAGAACGGCGCAGCCTCGCCTATGGGCACGCTGGTGAGAGATTCGGCGGCGCTGACGGACACAGCTTCGCGCGCCAGAAACAGAGCCGCGGCGAAGCCGGCGCTAAGTTTGAGGACGTCCCGCCGGTCCATGGTGAATGAGTACCCTTAGAGGTTTTCCAGAATGACGAGATGAGGATGAGCCATAGCTTGGGCTAGAGAACGGCTCGACGAGCCTCGTTCAACAGACTGCGACGAATTACCGCGTCCAGCGAAAGATCCATGTTTCCGAAACCGGCTTGCCGTCGGCAACAAGTTGCGCGCGCAAGTCAACCGGATCGCCCCCAGACGGTACATATTCAAATCGGAGCCGCTGATTTGCTGCGCTTGGCCCGGCGGCAAGCCTGGGATTGCGCACCTCTCCAGCCGAGGCTGTCACATTCGGCATGATGGCGGCGGCGTTGCAGCCCTCGCAAAGTTCGGTGTTTGCAAAATCAACAACAAAAGCAACCTCTCCGGCTTTCGTCTCTCCGACGCGCGTTTGCTGCACCGTCGCCTTCTTGTTTTCGATCGGAGGGTTCCAGCACCAGTGCATGCGATAGCGGTAGCGGTGGCCGATGCCCGGGCCGAGTCCGTCCTTCGGACGCCAGAAGCAAACGATGTTCTCGTTGATCTCGTCGGGAGCGGGCAGTTCGATAAGGTCAATTGATCCTTCGCCCCAGTCTCCGAGCGGCTCGATCCAGAGAGACGGCCGCTTTTCGAATTGCGCATCGACGTCCTGGTAGCTGGCGAACGACCGATCTTTCTGGATGAGGCCAAATCCTTTTGGCCCTTTATCCACGAAGACGGAGAATTGCAGCCGTTCGGGATTGAGAAGCGGCCGCCAAATCCGTTCGCCTGCGCCATTGACGATGCAAAGCGCCTCGGAATCGTGGACGCGTGGCCGGTAATCCTTGCGCTTGGGCGGCACGCCCGGCCCGAAGAAGAAGCGGCTCGCGATAGGCGCAATCCCGGCATAAGGAATGCGGCGGCGCGGGTAGATCACGGCCTCGGTTTCGATGATGGTGTCGAAACCGGGCGTTACCGTGAATTTGTAGCGGCCGACCGCGCTCGGGCTGTCGAGAAGCGCGTGAATGACGAGGGACTGGTCGACCGGTTTTGGCCTCTCGATCCAGAAGCTTCGGAAGATCGGGAAATCCTCGCCGCCTGTCTGGCCCGTGTTGATGGCGAGCGCTCTAGCGCTCACGCCGAAAACCTGGCCTGTCGCGATAGCCCGGAAGTTTGAGGCCCCGAGAAAGCTCAAGAAGTCCCTGAAAACACCGGTCCTGTCGATCTGGGCGAGAGCGCGAAAGCCCGCGAAATCAGATTGGGCGGGCGTGGCCGGCTGCTTGGCGGGCGGATTGAATTCGAAGGCGTCCGCGGAGTACGGAATTTTGATCGCTCTGCCCGCGTCGACCGTGAAAAGCTCGACCGGAAACGCAAAGAGCGCTCCCGCCGTGTGATGGGGCTCCAGCCAGAACGGTCCATCGTCCTTGCGCCAGATGGCCTGGTCTTCCTTGTAAACGATGGCGCGGCTGTATTGCTCATAGGTGATGCCAGCCAGCGCTTCATCGACTCGCTTTTCAGGGGCCTTGTAAGGTTCGTCGGCACGGCGCCGCGCAAAGCCGTCAAGCAGTTCTTCCGAAAAAGGCTGCGAATCGGCGCTTGCCTCAGACAGGTTGATTTGCGCATCGACCCGCAGCGGGAAAGCCGCCAGGGCGGCTGTCGATGCCGCGAGTTTCAGCCATGTGCGGCGATCCATCCCCCACTCCCGAAAACTGTGCCGTTGCACCGCGATCGCAAAAGGCAAAATGCCTCCAGCTGGCGGAAGCACAAGGCCAGCCTAAGTCTGGATACAAAAAATTATCTTGCCCCGCGTTAGATGTTGACGGTTTGGAGTTTTTTGGGGCGGTTTTGAGGCGCTTTTCGCGTTTGCAAAAAAACGCCGCAGCCGTCCCGCTTTGGGTTTTATAATTGCGCGTTGAAGAAGAAGATAATGCCTGAAATTCCTGTGGTTTTGGCACGCTTCGGCGTCGGCGGCATGATCTCTAGCCCTTGATCTTCCTTGGCAGGAAGGCCTATTTCAGCAAACGTGAAGGGCATTGGAGAGCGGGTTCGAATGGGACATTGGCAGCTTGCGTCCGTTTTGGCGTTTGTTCTGGCCGTCATGGGGTGGGGAAATGCTATGGCCGCCGAGCCGGGGCCGCGTCATCACGTGGAGGTCGATCTGCTCGCGGAGAAGTCCGCTGCCGAGCCCGGCAAGACGATAACAGTTGCTGTGCAGGAAAGGATCGACCCGGGCTGGCACACTTACTGGACCAATCCAGGCGATTCGGGCGAGCCGACTTCAATTGAGTGGAGCTTGCCGCAAGGTTTTTCGGCCGGACCGATCCTTTGGCCGATTCCCCATGTCATCTCCGTGGGACCGCTCGCCGAGTATGGCTATGACGATGAGGTCGTGCTCCTGACGGAAATCAAGGTTCCCGACAAAACTGCAGGCGATAGCGTAACGCTGAGCGCGAAAGTCTCTTATCTCGTGTGCCGGGAGATTTGCATTCCGGAAGAGAAGCATGTGGAACTCACGCTCCCGGTGAAAAGCGAGGGCACGGCATCCCCATCCGCTTTCGCCCATCAGATCGAAAAAGTGCGCTCAGCGCTGCCTGTGCCGTTGCCTGGCACGGCATCGTACTCGGCAAACCGGGCCAAAAGTCGCTGCGCCTGACGGTTTCGACAGACGAAAACTTTCTCCGCGGCATCAGAGCCGCTCGCTTCTTCCCTCTGACTTGGGGCTCTGTTTCCAACCCCGCGCCTCAGCACATGAAAATTTCCGGCGGCCAACTCACGCTGGACTTGAAGCAGGGCGATACGAAAGAGACGCCGGAAAAACTGGAAGGCTTGCTCGTCCTTACGAAAAGCAGCGGCGAAAGCGGGCGCACCGGCTACACGCTGTCCGCTTCAAGAGGCCCTGACTCCGCCGCTGCCGGGAGCGGATTCGATCCTGGCGGTGGCTTCGGCGTTGCGAGCAGTGCCGTCCAATCACCGTCAGCCGTGGGCGGTGTTTCGGGACCGGGCGTTGCCGTGCTGCTGGCTTTTCTCGGCGGCGCTATTCTCAACCTGATGCCATGCGTCTTCCCGGTTCTCGCGTTGAAGGCGCTCGCCTTTGCAAAGAAAGCGGAACACGGTCATTGGCAGCAGGGCATCGCATATCTTGGCGGCGTGCTTTTGAGCTTCGGAGTCATTGCCGCGTTCATCGTTGCTTTCCGCGAAAGCGCAGAGGCTTTGGGCTGGGGCTTTCAATTCCAATCGCCCGCTTTTGTGCTGGCGCTGGCCATCCTTTTCCTCGTGATGGGCCTCAGCCTGTCCGGCGTTGTGTCATTCGGGGCGGGGCTGATGTCGATTGGCGACAGCCTCTCCCGCAAGCCCGGAAATGCAGGTTACTTCTTCACAGGCGTGCTCGCCGCCATCGCGGCAACCCCGTGTACCGCTCCGTTCATGGGAGCGGCCATCGGCTATGCCATGGTACAGCCGTCCTACATTCTTGCGGCGGTCATGCTGGGCCTCGGCCTCGGTTTTGCGGCTCCCGTCGTCCTTTTGAGCCTCAGCCCGGCCTTGCAGCACATATTGCCGAAGCCGGGCGTTTGGATGGTCACGTTGAAGCAGGTGCTTGCCTTCCCTCTTTACGCGACGTCCGCCTGGCTTGTGTGGGTTCTCAGCATCCAGGCCGGAAGCGATGGCGTGATGGCAGCCGCCTTGGCTGTTGTGGGGGTCGGGTTTGCGGCATGGCTCGCGCACAAGACCGCTTTCTCTTCCCTTCCCGTTAAATTGATCGCGCCAACTCTTGCGGCAGCTGCCCTGGCCGTGACGCTGCCGATGGCTGAAATGGCTCAGACGGTTGACACGGTTTCAGGCGCGGAGAGCTCGAGTATTGCGGAGGAACCTTTCACCAAGGCAAGACTTGATCAGCTGACGGCGGAGGGGCGGCCTGTGTTCGTCAATCTCACGGCGGCGTGGTGCATAACCTGCAAAGTCAATGAGCGCATGGCCCTTAAGACAAATGCCGTGACACAGGCGTTCCGATCCGGCGGCATCACCTACCTGAAAGGCGATTGGACGCGCGCCAACCCGGAGATAACCGATCTTCTTAGGAGCTTCGACCGGGCGGGCGTGCCTCTTTATCTCTTCTATCCTGGACACGGCCAGGAACCGCGCGTGCTCCCGCAGATTTTGACTGGCGGGCTCGTCCTCGATGAAATCAAGGCGCAACCCGTGATCGCGAGCCCCGTACCAAGCAAAGGAGCATGATGTCCTTGTTGAAGTCAGCAGCACTCGTACAGCCGGAAGCGAGTTCGCCCCCATTGGCCGCAAGCGCTCAGGCGAACTTGCTTCCGAAAAGCTGTACGAGAGTCAATAAGTTGCTAGTACGCCTTATCCGCGGGAAATCCTGGAAGCGCTCGCCGCAAACGGGGCAGAATTTCCCGCGGGGCGTACTCGTCATCGCAGGATTTCTCATGACAGCAGCCGCTTACGCCGCCCCCGAAGTTGGGAAGCCCGCCCCCGATTTTTCGGCTGCGGATTCGAACGGAAAGTCCGCCAAGTTGAGCGATTACCGCGGGAAGACCGTTGTGCTCGAATGGACGAACGACGGCTGCCCTTACGTTAAGAAGCATTACTCGTCCAACAACATGCAGAGCCTGCAGAAAGAAGCGGCCCAAAAGGGCATTGTCTGGCTCACAATCATATCCTCCGCCCCCGGTTCTCAGGGTTATCTGACGGGCGATGAAGTCAACAAGCTGACTGAGACGCGCGGCGCGGCCCCAGCGGCCGTGATCCTCGATCCTGAGGGAACGCTCGGCCATCTCTACGATGCGCGCACGACCCCGCATATGTTCATCGTGAACGGAGAAGGCACGCTGGTGTACATGGGCGGCATCGACGACAAGGCGACGACCGAGGTCGAGGACATCAAGACGGCCAGGAACTATGTGCGGGAAGCGCTTGCTGAATTGGCGGCGGGCGCGCCGATCGAAAACACCGTTACCCGGCCGTATGGCTGCTCTGTGAAGTATAAGCCAGCGTCCTGACAACTCACAATTGTAACAAATGTTGCCGAACCGCTTCAGTGGATCGGCGAATCGTTCTGACGCGGTTGTTAAGTGTACGCCGATGAGTATATGGAAGGGGAATGAGCCTTCCAAACAAAATACCTTTGAGAGTCGTTCTCGGTCTCGCTGCGGCTGTGCTGATCGATACCGCCCTGCAGATATTTTGGAAAACTGCGGTGCTCAAACTGCCGGATGAGACTGACTCGCTCCTGGCTGTCTTCGGAATATTCCGCGAGCCTCTTTTTATTGTCGTTATCTGCATCATGAGTTTGCAATTTTTTAATTGGATGGCAGTTCTCAACCACGCCGACTTAAGTTTTGCACAGCCATTCACAGCTTTGAGCTACGTCAGCGTCGGCGTCATTTCGGCGCTCTTCCTGGGTGAAGCAGTCGATAAACTGCAGATGCTGGGGATTGGCTGCGTCATTGCCGGGGTCTGGTTCATCAGCCGCACGGACCACATGACGCAGCGCGATGGCGAAGGGGTTCCGGTGCCAGTGGAGCCAGTACCTTCGCACGCCAACGCGCCGCGTAAACTCATTCAGCGCGAGGGCGTATGCGGCGATTGTTGACCATTACGGCGCTGGTGCTATCCGTTCAGGCGACTGTGGCGTCCGCGGAAGATTTGACATGCTTGAGTACGACTTTCCGGCTGATTGGCAAGAATGACCAGGTGTGCGTCACCGCATTCGACGATCCGAAAGTCCCCGGTGTTGCCTGCCATGTGAGCCAAGCCAAATCCGGAGGTCTCGGCGGCACACTCGGTCTTGCTGAAGATCCGAGCCGCTTCTCTATCGCCTGCCGGCAAGTCGGCCCTATCAACGTGGAAATAGACAAGCTCCCCGAGAACGAAAAGGTTTATGCCGACCACACCTCAATCTTCTTCAAGCACACCAACGTATTCCGCTCCGTCGACAAGAAGCGCAACACGCTGATCTACCTTGCGATTAGCGACAAGGTGATTGAAGGCTCGCCGCAGAACTCGATCTCGACGGTTCCGGTCATGCCGTGGGGCGGACACTAAGCCAAGGGGTTTGGTTTACGTATTTCGGGCTTCTGGCCTTGCTCGCTTTCAGGCTCATGGCTTCGCTTGCGATGGTGATCCCGCAAATCGAGAGCGTGTTCCAGTGGCGTTCCAATAACTAAAATGATGCCAGCAAGGATGGCGGATGTCACGACGAGCGGCCAGGCGCCCATACCGCAGGCCACGCCTATGCATGCGGTTAGCCAGATTGCAGCAGCCGTCGTAAGGCCGTGAACCTTTTTTCCAGCCGGATTGCGAAGAATCACACCGGCTCCCAGAAAGCCGATACCGGTAATCACACCCTGTATAACGCGGCTGCCAGCGGCAGCATCGCTGCCCGAGGGATGCTGGCTGACCAGCACCACGAGCGCCGACCCAAGAGCAACGATGCCCATGGTGCGAACCCCTGTGGGCTTGCCACGCAGTTCGCGATCCAACCCGATCGCGCCGCCTATTAGGGCGGCGGCTGTTAAACGAATCACCGCGTCAGGCCAATCGATCATCCCTGTGACACTACCCCCCTGCCGCAGCAAGTTCAATGCGTATGCGGGCGCAAGCAAACGACCGGCTTCCCATTCATTTATCGCCTCGCCGGGCGGGTCGCGCGGGCCTAGTCGTTCGACTGTAGAACGAAGCCATTGCAGGCCGAATGATCTCGATTGCTTGAATGAGCCATGCAAAATGCCTGGATGCAGAGGGAAGTGGCTCCGGAGCATAGGTTCCTGAAGGACGGGGATTGATCCTTCGGCTCTCTCCTGCTCCGGAGCCACTTGGGCGATGCACTACTCTGCCCGCACACTCAAAAAACCGGCAAAACAAACTTGGCTGGGCTTACCCGCCCTAATCTTCCTGAAGCGCCACCTGAACACTCTCGTTGCACCCAGCGCTCCCGGCCGCATTGGCGGAGCAGCAATCGCTTTAGGCCCGGCATGCATCGAGATCCTGGCTCGCTTGCTCATTATTATTGAAGGCTGGCGAGTCTTTCGCTCCTGCGCCATTCGTCATAGAGCCGGACCACTTCTGACGCCGCCACCCAAATCGCAGAGAGAATGTCTTCAGCAGGTTTGTCGGAGCCGCTGTGATTGGGATCAAGCAGCACAGCCAATTCGAGGCAGGCGGCACGATGAGGCGCGGACATGCTTTTCAAGACATAGCTCATTGCAGAGATTTCGCGCCGGCGCTTCTCACTGAAGGGGACGCGCCCGAGGGGGGTGTATCGCACCTCAGGCTTCAAATAATTGATCGACCTCACATTAGATAAGGAGTTGATGCACGTCGTCAGCCGCTCGAGCGCCTCCGCCTCCTGGTCGGTCAGCATGCGGTCCAAAATCGTCAAGCGGCGGCGCAATGAGCGAACACGCACCGGTTCCGGCTTGGACGCAACGTCTTCCAGAATTGCCCGGCGCACCTCAAGCGGCGTCAGAACGGTTCTCGTCCTGTGCCGCGCAATGATCGGCGCTCCGAGAGGCGTCAGCACATCTCGCGTAAAAGGAGTGTGCTGTCGCCGATGCTGCGAAGGTCCCTCGGAAAGTTCTGCCATGGCCGTCTTCTTCATTTGCTTGCCCCACGCTGGAAAGATTGCCCTAGATGAGTGGTACAGTAGGGAGCGCGGCCGACCACCGGCGCCCCACAAAATGCAAAATTCGGATCAGCCGGGTCTCCGAGAGACCAGCGGCATGCATGATCCGGTAGATTTTCGAGCGCCGCCGCCCCGTAGGTCGCGGAAGGACCAATCGTAGACCGCCGCACAACGAGGCCGCCTTCCGAAGACTCCTTCCTTTTTGCATGCTCGCGAATGGAGCGAAGGCTGATGCCGTTGCGCCTCAATACGGAGCGCAAGGCCTTCGGGTTGACGCCGATGATGCGAGCGAGGTCGTTTGTTCTGAGCGTCGCGAGCGCGTCCAGGATTTCCGTCAGTTCGCCGGTCGTCCAACGCCTCCGCCGCCGCCCTTCGGGATCAGCCGTGACCGAAGAAGGAGACAGATGCGAGAGAGCGATCGTTGAACACGAACTGGGGACGACCGACGGCGCTTTAGGTTTTCGTGTATGCTGTAGGAGGAGATTACACATGGATCACACTTAATGTGCCTTTGCCCTTGAAATTCGAATAGGACGTTACACACAACGTGTAAATTTTTCCTATTCTTTGTTTCAAATCGCATTTTTTCAGGCACGGCCGCGCCAAGGTGTTGTTCCGCCGACACAGAAAAGCGCAATCCCCTGCACGATGGCCCCGAGAAATCCACAGGCTGCCAAACTTTGAGGGCGCAACAGCCACGCATCAGGCGAATCAGATTGGATTCGGCACCCCAAACCACGGTTCGCCGCTCTCTTTTACACATTTTGTGGTGATGGTTACACACAGGATCGGCGCAGGTTCTCAAAATGAAGAAGATGTGTAGCGTACTACACGATACGTGTAACACGCGCGTGCTCGGACTGCGTTGCAGGTGACGAAATCAGCGGGCTCTCTTACACGGTGGCGGACGGAATGTGTGTATTGGCGCGACCGCATGATCTTATGCCGCCCACCGCCAAGCACGTTCGCGTCTTGCCTGTGCAAAGCCACCGCCAGCACTAAGCCTATGGCGTCACGTTATAAATAAAACCGCTCACCTCTCAGGGCGGCTGAAATCATATAGCAACAAAGAGAGCGGCTTTGCGCGCCCGTTCACGCACCTCTACACGAGGTACACGTTTTTCGCGAAGCGCCGCCGTTTACGCTTGCCCTAATCGCCCCGGAACCCCCGATGATTTCGGTTATTTAATTTTGTGGACCATCGCCTATGGTCTATAGATACACACAGGCGGTTTTAAAACACACAGATTTCGGACGCGTTTTCCGGAAGCTGGGGCCGATTACACGTTTTGTGTAATGTGCGCCGTGCGTAGTCGATCTTTTTCCGCCCGCGCCGCGTCAAATCATCAGGGCGTTGGCTTTACGCAGGAATAAAAAAGTTAGTCGCGCGTTAGTAAAATGCCAAAGTTGCGCACCCAGCCCGTGCGCCCCTTTCGATGCGTTTGTGATATTGTTCAACACAGTTTCAGAAGATATGTTCGGAGTGCTACACGGAATGTGGGGACGGGACTTAGGGATATGAGAGACTGGACAGCTGACGAGCTTAAATCGATAGCTGAACGTCTTCGGCGCGCTCGCATCACTGCGGGCTTCGAGCGGGCGAGCGACGCGGCGCGCAAGTTCGGCTGGAGTTACAGCCGCTACATGAATTACGAAAACGGCGAGCGGTCCGTCCCCCCCAAGCAGGCTATCCTGTTCGCCTCAGCCTACGGCGTTACCGTCGATTATATTTATTTTGGAAAAAGAGAGAGTTTCAATCAAATAGAAGGGACACAGACGTTAATTTCGCGCATGGTCCGGCGTATACCTCTTGTGGCGCTTGAGAACATGTCAGAATTAAAACGTATTGCATCGGGCCTGGAGCCCACCTCTGTCACCGTCCCAGTCGGCAGCCTCGAATTCGATCCCGGAGAGGGGAATATTCATCGAGATCAAGGACAAGTCGATGTCCACCTCGCGGGAGCCGATCTCCTTCGAGCCCGGCGATAAGGTGATGATCGACCTTGACGCGACCCCCACGCCATCCGATTACGTGCTGGCGCTGGTACCGGAAGAGCAGTCGGCCTTGTTCCGGCTCTACCGGGAAGTGGGCCGCGCCGACGATGGCTCGATCATTATCGATCTCGTTCCGCTCAACCCGAATTTTCGGACCGTTCGTATTTCCAATGCGAGCCAGGGACAGATCATCGGCGTCTGCCGCAGCATTCACCGCATCTTCGACCTGTCGCCAGCAGCGCAGCGCGCGCGGTTCGCCTAGCGCGGCGTGCGCTGAAACCGGTTGCGACGCCATCAACGGCGCCGGACTGCATCGAGGCATCCCGTGCGACGATCACGGTGACGACCCGGTTCGCCTGAGCGCGGGATGCTTTTGCATGGTTCGTTATTTGGTCCTTTGCCACCCTGAACGGCGCTCGCGCGCCGATGGATTAACCGCTATGGTTAATCCGAGCGCGGGTGGGAATCCTGGATGGCGATCACGCCGGTATCTGTCAGAGGAGCGCGCGATGGAAAAGCGAAAGTTGGGCGGTCAAGGGCTTGAGGTCTCGGCGCTTGGACTTGGATGCATGGGGATGAGCTTTGCCTATAGCGGTCGGGACGAAAACGAGTTCACGGCGACCATTCATCGCGCCATCGAACTCGGCGTGACCTTTTTCGACACGGCCGAAATATACGGCCCGTTCGAAAACGAGATCCTTGTCGGCAAAGCCCTTGCCGGAAAACGCGATCAGGTGGTCATCGCAACGAAATTCGGCTTCAAATTCGAGGACGGAAAGCAGACGCAAGGCGTCGATAGCAGGCCCGAACACATAAAAGAAGTGTGCAACGCATCGCTGAAGCGGTTGAATACCGACCGCATCGACCTCTTCTATCAGCATCGCGTCGACCCTGATGTCCCGATCGAGGACACAGTCGGCGCCATGGCCGATCTGGTAGAAGCCGGGAAAGTGCGGTTCCTTGGACTGTCGGAAGCGTCGGCGAGGACGTTACGGCGCGCTCACGCGGTGCATCCGATCAGCGCCTTGCAGAGCGAATATTCGCTTTGGGAGCGTAATGTCGAGAATGAGATTTTACCCGCCTGCCGCGAACTCGGCATCGGCTTCGTTCCCTACAGCCCTTTGGGCCGTGGCTTTCTCACCGGCATGGCAAAACGGGGCGAGGATTATCCGCCCGATGATTTCCGCCGCCGGCAGCCGCGTTTTGAGGGCGAGAACTTCGATCGCAACATGAAGATCGTCGAGGCGGTGCGGGCGATTGCCGAGTTCGAAAGGGGCGAAGCCCGGCCAGGTCGGGCTCGCCTGGCTGCTTGCGCAAGGACCCGACATCGTGCCAATCCCGGGGACCAAGCGGCGTAGCTATCTCGAAGAGAACGTAGCCGCCGCCAATCTGCACCTCTCTCCCTCGGATCTGGAAAGGTTGGAGGCTGCGGCCCCGCGAGGCGCCGCGTCAGGGGGCCGGTATCAGGAGGCGATGCTATCCCTTCTCGACCGGTAAACCAGGGCTTACCAGCTGCGCGGCGATCAGACCGGAGCTATTATAAGGACCTACTCCACAGCGTCACTCTGCGCCCGAAAAGCTCTGGCCAAAAGAAGGACCCTAAGCGATAGTGCTTATTGCACGTTCCGCTTGCTGACTTTTTCTGCAGCTTTATTCCTTTTCGAGCACGCGGGGCAGTGTCAGGGACACGCTCGACGCGCGGAATCCGGTTAACGCTTGCGCTCGTCAGGCGCGCTGGTGCGACCATGCTTGCCAGTTCCATTGCGTCGAAGGTTATCCATAAGCCGCAGAGTGCTCGGGCGGTGCTGACTGTCGGCGCAATCGGTGTGGTCTTTGGCGATATCGGCACCTCGCCGCTCTACGCCGTCGATCAAATTTTCTACGGCCCGGCGCACATCCCGCTTACGCCGGACAACATCCTCGGCTGCATCTCCCTCGTCCTTTGGACGCTGACGCTCATTGTAAGCTGCAAATACGCGGCTTTTGTTCTGCGCGCCGATAGCGACGGCGAAGGCGGCGTCTTCGCGCTTTACAGTCTGCTGCACAAATATAAAGAGGGGAGCCGCTATTTCCCGTTGCTGCTTGCGGGGCTCATGCTAGGGGCGGGCTTTCTGTTCGGGGATGGCATCATTACGCCCGCGATAAGCGTGCTGGCCGCCGTGGAAGGGTTGAAAGTCGCGACGCCGATGTTCGGGGACGCCGTCGTGCCCATCACTTTTATTATTCTTGCGCTCCTGTTCGCGGTTCAGCGCAAGGGAACGGCCGGCATGGGGCAGGTCTTCGGCCCCATCCTCATTCTCTGGTTCGGCATCATCGCGATGCTCGGCATTGCGCAAATTCTTGAGCACCCCGAGATCCTGAATGCGTTCAACCCAATTTACGCTTTCATATTCCTGCACGAAACCGGAGCGAAAAGCGTTCTGCTGACGCTTGGCGCGCTCATGCTCGTGGTGACGGGCGGCGAGGCGATGTATGCGGACTTGGGACATTTTGGCGCGCGCCCCATTCGAACGGGGTGGTTCGCGATCGTATTTCCAGCACTCATCCTGAATTACCTGGGGCAGGGTGCTCTCTTGCTGGGGGAACCGCCGGCTGAACAGAACCAGCTCTTTTACAGCATGGTGCCGCATGCACTGCTCTACCCCATGGTGGCGCTGGCCACCGTGGCTACCGTGATCGCTTCGCAAGCCCTGATATCCGGAGCGTTCTCGCTCACATCGCAGGCCATAGCGCTCGGCCTCTTTCCGCGCCTTCACATCGTCCATACTCACGACCATCATGAAGGTCAGATCTATATCCCCTTCGTCAATTGGACGCTGTTTGCCGGTTGCCTGGCGCTGGTGTTTGGTTTCCGCTCGAGCGATTCCCTGGCCGCGGCCTATGGGCTCGCCGTTTCGGGCGTCATGGTCATCACATCCATCGCCATGTTCCCTATAGCCGTTCGTTATTGGCGATGGAGCGCGCTCGCCAGCGGCGCTTTGTTCGGCTTTTTCACGCTCGTCAACGCTCTCTTCTGCGCTGCAAGCTCATTTAAGTTCCTGGAGGGCGGATATATCCCCTTGGGCATCGGCCTTGCGGTCTTCGCCATCATGCGCACCTGGCGATGGGGACGGAAGGCGACGTTCGCGGCCTATACCGCCAAACACACCATGACGATGCGAAGGCTGGTCGAGTTCCATAAAAGGGAATCGTCCTACATGGAGCGCATCGGTCTTTTGATGACGCCGAAGCATCTGTCGTCCATGAACGACAATGCGCCAGCATTGCTGCAACTTCTCCATGACCGCTACGGTATATTGCCGCGGCATTTGATCTTCGTTCAGGTCGCGCACCGCAAGGTGCCCTACGTTCACGATGGCCGTTATGGCATCACCGTTTTCCATAAGGACCAGTATTCCAGCATCATAGCCGTCACCTTGCAATTCGGCTTCATGGAGGAGCCGAACGTGGAAGCGGCGCTTGAAAACATGGCCAGGCATCGGGAAATCGACCTGCCGATCGACGAGCATCACTGGATCGTGCATGTGTCAGTCGAACACCTGCTCCCGTCGCGGACCCTGAGCCCGTGGGGCCGCGTGCGTCTCGGGCTTTTCCGGATACTCCGGCGCATTTCGCAGCCCGCTCATTATTTCTATGGGCTAGGCGACAACGTGCAGCTGTCGGCCGAGATCATACCCGTTCGCTTGAAGTAATTAGTAACCTCCCTCGCGAGCCTGCGCCCTTTAGCATATTGCATTGCACCAGCAAGTTTTCTAAGGTCGGCCGGCTTAAGCCATTCCCGTTCTTATCCCGGTGGGCGGCAACCAAGCCCAGAATCACACGTTTCAGGACCACGAAAAACCCATGAACCAATTACTTTGGATCATCATAGCGTGTGGCGCGCTCTCCATCGTGTATGGGGCGCTCACCACACGCTCGCTGCTGGCGGCAAGCGCCGGCAATGCGCGCATGCAAGAAATTGCAGCCGCCATCCAGGAAGGCGCGTCAGCCTATCTCTCGCGCCAATATACAACCATCGCCATCGTAGGCGTGGTCATTTTTGGCGTGCTCGCCTATCTCCTCTCCTTCACCGTCGCGATCGGGTTTCTGATCGGCGCTCTCCTGTCCGGTGCTGCAGGCTTTATTGGCATGCTGGTCTCGGTGCGGGCGAATGTGCGCACGACCCAGGCCTCGTCTGAGAGCCTGGCGAAAGGGCTCTCCATGGCGTTCAAGGCCGGCGCTGTGACGGGCCTCCTCGTCGCAGGCCTCGCCCTTCTTGGGGTCACCATTTATTACAGCATTTTGACCGGGTATCTCGGTTACGCCCCGAATGACAGGCGCGTCGTCGATGCCCTCGTCGGTCTCGGTTTCGGCGCATCGCTGATCTCGATCTTCGCACGTCTTGGCGGCGGCATCTTTACCAAGGGCGCTGACGTGGGCGGCGACCTCGTCGGCAAGGTCGAAGCCGGCATTCCGGAAGACGACCCGCGTAACCCGGCCACGATCGCAGACAACGTCGGCGACAACGTGGGCGACTGCGCAGGCATGGCCGCGGACCTTTTCGAAACCTATGCCGTGACGGTTGTGGCGACGATGGTGCTGTCGTCCATCTATTTCGCCTACGATCCCGCGCTTCTCGCGCGCATGATGATCTTCCCTCTGGCCATCGGCGGCGCTTGCGTCGTGACCTCGATCATCGGCACATTCTTCGTTCGCCTCGGGTCGAGCAACTCGATCATGGGCGCGCTTTACAAGGGCTTTATCGCAACGGGCATCCTGTCGCTCATCGCGCTCTATCCGCTGACGAGCTACATCGTCGGCCTCGACACGACGCTCAAGGCGAACGGCACCGCCTTCACAGGCCTGGATCTGTTCTACTGTGGGATCGTCGGCCTTGTTGTGACGACCCTGATCGTGGTCATCACCGAGTACTATACGGGCACTGGCTACCGGCCGGTGAAGTCCATTGCGCAGGCTTCGGTGACGGGACACGGCACGAACGTGATCCAGGGCCTTGCGGTCTCGCTTGAGTCGACGGCGCTTCCGGCTCTCGTCATCATGGCCGGCATCCTCATCACCTTCAACCTTGCCGGCCTTTACGGCATCGCGATTGCGGTCACGACGATGCTTGCGCTTGCGGGCATGGTGGTTGCGCTCGACGCTTTCGGCCCAGTAACCGACAACGCGGGCGGCATCGCGGAGATGGCCGACCTTCCCTCCTCCGTCCGCAAGACCACCGACGCGCTCGACGCAGTGGGCAACACGACCAAGGCAGTGACGAAGGGCTATGCCATCGGCTCTGCTGGTCTCGGGGCTCTCGTTCTTTTCGCGGCCTACACCGAGGATCTCCGGTACTTCACGGAGCAGGCGTCGAAGTCGACGGAGCACTTCCAGTACTTTCGCGGCCTGAATGTCGATTTCTCGCTGTCGAACCCGTATGTGGTGGTCGGCCTGCTGTTCGGCGGTCTTCTCCCCTACCTGTTTGCTGCCATGGGCATGACGGCGGTGGGACGTGCCGCAAGCTCCATCGTTGAGGAGGTCCGCAGACAATTCCGCGAGAAGCCCGGTATCATGCAGGGCACCGAGAAGCCGGACTACGGCAGGGCAGTGGACATGCTGACCAAGGCAGCGATCAAGGAAATGGTCATTCCGTCGCTGTTGCCGGTTCTGTCCCCGATTGTGATCTTTGCTTTGATCACCCTTATCGGCGGCAAGGCCGCAGGCTTCGCGGCGCTCGGCGCGATGCTGCTTGGCGTGATCGTGACCGGTCTTTTCGTCGCCATCTCGATGACATCGGGCGGCGGCGCTTGGGACAACGCCAAGAAATCCTTCGAGGACGGCTTCGTCGATAAGGACGGAAGACGCCACATGAAGGGTTCCGAAGCGCACAAGGCTTCCGTGACCGGCGACACCGTCGGCGATCCTTACAAGGATACGGCCGGCCCCGCTGTTAACCCCATGATCAAGATCACGAATATCGTGGCGCTCTTGATCCTCGCGGTTCTCGCGCATCAGTAAGGCAGCGCGGAACTGAAAAACTAAAAGGGCCGCTCCTGGGCGGCCCTATTTGTGTCTGGTTGCGGCGCGATGTAGGCGGTTTAGTTTCTAACTATCAAATCATTTGTTAACTATGACTCCGCCGAACGTGGTTAATCAGGTGTCAGCCAGCGCTTTGAGATTTTTACTCAGTCGAATCAATGACTTAACAAGCCAACCTCTCGACAAGGCGTGTTTCTCGCAAAATCCGCGCAAGGAGCTGGCCGCATACTCAAGCGCAAGCCAAACTTATGCAACCGCCATAAGTCAAGGCGCCATCGGCAATTCGACCTCCCTGGATGCTAAAAATCATTTACATATTTACCTATGGGGGTTCTACGAAACGAAACCAATTTCAAACAAATCTTAAGCATTCACACGAATGTCATGAGAGGGTCACTCAGAGCAGGCTTTGCCGTTGCCCTGGCCGAATTTGTCGGCATGCCGTTCGCCGCCGGTCGCCCAATCCTGGCGGTCATCAGCTCGTGACCCACTCACGGCGCACACCGCGACTGCGCTCGTGACGGCCTCGACAAGCACCCGCTCTCAATCGGGCGCTTGCCGAACCGGATTGTGATCACCGGCACAAAGATCACTTAGCGGCCGAGTTCGCGGACATCCACGAAGTGGCCGGCAATCGCCGCCGCTGCCGCCATGGCTGGCGACACAAGATGAGTGCGTCCCTTGAAGCCCTGACGCCCCTCAAAATTGCGGTTTGAGGTGGAGGCGCAGCGCTCGCCGGGTGCAAGCTTGTCGGCATTCATGGCCAGGCACATGGAGCAGCCCGGCTCGCGCCACTCGAAGCCTGCCGCGAGGAAAATCTTGTCCAAGCCCTCAGCTTCCGCCTGCTCCTTCACCAGACCGGATCCCGGCACGACCATGGCCTTGACCCGTTCAGAAACACGATGGCCATCGAGCACATTCGCCGCCGCGCGAAGGTCTTCGATGCGGCCATTGGTGCAGGAGCCGATAAAGACGCGGTCGATGGCAATGTCCGTCATCTTTGTTCCGGGCTCGAGGCCCATATAGGCGAGCGCCCGCGCCACGGCGGCGCGCTTGCCTTCATCGGCAACCTTGGCTGGATCAGGGACGGCTCCGGTGATCGCGACGACATCCTCCGGGCTCGTGCCCCAGGTGACGATAGGCGGCAGCTTCGCAGCGTCGAGGCGCACTTCGCGATCGAAATGTGCGCCTTCATCCGAAGGCAGGCTCTCCCAATGTCTGCGAGCCATATCCCAGGCCGCGCCCTTCGGCGCACGTGGCCGGCCTTTGATGTACTCGAAGGTCTTCTCGTCCGGGGCAATCATGCCGGCCCGCGCGCCGCCCTCGATGGACATGTTGCAGACCGTCATCCGGCCTTCGACGGAAAGCGCGCGGATAGCCTCGCCCGCATATTCGATGACGTAGCCGGTGCCGCCGGCGGTGCCGATCTCGCCGATGATCGCAAGGATGATATCCTTCGCCGTGACGCCTGCGGGAAGCGCCCCGTCCACCGTCACGAGCATATTCTTGGCTTTCTTCTGGATCAGCGTTTGCGTGGCGAGCACGTGCTCCACTTCGGACGTGCCGATCCCATGCGCGAGCGAGCCGAAAGCGCCATGCGTCGAGGTATGGCTATCGCCGCAGACGATTGTCGTGCCCGGGAGCGTGAAGCCCTGCTCCGGGCCGATGATGTGAACAACGCCCTGGCGATGATCCAGCTCGTTGTAGTATTCGACGCCGAACTCGGCGCAATTATCCGCCAGCGTCTTCACCTGGAGCGCGAACTCGGGGTCGTCGATGCCGTGGCTCCGGTCTGTGGTCGGCACGTTGTGATCGACGACGGCCAACGTTTTCTCCGGCGCGCGGACGCGGCGGCGGCCCAGGCGCAAGCCCTCGAACGCCTGCGGGCTCGTCACCTCATGGATCAGGTGGCGATCGATATAGAGGAGGCTCGTGCCATCGGGCTGCGTCTCGACAACGTGGTCGTCCCAAATCTTATCGTAGAGTGTTCTTGTCATGGCTTTGAACCTTTTGGCCTCGCGCGAGCGCCGTGTTGTTGGCCATGTTTTAGGGAGCGGGCGCGCGGAAAGCAAGGCGACGTCTGGCGACGCGGTGAAATCCGTGCAATCTGCAATGTCCTCAACAGCCGCCAAGGAGATCCGATGGTCTACAAACTCTATTATTGGCCTATACAAGGCCGCGGCGAGTTCATCCGGCTTGCCTTCGAAGAGGCTGCTGCACCCTATGAGGACGTGGCGAAGACCTCGGAGGGCATGGCGGAAATGATGGCCCTCATGCAGGATTCGGCGCAAGTTCATCTGCCGTTCGCTCCACCCTTTTTGAGGGACGGAGACGCGGTGATTGGCCAAACGGCGGCGATCCTATTCTACCTCGGACCAAGACTCGCGCTTGCGCCCCAAGTCGAGCTTGAGAGGCTTTGGGTTCATCAAATCGAACTCACCATCAACGACCTCGTTGGTGAGATCCACGATACCCATCACCCTGTCGGCGGCTTTCTCTATTATGAAGACCAAAAGCCGGAGGCTTCGCGCCGATCGCAAGGCTTCCGAGCGAAAAGGGTTCCTAAGTACCTTGACTGGTTTGAGAACATTCTGGAGCGAAACCCGAAAGGAAGCGCCTATCTCGTAGGCGACTCCATAAGCTACGCCGATTTATCGCTCTTCAACGCGATCGAGGGACTTTCCTATGCCTTTCCGCGCGCTATGAAGCGGATACTCCCGGATCATCCTCGCGTGGCCGCCCTTCATGGCGCCATCGCAGCGCGCCCCCGCATCCAGGCTTATCTAGCCAGCGACCGCCGTTTGCCATTCGGTGAGGAAGACATCTTCCGCCGATATCCCGAACTCGATGGCTAGTGGAGCGAATTTGAAGATTATTCGAATCACCCTGGCGATAGACCACAAGGGCATCCCCACTCCGTATCCCATGAGGCCCTCGTCCCCATTGGTTGCCATGGGGAGGAAAGCTATCGTGGCAACCGCGCGATTTTCGGTTTAGGTCTTTGATTTTATTGGTCGGGGCGGCAAGATTCGAACTTGCGACCCTCTGCTCCCAAAGCAGATGCGCTACCAGGCTGCGCTACGCCCCGACACGACCCCTATTTCCTAAACGGTTTGGCGCGGCTCCGCAACGATGTCGTGCGATTGAATTCGTTCTTTTCGTCCTGGCAACCTTCGTAATTGATCTTGATGGCTAGTTCTGAATCTCCCTCGCCTCAAATTTCGGCCTGGCGCTCATGCGGGGCGATCTGACAAAAGCGAAGCGTGGCGAGGCTGCGGATATTGTGGCGGTGCTCGCCGTGGTCATCGAGGAGGACGCAGATACCGGCAAGCGAGTGACACCGCCCGCCGGCGTGACGCCGTCGTTCGTGGTTACGATAAGCAGCAAGCCGGAGATCAATCGGCATTTCCATTTTGTGCTCGACAAGCCTTTTGCCGCCCGCTGAGGCCAAGGAGCTCGCCGAGCTGATATATCGGAAGTGCGGCAGGGACACTGCGGAAGGGATATCGTGCATGTGTGGCGCATTCCGCAGACGCTCAACCATCCGACCCCGGAGAAGATCGAGCGCGGCAGGCCAGAGACGCCAGAGCTTGTGGAGCGGGTTCAGCTTCAGACGGCCACAACCGGTCGTCCCGGTAAGAAGAAACGGGGGCGCGCCAAGTCTCGGAGTCAGGGCCTGAGCTACGTTCGTCTAAGTCGTTCGATCGCCCCTGCCGCGTCGGACAGCGCCAGC
>CAWIVD010000033.1:0-65592 GCA_963839435.1 uncultured Alphaproteobacteria bacterium
GAGTACGATGAGACGCCTATAGTTCATGGCTGAAGCAATGCGTTCCTGGGCAGCCGATGGCCTGCTGAATATTGTCGGCGGATGTTGCGGTACCACCCCGGATCATATTAAAGCTATCGCGGAGGCAGTTGCACCGTTCCCGCCGCGGGAGAGCCCTGCGGTTCGAGCCGCGTTTGCGGCTTTCGGGGCTTGAACCTTTCGTGCAGGGACCGTGAGTTTTCAGCGACAAGATTATCTGTCGGCTGTGCTGAAAAAATAGGCAAAATCGGAGGCATTTTGCTGAATATTTCAGCGGAAAATTATGTTCCGACCCAGTACGTTGCTGTGTTAGTCTTTTCTTTGTATTGACTCTAAAATCACCACATCTGGTCCGCGCCGATGAAGGGCTGATGCACTGCAGGGGGCTGCATGGCGACAATCACAGCTTTGAAGAATCCGTCCACGGTGGCTCCGCTCGACAATTACAGCCCAGGCTCACAGGTACTGTGAACTCATCGGTTCACTCCTGAGAACCGGAATCGCCATCTGACTGCCCTTTGGCATCGCCTCCAGCAGCTTGAGCTCCAATAGCTCCGCGAGCGCGCGCAAGGATGCCGAACGCGAGCTGTTTACGCTGGGTATCACTTTCACCGTCTATAGCGACAGAACCGCAATCGACCGCATTCTGCCATTCGACGTCATCCCGCGTGTGATCACAGCCGCCGATTGGCGCATAATCGATCGCGGGGTCAAGCAGCGCATCAAGGCGCTGAATTTGTTTCTTTGGGATGTCTATCACGACCGCAAGATCTTCCAAAGAAGGTCTCGTGCCGTCCGATCTCGTGCTGGGGAACTCGAACTACCAGCCCGAAATGGTCGGCTATAACCCGCCCTGCGGCACCTATATCCACATCGGCGGAACCGACATCATCCGCGATCCCGCCCGGCGATTTCTTCGTGCTGGAGGACAATGGGCGGACCCCTTCCGGCGTGTCTTATGTGGTCGAGAACCGGCATTTGATGCAGCGCGCTTTCCCGGATCTCATGCAAGGCTTTGCGATAGAAAGCGTCTCCGAATACGGGACTAGCTCGGGAACAAGCTGATCGAAGTTGCGCCCCAGGCATCTCGGATCCTCAGATCGTGTTGCTTTCGCCCGGCGTGTTCAATTCGGCCTATTTCGAGCACGTTTTTCTCGCCCGCGAAATCGGTATTCCTCTCGTCGAAGGCCGTGACTGTCGTGGACGACGACAAGGTGTTTATGAAGACGGTATCGGGTCCTGAAGCCTGTCCATGTCATCTATCGCCGCCTCAACGACGACTTCCTTGATCCGGAGGTTTTCCGGCCCGAAAGTGTGCTCGGGGTTCAAGGGACTCATGCGGGGCGGTGCGAAAGGGAAACGTAACGCTCGCCAATGCCGTCGGAACGGGGGTCGCGGATGATAAAGCGGTCTATGCCTATGTCCCGCGCATCATCAAATACTATCTCGACGAAGACCCGATCCTGCCCAATGTCGAGACCCATATCTGCCGGGAGGCCGGAGGCCTGGCCTATACGCTCGACCATCTCGAGAGCTTGTGGTGAAGCCCGTCGGCGAGTCCGGCGGCTACGGAATCTGCGTCGGGCCCGAAGGCGACGAAGGCCGAAATAGAAATCTGCCGGGATCAGCTGAAGGCCAATCCATCGAACTAGATAAGCCAGCCCATGATCGAGCCTCTCGGTTTGTCCGACCCTCTGTTGATGAGAGGCGTAGGCGCCCGCCATGTCGACCTCCGGCCTTTCGCGGTGACCGGCGAAGTACCTGGCTCCTGCCCGGCGGCCTCACCCGCGTCGCGCTTCGCAAAGGCTCCATCGTCGTCAATTCCAGCCAGGGCGGCGGAACGAAGGATACCTGGGTTCTGAAGGAGGATGACGCTTGAGCAGCTCCTCTCACGATACGCCGAAAGCGTGTTTTGGATGGCGCGCTATTTCGAGCGCGCCGAAAGCCTCTCCCGCGTCATAGAGACACAAACGTCCTTCCAGCGCGGCCGGCAGGATAATTCCTGGGCGTGGATCGTTGCCCTCTATGCCGATGAGAAGGCGTTCGCGAAAGCATTTTCCGAGCCGACCGCAGAAAACGTCATCCGCTACTACATGGCTTACATCGATAATCCGGGTTCGATCCAGTCTTCGATCCGCTCCGCTCGCGAAAACGCGCGGGCGCTGCGCCCGATGTTGTCGACGGACATGTGGTATCAGCTGAACGACTTCTATAACCGGCTGTTCGCCTTCGGCCCGAACGACTTCTCCGAGGTCCGCCTGTCACGCACTTGCGATGCGATCAAGCGCGGTTGCTATGCGCAAATCGGCGTTTCGGAGAGCACGCTTTACCACGACGAGACTTGGCCGTTTTTCAAGCTCGGACTCTATCTCGAACGCGCCGACCAGACGAGCCGGCTTCTGGATGTGCGCTTTGCCCAGCAAGCGACGGGCATGGCGCACGACGAAGGGCACTATGACTTCACTTTCTGGACCATTCTCTTACGCGCGGCTTCCGCATATCATGCCTACCGGCGCGTTTTCCCCCACTACATCGACCCGGGCGAGGTTGCCCGTTTTCTGATTTTCGATCCGCGTCTGCCGCGCTCTCTTGCTTTCTGCGTCGGAGAAATCCAGGCGATGATCGAGTTCCTGCGGCGCAATTGCGGGCTGAAGAATGCCGCTGGGGCGGCGGAGCAGGCAGAGAAATTGATCGAGGGGCTCGAAGCCGCCAGCAAGGATGAGCGTCTGCTTGAGAACCTCCATACATTCAACGACTGGGTGCAGCTGAGCCTCATTCACATCGCGGAAGAGTTGGGCCAAGCTTTCTTCGGCTATGCGCAGACGCCGGAGGTGGCGCGGGCGTCGAGCCAAACGCAATCGCAAACGGTGGCGGCGCGCTGACCGCCAAAAAATACCCCCTGCCCGGTTAGAAAGAAACTGGCCGCGAGCCCTTCGGGCAGGGGCTTGATCTCGACGCGGGCGCTCGCCCTTTGATCCAACATCACGAAGTTCTTTGTCGCGCGCCGCCGCAAGAAATTTGACCGCCGTCGCAATCAACTCCATTTCGAGAGTTAGGTAGTTTTGGACGGATTTTTGCGGAGGCGGCGAGCTATGAATTTAAGACTTTGGGTTATTTCGTGGATTGTTTTCCCCGCCACCCTGGCCATCGCCGTGCTACCTCCCGCGGGTGCTTGTACGCGCTCTTTATACGTGGGCGACGAGAACACCGTGATCACCGGCCGGAACATGGATTGGAAGGAGGACCTGGGCTCCAATCTTTACATCTTCCCGGCGGGGATGAAGCGCGATGGCGCTTCGGGGCCTAAGTCCATCACCTGGACATCGAAATATGGGAGCGTTGTCGTCGCCGGATACGAGGCGGGCACAACCGACGGCATGAACGAAAAGGGCCTTGTCGCGAACCTGCTCTACCTCGCGGAGTCCGAATATGGAACGCCTGATCCTTCGCGCCCTTTCCTTTCGATCTCGGCCTGGACGCAATTTGTCCTCGACAATTATGCGACGGTTGCCGAGACCGTGGACGCGCTGCGGCCCGAGCCATTCAACATCCTCGCGCCAACGCTCCCGAACGGTGCGCCTGCGGCGCTTCATCTGTCGATCTCGGATCCGACGGGCAACTCAGCCATCTTCGAATATGTTGGCGGAAAGCTCGTCATTCATCACAGCAAATTCTATACGGTGATGACGAACTCGCCTGTCTATGACCAGCAGCTCGCGCTCGACGCATACTGGAAAGGCATCGGCGGCCTGACGTTCCTGCCGGGCACGAACCGGGCCGCGGACCGCTTCGTGCGCACCTCTTTCCTGCTCAATGCGATCCCGAAGAAGCTCGACAGGAATTATATTACCGGAGTTCCGCAGCAGTCCTACGCCTATCAGGCCGTCGCGAGCGTCCTTAGCGTGCAACGCGCCGTGAGCGTCCCGCTCGGCATCACGACACCAGACCAACCGAACATTTCCTCGACGATCTGGCGCACGGTCGCAGACCAGAAGAACCTCATCTACTATTTCGACTCGGCAACTCGGCCGAACACGTTCTGGATTGCGCTCGCCAAGGCGGATCTTAAGCCCGGATCACCGGTGAGGAAACTCACCATATCCAATGGCGAGGTGTTCTCAGGCGAGGTAAGCGGGCAATTCAAGGAGGCACAGCCCTTCATGTTTCTGCCGGCGAAGCCTTCTGCAAATTAGCTCGAAAGGCCTCATCGCCTGTCCTCATCCGCGCCAAGATTGGTCCATAACGTCATCGTGTCGATGAATTCGTGGATTAAGTGGTCAACTCTGCCGCGAAGCAGATACATTTTTCGCGGGGGAAAGAGCTTTTGACTAGCACCATTTATAGCCTTCGCTCGCCAATTGCCGAAACGGCTCGCGCCGCCGCCAGGTCATTCTCGGCAGGCGGAGGGAGCGATTTTGTCTTGGTTGCGGATCGCTCGGCCCCCAAAAAAGCGCCTCCGCCTAACTTCGCCCTTTTCGCCGATGCAGCCGCCCCCTCCGGAGCCACCCCGCCGGGCTATGCGCTCATCGCCGACCGCAGGCAGATCTTAACGAACGCCTGGTCCAAGCGTGCTGTCTACGCCGCGATTGCCGTTGCGTTTCTTCTCCACCTTCTGGTGCTCGTGCCGTTCCTGGTGCGGCCCGCCCCCAACCCCGCAGACGCGGTCCGGCAGCTCGGAATGGAGGAAGGTGCGCTCGAACATCTGAATGTTTCGGTCATTAGCGAGGCGGACCTCAAGCGCCTCAGCTCCGACCCCTTCCGGCAGGAAGCGCCCCCCTCACCGGCTCCCACCGATAATCCGGCCCCTCCCCCGGAACCGCAAGCTGCTCCCGAGCCGCCCCACCCTCCCGTGAAAGAAGCGAATGCGGCGCCTTCCGCCGCGCAGCCCGACGCGTCGGACAAGAAAAGTCCGCCTTTCGATCCGGCTGGCTATATAGCGAGCATGTCCGAGCAATTCGGCTTCCAGCTCAAGCAGGCTGTGAATGCGGCCGACGCGCGGCGCGAGGCCCAGCACACGCCGCGCCAATCAGGCAACGTCAGGTCCCTGCGGCCGGGCGCGACTCACCAGGGGAAATCCGATGAGTGGGAGCGCAAGGTCATCTGGGCGCTCAGCGCCACCAGGCCCATGGGGAACGGCAAATGGGGCAGCGCCGTCGTGACCTTCGTTGTCTCGGAAGCGGGCCAAGTTCAGGGCTTGAGACTGATCAAGACTAGCGGCGACAACTGGCTGGACGAAGGCGCGCTCATGGCCGTAAGGCAGGCGCGCATGCCCGCTCCCCCGGCCGGCCTGCCGCTAGGCGACCGGGCTTTCAATATCGAGTATATTTCGCTGCCGGATCATTAGCCCGCCGCGAAGGGGAGAACCGACATGCCCGCCACGCCAGAGTCCGAAGCGCGCACCCGCGCCTTTGCGCGCGTCATCGGCCCCTTCCTCGTCATCGTTCCCGGCATCGTCGCAGTGCGCGCGCCCGGCATGGGTGTGGAGCTATCGGCATTTTTCGAAAACGCTGCGCTGGTGTGGATTACGGGCAGTATCCTCGTCCTTGGCGGCCTCTTGGTCATCGCGAACCATCAATACTGGTCAAGCGCGTCCGCGATCCTGATTTCCCTGTTCGGCTGGTTCCTTGCCCTTCGCGGGCTGGCGCTTCTGGTCGTACCGCACCTGTATGAGAAAGTTGGCATCGAGGCGATGAACGCGATTCCCGTCGTCCGGATCGTTTTCAGCCCGGCTGTGCTCGCCGGTCTCTGGCTGACCTATACGGGCTGGATCGCCAAGCCGCCGCGACAGCCTTGAAGTCACATGCAATCGAGTGCGAACATGACCTTCGGCTTCCCCGCCTCCGGATTGTCGAAATCCGTGATATCGAGATAACAGTGATCCTTGCCACTGAGGGTGCTTCCGGCCTCACCGGAGCTTGACCATAAATAGCGGCTCTTCAGATCGATGCGGGCGCCGACGCCAACGGTATAGGATTTTCCGCCCACCGATATGTTGATGGCCCTGTTCGCAAAAGGATGCGCCCAAACCTGGACAAACTCCAACGGGATATGGTCTCCGGTCAGGTCGGCAGCCTCGCCGACTTTCAGCGTGAAAATGCCAATATCGGAATGACGGGCTCGATCTTGAGCCTGCGCCTCAAGAGGAGGAGCGGCTGCCAACGCGATTGCGAACGCCGAAGCTGCCAAGGCCTTCATGGTATTGCTCCTTCATGAGAGCGGAAGACATCTATCGGTGGCGACTGAAATTCCTTGCCCTTCCAGCCTGAAAATGCACGCCAGGAAGGATAGTGATTGCATAGATTACCATAATCCCGTTTAGGTTGAGTTGAAAGGCTTTTGCAAATTGTCGCTGCCATCACCACCCGGCATTTTGTATGCATCCTGCGAATGGCGGCATCTGCTCGTCAATTTGACCTGACGCTTTCGTCCGATTCCCCTTCTGAAAGAGTCTCGGCGAAGTCTCCTTGCCGGCAGGTTAACGAGAGCTCGATGCTCGCTCCAACCCTTTATAATTGCGGGATAATTGCGAGAAAAATAGCGATCGGGACGCCATCGCCGCAGCTTTTCCGGCCGCGCGCAAGCGTTAATGCGCCAAGCCAAAACATATTTAACGGACTTTTGCTCGTCCCAGTAAATGAGAAAATTCCAGCATTAAATTCTATTTAATGGGACGTCACGTGTGAGGAAAAGCTGTTTATTTTCAGCTGTCTATCGGAGTTATTTCCCGTCACATCGAGGCCGTGGCGATCGCCTTTTGCGCCAGGATAAACGGGTCTTTAAGCATAATGATGAACGGAAATAATTCCGGCGCGCTCTGTTAACCAAACAAAGGTTAACCTGCGCGATATAAGGCCAAATGTTTATGAGGTCTGCTTCCGCGGTGCGGGGCGCCGCGCCGCACGCTCCAAGGCGGCGGCGCGCCTGGCCGACATAGGGCAGGTTTGGGCACGCGGTTCGCTCATCAATATGCCGATGCGTTCCTTCGCCTCCCCGGCTGTGCATCCCGGGCGAGGATTATCCGTCTCCCGTCATCCATGACAAGCATAGCCCGCACTACGCTCGCGCTGAGTGTGTCTGTCCAGACGGCGGGGTGTGGCCAAACTACAACGATGCCAGTACTGCCACAAAACACGGAAGACACCATCGGGCACAATCAGCCCCAGAATTCGAACGAGCTGCTTCATAACCAAAGTGTTCTGGACGGCATAAGCAAAGGCTAAGTCCTAATTCGGGGCTTCGCCTTTTGTTTGGCTGGCGTAAGGTGTAAAGTTTATGGTGAATATAAGGCAAAGATTTAACGGTGAACGGGGAATATGTGAAACCTCTACGCACATTCTCCGCTGAGTGTCGAGGTCAACAAAAGCGTAAGCGGAACTGATAAAAAGCGGACCACCCTGATGATTCATGCTGTTCTTATTGCAATCTTATTGACCTTTCTGCCTCAAAGCGCCGAGGCTGCGAAACGGAACACGGCTGCGCGCCCCGCTCCTGAAACGAGCGCACATAGCCTCCGGGATTGCCCCAACTGCCCCGAGATGATTGTCATCCCTGCCGGAGAGTTTCTGATGGGATCTCCGGACAGCGAAAGGGGACGTGGCAAGGACGAGGGGCCACAACATCCGGTCACCATCGCGCAGCCCTTCGCGGCAGGCAAATATGAGGTGACGTTTAGCGAGTGGGACGCTTGCGTGGCGGACCGCGGATGCACCTACAATCCTGGCGACGAAGGATGGGGCCGCGGCAGGCATCCGGTGATCAATGTGTCCTGGAATGACGTTCAGCAGTATACGGCCTGGCTTTCGAAGAAGACAGGCAAGGAATACAGGCTTCTGTCGGAAGCGGAATGGGAATACGCCGCGCGGGGCGTGACCAAAACATCCGATGCGAGCACGCCCTTCTCCACCGGGCAGACAATCAACTACAGGCAAGCCAATTACGACGCTAATTTCACTTACGGCTCCGGCCAGCAGGGCGCTTACCGTCAAAAGACGACCGACGTCGGGTCATTCCCGCGGAATGCATTCGGCCTTTGCGACATGCACGGCAACGTTTGGGAATGGGTCCAGGATTGCTACAAGCCATCTTACGACGACGCGCCATCGGACGGCGCTGCTGTAAAATCGATCCAATGCGATCTGCATGTTCTTCGCGGCGGGGCCTGGAACTACTACCCCAAGCTCCTGCGTTCAGCGTATCGCTATGCGACGCCGCCCGCTATTCGTCTCAATAATTTTGGTTTCCGCGTTGCGAGGCCCATGTGATGCTGAAACTATGGACGATTTCGAATTCGAGGCTTTTCGGCATGACATGCAAACCCCTCCTGTCCTGCGCCGCCGCTACTCGTCATTGCGAGCTTCGCTTTCGGCGGAATACCCAAAGCCGACGCCCGGACCGCCCAAAGGGAAGACCAGTTTGTTCCGAACCACGCACCGGGTACGCCGCTCCTGGCGGTGGTGGGGCTCGCGGAGCAGCGAATCTCCATTTACGACGCCAAAGGCAAGATCATGGAGTCCCCGGTCTCGAGCGGCCAGACTGGCTTTGAGACCCCTGCCGGGATTTACAGCATCGTCCAGAAAGAGGAGGACCATCACTCCAATCTCTACGATGACGCCTCGATGCCATTCATGGAGCGCATCACCTGGACAGGCATGGCGCTCCATGCAGGCGTGCTGCCGGGCTATGCGGCTTCGCATGGCTGTGTGCGGTTACCCTATGATTTTGCGGAACGCCTCTATGACGTGACGAACATGGGGATGCGCGTCGTGGTCGTACGCGAGGAGATCACGCCGGCGGAAGTCCCTCAACCGTTCATGTTCCGCAGCGCAAAGCAGAAGGGGCCAGGGGTCGATCGCTCCCTTCGCGAGGGCATTTCGTCGACGCGATATTCGCCAAGCGAGGATGGTCTCTCGCAACTCAGAATGACGCTGGCGCAAAAGAGCGCCGAAGCGCAGAACGCCGCGAGAAAAGTGAAAGACTTGAGGCTGGAGGCTTCGAAAAGCAACACAGAAGCTGCGTCCGCCGCCCGTTCCTTGCAGGCCGTCGAGAGCAGTTTTGTCAAGGCCGAGGCAGATGTGAAAGCTGCCGGGGAAGCGCTTGAACAGGCCGCTCCCGACAAGGTGGCGCAACTCGCGGAGGCAAAGGCTCAAGCGCTTACCAAGCTGAACGCGGCTCAGGCGCAACTTGATGCGGCTAAAGCTCAAGCGCAGGCCAAGATCGACGCCGCCGCGCAAGCGCAGGCCGATGTCAAGACAGCCGATGCGGCACTTTCAGCAGCTCTGGATGCGTCAGAAGAAGCGCGGCTGAACCTTTCGCCCGTTTCCGTCTTCATCAGCCGGAAGACGATGCGTGTCTACGTCCGCCGAGCCAATCATCCGGTCTATGAGGCGCCTCTCATGATGCGCGATGCAGGCAAGCCGATTGGAACCTTCGTCTTCACCGCCTTGGAGGCGGGACCATCCGGCGCCATGAAGTGGAACGTCGTGTCGATGTACAAGGACGCCACCAACATCGAGCCCTTCTCGAAGGAAAGACAGAGCTCCGCCAGACGCCGAAGTGATACGGCGCCGGCCGATGTTGCCGGGGCTGAGGCTGCACTTAGCCGCCTCACGATCCCCGATGACGCGCTCGACAATATATCGCAAGCCGTTTTGCCAGGCTCTTCGCTGATCATCTCGGATGAAGGCCCGAGCATCGAAACCGGCAAGGATACCGATTTTGTTGTGTTCATGAGCGGCGAGCCTCAGGGCGGCATTGCAATGCGAGCCCATCACCATGAGATGGCCAAGCGTGACCGGGGCTTTTTCGAAGGCGATTGGTGGGGTTCCAATGGCGAGCAGCCGCGCTCGCGGCCGCGCCGCAGTAACGGCTGGGGCGGCGGTGGCGGCTGGGGAGGTTTCCCATTCTAAAGTGCGTCCGGAAAAGCGCGAATCGGTTTTCCGATAAGACGCGCGACAAAACAAAAACTTAGAGCCCGCTTTTGCTTCCATCAAAAGCGGATGATCTCTAGCGAGCGGGCCTTACCGAGCATCGGGAGGCCCGCCTAATCGCGCGTGACACGCTCGCCAAAAGCACCCGCCCTCTCCATTGTATCGATCTGATCGTCTGAGACGCCAAGTGCCTCGCGCAGGATTTCACGCGTGTGCTCCCCGAGAAGTGGCGCACGCGTGATCTCGCAGGGGCTATCTGAAAGCTTGACCGGATTGCCAGCCGTCAGATGCTTGCCGCGCGAGGGGTGGTCAACCTCGACCACAGCGCCGGACGCGCGCAACGCCGGGTCTTCCGCAAGCTCCTTCATCGATAGGATCGGACCGCAAGGGATGTGGCGCCGATGAAGGATTTCCATGGCCTCGAACTTCGTCTTGCTCATGGTCCATTCCTCGATGCGAGCGAAGATTTGGTTGAGCCGCGGCAGCCGCGCTTTAAGCGTCGCGTAATCAGGATCGGTCGTCCAGCCGGGCTCGCCGATGACGTCGCAAACAGCATCCCACACCGCTGCCTGGGTGATGAAATAAATGTAGGCGTTGGGGTCGGTCTCCCATCCCTTGCATCTGAGGATGCGGCCGGGCTGTCCGCCTCCCGAGTCGTTGCCGGCGCGCGGCACGGTATCGCCGAAGGGCACGCCCTCGCCAAACTGGCTGTATTCTTCGAGCGGGCCACGCGCCAGCCGCTGCTGATCGCGAAGCTTGACGCGGCAGAGGTTCAACACGCTGTCCTGCATGGCGCAGACAACCCTTTGCCCACGTCCGGTCGCCACGCGCTGGTACAAGGCAGCCACAATTCCGAGCGCAAGATAAAGCCCCGCGCCCGCATCGCCGACCTGAGCAGACGTGACGAGCGGCGGCCCATCGCGAAAGCCGGTGGTGGAGGCCGCGCCGCCGACGCATTGGGCGGCATTCTCGTAGATCTTGTAGTCTTCGTAAGGCCCTGGCCCGAAGCCCTTCACCGACGCCAGGATCATGCGCGGGTTCAGCTCCTGAATGCGGGACCAGCCGAGCCCCATGCGGTCGAGCGCGCCTGGCGCGTAGTTCTCCACGAGCACATCGCAAGCCTTGATCAGTGCTGTGAGCACGTCCAGCCCCGCCGGATTCTTGGCGTCGATCGCAATCGAGCGCTTGTTGTGGTTCAGCATGGTGAAATAGAGGCTGTCCGCGTCCGGGACGTCCCGAAGCTGGCTGCGCGTGATGTCGCCCCCGTCCGGCCGCTCGACCTTGATAACGTCCGCGCCAAGCCAGGCAAGAAGCTGCGTGCAGGTCGGCCCCGACTGGACATGCGTGAAATCGAGGATTCGCACTCCCTCCAATGCCTTCGCCATCTCGCTTGATCCTCCGTGCGCTGGAAGGGCGGTACTTATTGGGTGCCCGCCTATTCCTGGCATTACTTGTCGGGGTTGGGCTCCCAGCTCAAGCATGCACTGTGCTTCTTCTTCGTGCGGCGCAAGATACCACACCATCATCGAAGCAATTCAAGATGAGAAGAGGAAAGGTTCGCGGATCATTATCGGCGGAAGGCACTCTAAAAAGCACAAGCCGGACGGCAGGAGCATGGCCCGGCTCGATTCAGATCATCCCGCCATTAGAGGAGGCTGCGTCCAACTGGACGCGGCAGCTCTAGACCACAAGTCCCGGTGCGATCAGAGGCCCTCGTTCAAGAGCGCAAGCTGCGTGGTTCCCGGCTTCATCTTGTAGAAAATGTGGCCTCCGATTTGCGCCACCTTGTCCAGTTCCTTCCGCCACGAGGGATGGACGTAAGTCGCGTGATAGTGCGTTGCGTGACCAACCTCGTCGATCCAAACCTCGCCGGCAATGACCTGCTTCGCCAGCTTCACCGCGGTCGCCCACTCTTCTTTCTCTTTGACTGCATTGTGCTTGCCGGTGCACGTGAAAGAGAATTGGCAGCCGGTGCGGTTGCGTTCGCCTTGGTAGACCACGCCACAGACGGTCTTCGGATAGAACGGGCTGCGGATGCGGTTCATGATGACTTGCGCGACTGCAAGCTGACCTCTGACAGGTTCGTCGCGAGCCTCGAAATAGATCGCTGTCGCCATGCAGCGCATCTCGCGCGCACGGAACTCGTCCTCGGTCAGACCACCGAACAGAGTCTTGGGCTGCTCAGGAGAAAGGCTCGCATTCTTGAGAAGGCCCGCCCACTGGTTGCCGGTGCTCGGCGGCCGCGTATCGGCCTCGACTTCGCTGGAGCTTTCCGGGCTGAACGCTGTCAGGAATAACGAAGCTCCGGCTGCCATGGCGGCTGTCTGAACTCCTGGCTGCTCAATGGAAGCAACGTTCTGCATATGAAGCGGATCAGCCTTCATGCGCCTCGCAATGCTGTCGTTTCCAGCCGTCTTAAGCGCATAGGCAAACCTGTCTGCACGAGGACCTTTCTGGCTGTCCGCGAAAAGATAAGCGGCATGCGCCGGAAGTGGCTCGGAGACAGTCATGTGATCGAGATAAGTCGGCGAAACGCTGGAGACGCCAGGGCTGACAAGCAGGGTCAGCTGGTAATCGACGGCCCTGCGCATCTCGGGATCGTGGTACATATAACCCATGATTGCGAAAATCGAGGCAAGTATCGTGTGCCAGGTAAGCTTCGCAAAAGACCGGCGTGCTTTTGTTTGGAGCGAAAGTCGGCGGGGCGGCGATACAGCGAGATCGGAATTCCGAACGACTATGGGTCTAGGGCTTTTTTGCGCGACAAGTGCCCTGCTTCGCCCTTCATACTCTCTCATTGGACGGCTACTTCTCATCGACACTCCTACGCGAACCCGAGTCATAGCTTGGCGACGGTTAACGGACGGTTACACAAGCCCTAAAAATTTATTCAAGAGAGATATAGCGTCCTTGTTGTCAAAATTGCGGAGCGCGAGGGAAGGACTGGCCTAGATAGTCGTGGCAGGGGTCCACGCTACGGCGAGTTCAGCAAGCAGTTGCCTGACCGTAGCAAAGGGTTTGTTATTCCAGGATTGAAAAGGTCCTTGCCCCACAGCACTTAAGCCCCTTCGGCCGAACTCCGCCTGTATCTCGCCGCGCACCCATGCCTGCGCTTTTTTCTCGCGGCCTGCAGCCAAGCGGTTTTCATTGAGGAGCCAGGTCTCGTGGCGAGCGAACGCGGCGAAAAGTTGGCGAAGATTGCCGTCGCCAGTCGTTGCCGAAACACTCATGCACTCCGGCTGCCATGTTCCTTCGTCCCGATGAGAGAGGCTCAGAGCGCCTTTCAAGTCAGCCAACGCGCGTGTTGCAGCTGCGCCCATGTCGGCTTTGGTGACTACGGCGAGGTCCGGGATTTCCGCGATGCCAGCTTTCATGAACTGAAGCAAATCTCCGGAAGCGGGCTGGATGCACAGAACAACTGTATCAGACACCGTAGCGATATCCGTTTCCGACTGACCGACGCCAACGCTTTCGACGATGATCTTGTCATAAAGCGCTCGCAGCAGCGCCACCGATGGATAAGCGATATCGGCGAGGCCGCCGAGCCGGCCTCTGGCGGCAAGCGAGCGAATGAAAACGCCGCCGTCGGTTGGATCGGTTCTCATGCGGACGCGGTCGCCCAAGAGTGCGCCGCCGGTTGCTCGCGACGATGGATCGACGGCAATAACGGCGACGGTCTTTCCTTGGGCGCGCCATTCGGAGATCAGGGCCTTGATGAGTGTGGATTTACCGGCGCCGGGCGGGCCGGTTATCCCGATGACGATGCCTTTGGGAGTCCCATAGGCCTCGTCGAGTAGCGCCGACATCAAAGCGGGGCTTGCCTCTATTGCGGAAAGACCCGCGGCAATCTGAGCTTTACTGGAGAGGCAGGCAAGGCTCAGGTGTGGAGGCGCGTTCACCGCCTTATACCCTGTTTTTCGGTCACCGGAAGCGATCAGAGTGCTCCCGGTGACGAGCTGTCTATAAAACGGACAGTGAGGCGGGCGACGTGCCCGCCGCAGCCCTTACGCGGTGGAGTGTGTCCCGCCCTTACCTTTCGAGCGCACGGCGGCCTGCGCTGCCGCAAGTCGCGCGACCGGTACCCGGAATGGCGAGCAGGAAACATAGTCGAGGCCGACCTTCTCGCAAATTTCGATGGACGCCGGATCGCCGCCATGCTCGCCGCAGATGCCAAGCTTGATGCCGGGCCGCGTTTTCCGCCCGCGGTCTGCTGCAATCTGGACGAGCTCGCCCACACCTTCGGGATCGAGTGAAACGAACGGATCGATGTCAAAAATGCCCTGGGCAAGATAATCGCCAAGGAATGTGCCCGAGTCGTCGCGGCTCAGGCCATACGTCGTCTGCGTAAGGTCGTTTGTGCCGAAGGAGAAGAACTCGGCCGACTTCGCGATGTCTCCGGCCCGGAGCGCCGCGCGCGGCAGTTCGATCATCGTTCCAACGTGATAGGAAATCGAAGTCTTTGTGGCTGTTTCAACCTCTTTCGCTACCCTGTCGATAATCGCCTTGACGATGTCGAGTTCCGCTTTGGTGGCGATCAGAGGAACCATGACCTCGGGCACAACCGGTGACCCTGTCTTCTTGCCCGCTTCAACCGCCGCCTCGAAAATCGCCCGCGCCTGCATCTCGGCAATCTCAGGGTAGGAGACGGCAAGACGGCAGCCGCGATGTCCGAGCATCGGATTCTGCTCTTTGAGGTAGCTGAGTCGGGCACGAAGGGCGGAAGCATCCATTTTCAACGACGCCGCCAGTTCCTTGATCTCCTCGTCGCCATGCGGCAGGAACTCATGAAGCGGCGGGTCGAGCAGGCGGATCGTGACGGGTAGCCCCCCCATGATCTGGAACAGCTCGACGAAGTCCTGGCGCTGCATGGGCAGAATCTTCGCCAATGCGGTGCGCCTGCCGTTTTCGTCGGAAGCCACGATCATCTCGCGCATCGCCATGATGCGGGTCGCGTCGAAGAACATGTGCTCGGTCCGGCAAAGGCCGATACCTTCCGCTCCAAACTTCCTCGCCTGAGCAGCGTCCTTGGGCGTGTCAGCGTTTGTACGCACCTTCATCCGCCGCACGCTATCGGCCCATTCCATAAGGGTCGCGAAGTCGCCGGTGAGTTCTGGCTGGCGCATTGCAACTTGCCCCCGGATGACCTGCCCGGTAGAGCCATCGATCGTGATCACCTCACCTTCCTTGAGCGTAACACCACCTGCGGTGAGCGTGCCCAATTCGGTGTTGATGCGAAGTGCGCTCGCACCGGAGACGCAGGGCCGCCCCATACCTCGGGCGACGACTGCCGCGTGGCTTGTCATGCCGCCGCGTGCGGTCAGAATACCGGCGGCCGCATGCATGCCGTGGATGTCTTCGGGGCTTGTTTCGGTCCGCACAAGGATAACGGTCTTGCCCTGGCCCTTCAGCTTCTCGGCGTCGTCCGGGGAGAAGACAATCTCGCCGCAGGCGGCGCCTGGGGACGCAGGCAGGCCAGTGGCAATGACGTTGCGCTCCGCCGAGGGATCGATGGTCGGATGAAGAAGCTGATCGAGCTGAGACGCTTCGATGCGTGTTATGGCTTCTTCCTTGTTGATGAGCCCTTCCCTGGCAAAATCGACGGCGATTTTCAGCGCCGCCGGCGTCGTACGCTTGCCATTGCGGCACTGCAGCATCCAGAGTTTGCCTTCCTGGATTGTGAACTCGATGTCCTGCATATCGCGGTAGTGACGCTCGAGTTTTTGGCAGATCGCTGCGAACTCTTTGAACGCAGCCGGCATGATCGCCTCAAGCGAGGGCTTGTCTCCGCCGCCCTCCTTTCGCGCCACTTCCGTAATGGGCTGCGGCGTGCGGATGCCAGCCACCACGTCCTCGCCTTGTGCGTTGACAAGGAACTCGCCGTACAGCCTCGGATCGCCGGTCGACGGATTGCGAGTAAAGGCGACGCCCGTCGCGCTCGTATCCCCACGGTTGCCGAAAACCATCGCCTGGACGTTCACGGCGGTGCCCCAGCTTTCAGGGAGACCATTCAGCTGCCGGTATTTGATGGCGCGTGCGTTGTTCCAGCTGTCGAACACCGCGCCGATTGCGCCCCAAAGCTGCTCGTTAATGTCTTGCGGAAACGGCCGCCCGAGTTTGCGCTGCACGACGTCCTTGTATTGGACGATAAGGGATTGCCAGTCTTCGGCCGTTAAGTCGGTATCGAGATCGTAGCCGTTCTGGTGCTTATAGTGCTCCAGAAGCTCCTCGAAGTTGTGATATTTCACATCGAGCACGACGCCCGAATACATCTGGATGAAGCGGCGATAGCTGTCGTAGGCGAAGCGCTTGTCGCCTGAGCGCGCAGCGAGCCCTTTCACCGTTTCATCGTTCAGGCCCAGGTTCAGGATCGTATCCATCATGCCCGGCATGGACGCCCGGCTTCCGGAGCGCACCGAAACGAGAAGGGGATTTTGGGCGTCTCCGAGATTGGCGCCGACGGTCTTGCCGATATAGATTACAGAGTCTTCGACCTGCTCCTTGAGCCCTTCCGGCAATTTCCGGCCAAGCGCGTAATAGGCGTTGCAGACGTCGGTTGTAATGGTGAAGCCCGGAGGCACTGGCAGACCAAGGTTCGACATCTCGGCGAGATTGGCACCCTTGCCGCCGAGCAGATTTTTCATTTCTGCCGAGCCATCAGCTTTTCCAGCCCCAAAGCGATAAACAAACTTTTCAGTCCCTGACATTTCACTCCTCCGGTAGATCGCGGCCCTTTCGGTGCCGCCGGTTTCCTTCGCGCGACGATCCCCGTCTTTGCTGGTCAAATACCGCTATCCCCTTGATTAAGGAGACAAAGCTTTCAGCAAGGCGCGGGTTTGTTTCTAAAATGTTGAAAGTGATGTCATTGATGAGGCGGGCTGGCTAAAACTGAACATTTATCAGCGCACATTTTCCCTGGCGTCACTCGCGGCTCTTTCTCAAAAAGGCAGCTCCGCGAGACACCTTTGGCGCCTACGCCACCACCTCTGGCCCATTCACAGTATCCATAAGTCTTATGTAAACGAGATGCACGCCGCGCTCAAGCGTTACAGCAGCGCTGCGCCATTGATGACCATGTTAACGCAAAAATCCGTTTCGCCCAAGGAAACCTTAAGCGGCACGGCGTATCCCGAATCCGTCGCCGCGAAGGCTTAACGCCTCGGCGACATGAACGGGATGGATATCGGCGCTAGCATCGAGGTCGGCCAGCGTCCTGGCAAGGCGGAGCGCCCTGTGATAACCCCGGGCCGACAAGCCGTTCACTTCCGCAGCCAGTTCCAATAAACGCATGCCCTCCCGATCGAGTCCACAAAACTCTTCCAGCAAGGCGGCCGGGCATCTCGCATTTGTCGTCACCACATCGTTTCCAATCATGGAATACCGCCGCGCCTGAATTGACCGAGCCGAGGCGACCCGCTTGGCCACATCTGCGCTGGTCTCCCGGGAAGGCGGGAGCGCAAGATCGGTCGCTTTCACGGGCGCCACCGCAATCTGAATATCCAGCCGGTCCCAAAGCGGTCCCGAAATTCTTGCCCTGTAGCTTTCCTCGCACCTTGTTCCATGCCTGCAGGTCACGCCCGGTGTCCAGGCGTGGCCGCAACGGCATGGATTCATGGCTGCCACGAGCTGGAATCGCGAAGGGTAGCGTATGCGGTGATTGACCCGCGCAATAACCGTCTCCCCACTTTCGATTGGCTGGCGAAGCGCGTCGAGCACATGCGGCGGGAATTCCGCGATTTCATCGAGAAAGAGGACGCCGTGATGAGCGAGCGCGACCTCTCCCGGTCTGGGCCGGGCCCCGCCGCCTACGAGCGCTGCCATGCTCGCGGAATGATGGGGCGCGCGGAAAGGCCGGTTTGCTGTGAGCGAGCCGTTTGCTATCACGCCTGCGATGCTTTGGATCATCGCAACTTCAAGAAGCTCCTGAGGCTCAAGCGGCGGAAGGATGCTTCGGAGACGCTGAGCCAGCATCGACTTGCCCGCTCCCGGTGGCCCGATCATGAGCATGTGGTGGCCGCCTGCTGCCGCGACCTCGAGCGCGCGCTTGGCGCTCTCCTGGCCGCGTACGTCCTTGAGATCAGGAACCGCTTCCGCGCTTTGATCGAGATGCGGCTGAGGCTGCGCAATCAGGGCCGTTCCCTTGAGGTGATTGACGAGGGCCACCAGATGCGAAGGCGCCACGATCGGCATTGAGGCGGATGCCCATGCGGCTTCCGGTCCGCAGGCCGCTGGACAGATCAGCCCCTTTTCGAGGCCGTTTGCGCCGAGCGCGGCCGGCAAAGCGCCTGCGATAGCGCCAAGGCCCCCATCGAGGCCGAGTTCACCAATAATGATGAAATCCTTCAACAGATCCGGGGAGATTGCCCCAGCCGCCGCCATAACGCCGAGCGCGATCGGCAGATCGTAGTGCGTCCCTTCCTTCGGCATGTCTGCTGGAGCAAGGTTGACGGTGATCCGTTTCGCGGGCAGACCAAGACCGATGGTCGTTAGCGCCGCGCGCACTCGCTCTCGGCTCTCCCCAACCGATTTGTCCGGGAGGCCAACGATCGAAAACGCCGGAAGGCCAGGTGCAATAAGAACCTGCACGTCGACTTGTTTCGCGTCGATGCCCTCGAAAGCGACCGTGGACACCTGCGCAAACATACCAACACCTCCACAACCGCTTCAATGAATACGTCAGATATTATCTCCAGTTTTTATAAAATCAAGAACAATCAGCGAACTTTCGTAGAACAGATCTTCTCTTCCACGGCGTCCCAGATAAGGGCGGCGATATCGGGTCCGCCAAAGCGTTTGACCTCACGAATGCCAGTTGGCGACGTAACATTGATTTCGGTCAGATAGTCTCCGATGACGTCGATGCCGACGAAGATGAGGCCACGCCGCTTGAGTTCCGACCCGATCGTTTCGCAGATTTCACGTTCTCGCGCGGTGAGCTCGGCAGCCTCGGGGCGCCCGCCCACATGCATGTTCGACCGCGTCTCGTTCGCCGCGGGCACGCGATTGATCGCCCCAACCGGCTTGCCATTCACGAGGATGATGCGCTTATCGCCCTTTCGGACATCGGGGAGATATTGCTGAACAACGAAAGGTTCACGGAACACAGTCTGGAAGAGTTCCACAAGCGAGCCGGTATTCGTGTCGTCGGGCCGCACTCTGAAGACTGCCGCGCCGCCATTTCCGTATAGCGGCTTGACAATGATGTCTCCAAACTCTGCGCGGAAGGCGTTCACGGCCTCCAGGGAGCGCGTGATAAGTGTCGGCGGCATGAGTTGCGGGAACTCGGTCACAAACAGTTTTTCGGGGGCGTTGCGGACACTCGCCGGGTCATTTACGACCAGCGTTTTGGGATGAATGTGATCGAGAATGTGCGTTGTGGTCACATAGGCCATGTCAAAGGGCGGATCCTGGCGGAGATGGATTACATCCAATTCCCTGAGTTCCAGCGTTTGCTTCGCCCCAAGTTCATAATGGGCGCCATGCACATCGTCGACGCGAAGTTCATGGCCTTCGGCAAAGACGCGTCCATCCCTCATGAAAAGCTTGTCGGGGGTGTAATAAAAAATGCTGTGATCGCGATGCTGCGCCTCAAGCAGGAGCGCAAACGTCGAATCGCCGTGGATATGAATTCTATCGATCGGGTCCATCTGGACCCCGGTTCTTAGCCGCATTCGCTCCTCACGATTGTTGTATGAGAGGAGACTTAAAGGCGAGGGCTTGATTACGCAAGAAAGGCTTGCTCGATGTGGGAGCAGCCCTGGCTAGGGCTGACAAGAACGACGTCGAAGCTCGCCGAGCATTGGGCGAGGGCCGCGTGCTCACCAAGAAAGATTTCTGCGGCCATGGCGATGCGGGCTTGCTGCCGCGGCGCTATAGACCAAGCCGCCTCATCCTGGGTTTTACGCTGCTTGACCTCCACAAAGGCGAGGTGATCACCCCGCCTTGCAACCAGATCAATCTCGCCGCCTTTCGTTTTGTAGCGCTGGGCAAGGATGCGGTAGCTCTTGCTTTCAAGAAGCTGTCTCGCGCAACATTCCGCGGCCACGCCTATAGCGTAGGAGCTTTGTGGGGATGAGCGGCGACGCGGAACATTCATTGCGATTGACCCTTCAGCTTCAACGCCAAGTTGTAGACCTTCTTTTTTCCCGCGCCAAGCCCCTTTGCAACTTCTTCGACGGCTTCTCTCAGGCTAACCCTTTCCATTGCCTGCCGCAGAGCATCTTCCACATCCTCGTCCTGCGCTTGAGGAGTTTGCCCAGGTCCGATGAGGACGACGATCTCCCCAAGGGGCGGGGTTCCCTTAAGCTCCCCAATAAGCATCTCAGCGGTTCCGCGAGTGAACCCCTCGTGGATTTTAGTGAGTTCGCGAGCGAGAGTGATCTGACGATCGGAAAAAATGACGCTGAGAGCTGCAAGCGTGGCTTCGATCCGGCTTGGCGTCTCGTAAAGAATGAATGTTCCAGGGACGGCGCGAAGCGCCTCCAGGGCTTCCCGCCTTGCCATCTCCTTCGGCGGCAGGAACCCGACGAAAAAGAACTGGTCCGAGGGCAATCCGCTTGCGACCAGCGCCGACAGAAGCGCCGACGGGCCGGGCACGGGAAACACGCAGAACCCCTCGGCAACGGCAGCGCGGACCAGCTTGAAGCCTGGATCAGCGACGAGCGGGGTGCCGGCATCAGAAATCACAGCAACAGACTTGCCTTCGCGAAGAGCCACCAGAATGCGCGCACGGTCCTTTTCGCCGCTGAAGTCGTGGTACGTCCCAAGCTTTCGGCCAATGCCATACGCGGAGAATAGCTTTCGGCTGTGGCGCGTGTCCTCGCACACAACCATGTCTGCCGCCGCGAGTGTGAAGAGCGCGCGAATGGAGATGTCGCCGAGATTTCCGATAGGAGTCGAAACGATATACAGTCCAGCCGCGAGCGGGGCCGCCTTGAGCTTTTCGAGTTGTTGTTGCACCCCTGAGAGGAGGTCTTGTTGGCGACCCGATGCCTCCAAGGCCGCCGTCGCTGTGTCTTCATGGCATCCGGCGCGTGAATTTTTTGCCCGCTGGCGTCTGGCCATCACCAATCAGCCATAGTTAAGAGGTTGCTCATGGTTGGATGTGCCTGCAAGATGGTGCGAGTCGAAGGCCGTTGGGTTTGCTTGCCTTCATCACTGGCATTGGTCAACGAAAAGCTGAAAAATCGCTCGATGAAACTTACGACTGAACACGCCTGCGCTCGTCTCTTTGCCTGCACCGCATTCATTCTCGCCTGCCTGGGTTTGAGCGCTTGCTCCGTTGGCGGTTTAGGCTCGAGCGGCGGTTCGAACCTGGCGGGGACGCCTCCTCAAGGAGCGCCCGCAGCGGGCACCGTTAAGGTGGCGCTGCTTCTGCCTTTGAGCGGAAATGTGAATGCCCAGCAAGTCGCAAAAGCGATGAAGCAGGCGGGCGAGTTGGCCTTGTTCGATTTCGACAAGCCCAATGTGAAGCTCATCCCGAAGGACACGCACGGCACGCCGGAGGGAGCTCGTCAGGCCGCTCAGGATGCCGTAAAGGAGGGCGCAGAACTTGTGATCGGCCCGCTTTTCGCGAATGAGGTCTCCGCTGTGGCCCCCGTCGCGCAAGCTGCCAATATCCCGGTCCTGGCTTTCTCGAGCGACCGTAACGTGGCTGGCAACGGCGTCTATCTCATGAGCTTTGTTGCGGGAAGCGACGTGCCGCGCATGATCTCCTATGCGGTTAGCAAGGGCAAAACCCGCTTCGCGGCCCTCTTTCCCCAAAACGATTATGGACGCTTGGTCGAGCAGTCATTCAATCGGGCCGTGCAAGAGAACCGGGCGCAGGCCGTCATGACGAAGTCATACCCGCCCGAGGCCAACGGCATGATGTCCCCCGTAAAGGAGATAGCCTCGCTGGCGAAGAAAGGCACCGCTCCGCAGGTCGATGCAATCTTTATCCCAGCCAGTGGCGACACGCTGCCCTCGCTCGCTCCGCTGTTCCCGTATTATGAAGTCGATACACAGGCGGTGAAGTTCATGGGGCTTTCGGGCTGGGACTACATTGGGATCGGCAAGGAAGCGGCATTGCAAGGCGGGTGGTTTGCAGCTCCCGACCCAAAGGGCTGGCAGGACTTCACCAAGCGCTACGCCGAGACCTATGGCGATACACCCCCGCGCCTGGCAAGCTTGTCCTATGATGCGGTCAGCCTTGCCATATCGCTTTCAACCAATCCGCCCGGACAGCGTTTTGCGGCGTCTGAGCTGACGCGCTCAAGCGGGTTCCAGGGCGTTGACGGCCTCTTTCGGCTCCGGCCAGACGGTACCGCGGAGCGCGGCTTCGCCATCATGGAAGTGCAGAAATCCGGAAACCAGCCGATCGACCCGGCCCCGTTGGCTTTCGGGACGGCTGTCGCTCAATATTAGGGATTACGGAGTTTCCCTTTCTTCAAGGCCCGCCGCGACCGCCGCGATCAGCGCGTTCAAAACCAGCCGGCCTTGCCTCGTCGCGCTCAGCCAATCGCCGTCGCGCTTAAACAGGCCTTCCTCCTCCAGGGGCGCGACGACTTCGAGCCTCGGACTGAAACCGGTCTTTGCCACAAGATTGCGAAGGTCGACCCCCTCGCGCAAGCGAAGCCCCATGAGCACGGCCTCCTCCGCTTGCTGGCGCGGATCAAGCTCAAGACGCTCTTCGCACCCGCTGCCGCATTCGCGCACTTTCGCATGCCATGCTGCCGGCACTTTCACGGCTGCGGTCGCATATTTCTTCCCGCCTGCAGCCAGCCGCCCGTGCGCACCTGGCCCGATCCCGAGGTAATCACCATAGCGCCAATAAGTAAGATTGTGGCGGCTTTCCTCCCCCGGCGCTGCGTGATTTGAAACCTCGTAGGCTGGGAGGCCGGCCGCCTCGCACACCTCCTGCGTAACGGCATAAAGGTCCGCCGCCAGATCCTGACCCGGCATTCGAAGCTTCCCGCGCCGATTGAGATCGAAAAAAGCCGTCTCCGGCTCGATGGTAAGCTGGTAGAGCGAGAGATGGCCGCGCGCCAAGGAGAGCGCTTCTCCCAGCTCTGCGCGCCATTCGGATTCGGTTTGACCTGGCCTCGCGTAGATTAGATCGAAGCTCATGCGTTCGAAATACTTGCGGGCGACATCAAGTGCCTGCCGCGCCTCGGCTGCGGTGTGCAGCCGCCCCAGAAAGCGCAGTTGCTCATCGGAGAACGATTGCACCCCGAGAGAAACGCGGTTGACTCCTGCGGAGCGGTAGCCCGCGAAACGAGCGGATTCGACACTGGAGGGGTTGGCCTCCAGCGTGATCTCACATGTGCTTTCGATTGGCCAAAGCCTCGCGACGGCGCCAAGGAGTTCGCCAACCGTGTGCGGCGTCATGAGCGAGGGAGTGCCGCCCCCGAAGAAGATGCTCGAAACAGGACGCGCTCGCGTTTCAGCCGCGTAATGGTCGAGTTCGCGGAGTGCGGCCTCGAGGTACTGTTCTTCGCTTATCGTCCGCTGTGCGTAGGAGTTGAAGTCGCAATACGGGCACTTCGACTGACAAAAAGGCCAGTGGACATAGATTGCCAGAGCATTCTCACCCGCCAAAGCGGCCCTTGTTTCAGGAGTTCTCCGTCGAGAACGGCGGCGCGGAAAGCGGCAAAAGCTCGGGCGCGGTGCGAAATCGCATGTTTATTGTCTGGGTCCATTTCACCAAACGTCACGTCATACCCATCGGGGACGAAAATGGGATCGTAGCCGAAGCCCTTCGTTCCGCGCGGCGGCCAGACAAGGTGACCCGGAACGGTCCCTTCGAAGAACTGGACCGCCCCTTCTGGATTTGCAAGGCAGAGCATGCAGACGAACTTCGCCCGGCGCTGCTCCGGCGCGACCGCGCCCATGGCTTGCAGACGGCTTTCGACCTCGGACATGGCCCGATAAAAGTCTCGCGGCTCCCCGGCCCAGCGTGCCGAGTGAATGCCCGGCGCACCACCGAGTGCCTCGATGGCGAGGCCGAAGTCATCCGAAAGCGCGAGCCGCCCCGTTTCGGCGGCCGTCGCCACGGCCTTGAGCCGCGCATTCTCTTCGAAGGTTTCCCCGGTTTCCTCAGGTTCGGCGACGCCAAGCTCGCCCGAGGAAGCGACAGCAACACCCAGCGGATCGAACAAGTCGCGGAACTCCCGCAGCTTGCCCTGATTGTGCGTGGCGACGACAAGGCTGTCGCCGCTCTTAATCCGAAAGCGGCCGACCATGCTCTCCCTTTAGAGAATTGTCAGTTTCTGTAAATTGAGAAGTTCACCGATCCCCTTCTTTGCAAGCCCGGTGAGTTCCGCCATGCGTTCCTCGGAAAACACGGCTCTCTCGGCGCTCGCCTGTACTTCGACGATCATGCCCTTGCCGGTCAGCACAAAATTCGCGTCCGCCTCGGCCTCCGAGTCCTCAGGATAATCCAAATCGAGCACCGCCTCGCCCCTGTAAATCCCGCACGAAACGGCCGCAACCTGATCTTTTAAGACGCCATCCCTGATCATGTCGCGAGCGCGCATCCATTGAAAGCAATCGTGAAGCGCGACCCATGAACCCGTTATCGCTGCCGTCCGGGTTCCGCCATCGGCCTGAAGCACATCGCAGTCCACGGTGATTTGCCGCTCGCCGAGCGCCTGCAAATCAACGACGGCGCGGAGAGAACGGCCAATGAGCCGTTGGATCTCCTGGCTTCGCCCCGACTGGTGCCCGGTTGTCGCCTCCCGGCGCGTGCGCTCTGACGTGGCGCGAGGCAGCATTCCATACTCGGCGGTGATCCAGCCTTTGCCCTGCCCCTTCATCCAAGGCGGAACGCGTTCCTCAAGGCTTGCCGTGCAAAGCACATGGGTGTTCCCGAACTTGATGAGACACGATCCTTCAGCATGGAGCGAGAAGGCGCGCTGGAAGCTAACGGGGCGCAAATCGCCCGCCTGCCGTTTCGAGGGGCGCATGGAAACCTATATTTGATTGAGTGGTGTTCGTAATAAGCCTTGAGTGTCGCGAACACTAGGCTAGGCGGCAACCCCGATCAACGTCTTTAATCTCTATCCTTCAGCGTGCCGCATAACCTAGATGCCGCATCACGCGAACGGGAGACGCCGCCGGCGAAAATTTGGCCTCTTAGCTGAGGCTTACCCGTGGCTGGGGAGATAACTTCTCACGCAAATGAGACAAACGGCCTTTGAGGAACTCGGCTACGTCGTCGCTTTCGAGCGTGTTTCCTTCCATGATCGGCATCAACAGTGGCGAACGAACGCCGGACGCCAGTCTATCACGAATGCTTTCTACAACTTTCCGCTCAACCATCGCCAAATCCTAAGCTGCACTGCGACCGATCCATACTCATTACCGCAAACTTGCTTGCGGGAGTCATGCCTCGCTGAAGCGGAAGGCATTTCTGCATCGTGAGCGTGACTGAATCGCCACAAAATCTCATGCCGACATTCGTTTATATCGACCTGAGGTTGTGCGTCTCTGAGCAACCTGTGGATAAGCACGTTCCCCGGGCGTGATCTTGAGGCGCGGGGCGGGAAAGTGCCCGGCGGAGGCGCCGGGCACGGGTTCTCAAGCAACCGCGGGCTTGTTCATGCGGTTCTCGATCAAGTCGGATACGACGGCTGGCTCGGCCAGCGTGGATGTGTCGCCAAGGTTCGAGAAATCGTCCTCGGCAATCTTCCGCAAAATGCGTCGCATGATTTTGCCCGAGCGGGTCTTGGGAAGACCAGGCGCGAACTGGATGAGGTCGGGAGTGGCGATTGGTCCGATCTCCTCGCGAACCCAGTTGCGAAGCTCGGTCCTGAGCACTTCGGTGGGCTCTATCCCAGTCATCAAGGTGACGTAGACGTAGATGCCTTGGCCTTTCAGGCTGTGAGGATAGCCCACGCAGGCTGCTTCGGCGACCTTCGGATGGGAAACGAGAGCCGATTCCACTTCCGCCGTACCCATGCGGTGACCCGCGACGTTGATCACGTCGTCGACGCGGCCCGTGATCCAGTAATAGCCGTCGGCATCCCGCTTGCAACCGTCACCCGTGAAGTAGGTTCCCGGATAAGCGGCGAAATAGGTCTGCACGAAACGATTGTGGTCGCGGAATACCGTGCGCATCTGGCCCGGCCAGGAGTCCAGGATGACGAGATTGCCCTCACCCGCCCCCTCAATCACCTGCCCGTCGGGAGCCATAAGCGCAGGCTTGACACCGAAGAACGGCAGCGTCGCCGAGCCGGGCTTCGTGGCAATGGCCCCAGGCAACGGCGTGATCAGAATTCCACCCGTTTCCGTCTGCCACCAGGTGTCGACGATTGGGCAGCGCTCCTCGCCCACGATGTGATAATACCACTCCCAGGCTTCAGGATTGATCGGCTCGCCCACGCTTCCAAGCAGCTTCAGCGACTTGCGGCTTGTCTTTTTGACGTGCTGCTCGCCTGCTCCCATGAGCGCGCGAATGGCGGTCGGCGCCGTATAGAAGGTGTTGACCTGATGCTTGTCGACGACGTCCCAGAACCGAGAGGGGCTCGGATAATTCGGAACGCCCTCGAACATGAGCGTCGTCGCTCCATTCGCGAGGGGGCCGTAGACGATGTAGCTGTGGCCGGTGACCCAGCCTACGTCCGCCGTGCACCAGTAGATATCGCCGTCCTTGTAATCGAAGACGTATTGGTGCGTGATCGCCGAGTAGACCAGATAGCCGCCCGATGTGTGAAGCACGCCCTTCGGCTGGCCGGTAGAACCGGAGGTGTAAAGGATGAAAAGCGGATCCTCCGCGTTCATCTCTTCAGGGGGGCAATCGGCTGAAACGCTTTGCATCTCCTCGCCGAGCCAGAAATCGCGGTCCGGCGTCCAGGCAACGGGGGAATTTGTGCGCTTCACGACGAGAACGCGCTCAATAGTCGGGCACTTCTCAAGGGCCTTGTCTGCGTTCGCCTTAAGCGGAACCTTGCGGCCGCCGCGGACGCCTTCGTCGGCAGTGATCAGCACGGTCGAGTCGCAGTCAACGATGCGGCTCGCGAGGCTGTCCGGAGAGAACCCGCCGAACACCACCGAGTGGACCGCGCCAATGCGGGCGCAGGCCAGCATGGCATAGGTGGCTTCGGGGATCATCGGCAGGTAGATCGTGACCCGGTCGCCTTTCTTGACACCGTGCTTCTTGAGCACGTTCGCAAAGCGGCTGACGCGCTCGTGGAGCTGCCGGTATGTGATCTTGAGATCCATATTCGGCTCGTCGCCTTCCCAGACGATGGCAACCTGGTCGCCCCGTTTTTCCAGGTGACGGTCCACGCAGTTCGCGCAGACGTTCAGCGTTCCGTCCTCGTACCATTTGATGGATAGGTTGTGCGGATCGTACGAGGTGTTTTTCACCTTTGTGAATGGCTTGATCCAGTCGACGCGGGAAGCCTGCTCGCCCCAAAACCCCTCCGGATCATTAACGCTCTGATCGTACATCGCCCGGTATTTTTCGTTATCGATCCAAGCTGATGAACTCCAGCTCTCTGGAACCGGATAGGTCTTCACCGTCACCGTCATCGACATCCTCCCTAAATATGCGGCTTCGCCGACATTATGTTGATTGCCTGGCTTAAGGGCAACAATGCAATGGTCGAAGAGGTTGCCCCTCTTCGTTCCTGCAAACTCAGCTGCAGGTGGAGTGGCCGCAATTGCGGCAAACGCGGCACCCCTCCTGATAGATCATACTCGGAGATCCGCAGCGAGGACAGAAACTTGAAGGCGAAAGAGTCTGCGAAGTTGGCCGCTTCCGATTCCTCTTTCTTGATCTTCTCTTTATCGGTTCCGCTTTCCCGAGCGCCCCCGGCATGAAACCCAATGTGAATGAAGTGCTGCTCTATAATTTCCCCGATCGCGGCGAGCAGGCTAGGCACGTACTTGCCGTTCGTCCAAGCCCCGCCCCGCGGGTCGAAAACGGCCTTCAGTTCCTCCACAACGAATGAAACATCTCCGCCGCGGCGGAAAATTGCGCTGATCATGCGTGTGAGCGCCACCGTCCAGGCGTAGTGCTCCAAATTCTTGGAATTGATAAAGATCTCGAACGGACGGCGTTGGCCTTGATCGAACGTGTCATTGATCGTGACATAGATCGCGTGGTCCGAGCCCGGCCATTTGAGCTTGTAGGTGAAGCCCGCGAGCACCGTGTCGCGAGCGAGGGGCTGAGCGTCGGCTGGCGCGAGCGGGAGAGAGGGTTGCAGGGCCTGTCCAGTCTGGGCTGCCGGTGGCGCCGGTGACAACACGGCCCCCGTCACTTCGTTCGGCCGGTAGGCGGTGCATCCTTTGAGCCCGAGCCGGTAGGCGTCGAGATAAAGCATCTCGAAGTCTTCAAAGGCGATCGAACTCGGGGCAGTTAACCGTTTTCGAAATGGAGGCGTCGACATGACTCTGGAGCGCGGCCTGCATCATCAGATGCTGTTGCGGAGTCAGATCATGAGCCGTTACGAAGGGATCGGGAAGAGAAGCGTCGCCATGCGTGTCGCGGAACAACCGCACCGCGTAATCGCGGATGATTTCGTGGCGTTCGGAACCGTCCGGCGAGAGAAGGCGGCGGCGGTACTCGAAATCGAAAACGGGCTCAATTCCGCTCGACACGTTCCCGGCGAGCAGCGAGATCGTGCCAGTTGGAGCGATAGAGGTCAAAACGCCATTGCGCAGGCCGTTGTCCTTGATTGCCTTTCGAATCGAAGGCGGGAGAGATTCCGGAAAGGGACGCGGCAAGAATTGGATTGCGTCGAAGAGGGGAAATGCTCCCTTTTCCTTCGCCAGTTCGGCGCTTGCCGCGTAAGCGGCGCGGCTGATCTGCGCCATCCAGGACACCGCAAGATCGCGCCCCTTCTCCGAGCCGTAATGCGCCCCGCACAGGATCAATGCATCGGCGAGCCCCGTTACCCCTAGCCCGATGCGCCGTTTGGCCTTCGCCTCTCTCTCCTGCTGAGGCAGAGGATAGCGGGATACATCGATGATATTGTCGAGCAAACGGACCGCCACCGGCACGAGGTCTTCCAACCTCTTCTGATCGAGGGCCGCCCTGGCGCTGAACGGCTCTACGATGAGCGCCGCCAGATTGATAGAGCCGAGGAGGCAGGCGCCATAAGGCGGAAGTGGCTGTTCCCCGCAATTATGAACGTGCATGCCATTTGCATCGAAGGCATTGATGCCCGGTATTTTCACATCGTAAACGGGCCTAGCTTCCTCCTCGCGGATGGCCCGAACTTTTGCAATGAAGTGCTCTCGATTCAGTTTTCGTTTGTAGGCGCGGAGGGCTTCGTCTAACCGCTTACTTTTGTCAGTGTCGCTAAATCCAACATGAGACTGAAACTGCTGGAGGTTATCACCGGAAACAATGAGTTCGTGCTCTGCCTGGCAAGGATAGAAAGACGTGGAACCCTTTCCGTCGGGCAATTGCCGTGAGATGGCGAGACGGCGGTTTCTATAAATTTGAGACATTATGCCGAGCCGCAGCAGCATTCTCTGAACGGCCTTGAGTCGCTCTAAACTGCTCTGAGCCAGACGCACACTCACGCCCTTGGAATGATGACCTTGTACCGATCCATCGCAATCGAAAAACCCTCGCAGAAACCCTTTACAAAAGGCGCTTGATGCCTCCTCCATTTTCCAGGTTATCGTTTTTGCCCCTGGAGCCATTCCAAGGTCTTCTGCCAGCGCTTTGACAGCCGCCATCGACAAGCGGTGCTCGTTTCTCCCTTTAACCGCATGCCAGCCGCGAAAATCCGAACGGTGCTTCAAAGTGGCGGCGCTTGCCTGCGCGAGGTCCATGATGCCGCGCGCGCCGTCAGCTTGTGGATTAACCCAAACCGACAAAACAGCCTTGTCAGTCTTGAGAGTGCCGTCGCCGACCAGAAGGCCGATCAAGTAACCTTGCTCGTACGTATAATTTCCCGGCCAATCACTTTTTCCACGGTGGTCGTTAAGAGCAATCTTATCCGCGGGTTTAAGGTCACGTGCCGCACACCAATCGGTTTCCAAAACGGTGCGGGTTTGCTTGACAATCCGGCGGACAAGATGGTCTGGGGTTAGCCGGAGATCGAACCCCTCAAATGTTTCGAGGCAAACCGTAGGTTTTGTGCCGCTTTTGAAAAAACCATTTGGGCTGAAGTGATCCTCACCGTTTATGCGAGCGTGGAAGCTTCGCCCGATGAGGGCCGAGACTTGTTTTGGGCCCTCTGAGGTATGCACCCAGGTGTCTTCTGTAACGCAGGGGTTCGTAGCGCTGATCTGTTCGCAATAGCCGAGATTGTTCAACGCGTTCACGCGGTCGATAAAGATCACGCCGGGCTCGGCGTAATCATAGGCGCTGCGCATGATCTTCCGCCAAAGGCCCCGCGCGCTCACCGTGCGATAAACCTCGCCGCCAAAGACAAGCGGCCAGGACTTGTCCTCCTTCACCGCTTCCATGAAGCGCGTCCGTGACGAGAACAGACAGATTGAAGTTGCGCAGTCTTGCCGGGTCGGCTTTCGCCTCGATGAAAGCCTCGATATCAGGGTGATCGCACCGCATGGTGCCCATCATCGCGCCGCGCCGGGCGCCCGCGGACATGATTGTCTTGCACATGGAGTCCCAGACATCCATGAAGCTGACGGGACCGGACGCGTCCGCACCCACGCCGCGCACATGGGCGCCCTTTGGCCTGAGCGTCGAGAAATCGTGACCGATGCCGCCGCCCTGTTGCAATGTGAGAGCGGCTTCCCTGACATTTGCGAAGATCGACCCCATGTCGTCGCCAATCTCGCCCATGACGAAACAATTGAAGAGCGTCACCTCGCGGCCGGTTCCGGCTCCCGACAGGATTCGCCCAGCGGGGATGAATGCGAAGTCTGCCAAGGCCTCCAGAAAGCGCTGTTCCCAGGCTTTTCGAGACCGCTCCGGCTCAACGGAGGCAGCGGCACGCGCAACTCTTGCCCATGTCTCCTCGATCGACTGCTCGGCATGTCCGCCCGGCGGCGAAAAACGGTATTTGGCGTCCCAAATCTGCTGGGAAATCGGGATCAGCATTGGTGATTTATCCAGAACTCGCACGATATTCCTATTTTAGACACCAAATGTTCACTTTTCGTACTGGCCGTCAAGCACAACCTGTGGATAACTTTTTACGGTTCTCTTAAGATAAGAAACATGATGCCGAATGATAGAAAGCGGAACGGGGGCGCTATATTTTCTCCGGCTCAGCCTCAGCCAAGACGTCACCGCGAAAATCGACGGGCGGCTCCAGCCCTTGCTGTTCAAGTTCCTTACGGGCCTCCATGCAAAGCTTGTTCGAAGCCTGCTCGATTGCCGATTGCAGTTTCTCTATAAACTCCTGACGCGGGAGGCCGGGAGGGATCGGGGCAAGGAATTCGACAACGATCGTGCCGGGATAGCGGAGGATGGAGCGGCGCGGCCAGAACATGCCGGAATTCAGCGCGAGCGGACAAACCGGCACTTTCAGATCCTGATAGAGGAAAACAAGGCCCGGCTTATAGTCGGGGGCGTCGCCTGGGATTGTTCGAGTGCCTTCCGGGAAAATGACGATTTCCCGGTTTTGCGCCGCCCGGGCCCGCGCCTCGCGCACCATCTGGCGCAGAGCCGCCGGACCGAGCTCCCTCTGGACGGGAATCAGCTCGAATTTGCGGCAAAACCTACCGTAGATAGGCCAGTTTAAAAGCTCGGCCTTCATCACCAGGGCTGGGTCGCGCATCAAGGAGATGATCGCGAAAGTGTCCCACGCAGCCTGGTGTTTCGCCGCCACGATAACGGGGCCGGGAAGGAGTTTATCGTGCCCACGAACCTCCATTTTCGTCCCGCAGATGACGCGGAGAAGCCAAACCGTAGCATCGCCGTGGAGGGCAAGCGCTGCCATGGCCCGGCTCCGCGGGGCCAGCAAAAGCCAGCTTCCTAAAACAAGAAAGAGAGCCCAATTGATGTACAGAATGGGATAGAACAACAGCGATCTCACATAGAGCGCTATTTTAGTTGACGCGCGCATTGATCATCGGAGAACTGTGGTCCGCCTTGCCAGCGGAGCCTAATACCGAATTGGCGCCATAACGTGCGAAGGCCGTTATAAACTTCAGATATTCTTTCCCAAGGACCCAGACCGTGCGAGGATCGCTCCACCACTGATCCTCAAGGCGAGGCGATTTGACCGGGTAAGGGAAAAGCTCAACATCAGGCATCCATTGCCGCAGCTCAATCAAGGCGCGTGGCATATGATAGGTCGATGTCACCACGATCAGCGAGCGGAAACCTTGCTGCCTGACCCACGCGGTCGTCTCGAAGGCGTTGTCCTCTGTATTAAGGGAGCGCTTGTCCAAGTCAACACAGCAGCGGAACAACAGCGCCTCTTTCCCGGTCGCAGTGTCCAATGTAATGATTTCGGGTACCCGAGTGCTCTTGTTAACGCCCGATATGAGCAATCGTTTAGCCTTGCCTTCGGACAGGAGACGCACCGCCTCAGAGATCCGATCCTCATCACCAGTCAACGCCACGATCCCGTCAGCCAACCCCGAGACCCCGGACGGCATGACGCTGACAAAATACCCAAAAATGAAAAAGCCTGAGACGAGAGCTAGGCAGAAGATGACCGTTACACGCAGAGCATGCACAAAGACCGCTCTCAAGCTCAAAGCTTTTTGCGGGCGCTTCTGGTCAGCGGAGTTGCTCATCGAGGAGCCAGTATATCGCTAAGGCCTCGCATTTGCACATGTTTTTTGATATCGCGCGCGATGGGAGCCGACTGTGGATAATTAGGCGTTCTGCTGATTCAAAATGCGGCGTACCCCGTAACGGGACGTCATTTTGCAAATTGCCGCGACCGCAATGACAACGACGAGTAGAACGATATACCCATACAGGTCGAGCGTCCCGGCGCCGACGAGGCGGCAAATCTCCGCCTGAGAGGTGGCGGTACTGCTTACGCCTTCGGTCAGATAAGGCAGACAGAGAAACACAATCGCGGCCAGGCCAGCCCCGAAAATTCCGGCCTTGATTCCCACCTTCAGAAAATGCGCCTCGAACTGACGGGCGATGAACCTTTCCTCCGCGCCGACAAAGTTAAGCACCGATACGATTTCCCGGTTCGATGCCAGCGAGCTGGTTGCCGCCGCGATGATCACACCGCCAGTCGCCGTGGCCATGAGGAACAGCATGCCGACGCCGGCGAGTTCGAGTAGCCTGGTAAGCCGGCGTATTTCGGCGCGCCAATGCCCGTGGTCATCCAGCATGGCCCCAGGATACTTGGCCTCCAGGACTTTTCTGAGCGTGGAAACATCCGGCGGATTATCCGCGTCGACTTCGACCGCAATGAGCCTTGGGATCGCGAATGTCTTCAGCACCTCGGACTTTCCGATCCAGGGCTCCACAAGTTTGAGCGATTGTTCGCGTGTGAACGGCGTAACGCGCCTGATGCCATTCTGATCGGAGAGAAAGCGGCTGATCTCCGAGGCCTTGTCATCGCCGCTCTCTCCCTGATGCAGCTGAACCTGAACAGTAATTTGCGCCGAGATCTTATTGGTCCAGACGTTCGCCGCATTAAAAATCACGTACACGCCGCCTGCCGTCAGTGCGGCCAGGAAGGACATGATGGCAATCACCAGGGTCAAGGACCCACCCGTGACGGAGCCAGGAGGCACGATTGGCGCGTTCGCCCTGGCGAATTTCACCACGGGTTGCGGGCGCGCCTTGAATGGAACCGGAAGCGTTTCAACACTGCTCATGGCGGGTACAATTTCACTCGTGAAGCTCAAGGCGGCCATTCTCGAGCTGCATGCGGGCCGCCGGGAATTGCGTCATGAGCTGATAATCGTGCGTTGCGATGATAATGGAGGTGCCGAGCCAATTCAGCTCGATGAAAAGCCGAAGCAGGCGGCGCGCCATCTGCGGATCGACGTTGCCGGTCGGCTCGTCGGCAAGGAGAAGCTCCGGCTTCGCGATCACGGCCCGGGCAATAGCGGCGCGTTGCTTTTCCCCGCCGGAAAGCACAGCGGGAAAAGCGTGCATCCGGTCGCCAAGCCCCACCCACTTCAGAAGTTCCGTGACATCTTCCTGGTAATCGCCCTGATGCCGGCCCATGACGCGGAGAGGAAGCGCAACATTCTCCCAAGTGGTGAGATGATCGAGGAGCCGGAAATCCTGAAAGACGATCCCGATGCGTCGCCTGAGGTCGGCGCGCTGGCCTGTCGTATTCTTGGCTATATTTCGTCCGAAAAGGTATACAAGTCCGCGCGTGGGACGAAGGGACATGTTGAGGAGCCTAAGAAGCGTGGTTTTGCCAGCGCCTGAAGCTCCGGTTAAAAAATGAAACGATCCGGGCAGCAAATGGAAGTTGATATCGCGGAGAACCTCTTGCCCAACTCCGTAACGGAGACCGACATTCTCGAAACGAATAAGAGCATGACCCGATACCACAACCCCACCCTGCTGTTCGCTCTCGTCCCGTTTTATGATAAAGAGGGTGCGATCTAGCAATCGATTTAGACAAAGGCGAGACGGCCAGCGAAAAAAGCCACTCAATAGAGTTTATCGAATGATCATTGAATGCCCTGCCTGCGCGACCCGCTATGAGATCAAGGCCGATTTGCCGCCCGACGGCCGGACCGTCCGTTGCGCGAAGTGCGAGACGGTCTGGCGCGCCATGCCGGATAGCGGTGGGGAAGAAGAGGCTAGCGCGTCCTCCTGGGTTGCCCCGTCCGGAGAGAGCGAAGAAACAAGCGATGCCCCTGCTGAGCAAGCAACTCATGACCCCTTCGGGACTGCGGGAATCCATGTTGATGAAGGCGTTTGGTCGTCCCACCAAGACGCCGCCGCGGTTCGTGAAGAAGCCGTCGCTGAAGGGGATACAGCTCTCAAGGAAGACGGCGTCTCAGAGGAAGATGAGAATACCGGGAAAGTGAGTTGGTTCAGCAGTTTCAGGCGGAGAAAGAGCCTGAAGCCGGCAAATGAAGCCGCGGAGGCTACGGCGAAAACGCTGACCCAGGCAACCGCTGAGACAATCCCGTTCCCGCGCGCCAATTTTGCCGTTGCGCAGCAGGAAATGGAAACAAACGAGGAGCAGCACACAATCGAGGCAGCGCGCCAGGCTCTTCGAAGCGTCTTTTCCAGCTTGGGGCATGACGGTTCTGGTGCGAGTGCCGCGACGTCTGAAGATGACGGCGAGAGGGCTGCGACGGGGTCTGCGAAACCTCACCCGCACAATGGCTGGGCGGAAAGATTGGCAGGGTTGTCGGAACACTTCAAAAGGGCGGGTGAAACAGGTGGCGACCAGAGCCTGGTTGAGGCTGTCGGCAAGCGCGGCGTGAATGAGGAGGACGAGCGTGATCTCGATACAGGGGAGGACGACGCTTGGTTCGCCGAGAAGAAAGATGATGCAAGTGGTGACGGCGACCCCGACACTGCGCTCCGCGAGGCGATGAGGGCACACTTTCTTCCACCTTCCAAGAGAGCGCCCGTCGGCCCTTCGCTTCGCGACGAGGAACTGGCCGAGAAACTCGAAACCCATCTCAAATCAACAGCCGCGACCGCCTCGGAGGAACATCCGAGGCCGCGCGGCATAGCCGGGCTTTGGGGCAAAGTGTCCCCGGCCGCCGAAGAGGACGTGTTCGAGCCCGAGCCGGCAATGGTGGAGGAACCGGCCGAAGTTAAGGACGATGACACCGCTTTCGATCGGCGTCTCTATCGCGAAATCGAAGAAACACGGGAAAAGTCGGGCGTTGCCGCGCGCCGCAGTCGCCCGGGTGGCCTCGCAGTCGCAGCGGCGTGGGGGCTTTTCCTCTGCGTGGCAAGCGGGTTTATTGTCGGATTTTTGGCTTTCCGGGATATTATCTCCGATGCCGCTCCTGGATTGGCTCCGCTTTATCGCAGTTTGGGGATGCCTGTTACGGTGCAGCCTCTGGTCTTCGAGTCAGTTCAATATGAATGGTCGACCTCGGACGGCAGGCCTGTTCTTACCGTAAGCGGCAACGTCTTCAATCGTGCGCAGCGCAGCGTCAGGGTTCCACAGTTCTTTATAACCATCAAGGATCAGGACACTGCGCAGGACCGGGAATACTCGGCTAATTTGAGGATAAACGGCTCGAAAATAAGATCGAATGAGCGAGCCGATTTTGATATTGAATTGGTGTCGCCGAACCCAACTGTTACGGCGGTAGAGCTGGAACTCCGTAACGTCCGCTAGCCCCGATCAATGAGCGCATTGCTGTTAGAGAGATACCGCCGCTTATTGGCGGAGGGTAAGATTACGCCCGACAGCGCCCAGGCGCTCGCGGTCGAGAAGCTGCAAATGCTCACGAACCGGCTGGCTTATTATACGCCTCCGGCGCGGACCGACTTTTTTTCGTTCTTCACGCGCAAACGCGGCGAAGTCCCGAAAGGCCTCTATATTTTCGGCCCCGTCGGGCGCGGCAAGACGATGCTGATGGACCTCTTCTTTCAGGAAGCGCCGGTCCAGCAGAAGCGTCGCGCCCACTTTCACGAGTTCATGGCGGAGGTCCACGCCCGGCTTTCCGTCGCGCGGCGGGAGGCGAAGGACGACCCCATCGTCGCCGTGGGCGCCAGCATTGCAGGCGAAGCTCGCCTCCTCTGCCTGGACGAACTCTTCGTGACCGACATCGCGGACGCTACGATTCTGAACCGTCTTTTCGGCGCGGTTTTCGAATCCGGCACGGTTGTGGTCATGACCTCGAACTCGAAGCCGAGCGATCTCTACAAAGGCGGCCTCAACCGCGATCAGTTTCTGCCTTTCGTCGATCTTCTCGAGCATAATGTGGAGCTTCTGCAGCTCGAAGCAGCCCACGATTACCGTCTCCAACAGCTATCGCACAGCACGCTCTACTTCACGCCCGACGATGACGCGGCAAAAGCAGCGATGGACGATCTTTGGCAAAAATTGACCTTCGGCGAGCCGTGCGCCAGCGATACGATCCTGGTTCTCGGGCACAAGCTTCACGTGCCTTGCGCTTGCCTGGGGGTGGCGCGCTTCTCATTCGCGGATCTCTTCGAGAAGCCGTGCGGCACACAGGACTACCTCGCCCTCGTCCGCCATTACCACACGATTTTCGTCGACGGCATCCCGAAGATGGGCCGGCACGACCAGAACCCGGCGCGCCGCTTTCTGACCTTTATCGATACACTTTACGATCACCGGATCGGCTTCGTGGCGTCGGCCGCTGTCGAGCCCGGCGAGTTGTGCCAAGCCGGCGACGACGCCGAATATTTTGAACGGGCCGTGTCGCGGATTATGGAAATGCGTTCGCCGGCATACCTTGAGCAAACCCCCGGAGCGAGCGTCGACAAAGGGGCTGGCCTGGGAGCCGCTATTTCCTAGGGGCACGTGCGTTACGGACGCGGGCGATACGATCCATTTGGATGCATCTCGTGTATGTCGGCATCTGCCTGTCGATTTGTCGTCGCGCTTTCGTCCTCTTTCCTCAAGCGGTTCCGATTTTGCGCACGCTCGCGGGGTCGAACAGGCGAAGACAGGCCAGAACCGCTTCGCTCATGATGGGCGCGATGGCAGCGGTTGCGTCAGCGCTGAAGGCGCTTTTGCCTGTGACGGGGTCGATGCCAGCGCATCCGAGGCTCGCGGTTCCCGGCGTCGCTCTTGTGACGGGTTTCCCATGATTGGCGTTTTGGATTGCCATGGCTTCCACTCCATTCGCCTTTTCCGGCGGCTTTCCGCCTGGACGCCACAATCTTAGGGTGATTCTTGTGCAATCTGTGGTAGAGGTCGATCTGCTTTGCACAGGTTAAGGCTTTCGGCAGCCAAGGCTCGCGTCCGCGCCGCAATCGCTTCATATGTGCCAGCCGATCCAACGAAAGGCTGAGAAAGAAATTTGCGCCAGATCAACTGCCTAGCTGTTAGTAATCACTAACGTGCCTCGCTAGCCAAAAGGAAGGCACACTATCAAAGAGGAAAGCCGTGGAGCAGGAATCTCATACATGGATGTCTGAACATCCAAAGTTTCAGGAGCTTGTGCGTCGCCGATCGCGTTTCGCGTGGACGCTGACCTGGATAATGGTACTCATTTATTTTGGGTTCATACTTCTGGTTGCATTCGCCAAGGGTTTCCTCGCGACGCCGATCGGCGACGGCGTCATAACCATTGGCATTCCGATCGGCCTTGCCGTCATCATTTCTGCCTTCCTGCTGACGGGTATTTACGTGTGGGTTGCAAACAGCCGCTTTGACGAGATGAACCGCGAACTCATCAAAGAGGTGACGAAATGATTTCCGCAAGACGCATCACGGGGCTGAGCCTCGCTTTAGGCGCAGAGTCTTTGCGCGACGTTCCCAGCCCTTGCGGCTGCCGTTGAGGGAGCAGTTGAAAAGCAGCCCACAAACTGGCCCGCGATCGGTATGTTCGCGGGTTTCGTCTTTCTGACGTTGATCATAACCTATCGCGCTGCCGCACGGACCAAGTCCGCAGCCGACTTCTATGCGGCTGGCGGCGGTATCACAGGGTTGCAAAACGGCCTCGCCATCGCTGGCGACTACATGTCGGCTGCTTCGTTCCTCGGAATCTCCGGTCTCGTGTTCGCCAGCGGTTTCGATGGCCTGATTTATTCGGTTGGCTGGCTCGTGGGCTGGCCAATCGTTCTATTCCTGATCGCGGAACGGCTTCGCAACTTGGGCAAATTCACGTTCGCGGACGTGGCGTCCTTCAGGCTCGACCAAACCTGGATCCGCATCCTGTCGGCGATCGGTACGTTCACCGTCGTCGCCTTCTATCTGATCGCCCAGATGGTTGGCGCGGGCAAGCTGATCCAGTTGCTCTTCGGGATGGATTATCTCTACGCCGTCGTGATCGTCGGCACGCTGATGATCGTCTATGTCGCCTTTGGCGGCATGAAGGCAACGACCTGGGTGCAAATCATCAAGGCCTGCCTGTTGCTCGTCGGCGCGACGCTTATTGCGCTCCTGGTGCTGATCCACTTCAACTTCAGCCCCGAGGCGATGTTTGCGGAGGCGGTCAAGATCCATCCGAAGGGCCTCTCGATCATGGGCCCTGGCAATCTCGTTTCCGACCCCGTCTCCGCGATCTCGCTGGGCCTTGCGCTGATGTTCGGCACGGCTGGCTTGCCCCACATCCTCATGCGGTTCTTCACCGTTGCGGATGCCAAAGCAGCCCGCAAGTCGGTCTTCTACGCGACGGGCTTCATCGGCTATTTCTATATCCTGACCTTCATCATCGGCTTCGGCGCCATCACCTTCCTGATGAGCGATCCATCCTACTTCAAGGGTGGGACGATCGCCGCCGCCGGCTTGAAGGGCGGTACGAACATGGCCGCCATTCAGCTGGCCAACGCAACAGGCGGCCCTTACCTCCTGGGTTTCATCTCCGCCGTCGCCTTCGCGACGATCCTCGCGGTGGTGGCAGGTCTGACGCTCGCAGCGGCATCGGCGGTAAGCCATGACCTGTACGCGTCGGTCATCGCCAGGGGACGCGCCTCCGAGAAGAGCGAGGTTCTCATTTCGAAACTCTCGGCTGTGGCGATCGGCATACTTTCGATCTATCTCGGCTACAAGTTCGAGACCATCAACGTTGCGTTCATGGTGGGCCTCGCCTTCGCCGTGGCGGCGAGCGTCAACTTCCCCGTGCTCCTCATGACCATGTTCTGGAGGGGGACAACGACGCTCGGCGCTTTCATGGGAGGGATCCTGGGGCTTATCAGCTCGGTTGCGGGCGTTGTGTTGAGCAAGGCTGTCTGGGTCACGACGCTCGGCTACAAGGACGCGATTTTCCCTTACGACAATCCCGCCTTGTTCTCGATGCCCATCGCCTTCTTCGGCATCTGGCTCTTCTCGAAACTCGACCGGACGAAGCGTGCATACTTGGAAAAGAAGGCGTTCGAAGCGCAGTTCATCCGCTCAGAAACCGGTATCGGCGCGGCAACCGCGAATGTACACTAGAGCAGCCCGCGTCCATTTGGACGCGGATAAGCCGTCTAGACTATAGAATGGATCAACTTTTTGCCCTTGATCGAGTCCGATTAAGGGCGGGTTGATCGAAGGCTTAAGGAGGCGGGAATTTTCCCGCCTCAAAACTAATTGCTTCCGGCAACTCCGATGCAAGGCTTCGACGCTCAAAATCCGCCTTTCGACCGGCTGGCCCCTGTCGAAATGGAAAGACTGAGTGCCGCCACGGACATTGGCTATTTCGCGCCCGGCACAACGATCGTGAAGGGTGGCGAGAGTTCCGATTTTCTCCACGTCATCATCAAAGGGGCTGTCGAGGAAAGGGACGCGGAAGTCCAGTCTTTACTCGGCCCGAAAGATACTTTCAACTCTGGCGCCGTTGTGCACGGCTCGGCGAGTGCAAACTTTGTCGCCACCGAGGAAACGCTCTGTTTCCTGCTTCCAAAAGAAACCATTCTTGAGCTTGTAAAGAAGAATCAGGCCTTCGCGGCCTTTTTTTATTCCGATCTGTCGCGGCGGCTCGATGCCTTCGCCCAGCGCGGTCCGCAGGGGCTGGACTCTGTGCTTCGAACCCGGGTCAAGGATGCCCGCTGGGAAAAGGCTGTCTTTATTGACGGGGCGTCCACCATCGAGCAAGCGGGCCATGCGATGGAGCACAACGCCTGCAATTCCTTGTTCGTAACGGACGGCGAGCGGACAGGCATCGTCACCGGCATGAACATCTCCAAGGCGGTTATCCTGCGCCGCATGCCGCTCGAAACGCCAGTGCGCGACATCTGCCATTTCGAGGTGGCCGCGGTCGATAGCGACGATTTCATTTTCGAGGCGCTGCTCGCCATGACGCGCAGCAAAAAGCGCCGGATTGCGATCCGTCAAGGCGAAGCCTACGCCGGTGTCCTTGAAGATATAGATATTCTGGAACTCTTCGCAGGGAACTCGCAATTGATCCCCGGCCGCATCGACAGAGCGAGAACGGTCGCAGACCTGACGGTCACGGCTCAGGACATTCAGGGCCAGGTTGAGCGTCTTCACGAGCAAGGCGTCAAGATTGACGTCATCGCGGAGATAACTTCGGACTTGAACCGGAATCTCTTGGCTAAGCTTTTCGATCTGGTGGCCCCCAAATCCGTTCGGGAACAAGGCTGCCTCATCGTCATGGGCTCCGAGGGACGCCGCGAACAGACCGTCCGCACCGATCAGGACAACGGGCTTCTCCTCGCAACGGAGATCCCAAAGGCTGATCTCGAGTCCTTCCGGTCGGCCTTCTCTGAAGCTCTGGAAGCGTTTGGATTCCCGCGATGCCCCGGAAACGTCATGGTCCAGAATCCGGTTTGGTCGCAGCCCGTTGACAGCTTCATCAAACAGCTCAAGAGCTGGATTCTGACGCCCGGCGGCGACAGCGCGATGAACCTCGGCATCTTCAGCGACGCCGTCTCCGTCGCGGGGCGGCGGGATCTTCTGGTCCACGCGAGGACCGCGTTCATGGATATGATGCGGGGCGAAAGCGCGCATTTGGCTCATTTCGCGCATCTGATCGACCTTTTCGCGAGTTCCGACATCGGCATGCTGGGCAATCTGATGGTTTCCGTGGGCATGCGCTCGGGCGACGTCGACGTGAAAAAAGTGGGGACGTTTCCGATCGTCCACGGCGTCCGGACGATTGCCATCGAAAAGGGGATCATGGAGACGCCAACGGTGAATAGGATCAAGGCGCTCTCCGCCTCGAAGCTGCTGGAGGAGCCTTTCGCGCAGGAGCTTATCAGCGCGCTTCATCTCTTCATGGAACTGCGGTTGCGTTCTCAGCTCAAGGCGAGGCGCAAAGGAAACCTGGCTCGAGAGTCCATCGTCAATCTGAACGAGCTTTCAGCGGCTGACCGTGACATCTTCCGGAACGCGTTGCGCGTGGTGCGCCTGTTCCGCGAACTGGTGCGCCATCGCTATAATCTCCAGTACTTCACGTAAGCTTGGATATTTCTGATGGTGTATCAGACGCTCCGGCGATACTTCCACATGGCGTCGATCGGGGACCAGTCTTATCGCTTTCTCTTCAAGAAGCCGCCGCCCGGCGAAATGGTCGCCTTCGACTGCGAGACGACGGGCCTCGACGTCGCGAAGGACGACATCATCACCATCGCCGCGGTTTTGATCAAAGGCGATCAAATCATACTGCGCGAGAAGTTTGAAGCGCTCGTGCGGCCGGATGCGATCATCAAGCCGGACGCGATGAAAATCCATCGGCTTCGCGAGGCCGATGTCGAAAACCAGTTGCCGATCCGCAAAATTCTGCGGGATTTTCTCTATTTTATCGGCTCCCGGCCTCTGGTGGGCTATTACCTGGAGTTCGACATGAAGATGATCGACAAGCATGTGCTGCCGTTCATCCAGATCGGGTTGCCGAACCGGCGTATCGAAGTGTCGAATCTCTACTACGAGCGCAAATACGGGAACGCCCCGCCCGGAACCACCATCGATCTGCGGTTTGTCTCGATCCTGAAGGATCTCGGGTTGCCCAACCTCGGCCAGCACGACGCCTTGAGCGACGCGGTCATGACGGCGATGATGTACATCATCCTGCGTGACATGAAGAAGCGCGGCGCCCGAATAGAGCGCGAGCGCGTCCGCCCCCTGGCTGACGCGATCGAGTTCTAATAAAATTACTTATATAGGTGTTTATGTGCTTTTTACAAAACGAACCCAATTAACACGACGTAAACATCATGAACCGCGGCGCCTCACGGCGTAGGCCGAAGCAAAACGTGCCGCTTTTTGCCCAGCGAAAGCTTTATGACGCCATCGGCGTTCACATCCTTCGGCGTCAGCACGGCACGCTCATCGGTTGCCACGATGTCGTTAACGCGGATTGCGCCGCCCTTTATCTGCCGCCTCGCCTCGCTTGTTGAGGAAACCAGCTCCGCTCTCGTCGCCGCGGTGAGAATGCCGATCCCGGTATTGCTCAACACTGCCCCCGAAATCTCAACCGTAGGCAGCCCTTCCGCCGCCGCGCCTTCCTCGAAAGCCTGACGCGCGGTTTCCCCGGCTGCATCCGCCGCCGCGCGGCCATGCAGGAGCGCTGTCGCCTCCGTTGCGAGCACCTTCTTGGCGTCGTTGATCTCGGAGCCGGACAGCGCTTCGAGCCGGGCGATCTCGTCCAGCGGCAACTCCGTGAACAGACGCAGGAAGCGGCCCACGTCGCCATCCTCCGTATTGCGCCAGAACTGCCAATAATCGTAAGGGCTCAGCATATCGGCGTTGAGCCAGACCGCGCCCTTGACAGTCTTGCCCATCTTCGCGCCCGAAGACGTGGTCAGGAGAGGCGTTGTCAGCGCAAAAAGCTCGCGGCCCTCGACGCGGCGGCCAAGCTCGATGCCGTTGACGATGTTGCCCCACTGGTCCGATCCGCCCATCTGCAGCACGCAGTTGTGGCGGCGGGCAAGCTCAAGGAAGTCGTAAGCCTGCAGCAGCATGTAATTGAATTCGAGGAAGGTCAGCGGCTGCTCGCGCTCGAGCCTGAGCTTTACGGAATCGAACGTCAGCATGCGATTGATCGTGAAGTGCCGCCCGTATTCGCGCAAAAAATCGATGTAATGGAGGTCTCTGAGCCACTCGTCATTGTCGACGAGAAATGCGTCCGTCTTTCCCTCTCCGAAAGTCAGGAACTTCCCAAAGGTGTCCCTTATCCGGGCCTTGTTCGCGTCGATTTCGGCTTCGGTCAGAAGCTTGCGGCTTTCGTCCTTGCCGGATGGATCGCCGACCTTCGTCGTGCCGCCGCCGAGAAGCGCAATCGGACGATGCCCGCAGCGCTGCAAAACGCGAAGCATCATGATGCCGATGAGATTTCCCACATGCAGGCTGGGCGCCGTGCAGTCGAAACCGATATAGGCGGTGACCGGGCCTTTCGCGGCAAGGGCGCGCAGTCCGTCCTCGTCGGAAACCTGATGGATGTAACCGCGCTCTCTCAAGGCTTGAATGAAATCCAATAAATTTCCGGATGCGGCCGGCATGGTATCCTCCTTCGCCGCTCACTCGACAGTTTGGCCGGGAGCGTGTAGCAGAGACGGCACCATGTAAGGCATTCGTATTTTGCGTCAAGCGAGGGGTGATGAAGGCGATCGGGCTTATGAGCGGCACCTCCATGGACGGTGTCGATGTGGCGCTGATCGAAACGGACGGTGAAGCGATCCATTCGCTCGGGCCGGCGGCCGGCTTCGCCTATACCGCGCTTGAGCGGCAACTCCTGCGCGAGGCGATGGACGGGGCGCGCGGCATCGTTCACCGCGCGGATCGAAGCGGCGTTCTCTCTGTCGCCGAAAGCATGCTGACTGCGAAACATGCGGAAAGCGTGAAAACATTCGCGGCGGACAATGGCATTGACCTTGCCTGCGTGGATGTCGTGGGCTTTCACGGCCAAACGGTTCTGCACAGGCCGGAGCGCGGCTTGACCGTGCAGCTTGGCGACGGCGCTGCCCTTGGCGCCGCTCTCGGCGTTCCGGTCGTTTATGATTTCAGGGCCGCCGATGTGGAGAAGGGAGGCCAAGGCGCGCCGCTGGTTCCCATCTTCCACCGGGCGCTGGCTTTCCACGAAAAACTCGAACTGCCCGCCGCGTTTGTAAACATCGGCGGCATCGCAAATGTGACGTATGTGCCGGACGGCGCGCCCGAGGGGCTCGATTGCGTTCGATGCCGGCGCGGGAAATTGCTTGCTCGATGATTGGGCCATGAAGCATACCGGAGAGCCCTTGGACAGGGATTCCCGCCTGGCTCTGGCCGGTACCGTGAACCGTAACGCCCTTCAGGTTCTTCTATCTCAGCCCTTCTTCAGCGCGCCGCCACCGAAATCCCTGGATCGGGGCGCATTCGCCTTTGGTGCGCTCGCAGATTTGAGCGCCGCCGATGGCGCGGCTACGCTCACGGCCTTCACCGTCGCAGGCATCGCCGCCGCTGCCCGCCACTTCCCCGCGAAACCAAGAACCTGGATCATTTCGGGTGGGGGCACGCATAACCCTCACATGATGGAGGGGCTCCGCCGTGTGCTCGGCCCCGACATGATGTCAGCCGATATCGCCGGCTTCAGCTCCGATTTCATGGAAGCGCAGGCTTTTGCCTATCTCGCCGCGCGCCGCTTGCGCGATCTGCCGGCGACTTTTCCTGGGACGACCGGCGTGGCGAAAGCCTCGGCGGGCGGCGTCATCATTCATCGCTGACGCGGGCGCGGCAAAGAGAAGTCTCGTCAGGCCCTCTTATCATCCTGCCGCACGTTGACGGGGCCGTTCCTATGCAAGCCAGCTTCGGGCTGATCCGTTTCGAAGCCTCGCATGGCCCATATCGCCCCGAGGCCGAAAAGCAGAAGAGCGAGCGGCGGCCCCACCAATACAATCGGGACAACCGGAATCTGCGGCCCCGCAAATTCTCCACTCATGAATTTGATTGCGAAATAGATCAGCCATCCCATCACCCAGGCAGACGAGACAAGTATCCAAAGACGGAACATCCCGCGACGCCAGTTTACGGGGGTTTTTTCCTGTTGAAGGTTGAACCGACGGTGCTGCATGCTTCTGGCTCCCGTTAGATCCATCGATCCTTGCGCATCCCGAAGCGTGCCGGAGGCTTACTCGTCTGACAAATCGCTATGGTTTTTACTTCGGCAATCTCGAAGATGGCTTCGCATTCAAGCCTATTCCACCCCTGAAGCAGATAAAAGCGCAGACGGCAGAAACAATTCCGCCTGCGCCGGCAGTTCAGCCATGTCCCGTTGCCGCTTCCGCGGCGTTAAATCGTTTCCATGTCACCAGCGGCGCCAGTAACGCCGATGCCAGCCGTAGCCGCGCCAATAGGGACGGCGCCAAGCACCATAATATCGGTATGGACGGTGATAGTACCCGTAATAGCGATACGGCCGATGCCAAGCCCAGCTGCGCCAATACGGACGGTGGTAGTACCCGTAATAGCGGTATGGCCGGTAGTACCCATAATAGCGATGCCGCCAATAAGGACGGTACCGATAACCGTACCGCCAATATATCCTGGCGACGGCTGTGGATTGTTTATCAGCGGCGCTAAGCGCAGGCGCAATCACCACCGCATTCGCCGAGGGAACCCCCGATGCCAAAGTCAGCATCGTCAGGGTCACAGCGATCACTGACACGAAAAAGCGTCTCATAAATTTCAATCCGATAGCTGCAGATTAAGGGTCGACTTAGCCCATCATTTCAGCACAATTGGTCTCAAATGCAATTTAAAATATGGGGTTACGCCGCCTGCTGTGGACATTTCGGCGATCAAACCCGCCAATCCGATAAGGCAAACGCGCTTGTCTCTTGCCGGAATTCGCTTAAGTATGCGGGCTTCGGAGAAACACTCATGAAACATCAACCAGCAAAAGGCCCTTCGCAAAGACAGCTTCGCGCCGGTGAATTGCTCCGGCACACGCTTGCGCAGATTTTCCAGACCGAGGACATTGAGGACACTGAACTGAAAGGCGAGATCATCACGGTGGGAGAGGTGCGGGTGAGCCCCGATCTGAAGCACGCGACTGTCTTCACGAGCGCGCTTAGCGGCAAGGACAGCGACGCCATTGCCGCGGCTCTTAACCGCCATAACCGATTTTTGCGCGGAGAGCTTGCGCGCCGCATCGAGCTGAAATATGTGCCCGAGCTTGTATTCAAGGGCGATCACATTCTCGAAGAGGCTGGACGCATTGACGAGCTTCTGCGCTCTCCCGACGTCGCCCGCGACTTGAAATCGTAACCATAAAGCGAAACACCATGGCGCGGCGCAAAGGCAACGATATCAGTGGCTGGCTTATTCTCGATAAGCCGCAAGGGCTGACCTCAAACCAGGCGCTTGGCCGCCTGAAGCGGCTGTTCAATCCAAAAAAGGTCGGGCACGCCGGCACCCTCGATCCGCTGGCGACGGGCGTGCTGCCGATTGCCTTCGGCGAAGCCACGAAGACGGTCGCGCATGTGGTGGATTGCGAGAAGACCTACGACTTCACCATCCTCTGGGGCGTCGAGACAGACACTGACGACGCGGAAGGCCAGCCGGTTCGGACAAGCGACGAAAGGCCGAGCCGCGAGTCCATCGAAGCGGCGCTGCCAGCCTTCATCGGCGACATCATGCAGGTTCCACCCTGCTATTCCGCGATCAAGGTCGAAGGCGAGCGCGCCTACGATCTCGCCCGCGATGGCGAGACGGTTGAGCTGGCGCCGAGACAAGTCTCGGTCTACGAGCTTGATATCGAGGAGGAGATTTCGCCCGATCTGACGCGCCTCATCTGCGCCTGCGGAAAGGGCACCTACGTCCGCTCCATCGCCCGCGATCTGGGCCGCGCACTCGGCTGCTACGGCCATATCGCGGCGCTGCGGCGCACTTCAGTGGGCGCATTCGACGAAGAGAGTTCGATTTCCCTGGAAAAGCTGGAACACTTAAGCAATAGTGCCGGCGGCTTCGATGCTCTCATGAGCACGATAATTCCTGTTGAGACGGCGCTGGACGGCATCCCGGCGCTCGCCGTAAGCGGGGATGATGCAGCCAGGCTAAAGCGGGGGCAATCCATCCTCATCCGAGGCGGGAACGCACCAATCCTGAAAGGCCCGATCTATGCGACCTCGCGCGGGGTCCTCGTCGCCATTGGCGAGGTGGAGCGCGGCGAGATGCATCCGATCCGGGTTTTCAACATTCCCGCCTGAAGCCGGATCAGCAAAAAGCGGACGGAGATAACCGATGTCGATTACCGCAGAGCGCAAAACCGCGCTCATTGGAGAATATGGGACGAAGCCGGGTGACACCGGCTCCCCAGAAGTTCAGGTGGCTGTTCTCACGGAACAAATCGTCAACCTGACGGAACACTTCAAGACGCATAAGAAAGACAACCACTCGCGCCGGGGGCTTCTGAAGCTCGTCAGTCAGCGCCGCCGCCTGCTCGACTATGTGAAGAGCAAGAACGAAGGCCGCTATCGCGACCTGATCGCACGGCTCGGCATCCGCCGCTAGCCTTATTAACTCATGGTTCGAGCAGGCGCGCACTGCGCCTACTCGCCGTGACCGCGGCCTCATCCCGAACTTGCCGAAGCATAAGGTGCAAAGCGCGTGTGCCGCAGCGCGAATGCCTTGAAGTGCCGTATGCACCAAGCTAAAGAGTCGGCATCGAGCTTGCGGGGAGGCGAAGCCAATGCATGCACTTATAGGTTTTATTGCGATGGTGATTTCACTCTACATCTGGGTGATCATCATCGGGGCGATCTTGAGCTGGCTCATCGCTTTCGACGTGGTGAACCGCCGGAACCGCGCGGTCTACACCATTGCCGATAGCCTGTATCGCCTGACCGAGCCCGCGCTGCGTCCTATACGCAAGGTGCTACCCGATCTCGGCGGCCTCGACATCTCGCCGGTCATTCTGATCCTCGGCCTGATCTTTCTCCGCGACGTGGTTCTGCTGAGCTGGCTGATTTAACTCCTCTCGCGCGGAATGGCGGGTTGAGCGGGAATGCGATAGGTGCCTGCCGATGATTGCGGATATCGCCCCTCACTCGGTCTCTCTCCCCAAGGGAGAGAGACCTCTTAAACTCCCATCATAACTCACCCCGCCACGCGGAAAGCAGATGGCGTTGTCCTCAATGTTCGCTTGACGCCCAAAAGCAGCGCGGCGCGCATCACTGGCGTCGAGGATCGCGGCGGGACGCTGGTTCTGAAAGCCTACGTGACAACCCCGCCCGAAGACGGTAAGGCCAACGCGGCGCTTCTGGCGCTGGTCGCGGACTGGATTGGCGTTCCTAAGTCCGCCGTTTCTTTGGCATCAGGCCTGAAATCGAGACTGAAATCGGTTGCAGTGAGTGGCGAGCCCGATAAGCTCCTGGAAAAAATCTCCAGGCTCCTCGCCGCTCTCTCTCAGGACGGCGCGCAGTCGAAAAAAAGGTAGGCCCATGGCTGAAGCACAAATCCTCAATGGCGTGGCCATGGCGGCGGAGATCAAGGGCCAAGTTGCCGAGCGCGCCGCGGCTTTCGCGGCAGCTTCCGGCCGTCAGCCAGGCCTCGCCGTGGTGCTGGCGGGCGAAAATCCTGCAAGCCAGGTCTATGTGCGCAGCAAGCTCAAGCTAGCGCGCGAACTCGGTTTCCATTCTGTCGAGCATCGCCCGCCCGCCGATATCAGCAAGGCCGGCCTTCTCGATCTGATCGCTTCGCTCAACGCGGACGAAGCCATCGACGGCATCCTCGTCCAGCTTCCGTTGCCCGCGCATCTCAACGCCGACGACGCCATCGCGGCCATTGCGCCCGAAAAGGACGTCGATGGATTCCATGTGGTCAATGCAGGGCGCCTCTTCATCGGCAAGCCCGCTTTCGTGCCGTGCACGCCTCTCGGCTGCTTGCGGCTCATCAAGAGCGTTCGCGATAATCTTGCCGGCCTGAACGCCGTCGTCGTGGGGCGGTCCAACATCGTCGGCAAGCCCATGGCGCATCTTCTCTTGGCCGAGAACTGCACCGTGACGATTGCGCATTCGAAGACCCGGGACCTCGGCGCAATTGTTTCAAGCGCTGACATCGTGGTAGCCGCTGTGGGCCGCCCCAGCATGATCCCGGGCGCGTGGATCAAGCCGGGCGCCATCATCATCGATGTCGGAATCAACAGGGTTCCGGCGCTGAACGGGAAGACCAAGCTCGTCGGCGATGTTGACTTTGAGAGCGCGCGTCATGTCGCGGGCGCGATCACACCGGTCCCGGGCGGCGTCGGGCCGATGACGGTGGCCTATTTAATGGCGAATACCTGCCGCGCCGCGTTTCTGCGCCACTGCCTTCCCTGGATTGAAGGCGTTTGAACAGCCGCGAACGTCAGCCCGGAACGGCGTTCACGCCGCATCCGGGATCGCAAAAAAACCGAGCGATTGGAATGTGTTGCAATCCCGAATAACGCCTGCGGCGTTTCCGGGTCGACGGATGTGTATTCGCCGCGCTGCTTATTCCAGCCCTACGGCCTTGCGCACGCATATCCTTGCTTCGTCGAAGGCTGGCCTGAAATCGGGCTTCGCGAAAAGCGATGCCACAACCGCGGCGCCGATGAGTTTCCCCGCCTCGACGTCGCTGCGGAAATGTGCGCCCGCAATCATTCGGGCGCGGGCGTAATCCTTGATTCGGCTATAGATTTCAGCTCTTTTTTCCGGAATCATCTCGACCAGGAGAAACCCGATCGTAGCGCCGTAGGCAGAGTGCCCGGAGGGATAGGAGAAACTGTCGTCCGGGCGTGCCGCCTCTACTGGGTGCAGCGTATTCCCGGGTGTCTTGAACGGCCGCGTCCGGCAGAAGGCATCTTTTACCGCCGCGACCGCAGCCTTCTCCTCTTGCCGCGCCTTCGTAAAAAACTTCTCACAGGAGCGAAGCTTCTCCGGGTCGTATGCGATGCCGGCTCCATCAAGGAAACGGTCGACGCTGCGCTTGACGTCGGCTGCCACGCGGTCTTCCTGCTCTGGAGTACGCTCGCGCTCCAAACCCGCAAGTTCATCCATTTCGCCTTTGGCTTCAGGGCAGGTCTCGCAAGGCGGAGGGGGCAGCAGATTCACGATCGGATCATCCGATTGACCCTGGCATTCCTGGGCTTCGAGGGTGGGCGCATACAGCGCGAAACAAAGAACTCCGACAAAACTCGCCTGGGTAATCACCTGCCGCATCGTTGCAGCTCCTCTCGTCTTTCGCCCGAGATTTCTTTCTGAGCCCATCTTTCCCGCAAAACCAGCGCAAAGCCGCATTGCGCGTCCTTTAAGACACGCCCGCCCCGAATTGAGGTTACTCCACAAGGGTGATTCAATCTAAAGTTGCTAATATTAATCAATACGCCTAAGCGTTGCTGAGAACAATATTGGCTAGATTCGGGGAAACCTCATGATTGTCATCGTCGACGAACGTGAAACCGTATTAAATGGTTATACGGCATGGTTTTGCCGGGAGGGCGTCTCCGCAACTGGTCTCGCGCCCCAAGATTTCCGCCAGTGGGTTACTACCGCGCCGGAGCCGGATATCGATGCGGTTGAGGCGTTCCTCCTTGGAGACTTCCAGGATCGGGCGGACGTTCCGATCAAAATCAAGTCGCGGTCGGCTGCGGCCGTCATCGCGATGAATGAAACGAAATCCTTGAGCGATACGCTCGATCTGTTTGCGGCTGGCGTCGACGACGTGGTCCGCAAGCCGGTGCATGTGCGCGAGATTCTCGCCCGCATCCAGGCGATCAGCCGCCGGTCTCAGCAAGAGGCACAGCAGCCGCTAGCCGGCAGGATCAGAGTCTTCTCTGACGGGCGCGATCCGGAGATTGATGGCGAACCGTTGCCGCTCCCGAGACGCGAGCGGCGGATCCTCGAATATCTGATGTCCAACAAAGGGCGCCGCGTGACGAAATCGCAGATCTTCAATTTCGTCTATGGCCTTTTCGATGACGGCATCGACGAAAATGTCATCGAAAGTCACATCAGCAAGCTTCGGAAGCGCCTGCGCCAACGGCTTGGCACCGACCCCATCGATTCCCAGCGCTTTCTTGGGTACCGGCTGACGCAAGACTAGGGTCATAAGATAAGCAGCCCACGTCCATTTGGACGCGGATAAGCTTCTCCAGCACTTTTCTCTATCCGATTGAAGGCGGGTTGATCTATCGGGGGAAATTGTTTGGCCGCTGAACCGGGTGCGCATGGTTTGACAGGCTTACCATGATGTCACTTCGTTGCGGCCCTCAGCCTCATCCTAAGCCTGTTCCAAGGGTGAGGCCGAGCTTAAACCTGCGCTGGCCAGGGAAGAAGGGGCGAACGCCCCAGGAAAGTGGCCGAACCAACTAAAATTCCAGAACCAAACCATCATAGGCTGGCACAACCCCATCCGGAAGCTGCGCCGCAAGCTCCTCGTAATCCATGTCCACATGCAAATGTGTCAGGATCGCGCGTTTCGGCTTCATGCGCCCGATCCAGGAAAGCGCATTTGTCAATGTGAGGTGGCTCGGGTGAGGCGCATAGCGCAGCGCGTTTAGGATCCAGACGTCCAGGTCCCGCAAATAAAGTAGCGTTTCATCCGGCAGATCGTTCAGATCGCAAGAATAAGCGACACCGCCGACGCGCAATCCGAGCGAGTCAATGTCGCCATGAATTTGACGGAAGGGCTGGAAAACAAGATCACCACCCGGTCCGCTGATGGTCACAGGAGCATGATTTTCGATCACGTGGCCTTGCACGATCGCGGGGTAACTCGATCCCGGCGGCGTCTCGAAACAATAGTCGAAGCGCCTGCGTAGAACGGCGAGCGTTCGCGGATCGGCCCACACGTCGATACGGCGGCGCTGCCTGTAATAAAGGGTCCTGAGATCGTCGATCCCATGCGTGTGGTCGGCGTGGTCGTGAGTGTAAATCGCCGCATCAAGGTGTGTCACGCCCGCTCGCAGAAACTGCTCGCGAAGATCCGGCGACGTATCGATGACAACCACGGTACGACCGTTTGGGCCAATCCTTTCGACGAGCACTGAGCTGCGCCGCCTCAGGTTTTTCGGATTTTCGGGATCGCACGCGCCCCAATCGTTGCCGACGCGCGGGACCCCGGTCGAGGAACCGCAGCCGAGGATCGTGATACGAAGGGTCATCGTGACTCCGCTTGGAAAGCTCGTGGTCGATTTCGGCATTTGCATCCACTCGCATCACTCCCGAGAGAAAATGCCGAAATCAAAACGACCACGAGCAACTTATCGACTCTCGTGGAGCTTTAAATTTGACATTTGAGCGCGCGGCAGGCGGAACTCAAATGTCAAATTCACTCCACTAGCCGGCTGTGTGGCTTCACTGGAGCGCCCTGAAGAAAGCATCCAGGATGCCAAGAATACCATTATAAGCGAGCGGCGCCGTTGTCTTGGATGGCGCAGTTCGCCGCCGCCCTCGCCTTTGCGAATAGCCTGAAGAAATTCGCCGTCGTGATGTTCGCGACACCGGCTTCGCTGATGCCTTTGACATCAGCCACAACCTTTGCGGTGTGCCGCACATAGGAGGGCTCGTTCTTCTTGCCGCGGTGGGGTTGCGGCGCAAGGAAAGGCGCGTCCGTTTCAACGAGCAGCCTGTCGAGAGGCACCGAAGCCGCAAGTTCTCGCAGTTCGCCCGATTTCGGAAAGGTCAGGATGCCCGAAAACGAGATATAGAGCCCGAGTTCGAGGGCGGCCTCGGCCAGCTTTCGCCCTCCCGTATAACAATGAAGAACCGCCTTGAAGGCTCCTCTCGCCATCTCATTGCGAAGGATGCGCGCCGCATCCTCGTCGGCGTCGCGGGTGTGGATCACAAGCGGAAGACCGGTTTGCCGAGCGGCGGCGATGTGATTGCGAAACCCCGCTTCCTGATCCTCGCGGCTGCTCTTCTGATAGAAATAGTCAAGCCCCGCCTCGCCTATGGCGACGACGCGCGGATTGTGCGTCTGCTCGACGATTTCCTCCAAGGTGATGTCACGCTCTTCTGTCGCGTAGTGGGGATGCGTGCCGATCGAGCAGGTCACTTCGGGAATGCGCTCCGCAACCGCAAGTACCTCATCGAATTTTCGAACGCGCGTGCAGATTGTCAGCATATGCCCGACGCCTGCGACCTTCGCGCGCGAAATAACCTCGTCCAATTCGCTCGCGAAGTCCGGGAAGTCCAGATGGCAATGGCTGTCGACTAACATCGCATATTCCAAATTCTGTTAGCCCCGATCGCAAGCTCCGAAAGCCGGACCACAATCCTGGGGTGATACTTTGGATGGCCGGGTCAAGCCAAGACAAGCCCGGCCATGACAAGGTCGCACCTATTCCGCCACCGTGGCCGCCGCTTCATCCTCAACATAGCGCGGGAACACGGGTTGTGGAGTCGCGATCTTTGTCCCTGGCTTCAGGTCACCTTCCGGGGAAAGCGCGGCGAATGTCCTCTCTTCGGCGCTCACGCCGAGCTGGTCGAGGAACTTCCCCGCCGCCGCCGGAATATAGGGTTGGCTCAGGATCGCGACGCGCCGGACCACCTCCGCCGTTACCCAAAGGATCGTGCCCATACGCGCCGGGTCCGTCTTTTTCAAAGCCCAAGGCTCCTGGCCCGCGAAATAGCGGTTCGCGTCTGCAACAACCTGCCAGACGGCGTCAATCGCTTTGTGAATCGCCTGCCTGTCTATCGCCTCTCTGCAGACCGGAAGAAGGGCGGACGAAGATTCGAGGATCGGCTCATCCGCCTTCGTGAGCGACGCCGGCTCGGGAATGAGGCCGCCGCAATTCTTCGCAATCATGGAAAGCGACCGCTGCGCGAGATTGCCGAGGTCGTTCGCCAGATCAGCATTGATGCGGTTCACCACGGCTTCATGAGTAAAACTGCCGTCCTGCCCGAACGGCACCTCCCGCAAGAAGAAGTAGCGCACCTGATCCGCGCCGTAGGTCTTCACCATGTCGAGCGGCGCAACCACGTTGCCGACCGACTTCGACATTTTCTCACCCTTGTTGTAGAGGAAGCCGTGGCCGAAAACGCGTTCCGGCAATGGGATCTTGGCCGACATCAGGAAAGCCGGCCAGTACACCGCATGGAAGCGCGTTATGTCCTTGCCGATAACGTGCACCTGCGCAGGCCAGCGCTCCTTCCACGCCTTGGAGCGTATCTTGGGGAAACCGCCCGCCGTGATGTAGTTCGTGAGCGCATCGACCCAGACATAGATGATGTGCCCAGGTGCGTCGGGCACCGGGATGCCCCAGTCCAGTGTCGTTCGCGAGATCGACAGATCCTGCAATCCACGCTTTACAAAGCTCACGATCTCATTGCGCCGTTCAGGTGGCATAATGAAGCCGGGATTATCCTCGTAAAGCTTGAGCAGCTTCTTTTCGTACTTCGAGAGCCGGAAGAAATAAGTCTGCTCCTCGGTCCACTCCACGGGCGTGCCCTGCGGGCCGAGCCGAATGCCGTTCGCGCCAAGAACGGTCTCGCTCTCGGCGTAGAAGGCTTCATCGCGGACGGAGTACCAGCCCTTGTAACCCGCGAGATAGATGTCGCCCGCCTTCTCCATGCGGCGCCATATCTCGGCCACAGAGTCATAATGGCGCGGTTCGCGCGTGCTGATGAAATCGTCGTAGCTGACTTCCAGCGCCGACAGCATGTCCTTGAACAGCGGCGTGTTCCGGTCCGCCAGTTCATCAGGCGTGATGCCGAGCTTGGCCGCGGTCTGCTTCATCTTGAGGCCGTGCGCGTCGACGCCGGTGACGAAAAACACGGGGTGGCCGTCGAGCCTCTTGAAGCGCGCGAGCGCGTCCGTTGCCACAGCCTCATAGGCATGGCCGATATGCGGCTCAGCGTTTGGATAGGAGATAGCCGTGCTTATTGTGAAATGCGGTTTTGATTCGTTCTCGGTCATATAGCTTTTGGGGATGAGCGCGTTTCTCAAAAGGGAGCGCGCTAATTTTTCTTTGAGATACGTTCCATATCGGAAAAAGCGGAAACGAGAAAGGCTCCTTTATCAAGATTGAGCCCTTCCATATCAAGACGGCGGTCCCGCAGTGTGTGCCAAAGGTCCGCCCAAGAGGCCGCACGCGGGTGGCGATCCGGCTGGATGGCTTCCTCTTTTGCCTTCTCTTCGATCCGCTCCTCGATCAAATCGCATAGCCGTCTGAAGGCTTCCGCATTACGTGCCCCGCTTGTCGACTGGATCAGGTCATGGACGAGCGCATGATCCAATTTCGGCATGCGGTCCATGATCCGCTCCACCTTGTCCGCAAGCGATAACAGGTCGCCTGAAATGAGACCCAACGCGCGCCCCGGGGAACCGGCCGATAGCGTAAACAGCTTTCGCATCGCTTTCTCATCCGGCTCGGACAAATCGCCCGCGGCGCAAGCAGCGGAAACCGCTCTTTGAAAATCGGATAAATCGAGCGGGCGGAATAGAAGCTTGATGCATCGCGAGCGAATGGTCGGCATCACCAAGGCGGCGCCGTGGCTGATCAGAAAAAAGACCGTTCGCGGCGGCGGCTCTTCGACGGCCTTAAGGAGCGCATTCGCCGAAGCGATTGTGAGGTCGTTCGCCGAATCGACGATCATCGCGCGCCAGCCGCCGGGACTCGTCAGGCTGAGAGATGCACGGAGCTTACGAACCGCCTTGACACCAACGGCCCCTTTTGTATCAGGGTCCAACCAGACTCTTGTCTCTTCGTCAAGCACGAAGAGCGAAGGGTGTGCGGCCGCCGCGATTTGGCGCACGGCGGGATGGGTTGCCGGAACAGCAAGAGAGGGCGCCGGATGCAGCGCGGGGGCGGCTTGATCCTGACTTAAGAGAAAGCGCGCCGCACAATAGGCGAACGTCGCTTTGCCGATCCCCCGCTCGCCGGTGAGCAACCACGCATGATGGAGCGAGCGCGCGTTGAACGCGCTCAGGAACAAGTCCTCTGCCGCTTCGTGCCCGAAAAGCCTAACCGTAAACCGGGGATGAAGCGGGTCTGGCGCGCCTCCCTCCTCGGAAGTGCTGGTCTCGGCGGATTTGCGCTTTGCCATGCTTTACCGGCCTAACCAGCAGGATTTGAAAACGTGATGCTGCCCATGGTTCGACAGGCTCACCGTGAGGTTCCCCCCTTGAATGCGCTCGACCTCATCCTTGTCGAAGGAAGACCCTTATGCTTTTCGGCAGTCTCCTGCTGGGGCGCTTAACAGGCAGCCTAAAGACCGAAACGCTCCCGCGCAATCGCCCAGATCTTATCCTCGACGCGCCGCTCGCTTTCCGAAGCATCGATAACCACGCAGCGCTTGGCCTCCTGTTTGGCAATCGCGAGGAATTCCTCACGAAGGCTTCGATGGAAGGCCAAATTCATGGTCTCGAACCGGTCGGGGGTCTTTTCGGCCGTCTCGCCGGAGGCGTTCTGCGCTTTTCGCTCTGCCGCGCGCTTTAATCCCAGTTCGGGCGGAAGATCGAAGATGATCGTGAGGTCGGGCAGCGTAGAGCCAACGACAGCGCGGTCGATGGTTTCGATGACATAGAGCGGCAGCCCGCCGGCCGCGCCTTGATAGGCGCGCGTTGAATCGCTGAAACGATCGCAGATCACCCAGGTTCCGTGCTCGAGCGCGGGCCTGATCGCGAGTTCCAAATGCGATTCTCGCGCGGCGTAAAACAGAACGGCTTCCCCGAGGTGGCCGAATTTCTTCGCTTTGCCGGAGAGAAGGACTTCGCGGATGGCCTCGGCGCGCGGCGTGCCTCCTGGTTCACGAGTTTGAAGGACAGTGATGCCGACACGCCTCAGATGCCGGGCGAGGATCGCCGACTGTGTCGTCTTGCCCCCACCTTCGCCGCCCTCGAATGTAATGAACTTGCCCCGGGTCACGTGCTCGGCTTCGAGAGAGCGGGAGTTGCCGCCGCCGCCGGCTGAGGCGGCTTCTTCATCAGCTTGGTAACGGCCTGCGATACGTAGGAATTCACCCCGAGCAGCACGGAATTGATCCCTTTCGAGACCATGCCCCCAGCCTCCATATCCCCTGCCGCATAAAGCGGCGCGGAATTCGAGGTCCCGTTCGCCTCAGACGTGATCCGAACCTCCCCGACCCTGTCGCCTTCTTTGACGGGGGGTTTGAGCGGGCCGAGATAAACAATCTGCGCTTTGATGCGGTGATCCTTTGCATTCACAGGAAGCAGGATCATGGCGTCGGACTTCGTCTTGAGCGGCACGCTCCATTTTTGGCCGCCCCATACCCTCGCCTCGCCGACCGTCTCGTCTTTCGCGAAAACCTTGAAGGCTTTGAAGTTGACAAAGCCCCAATTCAAGAACTTTTGTGTCTCTTCGCGGCGCTCGTGCTCTTTCTCGAACCCGTTCATGACGGCGACAAGCCGTCTGCCGTCTTTCGCAGCCGATGCCGCAATACCGTAGCCCGCGCCTTCCGCGAACCCGATTTTCAGCCCATCGGATGGAATGGCCGCGTTAAGAAGCGGATTGAGATTCTTGAAATCGTGCGTCCGGAACTTGAACTCTTTCTGCCCGAAGTAGCTGTAATAGTTCGGATATTCCTTGATCACATATACTGAGAGCTTCGCCAGCTCCCGTGCCGTCATCTGGTTCGTCGGATTGGGGAGGCCAGTTGAATTCCCGAAAGTCGATTTCTCAAGCCCGAGCGCGCGGGCCTCTTCTGTCATGGCTTGTGTGAACGCGTCTTCGCTCCCTGACAGTCCTTCGGCAACGGCGATGCAGGCGTCATTGCCATTCTGCACGGTAATGCCCTGGATCAGGTCGCCGACTTTCGCCGTCTGATTGAGGGGAACGAACATCGACGTGGTGCGCGAGGGAGCGCCCCCCGTCTTCCAGGCGTGCAGGCTCACCGGAAACTCCGTATCGAGCGAGATTTCCCCGGCCTTGAGCTTTTTGAACAGAACCTCAAGCGTCATGATCTTGCTCATGCTCGCTGGCGCAAAAAGCTTATCGGCGTTCTTCTCGAAGAGGACCGTCCCCGTATCGAAATCAACCAGGATGGCTTCCGCGGCGGAAGTCTGGAAGGTCCCCGCAGACTGCGCGCCTGCTGAGTGTGGACATAAAAGAAGGAGTAAAAAAAACAGGGCGAGGCGCATCGGCTGAATCCAGGCTGAATCGCTCGTATTATATAACAACTAAGGGGCCGATTTGGTAAGTGTTAGGGGAGCTAGCGTTCAAATAATCTGACTGTGCGACTTCTGAAGCAGCGCCATTTGTTAATCGGCTTGGGCGTTCGTCACCCAGCCCCCGGAACTGCCCTTCGGAGCTTTTTCGAGGCCCCCTTTCTTTGTGACGAGAGCCAGGTCCACCGTAACGGTTGCCGCCGAGAGGAAGCTCGCCTTAGGCGAAGGGGCGGCATGCGCTTGTTTGTCTTTCACGACATGAGGCGCCCAGGGCTGTTTCGCCAGCATGGATCGCTCAAGCGTATCGTCGCCGTTCAAAGGCGCCGGCGAAAGATAGCGGACGCGCACGGCAGCCGAGCCGTGTCCGAAGAAGCCGAGAAGCTCCGCAGCCTTGTGCGAAACGTCGATGATGCGGCCATCGTGATAAGGCCCACGATCGTTGATCCGGACAACGATCGTCCGATTGTTCGCCAAGTTTGTAACGGTCGCATAGGTCGGCATCGGCAAGGTGGGGTGAGCCGCCGTCAGGGCGTTCATATCGTAGATTTCGCCGTTGGCGGTGCGCCGTCCGTGGAAGAAATCCCCATACCAGGATGCTATTCCAGTTTCGTCGTAAGTCTGGTCGTTAACCGGAGTATACCACCTGCCGCCAGCGAGATACGCGCTGCCAAGTTTATACTCTCCGCCACCCTTGGGAACAGGATCGCCAACCTTGATGACCCTCGGGCTCAAAGCCTGGGTTTCATCGACGGTGGTGCGCGATGTCTTGTTCACCGAACAGGCACAAAGAGATGCAACGAGAGCCGTAACGATCATGATCCTGCTTGGGCAGCGGTTGACGATGCGCTGCAACCAAGACCCACTCTGCAGCGGGTCGAACCCCAAGCTCCGATTCGGGCAAATGCGGGGCACAGACCGCGGCTTTGAGCCGGTTCTGCCGGACTTTCGTGCCTTAGCGCCCCCTGAGAAGCCTACCTCTCTACTCATAGTAAATGCGCACCCGGAATACAACCAAACGCTGCGTTCAGGATTACCCGAGGACGGTTAACGGACCTTTGCAGGAACAGAGAGACGCTTCGCGAAAGCATTTCGAACAGAGGCCGACGTGATTGGTTTACGCCGATGCAAGGTCTGCTGAAAAAAAGGCAGAAAATCCCCTCGCGGCAGGGGTGTGTAATGAACCGGCTCTTTCGGTACATCGCGGAGCGGACCGCCCAACTTGTCGGGACGCGGCGGGCTTTTATCGTGGCCGTGATCGTCATCATCGGCTGGGCGGCGTCCGGCCCGCTTTTCGGCTATTCGAACACCTGGCAGCTGGTCGTCAATACGGGCACCGCAATTGTCACGTTTCTCAATCGTTTTTCTCATTCAGAACACCTGACACCGCGAGACCCGCATCGTGCGTCTGAAACTCGATCAGCTGCTTCGCGGGGTCCAGGGAGCGCGAACCGGCTTCGTCTCGCTCGATAAGATGACCGAAAATGAGTTCGATGAGATTAAAAGCGAGTTCGAGCGGCTGCGCGTGAGATATGCACCGCTGATCGAGGAAGACCTTGCCGCCCTTCGCGCAGAACGGCGATGAGACATCGGAGAAACCAGGGTTACGAATAGCCGCCCCGGGCGCCAAGCCCCCTACGTTTCGATGTGGACTGAGTTCTTAAAGACCTCACCCCTGAGGGGCTCGCACTCGCTATCCACGCGAACCCGAAAATTTTTTGAACCTGTTCGTGAACCTATCGAATGGCCGCCTCGACAAATGGGATGCAGGTAAGCGCGCAGGAGAAAGCTGAAGCCACCGCTCTTACAACACCCAATCCAAGGAGACGACCATGTTCAAGCGCATCACACTCGCGGCTCTTGCATCTGCTGCTATTCTCTCTTCAGCCGCGCTTTCCCCGGCCTCCGCTGGTCATCCGGCGATGGGCGGCATGCATCGTCCTGGAGGCTTTTTCGGCCCTCGCATGCCAGGCGGCGGCATGGGCCACCCCGGAGGCTTCCACCCAGGTGGCTTCCATGGCCCGCATTGGCCTCATGGCCCGATCGCACGCGGTCCATTCCCGCATAGCCCGCACTGGCATTGGCACTGGCGTCATGGGGTATACGGTCCGGTCTTCGTCGACCAAGGCTATGTGGCTCCCGCCTACGCCACTTCGGCGCCGGTCGCGACGTGCCCCTCGAATTGCCTGGCGAAGCAATATCTGCAGGACGGCAGGGTCTTGTTCACCGATCAGTGCACGAATGAAAGCGCAACGGCGCCCGCTGGCCCCCATGGCTAAGATGGCGGCCCGAATGAGGGTATGCCAGCGTCCGGTTTTAGCCAACCGGATGCTCTATCAAACAAGGCTTGCGAACAAGACAGGCAAGCCTTGCTTCTCCTCGCAGGAGCCCGCAGTAAGCAGAAAGCGACGTGGAGACCCTTTATACCCTAAGTTCGCCGCCTGAAAAAAAGCTGGTGGCCCATCCCACGGCAAGCTCCTATCGAGGGTTGCGCCGGATCGTAGGCGACGGATGCTTCTGGAACACTCGCATTTTCCTCGCCATTTGGCTTTGAAGATTGCAGCGTCAGCGTCGAGCTAAGCCCTCTCCACCGACCTAGCTGTGTCGCATATGCCCTTGAATGTGCCGGAATTCACGCCGACGGGTACTTAAAGCGGGCCATCGCAACCTCCTTTTGGGAGTTTAAATCACTATTCGCCCGTTTGTGAATGCTGTTTTATGGGTATGTGACCTAGCCCGCATTTCTCACGATCTCTCATTTCGGGATACCCCCTGGCACTTTCATAGACACGGCTTTTCCGGCCGTCCCTCTTCTTTCCCCCCGGGTTTTTCTCCTGCCCCCCTACTTTCTCCTCTCTCCTTCTCCTCGCCCTTCAGCAACTCCTATTAACCCCTGAATCCTCCCCCAGAACCTCCTGTTCACCTCCTCCTTCGCACTCCCCTCCCCCCCCCCCCGACTTCCCCTCGCCTCCTCCCCCCTCCTCCTGCTAGTGCTCTTCCTGTTTGAGGGGCGGTGAGCGGTGGGCGCGCCCACCTGCCCATCCGGGCTCGGTTTTACATTGAAATCGAGCCCTTACGAAAAGCGGAGTGGTCCAGCCACGCATTGATCAGCACAGGCTTGCCGTCCTTCGCGATGGCCCGTGCGCGAGCCAAAGCGTCCCGCGCCTCCGCATTCGTCTTCACAAGGATGCCTTCCGCGCCGAAGCCTGCAGCGACCTCGTGATAATCGCTTCTCGCGAGCACCGTTCCGACGTCATCCCCTAGCACCTTCACCTGCTCGCGCGCGATCTGCGTCCAGCCCGCATCGTTGCCAACAACGGCGATCACCGGCATGCCGTGGCGCACAAACGTGTCGAATTCGGCAAGGCTGTAGCCGCACGCGCCATCGCCGAAGATGATCCAGATCTCCGCCCCGGGCCGCGACAGCGCCGCGCCGAGTGCGAAGCCCGCGCCGACGCCGAGCGTGCCGAAGGGACCGGGATCGAGCCAGGTGAGCGGCCCGCGGGGCCGCAGGATATAAGACGCCGTTGCGACGAAGTCGCCGCCATCGGCGACAAAAATGGCGTTGTCGCCGGCGGCGCGGTCGATGTCGCGAAGGAGGGCGATCGGGTTGACGAACTCGCTTTCGGCGGCAGCCTGCTTCTCGATTTCGGCTTCGCGGGCGTCATCGAGCGCTCGCAGCGTGCCATCCATTCCTTCCAACGGCCGCCAACGCCGACCAAGCGCTCAGCCAGCTGCTCAAGAAACAGGGCGGCGTCTCCGATGGCTGCGATGTCCGGGCGGCGGTTCAGCTGCGCGTCCTTGCGGCTGCGGTTCGCCGCGATCAGCGTGGCTGACCGGCGGATTTGCCGGCCATAGTCGAGGCGGAAATCGCACGGCACGCCCGCGAGAATGACGCAATCGGCCTCCTTCAACGCTTGCCTGCGCTGATGGCGCGACCTGAACCGGGTGATCCCGTCCAAGCAGCCCCCGCGCCATCCCCGAAAGATAGACTGGGATTCCGAGCCGCTCCAAGGCAGCGGCTACCAAGACAGGATCGGTGCCTGCGGCGAGCGTCTGGCTGCCAATGATCGCCAGGGGCGCGAAGCGCTCGACAGGGCAGAGGCCGCCGCCCTCACGCTCGAAGAGCGGACGGCAGGCGCTACCACGGTCCGGGCCGCGGGGCGGACCCGCTGCCGCTTTCGCCAAAGAGCCTCTCGAGATGCCGGTTGATGTGTAGCTCAGAAGCGTGTCGGAGATGACCGGCCTCTTCCGGAAGCCTCGCCATACCATTGGCGCACAAGCGACTCGGCATAGAGCAAATCGACCGGGACCTCGACGAAGGCTGGGCCTTGCACGCCTTCGCGCGCGGCTGCGAACGCTTCTTCAATGGCGGGGCCAATGTCCTGCATCCGCCGGACCTGCCTGAGAAACTTAACGTGAGGCGCGGCAACGGGACGCTGATCGATGTCTTGGAGAGCGCCGCGCCGTTGCAGCAGCGTTGGCGCCGCTCCTCCCAGGAGCACGACCGGGGACTGTGCAAGCTGCGCATTCTTCAATGCGGTTACGGTATTGGTGATCCCCGGCCCCGCCGTTACTGCCGCGACTCCAGGCACGCCCGTCAGCCGGGCAGCGGCATCGGCGGCGAATACGGCCGTGGCCTCGGCGCGCGTGTCTATGATGCGAATCCCTCGCGCTTTCGCGCCTGAGAGAATAGGCGAAATATGTCCCCCGCATAATGCGAAGACTGCCGTTACGCCATGCGCCGAGAGAACGGCCGCAATCCGGTCGCCTCCGTGGGCCGCCGCTTCTTCTGCGCCGCGCTCGCGTCTTCCGGGCGCGCGCCTTGATTTTGTCGCCGCTCTGGTGCTGACCATCTGCCACGCCGCGCGTTGCCATTCACAGGATTTTATAAGAGGATCGCGTTATGCTCCATCCAAAACCGCCGGCTGAGGGCTTGGCAGCCAGGGGAAGATACGTCAGCGGTAGATGCGGCTGATCTTCGAGCCTTCGAGTGTCAGATTGTACATCAACCCCTTCTGATCGAAGATGAAGCCGACGATCGGGCTGTGTATGGTAATTCGTGTCCGCGCCGCCAGCACCCACCGCAATAATTGCGACAGAGCCGTCCACGCCCACTTTCCAGCCATCCTTTATGCGGAACCCTTCGAGAGCGTCCGGCGTCATGAACATGATAATAACGGATTCTGCCTGCGCCCCCAGCTGAAAGCCGAAAGACGCCGAAACCGTATCGTAATATTCGGCTGGACGGCCGTGGATCAAGAGGCTGCCTTCGCCATATTCGCCGCCAAAGCCAAAACCCTCGGCCTTGACGATGGTCGGGAAGACCAAAATCCCTGTGGTTCTCTGAGCGAAGCCCCTGGCCCAAGGGCCGCAGCTGTAAAACCTGTCGAGCGTGGCCCCGACGCCGGAATCAACGTCGTAGGCTGTCGACGCTTTCGCTCTGAGCGTTGACCCAAGCCCAAGCGCGGTGATGGCGCCGATCTTATCGCCGTTCTCCTGGAAACTGCATACCGTACCCTTCCCTCATACCTAGCACCCGAGCGGCGAGCCGCCCCAGCATGTCTAACGGTTGGGCTGGCTCCTCTATTTCCCCTCGGGGGCAAGGGCGGTCCGAAGCCCGGGCGCGGAGCGTTATCCGCCATGGCTATCCAAGCCATACGATGAAAACTTTCCGGATTTTAGGCGAAAGCTTGACTAACTTAGAAAACTTCGCTGATCTGGCCAGCGGATTATCATCCCGCAATCCGCTCGCACCCCATCATCCCGGAACTTGATGGCCCGGATGTCTCCGCTGGCAGAAGAAGCCATGAAAATATTGACGAATTTTCGCTCCGCTATCGATGGCTGGCTTGACTTGGCCACGTAGACGATGTGCGCCTTGGCGCCGCATACGCCCGCCGAAAACGTGGCCTCAATCGCGGCTGAAACTCGTGAGGCGCACCGAAGTGGAGTTCATCAGCCGGAGGCAATCGCCGATTTTGCGCCGGTATCCCCGCCGCAATTGCTTCATCAGCCCCGAAAGCACCCCGCCGAAGATCGACGCATTGGCCTCCGCCAGCGTCGAGCGTGCAACCGGCCGTGCCCCGAGATGATAGTCTCTGGCACATCTTTACCGGGGGGCTAACGAACACGACTGGATCCACGAGTGACAAGGGTACATCAAAGGCATATGCCCCGGAGCGAGGGCGAAGGGTGTGCCAGCATCCAGCCTGGCCTTGGCCGGCGGGAGCAGAGAGCTATGTGGCGCCGGTCAGATTTACCCACGGCCAATTGATATTTGCCGAAAAAGTCGGGCTTGTCGTTCAGTTAGAGGGGAGGCTGGCGGCATTTGCGACGGGGAGCTGCTCGTCCAGGCCACCTGTTCGGTAAGGTAGTCGAAATTGCCGCCGCGGATGCCCGTTGACAGCTTCTGTGGAATTCGGGAACCATACCCCAGCGCTCGGATCCTAGCACAACTGCCAAATATTGCGGTTTGCCCAATTTGCGGTATTTGTTGTGTCGGCTGGACTCTATATGGGTCCATCCGGTCATCTGGTTCGGGCGCACCAAGATATTCCCGATGAACGAATCCCACCATGACCATGTGCAAGTCCAACGGCTCGGATACCTGATGAGACGTACTCTTTGTGCTGCGTACTCGAGCCCCCGCTGCGCGTCTCTGAAAACAACGAACTAAGTCGCAACGCCAATCCAGATTTCTCAGGGCTGTGTCTATAAGTAAATGGCTATGCCCTCAAAGGCTCGCGGAAGATCACGTAAGGTCCGCAGGTCAGCCCTGAAGATTTCCACTGGAGATCATCAGCCGAGTTGCTCCATGGGCCGACGACAATCCCGCGCCGCGGACAGCGCGTTCACGACGTGGCGGCCGACAAATCCGTTGGCGCCATTGACGAGGGCTTTCATTGCTGATGCTCCGTCGGTTTGAGGGCTTCAATCATCCGGTTTACCTCGAGGACATCGTTGATCGTGATCGGCAAGATGGACTCATCGGCCAACGCGCGATAGGTGCGGGCCAGAAACTCCCACAGGCCTTCATATGCCCCAGGCCCCTTGAACTTGCGTAGCAGTGTTGCCGCCGCCGCGCGGCGGATGTCCTTCCCTTCCTCCAGGCTGCTGAAAAAGGGGCGCAGCGGCTTCGGCACATTGCGCGGCCCGTCGAATGTGAGCCGGGTCTCGAAGAGATT